>NZ_CM182071.1:0-1289848 GCF_059417905.1 Candidatus Pelagibacter sp. PS_23 | reverse complement strand
AAAAATTTGTAGGAATAAGGTCAGTTAGAAGCAAAATAATTTTTTTGCAATAAATAATTTTGTAAAAGCAAAAATAAATAAAATTAATATTTGCAATAAATAATTTAGTAAAAATAAAAATAAATTAAATCTATAGGTGATTCATTTCAAACGGGAATATTCTCTCTAAGCTGATATAATATTACAACCAAGAGGTGGTCTGTTTTAAATCTTAAAAATTATTTTGCCACAGTGTTGTTTGATTGAACGATTAAGTTTTACAAATTTAAAATCTATGATTGTGTGATTTATAAATTATGTTTCTTATTGTTTTACTAAATCTATATATAGTTAATCTAAAAATTTGATTTCTTATATGATGTAAGTACTATTAGTTGAAATTTAAAATAGTCGTATAAATTTATTATAAACCTGAAATTTTCTTTGTTATTCTCGAAATGTTTCTTGAAGCATTTGCTTTCTTTATAATTCCAGTTTTTGCAACTTTCATTAACTCAGAGTTCAACTTTGGCAAGAATTTTAGAGCTTCATCTTTTTTCTTTTCTACCAAAAGAAGGTTCATTTTTTTTATAGCATTTCTGTACTTGCTCTTACGAGCCTTATTAACCAATGTTTGTGTAGCAATTCTTCTAATTCTTTTAATTGCTGATTTTGTGTTTGCCATAAGCGCAGTGGTATAGCTTGAGAATTTATACTGGTCAATAGAATAATTCCCTATTTTTGGCATGTATTACAAAAGAATGTTGACCTATTAGATATAAATATTTTCTGAATTTTCCCATTACATTTAGTTCTTAAGCAGCTTAGATTTTCTCTTTGATAAACCCTAAATTCTTTTTGGAAATTTCCACTTTTTCCAGTGATGTTTTTAAAATCTCGAATACTTGACCCTCCTTTTTTAATAGCCCTATTAAGTACACTTTTTGAATAAGTAATAATTTTTTTGCAATCTTGCTTGGTTAACTTTGATGCATAGGTAATTGGATTAATTTTGCATAAAAATAAAATTTCACTAGCATAAATATTTCCAATTCCTGATACAAATTTTTGATCTAATAAGAAACTTTTTATATCCTTTTTTTTATTTGTGAAATAACCAATTAAATATTCTAAGTTAAAATTTTTAAAAAATGGTTCAGGTCCTAAATGACTAAATCTTTTTTCAAGTTCCTTCTTGTTTTCTATAAATTTAAAAAATCCAAATCTTCTAGGATCATTGTATATAACTCTTAAACCTTTAAAATGAATTTCAACATGATTATGTTTTTTTGGTAGGCTTGGTGAATTATAAAAACTAGTATTAGTAAACTTACTAATATTATTTTTTTTTATTAAATGAACAGTTCCAGACATCCCTAAATGAATTAAACAAAAAGATTGATCAGAAAAATTCAAGATCAAATACTTTGAAAATCTAGTTACTTTTTTAATAATTTTATTTTTTAATAATTCTTCAAATTTTAAAGGAATTTTAAACCTTAAATTTCTATTCGTAATTATTATTTTTTTGATTTTTTTATGCTCTAATTTTTTAGATAGCGATTGTTTGACTATTTCTACTTCTGGTAATTCTGGCATTTGAGACTATATTATCAATAAATAATAAATTTAATATGCAGCAATATCTCCAAAACAAAAAGGGCCTTGTCCAAAGTGTCTTTGATAATGTCTATGACAAATATGATTTAATGAATGACTTTATGTCATTGGGTGTTCATAGAATTTGGAAAAAAGATCTATTAAGTTGGATGAACCCTTCAAATAATAAAACTTTAATTGATGTCGCCTGCGGTACTGGAGATCTTGGTAAACTTTTTTTAGATGCAACTGATAAAAATGGTGAAATATTTTGCGTTGATCCAAATAAAGGGATGATTGGTAAAGGCAAAGAAAAGTTAAATACTTATAAAAATATCAATTGGATAATTGCTCCAGCTGAAAAGTTGCCTATTAAAGATAATTCTTGTGATTATTATACAATTAGTTTTGGACTACGAAATACTAAAGATCTAAATAAAGCTTTATCAGAAGCTTATAGAGTTTTAAAACCAGGAGGTCGTTACTTATGTTTAGAATTTTCTAAAATTCAAAACTCTAATTTAGACTTTATATATAAAAATTATTCAAAACTTATTCCTTTAGTTGGAAAAGCTATAGTTGGACAAAAAGAACCTTATGAATATCTGGTTAAAAGTATTGAAGAGTTTATTAATCAAGAGGAGTTAATTGATTTAATGAATAAAAATAAATTTGTTAACTGCAGTTATAGAAACTTATCAGGTGGAATTGTAGCTATTCATTCAGGCTGGAAAATCTAATGTTAAAAAAAATATTCATCTTATTTAAATTAGGAAGAAAATTAGCTCGTTCTGATATATTAACTATTCTTTCTAAGTTTAAAAAACCACCATTAGTAATTAAGATTCTCTTCCAAATACTTTCATTTTCTTTTTCTCCACCTAATAAAAATAATTTAAACGAAAATGAAGGAGCAAAACTTTCTAAGTCGCTACAATCAATGGGAACTACATTTATTAAGTTAGGACAATTTTTGGTTACTAGACCTGATATTATTGGAGATGATTTAGCAAAACAGTTAGAGGGCTTACAAGATAGATTGCCCGCTTTTACTTTAACTGAAGCAAAAGCAATAATTAAAAAAGACCTAGGAGATGATACTTTCAATTCAATCATTGATTTAAGTGAACCAGTTGCAGCAGCTTCAATAGCACAGGTTCATAAAGCAAAAATAAATGACAATGGAATCATAAAAGATGTTGCTATTAAAATTTTAAGACCAAATATAAAAAAAGTATTTAATGAAGAGATAGATGCTTTGATGCTTTTTGCTTTTATGGTTGAGTCATTTATAAAAAAAACAAAAAGGCTGAAATTGGTAGAAGTAGTTTTTCTTCTTAAAGAAATAACTAATTTAGAAATGGATTTAAGATTTGAAGCGGCGGCTGCAAATGAATATGCTGAAAATACAAAGAATGATGCAGGTTTTAGAGTTCCTGCTATTTATTGGAATTTTACAAGCGAAAATGTCATGACACTTGATTGGGTAGAAGGCGTTTCTATTCGTGAAACAGAAGATTTACAAAAAAGAAATATAGATACTAAGAGAATAGCCTCTGATGTTATTCAGCATTTTTTAAGACATGCTGTTAGAGATGGTTTTTTTCATGCTGATATGCATCAAGGAAACATATTTATTGACGATAATGGGCAAATTGTTCCTATAGATTTTGGAATAATGGGAAGATTAGACAATCTTAGCAAAAGATTTTTAGCTGAAATTTTATTTGGATTTATTCAAAGAGACTACAAAAAAGTTGCTGAGGTACATTTGGTTGCTGGTCTAGTTCCTAAAGATGTGCCTGTTAATGATTTAGCACAAGCATTAAGATCAATTGGTGAACCAATTTTTGGTCAATCTGTAAAAGATATTTCTGGGGGAAAATTATTAAAACAACTTTTTGAAGTTACTGAAAAATTTAACATGCAGACTCAACCTCAATTATTAATGTTACAAAAAACAATGGTAGTTGTTGAGGGTGTTGCGAGAAAACTTAACCCTAATACAAATATATGGGAAACTTCAAAACCAGTTTTAGAAAGTTGGTTAAGAGAAACAAAAGATCCAATTAATACCTTAAATGAAAGTTTAAAAAGTACTACTGAAGTAATTAAAAGATTGCCTGATTTTCCAGAGATTATGGATAAAGCCAATCAAGCTTTATCATTTTTAGCAAGTGGACAGATCCCCCAAAATTCAAATTCATTTACTGCCTTAAATGAAAAAAGATCTGAAATGACTGCCTTTAGAAATCAATCTATTGTTGGTTTATTACTGCTTGTAATTTTTGGTCTAGTAGTATTTTAATTCGCACAATGAATAATATATCTGAAAGAAAAATACTTTTAATAATATGTGGTGGCATATCTGCTTACAAAAGTTTAGAATTAATCAGATCATTAAAAAAATTAGGTGCAAAGGTTAAAACTATTCTTACTAAAAGTGCTAAAGAATTTGTAACTCCTTTGTCCGTTGCCTCACTGTCTCAAGAAAAAGTTTATGACGATTTATTTAGCCCTGAAAATGAGGCTGAAATGGATCATATTTCATTGTCTAGATGGGCAGACTTAATTGTTGTAGCTCCAGCTACCGCTAATACAATCTCAAAATTAAGCACAGGGGCTTCAGATGATCTTGCTTCAACTGTAATTTTGGCTTCAGATAAAGATATTTTTTTAACACCAGCAATGAATGTTAGAATGTGGGACCATCCATCAACGAAAGAAAACCTTAAAAAATTAAAATCATTTGGTTATAAAATTATAGGTCCTGAAATTGGAAATATGGCCTGTGGAGAATTTGGTGAAGGTAAAATGACCGAACCAGATGATATTGTTCAAGAAATTAATTTATACTTTAGTGAATTAAATAAAAATTATAAATTAAAAGCCTTAATAACAGCTGGACCAACTAATGAATATATTGACCCTGTAAGATTTATAACAAATAAATCTTCTGGAAAACAAGGTTATGCTTTAGCAAAAGCATTTGCTAAAAAAGGATTTCAAACCACTTTAATTTCTGGACCTACAAATTTAGAAGTAGGCAACAATATAAACTTAATTAAAGTAGAAACTGCAGATGAAATGCTTAAAGCTACACAAAATAATTTACCAACAGATGTAGCAATTTTTTCAGCAGCTGTTGCTGACTTTAAAGTTAAAGAAATAAGTAATAGCAAAATTAAAAAGCAAGAAAAATTAAATCTAGAACTAGAAAAAAATATCGATATTTTAAATTATGTATCAAAACATAATTCTCTTAGACCAAAGTTGGTAATTGGATTTGCTGCAGAAACTAATAATATAGAAGAAAATGCAAAAAAAAAATTAGATGAAAAAAACTGTGATTGGATAATTGCAAATGATGTTTCCAATAAAGCAATTGGATTTGACTCTAGTTTTAATGAAGTTTCGATTTATTATAGAGATAAAAATATGGATGATGAAAGGCTTGCAATAAAAAGTAAATCTGAAATTTCTGATGAAATAGTAGATAGAGTTATTAAAAGATTAAATTAAAATTCAGTGGCTAAAGTATTAATCAAAAAATTAAATCCTAAAGTAGAATTACCTGCTTACAAAACAGATGGTGCTTCAGGTATGGATTTGATGGCTTTTATAGAGGAGCCTATTAGAATAGCACCTAATAGCTCATATTTGGTTCCTACAGGGCTTTCAATGGCATTTTCAGAGGATTATGAAGTTCAAATTCGTCCTCGATCTGGTTTGGCTGCTAAAAAAAGTATTACAGTTTTAAACACTCCGGGGACAATTGATAGTGATTATAGAGGAGAAATTAAAGTTATACTTTTTAATCATAGTAAAGAAGATTTCCTTATCAACAATAAAGATAGAATAGCACAAATGGTCTTAATGCCTGTAATTAAGATGGAGTTTGAAGAAACAGATAATTTACCTGATACATTGCGAGGTGATGGTGGATTTGGCTCAACAGGTAAATGAATAGCCAATTAAAAAAAGCATCAATAGAAAGATACTCAAGACAAATAGTACTAAAAGATATTGGCACTATTGGACAAAAAAAAATTATATCTTCAAAAGTTTTAATTGTTGGAATGGGTGGTCTAGGATCTCCTGTTGCAGAATTTCTTGCAAGAGCTGGAGTTGGTTCGATAGGTATAGTTGATGATGATAAAGTTAATTTATCTAATCTACACAGACAAAGTCTTTATAACACCAGCGATATAGGAAAATTTAAAGTTCAAGTAGCAAGGGTTAAAATTAAAAAAATAAACCCAAGTATTAAAATTAAAATTTACAAAATAAGACTTGATAAAAATAACTTTAAGAAAATTATAAAAGATTATGATTATATAGTTGATGGTTCTGATAATTTTTCAACAAAATTTTTATTAAATGATTTTTGTTATAAATTTAAAAAAATACTTGTAACCGGAGCCATAAGTAAATTTGACGGTCATATATTTACTTTTAATTTTAAAAATAAAAAAATTCCATGTTTAAGATGTTTTTTTCAAGACTCTGATATTTCAGATGACTTATTAAATTGCGAGTCAGAAGGTATTCTTGGCACTGTTGCTGGTATAATTGGAACAATACAAGCAAATGAAGTTTTAAAGAAAATACTTGGTATTGGAAAAAGTCTTGATGGATATATTTTTATCTTAGATTTATTACAATTAAATTTTAGAAAAGTTAAACTTAAAAAAAGAAAAAACTGTTTTTGTAAATGATAAAAAAAATAGCTATCTGGTTTTTGTGTCTATCAGTTTTATTTGGTCAATTTTCAATGGCAGAAGAAAAGTTTCTTTCTTTAAAAAAAAGTAAAGTAAATGTTCGATATGGACCAAGTTTTGATTCAAAAATCAAATATATTTATAAAAAAATAAATTTACCGATAAAACAAATAGATCAAAAAGAAAATTTTAGGAGAATTGTAGATTTAAAAAATAATAGTGGATGGATCCACATTTCTCAGATTAAAAAATCAAATTCTATTATTATTTTAGAAGATAAAATTTTATATAAAAAACCATCTAACTTTTCAAAACCAATAGCCAAACTAGAAAAGGGAAGACTATTAATCTTAAAAAAATGTAAAAATATATGGTGTAACGTAAAAACTGAAAATTATTCAGGCTGGGTCAAAACTGAAAATATTTGGGGTTCTATTAGATAAAATCATCACATAGCGATTTAATGCTATTTTCTGATAGTTTTGTTGTGTGAGTATACTCTTTATGATCAATCCCAAGTTCAATAATTGCACTATCTGATTTAAATTTAGAAATTTGATCATCATTTAATTTGAAATGGATAAACTGTACTGAAGAAGCTTTTCCTTCTGCTGATGTTCTGTCAACATCTGCTTCTGGAACTGCTTTAACAATTTCATTATTAATTTTCATAAATACCTTTTCTTCAATACCTCCGACTTTACCTAAAAATTTAGCTCTTGAAATTGGATTATCAATTTCAAACATTAAAGTTGCTATAAGTTCTTTTCCACTTGGTACTAAGGGATTGTAGGCTATTAATTCATCTTTTAATTGCTCATCTCCACCTTTTTCGATGTGAAGCATTTCTTGAACTTGGGCAACCATAGTTTCAAAACTTTCAAAATAAAAGGTAGCATAAGGACCAAGTGCTATTCTTCTATCTTTTTTAAACTCAACTAAATCTTTTCTGATTTGTTTTCTACTTTTTGCGTAAACATCAGATGGTAGTAAGTCTTCTTTTTCTATTTGTCTTTTTTCTTTACTCATAATTACAATCTATAACTTTTTGCCATCAATTCGATAGGATGAAGTGCCTCATCATTTGAAATATTTGTGTCTGTTTCTAATTGTTTCAAATGCTTGCCTGCCAAAGGACAATCTGAAGCCATGTATTTATTATTTTTATTTTTAATTTGTTTTGCTGTTGGTGTTCCAACTTTTATAGCTAGATCGTGAGTTTCCTTCATGACACCAAAAGTTCCTCCGTGACCAGCACATCTTTCAACAACATCCATTTTTATATTCGGAATAAATTTGAGCATATCTCTAGATTTAATACCCATATTTTGTGCTCTTGCATGACAAGCGTTGTGAACTGTAACCCCACCATCAATTTCTTGTAAGCCCTCTGCTAAGCCTTCGTTTTGTGCTATATCAACGATATACTCATCTATATCACTAACACTTTTTGAAAGTCTTTTAATATTTTCATCGTTTGGCAATAGCAAAGGCCATTCAAATTTTAACATTAGACCACAGCTGGCTGTTAGAGTAATAATTTGATAACCCTTGTCTATCCACTCTAATAAATCTTTGGAAACTTTTTTGGCTTGCTCCACAACTTTTGGTAAATCTGCTTGCTCAAGATAAGGCATTCCACAACAACCTGGGTAAGCTTCTTGAACCTCTACTCCATTTTTTTTTAAAACTTTTAATGCAGCTACACCAGTGTCTTTTTTATTAAAATTAACAAAGCATGTTGAATAAATTACAACTTTTCTATCTTTAGATGGAGCTTCACTGTTTACTGGAATATTATTTTTTTTAAAATATTTTGTAAATGTTTCTGAATTGTAGGTTGGAAGCTTAACCCTCATATCAATTCCAGCAACTAATTCTAATATTTTTCTAAAAAATGTATTTTTAATGTTTGATGCCCAGTTTATAAGTGATGATAACATTACACCAATTTTTGCATTTCTATCAATTCGAGCTAATTGTGCCGGTACTGCAGGTAATTTATTTAATTTTTTTTGAGCTGTTCTGTATCTCAACATTAAGTGAGGAAAGTCTAAATCAAAATCGTGTGGCGGTACATAAGGACACTTGGTCATAAAACACATATCACACAATGTGCAAGCATCTACTACAGGTTCAAACTGTTCACTTTTTAAACTTTCTACATCCTCATTTTCTGACTCATCTATCATGTCAAATAATTTTGGAAACGAGTCACATAAATTAAAACATCTTCTACATCCATGGCAGATATCGAATGCTCTTCTCATTTCGTCATCTAATTTTTTAGGATCTAAAAAATCTGGATGCTCAAAATTGATTGGGTGTCTAATGGGTGCGTCTATACTGCCTTCTTTACTCATATTTAAAATTTTAGGATTTAATGGTGGGGGAAAACCCCACCATAAATTAAGTTTTATTTACGCAATAGATTCTAATGTTTTTTGGAATTTACCTGCGTGTGATTTTTCAGCTTTTGCTAAAGTTTCAAACCAATCAGCTATTTCTGGAAAACCTTCTTCTCTAGCTGTTTTTGCCATACCTGGGTACATGTCTGTATATTCATGAGTTTCACCTTGTACTGCTGAAGCTAAATTTGCTTTAGTCTCACCAATTGGCAGTCCCGTTGCTGGATCTCCAACTTCTTCAAGATACTCAAGGTGTCCATGTGCATGACCTGTTTCACCTTCAGCTGTAGATCTAAATACTGATGCTACATCGTTATAGCCTTCGATATCTGCTTTTTGAGCAAAATATAAATAACGTCTGTTTGCTTGGCTCTCACCTGCAAATGCATCCTTTAAGTTTTCTTCTGTTTTACTTCCTTTTAATGGCATATTTTTCTCCTTAATGATTATGGTGAACATATAATCATTCTAAACTGTAAGTCAACAGTTTAGAATTATTTTAATGTAATTATTAAATTATTGAAATTATTGAATTATTTTTGAGTTTGATTATCAGTTGCAACTTTAATCAATACTTCTACTGATTTTATTTTTTTTCCTGTGATATTTCTTTTTATATTCACTGAATCAATTTCTTCGTTGCTACAATCAATCAACTCATTTGTATCTTCGTCAAAAAAGTGATGGTGTTCAGTTACGTTAGTGTCAAAATAACTTTTATCACTATTAATTGAAATTTCTTTTAAGTATCCTTTTTTCTTAAATGCATGAATTGTATTATAAACTGTTGCTAGGGAAATTTTTTCACTCAACTTTTCTTCAATAATTTTGGTCAAATCATTTATTGTAAAATGAAAAGTTTTTTCAGGTGAAAACAATACTTCACAGATTTTTAACCTTTGTCTAGTTGGTCTTAAGCCAGATTCTCTCAGTTTTTCTTTGTATATATTAATATTATTCATTGTTGTTTATAATAATTCTAAACTATTTCTATATTATAATCATCATAAATCAAGTATTAAGGGACTGAAATTTATGAAAAAAAACTCATTCACATATGATGAGCTAATAAGCTGCGGAAATGGCGAACTTTTTGGCCCAGGTAATGCAAAATTACCGCTTCCACCAATGCTCATGTTTGATAGAATAACAGAAATCAACGAGGACAATGGTGCTTTTAGTAAAGGCTCTTTAAAAGCAGAGCTTGATATCAAAGAAGACCTTTGGTTTTTTGATTGTCACTTTAAAGGAGACCCTGTTATGCCAGGTTGTCTTGGCTTGGATGCTATGTGGCAGTTAGTAGGTTTTTATCTTGGTTGGCTTGGCAATCCAGGCAAAGGGAGAGCTTTAGGCGTGAGTACAGTAAAATTCACTGGTGAAGTTTTACAAAATGTTAAAAATGTAAGATATGAAATTGATATGAAAAAAATTATGGCACCAGGTGGAACAACAGTTGGTTTGGCAAATGGTTTAGTATTTGCCGATGACAAGAAAATATATTCAGCAGAAAGTTTAAAAGTGGGGTTATTTAAATAATGAGAAGAGTAGTAGTTACAGGTTTGGGAGTTGTTTCTTGTTTGGGGAATAATCAAGAAGAAGTTTATCAATCTCTTTTAAATTCAAAATCTGGAATATCTTTTTGCGAGGAATATAAAGAGCATAATTTAAGAAGCCACATTCATGGCAAACCAAATATTAAACTTGAAGAACATGTCGATAGAAAAACTATCAGATTTATGGGCTCTGGATCTGCATATAATTACATTGCAATGAAAGAAGCTATTAAGGATTCAGGATTAGAGGATAAGGATATAAGTAATTTTAAAACTGGAATAGTTATGGGTTCTGGGGGTCCTTCAATAGAGAATGTTGTTTTATCAGTTGATAAGACTAGAGCCAAAACTCCAAAGTTAATGGGACCATTTATTGTTCCAAGAACTATGGCTAGTACATCTTCAGCAACTCTTGCTGTACCTTTTAAAATTAAAGGAGTTAATTATACGATGAGTTCTGCGTGTGCAACTAGCGGACACTGTATCGGTCATGCAAGTGAATTAATTCAAATGGGTAAACAAGACGTTGTGTTTGCAGGTGGTAGTGAAGAATTACACTGGGCAATGACTGCAATGTTTGATGCGATGACTGCATTATCTTCTAAATACAATGATGCGCCTGAAACTGCTTCTAGAGCTTATGATAAGACTAGAGATGGCTTTGTAATAGCAGGTGGTGGTGGAGTTTTGGTGCTTGAGGAATACGAGCATGCAAAAGCAAGAGGTGCAAACATATATGCTGAATTAACAGGCTATGGCGCGACTTCTGACGGGTATGATATGGTAGCCCCATCTGGTGAAGGTGCTGTTAGATGTATGAAAATGGCTTTAGCAACTGCTAAGAATAAAATGGACTACTTAAACACTCACGGAACTTCAACTCCTGTTGGAGATATAACAGAACTTAGAGGTGTTGGAGAAGCATTTGGTGCTGAGGTACCAAAAATAAGTTCTACTAAATCCCTTTCTGGTCACCCACTAGGTGCTGCTTCAGTTCATGAGGCAATTTATAGTTTAATCATGATGAAAAATAATTTTATCACAGCTTCAGCTAACATCACTGAAATGGATGATGAAGCAAAAAAATTCCCAATCGTTACTAAAACTGAAACAGATGTTAAATTAAACTCTGTTATGTCTAACAGCTTTGGTTTTGGTGGAACAAATGCAACTTTAATTTTTGAAAAGGTTTAAATGAGTTTAATGAAAGGCAAAAGAGGATTAATCATGGGCGTTGCCAATGAAAGGTCTATCGCTTGGGGTATTTCGCAGAAACTTGCAGAAGCTGGAGCAGAACTTGCATTCACTTATCTTGGTGATGCATTAAAGAAAAGAGTAATCCCTTTAGCAGAAAAATTAAATTCAAAAGCTACATTTAGTTGTGATGTTGAGAATAAAGAAGAAGTAATAAAACTTTTTGAAGATATTAAATCTGAATGGGGACAAATAGATTTTGTGGTTCACGCAGTTGCATTTTCAGATAAATCAGAATTATCAGGTGAGTATTTAAACACTACTAGAGAAAACTTTTTAAGAAGTATGTTAATCTCATGTTTTTCATTTACAGAAGTTGCAAAAGAAGCATCTAAAATAATGAAAGAAGGTGGAAGCATGTTAACCTTAACTTACGAATCTACTAAAGCTATTCCAAATTATAACGTAATGGGTGTTTGTAAATCAGCTCTTGAGGCAAGTGTTAAGTACCTTGCAAGAGATTTAGGTGCTAAAGGCATGAGAGTGAATGCTATAAGTGCTGGACCCATTAAGACTTTGGCAGCTTCTGCTATTGGAGATGCAAAGTTCTTATACAAGTGGAATGAAGATCATTCTTTCCTTAAAAGAAACGTAGATATTCATGATGTTGGAAATTCAGCATTATATCTATTAAGCGACCTTGCAAATGGTGTTACTGGTGAAATTCATTACGTAGATGCTGGATATAACAAGGTTGGAATGCCAGATCCTAAAAATATTACCTAAAATATAGTTAAATTTAGTTAAAAAAATTTGGAAGAATTTTTTAGACTTAATAATTTATATTTAAAAAAAATAAGACATAAGCTAAGATTTTGAATGATTTTTGTAAAAAATCTTGCTTCTGTTTTGAGTCAAGAATGGTCATCAACTGAAAAGTATCCTGGAGTAAGGTGGAAATTTTTAATTGATGCAGATTTTGATGGTAGTTCTGGTTTATCCCTTGGTTTTGCTGAAATAGTGCCTGGTGGAGATTTAACACTTCATTATCACTCACCAGCAGAAATATATGTGGTTACCAATGGTACGGGAATTTTAAATAAATCAGGTAAACTTGAAACAATTAAAAAGGGCGATGTAGTTTATATAGCTGGAAATGCTGAACATGCCTTAAAAAATAATGGAAAAGAAACCCTTGAATTTTATTGGATTTTTCCGACAGATCGTTTTTCAGAAGTAGAATACTTTCCAGCAAAACAAAAGAGTGTGTAAGGTTTTTAATAAAAGCCCCATAAAAAAACTCCCCAGAACTTTCATTCCAGGGGTTTAGAATTTTAATTTAAAAATTATTCAGCAGCTTGTTTCATAGAAAGTTTAACTTTACCTCTATCGAAACCAATCACTTTAACTTTTACTTCGTCACCTTCTTTAACAATATCAGTAACTTTTTCTACTCTTTTAGTAGCAAGTTCTGAAATGTGAACAAGACCATCTTGTTTGCCTAAGAAATTTACAAATGCACCAAACTCCATAATCTTCATTACTTTACCTGAGTAAATTTTATTTAGTTCAGCTTTTGCTGTGATGTCTTTGATCATTTGCATAGCAATGTTTCTAGACTCTTCGTCCGGAGCAGCAACAGTTACCACACCTTCATCGTTCACATCTAGTTTAGCACCTGATTTTTCAACAATTTCTCTAATCGTTGCTCCACCTTTTCCAATTACAGCTGCAATATCTTTTTTATCAACAGTAATTTGTTCCATTTTTGGAGTGTGTTCACCAACATCAGCTCTTGATTCACTTAAAGCTTTGTTCATTTCACCTAAGATATGAATTCTTCCTTCTTTTGCTTGTTTTAAAGCCTGCTCCATGATTTCAAATGTGATACCTGTAATTTTAATATCCATTTGAAGCGAAGTAATTCCATCTTTAGTTCCGGCAACCTTAAAATCCATATCTCCTAGGTGATCTTCATCACCTAAAATATCTGACAAGACACTAAAGTCATCGCCTTCTTTAATTAACCCCATTGCAATACCTGCAACTGGCTCTTTAATTGGCACTCCAGCATCCATAAGTGCAAGAGATGCACCACAAACACTTGCCATTGATGAAGAACCATTGGATTCTGTAATTTCTGACACTATTCTGAAAGTATATGGAAACTCTTCCTTTGGAGGTAATGAAGAGTTAATTGCTCTCCATGCTAATTTTCCATGACCAACTTCACGTCTTCCAGTTCCAATTCTTCCAGTTTCACCAACTGAGAAAGGAGGGAAGTTGTAATGAAGCATAAATCTTTCTCTATGCTGTCCATCTAAACTTTCCAATCTTTGTTCATCATCAGATGTACCTAAAGTAGTAACTACAATCGCTTGTGTTTCACCTCTAGTAAATAGAGCTGATCCGTGAGTTCTTGGTAAAACACCAACCTCACACTCAATAGCTCTTACATCAGCTAAACCTCTGCCATCAATTCTTTTTTTATTTTTAAGAATGTCAGTTCTAACAATTTTCTTTTCAAGATTTTTTAATTCATCATTAACGTTAAAATCAGAATAATTTTCATCCTCTGCAAAAAGTTGTTTTGCTTTATCAGAAATTTCTGAAATTTGATTTGATCGTTCTTGTTTGTCTATTGTTGCAAAAGCTTTAGTTAAATCTTCTGTAAAGTTTTCTTCAAGTTTTTTCTTAACTTCCGATAAATCTTTTTTCTCAACAGTCCATTCTGGTTTCCTGCATTCTTTTGCAAGTTCCTCGATCATTTCGATTACTGGAACAAAACCTTCGTGACCAAACTTAACTGCATCTAACATTACTTCTTCTGTTAAACCTGACGTTTCTGACTCAACCATCAGCACAGCATCTTTAGTACCAGCTACAACTAAATCTAAAGTAGAGTTTTCTAACTCAGCTTTTGATGGGTTTAATATGTATTTTCCATCAACTAAACCAACTCTTGAAGCACCTACTGGTCCCATAAATGGCATTCCTGAAATGGCTAATGCAGCTGATGAAGCTGTAATTGCTAAAATATCTGGTTGATTGTCTTTATCATATGAAATTACAGTTGGTAACAACTGAACTTCATTTTTAAATTCACTTGGAAACAAAGGTCTGATGGGTCTATCAATTAATCTTGAAATCAATTGTTCACTTTCAGTTGGTCTTGCCTCTCTTTTAAAATATCCACCAGGAATTTTACCACCTGCATAATATTTTTCTTGGTAATTTACAGACAGAGGAAAATAATCCATATCTGGATTTACTTTTTTGGCACCTACTACTGTTGCTAAAATAACTGTTTCACCACATGAAGCAATGATTGCTCCGTCTGCTTGTCTTGCTACTTTACCTGTTTCTAAACTTATCTTCTTACCTGCTACTTCAATTTCCTTCTTGTATACTTTGAACATCTATTTTCCGTTTCCTTCTGTCTATTTTCTTAAATTTAATTGAGTTAATACATTTTTGTAAGAATCAAATTTATTTTTCTTTAAATATTCTAACAATTTTTTTCTTCTATTTACTGCTCTTAATAATCCAACTGAAGAGTGTTTATCTTTTTTGAATTGTTTAATGTGTGCTGAAAGAGTTTCAATTTTTTCTGTTAATAATGCAATTTGTACTTCTGAAGAACCAGTGTCCTTCTCGTGCATTTTTAATTCTTCTGCTTTTTTCGTCATACTATTTATTTTCCTATTTATTTGTTTGTTTTATTAAGTTTTCTATTTTTTCTGCGTACTCAAATGAGTCGTCTTTAGCAAAAAGTATTTTTGGTAAATATTTCATAATTATTTTTTTAGATAAAGCTTTTCTAATTAAGAAAGAGTATTCTTTTAATTTTTTAATAACTAACTCCGAATCTTTACCACCTAATGGTAATACGTAAGCTTTTGCAATTTTAAGGTCTTGACTCATTTTTACTTCAGTAACCGTTATAGTATTAGTTTCTAAATTTGGGACCTTAGCTTCATTTCTGGCAAAAATCATGCCTAAAGATTGCCTAATCATCTCTCCAACACGCAATTGTCTCTGTGATACTGGTTTTCCTATTCTATCAGCCATTATACTGTTCTGTCCGTTGTAGTGGTACTAAAGGCCTCTATTGTATCGTTTTTCTGGAAATCGATAAAGTCCTTAAGCGTTATTCCACACTCTTGGCCATTACTAACCTGTTTTGCCTGATCTTTTTCTCTAAAAATAGTACTTATTTTACCCGTATAAATAATTGCTCCATCTCTTACTACCCTAGCACTTGCGCCACTAGTTATTTCACCTTCAGTTACTTTTGAGCCTGCAACTTTTCCTGTACCTGAAACTTTGAAAATTTCTAAAATTTGAGCTGTACCAATAATTTTTTCCTGAACATCTGGAGCAAGAAGTCCTGACATTCTTAATTTAATATAATCCAAAACTTCATAAATAATATTATAAGAAGAGATTTCAATTTTTTCATTTTCTGCTAATTTTTTTGCTTCCTTACTTGGTTTAACATTGAATGCAATTAGTGCAGCGTTAGATGCTTTTGCTAAAGTTACATCTGTTTCTGTTACCATTCCAATATCAGATAAAATTATTTTAGGTTTTACTTCATCATGGGTAATTTGATTAATTGCACTTTTGATTGCCTCTGCAGATCCATGAACATCTGATTTTATGATAATATTTAATTCTGCAGCTGACTTATCAGCAAAAGCTGAGTCTTGAGTAGCAAAAGTTAAAGGACTTCCACCAGCTTTGCTTTCTTCTGCTCTATTCTGACTTAATGTTTTTGCCTCTTTTTCTGAATCTAGTACAATAAAATCATCTCCAGATTTAGCCGCTCCATTAATTCCAAGAATTTCAACTGGCATTGATGGTGGTGCTTCATTAACATTTTCTCCTTTATCATTAATTAAAGCTCTTACTTTTCCCCATTTTAATCCACTAACAAAGAAATCACCTTTTTTAATTGTTCCAGATGTAACCACAACTGTTGCAACAGCTCCTCTGCCAATATCAATTTTAGATTCTAGAACAATTCCTGTAGCTTTAGATTCAAAGTCAGTTTTTAAGTCTAAAATTTCTGCTTGTAGAACAATCGACTCTACTAACTTATCTAAATTTTTTTTATTTTTTGCAGAAATTTCAACCATTAAAGTATCTCCCGATAGATCTTCTGCAATAAGTTCGTATTCTAAAAGTTGGTTCTTTATTTTTTGTGGATCTGCCTCAGGTAGATCACACTTGTTAATTGCTACAACTATTGGAACGTTCGCAGCTTTTGCATGTTTTATAGATTCAATTGTTTGAGGTTTAACACCATCATCCGCAGCAACTACTAATACTACAACGTCTGTTAATTTTGATCCTCTAGCTCTCATTTCTGTAAATGCAGCATGACCTGGTGTATCAATAAAAGTCAGTTTATTAGATTCATGTTGTATTTGGTAAGCTCCAATGTGTTGTGTTATTCCACCAAATTCCCCAGAGACAACATTCGCACTTCTTAAAACATCCAATACCGAGGTCTTTCCATGATCGACGTGGCCCATCACAGTTACGATTGGTGGTCTATTCTTTAAATTTTCAGATCTAGACTCTTTTATTTTTTGAATAATTTCTTCTGCTTTTGTTTCTCTAATCGGATTGTGGCCAAATTCTTTTACTAAGTATTCAGCAGTATCTGCTGCTAATGTTTGATTGATAGTAACCGTAACACCCATTCCAAATAAATGTTTGATAACATTGTTTGATTGCTCAGCCATTCTGTTAGATAGTTCTCTCACTGTTATTGCTTCAGGAATATTTACATCTCTTTTTACAGGCTTTAAGCTTTCTTGAATTTCCTCTTTAGTAAGTTCTCTATTTTCTTTTAATTTTGCTCTTTTAAGCGAAGCCATACTTCTTGATCTTGCTTCAATCTCATCACTTAAAGCTCTTGATACTGTTAATTTTAATTCTCTTTTTTTAGTTTCAGGTTTACCTGTATCCCCTTTCAATCTTCTAGTTGCTCTTTGTTCAGCTAACTTACGTTTTTCATAATCATTAGTTATTGGAGAAGCCGGTTTAGGTGCTGATGTGGTTCTTGGAGGGAAACTACTTGTTGTTGATACTGCTGGTTTTGACCTAACACTAGCAGGTCTAGTAAAGTTACTTCTAGGTGCGAATTTGCTGGGCTTTTTTTCAATTACAACGGAATTTTTACTTTGAGTTTTTGCTAACTCTATATTCTCTATCGATTTCTTGGCTATGCCAGACAGTGTTAATTTTGTTTTTTTGTTTTCCATATTTCATTACTCAATCTTTGTAAATTATGCTTCTTGCAGACATTATTAATTCATCCGCTTCTGTTTTTGATAAAGCAAAATCTTCAAGGTATCCTTGAATCTTAATTCTTTCACCTTTCACAACATCATAACCACCTGTCAATTCATCAGAGGCAAGGTCTGCGAAATCTTCTAATTTTAAAATCTTTTGCTCTCCTAAAGTAACTAACATTCCAGGGGTCAGTCCTTTGTGATTTATAAGATCATCTTGAAGTCCCAAATCTTTAATTCTTTGAGTAATATCTTCTTGATCTTTTTGGTAAAACTCTTTTGCTCTTTCAATCAAAGCCTTGGCAGTGTCTTCCTCTATACCTTCGATTTTCATTAAATTTTCTGGTGAACTATCTTTAATATCTGAGATTGAAGAAAAACCTTCAGCAACAAGTAATTGTCCTAATGTTTCATCCAGCTCTAAATTTTTAACAAAGTTTTCAGTTTTTTCTTTAAATTCAGATTGTCTTCTTTCTGAATCTTCTGCATCAGTCATTATATTAATTTCGTAATTTAATAATTTAGTAGCAAGTCTTACGTTTTGACCTCTACGACCAATTGCTTTACTTAAATTTTCTTCTGTTAAAATTACATCTAATTTTTTTGCAACACTATCAACGTTCACTCTTTGAACTTCAGCAGGTGACAATGCATTTGAAACTACTATTGCTGGATCTTCAGACCAATTAACAATATCAATTTTTTCACCTTGTAATTCGTTAACCACTGCTTGGACTCTTGATCCTCTCATTCCAACACAAGCTCCTACTGGATCTAATGAAGTATCAACTGCTTTAACACAGATTTTTGCTCTACTTCCAGGATCTCTTGCTGATGATTTGATTTCAATTAAACCATCATAAATTTCAGGAACCTCTTGAACAAATAATTTTTCCATAAATTTTGGATGTGCTCTTGATAAAAATATTTGTTGTCCTCTAGCTTCTCTTTTAACATCATAACAGTAAGCTTTAACTCTATCTCCAGCTTTAATGTTTTCTCTAGGGATCATTTCATTTTTTTGAATAATTGCTTCAGTTCTACCTAAATCAACTATCACATTTCCAAACTCTAGACGTTTAACAATTCCACTTAGAATTGAGTCTTTTTTATCTATAAAATCATTGTATTGTCTTTCACGTTCTGCTTCTCTTACATTAAAACTAATAACTTGTTTTGCTGTTTGTGCAGCTATTCTTCCAAAATCAAAAGAGGGAAGCGGTTGTAAAATTTCGTCACCAATTTTTTTATCTTTGTTGACTTCATTTAAAATTATTGCATCTTGAAGATTAATTTCTGTATTTGTATTTTCTGGCTTTTCTACAACAATTAATTTTCTGAAAATTCCAATATCGCCACTTTCTCTGTCTATTAAAACTTTAATTTCATTGTCCTGTCCAAATTTTGATTTGGCAGCTTTTGCAATTCCAGTTTCCATGGAATCTATAATTAATTCTTTATCTATAGACTTTTCTAAAGCAACTGCTTCAGCAATTCTTAATAATTCTAATTTATCTGATCTTCTATTTAACATAAGTTTATTAGCTCCAAAAAAAAATGGGCTAAAGCCCATTCTGTAATTTCAATAATGTAAGAGCAATATATAAAGATTTTTTTTTAATTCAATAGCAACTATTTAGAAAAAACGTCTTTTTTATCAGTTTTTTCCCATGAAAATGAGCCGTTAGTTTCAGGCACTCTTCCAAAATGACCATAAGCTGCTGTTTTTTCATAAATAGGTTTATTTAAGCCAAGCATTTCTCTTATACCTCTTGGGCTTAAATCAAAATTTTCTGAGATCTTTTCTGTTACAAATTTATTTTTTTCTAAATCATTATCAAATAAATCTACATAAATTGATAAAGGTTTAGAAACTCCAATTGCGTATGCTAGTTGAATTAAACATTTTTCAGCAATGTTAGATGCAACAATGTTTTTAGCAATATATCTTGCTGCATAAGCAGCTGATCTATCAACTTTAGTTGGATCTTTACCAGAGAAAGCTCCTCCACCATGAGGTGCTGCTCCACCATAAGTATCTACAATAATTTTTCTACCTGTTAAACCACAATCACCATCTGGGCCACCAATTACAAAATTTCCAGTTGGATTTATATATAATTCTTCTTCATTAAAATCTTTCAAAAACTTTTCTGGAATTGATTTTAATAAATAAGGTTTTAATAATTCTCTAACTTTAGCTTGATCTACATCTGCTGAGTGTTGTGAAGATATAACAACTGATTTTACTTTGGTTGGTTTTCCATCTACATACTCAAACGTGACCTGACTTTTTGAATCTGGCTCAATATTTTTTAATTTTCCAGATTTTCGATCTTCCGCCATTAATCTCAAAATCTTATGAGAATAATGAATTGGTGCTGGCATTAATTCTTCAGTTTCGTTACAAGCATAACCAAACATTATTCCTTGGTCACCCGCTCCCTCATCTTTATTACTTGATGAGTCCACACCCATGGCTATATCAGCAGATTGTGCATGAAGGTGGCTTTCTATTTTTGTAGCTTCTCTCCAAGTAAAACCATCTTGATCGTACCCTATATCCTTGATGCATTCTCTTACTTTTTGAATAAGGTCTTCTTCTTTGATGCTCGGTCCTCTTACTTCTCCAGCTAAAACAACTTTATTTGTAGTGGTTAAAGTTTCACATGCTACTCTTGAAAAAGGATCACCTGAAAGAAAGCTATCCACAACCATATCAGAAATACGATCTGACACTTTATCTGGATGTCCTTCAGAAACAGACTCGCTTGTAAATAAAAAATTTTTTAAATTACTCATGTGTAATTTTCTTAAATGAAAAAATTAAAAAAATATATAATAAAATAAGTATAAAAAATATCTTATCCCCATAATTTATATAAGGTGTAGATTTAAGGATTTTACTCTCTTTAAAATCAACATAACCAGTAGTACCAAACTCAACTTTTTTTTCTATAATACCTATTGGATTAACAATGGCAGATATTCCATTGTTTGCTGATCTAATTACATATTTTCCACTTTCAATTGATCTAAAGATACTGTGTGCAAAATGTTGTTTTGGGCCAATAGAATTTCCAAACCACCCATCTTCTGAAATATTAATTATATAATCAAAGTTTTTGTCTTTAAATAATCTATTTGAATAAATAATTTCATAACAAATTAAGGGAAGTAATTTTAATTCTATCTTGTCATTTTTTATTAAAAGTGCTTTTTGGTTCTCACCTTTTGAAAAAGATTGGTAATCATTGGTTACTGTTTTAAGTCCTATTAAACTAAGTACTGATTCAAATGGAGTAAACTCTCCAAATGGCACTAAATTATTTTTGTTATAACTATGAATTAAATCCAATTTATTGTTAAAAATCGCCATTGAATTAAAAAATAAATTTTCATTATTTTTAGTTTTTACACTATTTAGACCCATGATAATTAAATCATCACTCGAAAAACTATTTGAAAATAATTCCTTATATATATCCATATCTCTTAAATAACTGTCTGGAATAATTCCTTCAGGCCATAAAAAAATCATTGGCTCTTTTTTTTCTGGACTACTCAAGGTAATTAGTTCTTGTATTATCTTTAATTCATCCTGCTTTGAATAAAATCGGTCTAAACGAATATTGGGTGATACGGCTCTTATTGTAATATTATTTTTAATATCAGCTGTAGTATTAAATTGATTATATTTTAAATTGCCAAAAACTAAAAAACCTACAGAAATTATTATAAAGAAAAAACAGACAATAATTTCTTTTCTGGTTTTTCTTAAGATAAATACAGCTGGAACAGTAAACAAAGATATACAAATTAAATTGAAAGAATAAGTCCCAATTACTGAAAGAATTTGAATAAAATAAATACTTTCTGAAAAACTAAAAGCAATTAAATTCCATGGAAAACCAGTAAGAATGGACCCTCTAATAAATTCAATAGATCCAAATAAAATTGAAAAAATAAAAAATGTACTAACAACATCTCTAGAATAAAAAACAGAAAACAAATAAGTTATTAATCCATAAAATATTGCAAGAAAAGCAGGAAATAAAACTATAGCTATTGGTATTAAAAATTTAAAGCTTTCATCAAAAGTTAAGGAAATTGCAATCCAATATAAACTACATAAAAAATAACCAAAACCAAAAAACCATCCATATTTAAAGAAAGATTTATTATTTGGATTATTTTTTTTTTGTGTAAAAAGAAAAATAAAAAATAACGAAAAAGTAAAAAAATTAATTATAAAATAATTATAAGGTGGCAAGCTGTAAGAGCTGATAGCACCTAAAAAAAATACATATAATATGTTTAAAAAATTTTTTTTAAGCAAGTTAAGCAACTTTTGTTTTGATGAATTTATAAATTAAATCTTCTTCTTTAATCATTTTTTTAAAATCTTTTAGTTTTATATGATCGTGTCCTAATAAATGAAGAAATCCATGAATAAAAATTTTAACGACTTTTTGTTTAAACTCTAAAATGCTTATATTTTTTGGTTTATTCATAAACTCATAGCTAATTACTATATCACCAAGATAATTTGATTTTTTTGGGTTAAATTTTTTCTCAAATGGAAATGATAATACATCTGTAGGTTTATTTTTATTTCTAAAATCTTTATTAAGCTTTTTAATATTCCTATTATTTGAAAGTAAAATTGTTAGATTTATTTTTTTACCAATAAATTTATATTTTTTTGGAAAAAATTTTACAATAGAATTAAAAAAAGTTTTATTTCTTTTGATTTTTTTGCTCCAGAGAGTGCACTCCGAAACTACATCAATTTTAATCATTTTCTTGGTCAGAGTACGCTTTTACAATCTTAGATACCAAAGGATGTCTCACCACATCTGAATGATCAAAATCTACAACTGAAATTTCTTTTAAGTGCCCAAGTAATTTCTTAGATCTACTTAGGCCTGACATGTTTTTATTTGGAAGATCTATTTGAGAAGGATCACCATTTATAACAATTTTAGAATTCTCACCTATACGTGTTAAAAACATCTTAATTTGAGTATCTGTTGCATTTTGGGCTTCATCTAAAATTGCAAAAGAATTCTTTAACGTTCTTCCTCTCATGAAAGCAAGTGGTGCTATTTCAATATCACCAATTTCAATCATTCTCTGTATTTTTTCGAAATCAAATAAATCATAGAGAGAATCATATAGAGGCCTTAAATAAGGATCTACTTTCTCCTTCATATCTCCTGGTAAAAAACCAAGTCTCTCACCAGCTTCTACTGCTGGTCTTGATAGAATAATTCTTTCAATCTTTTTATCAAGCAACATAGTTAATCCAACTGCTACTGCTAAAAAAGTTTTACCTGTCCCTGCAGGGCCTGCAGATATGACAATATCACTTTGTCTTAAAGCTCTAACATATTCTTTTTGTCTCTCTGATCTAGGGATAACAGATTTTTTTGGTGTTTTAATTATATCAGAAACATTTTGATTTTTTACTTTTTCTTCAATCATAAATTTATCTATAGATGAGATTATATCTTTTTTCTCAATACTGCCATTGTTAATAAATTGATTTGCAAGAAATTGAATAGCATTTTTTGTAATTTCGTTTTGTTCTGGGGTTGATTTTATTAAAATAGAATTTCCCCTTGAATAAAGATTTGTATTAGTAATTTTTTCAAGTTCTTTTAAATTTTCATTAAACTCACCAACAACTCCCATTAATAAATCATTATCATGAAAGATAACGCTTAAAGAGTTATTATCAGAGTATACAAATTTTAATGTTGAATTAATTTTTTTTGAAACTGTATTATTCAATTTTAAGCTACCTTTTTTTTAGAGCTTTCAGTTAATTTTCCAAAAAGACTATTTTGATTACTACTTGTTATTTCGACCTGCACAAGTTTTCCAATATTTTCTATATTGCCATCAAAAATTACTGATGTCATATATTCTGTTCTTCCAAATAACTTAATCCCATCTTTCATTTTATTTTCTACTAGAACATTTAAAATTTTATTTTCTAAAGATTTATTTTTTTTTATTTGGTTATTAAATAATTTCTCCTGAATTATCTCTAATCTTTGTTTAGATTTTTTTTGATCCACGAGTGTTAAATTTGCAGCAACGGTTCCTGGTCTTGGGCTAAAGATAAACGAATAAGAGTTGATAAATTTTACTTTTTCAATTAGTTCCATTGTCATTTTAAAATCTTGCTCATCTTCTTCTGGGTATCCAATAATAAAATCACTAGAAAACTCAATTTTTGGGTTAATCTTCCTTAATTTTTCATAAACTAGCAGGTATTCTTCAATGGTGTGTTTTCTATTCATTAGATTTAAAATTTTATTTGATCCACTTTGTACTGGTAAATGAACAAGGGGCATCAGTTTAGATGATGTCTTATAAACATTAATCAAATCATCTGTCATATCCTTAGGATGAGATGTTGTGTATCGAATTCTTTCAAGTTTATCAAAGCTATCAAGTTTGATTAGCAAATCTGATAGTCTATATTCTTTACCTTCCTCATCATAACTGTATGCGTTTACATTTTGACCTAACAAGATAATTTCTTTTGCACCACTTTGAACCAATTCTTTTGCTTCATTTATGATTTGGTCAAAAGGTCTGGAGTATTCTGGTCCACGAGTATAAGGCACTACACAAAAATGACAGAATTTATCACAACCTTCTTGGATTGTTAAAAATGAAGAGACTTTACTGTCTTTATTTTTAATCTGACTTAAATAATTAAATTTAGAAATTGTATCAAATTCTGTTTCTTCCTCTTTTTTTTTGTTTTTTAAATGATTTAATATTGCCTCATTTATTTTATGGTAAGACTGTGGACCAATTACAATATCAATATAAGGTTCTCTTTTTAACATTTCTTGATTTTCAGCTTGAGCAACACAACCAGCAACAATTACAATTGGTTTTTTTTTCTCTCTAAAAATTTTTTTGACTCTTCCTATTTCATGGTAAACCTTTTCTTTTGCTTTATCACGAATATGACAGGTGTTTAAAAGATAACAATTTGCATCCTCATATTTTTCAGTTTTTTCAAAGCCTATTTTTTTTACAGTATCAAATATACGATTTGAATCGTATTCATTCATTTGACAACCGAAAGTTTTAATAAAAATTTTTTTTAACATTGTGTTAGGATTTTTTTTTAACCCCATATAATTCTAATTTGTGATCAACCAATCGATAACCGTATTTATCAGCAATTTTTTCTTGTAGCTTTTCTATCTCTTCATCCACAAATTCAATAATTTCTCCTGATTTAACATCAATTAAATGATCATGATGTCCTTCATTTAATTCCTCGTATCTAGCTTTGCCTCCTTTAAAATCATGTTTAGCTAAAATTCCAGACTCCTCAAAAAGTTTTACTGTTCTATATACTGTGGCAATACTTATTTTTGGATCAATCTTTGAAACTCTATTATATAGTTCATCTACATCTGGATGGTCATTAGACTCTGACATTACTTTTGCGATAATTTTTCTTTGATCCGTTAGTTTAACTCCTTTAGCTAAACATTTTTGTTCAATATTTTCTGACATTTTTTAATTTTAACTTAAATAAATAGGATTAATCAAATTCTTTTTAATTTTAAATTTTTCACATAAACTAGGGACTTCTTCATACTTAACTTCTTTAAATCCTTTAAAATCTTCAAAACTAAAACAATAATAATTGATTTTTTTTATTAGAAATAAAGCTTTAATCGTCGCTAATGAATTTCTAATTCCTGCAAAACTACCGGGTCCTCTATTAACATAAATAATATCAATTTGATCTAAAGTAGAGGAATTTACCTTTAAAAAATCATTAATTAAGATCATTAATTTTTCAAAATTAATTTTACTATTTTCATGAGTACAAGTATAAATATTTTCACTAACTATGAGTGTTAAAAAAATTTTATCTCTTGTGGCATCTACTATTAAATTTTTCATTATAATAATGTTATTTGCTGTCAATTCTAAAGCAGAAGAAAATAATATCAAATATTATTCTGAAGATAGTGGCATTCTTTCTTTGATGTATCACCGATTTGATGAAAATAAGTATCCTTCAACAAATATACAAATGGATATTTTCAAAGAACAAATGTCTATAATCAATACCTCAAATTATAAATTTTTTGATCCACAATATTTACAAAAAGAATTTAATTTTCCAAAAAATAAAAAAGAAATACTTATCACTGTAGATGATGCTTTCTTATCTTTTTATAAAATTGCGTGGCCATATTTGAAAAAAGAGAAAATTCCTTTTATTTTATTTGTTTCAACTGAAACCGTAGGTAAAACTGGCTATATGAGTTGGCAACAAATACAAGAAGTAGAAAAAGAGCCATATGCTTACATTGGCAATCATTCACATTCTCATAATTACCTGGTTGATCTAGAAACAAAAAATTTTTTGGCTGATATTAATACTTCAATTGAAATTTTTAATCAGAACTTAGGCTATAACCCAATTTTTTTTTCATACCCATTTGGTGAGTATAGCAAAACTATTAAAGATTTTATTTCCAAAAATTTTGATTTTGCTTTTGGACAACATTCTGGTGTCATTGATATTAATAAAGATCCTCATGAATTACCCAGATTCCCAATTAATGAAAAATATGGTGACTTAGAAAGATTCAAATTTTTGATTAATCTTGGTCCACTTCCATACAAATCTTTAAACCCTGAAGACAAGTATATTATCAATAACAATCCACCAAAACTATCTGTTGAATTTTTTGAAAATCAAAAAAATATAGAAAATATTAATTGTTTCTCTGATGAGGGTAGTGGATGGGATAAGTCAAATATTACTTTTAATAAAAATATACTAAACATAAATTTTAGAGAAAAATTTACATTCAGAAGAGGTAGAGTTAATTGTTCACTTAATGATGATGGAATATGGAGATGGTTCGGCGTTCAATTTTCAGTGAATCAAAATTAAATTAAACTTTCTAAATCTTTGCTAGATGGTAATAACTTTGCATCATCAAAATCTGTTAAATCATTTTGTCTAATAATTTGTTGTAAAATTTTAACATACTCTTTTCCTGTCTCTGCATATTTATCTAAGTATTCGGTAAGAATCATACTGTCTAATTCTTTTCCTTCATCTCTCAATTCTGCTCTTGCACTTCTAAAATCTTTATAAGACGAGTGTGTGTTTAAATTTCTTTGATATGCTTTTACAGACGCCTGCAAAACCTTAAATCTCATAACTTTATGTGTACTATCATCTTCTGCATCGGCTGGTTTTATTCCTTCACCGCTCCACGTCCACTGACCAAACAATGCATTTCCCTCTTGAGCAAACCTTGATGTTCCCCAACCAGTTTCCTTTGCAGCTTGAGCGATTGCCATTGAGACGGGCACTTCATCCATTCTAATTTTCAATGTAGATAAATCTTTGTTTACAACTCCATATTGTTTAAATTTTATGTTTAACCACTCTTGTTCTGTCTTTGTATTTTTGCTTTTATTTAAAATACTAAAGAGCTTTATTCTATCTAGTTTAATACTATTATTTTCATCAATGACTAAAGGCAAAATTATCTGAATGAATAATTCTTTTCTTTTTTTAGTATTTTCTATTTTTCCAATTTCTTTTGGTAATAGATCTAAATTTATAGGCTTTACTAATTTATTTTCTCTAACATCTTTTAAATTATAATTTGTTGATTTAAAAAGTTCTTCAATTGTTGCAGCACTTAATAGTATGGCATCTGAAGGTTGTTCATCGAATGTTAAAACATCTTCATATAAAAACTTTTTATTTAATTGTTCATCTAGTTTTGTTGTTTTGTTTTCTAATAATTTTTTTAAATTATTCTTTGAATTATTTTCATAGTCCTTAGAAAGTATCATTTTTTCTTTTGTAAGATTAATGGCTAATGGAGCTATAAAAAAAATCGATATAATGATTAAACTTGATAAAAAAGTTCTTGAAAGATTATCTAGTCCACTTTTTTGTGCTTCTAGTTTATTTTTTTTTTTTAAATCTTTTGCAGTTTCAAAAAACGATGTAAGTTTTTTTCTAATAATTATTTTTTTTCTCATAACTATATTGCAACCACTTCTTTAACCTCAGGCAAATAGTGACATAAAAGATTTTGCACTCCTTGTTTTAAGGTCATTGTCGAGCTGGGACAGCCAGAACAGCTTCCTTGTAATTCTACCTTAACAATTCCATCTTTAAATTCTTTAAATTTAATATCACCACCATCTTTTGCAACAGCAGGTCTAATCTTTGATTCTAAGATACTTATAATTTGCTTTTCGATTTCAGTGTGTTCCTCTTTTTTTTCTCCAAGTAACTCATTGGCAATTACAAATTCTTTTCCTGTAGAATAAAAATCATTAATCAGTGAAATAGCTATATGTTTAATATCTTCCCAATTTACTTCTTCATTTTTATTTATAGATATAAAATCTTCTCCTAAAAATACGCCTGTAACCCCATTAATTGATAAAATATTTCTTACTAATTCATTGTCAGTTTCTTCTTTTTTTATCACTTCAAATGAGCCATTATTGGAAACTGTTTTTCCAGGCAGAAACTTTAGTGAATTTGGGTTTGGTGTTACTTCGGTTTGAATAAACATCTTTTTATATATAATGATTACTGAGAAAATTTAAACTAATTAATATAATCTTATTAAAAACCTACTAAATCTTTAATTTCTTTTATTTTTTTTGAAGCAATTTTATTAGCTTTATTAGAACCTTCTAAAAGAATTTTATCTAAATAACCTTCATCATTTAATAGTTTTTTTATTTCTTTTGAGATTGGGTCAATAGTTTCAATTAAAGTCTCTGATAACTTCTCCTTAAATTCTGAAAAATTTTTTCCTTTAAATTCAATAATAGATTTTTCTAAATTTTGATTTTTTAAACTTGAATAGATCCCTAATAAATTTTCAGCTTCTGGTCTTTCGTTCAAATCTTTAATATCTGAAGGAAGTGGCAAAGGATCCGTTTTTGCTTTTTTAATTTTATTTAATATCTCTTCGCTATTATCTGTAAGATTAATTCTGCTCAAATCTGAAGGATCTGATTTGCTCATTTTTTTTAAACCATCTTTAAGACTCATTATTCTAGAAAACTCTCTCTGTATTAAGGGCTCTGGAACTTTTAAAAAATCTGTTGCATTAAAATCGTTATTAAATTTTTGTGCTATATCTCTACTAAGTTCTAAGTGTTGTTTTTGATCATCACCAACAGGAACATGGGTTGCATCATACAGTAGGATATCAGCAGCCATTAATACGGGATAGGAGTAAAGGCCAATGCTAGCTTTTTCCTTATCTTTTCCAGCTTTTTCCTTAAACTGAGTCATTCTATTAAGCCAACCAATTCTTGAAACACAACTTAATATCCATGCAGCTTCAGAGTGAGCTGGAACCATTGATTGATTAAAAATTATACTTTTGTTAGGATCTATTCCACTTGCAATAAATGTTGCTGCAGTTTCTCTTATATTCTTTTTAAGTTCCTTAGGATCTTGTTTTACTGTAATTGCATGAAGGTCAACTACACAAAAAATACACTCATTTTCTTTTTCATTTTGGAGTTTTACAAAATTTTTAATTGCTCCGAGATAGTTTCCTAAATGTAAGTTACCAGTAGGTTGTACTCCAGAAAAAATTTTTTTAATCATATCAATAGTTTAAATTAATATCTGTTCTTTTAAAAGCCTTGATTAAAACTGCAATGAAAAAATAAAATATAAGACCAGTAATAACAGCACCCACTAAATAGATCGCTTTAAAATTTTCTTGATAGGATAATTCATTATTAAAAAAATAAATTATATAATTAAAGAATATTCCCATAATCACTGATGCTGTTAAAATTTTAATTAATCTATCTATAAAGATAAGATTAAAATTGAAAAAACTTTCTTTTTTTAAAAAGATAAACAATAGTAATGCATTAAACCAAGATGAAATGGTAGTTGCGATTGGTATGATTATAAAACCAATTTGTTTAAAAAAGATAACACTTATAAATATATTTAATAAAACAGATAATAATGAAATATAAAACGGTATTTTTGTATTATGTCTTGCGAAAAAAAATGTCGAAAAAACTTTTATTAATGAAAAAGCAGGCAAACCAATTGCAAAATAAAATAGAGCTTTTGCTGAATTCTTAACACTTAACTCATCAAAGGAACCATAGCCAAATAATGAAGAAATAATCTCTTCTGAGGCAATTAATAATGCAACTGTTGCTGGGATACTCAAGAATAGACTAAGTTCTAAAGCTTTATTTTGAATTAAGTTTATTTTATCTTTATTTTGACTTTTAACATATTTAGATAGTTGGGGTAAAATAACTGTACCAATTGCAATTCCAGCTATGGCTAAATTTATTTGATAAACTCTATCAGCATAATAAAGGTAAGAAACCGCACCAGCTTGAAAAGATGCAATAATTGTTCCTACTAAAATATTTATTTGAGTAACACCTGATGAAAAAATACTAGGTAATAATTTTTTAAAAAAGTTTTTAATTTTTTTATCAATGTTAATTTTAAATTTAATCTTAGGTGAAAAATTTTTTTTTACAAAAAAGTATAGAAAAATAAATTGTACGCCACCTGAAATGGTTACTGCATAAGATAAATAATAAACAAGATTATCGTCTAATATTTTTGCAAATAACAAAACTCCAATTAAAAGTATATTTAAAATAATTGGAGCAGCGGACGCTATTGCAAATTTATTATGTGAATTTAAAATTGCAGAAAAAAATGATGCTAAACTTATAAAAATTAAAAATGGGAAGGTAATTCTTGTTAAGGTTATAGCTAGTTCCATTTTATCATAATCGCCTTCAAAACCTGGTGCAATTAGATAAACAAATAAAGGCATCAATATCTCTACAATCAGAACTAAAACTATTAGGCCTAGGGAGAGTAGATTAAAAATACTATTAGCAAAGTTTTGTGCTTTTTTTTTATTATTTAATAATGATGAGTAGCTTGGAACAAAAGCTGCATTAAATGTTCCTTCAGAAAATAATCTTCTAAAAGTATTAGGAATTCTAAATGCCACAAAGAAAGCATCTGCCAAAATTCCAGTTCCAAGGAATACTGCTATTAAAATATCTCTTAAATAGCCCAGTAACCTACTAATTATTGTAAAAAAGCTAAACGTGCTTGTTGACTTAATAAGGTTCATAAATCATATTAGTCTTAAATTTGCTCCATTTGTATATCTAATTAACATAAATGAAAAAAACTAAAATAGATCATTATACTGATAAAGAAGCTCTAGAATTCCACAGCTTAAATAAGCCAGGAAAAATAGAAATAAATTCTTCAAAACCAATGACAACTAAGAGAGATTTGGCATTAGCTTATTCTCCTGGTGTTGCAGTTCCAGTTCAAGCAATAGCTGACGATCCAGAGACAGCATACGATTACACATCTAAAGGAAATTTAGTTGCAGTGATAAGTAATGGATCAGCTATTTTAGGAATGGGTAATTTAGGAGCACTTGCATCTAAACCTGTCATGGAGGGAAAGGCGGTTTTATTTAAAAGATTTGCCGATATCGATTCTATTGACTTAGAAATTGACTCTCAAGACTCCGATGAAATTATTAATAGTATTAAAAACTTTGCATGCAGTTTTGGTGGTATTAACTTAGAAGATATCGCAGCTCCTGATTGTTTTATAATTGAAGAAAAATTAAAAGAAATTTTAGATATTCCAGTTTTTCATGACGATCAACATGGAACAGCAATAATAACTACAGCTGCATTAATTAACGCCCTAGATATTAGTGGCAAATCAATAAAAGACATTAAAGTTGTAGTAAATGGAGCAGGTGCATCAGCAATTGCTTGTACAAATTTGTTTAAAAATAGTGGTGTACCTAGTGAAAATGTAATCATGCTTGACCGTAAAGGAGTGGTCTATAGAGGTAGAACGGAGGGAATGGACCAGTGGAAATCTGCCCATGCAGTAGAAACTAAAAAAAGAACTTTAGAAGAAGCTATAAATGGAGCTGACGTATTTTTAGGATTATCTGCCAAAGGAGCTTTGAAAAAAGAGTTAGTAAAAACTATGGCTAAGAACCCAATAATTTTTGCCTGCGCAAATCCTGATCCTGAAATAACACCTGAAGAAATAATGGAAGTTAGAGATGATGCCATTATTGCAACTGGAAGATCTGATTATCCCAATCAAGTAAACAATTTAATTGGTTTTCCTTATATTTTTAGAGGAGCATTAGACGTAAGAGCTACAACTATTAATGAAGAAATGAAGGTTGCAGCTGCAAACGCAATTGCAAAATTAGCAAGAGAAGATGTTCCAGATGAAGTTGTTGCCGCAATGGGAGGAGATCGTCCTAAATATGGAAAAGATTATATAATTCCATCCACGTTTGATCCAAGACTGATTAGTGTAATTCCTGCAGCTGTTGCAAAAGCTGCTATGGATAGTGGTGTTGCAAAAAAACATATAAAAGATTTTGAGGCTTATAGAGACCAACTCAAACAAAGACTAGATCCCTCAGTAACTATTATGCAAGGTATTAACTCTCATATCAAAAAAAATCAAAAGAGAATTGTTTTTGCAGATGGAGAAGACGAAAACACTCTTAAGGCGGCAATTGCATTTAAAAATTCTAAATTGGGTACACCAATTTTAATTGGTAAAAAAAATAAAATTAAAGAAAGAATAAAAGAAATTGGCTACAATCAAAATTTTGATATTGAAATAGTTAATTCTGAAGACAAAGAAAAAAGAGAAAAGTACGTAAACTTTTTATTTGAAAAATTGCAAAGAGAGAAAGGTCTTTTGGAAAGAGATTGTGATAGATTAGTTAGAAATGATAGGGTTGTATGGGCATCTTGTATGGTTGCTTGTGGTGATGCAGATGGTGCTGTCACTGGAAATACTAGAAGATTTGGAGCTTCTTTTGATAAAGTTACACAAGTTATAGATGCTAGACCAGGTGAAATCATGTTTGGATTAAATATGGTTGTTGCTAAAGGAAAAACTATTTTTGTTGGAGACACGAGTGTAAATGAATATCCAAGTTCAGAGGAGCTTGCAGAAATTGCAATTTCATCAGCTAGGGTTGTTAAAATGTTTGGATTTGTTCCAAAAGTTGCTTTTGTTTCTCACTCTACTTTTGGTCAACCTCTAACAAGTAGAACTAAACATATAAAAAAGGCTGTTGAAATTTTAAAAGATAAAAATGTAGATTTTGATTTTGATGGGGACATGCAGCCAGATGTTGCCTTAAATGAAGAGTACAAAGAATTATATCCTTTCTCAAGTATTGTAGGAAATGCAAATATATTAATAATGCCGGGCCAACACAGTGCTGCTATTTCTTATAAAATGATGAAAAGCTTGGGTGACACAAAAGTTATTGGCCCTCTTTTAATTGGATTGGGTCAACCCATTGAAATAGCTCCTTTAAGGTCATCTTCTTCAGAAATCATAAATTTAGCTTCAGTTGCTGCCTACTCTGCTGATGTAATTGATTATAAAAAAAGTTAATTTTTTTGAATTCTTAAATCTTCAACCAAGACAATACTTGCAATAACATCTTCTACATCTAGTATTTCTTTTGCTTCAGTTATTACTTCTTTTCTTTCTTCTGTGGTTAAAGAAATCCCATAAATAAATATTTTTTTCTTATAAGTATCAATTTGATAATTGGTTGCTTTAATTTTTTTGTTAAATATTAAAGCAGTACGAAGTTGAGATGTAATTAACAAATCTTTAGCTGATTGTTTGAAATTAAAATCTTCTTTTATTTTAATATCGTTTTTAACTGATCTGACACCTTTTGTTTCCCATGCAAGCTTAGTAATTTGAAGTTTTTCTTCAGGATCATCTACTTTTCCTGTTACAAAAATTTTTCCATCTAAAACTTTTGTGCTAACAGCTAAGATATAGCTCTTGTCTCTTAGGGCTAATCTCGCAGCTAAATTTTTTTGCATTACTGAATCGTCTATTTGGGTCCCTAAAGATCTTGGATCAAACGCAACACTAACACCTGTTCCAAAAACTCCTTTTGAGCTAATCCCAACACACCCTGTTAAGATTAAAAAAATTAAACTTATTAAAAATATTTTATTTTTCATTTTTTATTTTTAAACAATAATTGTAAATTTCTTTTTTTGATACATTCGTATTTTGGCTAATTAAATCTGTAATATCTTTTATGCTTAGTTTTTTAATTAATTTTTGAATAATTACTTTATCAGATTTTTTTAATATTATCGATGAATTTTTTTCTTTTACCTTTTCAGAAATAACAATTGTTAACTCTCCTTTGGGATCAGATTTAAATGGTTCAAGTGTCTCCACATCTGTTCTTATATATTCCTCATAAAATTTTGTCATTTCTCTGCAAACCAAAATTTTTCTATTTGAAAAGTAACGCTTTAAATCTTTTATCGATCTATTAAATTTTCGTGGAGAAATAAAAAAAACAATACAGCCCTCTAAATTTGCAAGTCTTTCGAAATCTTCACTTAATTTGCTATTTTTCTCTGGAAAAAAACCATAAAAAAAATATTTTTCATTAAATCCACTTATGGAAACTGCAGAAGAAACAGCAGACGCACCCGGAATTGGAAAGATATCTATTTCGTTAACAACACATTCATTAACCAATATAGCTCCTGGATCTGAGATAGATGGAGTTCCAGCGTCAGAAATCAAAGAAACGACCGATCCTGATTTTAAAATATCAATTACTTTCGATAAATTTTTTTTTTCATTAAATTTATGATTTGCAATAAGTTTTGATTTAATTTCATACCGTTCTAATAAATTTTTTGAAATACGTGTATCCTCACACAGCACATAATCCGATTTTTTTAATACTTCTAAGGCTCTTAAAGTGATGTCGCTTAAGTTCCCAATAGGAGTAGATACAATATAAAGACCACTTTTAACTTTATTATTTATATTTTCAGTATGTAGAATCATCAAATTATAATAGTTATAATAATAACATTAAAATGAACAAAATTATTAAAATTATACTTTTTTTAGCTTTTGGTTTCTTAATTACTCCAGTAGCACTCTTGGCAAATGAGAAAATTAGGATTGGTCTTCTTGTCCCTTTAACTGGAAAGAACTCTGAAATAGGACAATCTATAATTAAATCTACACGTCTTGCAATTAACACAATAAACAATGCATCAATTGAGATTATACCAAAAGATACACGGTCAAACCCTGAGGTCACTTTAAAGGCAGCCAAAGAGTTGGCTAATTCAGGAATAAAAATTGTAATTGGTCCAGTTTTTAACGAAAGTCTAATTTACCTAGGTGAGTTAAGTGAATTAACATTCTTGGCTCTAACGAATAAGAATGATAATTTTTCCAAAAACATTATTAACGCTGGAATTAATGCAACTTCACAACTAAATGCAATTAAGAAGTTTATAGAATTAAACGAAATAAAAAAAACTATCTTTCTTACTCCAGATGTAAGTTTTAAAAATGAAATTGAAAAAGCTATTTCTAATTCTAAAATAAAAACATTAGAAAATTATATTTATAATACTGACCCGACTAAACTTACCAAACAAATTGAAAAAATTACACGTTATGAAATTAGAAAACAAAACCTTGAAGATGAAATAAATAGACTAGAGAAATCGGAACAAAGCAATAAAGAGTTTTTAATTGAAAGGTTAAAAAAGAGAGATACTCTTGGTAGTGTAAAATTTGACTCAGTGGTAATTTCTGATTTTGATGAAAGTTTAAAAAGTGTAACAACTTCTCTACTTTATACGGATATAACTCCTAAAGAAAAATATTTTATTACTCTTAATCAATGGTTTGATGAGTCTCTTTTAAAAGAGACAAGCTCACAACCCTTGTATTTTCCTTCTGCAAATAAAGATAATTATGATGAATTTTCTAATGAATATTTTGAAAAATATAATCAGTACCCTAATCAATTGTCATTTTTAAGTTATGACTTGGTTGGGCTTGTGTATTATTTAATTCTTCAAAACGAATCTGTTATTGATAAAAAAATGTTTACTAAAAAAACCTTGTTTAAAGGAAAGGTTGGAGTTTTTGAAATTAAAAACAATAAAATTAATCATATTTTAAATTTTTATAAAGCTGAAGATGGAGAATTTAAAAAAGTTTTTTAATTTTTTTAAAAGCTTTAAATCTATGATCTATTTTATATTTCTGTGATGCTCTCATTTCACCAAATGTAATTTTTTTTCCAAGTGGTATGAAAATAGGATCATAACCAAAACCATTTTTACCTTTTATAACTGGTGAAATAAAACCTTCAACCTTTCCAATAGAATTTATTATTTCTTTATTTTTATTATAAATGGTTAAGGCACAAATAAACCTGGCCTTAATTTTTTTCTCTCGCCAATTTTTGTCTTTTTTATCTAACTCCTTAAAAACTCTATTCATTGCTTTTTTAAAATCACCTTTTTTACCTCCCCATCTAGCTGAATAAATTCCAGGGTCTCCATCTAAAACATCTATTTGTAAACCTGAGTCATCAGACAGACATGTCATTTTTGATTTTTTAGAAAAAAATTTAGCTTTGATTAAGGAGTTTTCCTTAAATGTTTTGCCATTTTCAGGAGGGCTTTTTATTTTAAAGTCCTGTGGAGAGTATATTTCAACATTTTTAGGCAATAAATCCTTAATTTCTCTTAATTTTCCTTTATTATTAGTGCCTACCAACAATTTTATAATTTTATTCTTTAACATCTAGCAATTATCAAATTTCATACCATATAAGTTGTCATGGAAAAAGATCAAAACATTAATTCTGAAAACCAAAATGAAGAAGTTAAAGAGAGTGAAGCTGAGGAGCAAAACCAAGTAGAACAAGAAATTTCAGCCGATAAAACTGAAGAGGCAAAAGAGGTTATACCTGAAGAAAAAATTAAGGAGTTAGAAGATAAACTTACTAGAACTTTTGCTGAAATGGAAAATCAAAGAAGAAGATTTGAAAAAGAAAAAGATGATGCTTTTGATTATGGTGGGTTTTCTTTTGCAAAAGAAGCTTTAAATTTAATTGATAATCTTGAAAGATCAAAACAAATTTTAGAAAGTGATGAAGTACTAAAAGATACTGAAGCTTTAAAAAAAACTTTAGAGCATTTTGAAATTATTAGTAAAGATATGGTGTCAATTTTTTCAAAAAATGGAATTACACCTGTTGTTTCTATTGGTAAAAAATTGGATCCCAATCAACACCAAGCTATGATGGAAATTGATGACGATCAAAAAGAACCTGGAACAATAGTTCAAGAAATTCAAAAAGGTTTTATGATGAAAGATAGACTTTTAAGACCAGCATTAGTCGGAGTTTCAAAAAAAACCAAAACTCCAGATGATCAAAAAAGTGAGGAAAATAAAGAAAATTCAGACAATTAATTATAATTGTAAGAACTTGTAGATTGAAAATTAACACTTATATGAAGGAAAGGAATTAAATTATGAGCAAAATTATAGGAATAGATTTAGGAACAACAAATTCATGCGTGTCTATCATGGAAGGTAGTCAGCCAAAAGTTTTAGAAAATGCTGAGGGCGCAAGAACAACTCCTTCGGTTGTAGCTTTTACTGAGGATGGGGAAAAACTTGTAGGTCAACCTGCAAAAAGACAAGCTGTAACCAACCCTGAAAATACTATTTTTGCCGTAAAAAGATTAATTGGAAGAAGTTTTGAGGACCCTACTGTAAAAAAAGATATTGCAGCTGCACCTTTTAAAATTGTGAATTCAGAAAAAGGAGATGCTTGGATTGAAGCTAAAGGGGAAAAATATTCACCTTCTCAAATTTCAGCTTTTATTCTTCAAAAGATGAAAGAAACAGCTGAAAAATATTTAGGCCAAGAAGTAACGAAAGCAGTAATTACGGTTCCTGCATATTTTAATGATGCTCAAAGACAAGCAACAAAAGATGCTGGTAAAATTGCTGGCCTTGAAGTTTTAAGAATTATTAACGAACCAACAGCTGCTTCTCTTGCTTACGGTTTAGATAAAAAGCAAAATAAAAAAATAGCTGTTTATGACCTTGGTGGTGGAACTTTTGATGTCTCTATCCTTGAGTTGGGTGATGGTGTATTTGAAGTTAAATCTACAAATGGTGATACATTTTTAGGTGGTGAAGACTTTGACAATACAATCGTTGATTATTTAATTGGTGAATTTAAAAAAGATTCTGGAATTGATTTAAGATCAGATAAATTGGCTCTTCAAAGATTAAAAGAAGCTGCTGAAAAAGCAAAAATTGAATTATCTTCTGCAGAGCAAACAGACGTTAATTTACCTTTTATAACAGCTGATAAAACTGGTCCAAAACATATCAATCTAAAAATGACTAGAGCAAAATTAGAAGCTTTGGTTGAAGATTTAATCTCAAGAACATTACCACCATGTAAAACTGCTCTTAAAGATGCGGGGCTTACTGCAGGTGAAATTGATGAAATTGTAATGGTTGGTGGAATGACAAGAATGCCTAAAGTTCTATCTGAAGTTAAAAACTTTTTTGGTAAAGAACCTAATAAAAGTGTAAACCCTGATGAAGTTGTTGCAATGGGTGCTGCAATCCAAGCTGGTGTTCTTCAAGGAGACGTTAAAGATGTCCTTCTTTTAGATGTAACACCTTTATCGCTTGGAATTGAAACATTAGGTGGGGTTTCAACAAAATTAATTGAAAAAAATACAACAATACCAACAAAAAAAAGCCAAGTATTTTCAACAGCTGATGACAATCAACCTGCTGTATCAATCAGAGTGCTTCAAGGTGAAAGAGAAATGGCATCTGACAATAAAATGTTAGGAAATTTTGAGCTAGTTGGGATCGCACCTGCTCCAAGAGGAGTGCCTCAAATAGAAGTAACTTTTGATATTGATGCAAATGGAATTGTGAGTGTTTCTGCTAAAGATAAAGGAACAGGAAAAGAACAAAAAATTCAAATCCAGGCCTCAGGTGGCTTAAGTGATGAAGAGATTGAAAAAATGGTAAAAGATGCTGAAGCAAATAAAGAAGAGGACAAAAAGAAAAGAGAATCTGTTGATGTTAGAAATCAAGCAGATACTCTTTTACACTCTACTGAAAAAAATCTAAAAGAGCATGGTGCCAAAGTTTCTGATGCTGATAAAAAAGCAATTGAAGATGCCTCAACTGACTTAAAAGAAGCTATTAAAGGAACTGATACCGAAGAAATTAAAAAGAAAACTGAAACTTTAGTTCAAGCCTCTATGAAGTTAGGTGAAGCAATTTATAAATCTCAAGAGAAAAAAGAAGGCTCACCAAAAGAAGGTGATAAAAATGATGAAGGAAAAAAAGACGATAATGTAGTTGATGCTGACTTTGAAGAAGTTAAAGAGGAAAGCAAAGAAGGCAAAGAAGAAGATAAAGAAAAAAGCGCCTAAGACTTACAGCAACTATCATCTTAAAGTAACTTATGGCAAAAAGAGATTTTTATGACGTCTTAGGGGTTAGCAAAAGTGCAAGCCCTGAAGAATTAAAATCTGCTTACCGTAAATTAGCTGTAAAATATCACCCAGACAAAAACCCAGGTGATAAAGCCTCAGAAGATAAATTTAAAGAAGCTGGTGAAGCTTACGGCATCCTTTCAGATAAAGAAAAAAAACAAAACTATGATAACTTTGGCCACGCTGCTTTTGAGGGTGGTGGAGGCAGACAAGGAGGAGGCTTTGGTGGTGGTTTTGGTGGGGCTGATTTTTCAGATATATTTGAAGATTTTTTTGGAGATTTTGGTGGTGGACAATCAAGAGGAAGAAGAAAAACTAATAATAGAGGTTCTGATCTTCGATATGATTTATCTATTACCCTCGAAGAAGCATATGAGGGTAAAAAACAAGATATAAAATTCTCAACTACAGAAAAATGTAATACTTGTAGAGGTAATGGCTCTAAACCCGGTCATTCTCCAGACAGATGTACGGTTTGTGGTGGAAATGGAAAAGTAAGATCTAACCAAGGTTTTTTTACTGTTCAACAAACTTGTCCTCAATGTGCAGGCTCTGGTGAAGAAATAACAAATCCATGCACAGATTGTAATGGTCAAGGTAACAAACAAGCCTCCAAAAAAATATCAGTTACAATACCTAAAGGTGTCGATGATGGAACTAGGATTAGATTAGCTGGCAAAGGTGAAGCAGGATCCAAAGGTGGAGCAAGTGGTGATCTTTATCTTTTTGTAAATGTTCATTCACATGATTTATTTAAAAGATCTGATGAAAACTTATTCTTTGAATTTCCTATATCTTTTGCAGATGCCGCATTAGGAACCACAATAGAGATACCAACAATTGATGGTGGAAAAGCTAAAATTAAAATACCTGATGGAACTCAAAATGGAAAACAATTTAGGCTAAAAGGTAAAGGCATGCCTTATATGAGAGGTAGTGGAAATGGAGACCTTTATGTCCAAGTAAATACTGAAGTTCCTATTTCTTTAAATAAAGAACAAAAAGAGTTACTTGAAAAATTTAGAGAAATTGAAAATGAAAAGTCTAATCCAAGTATCAAACAATTCTTTCAAAAAGCAAAAAGTTTTTGGAAAAACTAAAGACTAATTAACTAAAAAAGGTTAATATTTTCCTAGATGAAAAAAATTAATTTAGCTATTTCTGGCTGCTTGGGAAGAATGGGTCAACAGCTTATTAAATCTTCAAAAAATAACAATAACTTTAAACTAACTGCTCTAACAGAAAATAAGGCTATCAGTAAAAAAATTGCTGGTATCAAGCTTGATGTAAACACCGAACAAGCTTTTAAAAAAACTGATGTAATAATAGATTTTACAGTCCCAAACTGTACTTTAGATATTTTAAAAATTGCATCTAAATTAAAAAAAAGAGTAGTAATTGGAACAACGGGATTTAATCAAAAAGAAGAGGCCTTGGTTAAAAAATTTTCAAAAACCATTCCAATTTTAAAAGCTGGGAATATGAGCCTTGGTGTTAATTTATTAATGTATTTAACAGAAATTGCTTCAAAATCTCTAAATGATGAATATTTAAGCAAAGTATTTGAAGTTCATCACAAACACAAAAAAGATTACCCATCAGGAACAGCCTTAATGCTGGGAAAAGGAATTGCAGATGGGAAAAATAAAAACCTTTATAACTTAATGGGTAAAAAATTTTTAAATAAAAAATCTTTTCCTTATGGAAAAAAAATTAATTTCAATTCAATTAGAAAAGGTGAAATTATAGGTGAACATGAAGTTACATTTTCTAGTGGAAAAGAAATAATAAAATTAAATCATGAGGCTTTTGATAGAGCACTTTATTCAGATGGAGCTCTAACTGCTGCAAAATGGTTGATTAATAAAAAACCAGGACTTTATTCAATGAGAGATTTATTGAACTTTAGATAATGGATGAACAAGATAAAGCAAAAAAAATACTAAAAATTTTAAATAAACTTTATCCAACAACTCCTATCCCACTAGACCATACTAGTAACTTTACTCTCTTAATGTCTGTTCTTTTATCAGCACAATGTACTGATCTAAATGTTAATAATGTAACTAAAAATATATATCCAAAATATAATAAGCCTGAGCATTTTGTAAAATTAGGCAAAAAACGAATAGAAAAATTGATTAAGAGTATTGGTCTCTTTCGAGTTAAGGCTAAAAGTATTTATTTGATGTCTAAACAGCTTCTTGAAAAGCATGGAGGCAAAGTGCCCAAAAGCTTTGAAGAGCTCGAAAAACTGCCGGGTGTAGGCCATAAAACTGCGAGTGTGGTTATGTCTCAAGGTTTTGGAGTTCCAGCATTTGCAGTTGATACCCACATCCATAGATTGGCTCAAAGATGGGGTTTAACAAATGGCAAAAATGTAATTCAAACTGAAAAAGATTTAAAAAGAATATTCCCAGAAAAAACATGGAACAAATTGCATTTACAAATAATTTATTATGGAAGAGAATTTTGTAAGGCAAGGGAATGTTATGGTTTGACTTGTAAAATTTGCACGACTTGTTATCCTGATCGAAAAAATCCAGTTAAAATAAAAAAAGCTTAATATGAAAATACTAGGAATTGGTAATGCTATTGTTGACGTAATTTGTAAAGTTGATGACCAATATTTAATAAATAATCAATTAATAAAAAGTACAATGAAACTGGTTGAAGAAATTGAATTTAAAAAACTTTTATCAAGTCTTAAGGTAGAACAAACTATCTCTGGTGGGTCAGTTGCAAATTCTATTGTTGGACTATCACAATTAGGAAATGATGTCGGGTTTATAGGTAAAATTAACGATGATGATTTGGGACAAAAATACGAAGAAGGTCTAACTAAAGAAAAAGTTCAATATTTTTATAATAAGAAAAAAGAAATCTCACCAACGGGGACTTGTTTAATCTTAATCACACCTGATGCAGAAAGAACCATGGTTACATTTTTAGGAATTGCAGGAAAAATTAGCTCCAGTGATATTAATGAAAAAGCTGTAAAAGAAACCGAAATGATATTTTTAGAAGGATATTTGTGGGATGAGGGTGAACCAAAGTCAGCTTTTGATAAAGCCATGTTATTCTCTAATACTAAAGCAATGTCCTTATCAGATCAATTTTGTGTAGAGAGACATAAAAATAATTTTTTAGATTTAGTTAAAAATAAACTTGATATTACTTTTGCTAACGAACAAGAAATTAGATCATTAATTAATGCTAAAAGCTTTGAGGATGTTATTGAATTTGGCAAACAATTGGGAAAACTTTTAATTGTTACACGTGGTGAAAAGGGAAGTATTGCTATTAAAAATCAAGAAATTATAGAATGTCAAAGTAAACCAAATTTAGAAATTGTAGACTTAACAGGCGCTGGGGATCTCTTTGCAGCTGGATTTTTTCATGGATTAATTAATAATAGTTCAACTAAAGAATGTCTGGAAAAAGGAACTGAAATGTCTTCAAAGATAATTCAAAAAGTTGGAGCTAGATTAAATTAACCTATTTTAGTCAATAAAATAGCCATTTTTATGGCTTAATATAAATTTTTTATCTTTAAATAAATCACTTATTTTTTTTCGTAATCTATAAATATGCGTTTCTACCGTATGGGTTTCCATATTTGCTGCATAATCCCATATATTTTTTTGTAGGTCAGCAACATTGTGCTTAATTTTTTTACTATTTAAATATAATATGATCTCAATTTCCTTTTCAGTTAACTTTAATTTTAAATTACTTTTAGAGAGAAATTTAGAATTTAAATTTAATTCATAGCCCTTAATTGTAATCTTAGATTGTTGGTTAAATTTTAATTTGATTAATTTAATATTTATTAATTCTATTAATTTTTTAAACGATAAGGGCAGATCATTAAAATCTAAAAAATTTTTAGCATTTATATTATCATTTAATAGTAATTTATGATCTGTTTTTGAAATTACTAAATGGTCCAATCTATCTAGATCAAATTTCTTTTTAAAATCTTCTTCATTCTCAATTTTTATAATTGTAAAAGATAAATTTTCTTTTATCTCCTCTAAAATTTCATATAGTGAATTAAAATTTATAATAAAAACATTTTGCATAATTATATTTAATATCGCTTATGATAATTCATGTACCAAATAAAAACACTCTTATAATTGACGACTTTAAATTAAAATGCTGTGTTGGAAAAAGTGGTATAAATCCTAATAAAAAAGAAGGTGATTATTCAACCCCCAAAGGATTATTTGGTTTACAAAAATTATATTTTAGAAAAGATCGTGTTGGTATTATAAAATGCAAAATCAATAAAAAGATCATAAAACAAGATATGGCTTGGTGTGATGACCCAAAAGATAAAAAATATAATGAAGAAATTAAAACAAGCAATAAGAACCTTAAAGAAAATCTATACAGAAAAGATCATAAGTATGATTATATAATTTCAATTAGCCACAATGAAAAAAAAACTCCAGGTAAAGGGAGCGCAGTATTTATTCATTTAACAGATAATTACAAACCAACGGCAGGGTGTATTGCTTTAAAAAAAAAAGATTTTGAAATTTTACTAAAATTAATTGATAAAAAAACTAAAATTAAAATAGGTTAACTTCTGCTACCAAATATTTTTGATCCCACTCTAACATATGTTGCATTATATCTAATTGCCTTTAGATAATCCCCTGACATACCCATACTTAAGTCTTTAAAATTTAATAGTTGATTTATTTTATTCATCTCAGAAAAGTGTTGCTCTGTATTTCCATCATTTGGCGGAATACACATTGTACCAATAATTTCTAAATTCAAATTTTTACAAAAATTATAAAAATCTATTAAGTTGTCTTTATTTATTCCAGATTTTTGATCTTCATTACCAATATTAACTTGAATAAATATCTTAGTATTTTTTTCTTGTTTTTTTTGCTCTTCTGAAATTTTAATTGCTAGTTTTTCACTATCTAAGGAGTGAATATAATCAAATATCCGTAATGCAAATTTAACTTTATTAGTTTGAAGTCTTCCGATCAAATGAAGCTTAATAGCATTATTTTTAAGCTTTATATCGCTCCACTTATCTAACGCCTCCTGAACCTTATTTTCTCCATAATGCAAGTGCCCATGTTCTATTAGGGGTAAAACATTTTCAATGGGAAAAGTTTTTGATACTGCTATAACTTTAGCTAATTCATCATCATTTGCTTTTGATTTGATAAGCTCTTCTATATAAATTAAATTTTTAACAGTGTTATGCATAATAAAACTTTAGATAGATATTACTTTATAAAAGAATTTGACCAAAGTCACATAGATAAACAGGATAAAAAAACAATCATAATATTTAGAAATTATGATACCAAAATTGATAAAAAAATTATTTTAACAATAAAAAATTATTGCAAGAAAAAAGGGAATAAGTTTTTAATTTCTAATAATATAAAATTAGCTATAAAACTTAATTTGGATGGTGCTTATATTCCATCATTTAATAAAGATAAAAAACACCTTTCTTATTCTTTTAAAAAAAACTTCATCATCTTGGGCTCAGCTCACAATACTTATGAAATCAGAACAAAAGAATTACAATCTGTTAATGCTATTTTTTTATCTTCAATATTTAAAAAAAATAAAAATTATTTAGGTTTTTATAAATTTAAATCTCTCTCTCTTTTAAGTAATAAGCCTGTCATAGCCCTTGGTGGTATTTCTCACGACAACTTAAAGAAACTAAATCTTATTCGTTGTCATGGCTTTGCTGGTATTTCTTTTTTTGAACAAAAAAAAGGCCCCTAAAAAGGGGCCCTTTTATTAATTTGTGTTCTAAATTAATTAGAATGCAAATGATAGACCTAAAGACCAATATTCGATGTCTTCATTGGCACTAGTTCCATGTGCAACGTTTTCACCGTCAGCCATAGTTGCTGAAATAGTCATTCCACCAGCAGTGTATGAAGCTGAAATTTTATCATACTCAGCGTCTACAGATTTGTTACCTTGGTCGATCTCTTCAGTTCCATAAGTAACTGAGATATCATCTGACACTGTGTAAGAAACTGCCATAGATGTAGTTTCTTGGTTAGTTGAAGCAGTAGCAGCACCTACGTCATAATGACTATTAGAGTATGCTAAAGTAATCGGACCGTAAGCGTATGAAGCTTTCAGAACATCTTGATCACCTGAACTACTAGCTGTACCACTGTTTAATTCAGTTGTACCATAGCTAACTGATAACCCTTCAACACCTGAATAAGTTCCAGCGAAACCTACTGCAGATTCTGCACCACTACCTTGTGGTTTGTATGAAGCATTTACAGTTAAACCATCAACTAAAGATGGTAAAGTGTAAAATAACGAGTTATCTCCAGGACCTGTGTCGCTAACTGCTACACCTGCAGTTCCACCACCAGATACGCCATCAAAATTATCCCAGATATCACCTGCTGCAGTAGTATCTAATGCAGAAGCTGCTGAAGATCCACCTTCACCAGCAAGCACAAGTGTTCCCATAGCGTCTGAACTGATTGATACAGAGTGACTATCAAATGGACCACCAGCACTATGTTTTGTACCAGATGTAGGAGCTACAGTTGTAGCATCATCACCTTGATCTAGTATGAAAGATAATGAAACAGATAATCCATTATCTAATTCACCTGAACCAGAAAACGTAAGTTGATTTCCCATAGAGAAAGTTGTTCCAGCATTCATTGCTACAGAAGAATGACCTTCTGCTGCCATTGAAGCACTACCAGACACTGTCATCTCACCAGCAAATGCTGATGTAGAAACAAGTGAAGCTGCTAAAGCAGTTAGACCTATTTTTTTTATATTATTCATATTTTTCCTTTATTTGTTATTGTTGTTTTTATTATTAATAATAAACACTGCATAACTATCAAATTAGCTGTTAATTTTTATTAAAAATCACTTTTTTAACAAAAAATTTAATTATTGTTGTATTTTTGCATCACTTTAATAAATGGCTATTTTCTTATATTTTTAGTGTTTTTTATAATATTAAAGTATAAATATTCTAAATTAACAATAAACTCATTATGTTATCTATAAAAAACTTAAAATTTCTCATAATTTTAATCTTTTCATCTGCTATTTTAAATTCCTGCGGAGGCAAGCTGCCTGGTGGTGATGCTAGAAAATTTGATCCAGATCCAAAAAAGAGAGTTGCAAAAAACTTAGAAGAGGGTCGAGGTTTTAGGCTTTCAGATAAAATAGATGGCTTAAAAGGAGGAAATGGAACTTTCGATTTTGCAAGCTCTAATGAGTTATGGAGAGCGTCGCTAGACACTATAGACTTTATGCCCTTAGGGTCTGTAAATTACAGTGGAGGAATTATAATTACTGACTGGTATTCAACAGACCAAACTTCAAATGAAAGTATTAAAATATCAATAAGGTTTCTAACTAATGAAGTAAGATCTGACGCTCTAGACATTAAAGTTTTTTCTAGAAAGTGTTTAGAGCAATTCAACTGTGTAATTTCTGAAAAAGATGGAAGCCTAACAGATGAATTGAGAATAAAAATTTTAAAAACTGCTGCAATCTATGTGGCACAAAAAAAAGAAAAGAACTTCAAGCCTTATAAAGGTGAACAAAGAACGAAGTTTGAAAATTAAATTTTAATTAAAAATTAAATTTTGTGGATAGATATAATTTTAAGACAGTAGAAGAAAAATGGCAAAAAATTTGGGAAGAAAAAAAAACATTTTCAACTGAAGCTGATAAAAGTAAAAAAAAATTTTATTGTTTAGAAATGTTTCCTTACCCGTCGGGTAAAATCCACATGGGTCATGTAAGAAATTATACCATTGGAGATGTGTTAGCTCGTTTTAAAGCTTTGCAAGGTTATAATGTTCTTCACCCAATGGGCTGGGACTCATTTGGAATGCCAGCGGAAAATGCTGCAAGACAAAATAATTTAGATCCTAAAACTTGGACTGAGTCGAATATTAAAACCATGAGATCTCAGCTTAAAAAGCTTGGGCTATCAATTGATTGGGACAAAGAAATCTCAACTTGTTCTGAGGATTACTACAAACACCAACAAGAATTCTTTCTTGATCTTTATGACAAAGGATTAGTTTACAGAAAAGAGAATTATGTTAACTGGGATCCTGTTGACGAAACTGTTCTTGCTAATGAGCAAGTTGTAGATGGCAAAGGTTGGAGGTCTGGAGCCACGGTTGAAAGAAAGAAGTTAAATCAATGGTTTTTTAACATTTCAAAATTCTCAGAAGACTTATTGAAGGGATTAGATGCATTAGAAAATTGGCCCAACAAAGTAAAGGTGATGCAAAAGAACTGGATAGGAAAATCATTTGGTTGTGAAGTCGAATTTAAAATTGAAAGTGAAAAACCCATTGAAAGTATTAAGTGTTATACAACAAGACCTGACACTTTATTTGGTTTTTCTTTTCTTGCTCTTTCAGTTGATCACCCTTTAGCAAAATATTATGAAGAAGATAAAGAATTTCAAAAATTTAGAGAAGAATGCTCTAAAACAGGAACTACTGAAGAATCTATTGCCTCTGCAGAAAAAATTGGTTTTAAAACTGATATGATTGCGGTTAACCCGCTAGATAAAAATATGAAGGTTCCTGTTTATTTTGCAAACTTTGTATTAATGGATTATGGGTTAGGTGCTGTTTTTGGTTGTCCTGCACATGATCAACGAGATTTAGATTTTGCTAAAAAATATAATTTAAAAATTACACCTGTTGTTAAGCCTGAAAAAGATAAAGACTTTGAAATAAATAATGAGGCTTATACGGGTGAAGGGTATCTTTATAATTCAGATTTTCTTAATGGATTAAAAGTTCCAAGTGAATCTATTATTAAGACTATGGAATTTCTTGAAAAGAATAATTTAGGCACAAAAAAAACTAATTATCGATTAAAAGATTGGGGTATATCAAGACAAAGATATTGGGGTTGTCCCATTCCAATGGCCTATGATGAAAATGACCAACCTATTAAAATTCCAAGAAATATGCTGCCAGTTAAACTTCCAGAAATTGAAAAATTAAGTAACATAGGAAACCCATTAGATTCGGAGGATAACTGGAAATTCTTTAACTTGGATGGCAAAAAATATAGAAGAGAAACCGATACGTTGGATACTTTTGTTGATTCTTCTTGGTATTTTTTAAGGTTTTGCTCACCTCATAATTTAGATCGTGGATTTACTCAAGAAGAGGCTAATTATTGGATGCCAGTTGACCAGTATATCGGAGGTGTTGAACATGCTATTTTACATTTATTATATTCTAGGTTTTTTATGCAAGCTCTTTCTTATAAAAATGATGATTTTAAATTAAAAGAACCATTTGATGGATTGTTTACACAAGGAATGGTTTGTCACGAAACCTATAAAGATCAAACAAATGCATGGTTAAGTCCTGATGAGGTAATTTCAGAAGATGGTAAAAAATTTTATAAAAAAGATAACCCTTCTGAAAAAATAATAGTTGGACCAACAGAGTCTATGTCAAAATCTAAAAAAAATACTATTGATCCAGAGAATATAATAAAAAATTATGGGGCAGATTCTGTAAGATTATTTATTTTATCAGACAGTCCCCCAGAAAAAGATGTACAATGGTCTGATCAGGGTATGATAGCATCATTCAAATTTGTTCAAAAATTATGGACTTTAAATTCTAAAATTTTAGATAAAATAAAAGATAATAACGAAGGAGATGAAGGTAAAGATTTAACTAAATTTACTAATCAATTAATCAATAAAATAACCCAAAACTTAGAAAAATTTCATTACAATGTAATAGTTGCTAACTTTTATGAAATGTATAATTTTTTAATCAAAGAAATAGACAAACCTATAAAAAAAGAGATTTTAATTGAAAATTATAAAAAAATTTTAATTCTAATGAATCCATTTATTCCACATTTTTCAAATGAATGTTTAAATACCATTAATGAAAATCAAATAAATTGGCCAAAAATTTCAAAGAAAGATTTAATAGAAGAAGATATTAACTTTGTTGTTCAGATAAATGGTAAAAAAAGAGCTATTTTAAAAGTAAAAAGAGATGTGGTTGAAAAAGAAATTTTAGAGATCATAAAAACAAACCTAGAAATTGAAAAATTTTTAAAAGACCAGACAATAAAAAAATCAATATTTATACCCAACAGGCTTATAAATATTATACTATAAAAAATGCTCCAAAAACAAATTATACTTCTTCTTTTATTGCTATTATCATCTTGTGGGTATGAAGCAATATACTCCAAAAAGAATTCCGTTGATTATGATTTTACAGTAAGTGATTTAAGCTTTGTTGGGGATAAAATAATTAATTTAAAAATCAAAGAAAAACTAAGAAACTATGCTAAGGATAAAAAAGAGAAAGATTTTATACTAAAAATTTCTAGCTCTTCAGAGAAAATAGTTTTAGCAAAAAATGCTGCCGGTGATGCCACTTCCTTTAAAAATTCAATTTCTATTAATGTAGAAGTTTTGATGAACAATAAATTTAAAAGCAATTTCATAATTTTGGAAAGTTTTAATTATAATAATATTTCTAATAAATTTAATTTGAAGCAGCATGAAAAAGATATTAAAAATAATTTGGCTGAAACAGCTTCTGATAAATTAATTTTTAAACTATCTAATATTCAATGATACTAAAGTCGTTTGAATTAAATAAAATAAAACTGAATAATTATAAATTTTATTTATTCTATGGTGATAATGAAGGTTTAAAAGAAGAGAATATTAAAAATTTATTTGAAAAAAATTATCAAGATAAAATTCATAGATATGAAGAAAAAGAGATACTAGATGATATTAATATTTTTTTTAATAGCGTTCTTACTAAATCTTTTTTTGATAATGAAAAACTCATAATCATTAATAGAGCCACAGATAAAATTAGAACAATCATAGAAGAGTTGTTAGAGAAAAATCCTGAAGATATACAAATTATCTTAAATTCAAAAAATTTAGAAAAAAAATCTAGCTTACGAAAACTCTTCGAAAAAGAAAAATCAATTGTATGTATCCCGTTTTATGAAGATAATAATCAAACATTAAATTCAATTGTTAGTCTTTTTTTTAGAAGTAAAAAAATCCCAATATCTCAGCAATTAATTAATGTCTTAATAGAAAGAAGCAGGGGTGATAGAAAAAATCTGAATAATGAATTAGAAAAAATTGAAAATTATTTATTAAATAAAAAAAATTTGAACATTCAAGAAATAATTAAGTTAACTAACCTTGCCGATAATTATAGTGCTTCGGAACTCGTGGATCATTCATTGGCTAAAAATACTAGGAAAACAGTCACTATTTTAAGTGAAAACAACTATTCAGACGAAGATAGTATCATAATTATTAGAACACTATTAGCTAAACTAAAAAGACTAGTTAAAATTAATGAATTAGTTGATGAAAAAAATAATATTGAACAAGCAATATCTGCTTGTAAACCACCAATTTTTTGGAGGGATAAGCCTCTTGTTATCCAGCAAATAAGGTCATGGAAGAAAGAACATCTAAAAGATTTAATTTATAAAACAAATGATATTGAACTTTTGATTAAAAAGAACTCAGCAATTGCTAAAAATATATTATCAGATTTTATAATTAATAATTCAAGAAAAACTAATAATTAGATTTTATAATCTCAACTATTTTATTTAACTGATCTAAATCTTTATATTCTAATAACAGGGATCCTGAATTATTTTTTTTATTTTTTATTAAAACATTAAGACCAATTTTTTCTCTAATTGAATTCTCTAAAGCTTGCAAATTTATATCTTTCAAAGGTTTAAGAGAGTGTTTTTTAATCTTAAAAATTTTAACAAAACTTTCTGATTGTCGAACAGAAAGATTTTTTTCAATTATTTTATTTGCAACAAACTCTGCATTATCTAGACCTACTAAAATTTTTGCATGTCCTGCTGATAATTTTTGGATTTCAATTAATTTTAAAACTGCTTCTGGAAGATTAAGTAACCTTAAAAAATTAGCTATATGACTTCTACTTTTTCCAATAAATTTTGCTACTTTTTCTTGATCATATGAAAACTCCTCAATAAGACGTTGATAGCCACGTGCTTCTTCGATTACATTTAGATCATTTCTTTGAACGTTTTCGACAATGGCAAACTCTAAAGATTTTAAATCATCTGCGTTCGTAATAACCACTGGAACTTCGTGTAACCCTGCCTTTTGTGCTGATAGCCACCTTCTCTCTCCTGCAATTATTTCATACTTTGAACTATCATCATCAGACTTTCTGACAATGATTGGCTGAATAATACCTCTCTCTTTTATTGAGTTTGTTAAATCTTGTAAGCTTTCTTCATCAAACATTTTTCTTGGTTGAAATTTATTACTTACGAGATCAGATATTGAAACTTTGTTGATATTTATTTCTGCTTTTGTTTCCCCTATTAAAGATGACAAACCTCTACCTAGGCCTTTTTTTATTTTATTTGCATCCATTATGCGGCGCTCCCTATTTTTTGTTCTTGATTAATAAATTCATCTGTGAAGTTAAAATATGATTTACTACCAGGACAAGATTTATCATACATTAAAACTGGCATGCCATGAGATGGTGCCTCAGACAGTCTAACATTTCTTGGGATCACTGTTAGATAAACTTTTTCATTAAAATAATCTCTTGCTTCTTTTTCAACTTGTGTGGATAGCTTATTTCTTTTATCAAACATTGTTAAAAGTATGCCTCTAATTTTTAATTCAGGGTTTAAATTAACTTTTATCCGTTCTATGGTTTTCATTAGCTGGGTTAAACCCTCCAAAGCAAAAAATTCAGTCTGCAATGGAACTAATAGTGAGTGAGAAGACACAAGAGCCATAACCGTAAGCAAGCTTAGTGATGGTGGACAGTCTATAAGCACATAATCATAGGTTGCTCTAGAATCATTTAAATAAGCGGTTAATTCGCGTTTTAAAATAAATGCTCTCATGCTATCATCAGCTGTCTCAACCTCAAGCCCAGATAAATCTACATTTGAAGTGATAATATCTAAATTTTTAAACGCTGTTTTTCTAATCACATCAGAAATGACTCTTGTTCCATTCAGCACTCCATAAATAGTGTCTGTCGAATCTTCTAAATTTGAAAGACCAAGACCTGTGGTAGCGTTTCCTTGTGGGTCAAGGTCTATTACTAAAACTTTTTTTTCGTGTTGGGCTAAACCTGCTGCAAGATTAATTACTGTTGTTGTTTTTCCAACCCCACCCTTTTGATTTATGACAGAAATAATTTGCATTTAGTTTTTAATTTTTTTTTTAATGTTTTTTATATTTAATAAAAATGAATCTTCGCTTGTAATACTTTTTTTTTTTCAAAATCAAAATCCCAATTCATTAAAGTTTCTTCTAAAACTTTTTCTCCATTTTTTCCCATAAATACAATTAAATTTTTATAACTGCTAAAATTTTTATAAACTAAATCTAAAATTATTGGTAAAGGTTTAAAAGCTCTTGCCATTATTGTACCCGAGTCTAAATTTTCTGCTTCAAAAATATTTTCTTGCATAACTTTAGTATTTAATTTTAAATCTCTAGATACTTTTCTTAAAAAAGAGCTTTTATGGTGACTTTTTTCATATAAATGAACTTTGGATAATTTTTTTTGATTTTTAATCATAATTGATATAATTATACCTGGCATGCCTCCACCTGAACCTATATCTGTTATAATATTACTATTTAAATCAACAAATTCAATAATTTGTGCTGAATCAATTATATGACGCTCTCTAATTACCTTATTTTTAGCAGTTTCTTTACTTATTATATTAATTTTTTCATTTTCTTTCTGAAGCATAGCTATGAATAGATCAAACTCAATTAATGTTTCACGTGGAACATTTTGGTTTTTTAGTAGTGGATAATTTTTAAAAATTTCTTCCATTAAGCTATTAGCTTAATAGACTTTCTTTTTACATGTGACAACAAAATATATACGGCAGCTGGAGTTATTCCGTCAATTCTCAGTGCTTGTCCCATAGTTTTTGGTTTTATTTGTTTAAATTTGGCTTTTACCTCATTTGATAGTCCAGAAAGATCATCATAATTAACATTTTCAGGTATAACTAAATTTTCGTCTCTTTTAAATGCTAATATATCTGCTTTTTGTTTTTTAAGATAACCTCTATAATGGGCATTTATTTCAATTTGCTCATCTATTTTTTTATCAAAATAAGGAATTTCAGGCCAAATTTCTCTTATTTTTTTCATATCAACACCTTTCTGAGTTAATATTTCATTAGATTTCCTTATAATACCATCTTTTGCAATTTTAATATCAAAATTATTTATTTTTGTTGGAGATATTGATGATTCAGACATTATTTTGGATATTATCCCTAATTTATGTTCTTTATCTTTAAAAATATCTTCTCTTTGTTTTGATATTAATCCAATTTCAATTCCTTTATTTGTTAGCCTTTGGTCGGCATTATCTGCTCTGAGACTTAGTCTATATTCTGCTCTTGAAGTGAACATTCTATAAGGTTCTGCAACTCCCTTTGTTACCAAATCATCTATCATAACTCCAATATATGCATCTGATCTATCTAAAATAAATGGTTCTTCTTTCTTAAAAGATAGCGCAGCATTAATTCCAGCAATTAATCCTTGGGCTGCAGCTTCTTCATAACCAGTCGTTCCATTTATTTGTCCAGCAAGATATAAGTTTTGAATTTTTTTAGTTTCAAGAGTTAAAAATAATTCTCTAGGGTCAATATAGTCATATTCTATGGCATAACCTGGTCTAATTATCTCAACATTTTCTAAACCACTGATATTATTACAAATTTCTTTCTGAACATCCTCAGGTAAAGAGGTAGATATTCCATTTGGGTATATTGTGTGGTCATTTAGGCCCTCAGGCTCTAAATATATCTGATGACGGTCCTTATCCGCAAACTTTACTATCTTATCCTCTATTGAAGGACAGTATCTTGGACCAACCCCTTGAATGCTTCCTGAATACATCGCGCTTCTTTTTAAATTTTTTTGGATTATCTTATGAACTTTTTCATTCGTATAAGTCATCCGACATGAAACTTGTTTGTTTAAATTTTTTTTAGTTAAGAAAGAAAAAAAGTAAGGATCTTCATCTGCAAACTGTTCTTCTAAATTATCATACTTAATTGTTCTAGCATCGAGTCTTGGTGGTGTTCCTGTCTTAAGTCTTCCTATTTTAAAATCATACCTTTCAAGTTGCTCACTTAATCCTGTTGAAGGCTTCTCATCAAATCTTCCAGCCGGTGTTCTTTCATCACCAATATGAATCAAACCGTTCAAAAATGTGCCCGTTGTTAAGATTAGCTTGCTACATAAAATTTTTTTTCCTGACTTTGTTTCAAAACCACTTATAGTATTTTTATTAAAAATAAATTTTATTACGGGATCAGAAAAAATGCTTAAATTACAGTAGTTTATTAATTTTTCTTGCATATATTTACGGTATAATGATCTATCTGATTGAGTTCTAGGTCCTTGAACTGCAGGCCCTCTACTTCTATTTAATAATCTAAATTGTATACCTGATTTATCTGCAACCTCTCCCATCACACCATCTAAGGCATCTATCTCTCTAACAAGATGACCTTTGCCAAGACCACCTATCGCCGGATTACAAGACATCTCTCCTATAGTCTCAATTTTGTGTGTGAATAGGGCAGTGTTAATTCCAAGACGAGCGGACGCTGCAGCAGCTTCACAGCCAGCATGTCCTCCTCCAATAACTACTACCTCAAATGATAAATCATTTTTCATAAGTTAAATTTATAACTGATATAAATATTTACAAGCAGACAGTATTTTTTTAATAAATATTTCTTAAGTTAATTAAGGCTACATTTTTATGATTAAAATTGAAGAATTAGTTATAGCTATCAACTAAAATAGAGAAAATAGGCTAAAAAACCCTTTAAACGTTGATTATTTGCCAATGCAAAAATCATTGAAAATACTACCTAATATTTCTTCAACATCTACTTTTCCAACTATCATACCTAAATGTCGTGTTGCTAAACGAAGATCTTCTGCAGCTTTATCAAAATCCTCTGCTTCATTTTTTTCTTCAAAGTTTTTCAAATAATTTAAGCTTTGTTCAAGATGTTGTCTGTGTCTTGCACGGGTAATTAAAATATCTTCACTTGTGATAAATTTATTTTTCAATTTATTTTTAATTTTTAAAATTAAATCTTCTACGTTGAGATTGTTTTTTACTGAAATTAAAACATGTTCATAATTTTTTATTTCAAAATTTAAATCTTCTTTTAAAAGGTCAGATTTATTAACTACAAGAATTGCATTTTCATCCATTAATTCCTTCAAAACTCCTTTAAAATCAATGCTTTTAGCGTCTATAACAATCAACTTTAAGTCAGCATTTTCTGCTTTATCAAGTGCTAATTTTATTCCTTTTTTTTCTATTTCATTTTTAGAGTCTCTAATTCCTGCAGTATCAGAAACAACAACTGGATAACCATCAATATTTAAATGCGTCTCAATTACATCTCTTGTTGTTCCGGCTATTTCTGAAACGATTGCTGCATCTCGATTTGAAAGGTGGTTTAGTAAACTAGATTTTCCAGCATTGGTTGGTCCTATGATTGCAATCTTAAAACCATCTCTAATTCTTTCACCAACTTTCTGATCATCTAAAATTTTTTTTATATTTAAAATTACTTCATTAGAAATTTTTTTTATATTTTTCAAAATATCTTCGGGTAGGTCTTCATCTGGAAAATCTATTTTTGCTTCAACGTGTGATAAAATTTTTAAAAGTTTTTCTCTTAAGTTGTTAAATTTATCTGCAGATTTTCCATTCATAATTTTTATTGCTTGTTGTCTTTGAATTTCAGTTTCTGCTGAAATTAAATCTGCAATACTTTCTGCTTTTAGCAAGTTTATTTTTCCATTTTGAAATGCAAGTTTTGTAAACTCACCTGCTTCGGCTAAACGACAATTTTCAATCTTTGAAATGGAGTGGTGTAGAGCATCAATTACAGCTTTGCTACCGTGTATGTGAAATTCAGCCATATCCTCGCCTGTGTAGCTCTCAGGGCCAGGAAACCATAATATTATACCCTCATCTATAAGCTCATTAGTATTGATTTTATTGATTTTTCTTATTGTAGCAACCCTCGGCTCAGGAACTGCTCTATTGGTTAATAATTTTATTACCTCTTTAGTATCTTCACCTGAAACCCTGATAATAGCTATTCCAGAAATTCCTGGTCCAGTTGAGAGAGCATAAATTGTCATAAGATAATTGTATATTTAATTTTACTAATTAAAATAAGTTAGTTTAATTATTTAACTTTGTTAATTTTTAAAATTTTTAACAAACAATTGCCAAAGTCTTTTGCAAAACTCTTTGTATCAAATAACGGTGTAGAAAGAACTTGATCATATAATTCTTTTCTTATTTCATTAAGTTTTTTTTGATTTTGAAATAAAAAAATAACTTTTTGAATATATTCTTTTGTATTTGATGCAATAAGGTAATCTATTTTGGTATTTTTGATGATGCTTTCTCCACACCTAGAATTAAAATTATAACCCTTTAAGACTATAACAGGTACGTTCATCCATAAAGCTTCAAAAGTAGTAGTCACACCGTTATAAGGAAATGTGTCTAGCGCTAAATCTACTTTATTATAAAGTTCTAAGTGATCTTTTTTTTTATGAAAGTTCACTTTATCTAAAATTGTAACTTTATTTTCTACGCCATGTTTTTTAAATTTATTTAGTAAAGAATTAGTATCACAAAAATTAGATGATTTTAATATTAGCCTAGAGTTTGAAATGCTTTGAAGAATTGAAGACCATGTATCTACAGTTTCAGGAGAAATTTTTCTAAAATTATTAAACGATCCTAATGTAAAAATTTTATCTTTTTCGTATGGTAAGTTATTATATTTCCTTTTTAAATTAAATCCTGCATGTGAGTTCCATATTTTAGGTAGTCTGATAACTTTTTCTGAATAAAGTTTTTCCTCATCCTCCATAATTAAGTTTTTATCTGTCATCATGTAATCAATATTTTCAAATCCTATAGTATTACAATAAGCAAGCCATGATATTTGGATGGGTGCAACCCTTGAGTTAAATATCTCTAGTCTATTTGGATTTGTGAACCCCATTACATCAAAAAGAATATCAATTTTTTTTTCTTGAATTAAGTTAACTGCTTTTTGATTATCAAATTGACTTAAATTAGACCATTCATCAGATAAATTTTTTAAATCATTTTGACTTTCATCTTTGGTATTTTCTTTTGCAAATGAAAAAAGATGGATCCTAAAATTTTTTTTTTCTAAATGCTTAATTGTGTTTTTAATAAAAAAAATTATTGAATGATTTCTCTCAAAATCAGAACTTACAAAACCAAGGTTTATCTTTTCATTTTGATTATAATTTAATTTATTAACTTTTTTGACCTCCAGTTTAGAAAAGTATTTTGCATTTGTTTTGGCGTTTTCAAAATGATTATTTTGAGACCAATCATTATAATAATTTTTTTCAAAAATACAAAAGCTCCTTATAGCTTTTGACTTAAGTGTACTATTCAAAATATAATCATAAATTTCTTTCAGTTTTTTTTCATCAAGTAAATGAGAATAAAGGGACAAACCTGATGATAAAAAAATTTCATTTTTTTTAAATAGATGTTCTGATTCTAAATAAAATTTTTCTGCTTTAATTATAAATGGCGATAAATTTCTATTTTCCTTTAAATATTGAAGACCGATTGATATTAAATGTGTCAATCCATTTAGTCCATGAATAGTTTTTTTTCCTTTAATATATGCGCCCTCAAAATAAGTAAGTGCTGACGACACATCTTCTAATAAACGTTCTTTTTTGAGCATCTTACAAACCCCAATTAAGTTGCTTAGACTTGCCGGTATCTCATTTTGATTTAGTTTTTTTTCTGAAATTTTTATTACTTCTTCGTATTTTTTTTCAATAAAAAGATTTTCAAGTTCTTTTCTTAATGCTTCGGTAAACATATAGTTTAATTATAGCATTAAAGCTGTCTAAGCTTAAGAGATTTAAGCTGGTTTATTCATTGAGCTAAAGAAATCTGCATTGCTTTTTGTTTCTTTAAGTTTTGAATTAATAAATTCAATAGCATCCATTGTTCCCATCGGACTGATAATTCTTCTTAGCACATTCATTTTTGAAAGATCATCTTTATCAAAAAGTAATTCTTCTCTTCTTGTTCCAGATTTAGTTATATCAATTGCTGGATAAATTCTTCTTTCAGCAATTTTTCTATCTAGAACTGTTTCACTATTTCCAGTTCCTTTAAATTCTTCAAAAATAACTTCATCCATTCTTGATCCCGTATCAATCAACGCTGTTGAGATGATTGTTAAAGATCCACCTTCTTCAATATTTCTAGCCGCACCAAAAAATCTTTTTGGTCTTTGAAGTGCGTTCGCGTCAACTCCACCTGTTAAAACTTTTCCAGAGCTAGGTATCACAGCGTTATAAGCTCTACCCAACCTTGTTATTGAATCTAATAAAATTACTACGTCTTTTTTATGCTCTGTTAATCTTTTTGCTTTTTCGATTACCATTTCAGCAACAGCAACATGTCTTGAAGCGGGTTCATCAAATGTAGAGCTGATAACCTCTCCCTTAACTGTTCTTTTCATATCTGTTACTTCTTCAGGTCTCTCATCAATTAATAAAACCATCAAATAACTTTCTGGATAGTTTTTAGCAATTGAATTTGCAATACTTTGTAAAATCATTGTCTTACCAGCTTTAGGAGGTGAAATAATTATCGATCTTTGACCTTTTCCAATTGGGCTCACAAGGTCAATTAATCTTGGAGTTAAATCTGGTTTTTTTTCAATCTTGGTTGTCTCAACTTCCATCACCATTTGTTTGTTTGGGTAGAGTGGAGTTAAATTATCAAACGCAATTTTATGACGAGCTTTTTCTGGTTCTTCAAAATTTATTTTTTCTACTTGTAATAATGCAAAATATCTTTCTCCCTCTTTGGGCGCTCTAACAGGACCCTCGACTGTGTCTCCTGTTCTTAAACCAAATTTTCTAATTTGACTTGGACTAACATAGATGTCGTCTGGTCCAGCCAAATAGTTTGATTCCATTGCTCTTAGAAAACCAAATCCATCTTGTAATAATTGTAAAACACCAGCTCCAGTTATTTCTTCTTTTTCTGCAACTTTTTTTAGTATAGCAAATAAAATTTCTTGTTTTCTAAGTGTGCTAGCATTTTCAATCCCAAGCTTTTCTGCTTGAGCTATTAATTGTTCAGACGATTTTAGTTTTAATTCTTGAATATTCATGTTGAGGGATTGTGATTAAGGTTATTGGGTAATTTTAATATATATACTCTAACGAGTATTTCAAGTCTAGATCGGTTTAAATATAACAATAAAAACAACCAAAATAAGCAATATTGTTGGCACTTCATTAATTATTCTAAAAAATTTAGAAGATTTAGTATTTTGATCTAGTTTAAAATCGTTAAGTAATTTTCCTAAATAAAAATGATAAATTGTCAACAAAGTTATTAATATTAATTTTAGTTTTAACCAAAGTGTTAAAATAACCTCAAAGCCAACAACAGTGATTAATATTAATCCAAAAATCCAGGATAAAATCATTGCTGGCATCATGATAAAATAAAATAATTTTCTTTCCATTGTTTTAAATATTGAGGATGAAATTTTATGATCAATATTTTCAACATGGTAAACAAAAATTCTTGGAAGATATAAAAGTCCAGCCATCCAAGAAATTACGGCTATCAGATGCAGGCTTTTAAACAAAAGATAACTATTCATAATTCAAACAAGGACACTTTTTGAAATTTGAAGGACACTGAATTTTTGGAGGATAAAGATTTTCACTTAATTTATATTCATTTTTTTTTATTATTAATTCTGACATTGCTTTAATAAAATCCTCATTAGTGCCAAGAGCCGGAACACGTATATAATTTTTGCATCCATTAGCGTCTGCTATTTCCTTATATTCTATATCTAGTTCAACCAATGTTTCTGAGTGTTCAGAAACAAATGCGATGGGGACCAAAACAATGTGCTTGCCAAGTTTAGAATTTTCAACAATTATATCTTCTGTGGATGGTCCTATCCATTTCAGTGGACCAACTCTACTTTGATAACTTAATATCCAATCCAAGTTTTCAATGTTCAAATTCTCAACTATTTTTTTAACAGATTGCTCTACTTGCCATTGATAGGGGTCTCCCTTTTTAATATTTTTTTCTGGTAAGCCGTGCGCAGAAAATATTAATTTAAAATTTTTAAGATCTTTAATTTTTTTTATTATTTCTTTTGTATGTGCATTGATAAAATTTTGATCTGTTGGATAACAGCATATTGTGCTTGTTTTAACATGGTAGTTGTTTTTTTTACAAACATTTTTCCACTCTTTAATTGAAGACCCAGAAGTTGCGGCAGAATATTGTGGATAAAGAGGCATTAAAATAATTTCTTCGGGGTTAAATGATTGAACGTCTTTGATCACATCATTTGCTCTAGGGTTCCAACACCTCATTACAATAAAACATTTATATTCGCTATCGGTTTCGGTTTGGTTTAATTTTGTTTCTAGTGCTTCTGATTGTTCTTTGGTTAATTTTAGTATCGGTGATGAGCCACCTAGCTCTTCATAAATTTTTTTAGCAACTGGTGCTCTTCTATTAGATATCAGTTTTGCCAAAGGGTATCTTAATAAAGTTGGTAAATTTAGAATTGCAGGATCATTAAATAAGTTAAATAAAAACGGCTCTACATTTTCAATTTTATCAGGACCACCAAGGTTAAATAAAATTACTGCTTTTTTCATTTAATAATTTTTCACTGTTTTGACTAAGTAGTCGACCATGTCAGGATTGGTTTCAGGCAACACCCCATGACCCAAATTAAATATATAGGGATGATCTTTAAAGGTGTTTAAATACTTCAAAGTCTCTTTTTTCAAATTTTCTTTATCCGTTAATAAAACTTTAGGATCAAGACCTCCTTGAACTGGTATTTTTATTTCTCTACATATTGAAACAGGATCGACATCATAGTCAATATTAACTGCATCAGGTTTAACGATATCACAATAGTTTTTATAATTTTTTATTCCCCTTGGAAAACAAATTACAGGAATATTTAATGATTTAATATAATTCACTAAATTTAGTGTTGGTACATATACATAGTTTGGTAGGTCTTTTTCTTCTAAGAGACCAGCCCAACTGTCAAAAATTTGAATTATTGTAGCACCATTTTTAATTTGTTGGTCAATATGTAATTTCAAAAATTTTTCTAAAATTATTAAAATTCTATTTATTAAAAATTCATCTTTAAAAAAACTTTTTACCAGATCTTTTTTTGGAGAATGTTTATTAATCATATAGACTAACAGTGTCCATGGTGCGCCCACAAATCCTATTAAATTTTTATTTTTTATTAAATTGTCTTCGCTAACTTTTTTGATTGATTTATAAACCGGATATAACTTTTCTATAAAATCAATTTCATCAATCTTAGATATTTTTTGTAAATCTAATGAACCCAGTTTTGGACCAAAATTTTTTTCAAATTTTACCTCTTGGTTTAATCCATATGGAATCATTAAAATATCTGAAAAAATTATAGCAGCATCTAGATCGAATCTTTTAAGAGGTTGTAAGGTTATTTCTGAAGATAGGTTTTCGTTTAGACATAAGTTTATAAAATCTGGATTTAATTTTCTAATTTCTCTAAACTCTGGTAAATATCTACCTGCCTGTCTCATTAACCATATTGGAGAATTATTAGTTTTTTTGTTTATTATGGTTTCTTGAATGGGTGTCATAATAATAAGTAGATATTTAATTATAGTATTAGTTATATAGTATGTGAATAATGGTAATTAATTGTTTTTCAGTTTTTATACATGATTTATTAACAATTAATAATTTATAGAATTAGCACATAGTCTTAAATTTAAGGGTTTATTTAATATTATTAGATAAAATGTATATTATTGCTTAACATGTTTATTAATGTTTATAAAAATGGGTTTTTACAAAGAAAAATAACAAACAAGATTATTTTGAAGAATGATAAAAATAATACTTAATTATCAACATTTTATTCATGAGTAATACATATCAAATATACCTTATTTCTGACTCTACGGGTGAAACACTAGATAGAGTTTTTCTAGCAATTAAGGCTCAATTCAAAAACATAAAATATGATGTTAAATCTTATTTTTTTACAAGAACAGAAAATCAAGTTTCAAAAATAATGGATGAGGCAAAAAAAAATGATAATGCAATAATTTTATATACGATTGTTGACACTTCACTTGCAAAATTTTTAGCAAATAAAGGAGATGAAAAGAAAATTCCATGTTTTAGTGTTTTAGGAAATTTAATAATGAACTTCTCTAAACTTTTAAATCAAAAAGCATCTCACGTCCCAAGCGGACAACATGCTTTGAACGAAGAATATTATGAAAGAATAGAGGCCATCCAATTTACAATGGCTCATGATGATGGAAACCTTGTTGAAGATGTAGATAAAGCAGATTTGATATTATTGGGGGTAAGCAGAACAAGCAAAACACCAACATCAATTTATCTTGCTAACAGAGGTTATAAAACTTTAAATATTCCTTTGGTAAATGAGCAATCAATACCAGAAAGCTTAAAAAAGAATCCCAAACTTTCTTGTGTGGTTGGTTTAACAACCGAACCTCAGCGTCTAGTTGATATTAGAAAAAATAGAATGAATGCTCTTAAAGAAAAAGAAAATACAAACTATACAAATATTAGCAAAATCGAAAAAGAAATTAACGAAGCCAAAAAAACATTTACTAAATATAAATGGCCAACAATTGATGTTACTAGAAAATCAGTGGAAGAGACTGCAGCATCAATAATTAAAATATATGAAATAAAAAAAAATAATGGTTAAAGAAATAATACTTGCATCTAAAAGTGGTGTGAGAAAAAAAATTTTAGAGGAAAATAATGTTCAATTTAGGGTGGAGCCATCCAATGTGGATGAGGATAGCGTTAAAGAAAGTTTGTTAAAAGAAAAGGCAACCCCAACAATTATTTCAAAAAACCTAGCAGAATTAAAGGCCAATAAAATTAGCCAAAAATTTACAGAGGAAATAGTGCTTGGAGCAGATAGCGTAATAGATTTAGAGGGCGAAATAATCTCAAAACCAAATCATAGAGAAGAGGCACTAGAAATATTAAAAAGCATGAACGGAAAAACTCATCAATTGATAAGTTCAGTTTGTATCTCAAGGGGTGGATCGATGATATGGAATTACACTGATAAAGCCTCATTAACCATGAAAAATATGACTTTTTTAGAATTAGAGAACTACTTGAAAAAAATTTCTGATGAGGATCTCTATGCTTATAATGTTTATCAAATTGAAGGAGAGGGGAGAAACTTGTTTTCAAAGATAGAAGGAGATGAAGATACAATTATGGGCCTTCCTGTTAAAAAAATTAAAGAATATCTTAAAATTATAAAATGAAAAAAAATTTTTTAGTTATAGGAAATCCAATTGACCATAGCTTGTCACCAAAACTACACAATTACTGGATAAAAAAATATAAAATTGATGCAGTTTATGGAAAAAAGCTCTTAAATAGTAATGAGATAAAAGAATTAATTTTTAATATAAGAGAAGAAAAAATTCATGGAATAAATGTAACAGTACCATTCAAAAAAATAGTTATACCTTTTTTAGATGAATTAAGTGAAGAAGCAAAAATTTCTCAATCGGTAAACACAATCTATAAAAAGGATAATAAAATTTTAGGCGATAACACTGATATTGAAGGTTTTAAACTTAGTTTAGAAAAAATAGAACAAGAAACTAAAAATAAAAAAGCCCTAATACTGGGGGCGGGTGGAGTTGTTCCTTCAATTATTACTGCGCTTAAAAAAATGCAAATTAAAAAAATTTATTTAAGTAATCGAACAGAATTAAAGGCAATAGAACTAAAGAGAAATTTTCCGGAAATTGAAATAATTAAATGGGGAGAAACTTTAGATTTTGATATAATCATAAACGCAACAAGTATTGGATTAAAAAAAGAAGATGAAATTAATATTAATTATCAACAAATAAGCAAAAATAAATTTTTTTATGATGTAATTTATAATCCACCAGAAACAAACTTTTTAAAAAATGCAAAAAAATATGGTGGAATAACAAAAAATGGTAAAATGATGTTTATTTATCAAGCTCAAAAAGCCTTTTTTATCTGGCATAAAGTTGTTCCAGAAGTAGACAATGAAACAATTAATCTTTTAGATGTATGATTAAAATTGCAGTTGTAGGAGATATTGGTTCTGGAAAAAGTCATATTGCTAAACTTTTTGGTTATCCAGTTTTTAATGCAGATCAAGAAGTAGCAAGCATATATAAAAAAAACAAAAATTGTTTTAGAAAATTAAAAAAAAATTTACCTAAATATTTTTCAGTATTTCCAGCAAACAAAATACAAATTATAAAAGCAATAGAAGACAGTGAAAAAAATTTAAAAAAAATTACAAAAATTATTCATCCAGAAGTTAGAAAGAAATTAAGTATTTTTTTAAAAAAAAATAAAAAAAGAAAAGCTATAATTTTAGACATTCCTCTTTTATTAGAAAATAAATTAAACCAAAAAAGTGATATAATAGTTTTTGTTCAGTCAAAAAAAAGTGAAATTATAAAAAGACTAAAAAAAAGAGATAATTTTAATTTAAATTTATATAATCAATTTAAAAAAATACAGTTACCACTTAGTTATAAAAAGAAAAAAGCCAATCATGTTATTAAAAATAATTTTACCAATAAGCTTGTTAAGCAAAGTGTAAAAAAAATACTAAAAAAAATTATATAAAATGAAAGAAGTGATATTAGACACTGAAACAACAGGACTATCTGCTAGAGATGGACATAGAATTGTAGAAATTGGATGTATTGAGTTAGAAAATTTGATACCAACCAAAAATAGATTTCATTGTTATCTTAATCCTGAAAGAAAAGTTTCTGAAAAAGCCCTAGAAGTTCATGGTTATACGGATGAATTTTTATCTACTCACAAAAAGTTTGGAGATATAGTTGATGAGTTTTTGGGTTTTATAGAAAATAAGAGACTTGTAATACATAACGCTAAATTTGACCTATCTCACTTAAACAACGAATTATCATTGCTAGGTAAGGCAAAATTAAATAGTGAAAATGTTGTGGACACACTTACTTTAGCCAGGGATAAATTTCCAGGCTCTCCAATAAGTCTTGATGCGTTGTGTAAAAGATACAGAATAGATAACTCAAAAAGAACACAACATACTGCCCTTATTGACTGTGATCTATTAGCTAAAGTTTATATTAATCTTCTTGATCAAAAAGAACCAACTTTAAATTTTAAAAATGAAGATAATGAAAAAATAATAATAAACTCCAATGACACAAACCAGTATTATAAAAAAGTAGTTAAACCATCAGAGACAGAACTTAAACTTCATAAAGAATATCTAAAAAATAGTTTAAAGAAGAATTTTTTTAATTAGCTCTTTGTTTGTATAATTCAGTAAAATTAATTTTTTTTTCAAATTTTATTCCAGGATAGCCAGAGTCGGTTAATAAATTTAAAAATATTCTTTCTAAGTCAGGATAAATTTTATTAGGCACATCACATAGAATAATTTTTTCCATTTCTTTTTTATCAGAAACCTTTTCATCTACTTTAACTATAGATGTGTAAGTTATTTCAAAATGTGCTTTTTTTAAAATTTCAGGTTGGTCTGAAAATTTTATGATTGTGTTGACTTCAATAATTCCATCTTTTACTGCCTTTGAATTAATATCAATATTTAATCTATATTTAGAAATTTTATCTCTTACAAATATATGTGTTGGAGTGTCAGGTGTTTCACTCGACATATCTTTAATAAAGCTTCCAATAATTTTATAATTTTCTGTCATTTTCATCCTCTATATCTTCAAATTCACCATTAATAAAATCTTGTTTTTTATTTATAGGCTTTTTTTTAATTGATACTTTTTTAAATATCAATTTTCTTGTTGGTGGAAATATTATTAATAAACCTAGGAAGTCTGTAGCAAAACCAGGTAAAATCAAAAGTAAGGCTGCAAATGCTAAAGCAGCACCGGAAATAATTTCATAAACTGGCAGTTCATTTTTTACCATTTGAGACATCCCCGATTTTAGAGTGTTAAAGCCTTCATATCTGGCGTAGATAACCCCAAAAAAAGCCGTAATAAAGATAAGTAAAATGGTGTTAAAGGCGCCAATTTGAGAACCCAGCTTGATAAACAAATAAATCTCAACGATTGGAATACCAACTAATAATAATAAAAATGTGTTCATTTGTCCTTAGTCTAAATTGCTAGTTGTAATTAATCAACATAGTAAATATTATTAAATTATGAGTTATAGTTTTGAATACATAGATATTATTCTTTTAGCAATGATTGCTGGTTTTATTTTTCTTCGTCTAAGAGGAATACTTGGTAAAAAAACTGGTTTCGAAGGGAAAATTCCACCACAATTTGAAAAGGAATTTCAAAAAACAAATATAGCTCCAAAACCAGTTAGTGAAAACTTTGATGAAGTGTCACAAAAGGAATTTTTAAAAGGCGCTAAAATTGCTTATGAAACAATTATTACAGATTTTAGTGATAGTGACAACAAGCTTATAGCAAGCAAACCGCTTTTAAGTAAAAAAATTTATGATCAGTTTAAGGAGGCGCTTGAAGATAGAGCTAACAAAGGTCATTTTGCTGAAATAACTTTTATAGGGATTAAGTCAGCTGTAATTAAAACGCATAAAAAAATTGAAGATAGCTTAGAAGTCACAGTAGATTTTGTTAGTGAAATTATAACATGTATAAAAGATAAAGATAAAAATATTGTATCAGGGGATAGTGAGAAAATAAAAACTGTTTATGATACTTGGGTTTTTTCAAAAGACATTAAATCATCAAATCCAAATTGGTTATTAATTAATACTATTACCTAATTGATTAAGAAGATAACAGACAAAGATAAAGAAGATTGGGAAAACTTCCTAAATAACAAAAAAAAAATTCTTAATAAAAATTCTGTAAAACAAAAAGATATAAATAACCCAGACAAAAACATACAGGACTGGGAAAATTTTTTAAACACTAAAGAGAAAATTCCCAATAAAGATTTTATTCTTAAAAAAAATATAAGATACGAGAAGATAAAGAAAATAGATTTGCATGGTTACACTATTGAAGAAGCAAATAAGGCCATAGAACAATTTATTCAAAAATGTTTTGATGAAAATGTTACTAAAATAATAGTGATTACAGGCAAAGGACTAAGATCTAAAAATATTGAAAATCCTTACCTTTCAAAAGATTTGAGCATACTAAAATATTCAGTTCCTGAATTTATTGAAAAAAATAAAAGTTTAACTCAATTTATTATTGAAACAACAGATGCTAAGATTGAAGATGGTGGTAGTGGAGCTTTTTATATTTATCTTAAAAATAAAAACAAATTTAAAGAATAAATTTAGATAAATCTGTATCCTTAACAAGCTCATCTAGATTTTGTTTTACATAATTAGAATCTATTATAATTTTTTCACCAGCCCTATCTGTTGCAGTAAAACTAATATCATCCAATATTCTTTCTATAATAGTATGAAGTCTTCTAGCACCAATATTTTCTACAGTGTTATTAACTTCTGAAGCCATATTGGCAATTGCATCGATACCATCATCAGAAAATTCTAGCTCAACGTTTTCTGTTTTTAAAAGAGCAACATATTGTTTTATCAAACTATAGTCTGGTTCTTTAAGAATTCTTTTAAAGTCATCACTGGTTAAAGCTTCAAGTTCAACTCTTATTGGAAGTCTACCTTGTAACTCTGGAAGTAAGTCTGAAGGTTTAGCAAGCTGGAAGGCTCCAGATGCAATAAATAAGATATGATCAGTTTTAATTGTACCGTACTTTGTACTTACTGTTGTTCCCTCAATTAAAGGAAGTAAATCCCTTTGTACTCCTTCTCTAGAAACATCTCCACCAGATCTATCTGTTCTTCCTGAAATTTTATCTATTTCATCTAAAAAAACTATCCCATTATTTTCTGTTGAATCTTTTGCTGATTTTATAATTTTATCTTCTTCTATTAATTTATCTGCTTCATCATTAATTAAAATTTCATGAGATTCTTTGACAGTCATTTTCTTCTTTTTCTGTTTATTACCAACAGATTTTCCAATCATCTCTCCAATATTTATCATTCCAATGTTTGCTCCAGGCATTCCAGGAATTTCAAATGCAGCTTGAGAGCCACTATTATTTACTTCAATTTCAATTTCGTTATCATCTAAATCACCATCTCTTAATCTTTTTCTAAAACTTTCTCTAGTAGCAAGACTTGCTTTATTTCCAACTAGAGCATCCAAAACTTTTTCTTCTGCTAATTTTTGTGCCTTCGTATGAACTTCTTTTCTTTTTTTTACTTTCTCCATTGCAATTGCAATTTCAAGAAGATCTCTTATGATTTGTTCAACATCTCTTCCAACATATCCAACTTCAGTAAATCTTGTAGCCTCCACCTTTACAAAAGGAGCTTCAGCTAACTTAGATAGTCTTCTAGAAATTTCTGTTTTACCAACTCCAGTTGGCCCAATCATTAAAATATTTTTAGGTAAAACTTCATTCTTCATTTCACCTTTTAAAGCTTGTCTTCTCCACCTATTTCTTAAAGCAATAGCCACTGCCTTTTTAGCTTTATTTTGTCCAACAACATATCTGTCTAATTCAGAAACTATTTCTCTAGGTGATAAAGAACTGACTAAAGAGTTATCTTTCTTTTTAGTTTTTTCTTTTGGGAAAGGTGTAACGTTTGTGTCTTCCATTAAATTTTTTCAATTTTAATATTATTATTAGTGAATACACAAATTTCAGATGCAACTTGAATTGCTTTTTTAGCAACTTCTTCAGCACTCAAATCTGTATCTAATAAAACTTTAGCAGCAGCCAAAGCATAATTTCCACCTGATCCTATACCTATGGCATCACCCTCTGGTTCTAACACATCACCTGTTCCAGAAATTATAAAACTATTTTCTTTATCACCAATTGCCATTAAAGCTTCAAGTCTTCTCAAGTATTTGTCAGTTCTCCAGTCTTTTGCTAACTCAACAGCTGCTCTTGGAAGATTACCAGCATGTTTTTCAAGTTTTGCCTCTAGTCTTTCAAACAAAGTTAGAGCATCTGCAGTTGATCCAGCAAATCCAGCTATTACATTTCTTTTTTCAATTTTTCTAACTTTTGCAGCAGTACTTTTTATAACAGTATTGCCCATACTAACTTGCCCGTCTCCTGCAACCACTACTTCATTGTTTTTTCTAATAAGTACTATTGTAGTCATAGATTATAAATGGATATTAATTTTTATTCTTCAAGTAGTAGATTGCAAATATTGATATAGTTAATTAATCCCTATATACATATTATATATTATGAGCAGAATTGGAAAAGTTTCCAGAAAAACAAAAGAAACCAGTATAAGTGTTGAAGTTAATATTGATGGGAAAGGTCAATATAAAATTGATACTGGAATAGGTTTTTTAGATCATATGCTTGAACAATTATCAAAGCATTCACTGATTGATTTAAAAGTTAAAGCAAAAGGTGACACTCATATAGATCTTCACCACACAACAGAAGATACTGGAATTGCTATAGGTGAGGCTTTAAAAAAAGCATTGAAAGATTTTAAAGGAATTAAGAGATACGCTCATGCAATGATTCCAATGGATGAAACATTAACAAGAGTTGCAATTGATGTTTCAAATAGACCTTATTTAATATGGAAAGTTAAATTAAAAGTAGAAAGACTTGGAGAGATGGACACAGAACTTTTTAAAGAATGGTTTCAAGCTTTTTCTCAATCAGCAGGAATAACTTTGCACATGGAAAATATTTATGGAGATAATAGCCATCATATAATTGAGTCTTGTTATAAGGCTCTTGCAAGATCATTAAGAACAGCTTTAGAGATAGACCCTAGAAATAAGAAGAGCATTCCGTCAACTAAAGGCTCATTATAAGTTTAATGAATGTCACAATTGTTGATTATAACTCAGGAAATATCAGCTCTGTAATAAATTCCTTTAAAGAAGTCGCTAAAGATAAAGTTAATATTGAAGTAACATCAGACTTAAATAAGATTAGATCAAGTGACAAGGTAGTATTGCCGGGACAGGGATCGTTTAAGAGCTGTGTTGATGCATTAAATGCTATAAATGGCTTAGTAGAAACACTCAATGAATTTGCAATAACCAATAAAAAACCTCTTCTAGGAATTTGTGTTGGTTTACAAATGTTCGCAAATTTTGGATATGAAGAAACTAAAACAAAAGGACTTGGTTGGATTTCAGGAAAAGTTTCAAAGATCGACAATCAAAATAATAAATTCAAACTTCCACACATTGGTTGGAATGAAATTAACATTATTAAAGATAGTAAAATTTTTAAGAACATAGAAAATAAATCACACATGTATTTTGTGCACAGCTACGAATTTATTCCAGATGATAAAAGTGTAATTTCAGCAACAACAGATTATTCATCAAATGTTGTTTGTTCAGTTGAAAAAGAAAATATCTACGGAACCCAGTTTCACCCTGAAAAAAGTGATAAATTGGGGCTTAAAATTATAGAAAATTTTTTAAATTTATAAATATGAAAATATTTCCAGCTATAGATATTAAAGACAAAAAATGTGTAAGATTAATTAAAGGGGACTTTAATAATAAAACTGAATATGAAATATCACCAGTTGATCAAGCTGGTAAATACAAGGATCATGGCTTTAAAAATTTACACATTGTTGATTTAGATGGCGCCTTAACGGGAGAGACAGTTAACCTGGATATTATTAAAGAAATAGTTCATAAATTTGATTTAAAAATTGAAGTAGGTGGAGGCGTTAGAAGCATTGATTGCATTGAAAAATACATAGATGCAGGAGTTGAAAAAGTTATTTTAGGAAGTGCAGCTATAAAAGATAAAAATTTTTTAAAAGAAGCATGTCAAAAATTTCCAAATAAAATTGCCTTAGGTCTAGACGCTAAAGATGGATACTTGTCAGTTTCAGGATGGAAGGAAAATTCTAATCAATTGACTTTAGATTTTTTAAAAGAAGTAAACGATTATGGTGCTAGCAGATTAATTTATACAGACATAAATAGAGATGGTACCAAACAAAGTCCTAATTTTGAAGAAACAATTAATGTTGCAAATGTATCTAATTGCCCAGTAATTATTTCAGGAGGAGTGTCTTCAATTGATGACATTAAAAAAGCAAAAGATTTAAAAAATATTGAAGGAATAATAGTTGGTAAAGCTATTTATGATGGTGATATTAAATTGGAAGAATTAGTAAAAGAATTAGATGCTTAAAAATAGAATTATACCCTGTTTAGATGTTAAAAATGGGAGAGTTGTTAAAGGAATTAACTTTGTAGATTTAAAAGATGCTGGCGATCCAGTTGAGCAAGCTAAAATTTATAGTGATGGTGGTGCTGATGAGATTTGTTTTTTAGACATTACTGCTTCCAATGAAAATAGAGACACAATATATGATGTGGTTGAAAGAACGTCTAAAAAATGTTTTGTGCCGTTAACGGTTGGGGGTGGGGTTAGAGGAGTTGAAGATATTAATAAATTACTAAATTGTGGCGCAGATAAAGTTTCAATCAATACTGCGGCAGTTCAAAACCCTGAAATGATAATTGAAAGTTCAAAAAAATTTGGATCACAGTGCATTGTTATTGCAATAGATGCTAAAAAAAATGGCAATAAATGGGAGGTTTTTACCCATGGTGGAAGAAACAACACAAATATAGATGCAATAGAATTTGCAAAAAAAATGGAAGATAATGGAGCAGGAGAATTATTAGTTACTTCTATGGATAGAGATGGCACCCAAATTGGTTATGATAATGATTTAATGTTTAAAATATCTTCAACAGTTAATATACCAGTGATTGCCTCTGGCGGAGTAGGTAACCTGGATCACCTTGTGGATGGTATTAGGCTTGGCAATGCTAGCGCTGTACTAGCAGCTTCAATCTTTCATTACGGAACACATTCAATTAATGAAGCTAAACAATATTTGAATTCAAAAGGAATTCCCGTTAGGATTTAGAGATGTCAGAAAATCTATTAAATTTAGTAAATACAATTAGAGACAGAAAAAGTAAGGATGAAGATAAATCTTATACTTCATCATTATTATCAGGTGGCCTGTCAAAATGTATAGATAAAATGGAAGAAGAATTTGATGAACTAAAAGAGGCCCTAAATGATAAATCTAATATAGTTCATGAAGCAGCAGATACAATATATCATATATTAGTTACACTTGAGGCAGCCGATATTAAGTTTGAAGACGTCTTAAAAGAGTTGGAAGACAGAAAAAAACAATCAGGTATTGAAGAAAAGAATAATAGATAATGAGTTACGACAAAAATAATATTTTTGCAAAAATTTTGAGAAAAGAAATTCCTTGTAAAAAAATATTTGAAAATGAACATGTTCTTTCTTTTCATGATATAAGTCCTCAAAAAAAAATACATGCACTAGTTATTCCAAAAGGTGAGTACATTGATTTAGATGATTTTAATGCTAGAGCTTCAGATCAAGAGATCGTTGCGTTAAGTAAAGCTATTACAAAAGTTTCGAAAATATTAAATATCTCAACAGACATGGGTAAAGGTTATAGAGCTTTAACAAATTTGAGTGAAGATGGCGGTCAAGAGGTTCCACATTTACACTTCCATTTATTTGGAGGAGAAAAAGTTGGAAAAATGGTTGAGTGACAGAAAAAATTTTCCGAAATTATTTAGAGATAAGATCTCTAGATGAATTAAAAGAAGTTAAGAGGCCTGCAGAGAATTACTCTGTAGAGCTTGTAGACCCAAAAGATTTTCAATTAAATAAATTTTTTTACAAATCTATTGGTAAGAACTGTCAATGGATTGATAGACTTATTTGGACAGACTTAAAATGGACAGATTACGCTTCTAATGACCAGTTATTTACATACATTCTTAAAGATAAAGGTGAAATAGCTGGCTATTTTGAACTATTATTTAATAAACAAAGCAAAGAAGCTGAAATTGCTTATTTTGGAATTTTAGAAGAATATTTTGGAAAAAAATTAGGAGGATATTTATTAAGTGAGGCAATTAAATGCTCATTTAATATGGGTGGTGTAAGAGTTTGGCTTCACACTTGTTCTCTAGATCACAAAAATGCGTTAAAAAATTACCTAGCTAGAGGTATGAAAAATTTTAAGTCTGAAACCTTAATTAGATGATTAATTATTTTCAGGCAACTTAAAAATCTTTCCATCTATCTCTTGGTTTTTTTTGATAGAAGAAATAAATGTTATTGATAAATTTTGATAAATATCTTCAGTTTGCCATCCAATTAAATTTAAATCTTTCTTATCAAAAAAAATATTAATTTCATTATTATTCTCAAAAATTTTAAAATTTAAATACTTATTGTCGATATCCCTTGGCTCCAGTTTTTCTATCTTAGAAATTAGATATTCTTTATCTAGTAAAAATTCTAAAGGAGTTTTGTTAAGTGGGTAACGATAATAGCTTCCCTTGTTACTGGTTTTAATAACTAAAGATTTTCCATTTGATACTAAATTCTTTTTATTAGGATTAATGTAATCACAAAAAATTTTTTTAGGATATTCAATGATACATTTTCCATCTTCACTTTTATCATTAATTGTTTGTATAAAATTAAAACTTAAATTATTAGTAAGTTTCATTTGAGAAATTATTTTATCTTTTGGGGATGAGTTGGCTGGAAGATAAAAACTGAAAAACAATAAGATGATTATTACTTTAAGCATTAAAGAACATCTCTTTTACCAACATGATTAGCTTTACTCACAACCCCGTCAGCTTCCATCATATCAATAATTCTTGCAGCTCTATTATACCCTATTTGCAATTTTCTTTGTAAAAACGAAGTAGATGCCTTGCCCTCTGATTTAATAATATCAAGTGCAGCCTGGTACAATTCATCTTTATCTCCAGAGCTAGAAGTTTCTCCGCTCAATTCTTTCTCATCTGCAAAATTTAGGATTTCATCTATATAATCTGGCTCTGCCTGACTTCTTAAATAATTATTAACCTTTTCAATTTCAGTTTCTGATACAAATGGTGCGTGAATTCTAACGATCTTATTTGCTGAAGACATATAAAGCATATCTCCCTTACCAAGTAGTTGTTCTGCACCTTGTTCGCCTAAAATTGTTCTACTATCTATTTTTGAGGTTACCTGAAAAGATATTCTTGTAGGAAAATTCGCTTTAATAGTTCCTGTAATAACATCAACACTTGGTCTTTGTGTGGCCATTATAATATGAATTCCAGCAGCTCTTGCCATTTGTGATAATTTTTGAATATAATTTTCTATCTCTTTGCCAGCAACAAGCATTAGGTCAGACATTTCATCTACTACAACAACAATATAGGGCATAGCCAAAGTGTGCTTAGCATTATAGCCATCAATATTACGGACTCCTTCTTTGGTCATAAGTCGGTATCTATTTTCCATCTCTTTAACAACCCAACCTAAGACAGAAGCAGCTTTTTTTGCTTCAGTAATCACAGGACACAATAAGTGAGGTATGCCTTCATAGGTTGATAGTTCAAGCATTTTAGGATCGATTAGTATGAACTTACATTTGTCTGGTGTGTGCCTGTAGAGTAAAGACAAGATAATAGTATTTATACAAACAGATTTACCTGATCCAGTAGTTCCAGCAATTAATAAGTGAGGCATAGAAGCTAAGTCTCCAACAATAGGAACACCAGAAATGTTCTTACCAAGTGCAATTGGTAATCGAATATCTTTTTTATTAAAATCAGAGTTAGAGAGTATTTCACTTAAATAAACATTCTCACGACTAGAATTTGGAAGCTCTATACCGATGGTGCTACGTCCTGGAATAGTGGCAATTCTTGCAGATTCAGAGCTAGTATTTCGAGCAATATCATCTGAGAGATTAATGATTTTTGATACTTTAACTCCTGCTGCAGGCTCAAACTCATTTAGTGTTACTACAGGGCCATGACTAACCTTCTTTATATTCCCACTAACCCCAAAATCTAATAAGATTTTTTCTAAAAATTCACTATCAATATAATCTTCATCTTTTAGTTTTTCCCTATCTTTTTGTGTTGGGATTTTAAGTAAGTCGATAGTAGGTAGTTTGAAGCGAATTTTTTTACTAGGAGATTTATTTTCACTTTTTATAAAAGGTAAATCTTCTTGAATTAAATTTGTAATTTCTTCCTGTGGTATAAATTCACTAATTATCTCATTTTCATTAGTATAACTCTTTTCTTTTTTTATAAAGATTAATTTAAAAAGTTTTTTTATTAATTTATAAAAATAAATAATTTTAAAATGGATACTAATTAAAAATAAAATTAAAATAATCAAAATTAAAAAGTAATAAGAAATTTGAGAATTAATATTAATTAATGAATTTAAAAAAGTTGTTTCTAAATATTTTCCAATAAAACCACCATTTCCATTAATATAAAGGTTGAAGGCAGTGGGGTAAAAAAAAGAAAAAAATAGAGAACCAAATGAAGAATAAAGAACTGAATAAAAAATACTTTCAAATATCAAAAAAATTTTCTTATTCAGAACTATATTTATGCCAGAAAATATGAGCGTAAATGGAATTAATAAAGCAATGAGTCCAAAGGTTTGAAAAAAAAGATCAGCTGTGTAACTTCCATTAAAACCAAGCAAATTTTTAATTTCTGTATTGTCTGGGAAAATAAAATTAGGGTCATCAGGAGAAAAAGTTATAAGTGAAACTAGCAAAAGAAGACCAATTATAACAAAAGCAATTCCGGCAATTTCTATAATTCTATTTATACCAAAATTAATTGTATTGTTGGCTAATTTTTTAAATTCCATAAATAAATGAGTCTAATTAATCACTTTGTATCATCTAATTTTTATTGTTAAAATTAAAATTATTATGAATGTTTGTATTATTGGTGAAGGTCTAACTGCTCTATCTTTAGCTAAAAGCCTTATAAATAAAAAAATAAATGTTCATTATTATTATAAAAGTAGAAATAGTAATTTTTCCTCCAATAGAACAATAGGAATATCTAAAAGTAATTTTGAATTTTTCAAAGAAGAAATTTTTCAGATTTCAAAAAATAATTACTGGAAAATAAATAGAATAGAAATTTATACTGATAAAATTGATACAGAAAATTTATTAAAATTTGAAAATGATAAAAATGATCTGTTTTATATTATAAAAAATGATGAGCTTCTAAAATCGTTAAATAGTAACCTTATTAAAAGTAAATTTTTTAAAAAAATAATATTAAGCAAAAATATTAATGAGGAGTTTTTAAATAAAAAAGAATATGATTTAATAATAAATTGTGATGCAAATAATTTTTTAGCAAAAAAGTACTTCACTAAAAAAATTAGTAAAAATTATTATAATCTTGCTTATACCACTATTTTAAAACATAAAAAAATAGAGAATAATACAGCAACTCAAATTTTTACAAAGCAAGGTCCAATTGCATTTTTACCAATCTCTAGTACTGAAACATCTGTAGTATACTCAATGGATATTAAGAATAAAAAATTTGATAATAGCGATGTAATAGATTTAATTAATAAAAATAACCCCAAATATCTAATTAACAAAATTGATAAATTAAATAGTTTTGAGTTGAGTTCTTCAAATTTAAGAAACTATTATCATAAAAATATCTTAGCTTTTGGAGACATGCTACACAGAGTACACCCATTAGCAGGACAAGGATTTAATATGACAATACGAGATCTTAGAATTCTAACTAAAATTATTGAAGACAAAATTGAATTAGGTATGCAGTTAGATTTACAGATATTTGATGAATTTGAAAAAAAAACAAAAGATAAAAACTTTGTTTTTTCTAAAGCCATAGACTTAATTTATGAATCTTTTAACTTAGATAAAAAAGTTCAAAATAAAAGCTTTAGCAAACTTCTTAAAAGGATTGGAAAAAATAAAAATCTAAATAATTATTTTATTAAACTAGCGGATACGGGAATAAATTTTTAAGCCTACTGAATAGTTGTGTTATGAAAATCATCAAAACTATAAGTACTTAATATTTCAGAAATTTTATCCTTTCTTGCTTCTAAATTTTTACTTTCTAATAAAATTTGTTTTTCTTCCAGTGAAAAAGGGGAGGCCATTGCTAGGGCATTTATTGTTTCACTCAAATCTTGTTTTTCTAAAGATTTCCAATTTATTATGTATCCTTTTTTTTCAAAAAGTAATTTTAAATCTTTGAAGATTGATTCAAGATCAGAAAATTTTAATTTCTTTTTTTCAGGAGTTAAATCAAGTTCAAAATTGTCATAATTAGCTTCGCAAATACGGTAAGGCTTTGTACTTTTAATTTCATTAGTTACTTTAAACCGCGTTATACCATTTAGATCAATCATATATCTACCATCTGATGTATCTTTAAAATTAGTTATTTTACCCAAACATCCAACCTTATGAAGACCAGGAATTGAGCTATCATCATTATTTTTTGGTTGAATCAAACCAATCATCTTGTTTGTTTTCATACTATCATTAATCATTTCAATATATCTTGGTTCAAATATATTTAATGGAACTGTTGTATGAGGAAATATAATAAAGTTACTCAATGGAAATAAAGGAATAGTTTTTGGTAAATTTTTCATAAAATTTTATTATTAGAATAAGTATTATTCATCTATAATAATTGTACAATGATATTCTGGATTGCATCTTACCCAAAAAGTGGAAATACTTGGTTAAGAGCTTTAATTAGTGCTTATTATTATTCAAAAGATGGAGTTTTTAATCAAAATATTTTAAAGAATATAGGGCAATTTCCAGAAAAAAAATATCTTACAGGGTTTAATCATAATCCGAATGAGGTTGGGGACACAGCAAAATTTTGGATTAAAGCACAAGAAAAAATTAATGAAGACAAAAAAATAAGATTTTTTAAAACTCATAATATATTTGGTGCAGTTAATAATAGTAAGTTTAGCAATAAACAAAATTCAGCAGGATGTATTTATATTGTTAGGGACCCTAGGAATGTAATAACTTCAATAAAGAACCATTATGAGCTTGATGATAATGAAGCTTTAAAATGGATGATAAATCCAAAAAAATTTATTTATGATGTAGAGAGAGTAGAACAGTATGGTTATAGTGATTTTCAATTTATAAGTTCTTGGAGTATGAATAATAAGTCATGGAGAGTTCAAAAAGAAATACCCATAAAAATTATTAGGTATGAGGATTTATTGAAAGAAACTTATAATGTTTTTAAAGATGTTATAGAATTTATAAATAAGACTTTGCACATAAAAGATAAAATAAATAAAGAAAAGTTAAAAAATTCTGTTAGATCAACATTTTTTGATAAACTTAAAAATGATGAAAAAAATAATGGTTTTGTTGAAGCAGTACCATCAAAAATTAGTAAAGAGAAAATTCCTTTTTTTAATCTAGGTCCTGATAATGATTGGAAAAAAATTTTAGATAAAGATCAACAAATAAAACTAACTGATATGTTTCAAGGAGATTTGATTGAGCTGGGATATAAATAAATAATGGTTCAATAACCTTAATTTTAGCAAATAATCTTTTTATGATATTCTATAGAAAATCTTATGTTAAATAAAAAATTTATCATTGATTGCATTGAAAAAAACATCTATTTATAGTGTCTTTTATAAGCGGGTCTAGCTCATTGGTAGAGCGAATCGTTGCCAACGATTAGGTAGAGGGTTCGATTCCCTTGACCCGCTCCAAAATTTTAAAACATATTGATCAATGAGTGACTTACTTAATAAAAAATGTGTACCTTGTGAGGGTGGAATTTTACCTTTTGATATTAGTGAAATTCATAAATATCAAAAAAAAGTTGATGGTTGGGATGTTAAAAAAAATACAAAAGAAATATATTTTTTAGAGAAAAATTTTATTTTTAAGAATTTTGTTAATAGTCAAAATTTTATAAATAAAGTTGGTGAAATATCAGAAAACGAAAATCATCATCCAGATATTTCATTTGGTTGGGGATATGCTAAAATTATAATTACTACTCACGCTATTGAAGGACTATCAGAAAATGATTTTATTTTAGCAGCTAAAATTGATCAAATTACTAATGCCTGAAATGTCTTGTTTTAGAGAAAACTAAAATAGTACCAGTTTGGTTTGCAAATTTTATTATCTCCTTATCTCTAATTGATCCGGAAGGCTGTATTACAGCTGACACTCCTGATTGTACTAATTTTTCAATACCATCAACAAATGGAAAAAATGCATCAGAGGCTGCCACAACATCTTCTTTTAAGTTTTGAAATTTATTCATTTTATCTATAGCAATTTGACAGCTATCAAGTCTACTAGGTTGCCCTGAGCCAATACCAACGGTTGCCTCTTGGCTTGCAAGAACAATTGCATTTGATTTTACATATCTACAAACATTGAATGCAAAAATTAAATTTTTTAATTGAGATTTATTTGGTCTTAGTTTTGAAACAACTTTGAAATCTTTAGGTTCAAAAACTTTTAAATCCTCAGATTGTGTTAAAATAGATTCATTTACAGAGCCAAATCTTATTAAATCTTTCATCATAAATTCTGATGCATCAATAATTCTTATATTTTTTTTCTTTTTTAAAATTTTTAAAGCATCAGCTTGAAAACCATTAGCAATGATAACCTCTAAGAAAATTTTATTAAGCTCTAATGCTAGAATTTTATTCATTTTGAAATTACAAGAAACTATTCCACCAAAAGCACTAACTGGATCAGAAGCAAGAGCCAATTTATAACTTTTTAAATTATTTTTTTCAATTGAAACACCACAAGGATTAGCGTGTTTAACTATAACAGTTCCGGAGTTTTTTGGTAAAGATTTTGATATTGTTAATGCAGAAAAAATATCATTATAATTATTATAACTTAACTGCTTACCATGAATTTGTTTAATATTAAGATTTTGAGTTTTAGAATAAATTGCAGCTTCTTGATGTGGATTTTCACCATATCTTAATTTTTCAATTAAATTTCCATAAATAATTTTTTTTTTGGGGAAATTGTTTTTTTTAATTTTATTAAAATAGTTAGAAATTACAGCATCATAATAAGCTGTTTCAGAAAAGGCCTCTAAAGACATCCTTTCTCTAAATTCAATAGATGTTGATCCTTTATTATTTTCTAATTCATTAATTAAGGTTTCATATTGATCTGAGGATGTAATAACAGTAACATCGTTATAGTTTTTGGCAGCTGCCCTAACCATAGTGGGACCTCCAACATCAATATTCTCTATTATTTTTGAATGATTGGTTGTTTGATCTAAAGTTTTTTCAAAAGGATAAAAGTTAACAATAACAAGGTCAATTTCATCATATTGATTAGCTTTTAGTTCTTTAGTGTGAGATTTGTCGTTTCTTTTACTTAATATACCAGCATGAATTTTTGGGTGTAGTGTTTTAACTCTTCCACCAAGAATTTCTGGTGAACCAGTATACTCTGAAACTTCTTGGCATTTAAATTTAAGTTTCTTTATTTCTTTAAAGGTGCCTCCAGAGCTAATTAATTCAATTTTGTATTTCGCTAAAACTCTTAAAAGACTGCCTAAATCTTTTTTATCAGATACTGAAATAAGAGCTTTTTTTATTTTTTTCATTATAATTTTGTGATTTCCCATCTTATAGTTTGATTTTCTTCATTAGTCATTCCTGAAATAAATATATTTTGATTATTTGTAAAAGAATTTTTTTCTCCAAAATATAACCCTTCTTCAATATTTATCTTAGAATTTTCTGAGCTAAATTTCCAACCTTCTCCATCAAGATCAATAAGTATTGATTTTTCATCTTGAGTTTTCATTAATCGAATATTTGGCTCCAAGTGAAATCTAATATCAAATTTTAAGTTTTTAATACCCTTGTTAGAAATAATTTTATCATGGCCAATGAATTTTAATTGTTCTGGGTAAAATTCTATTTCTCGATCATGAATAATACCATGCAGTTTTAAATAGCCATCATGAGAAGCATTAATTTTCCAATAATTTTTTTCAAATACTACTTTTTTTTTTAATATTCTTAATTCTTGATTAATTTTAGATTTTTTACCTCTTACTTTATTAAAATTACAAGAGGATTTGTCATCTATAATTAGTGTGCTATGGACTGCGCTTGACTTAGATATTTCATTTAATTGATGATCAATTTTTTGAAAATAACCACAATTACTAATTAATTTTTTACTATTTGATATAATCTCAAAAGATAAAGCACCAGCTTGATAATTTGAAGATAATTTTTTATTTGGGCTTGATCCAACATCCATTATTAAAGAATTTTTTTTACTATTAAGGACCACATAGCCACCCAGCTCATTATTTTGATTTTTAAAATTATATCCAAGTCTTTTTAAATAAAGGTCAAAATTATGATTATTTGTTTTATGATTACCATTAAAGAGAAAATCTATTTTATTGTTTTGCCAAATAAAAGCGTAAGCCTGACCTAAATAATATATATTTTCATTTATAAAATCTGGTATTTCGTTTTGAGATTCTTTGAACCACTCTCTAATTAATATAAAATATTTTAAGTAAAAACTTAACTGTCTAATATTTCTTGATTTTGGAAAGCCATCATTATCCAATGAATATTTGGCTAATTTTTTTAGTAAACTTAACCCAGTATTTAAATAATTATTATTTTGAGGGTACGATAGACCAGTTAAAATGATAGCCGCACACCCTATAATTTTATTATCGATTAATTCAGAGTTTTCAATTTCATTAATAAGGTGATTGATCTGCTTCTTTATAGTGCCGTTAAACTTGTCTTTATAATCTATATTGCCATCTTCATAGGTAAGCCTAGAATTTGAAATCCAAGCTATTATTCTTTTTCCAATTATATCAATTTTCCAATTTTTAGAGTTGTACCTGTCATTTGTATTAATCCATTGATTAATGACATTTTGAGTATCTTTTTTTGAAGATCTAAGATCTAGGCTAAATAGCCAAAAAAAACTGTTTAAATTTTGTTGGTCTTTTTCTTTTAAATTTGGATTATCCCAAATTTCATTTAACGAATAATTTTCTATGTTAATCTTTTTTTTATCATATTTTATAAGGCCCTCTAACAAGCTAGGGCTTGGCTGATATTCTAGTAACTCAATAGAAGAGGGTGTAATTTTTTTATTATATAGATAGGAGTTTAAATAAAAGTGACGAATTTTTTTTTTAATAAGTCTAAATGAATTGTTTAAAATCATTATTCTAACTTGATTTTAAAAGGTCTATATTTTTTTTTATATCTCCATTGTTATTTTTAAATATAGTTGTCCCAGAAACTAAAATATTTGCACCAGCTTCTATTGCTAGTTTATTATTGTCAAAATTGATCCCACCATCAATCTCGATATCAAAATCTATATTCTTTTGATCTCTTATTTTTTTTAATTCTTTAATTTTTTCTAAAACTTCTGGCATAAACTTTTGTCCTCCAAATCCAGGGTTTACGCTCATAATTAGAACTAAATCTATCTCATTTAATAAGTCAGTTATTAAATTAATTTTACTTTCTGGATTTAAAGAAACCCCTACTTTTTTTCCTAAACTTTTAATATGGTCAATAGAGACTGCTAAATTTTCAGTTGCTTCTGGGTGTATAGTAATAATATCTGCACCTGCGTCTGCATAATCTTTAATATACTTATGCACGGGTGAAATCATTAAATGAACATCAAATGGTAGTTTTGTAAATTTTCTTAATGATTTTATGATAGGTGGACCCATGGTTAAATTAGGAACAAAATGACCATCCATCACATCCACATGGATCATATCTGCACCACCTTCTTCAAGTCTTTTTATTTCATTTCTTAATTGACTAAAGTCAGCAGATAAAATTGAAGGGGATATTTGTATTTTTTTCATTGATTGCTAGCTCTACTAGTATCAATTTTTAAAATTTAATTGAATTAAATAATTGATAAATTTGTTTAGAAATTTCACTTTCTAGAGGAAATGACAACATTCCCATTACAGAATAACCTAAGACCCATGGCATAAAGTAAAATCTAATCATATAAAAGAACCATGCTACATATAATGGTACCAGAGGTCCTATAATGAAAGAAGGGGTTATTGGTTTAAAAATTTTTATTAGTGGATCGGTATATTTGACAAAAATCTTCATAAAAAAGAACTCTGAGTCTTCTTTTTGAAAAATATTCATCGCAACTCTTCCTATTAAAGTCCACATAATCATACCAAATAAGTAATCTATAAAATAAATTAAGGGATGGAAGTTTGCTGACATTTAATGAGTTATATTAGAAATGAGATTAAATTAAAAGGGGCGAAATTAATCGCCCCTTAAAATTAAAGTTTATTAGTTCTACTTACCAGTAACAGTTTTACCACTTGGTATACGAACTTCATCAACCATTTTTTGAATTGTTTTATCTGGTTCTTGAGTCATTAAACTCACTACAACCATTGAAACAAAACTAACAGCTGCTCCGAAGATACCAAATGTTAGCTGAGTAAGTCCTAAGAACCCACTTCCACCATTTCTTACCCATACAAGGTACCAAATAGCAGAACCAAGACCTAAAACCATACCAGCAATAGCACCTTCTCTGTTAGCTCTCTTCCACCATACACCAAGTACAAGTGGGAAGAACAATCCAGACATCGCAAAGTCAAAAGCCCAGATCACTGAACCTAAGATACCTTGGATCTCCATTGCCGCAATAGTTGCTCCAGCAAAACCAATTATTACAAGTAATACCCTTGCAACAAGAAGTCTTTTTGCAGTCTCTGCTTTTGGATCAATCATTTTGTAATAAACGTCATGAGAGATCGCATTTGCAATTGCTAGAATCAAACCATCAGCTGTTGACATGGCAGCAGCCATACCTCCAGCAGCAACCAGTCCTGAGATTACATAAGGTAATCCAGCTATTTCTGGTGTTGCTAACACAACCGCTTTACCACCCATGAAAAACTCGTTTAACTCAAGAGTTCCATTGCCGTTAAAGTCACTGATGAACATCAAGTTTGCTTGATTCCAGTTTTGGAACCAATCTATTGATTGAACTTCAGCAAATGATTTACCAATAATACCTGTTGGTAGTGTTGGATCGATCAACGATAGTTTAGATAGTGTTGCTAACATTGGTGCAGAAGAATACAGAAGGAAGATAAAGAATAACGACCAACCAACTGATTTTCTAGCTGCTTTTACACTTGGAGTAGTAAAGTATCTCATCATCACGTGCGGTAATGAAGCTGTTCCCATCATCATCGCCAATGCTAATGAAATAAATGCCCAAGGCGTTGCATTTACTGCAGAGTGTGCTTTAGTTATTCCAGCTAACCCTTTAGGTACCGTTGCTAGATCAGCAGCAGAGTTTTTAACAAAACCAAACTGTTGTTCTAACTCACCAATTCTAACTACTTCATCAGCTAACATAAAGTGAGGGAAGAAACCTGCACCCATTTTGTTACTGATCCAAAAAATTGGAAGCAAGTAAGCTATAATTAGTACGATATATTGTGCAACCTGTGTCCAAGTTACCGCTCTCATACCCCCTAACATTGAACAAAGTAAAATACTTATTAGTCCAATATATACAGCGTATTTAAAGTCGATATCTAGAGCAACAGATGCAATAGTACCTGTAGCGTTTATCTGTGCAGTCACATACGTAAATGAAGCAACAGTTAAAACTATTACTGCACATAGTCTCGCTAAATTACCACCGTATCTTGTACCTACAAAATCTGGAACTGTGTAACAGCCAAATTTTCTTAAGTATGGTGCTAATAAAGTTGCAACTAATATGTAACCACCAGTCCAACCGACAAGTAGAGCCATATATCCATAGCCTTTGAAGTAAATACCACCTGCCATTGCAACGAATGAAGCACCAGACATCCAGTCTGCCGCCGTCGCCATTCCATTGAATACAGTGGGCACTTGTCTTCCAGCCACGTAATATGCGTCTGCTTGAGCTGTTCTTGATAGATAACCGATCAATGCATAGATGAATATTGTAAAGGCTACAAAAGCAACACCTATTGCTTTAGCAGTCATACCCATCTGCTCACCAATTGCCATTAAGATTATGAAACCTATAAAACCTCCTGTATAGATTCCGTAAACTTTTGGCAAATTGTCTATAAATTTACCTTTAATCATTATTGATCTCCCCTTTCGTTGAAGCCAAATTCTTCATCGATTTTCTCTTGCCTATTAGCAAACCAGAAACATAAAATTACAAAAATTCCAAGAGATCCTTGACATGTAAACCAGTATGTCCATGGATAACCGAAAGGTCCTGTAACCTCATTCATTTCAGCTGCAAAAAGGAAGATGCCGATTGAGAAAACAAACCAAATAGCCAGTGTTACGAATAACAATGATCTAGTCTTTTCCCAGTGTTTTGTTGCGTTTGACATTTATACCTCTCTATTTTTAGTTATAACTACCCTAAACCATAACCATTCTGTAAGTTTTTAAAAGACTTAAAATTGTTCATATTAGGTGCTTATTTACTTACTTTTTTAAGGTATAATGACCATATATATGAATTTTTATGCAAAAATATAAACTCTCTTGGAAAGACATATCGTTTGATGATTTTAAAGTTTACTTGTTTGCCATGTTTAGGGCTTTTATTCCAAAGAAAAAAATTAAGAATTTAGATGAGCTTGAACACTTTATTCAAACAAAATCTGCTTGGGTAACACAAGTAACTTTATATAGTTATTTAAAAACCAGGATGGGAACAAGGTATGTTCTTCATTTTGACAATGACGTGTTCATGGCATCTCTTGATATTGCCAGATGGAATATTTATTCTGTTGCTTTACAGGATCTGACATTATTTACGTTTTCTTATTTAAAAGTTAATTTTAATTATCAAAACCTTGACCAGTCTAAAGAAATTTTTTCTAAAATTTTAGATGATGAGATTTCTAATAAGATGCCACTTGATATTATTGAGGAAGCAAAAAAAACTTTTAATGAAAGACTTCAAAATATAAACTGGGAAATTTATTATAAAGATTTACCCTTTAATCCAAGTGCTTTGTCATTATACGAATGGGCCCCAATAGCTGAAGAGCTTAAAACTTTAGATCGAAAAATCGTATTGAATTCTATGATATTGAAATGGGATATTATTAAAAAAGAATTTGAGAAATTAATAGAATTTTAAATATTCTTTCTATTATCCACCAAACTTTGCACAACACTTGGGTCTGCTAAAGTTGTTGTATCCCCTAATTGGTCATGTTCATTAGCTGCAATTTTTCTTAAAATTCTTCTCATAATTTTTCCAGACCTTGTTTTTGGAAGACCAGGTGAAAAGTGAATAATGTCAGGTGTCGCTAATGCACCGATTTGTTTTCTTACCCAAAGCTTTAAATCTCTTTCAAGATCTAAATCTGATTTCTCTCCAACATTTAGAGTTACATAACAATATAGGCCGTTACCTTTAATATCATGTGGATATCCAACCACAGCAGCTTCAGCAACTTTTGGATGAGCAACAAAAGCACTTTCTATTTCGGCAGTTCCAAGGTTATGACCAGAAACAATAATTACATCATCTACACGACCAGTTATCCAGTAGTAGCCATCCTTATCTCTTTTAGCACCATCACCTGTGAAATATTTTCCATCGAACTGAGAAAAATAAGTATCAATAAATCTTTGATGATCACCATAAACAGTTCTCATTTGTCCAGGCCAAGATTGAGAAATGCACAATCTTCCTTCACCAGCTCCTTTGATTTCTTTACCATCTTTATCAACTATAGAAGGCTTAATTCCATAAAAAGGTTTACTCGCAGAACCAGGTTTTAAATTCATAGCTCCTGTTTGAGGGCTAATTAAAATTCCACCTGTCTCAGTTTGCCACCATGTATCAACAATTGGACATTTAGAATTTCCAACTGTTTTATAATACCACATCCAAGCCTCAGGATTAATGGGTTCACCAACAGTCCCTAATAATTTTAAAGATTTTCTTGAGGTTTTTTTAACAGGTTTATCTCCCTCTCTCATTAAAGCTCTAATAGCAGTGGGAGCTGTATAAAAAATATTAACTTTATATTTATCAATAATTTGCCACCACCTTGAGCTGTCAGGAAAGGTTGGAATTCCTTCAAACATTATTGTTGTGGCACCATTAGCAAGCGGTCCATAAACAATATAACTGTGACCTGTTACCCAACCAATATCAGCTGTACACCAATAAATATCTTTTGGTTTATAGTTAAAGACATATTGATGGGTCATAGATGCATAAACCATATAACCACCCGTTGTATGTAAAACCCCCTTTGGTTTTCCAGTAGAACCAGATGTGTAGAGAATAAACAAAGGATCTTCTGCATTCATTTCCTCAGGCTCACATTTAGTTGACATATCTTTAATTAAATCGTCAAACCAAACATCTCTTCCTTTAACCCAATTAACTTTATTTCCAGTTCTTTTTACAACAATACATTTTTTGACATTAGGACAACTTCTTAAAGCCTCATCTGTAATTTGTTTTAGTGGAATAGTTTTTCCACCTCTAACTCCTTCATCAGCAGTTATTATGTATTCTGACTCACAGTCATTAACTCTGCCAGAAATAGAGTCTGCCGAAAAACCACCAAAAATAATAGAGTGAACCGCACCAATTCTAGCACAAGCAAGCATTGTTACCGCAAGTTCTGGAATCATAGTTAAATAAATCGTAACTCGATCACCTTTTTTAATTCCTAGTTTTCTTAAACCATTTGCAGCTTTAGAAACTTCATTATGTAATTGTTTGTACGAAATTTTTTTAGTATCTTTTGGATCATCACCCACCCAAATAATAGCGGTTTTATCTTTTTTATCTTTAAGGTGACGGTCTATACAATTGGCAGAAGCATTTAATGTGCCATCCTCATACCATTTAATTCTAACTTCTTTTTTACTGTATTTTATATTTTTAATCTTCTTGTATGGCTTAATCCAAGTAATTCTTTTCCCCTCATTCTTCCAAAAGTCATCATTTTTTTTAATCGAGTCTGAGTATTTTTTTTGATATTTCGCTTTATTTACTAGAGCACTTTTTATCCACTCAGGTTTAGTTTTTATGATTAATTCTTTTTCTTCTATTTTTTTTAAAACCTTTTTCTTAAAAGGCTTTACTTTTTTTTTAGCCTTAGTTTTTTTAGAAGTTTTTTTTTTAACTTTTGATAATGATTTTTTTTTAGGCATGAATATTTTTTTATTTAAATACTACTCATCTTATTTAAAATTTTCCAGCTTTTAGAGTCTATCGGCATAACAGATAATCTGCTTTGTCTAATAAGTGATAAATGGCTAAGAGACTTGGTTTTTTTAACCTCTTCTAGAGTTACACTTTTCTTTAATTTTTCTTTAAATTTTACTTGAACAGCTACAAATCGTCCATCTTTGTCAGTTTTATCTAAAAAAGCTTCTTTAATAACCTCAACTATACCAACAATTTCTTTACCTATATTTGAGTGATAAAAAAAACAAAGGTCTCCTTTTTTCATTGCTCTTAAATTTTTTGCAGCTTGATAATTTCTTACTCCATCCCAGGGAGCACCTTTAGCACCAGCTTTTTTTTGCTGATCAATCGACCAAACATCAGGTTCTGATTTCATTAACCAGTAGTTCATCTAATTATTTATCCATTGTTTATCTATCTCATTAAACATATCACTTTCATAGTATATCATCTTTAATATACAATCGACATATATTGGAAGATATCAATTAACTAAACTTTTTATCTAATTCTGTAGCTTTTTATTATTAAAAATATATTTAATAAAAAGTATAAAATACATAATAATATTTAATTAAATTAATGAATTATAAAAATATCAAGATTCATCATTAAAAAAAGATTATTCAAAAGAGTTTGAATTAGATTAGACTTTGATTATTTATTTATAAGAATTTACTAAATTAGTTTTTTATGATTGGTACTGACATTAACCAGTTAATAAATAAAAATATAGATTATGATTAGAAAAATAGTGTCTTATAATTTATTAGTCTTATTAATATTAGTTATTATTTTTGAGCTAATATTTGGTCATTGGCTTGAATCAGAAAATTTTGGAATTCATATGCGAAAGCATAGAAATATCAATGAGCTTTATAAAATAACAATAGATAACTCCAATTATCAATTTGAGTATAAAAGAAATAGTAATGGGTTTAGAAGCTCAAAAAATGAAGAGTTGAGTAATATTAAGCACGTTTTTTTAGGAGGAAGCACTGGAAATGAAAGGTTTCTACCAGAAGAACTTACTATAGTTGGAAAATTAAATACTTTATTTAAAAAAGAAGAAGCCGATATTAGAATAATAAATGCATCTGTTGATGGAAAAACATCAAGAGGACATCTAAATGATTTTAAATTTTGGTTTACAAAATTAAAAAATTTTAAACCTGATTATTTTATTGTTTATGTAGGCATAAATGATGCTGTCATTAATCAAGAAGAAAAATATGATCTAACTTTTGATAATAATATTTTTAAAAATTTAAGAGATTATGTCACCAATAATAGTGTGATAGTTGAGATAATCAAAAAACTTAAATGGAGATATTTTAAAACTACAACACTCAAATATGATGTAGATAATACAAAAGATTTATATACAAATTTTTTATTTATTAACTATGAGGAAGCAAAAAAAATACATAATCTTAAATTGTTAAAGTTAAAACATGCAAATCTTTATAGTCGTTACAAAAATAGAATTTCAAAGTTAACTCAGGAAATATTGAATAAAAAATCTAAAATTATATTTGTGACTCAAATTAAACATAACGGCCTAAATGATGAAAAATTATTCTTATTAAATGAAATACTAAAAGAATTTTCAGCTAAAAATAGTATAGATATAATTAAACTTGATGAGATTTATATAAGTTCTAAAGGCGATTTTTATGATAAAGTGCATACTACAGAGCAAGGGTCACATAAAATTGCAATAATAATTCATAATAAGCTAAAAAATTTAATAAATTAAGAAAAGTTTTATTAAGCTATTTATTATCAGCCAAAGTGGTAATTATAGTTTTACACCGGCGCCCTTTAAAAAAGCAGCATCTGCATCTAAGGGCCACCTAGGTTTTGCAGGACTATCTAATTCACTAAACTGTTTTAACTTAAATTTTTCTAATCCAACCATTGCAATCATTGCCGCATTATCTCCACATAAATTAATAGGTGGAAATATTGCTTCAAATTCCTCTTCTTTGCAAAGATTAGTTAGGACTTCTCTAATTCTCTTGTTTGCAGCAACACCACCTGCAACTACAAATTTATTTTTAATTGTTGTGTTCATTTTTTTAAATTCTTCAAAAGCAATTTTACTTTTCTTATATAGTATTTCTTCAATTGTTTTTTGAAAAGATGCTGCAAGATCATATTTTTCTTGTTCAGTTTTTATTTGTTTTGATATTTTTAAAACAGCAGTCTTTAAACCCGCAAATGATAAATTACACCCTCCTTTATGAAAAATCGGCTTTGGTAGCTCATATTTATTGGGATCACCTTTTTTTGCATACACTTCAATTTGTGGCCCACCTGGAAATTCTATTCCTAATAATTTTGCCGTTTTATCAAAGGCTTCACCTACAGCATCATCAATAGTTGTTCCTAATCTTTTATAATTTCCTAAGCCTTGCACACTTAAAAACTGAGTATGACCTCCAGAGATTAAAAGTAATAAATAAGGATAATTTAATTCAGAATTTAGTTTTGGGCTTAATGCATGCCCTTCTAAATGATTAACAGCTATAAAAGGTTTATTTAGCGAGGAGGCCATTGCTTTTCCAAAACTTAAACCAACAGACAGACAGACCATAAGACCAGGTCCTGCTGTGGCTGCTATTGCATCCAGTTCTTCCATTTTTACTCCACTTTCGTCAAATGCTTTTTTTGTGATTAAATCTATTTTTTCCATATGGGATCTTGCGGCAAGTTCTGGCACAACACCGCCAAACTCTTTATGAACATCCACCTGACTTGAAACAATACTTGATAAAATTGTTGGCATACCTTGCTCATTTTCAGTTATAATAGAGGCCGCTGTTTCATCACAGCTTGATTCAATTCCTAAGATTATGGGTTTTTTATTCATTAAATTAGTTTTTATTAATAATACATTCTCAATATAAGTATGAATTATAAAGCAATTAAATGAAAAATAGAAAAATTATTATAGGCTCTAGAGGAAGCAAATTAGCACTAATCTATGCTGAAAAGGCTAGAGAAAAAATTCTCAAACATTCAAAAGATTTTGGAATTGAAGAAGTAATCATTAAAGAAATTGTAACTAAGGGTGATCAAGTTCAAGACAAAAGATTATCAGAAGTAGGGGGTAAAGGACTTTTCTCAAAAACTATAGAGGTTGAATTATTAGAAAAAAAAATAGATATAGCGGTACATGCATTAAAAGATATGCCTTCTGAAGAAACTAGAGGATTGTTAACAGATTGTTTTTTAGAAAGAAATGATCCTAGAGAAATTTTAATTAGCAAAGACAATAAACATCTAAAAGATTTAGCATCAAATTCAATTATTGGAACATCCTCATATAGAAGAGAATTTCAGATTAAAAAAATAAGAGATGATCTTAATTGTAAATTAATTAGAGGAAACGTTGATACAAGGATAAGAAAACTTAAGGAAAATTTATATGATGCAATTATCTTATCTTATGCTGGAATCGATTCTTTAGGATTAAATCAAAATATCTCTCAAACTTTTTCTACTTCAGAAATTATACCTTGTGCTGGACAAGGAGTTATTGCCTTGCAGTGTAGAGATAACGATGAAAGTTTAATTGAATTATTAAAACAAGTTGATCATCAATCAACACATAGCTCAATAAAAGCTGAAAGAAATGTTTTAAAGGTTTTAGAAGGAGATTGTGAAACAGCAGTAGGAGCATTTGCAAATATTGAGGGGAATAAAATTAATCTTGAAGTAGAGCTTTTTTCACTAGACGGCAGTAAAAGATTTTATTTAAAATCATCTGAAAGTGTAGATAAAGCAGAAGAATTGGGAATAGAGATGGGAAAAACTCTTAAAAAGATGTCTAATAATTCTTACAAAAAATAATATGCATATTTTATTTACAAGACCTCTAGAAGATTGTCATGAAATGATATTAAAATTTCAATCATTGGGTCATGAAATATCTCATTTACCTTTAATTAATATTGAAGGTTTAAAATACGAAGCACCAAACTATTCGGAGTTTAAAGCAATTATTTTTACCAGTGCTAATGCTGTTAAATTTTTGGATATTAAGAACATTGATAAAAAATTAAAATGCTTTTGTGTTGGAAGTGCTACTGAAAAAAAAGCCAGAAGTGTTGGTTTTCAAAATGTTTTTGCAGCTGAAGGAAATGTTAGTAATCTTAAGGAATTAATCTTGCAAAATTTTAAACCTTCTGATGGAAAGCCAATTTATATAAGTGGAGAAATAATCTCTAGTGATTTAGACAAAGAGCTTATTTCGAGTGGGTATACAATAGAACGATTAATTAATTACAGAGCTAACCCAATTGAAAAATACGATGAAAGCTTTATCGAAAAATTAAAATTAAAAATGCCTGAAATTACTTACATTTATTCGCAAAATAGTGCGATTAATTTTTTAAAAGTAATTAAAAATTATCAGCTAGAAACCTTATGGATGAATACTAATTTAATGTGCATTGGAGAAAAAACCTCTTCAATTCTTAATGAAATAAAGTGGAAAAAAATTTTTCTTTTTAACCCTGGAGAAGAGGAATTTTTGCTATATAAAATTTAGCTATGGACATTTTTAACAATTTTAGTGAATTATTTTTTTCAGTTTGGTCAAAGGGAATTCACGGTATTGATATTTTTCAAATATTAATTGGAATTGGGATTTTTTTTATTTTTTTAATTTTTAGAGGAATTATCAGTAAAGTAATTATTAAAAGATTAGAAAGTATCTCTAAAAGAACAACCAATAAACTAGATGACACTTTCGTCCATGCAATGGTTGGGCCAGCAAGATTTCTTCCCATTGTTCTAGGTTTTTTTATTGCAAGTTATTACATGTCTTTTGGAGAAGATGGTAAAGTAGCTATTGATACAATTAATAGAACTTTAATAACTATTTTTATTTTTTGGGTGATACATCAAATTGTTGAACCCATCTCTTATATTTTAAGTGGTTTAGATAAAATGTTAACTAGAGAGTTAATTGGCTGGATTATTAAATCATTAAAAATTTTGATTTTCATTCTAGGCTTAGCGGCTGTTCTTGAACTTTGGGGAATAAAAATTGGACCAATTATTGCTGGACTGGGTTTATTTGGTGTTGCAGTTGCTTTAGGTGCACAAGACTTATTTAAAAATTTAATATCAGGAATTTTAGTTTTAGTTGAAAAAAGATTTAAAATTGGAGATTGGATTTTAGTTGAAGGAACAATTGAAGGTATTGTCGAAAAAATTGGATTTAGATCAACAGTGATTAGAAAATTTGATAAATCTTTAGCAATAATTCCAAATTTTCAATTTGCTGAAAACTCAGTAGTTAATATTAGTGAAACAACCAATTGGAGAATAAGATGGTCCATTACTCTTCAATACGATACCACTGTTGCACAGTTAAAAAAAGTAAGAGAAGAAATAGAAAACTATATTAATAAAAGCGAGGACTTCAACCAAAGTGTTGGTGTTGCGGTAAGAATTGAAAAGTTTTCTGATAGCTCAATAGATCTATTAGTTAGATGTTTTACGGCCAGCAACAGTTGGAGCGACTCTCTTTTAGTTAAAGAAAGATTAGCGATTGCAATTAAAGAAATAGTAGAAGGAAACAAAGCTTCATTCGCATTCCCAAGTCAGTCAATTTACATTGAGAAAAAATGATAGCAATTTTTTATTTGGTTCTTCAAATATTAAAGCTCTATTCTTATGTGGTAATTGCAAATGTAGTTATCAGCTGGCTTGTTGCATTTAATGTTTTAAATACTCAAAATAGATTTGTTTATTCTATTTTAGAGGTGACTTATCGATTAACAAATCCTGCACTTAATAAAATAAGAAGTTTTTTACCTAATTTAGGATCAATAGATATTTCACCGGTTATATTACTTTTATTGATTTGGTTTATAGAAATGTGTATGAAGTTGTACATTGCGCCAATGATTTTTTAGAGGAACACATGATCTTAATAGATGGAAAAAAAATAGCAGCTGAACTTAGAGAAGAATTAAGACAAGAGGTCGTAGAGCTAAAAGCTAAACACAATAAAATTCCTGGGCTTACAGTTATTTTAATTGGAGAAATGGCCCCTAGTCAAATATATGTTCGTATGAAAGAGAAAGCTGCGAATGAAGTAGGGTTAAAATCTGAAGTAATTAGATACCCAGGGACTGTGGAAGAAAAAACAGTATTAGATAAAATTGAAGAATTAAATAAAGATGAAAGTATTTCAGGAATTTTAGTTCAACTACCTTTGCCAAAGCATATTGATAAGCAAAAAGTTATTGAAACTATTTTGCCAGGTAAAGATGTTGATGGATTTCACCCAATGAATGTTGGAAATCTTTCTTCAGGCTATGAAAGTTTAGTTCCTTGTACTCCTTTAGGATGTTATTTAATGATTAAAAAAATTGAACCAAATTTGAGTGGAAAAAAAGCTGTTATGATTGGTAGATCAAATTTAAACGGTAAACCAATGGCGCAGTTACTTTTAAAAGAAAATTGCACAGTAACAATTACTCATTCAAAGACTAAAGATTTAAAAGCAGAATGCTTGGAGGCAGATATTATAGTTGCTGCTGTTGGCATTCCAGAGCTTGTGAAAGCGGACTGGGTTAAAAAAGATGCAATTGTAATAGATGTTGGGATCAATAAAACTGAAAACGGTATTGTCGGTGACGTTGCATTCGAAGAAGTTTCAAAAGTTGCAAGAGCTTTAACACCTGTTCCAGGTGGTGTAGGGCCAATGACTATTGCCTGTTTGTTAAAAAATACTATTGAGTGTTTTAAAAGATCTCAAAAATAAAAATATCAATATAGGTGAGAAAATTTATAATTTTTATATTTATAATTATTGCATATAACTCATCATTAATTGCTATGGAAAAAAAACCTTATCATCATTTACCAGATGGAACTTTTAGAAATCCAGAAGGATCACCTGTTAGAACTAGTCAAGCGAAGTTTTCTTACACACAATTCATTAAATTGAAAAAGAAAATTGACATGACCGTTCCTAAAGAACACGTTGTTGATAAAGAAAAAGTTTTATCTGATTTAGAAAAGTATAAAAATGAAGATTATATTGCTTGGATTGGTCATGCTACTTACTTAATTAAACTTGGAGATACAACAATTATAACTGACCCAGTGTTTTCAAAAAATGCGGGACCTTTAATTTTTGGCCCAGACAGATTTACTGAGCCTGCTTTAAATTTAAATGAAATTCCAAAGACTGATTTATTATTATTAACACATAATCATTATGATCATCAAGATATGAGCACCATTAGAAAATATCCGTTTAAGAATACAAAAGTTTTGGCACCACTAAATCTTGGAAAATACTTTACAAAAAATAAATTTAAAGATGTAAATGAAATGGATTGGTATGAGGAAATTCAGGTTAATGATGATCTGAAAGTAACATTACTCCCAGCTGTCCATTGGTCGAAAAGAAGCCTAACAGATATGAACAAAACACTCTGGGGCAATTTCTTAATTGAATATAGGGGTAAAAAAATCTTGTTTGCTTGCGATACTGGCTATGGAAATATTTACAAAGAATTAGGTGAAAAATATGGTCCAATTGATTTAACAATGATTAATATTGGAGCTTATGACTTTAAGCCTATGTTTGATAAATCGATTTATCACACAACGCCAGAAGAAGCTTTAAATGTAGCGCAAGATTTAAGAAGTAAAAAGGTTATGGGAACACACTGGGGAACTTTTGTTTTATCGCTGGAACCTATTATGGAACCACCAGTAAGATTTAAAGCTAGTGCTGAGGAGTATGGTTTTAAAAAAGATGATGCTATAATCTTTAAAATTGGAGAGATAAATTCATTAAAAAATATATTATCTAATTAAAATTATTTTTTTTCCATTAACCATAAGGCATTTTCACTTAAGAAAAATATTTTACCATTAGACGGATGAACTTGAATATCTCTTATTCTTCCAACATTATCTTTAAATATAACATTTTCTTTCACATTAGTTGGATCATTAAATATTAGTTTTCTTAAAGATCGATCTTTTAAAGAAGTAACTAGCGCATGCCCATTCCACTCTTTAAACTCATTTCCTCTATAAATTGTAATAGCACTTGTAGCTATAGAAGGTACCCAATATTGAATTGCTTTAGTAAAACCTGGCTTCCATTTTGGGCCAATAGTAATTCCAGAATAATTTTTTCCACCCCAGCCTAAAATTTTCCATCCATAATTTTCTCCTTTTTTTGCCTCTCCAAACCAATCACCACCTCTTGCTCCATGATTACTTAAATATATTTTTCCATCATAATCAGAGAGTGTTAAACCTTGTGGATTGCGAACACCTATTTGATAGATTTCAGGCAACCAATCTGGTTTACCAGTAAACTTTGGGTTATCTTTGGGAATACGACCATCAGTATGAATTCTAATAATACTACCAGGATGTTTTGTGGGATCTTGGGCAATCATACCTTGGCCTCTTTCACCAGCTGATGCATAAATATAATTATCTTTAATCGCTAACCTTGAACCAAAATGATAACCAGAATCTATAGGAGGGTTTGCTTGAAAAATATTTTTAAAATTTAATTCTTGTTTGTTTAATTGTGCTTTTGCAATTGATGTGCTTGTTTTTAAATTTCCCCTATCTTCTGAATAAGAAATCCACAGAGTATTATCTTGGTGAATAATATCTAATAACCCACCTTGGCCGACTTCTAAAAAATTAAGATTATGTTTAATCTCTGTAACTTCTTTTGAAATAAGATTAACAATTTTAATTTTTCCACTTTTTTCAGTAATAATGATTTCATCATTGTTAATAAAGGATGATCCCCAAGGTTCATCTAACTCTATAATTTTAGTGAATGTATAATTATTGGAATAGCTTTTTGAAGCAAATAAAAGAAAAAAAATTACTAATAAAAAATATTTTTTCACTTTAAGAAAGTTTTGATCTACCACCATCAACAGCTATTATCTGTCCAGTAATCCAAGAACTCTCTTCAGTAATTAAAAATTTTGCAAGCGCTGCAGAATCTTTTCCTTCACCCAATCTTTTAAGAGGATGAGCTTTAGCAATTCCTTCTGCAATTGCAGGATTTTTTAACATTGGTTCTGCAATTTTAGATTTTGATAAACTGGGTGCAATACAATTCACTCTAATATGTGGAGCAAACTCAGCAGCTAGTGTAACAGTTAGCCCCTCAACTGCAGCTTTAGCAGAAGCAATAATTGTGTGATTAGTAAAACCTCTTTGAGCAGCAACAGTTGAAAATAAAACAACTGAGCCTTTGTTCTTTTTTAAACTTTCTTGAAATCCTTTTATTGCTTCAATAGCTGAATAAAGGTTTAGTTTCATACATTTATTCATATCTGCTTCTGTAACCATCCTTAATGGTTTTAAATCAATAGATCCCACACAGTAAGCGATACCCTTAATTTCACTAATGTCTGATTTTACTTTTTCTATAAATCCTTCTTCTAAAACGTCAGCAACCGTATAAGTGCAGCCTAATTTTTCTGCAATAGTTTTAACTTCATTTTCATTTCTTGCTATTAGATGAATATCATTTCCTGAATTTTTCAATTGTTCAGCTAAGCTGGAACCCACAGAACCTGTCGCACCAAAAATAAGATATTTTTCTGACATATAATTTTTATTTAGTTATATTTAACTATGAAATTGTTTTTTATACTTGGCAATCAATTATTTCCATTAAAATACGTAGACCGCTTCAAAAAGGACCACTCTTTTTACATGGCAGAAGACTATGAACTATGTACTTATGAAAAGCATCATAAGCAAAAGATACTGCTATTTCTCTCTTCTATGAGGTCTTATGCAGATATGCTTAGAGCAAATAAATACAAACTTGAATATTCTAAAATTGAGGACAAAGGTTTTAAAGATACTTATTTTAAAAAATTAAAAATTATCATTAATCAAAAAAAAATTACTGAAATTTCAAGTTTTGAGGTTGAGGATAAATTTTTTGAAAAGAAAATTTATCAATTTTTAAAAAAAGAAAAAATAAACTGGAATATTATTAAAACTCCAATGTTTTTAAACTCAAGAGATGAGTTTAAAAATTATTTAGTAAAATCAAAAAAACCTTTTATGGCAACATTTTACAAGGAAGTTCGTAAAAAATCTGGAATATTAATGGGAGCAGATGGAAATCCTATTGGGGGTAAATGGAGTTTTGATGAAGATAACAGAAATAAATTACCAAAAGATATATCAATACCAAAATTTCCAAAAATTAACGAAACTAATCATACTAAAAAATTAAAACCAATTATTGAAAAATTATTTAAAGATCATCCTGGTAGCACTAATGATTTTTGGTTAGCAACAGAATACAATGATGTGGTCAAACTTTTAGATTTTTTTATTAAAGAAAAATCAAATTTATTTGGCGATTATGAAGATGCTGTTAATCAAAAAGACAATATTTTATTTCATAGCGCATTAAGCCCGTATATTAATTTAGGATTGATAACCCCTGAAATTATCATTCAAAAAATTTTAGAATTTCATAAAAAACACAAAATTAGAATGAACTCACTTGAAGGTTATATTCGTCAAATAATAGGCTGGAGAGAGTTCATGCGTGGAATTTATCAAGGTTACTCTGATGAAATGGAAACAAAAAATTTTTTCAACCATGAAAGAAAAATGAAAAAGTCTTGGTATGAAGGCACAACAGGTTTGCCTCCACTGGATCATGCAATTAAAAATGCCGTTAATCATGGCTGGTCTCATCATATAGAAAGGTTAATGATTTTATCAAATATAATGAACCTTTGTGAAGTGAAACCAACAATTGTTTATAAGTGGTTTATGGAAATGTTTGTAGATTCTTCTGATTGGGTGATGGTCCCTAATGTTTATGGAATGGGCTTATTTAGTGATGGAGGTATTTTTGCAACGAAACCATACATTTGTGGATCAAGTTATTTTATGAAAATGATGGATTTTAAAAAAGGGGAATGGTGTAATACGATGGATGGTCTTTATTGGAGGTTTATAAATAAAAATAGAAAATTTTTTTTAAAGAACCCTAGATTGTCTATGATGGTTTATGTTTTTGATAAAATGAAAGATGAAAGAAAGAAAATGATTTTATCTGAAGCTGATAAATTTATTAAACAAAATACTATTTAATGAAAAAAGAAAATTTACCTTCAAAAGTTTGTCCCATTTGTAAAAGACCTTTTGTTTGGCGTAAGAAATGGAGGCTTAATTGGGATAAGGTAAAGTATTGCTCCAAAAAGTGCTCTAAGTGATTTACTTATCTTTATTTGCTATATCTTTTTTAGCTGCAACAATTTTACCATTTTCATCTGAGCTGACATTGGCAGGATTAATTGCAACATCAAATTTTGATAATTTATTATTGTTAATTGTTGCTAGTTTTGGGAATATTTTGGGATCAGTTGTTAACTGGGTCTTGGGATTTTATTCAAGAAATCTTAGTACAAAAAAGTGGTTTCCGTTTAAAGACAAACAAATAGAAAACTCTTCAAAATGGTTTAATAAATTTGGTAAATGGTCATTATTATTTGCTTGGGTTCCAATAATAGGTGATCCACTGACTTTAGTTGCAGGCTTATTAAGAGTTAGATTTTTAGATTTTATTATTTTAGTGGCAATTGGAAAAGTAAGTAGGTACGTCTTAATTTATTATTTGTTTTAATATTTGCTGAATTTATCCAGGTAACTATGCTAGAAAAGTGAATGCTTGAAATATTTATTCAAACTTTCTTTTTATATTTTATTGTTATTGATCCACTAGGAAATACACCTTTATTCTTAGCAGTAACTCAAAATATGAGCAGCCAACAAAGAGTTAAAACTGCATTGAGCGCAACAATAATTGCATCAATCATATTGCTATTCTTTGCATTTCTTGGAAGCACTTTATTAAGTTATTTGAATATATCTTTTCCAGCATTTACAATTGGTGGAGGCATCATTTTATTAATAATTTCGATGGAAATGTTGTTTGATAAAAGACAACAACGAAAAGAAGATGACATTGATTTCAATTCTGAAAATGTAAGTGTGTTTCCTTTAGCAACACCGATTATAGCAGGACCGGCTGCAATCACATCTGTTATTGTTTCTGTTTCAGATATGGGAAGTAATTTTACAAACCAATCTGTCGGAATGATTGCTTTGGCTTCAGTTTTACTTTTAACTTTTATATTTTTTTTTACTGCTTCAAAATTTTCTCAGATAATAAATAAAAAAGTTATTAGTGTAATTTCAAGAGTAATAGCAATTATTCTAGTTGGATTAAGTGTTCAGTATATTTTAGACGGAATAAAAACCTTTTTAGCTTAAAGTATTGTTCAGTAGACTATTTTAAAATGCTATAAATATAGTAATGAACATAATTGTCTTACAGCATATAAAGATTGAAGACCCAGGCTATATCAAAGATTTAATGTTAGCTGATGGTTTTAACTTAACCACTATAGAGCTAGATGAAGGTGAAAAAATCCCAAGTGATCTAAGAAAATTTGATGGAATGTTTTGTATGGGTGGTCCAATGGATACTTTTATGGAACAAGAATATCCATGGCTAATTGAAGAAAAAAAAGCAATTAAAGAATTTGTTGTTAATTTAAAAAAACCTTATTTAGGTTTTTGTCTTGGGTGTCAGTTATTAGGTGAGGTAATAGGTGGTAAGGTAGTTAAATCAAATCCAGCAGAAATTGGAATAATGGATATAAATTTTACTAAAGAAAAAAAGGAGGATATTTTATTTTCAAAATTTCCAGATCAAATTAAAAGTTTGCAGTGGCATTCATATGAAGTGCAAGGAATAGATAATAATAAGGATGTAACTTTACTAGCATCATCTCCTATTACTAAATATCAAATTTTCAAATACCAAAATCACGCATATGCAATTCAATTTCATATAGAAATTAGAGACACAACAGTTAATGAGTGGGGGTGTGTGCCTGAATATAAAAAAGCTCTTGAAAGTCAATTAGGTGAGGGAGCTTTAGATAAATTTGATCAAGCTGCAAAAAATAATATGCCTGATATGAATAATTATTCTAAGATACTTTATGAGAATTTTAAAAGGCTATTATGAATAATAAATTTTTTGAATGGGCAGGGGTTATTACGGCAATCCTTTATTCTATGTTTGTAGCCTTAAACATTGGAATAGAGTTTTTAGGATTTTGTTTGTTGCTGTTGTCTGCCATTTTAATTGGTATCTGGGCATATAGAGGAGGTCACAAGGGAATACTTGTGTTGCAATTTTTTTATGCAACAGCAGGTATAATTGGAATGATACGTTGGTTTTAATTAAAATTAGCAATAATTTTTGGAATATAGTTTTTAAAATTAAAAAAACCTTTATTACAATATTGCCAAGAAAACTGATCCAACTTTCTATATAAAAATCTTATATTTTTTAATTGATTATTTTGAATAAAATTTAAATTTTCACCAACGGTTGGATAAAGCGCATAAACTTCTTCGGTAATATTTTTTAAATCATTAATGTTAATAGTTTCACAATTTATTGATTTTTCTTTCAATCTTATTTTTTGATCCTCTAAAAGATTTGCTTTAAATTTCAACACCTTTTCACTTAATTTGATAGTTCTATCTGTTTTATTTGAGACTAACAAAATTTTTTTAAACTTATGTTCTTTAAAATCAGAAAATTCAAATGTCATATTATTTTCAAATATTAATAAAGTTTTATCTTCCAAAATCTCAGAATTTTTAAAGCCTTTGCTAATAACAGAATATATCTTATCATTGGATATAGGTTTGGCATTTTCATTAAGTTTTATGTTTTTAAATCTATTATTTGTAAATTTATTTATATTCCATTCACTTGCAAGGTAATGCTTGCCTTGAGTTTGAATGCCAGCAACCCATCTCCAACCAAGGGTATTTGATGCAGCATCCCCATCATATAGATGTTGCATAAAAAACTCAGCTCCCAACTGCCATGGTAATTCTAGTGTAAAAATCCAAATGCTAGCAAACCACATTCTTGTGTGGTTATGAAGATAATTGTTTTCTTTAAGTTCACTTACCCATTGATTAAAACAATCTACATTTGTTTTTCCTTCAGTTGCATCCAAATAACTTTGATTGTTTTTAAATTCTTTTTTAATTTTATCTAATTCTATTAAGTAATCTGACCAAACATCAGGTCTTAGTTCTAGCCAACCTTTCCAATAAACACGCCAAAGAACTTCCTGAATAAATTTTTCATTATTTGCAAATGAAAACTTTTTAAGAGATTTATTAATTACTTCTAATTCATTAATTATTCCGTGAGTTATATAGGGGGATAAACAAGAAACATTAGATCTATTACTAGGCCCAAAATCAAAATTTCTTAGTTTTGAATAATCTGAAAGATTTTGTTCAACAAAAGTATTTAATTTATCAACGGCTTTAGCCCTTGAAGCTTCAAAAATCATTTTAAACTATTTAGATTTTCTTTTCTTTAGACCCAATTTATCACTGTGTCTTAATCTTAAAATAACTATTGCAGATGCAATTAGAACTATAGCTATAGCTTCATAGACTAATGCTGATGGATCCATTTCTTTTCCTTGTAATATAATAAATCGTGCGAGAGCAGTGATGGCAATTAAAAGAGGTAAAGTTATACTGATTGATTGTTGATTCCAAAAAACACGAACCATTGCTAAGACTTCTAAATAAAGAAACATTAAAAGTAAATCTGCTAGCATTACAGATTGATTTAGAAACATATTATTAATTTCCATACCAACAGCAATTACAGTGCTCACTAAAATAATGCACATTAGTGCAAGCTGTAAAATTTTTGCTATTTTATCCATTACTTATCCTTACTAAATGGTAGCCACTTTTCAAACACAGATTTTACTGGTCCATCATATGGAATTGAATAAGAGCTAGGGTTTGGACTTGTTAAAATTTCTATTCCCTTAGAAAATACAAAGATGAATACAATTACAAAAACAATAACCATAATCTTAAATGGATCAAAGTTTTTAGTTTTGAATACACTGCTAGATTGCGCCTCTGCTTTATGAAAATGTTTGAATGTCATGTAAACTGCAAATATCAATCCAATATGAGCAACGTATAAACCGGCCCAACCAAATGCAAAAGTTGTATAAGAAAATATGTATAAACTAAAAACAGTTGTCCAAACGAAACTCAGAACTAATAAAATTTGTAATCTAACAGATCTTGGTAAAGACCTCAGATCATTTTTGCTATCATCAAATAAAATGTTAGCAGCATCTTTCATCCAATTTTTTAGAGCTTCCATATAGCTAGAATAGATATTTATATGTTAAAGGCAAAGGATAAAGTGTCCTTTAATTTTTAGCTTAAATTGGACTTTATTACACTTTCTAAATTTGCAGAGCTTTGGGCGCCTGAAATAAAATCTGTTCCTATTTCAAAGAAGGGTACTCCATTAATTTCTTTCTCTCTTGCGACTAAAATATATGAATTAATTTCTTCAATATTTTTTAAATTAAAAAAATCATTGATTGTATCTCCATTAATATTAAATTCTTTACCAATATTAATTAAGATTTCTTTATCTCCAATATCAAGACCTTCAATAAAGTATGATTGATATATTTTTTCTTTAATTTCGTTGTGTACATTAGATTGTTCGGCTAATTTTATTAATAAGTGAGAAAATACTGTATTGGGTGTTTTCTTTATCTTATCTAGATTAAAATTAAGATTTTCTTTATTCGCCTCTTCTGTCATTCGATCATACATTGGTTGAGCAAACTCTTTCCCACCAAACTTTATTTCTAAGTACTTGTTTCTTTCAATTCCTTCTTTAGGCATGTCAGTATTTAGTTGAAATGGAACATGCTCTATCTCAAACTTAGTCTCAGGAAAATTTTTTAATGCTTTATTTAATCTTGTCTGACCAATAAAACACCACCCACAAATTGTGTCAGCAAATACTTTTATTTTCATTAATTTATGAACGAAGCTTTTGTTTATGAAAGTTAATAAATCTTTCTACATTTGATTTATTAAAGGTTTTATTTTCTTCAAAAGAAACTTTTTTCATTGAGTAAGCATTACTTTTTGTCTGTCTAGACATTATAGTGATATTGCCTTTGTATAATTTAAGCTTAACAGAGCCATTAACTTTATTCTTTTTAAGATCGACAATTTTTTGAAGTTTAAATCTTGCTTTTGAGTACCAGTAACCATTGTAAATAAGTTCAGCATATTTAGGCATAATTTCATCTTTTTTATGCATAGTTTCTTTGTCCAAAGTAACAGACTCAATTGCTCTGTGCGCTGACATTAAAAGTGTTCCACCAGGCGTTTCATAAACACCTCTAGATTTAATCCCAATAAATCTGTTTTCAACTAAATCAACTCTACCTATTCCATTTTTGCCGGCAACATTATTAAGTTTTTCTAACAAATTTCCAGGCGATAGTTTTTTACCATTAACAGTTATGGGGTCTCCATTTTTAAATCCTATAGTTACAAATGAAGCTTTGTTAGGTGCTTTTTCAGGAGATACTGTTCTTTGAAAAAGAAACTCAGGAGCTGAATTTTTTGGGTTTTCTAAAACCTTACCCTCAGTTGATGTGTGGTATAAATTATCATCAATAGAGAAAGGAGGAGCACCTTTTTTATCTGTTGGAATTGGAATATTGTTTTTTTTTGCATATTTAATTAAATCTGTTCTAGAGTTTAATTTCCATATTCTCCATGGTGCAATAATTTTTACTTTTGGACCAAAGTAATGATATCCTAATTCAAATCTCACTTGATCATTTCCTTTGCCAGTTGAACCATGAGAAACTGCATAAGCTCCAAATTTTTTAGCGGCAGCAATTTGACGTTTTGCAATTAAAGGTCTTGCAATTGAAGTACCCAATAAATAAACACCTTCATAAATTGCATGCCCTCTAATCATTGGAAAGACATAGTCTTTTACAAATGTATCTTTTAAATCTTCAATAATGATATTTTTAACACCTAGTCTTTTGGCATTTTTTATAATTTTTTTTCTATCAATTTCTTGCCCAACATCTGCAGTATAACAAATAACTTCTGCATCATAATTTTCTTGAAGCCATTTTAAAATAATAGAAGTGTCTAGTCCGCCAGAATATGCGAGTACAATTTTCTTTTTAGATTTCATTTAATTAACTGCAGCTAGTTTTTGCAGCATTATAGGCTTTCGTAAATCCTAACAATGAATAATGGTCTATAGTTTGAGAGCCTTTTTGATTATGACCAGTGATCATAATTCTTGATCCTTTCTTCATGGTCTTAATCATTTTGTTTTCAAGTTTGTTATCAGCAATCCAAGCAAAACCTTCTTGAGCAATATCAAATTTGTATTTAGATTTACCTGAAGTAGCTATAATTGAGTTTTGATTATTAAATTCATAGCCACCAGTAACGCTTATTTCATCATTTATTTTTTCGGCAGGTCTAAATGAAACAAACATTCTTGCTTCTCTAGGGTCAGATTTTGGGGCCTGCAACACAGGAACTGATTGAGCAAAACAAACTTTACCGGTTTGTTCAGTTATAATAATTGTTTCCCAGTCTTTAAATTTACCAACTTTTTTTACTTCTTGTGAATTTACGCTAACAGCAAATAAGCTTACAAGAATTAGAATTATAAAATTTTTAATTATGGACATGGGTTAGGGTAAATTTTTTGTACTTCATTTATTTCTTTAATTACGTCTTCACTTAAATCTATACCTATACTTTCTATATTAGTTTTCAACTGTTCCATTGTCGTTGCACCAATGATAACCGATGTTACAAACGGCTGAATTTCTAAAAATTTTAAAGACATTTGAGCTAAATCCAGATTGTGTTTCTTTGATATTTCATAATATAATTCAATAGCTTTTTCAGCATTTTGATTATTATATCTAGACCAAAAATCACCATCTCTTTCCATTCTAGAATTTTTTGGCAATTGTTTATTTCTGTATTTTCCAGATAAATAACCACACGCGAGAGGAGAGTAAGCTAGCAATCCGGCTTGCTCCCTAATAGACATTTCTGCAAGTCCAATTTCATAAGTTCTATTTAATAAATTATAAGGATTTTGAACTGAAAGCATTCTTGGTAAATTTTTATCTTTTGAAAGCTCTAAATATTTAGATAATCCCCACGGTGTTTCATTCGATACACCAACGTATTTAATTTTTCCTTGATCAATAAATTTTTTTAAATTTCCTAGAATATCTTCAAACCTAGTCCACTCATTGCTATCATCATGTTCATAACCTAGTTTGCCAAAAAAATTTGTTTTTCTTTCTGGCCAATGTAATTGGTACAAATCAATACAATCCGTTTTTAATCTTTTTAAACTTCCTTCAAGTGCTTCTGTAATATTCTTTTCTCCAAATTGATTTCCACCACCTCTTACATACTCTCTCATTGGGCCACAAACTTTTGAAGCTAAAATTACTTTGTCTCTCTTTTTTGTTTTTTCAAACCAATTACCAATAATAGTCTCAGTATGACCAAACGTTTCTTGTCTTGGTGGAACAGAATAAATTTCCGCAGTGTCCCAAAAGTTTACACCCTGATCTAAAGCATAATCCATCTGCTCAAAACCTTCATTTTGGGTATTTTGTTCACCCCAAGTCATAGTACCGAGACAAATAGTGCTTACTTTTAAATCTGTATTTCCTAATTTTTTATAATTCATAATTATTTAATCTTATTAAGACATCTTGAAATAATAGTAAAAGGCTATTATATATGTGTCATGGAATTCAATAAGCAAAACATATTAAATAAAGTAAAAGAAGCTCAGCAATCAACAGTAGTAATGGATGAGGGCTTAAGAGCCTACATGCTAAAAGTCTACAACTACATGGCTTCTGGTATTTTGTTAACAGGACTTATATCTTTAATATTTTTCAAACTATCTGTAGTAACAGATGCTAATGGATCAATTACAGCATTAACAAGCTTAGGAAATACTATATTTCTTTCAGGTTTTAAATGGGTGGTTATGCTTGCTCCACTTGGAGTAGTTTTTTACATGAGTGCTAGAATTAATAAAATGACAGCTTCAGCTGCTCAAACTACTTTTTGGGTTTTTGCTTCTTTAATGGGGCTATCATTATCTTCAATATTCCTAGTTTATACTGGAGCGAGTATCACAAGAGTATTCTTTATTACCTCTATTACTTTTGGTGCAATGAGTTTGTATGGTTACACAACTAAAAGAGATCTTACAAAATTAGGATCATTTTTAATGATGGGCTTAATTGGTATTATTGTTGCATCAGTTGTTAACATGTTCTTAAAATCTTCAATGATGGATTTTGTAATCTCAATTCTAGGTGTTTTAATTTTTGTAGGTCTTACTGCTTATGACACTCAAAAAATTAAAAACATGTATGTATCAAGCGATACGGGTGAGTTGATGGGTAAAAAAGCTGTAATGGGTGCCTTAACTCTTTACCTAGACTTTATAAATTTATTTATAATGTTGTTAAGATTATTTGGTCAAAGACGATAGTCTTTTTATTTCTTAAGGTTTTTCCAATTAGTATTTTTAAGTAAAATTTCTAGATCAAAGGAATTTTTTAAAACTTTCCCATTAGAGTCTGTAATTAAATACTTTAGATTTTTACTACTAGGTTTAAAGTTTTTACAAATTTTATATAAAGCATTCTCTGCTGCATTTTTAAAGACACTAAAGCTAACCTGTCTGTTAGAAATGTTTAGACCATAGTCTTTCCATGATCCTTCAGAGACCATTTTTGCATATAGATCTAAAATGATTTTAAGTTCATTTTTTTCAAAAAATTGTCTTTCTTCTATTTGTTTGTGAGGATTATTTACGACTAGCTTTAAGTTTCTATTCATCAAGCTTGTATTTATTAATCAATGATATTTGAAATGCTGTAAAGACAAGGGTTATTGGTAACATTCCCCATACCTTAAAATTAACCCAAAACTCTTCTGTTTGCGTTCTCCAGACACATTCATTAAGGATTGCAAGAAAGAAGAAAAAGTACATCCATCTTTTGTTTAATAATTCCCAACCCATATCAGTTAGAGCAATTGATTTACCCATAATTTTTTTAAGGACAGGTTCTTTTGTAAAATATTTTCCAAAATATAAAGCAAGGGCAAATAAAATATTAATGATCGTTGGCTTTACATAGATAAAAACTGGATCATTAAAATAAATTGTTAGACCCCCAAAAAATGTAATTAAGATACCACTTATTAATGGCATCATAGGTATTTTTTTTTCAAAAAACCAAACAACTGCTAGTGCAATTAATGTTGCAACTATGAGTGGAGGAATCGCAACTGCTAGGTTCTTATCATTATTATAATAATAATAAAAAAAAACGGCTAAAGGCCCAAAGTCTGTTGCAAATTTAAGAAAAGATTTATTCACTTGACAGATATTAACATAATAAAAAAAATATAAATGTTTTTTATTGATTTTTATTTTTAAACCCCCATATTAATAACAATGGCAATTCAAAAAGCAAAATTTTCAATAGGAGACATTGTAAAACATAAACACTTTGAGTTCAGAGGTGTAATTTATGATGTTGATTTCGAATTTAATAATTCTGAAGAATGGTATCAATCTATTCCAAAGAATGTTCGTCCTAGAAAAGATCAGCCTTTTTATCATTTGTTAGCCGAAAATGATGAAATTACATATGAAGCATATGTTTCAGAACAAAATCTATTAATGGACGATTCAGAAGATCCAATTAAACACCCTTTAATTGAAGAGATTTTTTCTGGTAAAAGAGGCTCTAGCTACTTTAAGCCCTCTAATTAATTCTTTTTTCAAACACAATTAATTCAAATCTTCGACATATATAGTTGTTATCTTTAATTATGTTCTGATCAAGAGTGTTAAATAACGTTTTTATCATTATTGACTCCCTCTGCATTCTTGATCAGGATGACTTTCCATAATAAAAACTAAATTATCTTTTTTTAATATATATAATTTAAAAATGTTTAAATATTTTGAGCCTAATAAAATTTTTACAATAACCTCTAGAGCACCAAAGTATGTTTTATTTTTATTTATTATTGTCTTAACAATTGGTTTAACGGAAGCGCTTATACTTTCACCTGAAGATTATAAACAAAGTGATGCAGTAAGAATTATGTATGTTCATGTGCCAGCTGCATGGATATCACTTGGAATATTTACAAGTTTAGCTTTATTGTCTGTTGGAAGTTTTGTTTTTAAAAATAAAAATTTTGCATTAATTGCTAAAAGTTTAGCACCTTCTGGATTCATTTTTAATATTATAGCATTAGTAACAGGATCAATTTGGGGAAAACCAACTTGGGGTACTTGGTGGGCATGGGATGCAAGAATAACTTCTATGTTAATTTTAGCTTTGTTTTATGGAATGTATTTATTGGCTTGGAGAATTTATGAGGACAAAGAACAGGTAGTAAAGGTTACTTCTTTGATTGCAATTTTAGGAGTGGTAAATGTTCCTATCATTAAATTTTCTGTAGACTGGTGGAACACGTTACATCAACCATCTTCAATTAATATTTTATCAACCAACACGGCAATTCACCCATCAATGTTAGTCCCATTGGGCATTATGACTGCGGCATTTGCCCTTTTTTCATTACTCATTTTTTTGATGAAATATAATACTGAACTGATAAAAGTTAAGAATAAAGGATTAGATAGATTATGATAAATGAAATAATTTCAATGAATGGATATGGAGCTTACGTTTGGTCAGCTTTTTCATTTACATTGATTAGTTTTACAGCCCTGTACTTTGTAACTAAATTACAGCTTTCAAAAGAGCAAAAAAGATTTGCTTCTAAATTTGGTTCTCTAAATGTTGAGAAAGCTAGAGCTGCAAGATCACAAAATATTAATAGAGAAATATTATCCAATACATCAAATATTTAACTAATAAACCATGTATGGTAAAAAGGTTAAATTACGAATTGTATTTTTAGCTTTAATCTTAGCCTCAGTAATTTTAACAGTTTTTTTAGTTTTACAATCATTAAAAGAAAACGTTGTATATTTTCAGTCTCCATCTGAAATAAAATCTTTAATAGAATTAAATAAAAAAAAAATAAGAGTGGGTGGGATGGTTAAAGAACAATCTATTTTTATAGATTCTGATAAAGTTAATTTTGTTATTACTGACTTTAAAAATGAAATTAATGTTGTTTATTCAGGGGCAGTCCCTAATTTATTTGCTGAAGGAAAAGGAGTGGTTGCTGAAGGTTTTTTAAAAGATAAGAATTATTTTACAGCTACTAAAATTTTAGCAAAACACGATGAAAATTATATGCCCCCAGAAGTTAAAGAAGCTATAGGAGATAAATAAATTGCTAGCTAATCAGATAGGTTATTATTCTTTAATTTTAGGGTTACTACTTTCGGTATTGCTTTGTGGGGTTTCAATTAAAGACTTTAATAATACTAATAAGCAGATTAACCAAAATATATTATCTCTATCATTTCTACAGTTAGTTTTTGTAATTGTGAGTTTTTGGAGTTTGATTGTATCTTTTATAAAATCAGACTTTAGTAATGAGACTGTTTTTAATAATTCTCACACAACCAAACCATTATTCTATAAAATCTCAGGAACTTGGGGAAACCATGAAGGAAGTTTGTTATTATGGTTATTAGTATTAACTTTATTTATTTTTTTGTTTTTAATTAAATCAAGAGAGCAGCCTAAAAAATATAGAATTTTAACTTTACTATTTCAGCAAATAATAATTATCGGGTTTTTCTTATTTGTATTAATAACATCTAATCCTTTTAATTATTTATTTCCAATTCCTAATGAAGGTCTTGGTCTTAACCCAATTTTACAAGATCCAGCTTTAGCAATTCATCCTCCAATTTTATATTTAGGTTATGTTGGTACCTCTATAATATTTTCATCATCCCTTGCCGCAGTTACACAAAATTATGTCACCAAAGAATGGGGACAGCATATTAAAAAATGGGTTTTAGTTTCTTGGATTTTTCTAACTATTGGAATTATGCTTGGATCAATTTGGGCATATTACGAACTAGGATGGGGAGGTTTTTGGTTTTGGGACCCAGTTGAAAATGTTTCTTTAATGCCATGGCTAACACTAACTGCATTATTGCATTGCATTGTAGTGTTAGAAAGAAGAGCATCACTAACATCTTGGGTGGTTATACTGTCTATTACAACATTTACCCTAAGTATGTGTGGAACTTTTTTAGTAAGATCCGGAATATTAAATTCTGTACATACATTTGCTAATGACCCTGCAAGAGGTATTTTTATATTAATATTTTTATTTGCACTAATTGTCTTATCGTTAGGAATATTTTTTATATTTCACAAAGAAAATAATAAAAGCTCAAATAATTTTTTTTGGCTTAGTAGAGAAACTTCTATCTTAATAAACAATTGGTTTATGATGTATTTTTTAGCTGTTGTTTTAATAGGTACGGTATATCCAATTTTTCTAGATGTAATATCTAGTGAAAAAATATCAGTAGGGCCTCCTTTTTATCATAAATTAATTGTTCCTTTTTTAATACCATTTCTATTATTCATGTCTCTTGGACCAAGACTTAAATGGATTAAATCAAAAATTGAAAATAAGAACTCACTAATTATCACATTTATAATTTCAGTAATGTTAACCTTTTTTATTATAAAAAATTTAACTGCTGACTTACTTTTTTATACAGTTTTAATTTCAGCTGCTTTTTTTTTATTCTTTACAACTTTAAAAGAATTATTTATTAAAAAATTTAATAATATTTCTCAAACTATTTCACACTTTGGTTTCAGTATATTAATATTAAGTATTCTGTTTAACAGCATTTTATCCTCAGAAATTATAACCAACATAAAAATTGGTGAAAGATATGATTATAATAAAGGTGAAATTTTTTTTAAAAAGATAGAAGAAAAAAAAGAAAGTAATTTCAACTCCATCATTGCTTCTTTTGAAATAAAAGACAAAAATGGCAAAACTATTGAATTAAAACCTGAGATTAGAATTTATAATCAACCTATAATTATTACTAGTGAAGCAGATATAAGAACAACATTATTAGAAGATAAGTTTTTAGTAATGAACCTTGTAAAGGGTAATGAATATTTTAATATTAGATATCAAGTAAAGCCATTTATGGTTTGGATATGGATCTCAGTTTTACTATTATGCCTTGGTGGATTAATGAGTTTATTTAAAAGAAAGACATGAAAAATAAGTTTAGCTTATTTGTTGTAGTTATTTTCTTAAGCTTTTGTTTTGTTATTTTTTATAAAGGGTTAAATACTCCAAACACCTATACCCCAAAGGTTAATGAGAAAAAAAATATCCCAACTTTTAAAGCTAAGGACTTTTATTCAAATAGTTATGTAAATTCAGATAACATTTTTGAAGAAAACACCTTTTATATTGTAAATATTTGGGCTTCCTGGTGTGTACCTTGTAGAACAGAACACCCCTTATTAATGCAACTAAGTAAAAACCAATCAATTAAACTAATTGGATTAAATTATAGAGACAATTTTAATAATGCAAAAAAATTTATTAATGACCTTGGCAATCCATATTCAAGAATTTTAATTGATAAAGATGGAACTCTAGGAGTTGAATTTGGAGCTTATGGAGTTCCAGAAACTTTTTTAATAGATAAAAATAAAAATATAATTAAAAAATTTGTTGGTCCAATCAATCAAGAAATTGTTAATGAAATTAAATTAATTATTAAATGAAAATTTTAAAAATATTTATAATCCTATTTTTAGCCACAAGCTTTTTTGAGTTAAAATCAGATGAAGCAAATGATATTTTAAAAAATAAAATTTTAAAAAATATTCGTTGTTTAATTTGTCAAGGTCAGTCTGTATACGACTCAGAATCTGAATTTGCCTCCAGTATTAAACTAATTGTTGATAGAAAAATTAATGAAGGATTAAAAGAAAAACAAATATACCAATTTTTAAGAGAAAAGTATGGTGATTGGGTGATTTTTGATCCCCAGTTAAACAAAAACACTTATGTTTTATGGTTATTACCATTATTGTTATTTTTGTTTGGTGGTGCAATAATATATAAAAAAATAATATCTAATAAAAATAACAAAATTTAAATGAAACATTCCAAGTTAGTATCAAAATTTATTTTTATCATTTTTTTTAGCCTATTGTCTTCAATAGTTTATTCAGAAGAAAATAGTTCTAAATTTAATGTTTATTCTGGAATGTTTGACTTCAGTGATACTGGTAAAAAATCAACTTTAATCGGATTTCAACATCAGAATGAAGATTTAAATAGAGATACTTTTTTAGGTAATATTTCTCCAATAACGGGCGCATTAGTGACTGCGGACTCTGCTGCATATATTTATACAGGTATTCAAGCTCAATATAAGTTAGGTAAAATTAATTTTATTCCAAGCTTTGCACCGGGATTGTATAGTAAAGGTGATGGTAAAGATCTGGGTCATATTTTAGAATTTAAAAGTGAACTACAAATTTCTGTAGATTTTGTAAGCAACAGTCAACTTGGTTTTTCTTATAATCATCTTTCTAATGCTAGCTTGGGAACAAAAAATCCTGGAGCAAATAGTTATATGTTTAATTTCTTTAAATCATTTTAAAAGAACATATGAACTTAAAAGACTGTTATAATTTTAATGACTTTAGAAAATTAGCAAAAAAAAAATTACCTTCTCCAATTTTTCATTACATCGATGGTGGTGCAGACGATGAAAAAACTTTAAAAAGAAATACAGATTCTTTTGATGATTGTGATTTAATTCCAAACATTCTTGCTAGTGTTGGTAAACCAGATCTTTCTACAACTGTTTTTGGAAAAAAAATTGATATGCCAATTTTTCTCTCACCAACTGCAATGCAAAGACTTTACTATCATGAAGGTGACAAAGCCTCAGCAAGAGCTGCTGAAAAGTTTGGAACTTTTTATAGCATGTCTACAATGGCCAATAATACTATTGAAGAGATTGCTGATATTTCAAATGGACCAAAATTATTTCAACTATATGTTCATAAAGATCAATCAATTACGGACGACTTAATAGACAGATGTAGAGTGTCTGGTTTTAATGGTATGTGTCTAACAGTTGATACATTGGTTGCTGGAAACAGAGAAAGAGATCACAGAACTGGCTTTACTACCCCTCCAAAATTGACACTTCAAAGCTTAATGAGTTTTGCCATGAAACCTGAATGGGTATTTAATTATTTTACACATAAAAAATTTGAATTATCAAATGTTAAAAATAAAACAGACAAAGGAACAAATATTTCAAAATCAGTTATCGAATATATCAATGAACAATATGACCCGGCTATGAATTGGAAGGATGCTGAATACTGTGTAAAAAGATGGAACGGTCCATTTGCCCTTAAAGGGGTGATGTCAGTTGAAGATGCAAAAAGAGCAATAGATATTGGTTGTACAGCAATAATGATTTCAAATCATGGGGGTAGACAATTAGACGGTTCAAGATCACCCTTTGACCAAGTTAATGCAATTAGAGAGGCTGTTGGTGATAAATTAGAGATTATTTTAGATGGTGGTGTAAGACGTGGAACCCATGTTTTAAAAGCTTTAGCAGCTGGTGCAACGGCGTGCAGTTTTGGAAAAATGTTTTTATTTGCCCTAAGTGCTGGAGGTCAACTAGGTGTGGAACGTCTATTGCAAAACATGCATGATGAAATCAATAGAAATATGGTATTAATGGGCTGTAAGACTTTAAAAGAATTAGATATGTCAAAATTAATTTATAGAAAATAGTTTTTACTTATCAAAATTATATATAAAAAAAATAAATTAAATTATAAAATATTGATATTAGAATTAAATTATTATGAAATTAGCAAAAAATTTACAAAGACTAGGAACTGAATCTGCATTTAGTGTTTTAGCTGAAGCAAAAAAATTAGAAGCACAAGGCAAACCAATGATCCACTTAGGTCTAGGTCAGCCTGATTTTAAGACACCCCAACACGTAGTAGATGCTGCAAAAAAAGCATTAGATGAGGGTCATCATGGATATGTTTTATCAAACGGAATTTTAGAGTGCAGACAAGCTGTTACTAGAAAAATTAAAAAACTTTATAATAAGGATATTGACCCTGAAAGAGTATTGATAATGCCAGGTGGGAAACCAACAATGTATTATGCGATACAATGTTTTGGGGAGCCAGGTGCGGAAATTATACATCCAACACCAGCATTCCCAATATATGAATCAATGATTAATTATACAGGTTCAACTCCAGTCCCTTATGACTTAACAGAAGATAAAGATTTAAAATTTGATCCAGAAAAAATTCTATCTTTAATTACAGATAAAACTAGATTGTTAATATTAATTAACCCGAATAATCCAACGGGAAGTTTTGTTGAAAAATCTGCAATAGATGTTTTAGCAGAAGGGTTAAAAAAACATCCTCATGTAGCAATCCTTAGCGATGAAATTTACAGTAGACAAATTTATGATGGAAAAGAAATGCCAACATTTTTTAATTATCCTGACCTGCAAGATAGATTAATTGTTTTAGATGGTTGGAGTAAAGCTTACGCCATGACTGGATGGAGAATGGGATGGAGTGTGTGGCCAGAAGAATTAATACCACATGTAAATAAACTAATTATTAATAGTGTTTCATGTGTTAATGCTCCGTCACAATTTGCAGGAATTGCAGCTTTAGACGGACCAGATGATGCAATCCATGAAATGATGGTAAAATTTGATCAAAGAAGGAAATTGATTCACGAAGGTTTAAATAGTTTACCAGGTGTGGAATGCAGTTTACCAGGAGGAGCCTTTTATGCATTTCCTAAAGTTATTGGAACAGGAATGAATGGTTCAGAATTTGCAAAAAAATGTATGCATGAAGCAGGAGTAGCAATAGTTCCAGGAACAGCTTTTGGTAAAACTTGCCAAGATTACGTAAGATTTAGCTTTGCAGCTTCACAAGACAACATATCTAACGCATTGGAAAATATCAAAAAAATGCTAGGCTAAGACTAATGAGTGAATTAGTTCTGCCAAAGATTGACAAAGCAACGATCAATAAAAAAGAATATATTTTTAAAAATCTTGCTAAAATTATCAATCCAGAAAATGTTTTAAGTCATGCAGATGATATTAAACCATATGAAACTGATGCATTAGCAGCTTACACGCAAACACCACTCGCTGTTGTGATGCCAGAAAACACTGAAGAAGTAAGTAACATTTTAAAGTTTTGTCACAAAGAAAATATTAAAGTTGTACCAAGAGGTGCTGGCACTGGTCTTTCAGGCGGAGCTCTACCTTTAAATGATGCAATTTTATTAAGTCTTGGAAAATTTAATAAAATTATAGAAATTGATTTTGAAAATAAATGTGTAGTAACCCAACCTGGTGTAACAAATTTAGGAATAACACATGCCGTACAACATAAAAATTTTTACTATGCACCAGATCCATCAAGTCAACTTGCATGCTCAATAGGGGGCAATGTTGCTGAAAATTCTGGAGGTGTTCATTCTTTAAAATATGGAACGACAACTAATAATATTTTAGGTGTTGAAATGGTAATGATGGATGGAACAGTTTGTAGAGTTGGTGGAAAAACTCTTGATCAAGAAGGGTATGATCTAATGGGATTAATTTGTGGTTCAGAAGGATTATTAGGAGTGATTACTGAAGTGACAGTAAAAATTTTAAAAAACCCTCAAGTAGTTAAAGCAGCGCTAATAGGCTTTCCAACAATTGAAGAAGGTGGAAATGCAGCATCGGAAATAATTTCAAGTGGAATTGTTCCAGCAGGTATGGAAATAATGGATAAAGCTTTGATAGAGGCAACAGATAATTTTAGTAAAGCAGGATATCCAAGAGATGCAGAACTTTTATTGATTGTAGAATTAGATGGAACCGAATCTGAGGTAGATGAATTATTAAAACAAGTCAGAAGTATTTGTGAAAAAAATAATTGCTCAAGTTTAAAATTGAGTAAAAATGAAAAAGAAAGACTATCATTTTGGGCAGGTAGAAAAGCAGCATTTCCAGCATGTGGAGCTATGGCACCAGATTATTATTGTATGGACGGATCCATACCAAGAGGAAAACTTGCAGAAGCTTTACTTGAAATAAAAAGACTTTCTGAAAAATACAAATTACCTGTAGCAAATTGTTTTCATGCAGGAGATGGAAATTTACATCCATTAATAATGTTTGATGGAAGTGATAAAGAACAACTGCGAAAAACAGAGGAATTTGGAGCTGAGATACTAAAGACGTGCGTTAGATTAGGGGGAGTGATCACTGGAGAGCATGGGGTAGGAGTAGAAAAAAGAGAACTAATGTGTGAGATGTTTAATAATACAGATATTCAACAACAATTAGATATTAAAAAATCGCTTGATGAAAAAAATTTACTAAACCCAGGAAAAGTTTATCCAATATTAAGAAAATGTGCAGAGGAAGGAAGGGTACATGTCCACAGAAATGAAGAAAAATTCCCAGATCTTCCAAGATTCTAATAATACTTATTATCCAGAAGATGAGCTGCAAGTTTCAAATCTAGTTCAGGAACTTTACAAAAAAAACCAACCAACAGAAATAATTGGCACAGGTTCAAAAAATTTTATTGGTAACAACATTCAATCTGCAAAAAAACTATCTATGTCTAAGTTGTCAGGTGTAATTGAGTATTTGCCTGAAGAACTATATATTAAGGTTAAAGCTAACACGCCATTAGAGTTAGTTGAAAAGGAGTTAGAAAAAAACAATCAAGAACTAGCTTTTGAGCCTATTGATTTTGGATTTATTGAAAATGGAAAATCAAATAAGGGCACCATTGCAGGCCATTTAGCTTGTAACTTTGCTGGCTCTCGAAGATTTAAAGTAGGAAGTTTAAGAGATCACATATTAGGTTTTAGAGGTGTGAATGGTAAAGGAGATATAATTAAATCAGGTGGGACAGTTGTAAAAAATGTTACAGGTTATGACCTATCAAAACTAGTAACAGGATCTTTTGGAACTTTAGTTGCTTTAACTGAAATAACATTGAAGGTTCTACCTAAAAAAAAATTATCTAATACAATTACTATACATACTGATGATAAAAAATTAGTTAAAAATTTATTTGATAAGATATCTAGTTCAAGTAGCGAAGTCTCTGGAGCTGTTTATATTCCTGAAGAACCCAAAGATGAAAATTATGACCAAAACAAAGAGATGGTCTTTAAATTTAATGACTTAAAATACAAAGGTTCATTTTTAGCACTAAGAATAGAAGGAGATAAAATTTCAATAGATGAAAAATTAAAAGCTTTAACAAATGAACTGGAGCTTAGTAAGCTGAATACAACAGTTTTAGATGTTCATCAATCAACACCTTTTTGGAAAAAAATAAATAATCTTGAAATATTCAAATCAACAAAGAATAACCTTTTAAGAGTAGTAGTGCCTCCTTCGAAAGGCCCTAAGTTGATGCAATTCTTAGGTAATAAGTATAAATATTACATTGATTGGTGTGGCTCATTATATTGGATAGAGGTTCAATCAAAAAAGAACTCTAAGGTTAGTGATATTAAAAAATTGACCAAAGAATTAGGTGGTTATTTAACTATCATAAAGACATCGGATGAATATGATTACGAAGAAACAATTTTTACAGTAGACGATATAAGACTTTTAATATCAGAAAAGATCAAAAAAAGTTTTGATCCTAAAAGAATTTTTAATCCTGGAAAAATGTATAGAGGAATTTAATGCAAACAAACTTTACTGAAAAACAATTAAAAGACAGTGACAACGCTGCAACAGAAAAAATTTTTAAAAAGTGTGTTCATTGTGGTTTTTGTAATGCAACTTGTCCAACCCATCAAATATTTGGTGACGAATTAGATGGACCGCGAGGAAGAATTTATTTGATTAAAGATATGTTGGAAAATCAAAAAAAGCCAACAGCAAAAACTGTAAAACATATAGATAGATGTTTGTCTTGCTATAGCTGCATGACCACTTGTCCTGCTGGAGTAAATTATATGCACATCATTGATCATGGTAAAAAATATATTGAAAAAAACTATGAAAGATCTTTTTTTGATAGAACAATTAGAAATTTTTTATCAGTAGTGTTACCAAACACAGGATACTTTAGATTAGCAAGTTATATGGTTAAATTAGCTAAACCTTTTAAATTTTTAATGCCATTAAAAATAAAAGATATGATGAATTTGATGCCGACAAGTTTTCCAAAAAAAACTATAAAACAAAAAGAAATTTATTCTGTAAGTGGGAAAAATAAAATTGCAAGAGTTGCTCTTTTAACTGGATGTGTTCAAAAAGAAATTTCTCCTCAAATTAATGAGGCAACAATCAGACTTTTAAATAGACATGGAGTTGAAGTGGTTGTGCCTAAAAAGATCAGATGTTGTGGATCATTAAATCATCATTTGGGAAAAGAAGATGACGCGCACCAAGATTTTAGAAATAATATTAATACTTGGTATGACGAACATCAAAAAGGAAATTTAGACGCTATTTTATCAAATACTTCTGGCTGTGGAACTACCATGAAAGACTATGGTTTCATTTTTAAAGATGATGAAGAAATGAGAAAGAAAGCAAAAGTGATTTCTGATTTAACAAAAGATGTTTCTGAATATTTAGATACTAATTTAAAATTAAATTTTAAAGTAAAAGATAAGAAGTACAAAATTGCTTATCATTCTGCATGTTCAATGCAACATGGACAAAAAGTACACAGTCAACCCATGTCATTACTTTCAAAAACAAATAATGAAATTATGGAAATTCCAGAAGGCCACATCTGTTGTGGATCTGCTGGAACTTATAATATTTTGCAAACTGAAATTGCCAAAGAATTATTAAGCAAAAAAGTAAAAAATATTGAAAGTTTGAAACCAGATTTTATATCAACTGGAAATATTGGTTGTATTACTCAAATTTCTAATGGAACGAAAACTCCAATTTTACATACCATTGAGATATTAGATTGGTATACTGGTGGCCCAAAACCAAAAATATTATAAAAAAACTAACTATGAAAAAAATTCTAATTACACGAAGATTGTTAAAAGAATCTGAAGACAAAGCTTCAAAAATGTTTGATGCAAAATTTAATGGCAATGATGAATTATATTCTCAATCAAAGCTTATCGAATTAAGTGAAGGTCATGATGCAATATTAACTTCTTTAACTGATAAAATGGATGAGGAGACCATAAACAAACTTCCAGACAGTATTAAGGTAATTTCTAATTTTGCAGTTGGATTTGGAAACATTGATTTAGAAGCAGCCAAAAAAAGAGGAATAGCTGTAACTAATACACCAGAGGTTTTATCTGATGCCACAGCTGAGATTGGAATTTTATTAATTCTTGGAGCATGTAGAAGAGTTCCAGAGGGCATTCAGGCTGCAAAAGAAAGTAGCTGGAAATGGTCTGCAGATTATTTGATAGGAAAGCAGTTAACTGGTACGAGGCTTGGAATTTTAGGAATGGGGAGAATAGGTCAAAAGATTGCAAAAATTGCAAAATCTTTAGGAATGATTATTCACTATCACAACAGATCAAAATTAAGTGACGAAAAAGAACAAGGTGCCATTTATCATGATAGCATTAAAAGTCTTTTTGGAGTTTCAGATGTATTGTCAATTTGTTGCCCCGCAACAAAAAAAACAGAAAATTTAATTAATAAAGAAACATTAGAATATTTTCCAACAGGTGCGGTTATAACAAATGTAGCTCGTGGAGACATTGTTGAAGATGAAGCTTTAATAGATGCATTAAATAGAAGAAAAATCTATGCAGCAGGACTTGATGTTTATAAAGGTGAACCAAATTTAAATTCAGGCTATCTGAAGATTAAAAGTGTTTTTATTTTGCCTCACCTTGGAAGTGCCACTAAGCACACAAGAATTGCTATGGCTAATCTAGCTATAGACAATATTGATGAGTTTTTCAAAACAGGAAATTGCAAAAATAAAGTTAATTAATACAACTTGGAATTGAAAGTTATTATTTTTTATAACGTTTATAGGAATTAATATAAATTTTACCTATTCACATTTGTTCTGTTTTGAGAGAAGCTTGATCATTGAATAATTAACATTAGAGGAGAGAAGAAAATGAAAAAAATACTTTCAACATTAAGTACTTTTTTGTTCGTAAGCTCAATTGCTACTTCTGTATTTGCTGCTGGTGATGAGGCAACAATTAAAAAGTTAAGTAGTATGTATAAATCAGGCGACGCTACACAAGCAATTGTAATTCCACAGGATACTAAATTTGCTGCAAATGTTAAAAAAAACATTTTGCCAAATATTAATTTGCCTGCTGGGTTTTCAATTAGTGTGTTTGCTATAGTACCTGATGCAAGACACATGGCTGTTGCAAGAAACAAAACAACAGTATGGATTGGAACAAGAAAAGATAAGGTTTGGCAAGCAACTGATAGAGACATGGATGATATTGCAGATACTGTAGAGCAGTTTGCTCCAACAGTTAAGTTTGATATCCCCAATGGTGTTTGTTTTAGTGATGATGGCCATTTGTATGTAGCAGAAAGAAACAGAGTTTTATGGTTCCCAGCTGCTGAATATTTTATGGAAAGTCCTGACACTGTAGCTGTACCGATTATTGATCAAGGTAATTTGATACCAGTTGAGGAGGAATCTTATAACCACACGGCTAGAGTTTGTGCTGTTAATAAAGCAGACAATAAACTTTATGTTAGTTTAGGTCAGCCTCACAACGTAGCTCCAGCTGATAAATTGGATTTATATCAAGAAACTGGAATTGGTGGAATGATTAGCTTTAATCGTTTCCCAGGAGACCTTGATAGAAAAGTTGTAGCAACAGGAATAAGAAATTCTGTTGGTCACGCTTTTAATCCTAAAGATGGATCTTTATGGTTTACTGATAACCAAGTTGACGGTATGGGAGATGAAACTCCTCCAGGTGAGCTAAACAGAATGCCTAAAATGGGCATGTGGTATGGTCACCCGTATACTGGTGGTGGAGAAGTTAGAACCAATGAGTATAAAGGACAAACAATTCCAAAAAAAGATGCTGATAGATATGTTAAGCCTCAAGTTGAGATGGTTGCACATGCTGCTGACTTAGGAATGATGTTTTATACTGGAAAACAGTTTCCAAAAAAATACCATAATGCAATTTTTAGTGCACAACATGGTTCATGGAATGCTGTAAAACCTAGAGGTGCTAGAGTTATGGTTACTTATCTAGACTCAAAAGGCAATGCTAAAAAGACAGAACCTTTTGCTGATGGTTGGATGACTGAAATGGGCACTTACTTAGGTAGACCAGTTGATGTTCAACAATACTTTGATGGCTCTATACTAGTGTCAGATGATAAAGCTGGAGTAGTATACAGAATCAAATACGAAGGTTAATAAAATATAAATTAGGGACCGGCTTAATCTCCGGTCCTTTTTTTTAAACAAAAATTTAAAGGAAACAATTATGATCAAAAAAATTTTAATAATTATATCATTTTTAGCAATTTGCACGGGAGTAAGCTTTGCAAATACAGATGAAAAAAAAGTATGCACAGGTTTTGGTACTTGGACAAAGGATGGAGAATATAAAATTGTAAGAAGTAAATGTATTACTGAAAAAGAATATCAGGCATCATTAAACGCTCCTGATTATCTGTGTAAATATTATCAAAAGTCTATTTGGAAAGAATCTGAAAGACCTTATGGAAAAAAACAGTATCAGTATACAGATTCAAGTTTAACAAAAATAAATGCCCTTAAAGATGAAGGTAAAGCCCTTTGTGATGCTGGAAAATTAAGGGATGGTGAAGCAAAACTTGTAGAAGCTATTAAAATTATTAGCCATACTCGGATGAATTAATAAAGAGTATGAAGAAATTAATTATATTAGCTATATTTTCTTTATCACTTTTGAGTACCCCTCAATTAGCTGCAGAAGTTAATTTAACGGAAACACTTAAAGCTGGTAAAGAAATTGCCCAAAATATTTGTTCTGGTTGTCATGGTGTGAGTGGTAAAGCCGAATCTGGTGGAAATTCTGGTGCAGTACCAAATATATATGCACAAGAAAGAGATTATCTAAAAATAAAGCTTAAAAATTATAAGTCTGCAAAATTACAACATCCTCAAATGACCATGATAGCTCAGATGCTATCAAACGAAGATATTGAAAATGTTTCAGAATGGTATTCAAGAATAAAAGTTAAAGTATTTGATCCAGAGATAGAATTATCAGAACCGAATTAAGTTAAGCAATTAAACTGTTTTTGGAAAACATACACCAACACCTATTTGTCCACCACCTTGTTTATTATAATAAGTATTAGAATATTTTGCATAACGAGTAATTTTATTAAACGTAAAAGTATTAATCATCTTTTCATTTAAAAAATGACCAACTAAAGCTTTTTCATTATTCAGGATAATTTCTAAAGAAAAAAGATATCTTTTTACTTCTTTATCAAAAATTTTAATCTCATCATTATTTGAAATATAAAAATCATAGTCTATAGTTTTTTGGCTCCATTCATTTTTGTCTGTCTCATAAAATTTAGTGTCCATTTTACAAAAATGTTCTAGTTTTTTTTCTTCTGTAAAAGAATTAAAAGGTAAAAAAAGTATAAACAATATAAAAAAATATTTCATATCAATTTTATTTAAAAGAATAATCTTTGAATAAACCAATAAAGACCAATGGATGCAATAATTAATGAAAGAGGTCTTGTAACTTTATTACGATACCATAATCTTTTTTGGAACAACAATGCTATAAAAACATAAGATAAAAAAATTACACTAATTTGCCCAAGTTCAACACCCACATTAAAAGAAATTAGACTTGAAATAAATAATCCATCTGAAATTCCAATTTCATTTAGAATACCAGCAAAACCCAAACCATGAAGTAATCCAAAAATAAAAATTATATAAGGTCTCGTTTTTTTTATATTTTCAGTAAATAAATTTTCAATAGCAATAAAACAAATAGATAAAGCTATAATAGGCTCCACAATAACAGATGGAATTTTAATTAAATTTAATACACCTAAAAATAAAGTAATTGTATGAGCCAATGTAAATATTGATACCTGTAGCAGTAAAGGTTTTATTTTGGGTGTTAACAAAAATAAGGCTAATACAAACAAGATATGATCTAAACCTTTGGGTATTATGTGTTTAAACCCTAAATGAGTGTATGATCTGATATTATCAAAAAAATCTACTTCTTTTTTATTTTTAGGGTTAAACCAGTCTGATTTTTTACCAGTCGCGATTAGTTTTGAATATAAATCTTCATTATTAGGAGAATTAACTCGTAAAATAATTGATCCTAAATTTTTGTCCCAAAAAAATTTTAAGTCTTCATCCTTTATATTTTGAATATCAAAATCAACAATAGTATCCCTAGCAACGTTGGTATTTCCAACCCCAGGTATATCTATATTCAGTAGAACTAAGTTATAATTAGAGTTAGTTGATATTAAATAAATTTTGTTTTGAAGGTTTTTTATTTTAGAATTAAATTTTTCAAGCAACTCAACTGCACTCATATTTCTTAAGCTTTCATATTTATCAGATTGTTTAGATTCTTTCGTATTCGAGTGATTTATGTCTACTTCTGCAATAATAGCCTCAAGATTTAATCGGATTGATAAAGTGGCATTTGTGATATTGTCTTCTTCATAAATATTGAGATTTGCAATTGCTGGACGCAATTCATGAGCATAAGATGATTGTATGAAAAATAATAAAAATATAAATATCTTAAAAAACATTAACTTATTAAAGCAGATTTTTTATTTTTTTGTAGTCTTATTATTTATTACTTTTTTGAAATTTAATTCATACGCACATGAATTATGGCTTGAGCCAATTAATTTTAAATTTAATAATAATGAAGTGTCCAAGATACATATTAAGGTAGGCCAAAATTTTAATGGCTCTCCATTTGGTTACTATGATCCAAATAAAAAAAATTTATATTTAGAAAACAAAAATAAAGTAATAAATTTACCTCAAAGAGATGGAAATTTTCCTGCAATTCAAACATTAATTTTAGATAAAGGTTTTCATATTTTAAATTATGAAACAAATTATGAATTCTTAAAATACGAATCTATTGAAAAGTTTGAAGATTTCTTAAAAGAGCAAAATTTTGAAAGCACTTTAGAAAAATTTGATAAAAATAAGCTGCCCACAGAGAGTTATCGAAGATTTGCAAAAGCATTAATGACAAATGGTAATAAAAGTTTTTTTATTCAAAAGCCAAAATTAGACTTTGAGATTATTGCTTTAACTTCACCATATAACTTAAAGGAGGAGATATTTGAGTTTCAACTATTTGAAAAGGGCAATCCTCTAGAAAACTGGCAAATTACTATCTTCAGTAGAGATGAAGAAAATAGCTACAAGGAAATTGTAAAAACAAACCCAAATGGAGTAGGAAAAATAAGGATTTTTGAAAATAGAACCTATTTATTGAGTGCAGTTAAGTTGGACAAAGCAAATTATATAGAAAAACTAAAATATAAATCAGACTGGTTTAGCTTGTGGGCAAGCTTAACATTTAAAAAATAATGCAATTTTAAGTTGTAGTTATAATAGTCGTACCATTGAATTAGCCTTATATAACAAGTGTTTTTTCAACAAAACTAAACACTATTCATTAGACTCTGATTTTGTTTTGTGCTTAAAATCATACCAGTTAATTAACTAATATAAATAACAAGGAGAGAAAAATAATGATTAAAGAAAAAAAATCATTGAAGAATTCAACTTCTTCAAGACGTAAGTTCTTTAAGACTGCTGCTAAAGCTGGTGTTGTAGCTGCAGCAACTGTTGCAATGCCAAATATTGCAACTGCAGGATCTCACGCTACTGTATTAAAGATGCAAGCTGCTTGGCCTTCAGGCGCAAACATCTTTTTTGAAATGGCGCAAGACTACTGTAACATGGTTAGCGATATGTCAGGTGGATCACTTAAAATTGATCTTCAGCCTGTAAACGCAATTGTTAAAACTTCAGAAATCGGAGCGGCGGTAAGCGATGGAATCGTTGATATGGGTCACTGGGTGACTGCGTATTGGTACGGTAAAAACGCTGCAGCTTCACTTTTTGGAACTGGTCCTTCATACGGAATGTCATCTCAAGAAGTTATGGGATGGATGGAGTATGGTGGAGGAAGAAAATTATATGAAGAAGCAGTAGCTAGTGTTGGATATAACTACACTGGATTCTTTCATATGCCTATGCCAGCACAACCTTTTGGTTGGTTCAAAAAGAATGTAACTAAAGTATCTGATGTTAAAGGTATGAAGTATAGAACAGTTGGTCTAGCGACTAACGTTTTAACTGCTATGGGAATGGTCGTAAGACAATTACCAGGTGGTGAAATCCAACCAGCAATGAAAACTGGTTTGATCGATGCTGCTGAGTTTAACAACCCAACATCAGACTCACAGTTTGGAATGCAAGATGTCTCTAAACACTATCACTTAGGAAGTTTCCACCAATCTCAAGAGATGTTTGAAATTCCTATGAACACGAAGAGACTGAACAGCCTTTCACCTGCTCATCAAGCTATCTTGAAGAACGCTGCTTATGCTGCTAACTCAGATAACTACTTCAAAGCACTTGTTAGATATTCTGACAGTTTAGCTGATTTGATGAACACACATAAGGTTAACGTTTACCAAACATCTGATGCTATTTTAGCTGAACAGTTAAAAGGTTGGGATAAAGTTGTTGGAGAATTCTCTGGAAAAGATGCATTCTTCAAAAAAGTGGTAGACTCTCAAAAAGCATACGCTAAGAAAGTAATGAAGTACTTGCTGATGAATCAGCCTAATTACAAACTAGCTTATGAAAATGAGTTTGGACCAATTGGAAAAGTTAAAATCTAATTAACTTTTTAATAATTTAAGAAGGGGGTTTCGGCCCCCTTTTTTTATAGTACAGTTTTTAACAAAATTAGAGTATCCTATTCAAATCATGATGAGAGCCTACATAAAATTAGCTGACACGTTAAGCACCTCGATAGGTAAGGCTTTTTCTTGGTGTATAGTTATTTTGATGGGTGGAACTTGTTATGAAGTTATGATGGCCTATGTATTTAATAAGCCAACACTTTGGAATTTTGACTTTAGCATGCAGATGTATGGTGCAATATTAATGATGTCAGGTGCTTATTGTTTAGCAACTGAATCTCATGTTAGAGGAGATGTAATTTACAGATTATTTAAACCAAGAACACAAGGCTATATTGATTTAGTACTTTATTTTATTTTCTTTTTTCCTGGTGTCGTGTCTTTAGCATTTTATGGCTATGAATATGCTGCACTTGCTTGGAAGATAAAAGAAACTAGTTGGAGTAGCCCAGCACAAATTAATATTTATATGGTAAAATCCTTAATACCAGCTGCGGGAGTATTTTTAGTTATTCAGGGAATAGCCGAAGTATTTAGAGCAATTATTTGTATTAAAACTGGACATTGGCCAGCAAGAATGGTTGTTGCAGAAGAAACAGAACAAATTTTAATGAGAACAGCGCAGGACGAGGATCAAAAAGATGTTATTTAGTTTAACAAATCCAGAAGTTGCCATCTTCATGATGGGGATATTTTTATTTGCGGTGCTATTAGGTTTTCCAATTGCCTTCACTTTAATGGCTATGGGAATAGGTTTTGGATATTATGCTTATTACGATCCTGCTTTAATGGATCACATATTTGATAATAGGATATTTTCTTTATTTGTAAAAAATACTTATACCGTTATGGATAATAACGTGCTCACCGCCGTCCCACTATTTCTATTTATGGGGTATCTAGTTGAAAGAGCTGGAATTGTATCAAAATTATTTTTTGCAATAAGACTTGCAGCTCACAGATTGCCAGCTTCAATGGCAGTAGCTGCTCTAATAACATGTACTTTATTTTCTACAGCCACAGGAATTATTGGTGCCGTTGTAACCCTAATGGGTCTACTTGCTTGGCCTGCAATGGTTAAAGCAGGATATGATAAAAAATTTGCTTCAGGAGTAATTTGTGCGGGTGGATGTTTGGGTATTTTAATTCCACCTAGTATCATGTTAATTGTTTATTCAGTAATAGCTCAGTTATCTCCTTTGAGATTATTTGCTGCAGCAATTTTTCCAGGACTTTTACTTGCAGGACTTTATATAGCTTATGCAGTAGGTAGAGCTTGGCTCCAACCATCAATTGCACCTAAGCCAAGAGCAGAAGATATTCCGCCACGAGCTGAAATTTTAAAAGAAGTATTAGTTTCTTTTGTTCCTCTTTTTGGATTAATTATGTTAGTTCTTGGAACAATCTTAGCAGGCATAGCAACGCCAGCAGAGGCAGCAGCAGCAGGAGCATTTGGTGCTATATTGTTATCTTGGTTTTACAAAACACTTAAATGGCAAAGTTTTAAAGAATCTGTTTTTCTAACAGCAAAAACTACAGCGATGATTATGTGGTTATTCATTGGTTCTTGGACTTTTTCGTCTGTATTTTCTTATCTAGGTGGTCATGAAATTTTTGAACATTTTTTTACATCAATTGAAATATCAACTTGGCAATTTTTAATTATTACTCAAGTAATAATTTTTCTTTTAGGATGGCCATTAGAATGGACTGAAATTCTAATTATATTTGTTCCAATATTTTTACCCTTACTTGAGGTGTTTGATGTTAATCCATATTTCTTTGCAATGTTAATCGCTCTAAATTTACAAACATCATTTTTAACACCTCCCATGGCTATGTCCGCTTATTACTTAAAGGGCGTTCAAAAGAAAAATGTTGAATTGATGGAAATATTTGCCGGAATTATGCCTTTCTTAGGAATAGTAATATTTGCTATGTTTCTTATGTATATGTTTCCAGGTATTGCTTTGTGGCTACCAGAAACGTTATTTGCAAACTAAATAATTTAAAATGTTAAATATATTTACTCTAACAACTAATAAATTAGTTGAGCACTTAAAATCGGGTCAGATTTCTTCAGTAGAGGTTTGTAATCAATATATTGAGAGAATTGAAAAATTTGAAAAAGATGTAAAGGCGTGGGAACATTTTGATAAAAAAAAGCTTTTAGAAAAAGCTGCTGAAGCAGATGAGTATAGAAAATCAGGAAAACCTCTTGGGTCTTTGCACGGTCTACCAATAGCAGTTAAAGATATAATAGGTACTTTTGAAATGCCTACTGAATGTGGTTCTCCTGTCAGAAAAAAAATGCCAAGCTCACAAGATTCTGAAGTTGTTAATCTACTTAAGATTGAGGGAGCAATAGTAATGGGAAAGACTGTAACCACTGAACTTGCATATTTTCACCCAGGCAAAACTACTAACCCACATGATAATTCAAGAACACCTGGAGGATCATCAAGTGGCTCTGCGGCTGTTATAGCAGCACATATGGCACCATTATCAATTGGATCACAAACTAACGGCTCAATTATTAGACCTGCTTCTTACTGTGGAGTTGTTGGTTATAAGCCCTCTTATGGGTTGATTTCACGAAGTGGAGTGATGAGACAATCTGATAAATTAGATCACATCGGAGTGTTCGGAAAAACGGTAGAAGATGTTGCCCTATTTGCAAAATCATTAATAAAAAAAGATTTATACGATCCATCAACTATTCATTATGCGGCAGATGAAATGTTAACTGTTTGTAAAAAAGGACCACTTTATGAGCCAAAATTTATTTTTTATAAAACTAAAAATTGGAAAAATATTGATAAAGAGTCACAAAAATCTTTTGAGTTCTTTATAAAAACTTTTAAAAAAAATATTGAAGTATTCGATACCCCTTCTTATTTTGATGATATTCCAAAATATCATAAAATAATTCATGAAACAGATATGGCAAATAATTTTCAAGGTTACTATAAAAAATCAAAAAAACATCTTTCTAAAGAAATGGTCAGTGCAATTGAAAGAGGACTAAAATACTCAGCCAAAGAATATGCTGAAGCGATAGATTTTATGAAGAGAAGTTATGAGTCTTATAAAGAGGTTTTTGAAGATTACCATGGGGTGTTAACTCCATCATCAGCAGGGGTTGCACCTAAGGGTCTCAAGAGCACTGGTAGCCCTGAATTTTGTACTATTTGGACTTATATGGGTCTACCATCTATTTCATTACCTTTACTTGTTGGAGAAAATAATTTACCATTAGGTATACAGTTAATTGGAGACAAGCTAGATGATTTAAGATTTCTAGGTGTAGCCAACTGGCTGGAAAAAAATTGTAAAAAATATGCTAAATAAAATAACAACTCTATTAGGATCAGGTCTTGCAACATTATTTCTTATAGGTCTTGCAACAACTTTAACTAGATCTTCAATGATAGGATTTTGGGATATATTACCAGTATATATTTTAATGGCAGTAGCAATTTATATGATGTTCTACGAAGCTTTTTTCGATAAGAATTAAATCTTCCTTTAAGTGAATAATTCTAAAAATAGCTATTTACCTTTTTTATTATTATTTATTCAACCAATTTTTATGGCTAGCAACTTAATCGTTGCAAGAGGTGGGGTTGAGTATGTTCCTCCAATATCTTTAGCTTTTTGGAGATGGACTGCAGTTTTTTTAATATTACTACCATTTACCTACAGTTCTTTAAAAAAAAATTTTAAGTTTGTAAAACAAGAATATAAAAGAATATTTTTCATTGGATCGATGGGTTGTGGAGTTTGTGGAGCTTTTCCATTTTTAGCTGGTCAAACAACCACGGTTACCAACATGGGAATTATATATTCCTCTTCTCCAATTTTTATAATCATAATCTCAAGTTTATTTTTTAAAGAAAAAATCAATCTTCTTAGGATTATTGGACTAGTTTCATGTTTAATAGGTGTTTTTGCCATTATTATTAAAGGTGATTTATCTTTATTAATTAGTCTGAAATTCACAATTGGTGACCTCTGGATGCTAGCTTCTGCAATAGGTTGGGCTCTTTATTCTATCTATCTATTTTATTGGAAAACTAATCTAAAAATTTTTGATAGATTTACTTTGATTGCATTTTTTGGAGTGGTTAGCTTGCTCCCATTTTATCTAATCGAAGAGGCTTTTTTTGTAAGAACTGTATTTAATTCTGATTTTTTTATGTGGGTTTTATTTGCAGCTATTTCACCGGGAATTATAGCTTTTACCTTGTACACAATGGCGCAAAAAAAACTTGGGGCATCTATAACTGGTTTTACTCTTTACATTTTTACAGTTTATAGTGCCATTTATGGAGTTTTATTCTTTAATGAGCAGCTCGAATATTATCATTACATAGGGACAGCCCTTGTTTTTGGTGGGGTATATATAGTTAAGAGAAAAGTTTAAATAAATTAAGCCACAATCTAAACAAATAATTTACAAATTTCATATTTATACAATAAGTATGAAAAAAATTGTTAGGACTTTATTTATTATAATCTTTGTAGCTAATTTTACTTATGCAGACGAAAAAGATTATTCTGCAGATAATTTTTTTCATATAGGTCAGATGAATTCACATGATGAAAATTTTAGTCTTTATTTTAAAACTAGAGAAAAACCTATTTTAGCACGAGGTGAAGAATCTAATTATATAACTGATTTTCCTCAGGATCTTTATATCTATAACTATAAAACAAAAACTTCACTTCCTCTAATTTCATACGAGTGGTTTCCTTCAAAGGCTAAATTTTTTTTAGAAGAGTATGATTTTCCAGTGTTCCCAGAAGATTTTGCTTATTATTTATTAAAAGATAATAATACACTAGTTATGATTAGTGCTATTAAAAATATTAATAAAAATTTTCAATTTGATATTACTAATAAAAAGTTAAATCAATATCCTTCTAGTGGAAAATTTGAATTTATAATTTCATCGATCGCAAAAAACTGTGGTCACTCACAATTAAAAGAAAATTATAAATGTAATTATTATAAACCTTTAATCTCGAATAATTTAATCAATTAATTTGAGTAAATGCTTCTGCAAATTTTTCTGCATTAAAAATTTGTAAATCATCTTCTTTTTCACCAAGTCCAAGAGCGATTATTGGAAGTTTATATTTTTTAGCAAGGGCTAATAAAATTCCTCCTTTTGCAGTACCATCTAATTTTGTCATTATCAAACCAGTAAGAGGTATAATTTTGTTAAACTCTTCAACTTGACTGATAACATTTTGGCCAGAGGTTGCGTCAAGTATTAGGATTACATCGTGAGGAGCATCTGGATCTATTTTTTTTGTTACATGGGCAATTTTTTTGTATTCTTCCATTAAATTTTTTTTATTTTGTAATCTCCCTGCCGTATCGATCAAAACATGGTTAAAATCGTTCTTTAATGCCTCTTCTATTGCCTTGTAGGCAACTGATGCTGGATCAGATCCTTGAGTAGATTTTGTAATTTGCACATCAATTTTAATAGCCCAACTTTCTAATTGTTCTATAGCAGCTGCTCTAAACGTATCACAGGCAGAAAACATAACCTTGTTACCATTAGATTTTAAAATTTTACCAACTTTTCCAATAGTTGTTGTTTTTCCAACCCCGTTAACTCCCGATACTAGGACTGCATTAAGTTTTTCTTTTTTATTAAAAAAATTCTCATTTTCCAAAGGTTTCATTAAAGCAACTATATAGTTTCTAAGAATTAAGTTTACCTCATGCATAATATCTTTTTTGGGGTCAATTTTTTCTTGAGCAATAATTTTTTTAATTTCTTCAGCCGCACCAAGACCGACATCTGATTGAATCAAATATTCCTCAATTTGATCTAATGTTTTGTCATCTATTTCTTTTTTTACAATTATATCTCTTAATCCAGATGTAAATGCAGAAGCACTTTTCTTAAAACCAATTTTAAATTTATCAAAAATTCCCATTATAACTTAATGTTGATATTTTTAATATCAGACACAGGTCCTTTCATATGAATGCTATTTCTTTCATCAATAGAAATTGTTAAACTACCTAATGCAAACTCTATATCTGTAGTTTTTTCTACTAGATTATTTATATTAGCTGCAACAGCTGTTGCACAAGCTGCTGTGCCACAAGCCTTGGTAAGTCCAGCTCCTCTTTCCCAAACTTTTACTTTTATTAAATTTCTATTTATAACTTTGGCCAGGGTCACATTACATTTTTCAGGAAATAGAGGATGATTTTCAATTTTCGGACCAATATTTTTTAAGTCAAATGCTTCAATATCATCTACAAAAAAAATTATGTGCGGATTGCCTACATTTATGGCTATTCCACCAATATGTTTGGTATTATTTCTATTTATAATTTCAATTTTTAAGTCTTGAGTATCTAGCTGCTTACTTAATGGAATTTCTTGCCAATTAACTTTTGGTATACCAATTTCAGTCTCGACTAAATTATTTCCTAAAATTTTTGATTTTAGTGAGCCAGAAGTTGTTAAGAGCGTTATTTCTTTTTTACCACTTTCTTTTGATAGAAGATCTGCCACACACCTAGTGCCATTTCCACAAGCACCAGATATGCTTCCATCTGAATTAAAAAATTCTATATTTGCATCTATTTCTTTATTTTTCTTAATTAGGATGAGTTGATCGCATCCAATAAAACTACGATCACATATCTTAATTATTTGATCTTTATCTAAATTAAAATCTTGGCTTCTTTGATCAATAATTACAAAATCATTGCCTAAACCATCCATTTTAAATGCTTTAATATCCATATACAGATATTTAACTTATTTATTGACTTTTTGAACCTCTATTATAGGTTGATTTCGTTTCCACAAAAACGTTAAATTTGTGGTGTCTTTGGAAACAAAGAGATCAACACTAGTCAGCGATATTCGCCCACTAGTGCGAAACTGCTGTGCGTAATAAATATGTTTGAAAACTTAACAAATAAATTCGAAGAAATTTTTTCTTCTTTAAAAAAAGCACCTTCACTTGATGAAAAGCAAGTAGATGAGGGTTTAAGGGCTATTAGGCAGGCCCTCTTAGAAGCTGATGTCTCTTTAGATGTAGCTAAAGATTTTATAACAAAAGTTAAACCTAAAGTATTAGGTCAAGAGATAATCAGATCAACTTCACCAGGAGATATGGTTATTAAAATTGTTTATGATGAACTAGTAAGCCTTTTAGGCGAAAGCAACACAGATATTAATTTAAATGCAGTTCCGCCAGTTCCAATGATGCTAGTTGGTCTTCAAGGTTCTGGTAAAACTACAACAACAGCAAAATTAGCCAAATACTTAGAAAAAAATAAAAAGAAAAAGATAATGATGGTTAGCCTTGATGTTTACAGGCCTGCTGCCCAAGAACAATTAAGGTCTTTAGGAGAACAAAATAATATTTTAACACTCCCTATAATTGAAGGACAATTACCAGCAGACATTTGTAGAAGAGCAGTTAGTGCTGCAAGCTTAAATGGAGCAGAAATTATATTGTTTGATACAGCTGGTAGAACTCAAATTGACCTTCAGATGATGAACGAAATTAAACAAATAGAGAATATAATCAATCCAACTGAAACATTTTTAGTTGCAGATTCTTTAACAGGGCAAGTTGCTGCAGAAGTTGCAAAAGAATTTAAAAATACGGTAAACTTAACAGGTATTGTTTTAACTAGAGCCGATGGTGATGCAAGAGGTGGTGCAGCTCTTAGTATGAAATATGTTTCTCAAGTGCCAATTAAGTTTTTAGGGGTAGGAGAAAAAATAGAAAACTTAGAAGTTTTTCATCCAGATAGAATAGCAAATAGAATACTAGGAATGGGAGATATTGTTTCCCTTGTAGAAAAAGCAGCAGAAGATCTTGGTGAAGAAAATTTAAAAAAAGCTGAAGAAAATTTGAAAAAAGGACAATTTTCAATGGAGGACTATCTATCCCAACTAAGACAAATGAAAAAAATGGGTGGTATAGAAGGAATAATGTCATTTATGCCAGGTGTTTCAAAGATGAAGTCACAGATGGATGCTGCGGGAATTGATGAAAGTATTATTACTCAAAACGAAGCAATAATTTTGTCTATGACCAAAAAAGAAAGAGGGAATCCTAAAATCATAGATGGTTCTAGGAAAAAAAGAATTGCTAATGGCTCTGGAACAGATGCGGCCACTATCAATAAATTGCTTAAGCAATTTAAAATGATGTCTGAAATGATGAAGAAGATGTCAAAAGGAAACCTGAAGGGTATGTCTGATAAAGGAATACCTCCAGAGCTACTAAATCAACTTAAATAAAAAAAGGAAAAAAAATGATAAAAATAAGACTATCAAGAGGTGGAACAAAGAAAAGACCAGTATATAAAGTAGTTATAGCTGACAGTCGTCGTGCAAGAGATGGAAGATTTATTGAGAAGGTAGGATTCTTTAATCCACTTTTACCAAAAGATAAAAAAGAAAGAGTAGGACTAGAAGCAGAAAGAATTAAATATTGGTTAGGTCAAGGTGCTCAACCAACTACTAGAGTTGCAAGAATTTTAGGTGAAAATGGTATTATAGCAATGCCTGCAAACGGTAGTAATCCAAGTAAAGCTATTCCTAAAAAAGAAAGAAAAAAAGAAGGAGACGAAGCAGCACCAGCAGCAGCTCCTAAAGCAGAAGCAGCACCAGCAGCAGAAGCTCCAAAGGAAGAAGCTCCTAAAGCAGAAGCAGCACCAGCAGCAGAAGCTCCAAAGGAAGAAGCTCCTAAAGCAGAAGCAGCACCAGCAGCAGAAGCTCCAAAGGAAGAAGCTCCAAAGGAAGAAGCTCCTAAAGCAGAAGCAGCACCAGCAGCAGAAGCTCCAAAGGAAGAAGCTCCTAAAGCAGAAGCAGCACCAGCAGCAGAAGCTCCAAAGGAAGAAGCTAAATAGTTGGATTCATGTGGCAAGCTCAGATATTCACACTCTATCCTGATTTTTTTCCTGGCCCTTTAAATAAAGGGCTATATGGAAAAGCTTTAACAAATAAAATTTGGGATTTAAAAGTTGTAAATTTTAGAGAGGCTGCTGAGGACAAACATAAAACAGTAGACGACACCCCTTTTGGAGGTGGATCTGGAATGCTGTTGAAAGCTGACATTTTAGCAAAATCTCTTGATGAAAATAAAAAAGAAGGAGAAAGAATTTTTTATTTATCACCAAAAGGAAAAAAGCTTGATCAGAAATTAGCACTAGAACTGTCTAAAGAAAAATCTATTAGTTTAATTTGTGGTCATTTTGAAGGTGTTGATGAAAGGTTGTTATCTACAAGGAATATAGAAGAACTTAGCATAGGAGATTTTATTTTATCTGGAGGTGAAACAGCAGCATTTGTTGTACTAGATAGTGTTCTAAGATTGCTTCCAGGTGTCTTAGGAAATGAACAATCAAAGCATGATGAGAGTTTTGAGAACGGACTTTTGGAGTATCCTCAATACACAAAACCTCAAATTTGGGAGGAAAAAAGCGTTCCAGAAGTGCTATTATCAGGAGATCACAACAAAATTAAAGACTGGCGTTTATCACAATCAGAGGCTATAACACGCGTCCGAAGACCAGATTTATGGGAAAAATATAAGAAAAATTAATTTGATAAATACTAATATGAAAACAATTGAAGAAATAAATCAACTAAACGTTAAAAAAATACTATCTGAGAAGAAAATCCCAGATTTTTTTCCAGGAGATGTAATAAAAGTTGGTGTTAGAATTACAGAGGGTAAAAAAGATAGAATTCAATATTTTGAAGGTGTGTGTATAGCTAGAAAAAACAGAGATATAAATTCTTCATTCACAGTTAGAAAAATTTCATTTGGTGAAGGTGTTGAAAGAACATTTCCACTATATGGTACTGTTATAGATACAATTACAGTTATCCGTCATGGTAAAGTTAGAAGAGCAAAATTATATTACCTAAGAGACAGAACAGGTAAATCAGCTAGAATTGCAGAAAAAATTAGAAAAAAAATTGGTATAGAAGTTGATGTTAAACCAGAAATGGTAACAGAAGAAACTTTAGCACCAGTAGCTGTAGAAGCAGAAAAACAAACACAAGTTCAAGCAGAACCAAAAATAGAAAAATCAGAAGAAAAAAAATAATTTTTTTTTCAATGCCTTTAACTCTTTACGATAAAATTTGGAATGATCATTTAGTAGATCAACAAGATGATGGTACAGCACTATTATTTGTTGATCGACATTTAGTACATGAAGTAACAAGCCCACAAGCTTTTGAAGGATTAAGAAACTCTAATAGAAAAGTTAGACAACCTGGCTTAACACTAGCAGTTGCAGACCATAATGTTCCAACTACTGATAGATCCAAAGGAATAGCGGATGCAGAGTCTAAAATTCAAGTAGATACCTTAGAAAGCAATTGTAAGGAATTTGGAGTTCAATATTTAGGAATGAATGACAAGAGACAAGGAATTGTTCACATAATTGGTCCAGAACAAGGTTTTACACAACCTGGTACAGTAATTGTTTGTGGAGATAGCCACACAGCAACACACGGTGCATTTGGTGCTTTGGCATTTGGAATTGGGACCTCAGAAGTAGAACATGTTCTAGCAACGCAAACATTAGTACAAAAAAAAGCAAAAAATTTTAGAATCAATGTTAACGGAAAACTTCCTATTGGAGTTACCTCTAAAGATGTAATCTTACAAATTATAGGAAATATTGGAACTGCGGGAGGAACAGGATCAGTTATTGAGTATGCCGGCAGTCTAATTTCATCTTTAAGCGTAGAGCAACGAATGACTATTTGCAATATGACTATTGAAGGAGGAGCAAGAGCAGGGTTAATTGCTCCTGATGAAAAAATATTTGAATATTTAAAGGGTAAACCGATGTCTCCAAAAAATGAAAATTGGGATAAGGCTATGAAATATTGGGAAAGTTTAAAAACTGATGATGGAGCTAAATTTGATAAAGAAATCAACTTAGTTGCAGAAGATATTTTACCGATGATTACTTGGGGAACCTCTCCACAAGATGTAATCACTATAGATGGCAAAGTTCCAAATCCTAAAAATGAACAAGATGAAGATAAAAAGAACTCTTTAGAAAGATCATTAAATTATATGGGCTTAAAAGCTGATACACTAGCTACAGATATTAAGATTGATAAGGTTTTCATAGGAAGTTGCACAAATGGTAGAATTGAAGATTTAAGGGAAGCTGCCAAAATATTAAAAGATAAAAAGAAAGCGTCCCATGTTCAGGCAATGGTTGTTCCGGGCTCAGGTTTGGTTAAAGAACAAGCAGAGCAGGAAGGTTTAGATAAAATATTTATAGCTTCAGGTTTTGAATGGAGAGAGCCTGGCTGTTCTATGTGTCTTGCAATGAATGCTGATAAATTAAAACCAGGAGAAAGATGCGCCTCAACTTCAAACAGAAACTTTGAAGGAAGACAAGGTAGAGGTGGAAGAACACATTTAGTAAGTCCTGGAATGGCAGCTGCAGCTGCAATTTCTGGAAACTTAGATGATGTTAGAAAGTATCAAAACTAAAATGCAAAAATTTAATTCACTTACTAGTATCCCAGCATATTTACCAATAGTAAATATTGATACGGATATGATTATTCCAAAACAATTTCTTAAAACGATTAAAAGAACAGGGTTAGGAAAAAACTTATTTTTTGAAATGAGATACGATGATAATGGAAATGAAATTAAAGATTTTATTCTAAATCAAAAACCTCACAATCAATCAAAAATATTAATAGCAGGAAAAAATTTTGGCTGTGGCTCATCAAGAGAACATGCACCTTGGGCACTTCTAGATTTTGGAATAACATGTGTGATAAGCTCTAGTTATGCCGATATTTTTTACAGCAACTGTTTCAAAAATGGAATTTTACCAATTACTCTGCCAGAAGAAAAAATAAAAGAATTATCAGAGTATTCAAAAAGAAAAGAAGAAATTTCAATAGACTTAAATGAAGAAAAAATAATTTTTGGAAATAGTGAAATCAAGTTTGATATTGATCCTTTTAAGAAAAAATGTTTGTTAGAAGGACTTGATGATATTGCACTATCGTTAGCCAAAAAAGAAAAAATTATAACTTTTGAAGAAAATCTAAAAAATAATAAACCATGGATATTTAATGATAAAAATTAAAAAAAGAAAAATTTTACTTCTTCCTGGAGATGGTATTGGACCCGAGGTTATTCAAGAAGTTAAAAAAGTTATTTTATGGTTGAATTCAAATAAATCTCTAGATTTTGAAATTGATGAAGATTTAGCTGGAGGTTGTTCTTATGACAAACATGGGACACCAATCACGGATGAAGTTTTTTACAAAGCTCTAGAAAGTGAATTTGTTATGTTAGGTGCAGTTGGTGGACCAAAATGGGATAACTTAGAGTTTTCAAAAAAGCCTGAAAGAGCCTTATTAAAATTAAGAAAAGAATTAAAACTATTTGCAAATTTAAGACCTGCAATTTGTTTTGAACAATTAGTTGATGCCTCAACCTTAAAACCAGAAATCGTGTCTGGATTAGATATTATGATAGTCAGAGAATTAACAGGTGGAATTTATTTTGGTGAACCAAGAGGAATTAAGCCGATAGAAAATGGTGAAAGAAAAGGGATTAATACCCATTCATACACAACTAGCGAAATAGTTAGAGTTGCAAAAGTAGCTTTTGATTTAGCAAGAAAGAGATCAAAAAGAGTTACTTCATGTGAAAAGTCAAATGTAATGGAAGCAGGACAACTTTGGAAAGAAGAAGTTCAAGAACTACACGACAAAGAATATAAAGATGTAGAATTAAGTCATATGCTTGCTGATAATTGTGCAATGCAATTATTAAAAAACCCAAAGCAGTTTGATGTAATTGTTACGGACAATTTATTTGGAGACATGCTTTCCGATCAAGCCTCAATGTTAACGGGATCTCTAGGTTTATTACCATCTGCTTCTTTAGGTGCAAAAAATAAAGATGGAGAAATGAGAGCTATGTATGAGCCTATTCATGGTTCTGCACCGGATATTGCTGGAAAAGAAATCGCAAACCCAATAGCTTCAATTTTAAGTTTTGCAATGGCTTTAAGATACTCTTTAGATTTAGATAGTGAAGCTGATGCTTTAGAAAAAGCTGTGCAAGATGTCTTAAATGATGGTCTTAGAACAAAAGATATTCTTTCTCAGGGAAAAAAAGAAGTATCAACATCAGCTATGGGTGATGCAATCATTTCAAAATTGCAATAATTAAATAATTATTCTAGAGTTCTGGAATGCCAAATTATACTGCTCCAGTCGAAGACATGATGTTTCTTTTTGATAAATTAAGAAATAATAAAAATTATAATGATCTTGAAAAGTATAAAGAGGTTAATTCAGAATTAGTAAAAGATATTTTAGAAGAAGCAGCCAAGATTAATCAAAACTTAATATTACCATTAGCAAAATCAGGTGATGAAAATCCAACAGTTCTAGAGAATGGTGTGGTTAGAACACCGCCAGGCTACAAAGAAGCTTATTCTAAATATATAGAAGATGGCTGGACTTCACTTTCTTGTGATCCAAAATATGGAGGACAAGGAATGCCAAAAACCGTAAGTGCTTTTTTTGACGAAATGTTATCATCTGCAAGTTTATCATTTAAACTTTATAGTGAGTTAAGTATTGGTGCATATAATTGTATTTCTCATCACGCTACAAATGAAATAAAAGAAAAATACCTTCCAAAAATGGTTGAAGGAAAATGGAGTGGTACGATGTGCCTTACCGAACCAGTTTGTGGAACTGATTTAGGTCTTTTAAAAACTAAAGCTATTGAGCAATCTGATGGAACTTTTAAGTTAAGTGGACAGAAAATTTTTATTACATCAGGTGATCAAGATTTAACTGAAAATATTATCCACTTAGTTATTGCAAGAGCAGCTGACTCACCAGCAGGCACAAAAGGAATAAGTTTATTCTTAGTACCTAAATTTTTAGTAAATGAAGATGGATCTATTGGAGCTAGAAATGGAGTTTCTACAGGGTCTATAGAAAGTAAAATGGGAATCAAAGGTTCTGCTACATGTGTATTAAATTTTGATGATGCAACTGGTTATATGATCGGATTGAAGAATAAAGGCTTAAACGCAATGTTTACTATGATGAATTTAGAGAGAATTGTTGTAGGAATCCAAGGCTTGGGGATTTCTGAAATTGCCTATCAAAACTCTTTGAGTTACGCAAAAGAACGAAAACAAGGAAAAACAAATAATACAAAATCAACTAATGGAGCAGATTTTATAATTGAACATGCAGATATTAGAAAATCTTTGCTTAATATGAAATCTATTATTGAAGGCGAAAGAGCTTTATGTTTTTGGCTGTCTCAACAAACAGAAGTTAGCCTTTATCACCCAGATGAAAAAATTAAACAAGAAGCTTCAGATCTTGTGTCGTTAATGACACCTGTGGTTAAAACGATGTTTAGTGATATGGGAATGGAAATAACCAGTGAGGCTATGCAGGTTCATGGTGGTTATGGCTATACGAAAGATCAAGGTATAGAACAGTTGTATAGAGATAATAGAATCACCCCAATTTATGAAGGAACAAATTCTATCCAAGCAGCTGATTTAGTTTTTAGAAAATTGGTAAATAAAAATGGTGATATAATTGACAAATATTTGGAACTGATCAAGAATGATTGCAGTACTGAAAATGAAAAATTAAAACCTTTTATAAAAGAATTAAAAACGCATCTAGAGGTATTATCTACTTTTACTGATTGGATTAAAGAAAAAGTGCAAAACTCAAAAGACGATGCAAGCGCAGCATGCAATGACTATTTAAAAGCATTGGGGTTTGTGTCCATAGCACATGTGTGGATAAAAGTTTTAGAGGTAAGTTTTAAAGATTATGAACAAAACAAAGACTTTTATGAAGATAAAATACAGACTGCAAATTTTTATTTTAAAAGAGTTTTACCAAGAGCCGAAAGTCATTTTAAAACAGCCACATCAGGAAGTGACTATATAATGAATTTTAAATTTAGTTAATATGAGTCATTACGATACAAATTTAGATAAAAATGAGGCTAATTATGTTCCTCTTTCTCCTTTAACATTCTTAGAAAGAACTAAAGATATATATCCAAATTATGAAGCCTTAGTTTATGAAAGTAGGTCGTATACTTGGGAAGAAGTTTATAAAAGATGTGTTAAGTTTGCTAGCGCATTAGATAAATTGGGTGTGAAAACTGGAGATACAGTTTCTATAATGGCTTTCAATACACCAGAAATTTTTGAAGCACATTATTCAATACCTATGGTGGGGGCAGTAATTAATGCAATCAATACAAGACTAGACCCCAATACTATAAGTTATATTTTACAACATAGTGATGCAAAGGTTTTAATTGTAGATAGACAATTTCATGATGTAATTGAGAAGGCTTTAAAAAATGTTAAAAATAAGATTACAATTATTGATATTGACGACCAGGACATAGACACAAGTTCTTTTAAAAAAATAGGTGAACTTGAATATGAAAGTTTCTTAAACACAGGTAATGAAAATTATGAATGGAAAAAACCAAAAGATGAATGGGAAGCTATTTCATTAGGGTATACATCAGGAACTACTGGAAACCCAAAAGGAGTAGTTTATCATCACAGAGGTTCATATTTGATGGCAACAGGTAGTGTTACAGCTTGGAATATGCCCAACAAATTAAATTTTTTATGTGTTGTCCCAATGTTTCATTGCAATGGTTGGTGTTATCCTTGGACATTAGCAATGCTGCACGCAAGAGTAATTTGTTTAAGAAATATTGATGTTAAAAAGATGTTTGAACTAATTGATAAATATGAAGTAACACATTTTGGTGGAGCTCCAATAGTTTTAAATATGATTGTTAATTCTCCTAAGGAAGATCAAAAAGCCTTAAAAAGAAAAGTCAATGTTTTAACTGCAGGTGCACCTCCACCAAGTATTATTTTTGAAAAAATGGAAAATCTTGGCTTTGAGGTTATGCATGTTTATGGATTAACAGAAACTTATGGTCATATGTTGCAGTGTGCGTGGAATGATGATTGGAATTCTTTAGAAAAAGATAAAAAGAATGAAATCAAAGCAAGGCAAGGTGTACGTTACCCAAACACAGAGGGCGCTATTGTAATGGATCCAGAAACAATGAAGCCAGTACCCAAAGATGGAAAGACTATGGGTGAAATTATGATTAGAGGGAATATTGTAATGAAGGGATATTACAAAGATAAAGAAGCAACAGATAAGTCAATGGCTGGTGGATGGTTTCATTCAGGGGATTTAGCTGTGACCCATCCTGATGGATATATAAAAATTCAAGATAGATCTAAAGATATTATTATCTCTGGAGGAGAAAATATTTCTTCAATAGAAATTGAAAATGCAATTGCAAAACACCCTTCAGTTTCTTTAGCAGCTGTAGTTGCTAAACCAGATGAAAAATGGGGAGAAACACCCTGTGCTTTTGTTGAATTAATTAAAGATAAACCAGCAACAGAAAAAGAAATAATAGATTTTTGTAGAGAAACATTGGCAGGATTTAAACTTCCTAAGAGTGTTATTTTTTGTGATTTACCAAAAACTTCAACAGGAAAAATTCAAAAATTTGAACTTAGAAAGAAAGTTAAGGAATTAAGTTGATCTTTCAAGTAGACAACAAAAAAGTCTTTGCATCAGATTCAGGCCAAGGTATTGATAAAAAAAAATCCACAATAGTTTTGCTGCATGGAAGTGGTCTCTCACATATTGTTTGGTCCTTAACAGAACAGTATTTATCAAATCAAAATTATAATGTTTTAGCAATAGATTTACCTGGACATGGAAATTCTGAAGGTGATTGTTTAAAATCAATAGAAGAAATTTCAGATTGGTTAGAAAAAGTTTTTAAAAAACTTAATGTTTCTGAATTAACAATAATAGGTCATTCCCAAGGGTGTTTGGAAGCATTGGAATATTCATTAAGGTATTCTAAAAGAGTTAAAAATTTAATATTTATAGGTGGTTCTTACAGAATGCCTGTTAATCAAGATTTAATTGATCTTGCTGAAAATGGAGATGATAAAGCAGTTCAGTTAATGATGAAATGGAGCTATGAGAATTATAAAAAATTCATTGGAGGTAATCCTGTAGAAAAAATTATTAATTCTCCAAGAAATATTAGAGAAGTTTTAGCTATCGATCTTATAGTATGTAATAATTATAAAAATGGATCTGAGGCGTTAAAGTCAATCAAGTGTCCGACACTATTTATCTTTGGTGAGCTAGATAAGATGGTTAATATTGAAAAAGGTAAGAAATTTGCAGAGCTCGTTCTTAATTCAAAAACTCATATAATTAAAAATTGTGGACATATGATTATGTTTGAAAAAGCTTTTGAAATGAGAGAAAAGATCTCTGAATTTTTAAAAAAATGAAAAATTTTTCAATAGCAAAATCAAGAAGATTAAGAAGTACTCCTTATACCTCAAGAATAGAGAAACAAGGAGTTACAGCATACACAATATATAATCATATGTTGTTACCTGCTGCATTTGGATCAATAGAGGATAGCTACAAACATTTAAAAGAACATGTTCAGATATGGGATGTCGCTGCAGAAAGACAAGTAGAAATATCAGGAAAAGAATCGGCAGAGTTAGTACAATTGATGACATGTCGGGATCTATCAAAATCTAAAATAGGCAGATGTTATTATTGTCCAATAATAGACGAAAATGGAAATTTAGTTAATGACCCAGTTGTTTTAAAACTTGATGAAAATAAATGGTGGATATCAATAGCAGATTCGGATGTAATCTTTTTTGCCAAAGGCTTAGCATCAGGACACAAATTTGATGTTAAAATTGTAGAACCAGTAGTTGATATTATGGCAATACAAGGTCCAAAATCCTTTGCGTTAATGGAAAAAGTTTTTGGAAAAAAAATTACTGAGCTAAAATTCTTTGGGTTTGATTATTTTGATTTTGAAGGCACAAAGCACCTTATAGCTAGATCAGGATGGTCTAAACAAGGAGGATATGAAGTATACGTTGAAAACACACAGTCAGGACAAAAATTGTATGACCATCTTTTTGAAGTTGGAAAAGAATTTAATGTAGGGCCAGGATGTCCGAATTTAATAGAGAGAATTGAGAGTGCACTGTTATCTTATGGTAATGATTTTGATAATAACGACAATCCATTTGAATGTGGTTTTGATCAATATGTTAGCTTAGATAGTGATATAAATTTTTTAGGAAAAGAAAAATTGAAAGAAATAAAATTAAAAGGACCCCAAAAAAAATTAAGGGGAGTTAAAATTGATATAAAAGAAATTAGTCTTACGGGATCAAAAAACATATATGATGAAAATAATAATGTGATTGGTGAATTAAGATCGGCTTGTTATTCACCTCATTTTCAAAAGGTTATAGGCATAGCAATGATCAAGAAATCCCACTGGGAAGCATCTCAAGGCTTTAAAATTCAAATAAACGATAATACCATTAATGGAAACGTTTGTGATTTACCCTTCATCTAGTATAAAAGTAAAATAATATCATGAATATAGCAATTGTAGGAGCCTCAGGTAATGTTGGAAGAAAAATGCTCGAAGTATTAGAGCAGAAAAAAATTTCAATAGACCAATTATTTTTAGTTGCCTCTTCAAGGAGTGCTGGTCAAAAAGTAAATTTTAATGGTAAGGAGCATGAGATTTTTAACTTAGAGACTTATGATTTCTCAAAAGCTGAAATTACCTTTTTTGCAGCTGGTGGAAAAATATCAGAAAAATATGCAGAAAAAGCAGCAAAACATACTACAGTAATTGATAATTCTAGCTTTTTCAGAATGGATCAAGATGTACCTTTAATTGTTTCACAAGTGAATCCAGAAGCAATTAATGTTTTAAAAAAAAATATTATTGCTAATCCAAACTGTTCTACAGCACAATTGGTAATAGCTCTAAAACCCTTACATGATGAATTTAATATAAAAAGAGTAGTTATATCAACTTATCAATCTGTATCTGGTGGTGGTAAAGCATCAATGGATGAATTGATTGAACAAACTAAATTATCATTAGATAAAAAGAAAATAAATTCTAAAAATTTTACTAAACAAATTGCATTTAATGCAATTCCTCACATAGATGTTTTTGCAGATGATGGTTACACAAAAGAAGAATTAAAGATGGTTAACGAAACAAAAAAGATTTTAGATGACAAAATTGAGCTAACTGCAACATGCGTAAGAATTCCAGTGCTAGTTTCTCATGCTGAATCTGTAAATATTGAATTTGAAAAACCATTTAGCTTACAAACAATACACTCTTTATTAGATAGTGCAGAGGGATGTGAGGTGTATGATAAAAGAGAAGATGGAGGCTACATTACTCCTTTAGAGGCAGAAGGTAAAAATGAAACTTATATTTCTAGGATTAGAGAAGATAAAACAAAAAAAAATACACTCAATATGTGGATAGTATCAGATAATTTATTAAGAGGTGCTGCACTGAATGCAGTAGAAATAGCTGAGCTTTTAATTAGGAAGAATAATGGATAATAACAACCCTTTATCACCACACATTCAAATTTATAGATGGCACATATCTTCTTTGGTTTCTATTTCTCATAGGATTACAGGAATAGTTAATATATTTGCAATAACAGTAATTTGTTTGTGGATATTTTCTTTGTTGTTAGGAGAATCTAGCTACGATCTAACAAAATTATTTTTGCAATCTATTTTTGGAAAATTTATTATTATTTGTTTAACTTGGTCTTTTAGCTTTCAGGTATTGAGTGAAATAAGACATTTAGTAATGGATCTTGGTTATGGTTTTGAACTAAAGACCACAAAGATTACAGGTTTATTTGTAATTTTTGGATCTATTTTTTTTACAATTCTATTTTATCTATTAGGAAGGAATTTTATTTAAAATGAACTCTGTAACAAAAAAATGGCTGTTCATGAAAATTAGTTCAGTAATTTTAGTACCTTTAATGATTTGGTTTATTCTAAATTTAGTTTCAATTTTTGATAAAGATTATATTGAGGTTGTTAATTTCTTTACCACTCAACCATCTAAAATTTTAGTTTCTTTAACACTAGTATTTGCTTACTTTTTTTCTGCCCTAAGTATTAGCGAAGTATTTGAAGATTATATTCAGAATGAAAAAATCAAAAATGCCGCAAACAAAGTACTTAATATTTTTGCTATAATAATGCCAATTATAACAATAACTGTAATATTGAATTTAAACTAATGAGCTCATATAAAATAATAGACCACGAATACGATGTCATCGTACTTGGTGCCGGAGGATCAGGTCTAAGAGCTGCTGTTGGTTTAAGTGAAGCTGGTTTAAAGACAGCCTGCATTTCAAAAGTATTTCCAACAAGAAGTCATACCTCAGCTGCTCAAGGAGGAATTTCTGCATCTTTAGGGAATATGGGTGAAGATGATTGGCGTTGGCATATGTATGATACTGTTAAAGGTGCTGACTGGTTAGGTGACCAAGATAGTATTGAGTATCTTTGTAAAGAAGCTCCAGCTGCTGTTATAGAGTTAGAAAAATATGGAGTTCCATTTAGCAGAACTGATGATGGCAAAATTTACCAAAGACCTTTTGGTGGAATGACAAAAAATTATGGTAATGGAATTGTTCAAAGAACATGTGCAGCTGCAGATAGAACTGGACACGCAATACTTCATACTCTTTATGGACAAGCTTTAAAACATAACACTGAATTTTTTATTGAATATTTTGCTTTAGATTTATTAATGAAGGATGGTGAATGCAAAGGTCTTATTGCTTGGAATTTAAATGATGGAACAATTCATAGATTTAGAGCGCACAGCACAATAATTGCAACAGGGGGTTACGGAAAAGCTTATTATTCTGCAACTTCAGCACACACTTGTACTGGAGATGGAAATGCAATGGTTTTAAGAGCAGGCTTACCATTACAAGATATGGAATTTGTACAATTTCACCCAACAGGAATTTATGGGCACGGAACTTTAATTTCTGAAGGTGTTAGAGGTGAAGGTGGATATTTAGTTAATTCAAAAGGTGAAAGATTTATGGAGCGTTACGCACCAAAAGCTAAAGACTTAGCATCTAGAGATGTAGTAAGTAGATCAATGTCAATTGAGATTAACGAAGGAAGAGGTGTGGGTAAAGAACAGGATCATGTTCATTTACACTTAAGTCATTTAGACAAAAATATTATTGAAAGTAGACTTCCAGGAATAACGGAAGCAGCAAGATTATTTGCAAATGTTGATGTAACTAAGGAGCCAATACCAGTAGTGCCCACCGTTCATTATAATATGGGAGGTATCCCAACAAACTATAAAGCTGAAGTATTAACAGGAAATGATTCTGAAACAGTTCCAGGATTAATGGCAATTGGTGAGGCTGCCTGTGTTTCTGTTCATGGAGCAAATAGATTAGGATCTAATTCTTTAATTGACCTAGTTGTATTTGGAAGAGCTGCAGCCAAGAGAGCTGCAGAACTTGTAAAACCAGGAACTCCACACGAGGATATAGGAGAGGCTGAAACAGAAAAATGCTTAGAAAGATTTGATAAATTAAGAAACTCTAACGGTGAAAATAGTACAGCAGAACTTAGACTTTCAATGCAGAAAACTATGCAATCAAAGTGTGCTGTTTTTAGAACAGAAAAAACGCTTAAAGAGGGTGTTGATAATATTAGAAAAGCATACGATGGAATGGAATCAATTTCTGTAAAAGATAAGTCACTTGTTTTCAATACTGATTTAGTGGAAACATTGGAATTTGATAATTTGATTAGACAAGCAATTACAACAGTGGATTCTGCTTATAATAGACAAGAGAGTAGAGGTGCGCATGCAAGAGAAGATTTCCCAAAAAGAGATGATGAAAAATTTATGCAACACACTATTGCTTGGTGCAATGGAAAAGATTCAAAAATTGGATATAGACCAGTTACTAAAACAACTTTAACAAATGAAGTTCAATACTTTCCACCTCAAGAAAGAGTTTACTAGTGGTTCAAATAAATTTACCTAAAAATTCAGAAGTTCAAAAAGGTAACTATTACCAAGATAAGACTGGGTCAAAAAATATTAGAAAAGTAAATGTTTACAGATGGGATCCCTCAAATGGAGAAAACCCAAGAGTAGATACCTATGAAGTGGATATGGATAATTGTCCTTCAAAAGTATTAGATATTTTAAATAAAATTAAAAACGAAATTGACCCATCATTAGCTTATCGTAGATCGTGTGCACATGGAGTTTGTGGATCTTGTGCAATGAATATGGATGGTAAAAATGGTTTAGCATGTACAAAGCCTCATTCAGAAATTGAAGGTGATATAAATATTTATCCATTACCTCATTTAAAAGTTAAAAAAGATTTAATTGGTGATTTAAGTGGATTATACAAACAGTATGAATCAATCGAGCCATGGCTAAAAACAAATACAAAAGTTGAAACCACTGAGATATTACAAACTAAAGAAGACAGAGTAAAATTAGACGGTGCATATGAATGTATCATGTGTGCATGCTGCTCAACATCTTGTCCAAGTTATTGGTGGAATGGTGATAAATATTTAGGTCCTGCAGTTTTACTTCAGGCTTATAGATGGATAGTTGATAGTAGAGATGATGAAAAAAAAGAGAGATTAAAAAAAGTAGCTGATGAGCTTAAACTTTATAGATGTCATACTATTATGAATTGTACTAATGCTTGTCCAAAGGGATTAAATCCAGCAAAAGCTATAGCTGAATTGAAAAAAATGCTTGCAACAAGCTAATTACCCCTTTAAATAACACCATTCATGAATTTATTAGAACATTTTGTTGGCGGAAAGCTAATTTCAGGCTCTTCTGACAGAAAAAGTAAAGTTTTTAATCCAGCAACTGGTGAACAAGAGTCTGAGGTAAGATTAGCCAGTAAAACTGATCTAGATAAAGCTGTAGAAGTAGCTCAAAAAGCTTTTGAAACTTGGTCTTTAAAACCTTCACTTCAAAGAGCAAGGGTAATGTTTAAATTTAAAGAGTTAATAGAAAAAAATGCCGATGAACTTACAAAGTTAATAGTTTCAGAGCATGGGAAAGTTTATGAAGATGCCAAAGGTTCTTTAACAAGAGGACTAGAAGTTGTTGAATTTGCGTGTGGGATTCCACATTTACTTAAAGGAGAATTTTCAGAAAATGTAGGAACAAATGTAGATAGTTGGTCTATGCGACAACCACTTGGAGTTGTTGCTGGAATTACACCTTTTAATTTTCCTGCAATGGTGCCAATGTGGATGTTTCCTATTGCTATTGCATGTGGAAACACATTTATTTTAAAACCATCAGAAAAAGATCCATCTTGCCCACTAAGATTAGCAGAATTGCTAACAGAAGCAGGACTACCAGATGGTGTTTTTAATGTTGTTAATGGAGATAAAGAAGCTGTTGATGCGATTTTAACAAACAAAGATGTCAAAGCTGTAAGCTTTGTAGGCTCAACACCAATTGCAAAATATATTTATGAAAACTCTGCAAAAAATGAAAAAAGGGTTCAAGCTTTAGGTGGTGCAAAAAATCATTTAGTTGTAATGCCTGACTGTGACCTTGATGGTGCGGTAAATGGATTAATGGGTGCTGCATATGGGTCTGCAGGAGAGAGATGTATGGCACAATCAGTAGCAGTAGCTGTAGGAGATATAGGTGATGAGCTAGTTGCTCGTTTATCAAAAAAAGCTGAAGCATTAAAAGTAGGACCTGGTATGGATAAAACATCTGAGATGGGTCCACTAGTTACCAAAGAACATTTAGAAAAAGTAAAAAGTTATGTTGATCTTGGAGTTGAAGAAGGTGCTAAATTAGTTGTTGATGGAAGAAATATAAAACTTCAAGGATATGAAAATGGTTTTTTTATAGGGGGTTGTTTATTTGATCACGTTAAAAAGGATATGAGAATTTATAAAGAAGAAATATTCGGACCTGTTTTATCAGTCATAAGAGTTAAAACTTTTGAAGAAGCAACAAAGTTAATTAACGACCATGAGTATGGTAATGGAGTAAGCATTTACACAAGAGATGGTGATGCTGGAAGAACGTTTGCTAGTAAAATTCAAGTTGGTATGGTTGGAATTAATGTTCCAATACCTGTACCAATGGCATTCCATAGTTTTGGTGGATGGAAAAGATCATTATTTGGAGATAGTGCAATGCACGGAGCTGAAGGAATTAAATTTTATACAAAGCTTAAAACAGTAACATCAAGATGGCCTTCTGGAATAAGATCTAATGCAGAATTTGTCATGCCAACAATGAAATAAGGAGAGAAATGAAAAAAATATCTTTAATAGGAGCAGGTCAAATTGGGGGCACTCTTGCTCACTTAATAGGAACTAAAGAAGTAGCTGATGAGGTGGTACTTTTTGATGTTGCAAGTGGCATAGCTAAAGGAAAAGCTTTAGATATAGCGCAATCTTCTTCTGTTGATGGTTTTAATGTAAAATTTTCAGGTACAGATAATTATGAAGATATAAAAGATTCAGATGTAATAATAATCACTGCAGGTGTACCAAGAAAACCAGGAATGAGCAGAGATGATTTATTAGGTATTAATTTAAAAATTATTAAACAAGTAGCAGAGGGTATTAAAAAAAATGCACCCAATGCATTTGTAATATGCATTACAAATCCACTAGACGTTATGGTGATGGCCTTTCAAAAATTTTCAGGCTTACCAGCAAATAAAGTAGTTGGAATGGCAGGAATTTTGGACAGCTCAAGATTTAAATTATTTTTATCTCTAGAGCTTAATGTTCCGGTAAAAGAAATTGAAGCAATGGTTATGGGAGGTCATGGAGACACAATGGTTCCCCTACCAAGATTTACAAAAGTTTCAGGTAAACCATTATTAGACTTAGTTAAAGAAGGAAAAATATCTCCAGAAAGGTTAGAAGAAATTAATCAAAGAACTAGAGATGGAGGAGCTGAGATTGTTAAATATCTAGAAAAAGGTTCTGCATTTTATGCACCAGCAGCTTCAGGTGTACAAATGGCAGAAGCATATTTAAAAGATGAAAAAAAATTACTTCCATGTGCAGTTCATTTAAATGGTGAATATGGAGTTGGTAATGTTTATGCTGGTGTACCAGTAATAATTGGTAAAGATGGTGTTGAAAAAATAGAGCAAATAGATTTAGATGAAAAAGAAAAAAAAGAATTTATGCACTCTATAGATGCTGTGAAAGCATTATGGGAAGCTGCATCTAAAATAGATCCAGATCTTTCTAAATAATGAATATTCACGAACACCAGGCCAAGCAAATTTTAAAAAAATATGGAGCGGTAGTTCCTGAAGGAGTTTTTGCTTTTACAGTTGATGAGTTGATTGAAAAAGCAAAATCATTAAAAACAGAAAAATTTGTTTTAAAAGCACAAATTCATGCTGGTGGACGAGGTAAAGCTGGAGGTGTAAAAATTTTAAACACAATTGATGAATTAAGTGTTGCTGCAAAAGAATTGCTTGGAAAAACACTCGTAACACATCAAACTGGCCCAGCAGGAAGAGAAGTAAAAAGATTATATGTAGAAGAGTCCTCTAATATTGATAAAGAATTTTATTTATCTTGTTTAGTAGATAGAGCAAGTTCAAAAATAGTATTTATATCCAGTGATCAAGGTGGAATGGACATTGAAGAAGTTGCAGAAAAAACTCCAGAAAAAATTATAACAACTAAAATAGATATTACTGATGAAATTTCTGATGCTGACTGTGAAAAAATAATTGCAATTTATGCTTTAGCAGATGATGCAAAAAAACAAGCAATAGCGCTGATAAAATCAGTATATAAAATGTTTTTAGGCACAGACGCCAACATGGTTGAAGTTAACCCACTAATATTAACTAAAGAAAAAAAAATAATTTGTTTAGATGCAAAAGTTAATTTTGACTCTAATGCTTTATTTAGACATCCTGAGATAATCGAGCTTAGGGATTTAAATGAAGAAGATCCCACAGAAATAGATGCGAGTAAACACGATCTTGCTTACATAAAGCTAGATGGAAGCATTGGCTGCATGGTCAATGGAGCAGGTCTTGCAATGGCAACAATGGATATAATTAAATTATATGGTGAAGAGCCAGCAAATTTTTTAGATGTTGGAGGAGGAGCTTCAAAAGAAAAAGTTTCAGCTGCTCTTAAGATTATTCTTTCGGACAAAAATGTTAAAGGCATATTAATAAACATTTTTGGGGGAATTATGAGATGTGATGTCCTTGCTCAAGGTGTTGTTGATGCTGCCAAAGAAATAAATATAAGTGTTCCATTAGTAGTTAGACTTGCAGGAACAAACTTTAAAGAAGGAAAAAAAATTTTAGATAATTCAGGATTAAAATTAATTTCAGCAGAAAATTTAGATGATGCTGCACAAAAAATAGTAGAGGCTATAAAATAGAATGTCAGTTTTAATTGATAAAAATACAAAAGTTATATGCCAAGGTTTTACAGGTACACATGGAACTTTTCATTCAGAACAAGCATTAAAATATGGAACTAATCTTGTGGGTGGAGTTACTCCAAAAAAGGGAGGACAAAAACATCTTGACCGTCCAGTATTTAATACTGTAGCTGAAGCAAAACAAGAAGTTGGCGCTGATGCAACTATGATTTATGTGCCAGCAAAATTTGCAGCGGCAGCTATTATAGAAGCAATTGATGCATCCATTGAGCTTATAGTTTGTATTACCGAAGGTGTACCAATTCAAGATATGCTTCGTGTAAAACAAAAACTAAATAATTCAAAAAGCAGATTGATAGGACCTAATTGTCCAGGAATAATTACTCCTGATGAATGTAAGATTGGGATTATGCCTGGAAATATTCACAAGAAAGGTTCTGTGGGAATTGTTTCAAGATCAGGAACTTTAACTTATGAGGCAGTTGCACAAACAACTGAAAATGGATTAGGACAATCTACTTGTATAGGAATTGGTGGAGATCCGATAAATGGAACAAACTTTATTGATTGTTTAGATTTATTTTTAAATGATACAGAGACGGAATCTATTCTTATGATTGGTGAAATTGGCGGTTCTGCTGAAGAAGAAGCAGCTGAATTTGTTAAAAACCATAAAATAAAAAAACCTATGGTTGGATTTGTTGCTGGAATAACAGCACCTCCAGGAAGAACAATGGGTCATGCAGGAGCTATTATTTCAGGTGGTAAGGGTGGAGCAGAAGATAAGATAAAAAAAATGGAAGAATGTGGAATTACAATTGCAAAATCACCATCAGAACTTGGCAAAACATTATTTAACAAATTATCTAATTGAAAATTATTTATCTGATATTATATCAATAGAATAGATGTCATCATCAAAAAATCTCGAATTCGAAAAAACTTCATTTCTTAGCAAGTCTAACAGTGCATTTATAGAGCAAATGTATTTAAAGTTTATAAATAAAGACAAAGATCTTCCTGAAAGCTGGAAAAATTATTTTGAGGGTATGAGTGAAGATTTAAGTATGATTGCCAAAGAAATTAATGGTCCATCATGGAGTATAAAAAAAAAAATTGATATTGATGAAGTTGAAAAAAGGACTGAAGAAGGTGAAAAAAAACTTTCTAATGAAGGCAACATTGCAAAAGTTAATTCAAAAGATTTAGTCAAAAGCAATATTAACTCAATTAGAGCTGTTGCGTTAATTAGAGCATATAGACAAAGAGGACATTTATTAGCTAAGCTTGATCCTCTAGGAATGATGGAAACAGAATATCTAGATGAACTTCATCCTGAGCATTATGGATTTAAAAAAGAAAATTATGATGAGAAAATTTATTTAGATGGCGTAATTAATAAAGAACACTCTTCTATAAAAGAAATATTAAATTTCCTAAATAAAACTTACTGTGGTCCAATTGGTTATGAATATATGCACATATCAAACCCAACAGAAAGAAAATGGCTTAGAGATAGAATTGAGCAAGATGAGAACTCTCTTCAATTTACGAAAAATGGTAAAGAAGCTATTTTAATGAAACTAATTCAAGCAGAAGGTTTTGAAAAATTTTTACATAAAAAATATGTGGGAACAAAAAGATTTGGTTTAGATGGGGGAGAAGGTTTAATACCTGCGCTAGAACAAATAATTAAAATTGGTGGGCAAGCTGAAGTTAAAGAAGTTAAAATTGGTATGTCCCATCGAGGAAGACTCAATGTATTAGCAAATGTATTACAAAAATCTTATAAAAGAATATTTAATGAATTTGCAGGAGATATTCAAACATTAGGGGAAGAAGGTGCGGGAGATGTAAAATACCATCTAGGGGCATCATCAAATAGAGAGTTTGATGGCAATTCTGTGCATGTTAGTCTTACAGATAACCCTTCACATTTAGAAGCAGTCAACCCTGTGGTACTTGGACAAACTAGAGCAAAACAATTTTTTCACAAAGATAAAGAAAGAAATAAAGTTATACCAATTCTGATACATGGAGATGCAGCCTTTGCTGGACAAGGAGTGGTGGCTGAATGTTTTGCCATGTCTGGTTTACCAGGCCATAACACAGGTGGAACAATTCATATTATTGTTAATAATCAAATAGGCTTTACTACAAGCCCAAGATTTGCAAGGTCATCACCATATCCATCTGATGTTGCAAAAATGGTAGACGCTCCAATACTTCATGTGAATGGAGATGATCCAGAAGCAGTTGTTTATGCAACAAGGATTGCAACAGAATTTAGATTAAAATTTAATAGAGACGTAGTGGTTGATTTAATCTGTTATAGAAGATTCGGACATAATGAAGGAGACGAACCTTCTTTTACACAGCCATTGATGTATAAAAAGATTAGGTCTCACCCCACACCAGTTGAGCTGTATGGGAAAAAATTAGTAAATGAAAATACACTTTCAGAAAGTGAGTTAAGTAAATTTAAAACAGATTTTAAAAATTTGCTTGATGATCAATATAAAAATGCAAAAGACTATAAACCAAAAATAGAATGGTATGAGGGAACATGGTCAAGATATAAACCAGAAAAAGGAAAAGATAAAAGAGGTGTAAGTGGCTATGATCAACAAAAACTTTTAGAAATTTCTGAAAAAATTAATGCAACTCCAGAAAAATTAAAATTACATAAAACTATTGTTAAAATTTTAGATGCTAGGAAAGCATCGGTATCTAATGGAAAAGGTATTGACTGGTCAACTGCTGAAGCACTAGCATTTGGATCATTGTTAGAAGAAGGTTATCCAGTAAGATTAGTTGGACAAGATTCTGGTAGAGGAACATTTAGTCAAAGACATTCAGTTTTGAGGAATCAAGAAGACAACTCTAGATATATACCTTTAAATAATATTTCAAAAAATCAAATGAGATATGAAATAGTTGATAGTTTTTTATCAGAATTAGCAGTTTTAGGTTTTGAGTATGGATACAGTTTAGTTGAACCTAATACTCTAACTATTTGGGAAGCACAATTTGGAGATTTCGCAAATGGAGCTCAAGTAGTTATTGATCAGTTTATTGCATCAGGAGAAAGAAAATGGACTAGAGCATCAGGGCTAGTAATGCTTTTACCTCATGGATATGAAGGTCAAGGACCAGAACACTCTTCAGCAAGACTAGAAAGATTTTTACAACTATGCGCAAATGATAACTTACAAGTATTGAATTGTACAACACCTGCAAATTATTATCATGCTTTGAGACGTCAAATGCATAGAGAGTTTAGAAAACCTCTAATAATTATGACACCAAAATCTTTGTTAAGAAATAAATACTGTGTTTCCAATATAGAAGACTTTAATAAAGATACTTTTTTTCACAGAATCTTATGGGATCATGCACTAGATGAAGAAAATGGATTTATAAAATTAAAAGAAAGCTCAAAAATAAAAAAAGTAATTTTATGTTCAGGAAAAGTTTATTTTGATCTATTAGAAGCGAGAGAAAAATTTAAGAAAGACGATGTAGTATTGTACAGAATTGAACAACTTTATCCTTTTCCAGTAAAAAGTTTAGTAAGAGAAATTAAAAAATATGCAAAAAATGCTAATTTTTATTGGTGCCAAGAAGAACCAAAAAATATGGGGGCATGGTTTTCTGTAAGAGATTATATACAATGGACATTAGAAACTATTAACGCTAATAATACTGAAATTTCTTATATAGGAAGAAGCCCAGACGCGTCTCCAGCTACAGGTTATGCAAAAAGACATCTTGCCCAACAACAAGAAATTATAAAAAAGGTTTTTGAATAAAAATGAGTGAAAAAATTTTAGTACCGGTTCTTGGAGAAAGTATTACTGAAGCGACAGTCGCTAAGTGGCTTAAGAAAGAAGGCGAAACAGTGGTAGCTGATGAGGCAATTGTAGAACTAGAAACTGATAAAGTTAATTTAGAAGTGCCATCTCCAATTGATGGGGTTTTGTCTGAAATAAATTCCAAAGATGGAGAAACAGTCGAAGTAGGTGCTCTTCTTGGTATGATAAGTCAAAATGGAGCTCAACCATCTGAAAAAAAGATAATTACAAAAATTGAACCTAAGAAAACAGAAAATAATGTAGTTAATTTAGAAATTAAAAAAGAAGCTCCTAAAGTTTTTAAAGAACCTGAAGAGGAAGAGCCATTGGTATTAACCAATGAGGTTAAAGAGGAGAAAACCAATTCTTCAAATAAAAATAATGAAATACTTTCGCCAGCAGTTAGAAAAATTGTAGTTGAAAATAAAATTGATTTAAAAAAAGTTAGTGGCTCTGGTAAAGAGGGTAGAGTTCTTAAGGGTGACCTAATTAGTATGATGGGAGAGAACCCTCAACCATCAGAAAGAAAAATTAAATACGGTCAAGAAGAGAGAATTAAAATGTCTAGGCTTAGACAAACAATTGCAAAAAGATTAAAACAAGCACAAGAAAATGCAGCATTATTAACAACTTTCAATGAAGTTGATATGACTGGCATAATGGAAATGAGAAAAGAGAACCAGGAAGATTTCCAAAGCAGATACGGAATTAAATTAGGGTTCATGTCATTTTTTGTAAAAGCATGTGTTGCTGCACTAAAAATGTATCCATCAGTTAATGCTGAAATTGATGGAGATGAAATTATTTATAAAAATTATTATAATATGAGTTTTGCAGTAGGAACTGAAAAAGGATTAGTAGTACCAGTATTAAGGGATGCAGATCAATTGTCATTTGCTGATATTGAAAAAAATATTAAAACTATTTCTGAAAAAGCGAGAGATGGAAAAATAACCATAGAAGACCTTCAGGGTGGAACTTTTACAATTAGTAATGGTGGAGTGTATGGTTCAATGTTATCTACACCAATATTAAACTTACCTCAATCTGGTGTATTAGGTATGCATAATATAGTCGAAAGACCAATGGTAGTTGATGGTGAGATTAAAATTAGACCTATTATGTATCTTGCTTTATCTTATGATCACAGAATTATAGATGGAAAAGAGTCAGTATCATTCTTAAAAATGGTTAAAGAAAATTTAGAGGATCCAAGAAGGTTATTTTTAAATATTTAAATGTCAGATAAATTTCAAGCAGTAGTAATAGGTGGTGGTCCAGGAGGCTATGTGTGTGCGATAAGATTAGCACAATTAGGACTTAAAACTGCATGTATAGAATCAAGAGGTTCATTAGGTGGAACCTGTTTAAATGTTGGGTGCATACCTTCTAAAAATTTATTAAATATTTCTGAAAATTATCATAAGGCGCAAAATTTTTCTAAACTTGGCATAGAGGTGGGTGAGGTAAAGCTTAATCTTCAAAAAATGATGCAAAACAAGGACAAAGCAGTAACAATTTTAACTAAGGGTGTAGAATTTTTATTCAAGAAAAACAAAGTCACTTACTTTAAGGGTACCGGAAGCTTTAAATCTGCAAATAAAATTTCAATATTAGATGATCAAAAAAAAGAAACTATAATTGAAACAGATAAAACAGTCATTAGCACGGGGTCAGTTCCAGTTGCATTACCAGGTATTGAATTTGATGAAAAAATAATTGTATCTTCAACAGGAGCATTAACTTTAGAAACTGTGCCAAAAAAAATGGTTGTAGTTGGTGGTGGTTATATAGGGTTAGAGATGGGATCTGTTTGGTCTAGATTAGGTGCTGAGGTTCATGTGGTTGAATTTTTAGAGCATATTACTCCTGGTATGGATAGAGAAATATCTACAGAGTTTATGAAAATATTAAAGAAACAAGGAATTAATTTTCATATGCAGACAAAAGTAGAAGGAATTAAAAAAAATGCTAATGGTGCTATAGTTTCAACAACAGATAAAGATGGAAAAAAAACAGATTTTGATTGTGATGTAGTTCTTATATCTGTTGGTAGAAAACCTAATACAACTAACTTAAATTTAGAAGCAATTGGTGTTGAATTAGATCAAAAGAAAAGAATTAAAACTGACAAAACATTTCAAACAAATATTAAGAATGTATATGCTATTGGAGATGTAATTGATGGACCGATGCTTGCTCACAAAGCTGAGGACGAAGGTATTGCAGTTGCAGAAAATATTGCAGGACAATCAGGACACGTTAATTATGATATTATTCCTGGAGTTGTTTATACAACACCAGAGGTTGCTTCAATTGGGAAAACAGAGGAACAATTAAAAGAAGCAAATACTAAATATAAAATTGGTAAATTTTCATTTATGGCAAATTCAAGAGCTAAAGCAATTGATGAAGCAGAAGGTTTTGTGAAAATCTTAGCTGATGAAAAAACAGATAGAGTTTTAGGAGCACATATTATTGGACCTCATGCAGGTGAATTAATTGGAGAAATTGGAGTAGCAATGGAGTTTGGTGCTAGCGCTGAAGATATTGCAAGAACGTGTCATGCGCATCCAACATTCTCAGAAGCTGTAAAAGAAGCAGCTTTATCAGTAGATAAAAGAGCAATACACTCTTAAAGTATTTTCATATTATAAAAATATGAAAGTACCGATTCTTATACCAAATATTTTTAATCATCCATTTACCTATAATTCAGATTTAAATTTAAAGGTTGGAGACTACGTAGTAGTGCCTTTTGGCAAGTCAGAGGTGACTGGAGTTGTATGGGATGATTTTGAAAAAAAAACAAACAAAAATTTTGCTATTAAAAAGGTTTTAAGAAAATTAGATGTTCCACCCTTAAAGAAAAATACAATTAAATTCTTAAATTGGTTTTCTGAATACAATATGACTCCTAAAGGCATGGCATTAAAATTGTTATTATTAAGTAGTGGCGCCATAGAAAAGTTACCAATTGAAGCTTATGAGCAATTCAAAATAGACATCAAAGAAAATGAAATAAAACTTTCTAAAGAGCAAAAAGATTCATTAAAAAAAATGAATGTATTAAATCAAAAATTTAGAGTTCATGTTTTACAAGGCACTACAGGCTCAGGTAAAACAATGGTCTATTTTGAGGCTTTAAAAGAGATAATTAATAAGGGTTTTCAGGGTTTAATTCTATTACCAGAAATCGGATTAACAGGACAATTTCAAAATAAATTTATAGAATTTTTTGGTTTCAAGCCTGCTGTGTGGCACTCAGGAATTACAAAAAAAAATAAAGAAATTATTTGGAGTGGAATAGCAAATGATAAAATTAAAGTTGTAATTGGTGCTCGATCTTCATTATTTTTACCTTTTAAAAAACTAGGATTAATCATTGTTGATGAAGAACATGATCAATCTTATAAGCAAGATGAGGGAGTAACTTATAATGCAAGAGATATGGCAATTTCTAGGGCATCCTTTGAAAATATTCCAATCAATTTAATAACAGCCGTACCCTCTATTGAAACATATGACAATATTAAAAAAGGCAAATATAGTTTATCAAAACTTGATCAAAGATATTTAAATGCATCTTTACCAAAATATGAAATAATTAATCTTAATAATTCAAAGTTAGAATCACAATCCTGGATATCTAGAGAAACAATTGAGAAAGTAAAATTTCATCTTGAAAAAAAAGATCAAGTATTATTTTTTTTAAATAGAAGAGGATTTTCACCTCATGTATTATGTAAAAAATGTTTTACTAGTTATTCATGTCCAAATTGTTCAATAAATTTGGTTTATCACAAAAACAAAAAAAATTTATTATGTCATTACTGTGGATACAAAACTTTACTAAATAGGGACTGCTCAAAAGAAGGAAAATGTGATTTTATTTTTAGTGGGCCTGGAGTTGAAAGGATATCAGAAGAAGTAAAAAAAATTTTTCCTACCAAGGAAACAACTATATTTTCTAGCGATACAATGAATAAAAAAAGTTCAGCAGATGTTTTAGAAAAAATTATAGATAATAAAATTCAAATTTTAATTGGAACTCAATTAATTTCTAAAGGATTTCACTTTCCAAGTTTAAATTGTATTGTTGTTATTGATATCGATTTATCATCACAAGGTCACGACCTAAGAGGTGCTGAAAAGAATTTACAATTATATCATCAACTTTCAGGTAGAGCAGGAAGAACAGGAAAGCCAGCAACCGTTTATTTTCAAACTTATAATTTAGATACCAAAATGATAACAGACATTACCAATAAAGATCCTGATATTTTTTTAGATAAAGAACTTGAAATTAGAAGGGAAAATAACCTTCCACCGTTTCAAAGATTTATTGCCTTAATAATTACTGGTAATAATGAAAGAGAACTTGAAAAAGAGGCTTATAAATTTAAAAATTTTATAGAAAGTGCTGTTGATGGTAGAGTGCTTGGTCCTGTAAATGCACCTATATTTAGATTAAAAAGAAGGTTTAGAGTGAGACTTTTGATCAGGGGTCGAAAATCTCTCAAGGTTCAAAATTCCCTTTCAAAAGTCATTGAAAAATTCAAATTTCCAGCTGGAATGAAACTAACGGTTGATGTTGACCCAATAAACTTCAATTAACAAAGAAAAAACAAGACTTTTAGACAATGTGTGACTTGAAGAGCTAGGAGTCATATGTTAATTAAAACAAAATTTTAATAAATCTTCTAATATTTATAAGGAACAATAAATTGAGCAAAAATAAAGGTTTTTCTGAAACATCAGCAGGTAGATATTCCCTGGCACTTTATGAATTAGCTGTAGAAGCTAATAATTTAAGTGAGATCGAGGTTCATTCTGCTTCAATTATTAATTTAATTACTTCAAGTGAAGATTTTAAATCTTTAATCAAGGATCCAACGAATAACAAAGAAGACCAATTAAATGCTCTAAGTAAAATTTCAGAACAATATAAATTGAATGAATTATTAACTAAATTTTTAAGTTTTCTAATATCTAAAAGAAGATTCTTTTATGTGGATAAAATTCTAAAAAGCTTTGTTGAGACATGTTCAGTCAAAAGAGGTGAATTAAAAGCAGAATTAACTTCTGCAAAAGATCTTACTGAAAATGAAATTAACAATATAAAAGAAGAATTGACTAAAAACTTTAGTTCAAAAATAAAATTAAACTACAAACACGATGCAAGTTTAATTGGGGGTTTGATTGTGCAAGTCGGAAGCACAATGGTGGACACTTCCATTAAAAATAAATTACAACAAATCGAAAATAGGATGATAGAGGCATAAATGGATATAAACCCATCAGAAGTAACAAAGATATTAAAAGAGCAAATTAAAAAATTTGGCGATAAAGCAGAAGTGACTGAGGTTGGTCAAGTTTTGTCAGTAGGAGATGGTATTGCTAGAGTGTACGGATTAGACAATGTTCAAGCTGGAGAGATGGTAGAATTTTCTGATGGATCAAAAGGAATGGCTCTAAACTTAGAAAGTGAAAATGTTGGAGTTGTAATTTTCGGAGACGATAGAAAAATTAAAGAAGGTGACGTTGTTAAAAGAACAGGAAGTATTGTTGATACACCTGTTGGAAAAGAATTATTAGGAAGAGTTGTTGATGGATTAGGAAATCCAATTGATGGCAAAGGTGCTTTAGATAAAGCAACTAAAAGAAGTAGAGTTGAAGTAAAAGCTCCTGGAATTATTCCAAGACAATCTGTTAGTGAACCAATGCAAACAGGCTTAAAATCAATTGACAGTCTAGTTCCAGTTGGAAGAGGACAGCGTGAATTAATTATTGGGGATAGACAAACTGGAAAAACTGCAGTTGCTATCGATGCGATCATTAACCAGAAAAAAATAAATGAATCTGGTGATGAGAAGCAAAAACTTTATTGTATCTATGTTGCTATAGGTCAAAAAAGATCTACCGTTAGACAAATTCAAAAAACTTTAGAAGAAGCTGGTGCAATGGAATATACAACAATTGTTGCTGCTACTGCTTCAGATGCAGCGCCGCTTCAGTTTTTGGCACCATATACAGGCTGTACTATGGGTGAATATTATAGAGATAATGGTATGCATGCATTAATCATTTATGACGATTTATCTAAACAGGCTGTAGCTTATAGACAAATGTCACTTTTATTAAGAAGACCTCCAGGAAGAGAAGCTTATCCGGGAGATGTATTTTATTTACACAGCAGATTACTTGAGAGAGCAGCCAAGCTTAGTGATGAGCATGGTGGAGGTTCGTTAACCGCTCTTCCTATAATTGAAACGCAAGGTGGAGACGTATCTGCTTTTATTCCAACTAACGTTATTTCAATTACGGATGGTCAAATATTTCTTGAAACAGAATTATTTAACCAAGGAATTAGACCAGCGATTAACGTAGGTCTATCAGTTTCTAGAGTTGGATCTGCAGCACAAACAAAAGCAATGAAAAAAGTTTCTGGTTCAATGAAGCTAGAGCTTGCTCAATATAGAGAGATGGCTGCCTTTGCACAATTTGGATCTGATTTAGATGCATCTACACAAAAACTTTTAAATAGAGGTTCAAAACTAACTGAACTTTTAAAACAAAAACAATATTCTCCTATGACAGTTGCTGAACAAGTAATTTCAGTTTTCTGTGGAGTTAAAGGTTATTTGGATGATGTGGAACTTAAAGATATTGCTGAGTTCGAATCTAAGATTATTGAAAAATGTAAATCTGAAAAACCAGAAATTTTAGAATCTGTTTTAAGTTCAGGTAAGCTTGAAGAAGATACTGAAAAATCATTAGTTGATACTATCATGGAACTTAAGAAGAACTTTAATTCTTAAAATATGGCAACACTAGACGACTTAAAAAAAAGAATAGCGAGTGTAAAGTCTACACAAAAAATTACCAAAGCCATGAAAATGGTTGCGGCGGCTAAACTTAGAAGAGCGCAGGAAAATGCTGAAAAGGGAAGACCTTATTCTGAAAAAATGAATAACATTATTCTTAATTTATCTAGTGGCATTTCTGATAAGGAAAATGCTCCTAAGCTTCTTTCAGGAACAGGAGAAGATAAGGTTCATTTATGTATTGTGTTAACATCTGATCGTGGTCTATGTGGTGGTTTTAATACAAATATTATTAAAAAAGCCAAAACATATTTTCAAAAAATATCTGATGAGGGAAAAACTTTAAAAATTATAACCGTTGGATCTAAAGGGTATGATCAATTAAAAAGAGTTTATAAAGATGATATCGTAGAGAGAATGTCTTTTAAAGATTCAAAAACTATCAACTATCTAGATGCTGAAAAAGTGGGAAAAATGATAATTGAAAACTTTGAAAAAGAAGAATTTGATGTGTGTACAATTTTTTATAATAAATTTAAAAATGTAATCACTCAGATACCTCAAGAACAACAAATAATTCCTTTAAAAACATCTGAAGCAGAAGAAAATTCTTCTGAGGATAATTATGAATTTGAACCAGACGAAGATGAAATTTTAAGCAACTTATTGCCTAAAAATATATCTACTCAGATTTTTAAAGCGATGTTAGAAAATTCAGCTAGCGAACAGGGCTCAAGAATGAGTGCAATGGACAATGCAACCCGTAACGCAGGTGAAATGGTTGACAAGCTAACTATTGAGTATAATAGAAGTCGTCAAGCAGCTATTACAAAAGAACTAATTGAAATCATATCAGGAGCGGAAAGTTTATAATTATGAGCAAAGGAAAAATCACACAAATCATTGGAGCGGTAGTAGACGTAAAATTTGATGGAGAACTACCAGAAATTTTATCAGCATTAGAATGTAAAAATGGAGACAACAGATTAGTTTTAGAAGTTGCTCAGCACCTTGGTGAGTCAAGTGTTAGAACAATTGCAATGGATGCTACTGAAGGATTAAAAAGAGGAGACGAAGTAACTGCAACAGGTGCTCCAATCCAAGTTCCAGTTGGTCCAGAAACTTTAGGAAGAATTATAAATGTAATAGGTGAACCTATCGATGAAAAAGGTGAAGTTAAAACAAAAGAGAAATGGCCAATTCATAGAGCTGCACCTGAATTTAGTGATCAGTCAACAGAGACAGAAATTCTAGTTACAGGAATTAAAGTAGTTGATCTATTAGCACCATACGCCAAAGGAGGAAAAATTGGTTTATTTGGTGGTGCGGGTGTTGGTAAGACAGTACTTATTATGGAATTAATTAACAACGTAGCAAAAGCTCATGGTGGATTTTCTGTGTTTGCTGGTGTTGGAGAAAGAACTAGAGAAGGAAATGACCTTTATCACGAAATGATAGATTCAGGTGTTATTAAGCCAGAAGGTCCAGGATCAAAAGCTGCACTAGTGTATGGTCAAATGAATGAACCCCCAGGAGCTAGAGCAAGAGTTGCCTTAACAGGTTTAACTGTGGCTGAATATTTTAGAGATCAAGAAGGACAAGACGTATTATTCTTCGTTGATAACATTTTTAGATTTACTCAAGCAGGCTCTGAAGTTTCTGCACTATTAGGAAGAATTCCTTCAGCAGTGGGATATCAGCCTACACTTGCAACTGACATGGGTAATCTTCAAGAAAGAATTACGACTACTAACAAGGGTTCTATTACATCTGTACAAGCGATTTATGTACCAGCAGATGATTTAACTGACCCGGCACCTGCTACATCTTTTGCTCACTTAGATGCAACAACTGTATTATCGAGACAGATAGCTGAAATTGGAATTTATCCGGCAGTTGATCCTCTAGATTCTACTTCTAGAATTTTAGATCCTAGAATAGTTGGTGATGAGCATTACAGAGTTGCAAGAGAAGTGCAAAAAATTCTTCAAACTTACAAATCTCTGCAAGATATTATTGCAATTTTAGGAATGGATGAATTATCTGAAGAAGATAAATTAACAGTAGCTAGAGCGCGTAAAATACAAAGATTTTTATCACAACCTTTCTTTGTTGCTGAAGTCTTTACTGGTTCTCCAGGAAAATTAGTAGATTTAGAATCTACAATTAAAGGTTTTGCTGCAATATGTAATGGTGAGTATGATCATTTACCAGAAGCTGCATTTTATATGGTGGGCACAATTGAAGAAGCTGTAGAAAAAGCAGAAAAAATGGCGAAAGATGCTGCTGCATAATGAGTGAAGAGTTCAAAATAGAAATTGTAAACCCAGAAAAATCTTTTCTTTCAAAAGAAGATGTAACAGAAGTTGTTGTACCTGCTTTTGAGGGAGAAATGGGGATTTTAAAGGACCATATCTCAATTATTTCATTTCTAAAGCCAGGGATTATTAAAATCTTTTCTAAATCAGGTGAGGATAATTACTATGTTGAGGATGGAATTGTTGAATTTAAGAATAATAATTTATCAGTTCTAACAAGTTCTATTTTTAATATTAAAGATATTGATAAAGATAAAATTAGTGAACTACTTGCTCAAGCAGAAGAAAATTCAAAAAATAGTGACATTACAGATCAAAATAAATACTTAGTTGATCAAAAAATTGATGTGCTAAAAACTCTTAATTAAGAATTTCTTTTACTTTTTCTTTAACATCTTTGTACACATGTAGCTTAAAGTCTACAACTAGGTCAGTTATATTTTCTAGATCAATCCATTTCCATTCACAAAATTCAGGGTGTTTAGTTTTAATATTAATCTCATTATCTTGTCCTAAAAATCTCATTATAAACCACTTTTGTTCCTGACCTCTATATTTACCTTTCCAAATTATACCTAGTAAGTTTTTTGGTAATTCATAAGAGATTAATCCATCACATTCTTTGATTAGTTCAACATTTTTTATACTAGTTTCTTCTTCTAGCTCTCTGTAAGCAGCAGTTAAATAGTCCTCACCCTTATCAACACCACCTTGGGGCATCTGCCAAAAATTTTTTTGATTATCAATCCTTTTTGCAACAAAAACTTTATTATCTTTGTTCAGGACAACAATTCCAACCCCACTTCTAAGAGGTAAATTCACTTTACTATCTGGCATTTATCCGTTGAATAGTTTTATTGCAAAATTCAATTGATTATCAGTTTCAGAGTTAAATTTAAAATCATCCGAACCTTCTGCAACTTCTATATCAGGTGTTACACCTACTTCAGAAATAGATTTTCCTGAAGGGAGATAATATTTTGCAATTGTTAATCTAATAGCACCTCTATTTTTCAAAGGGATTATTGATTGCACAGAACCTTTTCCATAACTATTTTCTCCAAGTATAATAGCTCTTTTGTGATCTTTTAATGCACCAGCTACTATTTCCGATGCTGAAGCTGATCCATAGTTAATAAGTATAATTAGTGTTTTACCATTTGTTAGATCACCTTTTTTAGCAAACCATTTTCTATTCTCTGAAGCTTGTCGACTTCTTGTTGATACAATCTCACCATTTTCTAAAAAAAAGTCTGAAATTTTAATTGCCTGAGAAAGCAAGCCACCTGGGTTGTTTCTTAAATCTAAGATATAACCCTTTAGATCTTTGTTTTTATTTAATTTATTAATTTTATCTTTAATTTGTTCACTGCTATTTTCGTTAAAGGAAGTTAATCTTATATAGCCTATGTTATTATCTATAAGTTCTGATTTTACAGACTGAACCTGAATAACTTCTCTCGTTATATTAAAAATTAATGCTTTTTTTACACCTCTTCTTCTAACTGTTATTTCAATACTTGATCCAACAGGTCCCCTCATTAAGTCTACTGCTTGCATTAATGTTTTGCCTTGGACCTGAGTATTATTAATTTTTACAATATAATCACCAGCTTTTAATCCTGCTTTTGATGCTGGAGTATTATCTATTGGTGATATTACTTTTACAACACCTGCTTCCATGCCAACTTCAATACCAAGCCCACCAAACTCTCCACTAGTTTCAGTTTGCATACCCTCAAAACTTTCAGGTGTCATATATGCAGAATAGGGATCAAGAGATTGCAATAAACCATTTATGGCTGAGTCCATACTTTTTGATTGATCAACTTCATCAACGTATTCTTTGCTAATTTTTTCAAGAACCTCACCAAACAAATCAATTTTTTTATATAAGTCGGTGTTTTCAGAAAAACTTTTTTGAAAAGTAAATAATAGTATTATAAAAAAAAGAAAAAATCTTTTAGTCAAAATCATATCATCACTTTTTCTTTAGGAATGATTTCTGACCATATTTTTTCTAATTCATAAAATTTTCTTTTATCAGGATGAAATATATGAACAATCAAATCTATACCATCAACTAATTTCCAATCACCACTTTCTTTTCCTTCAATCTTAGAATTTTTTATTCCATTGGTCTTTAATTTTTCTAGCACCATTTCAGATAAAGCTTGAATATGTCTAGAAGAAGTTCCGCTTGCTATAATCATATAGTCAGCCATTGAACTTTTATTTTTAAGATCTATTGAAATAATATCTAGGGCTTTATTAGAATCTAGGGTTTTTAGGATTAAATCTTTAAGGTATATGTTTTTTTCCATTAATTTATTTAACCTTATCAAATTTTTCTTAATTGAGAAGATGAAATATTAACCTTTTTAAAATTAATAAAAGATAATCTATTTTTATTTACACCGTTATAGGTCACAGACTTTAGCGATTTAGCTTTATATCCCTGTCGATCAAATACAAGTAGATTGCATTTTTTTATAATGGATTTCCATTTATACCATTTATGAAAATTGATTAGATTGTCAGCACCCATAATAAAATAGATCTCAAATTTTTTATCTTTATTTAAGTAATTGATGAGGTCAATTGTTTTATTGGAGAGAACTTTTTCCTCATAAAATTTTACTTTAATAAAATTATTTTTACCAATAATTTTTTTTGCAAATTTTATTCTATTTTTTAGATCTGTTTTACTTGTATTTTTAAATGGGTTTTGTTTAGTAATTGCCCATATAATATTTTTTAATTCTAATATTTTTTTAGCCTGTTTAGAAATTTCTAAATGACCTTTGTGAGCAGGATCAAAAGTTCCCCCCAAGATTCCAATTTTTGTCTTTTTTTGTTTTAAGTTATTTTCTGGTTTTACCATTACTAATAATTTCGTATTTGTATGAAACGAGCTGCCCTAATCCAACAGGTCCTCTTGGAGGCAAAGTATTTGTCGAAATGCCAACCTCACCACCAAAACCGAATTCACCACCATCAGCAAATTGAGTAGATGTGTTATGCATTGCTATTGAACTTTTAACATTTTTTAAGAATTTATTTGCAGTTTTTTTATTTTCAGTAATGATAGAGTCAGTATGCATAGTCCCATATTTGTTAATATGGCTAATAGCGTCGTCACAATCTTTAACTGTTTTTACAGACACTGTTGATGATAAATATTCAGTAGACCAATCCTTTTCTTTTGCTGGATAAATCTTTCCCTTGTAATATTTTTTCAAAAAACGATCTCCATAAATTTTGCAGTTATTTTCTTCTAACTTTTTTAAAATTGGGTTACAGAATTTCTTAACAATTTTTTCATGCATCAAAATTGTTTCAGTAGCGCCACAAATACTAGTATTTCTTAGCTTCGCATTATAGGTAATGTTTGTAGCCATCTTTAGATTGGCATCCTTATCAATAAAAGTATGACAAAGACCTTCCAAGTGACCGATAATAGGGACGTTAGAAAATTGTTGAACTCTTTTTACTAAATTTTTTCCACCACGAGGTATTATTACATCAATATAATCTTCCATTTTTGAAAGCATAAAGTCGACCATTTTTCTGTCTTTAGAGTCTATAAATTGAATAAAGTTTTCATTCACTCTAGTTTCCTTAAGCGACTTTCGAAATAGTTTTGCTAAAATTTTATTAGTATTTATAGCTTCAGAGCCACCCTTTAAAATTACAGCATTTCCAGATTTAAAGCATAAACTTGCAACATCAGCTGTAACGTTGGGTCTGCTTTCATAAACAACACCTATAACACCAATAGGTATAGACACTCTGCTAATTGTTAAACCATTTGGTCTGCTCCATTTTTCTAAAGTAGCATCAACAGGATCTTTCAATTTAGCAATTTTATTTATAGAATTTTTTATGCCTATTAGCTTTTTTTCATCAATAGTTAATCTTTCTATCAGATTGCTTTTTAGGCCCTTGTTTAGAGCAAATTGAATATCTTTTTGATTAGCTTTAAATATAGATTTTTTTTCTTTGCCTAATAAGAAAGCATATTTTTTTAAAACTTTATTTTTAGTTTTTGAATTAACTTTATCAAGTGATGTCTTTCTTGCATTTTGACCTATTAATCTCATATATCTGCTCATTCTATACCTCTACTATATCATCTTTATGAATTACTTCTGATTTGGAAATATATCCTAGTAATTTTTCTATTTCTTTCGAGTGGTGACCCATTATTTTTTCTATTTCATTAGATGAAAAAGAGCTAAGTCCTCTTGCACATTCGTAATTATTTTTATCTAAAACTTTAATATGATCTCCTTTACTAAATCGCCCAGATACTTTTTTTATTCCTGCTGCTAATAAACTTTTACCATTTGAAAGTGCTTGTTTCGCACCATCATCAATAATCAGCGCACCTTTAGGTGAAACAGAGCTGATAATCCATTTTTTTCTAGCATCTAATTTTGAAACCTTAGGTAAAAACCATGTACAATTATTCTCTTCAGTTATTTTTTTAATAGGTCGGTTTATTAAGCCATTTGCTATTACCATCTGGCATCCTGATAATTGACAGATTTTAGCAGCATCTATTTTAGTTTTCATGCCACCCGTTCCATGCTCACTAATACTTTTGGTCGCTATTTTTTCTATATCTTTATCTATATTTCTTATTTCTTTTATTAATTTTGCATTTTTATATATTTTTGGATTATGTGTATAAAGACCATCTACATCAGAAAGCAAAATAAGGGAGTCTGCACCTGATATTTGTGCAACACGAGATGCTAATCTGTCATTATCACCATACTTAATCTCTGAAGTAGCGATAGTATCATTTTCATTTACTATTGGTACAAAGCCCAGTTTAAATAAATTATCAAAAGTTCTTTTTGCGTTAAGGGCTCTTCTTCTTTGTTCTGTATCTTCTAGAGTGAGAAGAATTTGAGAAATATTAATTTTTAATTTAACAAATGTTTCTGAAAATAAGTTCATTAGTTCAATTTGCCCAATAGAAGCAACAGCCTGACTTTTATCAATCTTAAGGTTTTTTTTGCTAATATTTAGTTTTTTGCAACCCATTGCTATTGCTCCAGAGCTTACAATAATAACTTTTTTATTCTGTTTTATTAATTCCTGAATATCTTTAGTAAATTCAGTGAGCCATTTTCTCCTTACTTTTTTTTTGTCATCTATTAACAAGGATGAGCCAATCTTAATTACAATTATTTTAGAATCTTTAAGATACATAGGAGAGCAATTTAGCTTTAATTCTAGATATTGAGCCTTTTTCTAATGTTGAGAGTGTAACCACCTCAGAATCTTTATTTTTAGAAAAATTTTTTAAAATTTCTTTCACTTCTTCTTCTTCTAATAAGTCTGTCTTATTTAATACAATTATCTCTTTTTTTTCTAGTAAATCTTTACTGTAACTCCCCAACTCATTTCGAACTTGTTTATACGTATTTTCAAGGTCCTCATCAGTAATATCTATTAAATGCATTAAAGTTTTGCATCTTTCTATGTGTTTTAAAAATTGAATACCAAGACCTACACCCTCGTGCGCACCTTCAACCAATCCAGGAATATCAGCTAGAGTTATTTCTTTATCATCATAACTTGCAACACCAAGATTTGGATTTAATGTTGTAAATTTATAGTTAGCAATTTTAGGCATCGCATTTGTAATGGAAGCTAATAAGCTTGATTTACCTGCATTAGGTAGTCCAACAATACCAACATCAGCAATAGTTTTTAACTGAAGCCAGATTACATACTCTTCACCAGGCGCACCTTTAGTAAATTTTTTCGGAGCTCTATTAGTGGAACTTTTAAATCGAGTATTTCCTAGACCACCTTTACCACCATTAGCTACAATAAATTCTTCACCTTCTTTTTTAAAATCATAAATTAAGGTTTTATTATCTTCTTCAAAAACTTGCGTACCTATTGGAACTTTTAAAATTAAATCTTCTCCACTGTGACCTGTACGATTTTGTCCAGAGCCATTAACCCCTCTTCCTGCTTTATGGTGTTGTTGAAATCTATAATCGATAAGAGTATTTAAATTTCTTTCTGACCTAAGATATATGGTGCCACCTTTACCTCCATCGCCACCATCAGGTCCGCCGTATTCAATAAATTTTTCTCTACGGAAGCTAGGAGATCCATGTCCTCCATTGCCTGCTTTTACATAAATTTTAACTTGATCTAGAAACTTCATAATACAACTCTTAGTTTTTTAGTTGTACTACTAATTGGGCTTTACTGAAACGAATGTTCTATCTGATTTACCCTTTTTGAAAACAACTTTTCCTTCAACAACAGAAAAAATTGAATGATCTTTACCCATCCCCACGTTTTCACCAGGAAAAATTTTTGTGCCTCTTTGTCTTACAATTATGTTTCCAGGAATTACTACTTCACCACCATACTTTTTAACGCCAAGTCTACGACCGGCACTATCTCGTCCGTTTCTCGATGATCCACCTGCTTTTTTTGTTGCCATAATTTACCTAATTTATTTGCTTGCTACTTCAGTCTCAACTTTTTCAACTTTTTTAGTTGGTTTTACCATTTTCTCAGCTTCTGATAAAACTTTACCATCTTTTGAAAAAATTTTGCTAATTCTAATTAATGAATACTGTTGTCTATGACCATTTTTTCTTCTTGAATTCTGTCTTCTTCTTTTTTTAAATATTAAAATAGTTCTATTTTTACCATTTTCTACAAGGTCGGCTTCAACTTTTGCACCTTCAACTACTGGAGAACCAACTTCAATAGTTTTATCATCTCCATAAGCTAGGATTTCTTTAAATTCGATTTTAGTTTCAGGTTTAGAATCTTCTAATCTTTCAATTTTAAGGATTTCACCAGCTTTAACTTTGTACTGTTTTCCACCTGTTTGTATTATTGCGTATGACATTGTTTAATCTGTTTTTTATAATCAGCAATATAGTCTTGACCAAATTATAGTCAAGCGCGAATAAGCTAAAAATTGTCCTTTAAATCTCTCAATTTTGAAAAGCTTTCCTCTGTACCCGATCTAAGAAAAATATTGCACTCTAATTCCTCTTTAATTGTAGATGGAATAGTAGGTAGGTTTTTTTCTAATTTTTCATCTATAAGTTTAATCTTAACTTTAAGGCTTTCATTATCTTGGTCGTGAGCAATACAAAATTTAGAGTTTTGTTTGGTATATTCATGTCCGCAATAGACCTTAGTTTTTTCTGGCAGAGCTTTTATTTTCATCAATGAATTATACATCTGTGAGTATGTTCCTTCAAAAATCTTGCCACAACCAAGTGAAAAGAGGGTGTCTCCAGTAAAAACAGACTCTTCATTATAAAAATAAAAACATATATGGCCAAGGGTATGACCAGGTATATGAAATATTTTAGCCTGGAAATTTTCTTCATGCCAAATGTCCTGATCACCAACAAGTATATCTATTTCTGGAATTCTATCTTTGTCTCCTTTGTATCCAATAACACTAGCTCCATATTTTTCTTTTAATTCTTTATTTCCCCCAACATGATCATAATGATGATGTGTATTTAATATATATTTTAAATGTATATTTTTATCTTCCAAATATTTGATGACAGGTTTTGCTTCACTAGGGTCAATCACACATGCAATATTTTTAGCTTTATCAATAATTAGATAAGAATAATTATCCTGTAGACAGCGTATTATTTCAATTTCCATTTAACTTTCAATTAAAAAAATACCCAATTCTGCAGATAAATTTTTAGTATTTAGATTAAGTCTATTAATAGAAGATATCTTTTCGTTATGTAGAGCTAATGATTTATCTAATTTAATTTTTCTATTTTCACAAAAATTATAAAAATCTTTTATAGTGCACATATGAAGGTTGGGAGTATTGTACCACTCATCAGGTAGATTTTTTGTAATTGGCATTGTTCCTTTAATTAATAGGTGAAGTCTAACCTTCCAAAAACCAAAATTAGGTATTGTAACAATAGCTTTTTTGCCAACTCTTAATAGTTCTTTGATAACTATTTCAGGATTTAAAAATGCTTGTAATGTTTGACTTAAAATAACGAAATCAAAGGAACTGTCAGGAAATTGTAATAGATCTTTTTCTGCATCACCTTCGATAACAGTTAGTCCTTTTGATAAACATTTTTGAACATTATCTTTTGAGATTTCTATTCCTCTTATGTCTATTTCTTTATTATATTTAAGATATTCCATTAATATGCCATCTCCACACCCCACATCTAAAACTCTAGTATTTTTTTCAATTAAATCGGAGATTATTTTAAATTCTTGTTTCATGTTTAGTTTTTAGAATAAGCTGTTTTAATATAGTCACCTAGAGTATTTAAAAATTTAGGAACTTTTAAAAGGAATGAATCGTGCCCTTTGTCAGATTCAATTTCAACAAATCCGACCTCAGCACCTATAGCATTTAAGGCTATAACAATTTCTTTATTTTCAGAGGTTGGATAAAGCCAATCAGAAGTAAAAGATATAATAAGAAACTTAGTTTTAGTTTTTTCAAATGCTTTAGATAAATTACCATGATGTTCTTTTACTAGATCAAAATAGTCCATTGCTCTTGTTATGTATAGGTAGCTATTGGCGTCAAATCTATCAACAAATACAGATCCTTGATATCTTAAGTAGCTTTCAATTTGAAAGTCAGCATCAAAACCAAATTTCAGATCATCTCTTTCTTGTAACTTCCTTCCAAATTTTTCCTGAAGACCATTTTTAGACAAATAAGTTATATGTGCAGCCATTCTTGCAACAGATAATCCTTTATTAGGATTTTTATTTTGATTGGAATAATCACCGTTCTCCCAATTAGCATCAGCCATAATTGATTGTCTACCAAGTTCATTAAAAGCAATGTTCTGTGCCGAATGACTAGCTGTACAGGCTATTGGAATAGCAACTTTTGCTTTATCAGGGAAGTTATTAACGAATTGAAGTGTCTGCATACCACCCATTGATCCACCCATAACAGCAAATAATTTTTCAATATTAAAAAAATTTAAGAGATTAAATTGCGCGTTAACCATGTCATTAATAGTAATAACAGGAAAAGTAGTGCCATATTTTTTATTGGTATCAGGGTTAATATCACTAGGACCAAATGAACCCATACAGCCACCAATAACATTTGCACAAATTACAAAGTATTTATCAGTATCAATAGCTTTACCAGACCCAACAGCATAAGACCACCAACCTTCTTTTTTAGTAATTGGATTTATTCCAGATACAAATTGATCACCAGTCAAGGCATGAAAAATAAGAATAGCATTATCTTTATTCTCATTTAGAGAGCCATAAGTTTCGTAAGCTAGAGAATAATTATTGATAGTTTGGCCACAATCTAATTTTAATGGTTTATCAATTATAATATTTTTTATGTTCACATTTATATTCATAAGTATTAGCCAAATTTGAATTGTGAGACAAAAAAACTTATTTAGCGGTTTTTTTTAAGCGCTCGCAATTCAGTTAAATCAGCGCATATTTTTTGTACTAGATAGCATTTCTTATGTCAATTTTTTTAAAAAATGACTTATTCTATATGAAAGGATAATATTTTATTTATAAGGTAAATTAAATTAATATAATGACAGTTCCAAAATTTAAAAAATTCAAAATAGAGGCTTATAAACCAGGTAAGTCAAATATAGCAAAAATACGAAATATTATAAAATTATCAGCAAATGAGTCAGCTCTTGGTGTAAGCCCGAGAGTAAAGAAAATTTTACAGAATAAAGAATTGTTAATATCGAAGTATCCAGACGGTAAAGCAAAAAAATTAAGAAAAGAAATTTCAAAGAAATTTAAGTGTGATTTTGAGAGAATAATTTGTGGTGCAGGGTCAGATGAAATTATTCAAATGATTTGTCAGTTATACTTAAAACCTTCTGATGAAGTGATTGTTCCTCAATATAGCTTTTTAATGTACAGGATATATGCACAAATAGTGGGGGCAAAAGTTGTTTTTTCTAAGGAAAAAAATTTTAAAGTTTCGATAAATGAAATTATTAAGAAAGTAACAAGAAAAACCAAGCTAGTATTTATTGCTAATCCAAATAACCCAACAGGAACATACTTAACTAGAGCAGAATTAATAGACTTAAGAAAGAAATTAAATAAAAACATTTTACTAGTTTTAGATGATGCGTATTTTGAATATATGAAAAATAAAGATTATAAATCTGGTTTAGATTTATTTAAAAATAAAGATAATGTTGTTGTGATAAGAACTTTTTCAAAAATATATGGACTGGCCTCCTTAAGAGTTGGCTGGGGTCATGGGCCAAAAAAAATTATATCTGCAATGAACTTAATTAGACCGCCATTTAATGTAAATCAAGTTGCACAGATGGCAGCAATAGAAGCTTTAAAAGATAGAAAATTTATTAATAATTCTGTGAAACACAATATTAGAGAAGCAAATAAAGTTAGAAATGTTTTACAAAAACTAAAAATTTTCTCAAATGAAGTAACGGCTAATTTTTTACTGTTAAATTTTGATAGATGTAAATTTTCAGCTAACTATATTTTTAACAAACTTCAGTCAAAAGGAATTATATTAAGATCTACAGAGGATGGGTATAATATTAAAAACAAATTAAGATTAACAATTGGATCAACAAAAGAGAATATGAGATTCATAACAACAATTAAGGCTATCTTTAATTGATTATGAAAAATGTTTTAATTATAGGCTGTGGTTTAATTGGTTCTTCATTATTAAGAGCAATTTCTGAAAAAAAAATAGCTAAAAAAATATTTGTCTATGAAAAATCAAAATCAAATATTTTAAAAATCAAAAAATTAAAATTACCATGTGAAATTACAAATGATTTAAAGCAAATTATCCCAAACTTAGATTTGATAATATTTTGTACTCCACTAGGAGAATATGAAAAAATAATTTTAAAGATAAACAGATATTTATTACCCAAAACTATTATTACAGATGTTGGATCATCTAAAGAAAAGTCTATGGACTTAATTAAAAGAAAATTAAAAAAAGGAATTTTTTGGACATCCAGTCACCCTATTGCAGGTTCAGAAGTTAGTGGCCCAGAAAACGGAGTAAAAAATTTATTCCTTAATAAATGGTGCATATTAATAAAAGAAAAAAATACTAACAGAAAACATCTTATGATACTTACCAAGTTCTGGAAAAAAATTGGTTCAAAAGTTGCAATTATGGACTCAAAAAAACATGATACGATTTTTTCTATGACCAGTCATTTGCCTCATTTAATTGCATATAATTTGGTTAAAACAGCTACAGACTTCGAAAAACAACAAAGATATGAATTAATAAAATTTAGTGCCGGTGGTTTGAGAGATTTTTCAAGAATTGCTGCATCTAATGAAATTATGTGGAGAGATATTTTTTTTAATAATCAAAAAAATATTTCAAAAGTTATTGATCTGTTTATTAAAAATTTACGTTCATTTAAAAGAGATATTCAATTTAAAAATAATAAATCTATTATTAAAAAATTAGTTAATACTAAGAAGGTTAGGAAAAAAATAATTAAGTTAAAACAAGATATTAATAAGCCAGATTTTGGAAGAAATTAGTATTTTATAGGGGATATTTTTTTTACTGTTAATTTTGCTGTTCTTTCAATTCTATTTATTGTCTCTTTTATATTCATAATCAAAACTTTCTTTTCAGGACCATATGCATGAATTAACTTTTGAGCGTTAATACAAACAGCAACATGACCTTTCCAAAAAATAATATCACCTTTTTTAAAAACTTTACTTCTATTTTTTTTTGCTGAATATTTTATTTGGTCTTTTGTGTCTCGTGGATAAAATTTATTATTATAGTAAAAAAATAATTGTAAAATAGCAGAGCAGTCTATACCTCTATAAGTTTTACCACCCCATAGATATTTAATTTTTAAAAACATTTTTAATACTTTTAAATAATCTTTTTCAATATGATTAATTTTTTTTATATTAACTTTTTTAATCCATTTATTTTTTTCAAACTCTATGAATTTTTTATTTTCATGAATCATTGAAATTCTTGATGTAAAGGGCAAAAAATTTTTTGTTTTATTTTTTTGTTTATTATAAATATTTGCTTTTAGAGTAAATATTTTATGGGTTGGTTGGTGATCTTTTGTGTAATCTTTATTTTTTATGTATCCAGTATAATTATCGAATAAAGCCTTTATTTTTATCCAACTTTTATTCTTAGATATAATTTTAAATTTTTCTCCGTACAAAATTTGAGAGGTAACCTCAGAAAATGCATTGGGCTTTTTATGGATATTTGATAATGGTTTTTTATAAAAATAACTATCTTTCATGAAGTTTTAATTTATCTTTTATAAGCCATAAGCAAATCAAAGAAGGTATTACCATGATGGCTGTAATGATAAAAAATACTCCCCAATCTCCATTAAGCCAATCTACTAATGCTCCAGATGATGATGCAAGTGTAGTTCTACCTGCAGTTCCAATTGATGCAAGTAACGCGTATTGGGTTGCAGTATATGTTCGGTCTACTAGTAATGAAATAAATGCTACAAATGCAACTGTTGCAAATGCTGCTGCTATATCATCAAATATGACTGCTACTGCAAATAACAACTCGGATTTATCACTCCACGCTAAGACTGTGAATAATAAGTTAGTTGCAGCCATTAATATTCCTGCAACAAACATTGCTTTTAAAACACCAGATCTAATTACAAAAAGTCCACCCAGCAATGTAAACATAACTGTAGTAATCCAACCTAAAGTTTTAGAATAAATTGCAATATCACCTTTAGAGAAGCCTATTTCTTTATAAAAAACTATCGACATACGTCCAAGAAAGGCCTCACCAATCTTAAATAAAAAAATAAAACTTAAAATTCCAACAGCAATTGTAAAACCATTTTTCCTAAAAAAGCTTATTATAGGGCCACCTAATGTGCTGCTTATCCATGTTATGAAATTAGTTATAATATTTTTTGATCCAAGTTTACTTTCTATAAGTTTATCAGTTTCTTTTTGTTTTTTTTGTCTGTCAGTATAAAGAGGCTCATGGACAAACATCAAACCTATATTCATTAAAATTACTAGAATTCCTAAAATTAAAAATGTAATTTGCCAGTAATTTGTAACACCCATATTCTCTAAATATTCTGCTGTAAATAAAGCTATTACACCACCTAATTTGTATCCACTCCACCAGCCAACAACAGCCATAGCAGCGCCAGCGGCCATTGATTTACTTTCGTGTTCGCCTATTTGTTCAATTCTTAAAGCATCAACTGTAATATCTTGTGTCGCTGATGCTATAGCAATAATTAAACCAACTGTAATTAGTAGTGCAAGGTTTTCGGTAGGATTAATGAAACTCCAAGTAACAAGACAAGCTAAAATTGCAATTTGCATTGAAACTATCCAGCCTCTTCTATGACCAAGTTTTTTTGTTAGGTAGGGTATTTGAAATCTATCAATAAGGGGGGCCCATAAATAATTAAAAGCATAAACAGCAAATATTAGTCCTGCCCAACCAATTGTTGATCTGCTTAAGCCCTCTTCTTTGAGCCATAGACTTAAACTGCTCCCAATTAAAACCCAGGGAAAACCAGAAATTGCACCTAATAATAATATTCTAAGCATTCTCTTATCAAAGTAGACAGCAAAAGTTTCTGATAAGGATTGTTTTTTAATTTCAATCATAGTTAATTTCTCCAAAATGATGGAAGAAACAATACAAGTATAGCAAATAATTCCAACCTACCCAATATCATTCCGAGACTTAAAATCCATTTAGATATTTCTGGTAAGCTTGAAAAATTGCCATTAGGGCCAATTGTAGAGCCTAATCCTGGACCAACATTTGAGATAGAAGTTGCGGCACCAGAAATTGAAGTAACAAAATCTAGACCACTTAAGGACAAAAATGCAGTTATTAAAAAAAATATAACCAAATAAAGAAAGATAAAAGAAATGATGGAAGCCATAAATTTATCATCAACATTATTTTTATCATATTTTATTATGAATATGCCTTTTGGATAAATAATCTTTTTTAATTGATTAATAATAAAAAGGTATAAAATTTGAATTCTAAAAATTTTAATTCCACATGTGGTAGAACCAGCACAACCACCAATGAACATTAAAGTTAGAAAGAAAATGAGTGGAAAATTACCCCATCCATCAAATTCTCCAGTAACATATCCCGTTCCACTTAATATAGAGATAACATTAAAACAAATAGTCCTAATATTTATTTGAGAAAAATCTTTGTTGTGAAAAAGTAAATAAATAAAAAGTATAATAATTGAAAAAACAATAATTTTTAAAAACGATTTTATTTGAACATCAGAGATAAGAATTTTTCTGTCTCCATTTAAAAATTTTATATAAGCAATAAAAGGTAAACTCCCTAATATGATGAAAACCATGGATGATATTTCGATAGGTAGACTATTAAAATATCCAATAGATTCGTTATAATTTGAAAAGCCACCCGTTGCTATCGTGGTCATTGAATGAGTTAAGCTATCAAAAATATTCATACCAAAAATTTTATATGTAGAAGCACAAAGCACGGTTAGACCTAAATAAACGTAAATTAGTCTAAGTGAAATTTCTTTTGATTTTGGTAATAGTTTTTCAGAAGAATCATTACTTGAAATTTTAAACAATTGCATTCCACCAACATTCATTATTGGCATTAAGGTTATTGCCATTACAATAATACCAATTCCACCTAACCATTGAAGCATTGCTCGCCACAAAAGTATCGATCTTGGAGCACCCTCTAAGTTGGAGATAATTGTCGACCCTGTTGTGGTGATTCCAGACATACTTTCAAAGAAAGAGTCAGTAATTGAAAGTTCAAGAGTAGAAAAAATAAAAGGTAAAGAACCAAATATTGCAATACTTAACCAAGAAAGAGCAGTTAATAAGAACGCTTGTTGTAGATTTAATTTTTTATCATGATTTAAATTTGTTAAAAAAAATAAAACACCAAATATTATAGAAATTATAGAGCCTCCAATAAAAGAGGAGTCAATTTCTGAATATATAAACTGAGCTATAATTGGAATCATCATGGAAATTCCAAGAATAATTTGCAAAACACCCAAGGTAAAAAAAACAGTTTTATAATTAGACATTTTGAAAGAACATTATTTTATGGTAAATAAATTTCAACTCTATAAGAATTAATAAAAACACCAAATATAAGATATTTGTTATTAAACAAAGTGATTGAAAAAGATAATTTAGATAAAACTAACGCATGGCCCTTTGTTGAGGCTAAAAAATTACTGCGTGAAAGAAAGTCCTTTATTGATAAAAAAGGTAAAATAATTTTACAAACTGGTTATGGTCCAAGTGGGCTGCCCCATATAGGTACATTTGGTGAAGTTGCAAGAACATCGATGATGGTTAATGCTTTAAAACAACTCACAGATATACCAACGGAAATCATAACTTTCTCTGATGACATGGATGGCTTTAGAAAAGTTCCAGAAAACGTTCCAAATCAAGAGCTCTTAAATAACAATCTTCATAAGCCTTTAACTCAAGTGCCAGATCCATTTGAAAAATTTTCAAGTTTTGGCGAACACAATAATGAAATGTTAAAAGATTTTTTAAATAAATTTAATTTTGAATATAATTTTCAAAGCTCTTCAGTTCTTTATAAGAGTGGTTTTTTTAATCCCACATTACAGATAATCCTAGAAAATTATCAAGGTATTATGGATATAATTCTTCCAACACTAGGGAAAGAAAGACAAAAAACTTACAGTCCATTTTTACCAATTTGTCCAGACACCGGTAAGGTTTTAGAAATTCCAGTTTTAGAAATACTAAAAGAAAAATCCAAAATTATATTTGATAATAATGGAAAAAAACTTGAGGTAAGTATCTTCGATGGGAATTGCAAATTACAATGGAAAGTAGATTGGGCAATGAGATGGTACGCTCTTGATATAGATTTTGAAATGTATGGAAAAGATCTAATTGAAAGTGCAATATTATCATCAAAAATAATCAAGTTAATTGGAAAAACAAACCCATCTGGGTTTGCTTATGAGCTTTTTTTAGATGAAAAAGGAGAAAAAATATCAAAATCAAAAGGAAATGGAATTACAATTGATCAGTGGCTGGAGTATGCATCACCCGAAAGTCTTTCATTGTATATGTATCAAAATCCCAAAAGAGCAAAAAAACTATATAAAGAAATAGTTCCTAAAACAGTCGATGAGTACTTGGACTTTATAGAAAAAGCTAAAACACAAAATGAGTTACAGCTATTAATGAATCCTGTTTGGCATGTGCATAATGGATTAATTCCTAAAGAAGATACTATTATGAGCTTTTCAATGCTTTTAAATTTAGTAGAAACGAGCAATGCAGACTCTAAGGAGTTACTTTGGAAGTTTGTAAAAAAATATAAACAAAACCTTTTAGAAAAAGAACACCCAATTTTTGATAATCTTATAGGTTATGCGATTAAGTATTTTAATGACGTAATAAAATTACAAAAAAAATACAAAACTCCTGACGCAAATGAAAAAGTCGCATTAGAAGCACTGGTTAAGTCTCTTGATAGTTGCAATGATAAGATGTTGCCTGAGGATATTCAGACATTAATTTATTCAACGGGAAAAGAAAATGGTTATGCAGAAAACTTGCGTGATTGGTTTAAATTAATTTATGAGGTTGTTTTTGGAGATGAAAATGGACCAAGAATGGGTTTTTTTATAAGTTTTTTTGGAGTAAACGAAACTAAAGAGTTAATTAAAGAAAAAATAAAATAATGTTTTCAAAATTCAGATCACTAATTTTCAAAATTGATCCTGAAACTGCTCATAATTTAGCAATTAAGTCTTTAAAACTAAACATATTACCAAACATAGCTGATCAAAATAAAGGAGATCCAATATTTAAGACTAATTTATTTGGTAAGAATATAGATAATCCAATAGGAATGGCTGCCGGGTTTGATAAAAATGCTGAAGTTTATAACCCACTGTTTAAACTTGGGTTTGGTTTTGTTGAAGTAGGAACGGTTACCCCACTTGAGCAATATGGAAATCCAAAGCCAAGAGTTTTTAGGTTGGTTGAAGATCAGGCTCTTATAAATAGGTTAGGTTTTAATAATTTAGGAGCAGAAAATATTAGCCATAGAATTAGATCTAATTCACATAAAGGTTTATTAGGAATCAACATAGGTCCCAATAAAGATAGTGAAGATAGATTAAATGATTATTTGATTGGACTTAGAAACTTTTATGATATCGCTGACTATATTACAGTTAATATTTCTTCGCCTAACACAGAAAATCTAAGAGCTTTTCATGATGAGACTAAATTTGATGAATTGTTGAATGCAATAGAAAAAGAAAAAATTAAACTTAAATCAAAAATTCCAATTGTAGTAAAAATCTCTCCAGATATTTCAGACGAACAAATTGAACTAATAAGTAAAATTTTAATTAAACATAAGATTAGTGCAATAATTGTTTCAAATACAACAGCTAAAAATAGAGAAAAATTGAATAATATTTTAAAGCATCAAAAAGGTGGGCTATCAGGCAAGCCACTAGAGGAAGAAGCTAATAAACTAATAAGTAAGTTTTATAAACTGCTTAAGGGCAAGATTGAAATTATAGGTGTAGGGGGTGTAGACTCAGGAGAAAGTGCTTATAAAAAGTTTCAGGCAGGAGCTAGCTATGTTCAGTTATATACAGGAATGGTTTTTCAAGGACCAAACATTGTAGGAAAGATAAAAAAAGAGCTTAAAGAAATATTAATTGACGAAGGTATTAAGAATTTTAAAGAAATAATAGGAAAGAAGCTGACTAATTGATCCTAATAAACTTGACGAGATCATGAACACATCTTATATAGTCACTAAATATTATGTCTAAAAAATGTGAATTAACTGGTAAAATTCCTATGAAAGGTCACAATGTTAGTCACGCTAACAATAAGACTAAAAGAAGATTTTTACCTAATTTAAAAAAAGCTAAATTTACAAGTGAACTTTTGAAAAGAAGCCTAACTTTAACTGTTAGTAATGCCGGTGTTAGATGTGTTGATAAAAAAGGTACTTTTGATCAGTTTTTAAAGACAGTAAAAAATAAAAATATTTCGCCTAGACTAAAAAAATTAAAAAAAAGTATATTAATTAAATCACCTTTTATTAAAAAGGCACCAAAAGCATCTCCTAGTAAATCAGCTTAATGAAAAAGTTTTTTATACTACTCTCATTTATAATGGGAGTTGTTGTCTTAACTTCAAATTATTTAGTACAATTTCCAATCAATTATTATGGTTTAGAAGAAATATTAACTTATGGAGCTTTTAGCTATCCAGTTGCTTTTTTAATTACGGATCTCGCAAATAGATCTTATGGCAAGGTTGTAGCTAGAAAAATTGTTTATGTTGGTTTTATTATAGGGATTGTATTTACTCTTTTCTTTTCAACAAATTTTGCAGACTTAATTTCAGTTAGAATTGCTATAGGTTCAGGTATAGCATTTATGGTTGCACAGTTGTTAGATGTTCAAATTTTTGACTATTTAAGAAAAAAGAAATGGTTTGTTGCTCCATTAACTTCGTCGTTAATCGGGTCTACTGTTGACACATTTTTATTCTTTTCCATCTCGTTTTATGCAACGGGAATACCATGGGTCACTTTATCTCTAGGTGATTTAGCTGTTAAAATATTTGTTGCTTTAGCAATGTTAATTCCATTTAGATTATTATTAGGAACTTTTAAAGCTTCAAAAGCTTAGTATAAAAATTTGTACGACAAGATTTTATAAGCAAGTTTAGCTACAAGAAAATTGTAAGAATTAAAACCTTTAATAGGTGAAAGCTCATTTATATCTGCACCAACAATATTAGAGTTTTTAGCAGCTATCCGTATGATATTTAAAGTTTCATCCCATAATAATCCACCCGGTTCAGGTGTACCTGTTGCAGGCATTATGCTTGAATCTAAACCATCAACATCAAATGTTAAATAAACTGTTTTATTCTTTATCATTTTTTTAAATTTTTTTAGGTCCCATTTATTTTTGTCTTTTGCCCAAAAGATATCAATCCTAGATGAGTTTTTTTTTAAGAATGGTATTTCACTTTGAGATATATTTCTGATCCCAAATGAAATTATAGAAACATTTTTATGATCAAGACATCTCTTAATAGCTGAAGCATGTGAAAATTTTTCACCATTATAACTCTCTCTTAAATCTGCATGCGCATCAAAATGTAGTAAACATATATCTTTGTATTTTTTTACAAATGGAGCAATACATCCAGGTGTTATTGAGTGCTCTCCACCAAAAGTGATTGGAAATAATTTTTTATCTAATATTTCTTGATTTATATCAGACATCTTTTTAAGAGCTTTTTTAATGTCTTTATTAATTTTAAATGGTTTTAAAGTTTTGATCCCAATTTTTTTATAGGGCTCACAATGTAACTCTTCATCATATAGCTCTACTTGATGAGATGCTTTGATGATTTCTTTAGGGCCATTACGAGTGCCACCACCATAACTTACAGTTTTTTCTAAACCAAATGGAACAACTACTACTTTCTCTTTAAAATTAACATCATTGTCAATTCCTAGAAAACCATTTTTATTAGAAAGATATTTCAATTTTATTTAAATATTTTTGAGAAGTTTTTTCTCGTTCTATTTTTCCAGTCACCTTTATGATAAGCATCGCTTGCAATCAAAGGAAGGACACTAGTTGCTTCTGCAAAAACCATTTGTTCTTTAGCAATATCTACTTTACCCCATGAGCTTGCCTCTTTTAATGTAGAGCTGCTGCAAGCACCATCCCTAGAATCTGCTACTGTAATTTGAACTGCATACTTATGCATCTCAACCTCTTTTCCTAAAAGTTCAGCACAGATAACAGTATCTTGAACAAAGTTTTTAGGTACTCCTCCACCAATCATAAATAAGCCAGATCCTTTTGATTGAATCTTTATTTCAGTTAATTCACGAAGCTCTCTAATAGAATCTATCGTAATATGGTTTTTAGGATTATTTTCTTGATGAGTGACCAATCCAAAACCAGCACTTGAGTCTGTAAACGCAGGACAAAAAATGGGAACATTATTGTCATATGCAGTTTCAATTAAAGAGTCTTTTTTTTTAGAATTTTTCTTTAAATATTTTCCCATTTCATAAATAAATTCTCTTGATGTGTAACTTCTAGGATCAAGTGTATCTGCTATTTCACATATTTTTTGATCACATTCCTGTAATTCATCTTCATCAATATATGTATCGTAAATTCTATCTATATAATTTTTTCTTAATTCAGTGTCATCTTGAAATTGTGAACCTTGATAATGTTTAAAACCTAAAGCTTCAAAAAAATCCATATCAACTATTGAAGCTCCTGTAGCAATAATTGCATCAACCATATTGTATTTAACTAAATCTTTATAAATATTCATACATCCCGCAGCAGAAGTTGAGCCAGCAAGTGTTAAAAAAATTGTACAATCCTTATCTTGAATCATTTCATTAAAAATGTTGGCTGCATTTGCTGTTTCTCTTGAAACAAAAGACATTTTTTCCATTGAAGAAATTATCTTTCTTGCATCAAACGATGTAATATCTATGTGTTCAACTGGATTTTGTAAGAAGCTTTTTTTGCTATTATGAGTTAAATTTTTGTTTTCTGACATTAGGCAACTAGTATAGCCTTATTACTGTCTTTACCATACATGGTCATTATTGGCTCATCTTCTACTTCATAAATCTCATTAGAATAAAAACCATTAAATTGAGTTCTAAAAGTTAGACCGTAGGCTCCAAGCTGACCTAGTTCAATATAATCATTTTCTTTAATATTATTTGGAAGTAAAAATGGCCCTTTCATGTAATCCATGCTATCGCAGGTGGGGCCATAAAAATCAAAAGCAGTTAATTTTTTTGATATTATCTTGCTAGATTTAATTAAACGAGATGGGTAAACCATATTTGGTGTACCAGCATCAAAAAGAGTTCCGTATGTTCCTTCATTTATATAAAGTTTTTGTTTTTTTCTAAGATTTACTCTGACAATTGTAGAACCACTTTCTGCAACTATTGCCCTTCCAGGCTCACATAATAATTCTGGAAGTTTTTCTAGTTCTAAATTATTTAAACTTTTTTTTATTTCTTCAAAATAATTTTCTAAAGGTTGAGGTACTAAATCAGGATAGATTGCAGGAAATCCACCACCAATGTTAATGTAATCAGGAATAATTTTTGTTTTTTTTATTATGTTTCCAATCTCTCCAATTCCTTTTGCATAAGAAATTGGGTGCATACATTGAGAACCAACGTGAAAACTTAAGCCGATTTTTTTTGCATATTGTTTCGTTAGTCTTAATAAACCAGTAGCTTCGGAGGTTAATACACCAAATTTTTTAGATAGATCTATTTCAGCATGTTCATTTGAAACAGCAACCCTTACAAATAGTTCAAGATCTTTTGCTTGATTGGTTGCTTCAATAATTTTTATTAATTCATCTTTAGTATCTAAAGAAAAAGCCTTAATATTGTAGTTAAAGTAAGCTTCCTTAATACTTTCTCTACTCTTAACAGTATGCATATATGAGCATTTTGCATCAGGGGAGATAGTTCTTATGTCTTTAATTTCTTGAATAGAAGCTACATCAAAGTTTTCAATTCCACTTTCTACTATTGTTTTTAAAACCTCAGGATGTGAGTTAGTTTTAACAGCATATAGAACTTTACCAGGAAATTTATTCCTAAAATAAGTAGAAGTAGACTGTATAGATTTTTTTCTAATACAATAAATAGGCTTTTCAGGTTTTAGTTGATTTATAAGCTCATCAACTGTTTTAAATTTTTGCATTTCATATGTCTCCAAAAAAAATTTAATAAAAAAAAGTTCTAAAATACTTAAAAACTTTCATATAAATTATGCAATTAAGGCAATACTTAATTAATGTAAAGCAAATAATGGGTGTTGAAATTATCAGATAAGTCACCATATTAATAATATGGTTGAAGCAGCTAATTTAAAAAAATTAAGTGATTTTGATAATAAATCCTTATTAATCGTTGATGATGACAATCCCTTTAGAGATAGGCTTGCAAGAGCCATGGAAAAAAAGGGATTTGAGGTTTTTCAAGCTGAGGGTGTACAAAAAGGAATACTATCTGTTAAAGCAAAAAAACCAGCTTTTGCAGTTGTCGACCTAAGACTAGCTGATGGAAATGGACTTGAAGTAGTAAAGCAAATTCAAATTTCTAATCCAAGCAGTAGAATTATAATGTTAACAGGATATGGAAATATTCCAACGGCTGTTGCTGCGATTAAAGAAGGTGCAATTGATTACTTAGCAAAGCCAGCAGACGCAGATGATGTTGAGAAAGCTTTACTAGCGGATCCAGAGAAAAAAGCTGAACCACCAGAAAACCCTATGTCAGCTGATAGAGTTAAGTGGGAACATATTCATAGAGTTTTTGAATTATGCAATAGAAATGTATCTGAGACTGCTAGAAGACTTAAAATGCACAGAAGAACGTTACAAAGAATTTTATCTAAAAGATCTCCTAGATAAATTTTCTAAATTTGATAATTTTTTTAGCCAATATAGCCAATAAGCAAATTTTAAATAATTCAGCTAATAAAAATGGTGTCACTCCTAATTGAAGAATTGGTTTATCCCATCCAATTAAAGTTCCCAACCAAATAGCTCCAAATACATAGATTACAGAAACAGAAAATATTAATTTTCCAAAAATTATAAAAATATTTTTATTAAGATTTAAATAGCCTGCAAAAAAAGAAGCAAATAAAAATCCAATTAAATATCCCATTGTTGGACCAGTAAAATAAACTATTCCAATACCTTTTTCTGGTGAGTTAGAAAATACAGGCATACCTAGAATACCCTCCAGAAGATAAACAGCTACAGATGCCAGGCCAATTTTATACCCAAAAGCAATTCCTAAAAAAAGAACTACAAAAGTTTGCATTGTCATGGGCACAGGATAAAATGGTATTTTTAATTTAGCTGAAATAGTTAAAGCCATTGTTCCTATAAAAATTAGAATAAATGTTTTTAATACTTTTTGAATTGTATTTGTTTTTAATAGATCCATATCTACAAATTACTATTTATTAATGTGATAATCTAGTTTTTTATTAATCTTAAAAAAACATCCTCTAAATCACCGTCGTCAGTTGAAATATCTATAATTTTGATGTTATTTTTCTTAATTAAATTAATTAATTCTTCCATATTAATTTTACTTTTTTCATAAGAAACACAAACTTCATTGTCTAAGTGTGAAACTATTTTTAAAGATTCTAGATCATTATCGTTAATATTTATCTTTATATCAGTTTTAAAGGTTACTTTTTTGGTTTGAATTCTATCTAATAAATTCTTAGTGCTGTCTAGGGCAACAATATTTCCTTTATTTAATATAGCTATTCTTCCACACATTTCCTCAGCCTCCTCGAGGTAATGAGTTGTTAAAATGATTGTTACACCAAGTTCATTTAATAATTTTACATTTTTCCATAAATTTTGTCTTAACTCCACATCAACACCAGCAGTAGGTTCATCTAGAATAACTATTGGTGGCTGATGAACTAAAGCTTTAGCCATTAACAATCTTCTTTTCATCCCACCAGATAAACTTCTAGCATAGCTGCTAGCTTGTTTTTCTAAGGACACCAATTTTAGAATTGTATCTGTAATTCTGTCTTTTTCTTTAATTCCATAAAGGCCAGCCTGTAATTCTAATAATTTTCTTGGGCTAAAAAATGGATCAAGATTTACTTCTTGAGGAACTATTCCAACCGAAGCTCTAACTTGTCTTGGGTTTTTATCTAAGTCAAAACCCCAGACACTTACTTGTCCTGCTGTTTTAACCACTGTTCCAGCTAAAATATTTATAAATGTTGTTTTCCCAGCACCATTAGGACCAAGAAGGCCAAAAATTTCTCCTTCTTTCACGTCTAAGTTTAAATCGTTTAATGCAAGGTTATCCCCAGCTTGTTTGTTTGAATAAATTTTTTTTAAATTTTTAACAGAAAGTATATTTTTTTGCTCCATGCGTGGTAATACATTTATAGTATTTAAAATATTTAAGATAATATTATTTAATGGATAAAATAAAAAAAACAGATCATTTTTATTTAATAGATGGTTCGGGTTACATTTTTAGAGCTTATTATGCATTACCACCCCTAACTAGAAAAAGTGACGGTCTTCCAGTAGGTGCAGTTAGTGGATTTTGCAGTATGCTATTTAAACTATTAGAGGATTCAAAATCAAATGAAAATCTTCAAAAACCAACACACTTTGCTGTAATATTTGATGCTGCTAGAAAAACTTTTAGAAATGAAATTTATTCAGACTATAAAGCAAATAGATCAGAAGCCCCAGATGATTTAGCACCACAGTTTGAATACATAAGAAAGTCTGTAGTTGCTTTCAATTTACCATCTGTAGACCTTTCAAATTATGAAGCAGATGATTTAATAGCCACTTATGTAGAACAAATTTTAGCAAAGGGTGCAAAAGTGACAATAGTCTCTTCAGATAAAGACTTAATGCAATTGTATAGAAAAGATGTTCGTATATTTGATCCTATGAAAAATAAATTTATAACACCTGAAGATATAGTAACTAAATTTGGAGTGGGCCCAGAAAAAGTTATTGATGTTCAATCCTTAGCTGGAGACAGTAGCGATAATGTTCCGGGAGTACCTGGGATAGGTGTAAAAACTGCAGCAGAACTGATTAATAAGTATGGAACCCTAGAAAAATTATTAGATAACGCTCAAGAAATAAAACAAAATAAACGAAGAGAAACACTTATAGAGAACAAAGATAAAGCGATAATTAGCAAAAAATTAGTGACACTAATGAAGGATGCTCCAGTTGAAAGAAAGTTAGAGGAATTTCATCTAAAGAAGATTGATAAAGATAAACTATATAAATTTTTAAGAGAAATGGAGTTTAATAGACTTCTTAGTTCTGTCATTTCTGCATACGGAGAACCACTGTTAGAAGAGACAGCAAAAGAGACAAAGCCTGAAAAAAAACATCAAAGTATAAGTAAAAAAAATTATCATCTAATTACTAATGAAAAAGAAATAGATGAGTGGATTAACGAAGCAGAAGAAGCTGGAGAGCTAGCAATTGATACAGAAACTAGTTCTTTAGATGCACATCAGACTGATTTAGTGGGAATTTCATTAAGCACTAAAATTGGTAAGGCTTGTTATATTCCAATTGGTCATAAGTTTAAAGGATGTTTAAAAAAAGAAACTGTAATTAAAAAACTCAAACCACTTTTAGAAGACAAGAGTGTAAAAAAAATTGGTCAAAATATTAAGTTTGATTTTATTGTCTTGTATAAACAGGGAATAAATATGAATTCAATGGAGGATACAATGCTGATGTCTTATGTATTAGATGCTGGAAAAAATAGACATAATATGGATACCTTGTCTGAGATTCATCTACAGCATAAAACAATTTCATTTAAAGAAATTGTTGGTACAGGTAAAAAAGAAATAAACTTTAGTGATGTAGAGCTAGATAAGGCAATGGAGTATGCTGCTGAAGATGCTGATATTACTTACAGATTATACAAAATATTTAGTAAAAATTTAAAATTAGAGAAATTAACTAATATTTATGAAATCTTTGAAAAACCTTTAATTAAGATACTAGCATTTATGGAAATTGAAGGAATTAAAATTGATAATAAATTTTTAAAGGTTTTGTCTGAAAAATTTGAAAAAAAAATAAGTAAACTAGAAAAAGAAGTTTTTAAAATTTCAAAAAAAGAATTTAATATTGCATCACCAAAACAATTAGGTGAAATTATTTATAATGATTTAAAAATTGCTGTACTTAAAAAAACTAGAAAAGGTAGTTTTGCCACAAATGCAAGTGTGTTAGAAGACTTAGCATTTAAAGGACATGAATTTCCAAAATTAATTCTAGATTGGAGACAAGTGTCCAAGCTTAAAAACACTTACTCAGATGCCTTACCTGAACACATTAATCCAAATACTAAACGAGTTCACACATCATTTTTATTGGCAGCAACAACAACAGGAAGACTGGCATCCAGTGATCCAAACCTACAAAATATTCCTATTAAATCAGAAGATGGTAAAGATATAAGAAAAGCTTTTATAGCAGAAAAGGGCTTCACATTAATATCTGCAGATTATAATCAGATTGAAATGAGAATTTTAGCTGACTTGGCAGAAGTTAAGGAGCTGAAAAAAGCGTTTAATAACAATGAAGATATTCATTCTCTTACAGCAAGCCAAGTATTTAACGTTAATATTAAAAAAGTAGACCAAGACATGAGAAGGAAGGCTAAGGCTATTAATTTTGGAATAATTTATGGTATTTCACAATATGGACTTGCAAAACAAATCAACGTTTCAAATCATGAAGCAGATGAATTTTTAAATGCTTATTTTTTAAAATTTCCCGAAATAAAAATTTATATGGATAATACAATTAAATTTTGCAGAAAAAGTGGATATGTAACCAATATTTTTGGTCGAAGATCTCATTTTAATGGAATTAATGATAAAAATTTCAATGTAAGAAATTTTCAAGAAAGAGCCGCTATTAATGCTCCTATTCAAGGATCAGCATCAGAAATCATGCGACTTGCAATGATTAGACTTAATAAAAAATTTGAAAGTATTAAAAATAATAAATCAAAAATATTATTACAAATTCATGATGAGTTAATTTTTGAGGTTCCAGTAAAAGAAGTCAAAAATATAACTGAAATAATCAAGGATGAAATGACGAGTGTTACAGAAAGTGATTTACACACTTTTTCAACACCATTGACGGTAGACGTGAATACAGGGGACAATTGGGGAATACTTCATTAATTTATCTCCATTGCCTAAATTAGAACAATTTAGTATTTTTAAAGTAGAATATGCAAACTCAAACAATAGCTCTTATTGATGACGATAGAAATATACTCACAAGTATAAGTATAGCTCTTGAAAAAGAAGGCTTTAAAGTTCAAACTTATATTGATGGAGAAAGTGCTCTAATTGGGTTAACTAGAAATCCACCAGACCTTGCTGTTATAGATATAAAAATGCCAAAAATGGATGGTGAAGAGCTTTTAAAAAAGTTAAGAAAAAAAACTTCCTTGCCTGTAATTTTTTTAACTTCAAAAGATGATGAGATAGATGAATTATTAGGCTTAAAATTGGGTGCAGATGATTTTATAAAAAAGTCAGGAGGTTTTTCCATTAAAGTTTTAATAGAAAGAATAAGGGTTCAACTTAGAAAAAAAGATATTAACAATAATCTTGAAGACACAAAAAATATTATTTCGCATGGGAAGCTAAAACTTGACCCTTCACAACTTGAATGTGAATGGGATAACAAGCAACTACCAGATAAACTAACTACTACAGAATTTTTAATAGTTAAAGAATTAGCAAAGAGACCAGGAATAATAAAAGAAAGAGCTCAGCTTATGGACATTGCTTATCGAGAGGATACTGATATTGAAGATAGAACTATTGATAGTCATGTTAAAAGAATTAGAAAAAAATTTAAAAAAGTTGATCCTGATTTTACAGCTATAGAAACAAGATATGGCAGTGGATACAGATGGAACGTTAGTTAATGTTCAGTAATTTTCTAAAAAGTTTATCTATATTAAAAAAATTTTTATTCATTAATTTGGTTATTTTTTTAATTATAGGAATTTTAACAGCACTTTACATTAGCAATGCAAAACCTAATTTAATAAAAAATAAAACCTCCAAACATATTCAAATAATTAACAATACAATTGAGCATATTTTAAGGTTAAATATAAAATTTGAGGAAGAAGATATTAGAAAATTTTTATTTTCAACAAGATTTTTATTTCAAAACTTAGATAGAGTTATCTTATTAGATAATCAATTTAATTTAGTAGGTGATACTGATACGCTAGATTTAGACCCGAGATCCTTTTCTAGTAGACTAGATATAGTTGAGCTAGAAATATTAGACGAAGAAAAAAGCAAAAAAATTTTTGAAACAAAAAACATCAATAAAGAAAAAACCGTTTCATTCAAAGATGTTCTTACTAATTATTCGTGGTCAAAAGACTATGGAAAGCCCTTTACTTTTATACAGGAAGGCTATGATCAATTTTTACTAACAACAGTTAAAAACATTACACTAAATGGAGTTAATATTGGATACCTAGCAATTTCAGAAAATGCTAATGATGTAAAATCTGCCATTGATGAAAGAAAAACATTTATTCTAAGAACAGCAATATTTATAATTATAGTAATATTTGTATTCTCTTTTGTTTTAAATAGATATTTTCTAAAACCTATAAAGAACTTAGTAGCATATACAAAAATTATAAAAGAAAAGAGCAAAAAAAAAACAAATATTAATGAACTTAAAAGTAGAAATGACGAGCTAGGAACTTTGTCAAATTCTTTAGATGATATGACAAGTGAACTTCAAAAAAGAATTTCACATGCAGAAAATTTTTCAACTGATCTTGTTCATGAGATAAGAAACCCCTTAACATCATTAAAAAGTGCTTCAGAAATATTGAACGAGACTGATGATCAATCTCAAAGAAGTAAATTAATTAGTATTCTCAATCATGATGTTCAAAGAATTGAAAGATTGATCACTGATTATTCTCAAATACTAAAAGATGAGGTTGCATTAAGTAAAGAAAAAATGAAAAAAATTAATCTCAAATTAATTGCAAGATCTGTAGTAGATGATTTTAATAATATTTATGAAGCAAAAAGAGGGATTAAAATAATGTTAAATGATCAAGACGATCAAGAGGAATATTTTATTAATGGAATAGAAAATAGAATTGAGCAAATTATTGCAAATTTATTAGATAATTCAATTTCATTTAGCGATGATAACAAAAAAATCTTAGTTGAAATTTACAAAGGAGATAAGGATAAAATTATTTTTAAAGTTATTGATGAAGGTAAAGGATTTAAGGAAATAGATACAAAAAAAATATTTAATAGATTTTATAGTAATAGACCGGACACCTTTGGTGAGCATTCTGGTTTAGGCTTAAATATAGTAAAAAACCTTGTTGAACTCCATAGTGCTACCATCAATGCCTCAAACAATGTAACGCAAGAAGGTGCAAATGTTGAGATTGTCTTCCCCAAAGTTTAATCATAAGTTGATTAATTAAATTTTTATTATATAAAACTGAGCAATGGATGATTTTAAAGTTAAAGATATATCGTTAGCAGACTTTGGAAGAAAAGAAATTTCAATAGCTGAAAGTGAAATGCCTGGTCTAATGGCATTAAGAGAAGAATATTCAGGAAAAGCCCCTTTAAAAGGAGCAAGAATATTGGGATGTCTTCATATGACAATTCAAACAGCAGTTTTAATTGAAACTTTAGTAGAGCTTGGAGCAGAAGTTAGATGGTCTTCTTGTAATATCTTTTCAACACAAGATCATGCCGCTGCAGCAATAGCTAAAGCAGGAATACCAGTTTTTGCTTGGAAAGGTGAAACTGAAGAGGAAGCTGTATGGTGCATCAGACAAACAATAGAAGGTAAAAAAGACTGGAAAGCAAATATGCTATTAGATGATGGTGGTGATTTAACTGCAATGATGCACAGCGATTACAAAGATTTGTTAAAGGAAGTAAAAGGTGTTTCAGAAGAAACAACGACTGGAATTAAAGCATTAAACAAAATGGAAAAAGATAGAACATTAATGATTCCAGCAATTAATGTTAATGACTCAGTTACAAAATCCAAATTTGATAACTTATATGGTTGTAGAGAAAGTTTAGTAGATGGAATTAGAAGAGCCACAGATGTAATGATGTCTGGTAAAGTTGCAATTGTAGCAGGCTTTGGGGATGTTGGAAAGGGTAGTGCTGCATCTTTAAGACAAAGTGGTGCTCGAGTGATGGTTACAGAAGCGGATCCAATTTGTGCACTCCAAGCAGCAATGGAAGGTTATGAAGTAGTTTTAATGGATGAAGCTATAAGTAAAGCAGATATTGTTGTTACTGCTACAGGTAATATAGACATTGTTACTGCAGATCATATGAGAAATATGAAAGATAGAGCAATCCTTTGTAATATTGGACACTTCGATAATGAGATTCAAGTAGAAGCCTTAAAAAATTATAAATGGACAGAAGTAAAACCAGAAGTTGATGAAATAGAATTAGTTGATGGAAAGAGAATTATTCTTTTAGCCAAAGGTAGATTAGTAAATTTAGGTTGCGCAACTGGACATCCAAGTTTTGTAATGAGCGCATCATTTACAAACCAAGTAATGGCACAAATTGAACTTTGGCATAATCATAAAAATTATGAAAATAAAGTTTATGTATTACCGAAATCATTAGATGAGAAAGTAGCAATGCTTCACTTAAAAAAAGTAGGTGCCAAACTTACAAAACTATCAAAAGACCAAGCTGAATATATAAGTGTTGAAACAGAAGGTCCATTCAAACCAGATGCTTATCGCTACTAATAGCGAAAAAATAGATATCTCCCTAGAAGATAAAACATCTGAGCTAGCTAAAAGTTTTTCAAGAACACTACAAAAAGGAGATGTAGCTTATTTTCATGGAGAAATAGGTGTTGGCAAAACCACATTTATAAGACACCTCATTAATAATCTTCAACAATTAAATAAAATCAATTTAACCGAAGTTACTAGTCCTACCTTTAATTTGGTAAATGAATATGATGTTGGAAATTTTATAATACAGCATTACGATTTGTACAGGTTGATTGACTATAGTGAGATAAAAAACATTGGTTTATTTGAAAATAGAGAAGAAGTTGTGACATTAATTGAATGGCCTGAGAAAATAAAAGAAACTATTGATTCCAAAATTGATTTACATTTTGAATACAATGATGATTTAAATAAAAGATATTTAACAATTAAGGGAGTTAAAAATAAATAATAGATGTTACAAACTAATGATAAATTAAAAAAAATTAAAGGTGACGCATCATTTAGATCTTTTTATAGAAAGTCATCATCAAAAAAAAAATCAATTATAGTTTTTGCCTCTAAGGAAAAAGAGAAAAATTTGCTAATATATGACGCAATAAATAGTCTTCTAATTAAAAATAAAGTTTTAGCACCTAAACTTTATAGCGAAAATTATAAAAAAAATTATATAGAAATTGAAGATTTTGGAGACGACTCAGTTTTTAGTTTATTAAAAAAAAATAAAAACCAAAAAGAAACTCTCTATAAAAAATCTATTAATTTACTTGGAGTGATTCAAAAAATTAAACAAAATCGATCTAAAAACTTTAAAGGTAAAACTTATAAAATTCCTATTTATGATAATGTTAAATTATTCAATGAGGCAAATTTATTTTGTGAATGGTATGCAAAAAAATTTGTAAAAAAAAATAAACTAACCAAGTTTAAAATTGATATAAAAAAACAAATTAGGTTTTTATTAACAAACCTTCAATCAAAAGAAAAAGTCTTAGTTCATAGAGATTTTCATGTATCAAATTTAATGAATTACAAAAATAAAATAGGAGTTATCGACTCGCAGGATGCTTTAATTGGAAACAGGGCTTATGATTTAGCTTCCCTAATTGATGATGTTAGATTTGGAACAGATGAAATATTTAAAAATAAAATTTATCGTTATTATCTAAAACTAAATAAAAAAAGAGTTAACAAAGCTACGTTACTAAGTGATTTTGAAATATTATCCATTTTAAGAAATATGAAAATCATTGGAATATTCACAAGATTGGCCATGAGAGATAAAAAAAAGCAATACTTGAAATTAATTCCCTATGCCTGGAAGTTAATTGAATTAAGAATTTCCAATAATAAAAAATTTTCTGAGCTTAAAAGCTTATTAGAGCTTAATTTTTCCAAAAAAATAAGAAATCAGAAATGAAGATTAAAACTGCATTAATTTTATGTGCTGGATATGGTAAGCGCTTAAACCCAATAACACTGACAACCCCGAAGCCTCTACTAAAGATAAACGAAATAACTTTATTAGAAAATTGTATTAATTTAATACATTCTTTGGGAATTAATAAAATTTTAATCAATACATTTTACCTAAGTGAAAAAATTGAAAAATTTCTTAAAGATAAGAAATTTAATTTAGAAATTAAGATAATTGATGATGGTTCATATATTCTAGATACAGGTGGTGGAATTTTGAATATGATAAATTCATCTAATGAAACAGACTTTATTATATTTAATCCAGACACTGTATGGAATGAGAATTATAAAAAATATATTAAAGATATGGAGAAGTTTTATTTTTTAAACAAAGTTAAAAATATACTTTTATTAGCTAATGAAAACTTGAGTTTTGATAAAAATTTGGAGGGTGATTTTAATCTTAAAAAAAATATTATAAAAAAAGATGAACTTAATCACTTAATTTATACAGGGTGCCAAATCATAAATAAGAGTTTATTTGACTCATATGAAGTAGGCAATTTTTCCATTTCAAATATTTGGAATAAATTAATTGATAAAGATGATTTATATGGTTTTGAGAGTTTTGAAGACTTTAGACATTTAACAGATCTCAATATTTACAAAAAATTATTAAAAAACTAACAAGTCCTTAGCTCTATCTTGATCTAGGTAAGTGCATTCTTTAATATTTTGCTTTGAATCTAAATTTATCAAAAGTGGATTGCCTGTTGGTATTTCGAGTAATGTTATCCTTTGATTGTCTAATTTAAATAAAAATTTGCATAACGCTCTTATAGAATTTCCATGAGCTGAAATTAAAATATCTTTATCATTTTTTAGTTTCATTTGAATTTCATCAATATAAAATTTCATTACTCTTTCGTAGGTATCTTTAAGGGACTCGGTGTCAGGAATATTTTCTTTTGGAATACTTTTATAAACCTCTATATTTAACGGGTGATACGGATTGTTTCTACTTAATGGATCTGGTTTAATATCCCAAGATCTTCTAAAAGCATGTATTTTATCTTCACCAAGTTTTTCTTTCATTTCATCTTTATTTAGCCCTGTTAAAGCTCCATAATGTCTTTCATTTAATTGCCAGGCTTTAACTGGTTCTCTTTTGTCTCTTAATGTGTCCTGAATAAATTTTAGTGTATTGATAGCCCTTAACTGAAATGATGAATAAAAATAATCAATATCAATTTTAGTTTTCTTAATATACTCTCCAGCCTTGCAGGCCTCTAATTTACCTTGCCCTGTAAGGTCAACATCTACCCAGCCTGTAAATCTTTTCTCAAGATTCCATTCACTTTGACCATGTCTTACTAAAACTAAATGAGCCATTTTATGTATTTTGATAACTGATAAAAGGAGTAAAATAAATAAGATTATTATGAATAGATTGAAAAAATTTTTTAAAATAGGGTTTTATTCTTCAAATATTATATTGATAATATTTTATTTATACCCAGGCAGTATTCTTGGATGGTTTTTGTATAATGATCGTTATACACAACCTCAAATTACCAGGGATTTTATAATTTCATCAAACCATTTCTATGCTTTTTTTTTACTTACAACCTTAGGAGCACTTTCTTTTCATAATACTAAAAAGATTAATCTTTTAATTGTTTATTTATTTCTATTATCAATTTTTTTAGAACTATTTCACATTATCATTCCAAATCGTGGATTTGAGATAAATGATTTATTTGGAAATATTGTAGGTGTAATATTAGTAATACTTATCTATAAGATTGTAATTAGGTATGTCAAAACTTAAAAATCATTTTTTAATACTATTAATTATTTTTATTACTAGCTGCTCCTCAATACCTCAAAATACTTCAAATAGTTGCTCAATTTTTAATGAAAGATATCTTTGGTATAAACATGCAAAGAAAACTGAACAAAAATGGGGAACCCCAATTTATATTCAGTTAGCTATAATTAAGATGGAGTCAGACTTTGATTGGCTAGCAAAACCGCCAAGGCAAAAATTATTTAAAATTATACCATTTAAGAGGCCCTCTAGTTCATTTGGATATTCACAAGCAGTAAAAGGAACTTGGGAACAATATAAAAATGAAACTGGAAATAAATTAGCAACAAGAACAAGATTTAAAGACAGTGTAGATTTTATTGGTTGGTATACCGATAAAACAGAATCTCTTTTAAAAATTTCTAAGAAAGATGCTTTTAGACAGTATCTAGCGTATCATGAAGGGTGGGGTGGTTATAAAGATTATAAGAATAATCAGAAAGTTATAGGTTTAGCTAAAAAAGTAGAAAAACAATCTAATAAATACAAATCACAATTACAAGATTGCCAGAAAAGATTAAATAAAAATAAATATATTATATTTTAACGAAGTTGTTTTTTTAGCTCAATATCAACTGCATCAATTCGTTTCGTATTCTTTGCTAATACCAAATACATGGTTGGCGTTACATATAATGTAAAGAATGTTGATATAATCATTCCTCCCAGAATAGTTGCACCCACTGCTAATCTTGAAGCTTCACCTGCGCCTGGCCCAATATTTCCTATAACCAATGGCATCATTGCTATCATTGTGCTTATTGACGTCATCATTATGGGTCTAAATCTTAATTGACAAGCTTCCTTAACGGATGTTTCTATATTTTTTCCAGCCGTTCTTAACTGATTGGCATAATCAACAATTAGAATACTATTTTTAGTTGATATTCCAATTAGTATGACAAGTGCTATTTGTGAGAAGATATTAATAGAACTGTTCAAGAATAATATAAAGACCAAACCTCCAAACAAAGCAAGTGGAACAGTTAACATAATAATAAATGGATGAATAAATGAATTAAAGGTTGCAGCCATTACTAGGTACGCAGTTAGAAATGCTAATCCAAAAATAACAAATAGTTCATTACTAGTTTCTTTTATTTCTTCTGATTTACCTTTCCATGCAATTTGATTAGAAGAGCCAATTTCTTCCATTGTTTCTTCTAAATATGCAATTGCTTCTGTAAGTGTATAAGATTCCGATATATTTGCAGATATTGTTACAGCTCTCTGCCTATTATATCTTGCTAATTTTTTTGCAGATCCAATTTCACTGAACTCTACTAAATTTGATAAAGAGATAAGTTTACCAGAGCTTTCAGATCTAACAAATATTTTAGAAAGACCTTCTTGTGATCGTCTATCTGCCAAGTATTGTTGAAGTATAATTGGGTATTCTTTACCAAGTCTATTAAATTTTGTTACAGTTTTTCCACCATAAAGAGTTTCTAAGGTTTTGCCAATTGAGTCAGTAGACACACTTAAATCCTTAGCCTTATTTTTATTAATTACTAATTTGACTTCTGGTTTGTCTCTAGAATAGTCAGATTCTATTCTAGATAAATTTTTATTTTGTCTTAATTTATTGATAACTTTAGACTGTATTTCCTCTAACTCTTCATAAGTACTGCCCAATATAACCATTTGAACAGGTTTATTGTAACTAGAAACTCTAATAGATTGAGGTGATATTGGAAAAGCTACTGTTTCAGGAACAGTCACAATTTTTCCAATTGCTTCTCTCATTATTGTTTGTGAACTTTTATCTCGTTCAGCCCATTCATCTAATAATGCAATTATTATAAAGCTATTAAAAGAATTTTTATTGCTACCAAAGCCTGGCACTCTCATTATAAATCTTTTGTATGGACTATCTTCAGCTTGAAGAAGAGGAATTAACCTTTTTTCAACATCTTCTGCTCTTTTTTCAGTATATTCAAAAGAGCTTCCTTCATCTGTAAATCCTAGAACAAGATAAACCCCTCGATCTTCTAAGGGTAATAATTCTTTTTTTGTAAAATGAAATAAAACACCAGAGACAATAATAGTGAAGACTATAAATGAAATTATGATTTTTTTCTTATTAAGCCAATACCCCAATGTTTCTTCATAAAATTTTAAGAATGATTTAAAAAATTTATCAAATTTAGTGACTATAAAATTTTGTTTTGGCTCTTTCTTTAAAAACTTACTTGCTAACATAGGTGATAGTGTAAGAGCAACAAAAGAGGACACCACAACAGAAACAGATAATGCTATCGCTGTTTCTCTAAATAATGTTCCTGCAATTCCATCTATGAAAATTAAAGGAATAAAAACCGCAACTAGAATTAAAGTTGTTGCAATGATTGCAAAGCTGATTTGCTTTGACCCTTTGTAAGCTGCAATTAATGGACTCTCTCCATTTTCAATTCTTCTATAAATTGCATCTGTCATTATGACCGAGTCGTCAGTAATTATTCCAATTGCTAAAATAAAACTTAATAAGACAAATATGTTTATTGATAAACCAAATAAATAAAGACCCAAAAACGATGCTATTAAACTTACAGGTAGTGCAACTGCTGGTACAATTACAGCTTTTATATTACCTAAGAATAAATAAATAATAATAACCACAAGAATAAAAGCAATGATTAAAGTTTTGTATACTTCATCGATAGCTGTACCCACATATGTTGCTCTGTTAAAAGCTACTTCTATATTTAGATCATCTGGCAATGTTTTTTTAACTTCTTCAATTTTTTTACTTATTTCTTTAGAAAGCTCTACTGTTGAGGCACCACTTTTCGCATAAATACCAATTCCTACAGTGTTTAAATCTAAAGCATCTTTACTTTGGGCTTTAAAAAGATTTTTTTCTGAAACTGGACCAAACTCAACATTTGCAATATCTGAAAGTCTTACAACACTATTTTGATTTTTTTTAATAGGTAATGTTTTTAGTTTTTCTATATCGTTATATGACTTATCTAAATTTAGTATTAAATCTATGTTGGTAGCTTCTAATGTTCCTGCGGGTAGGCTGACATTTTCTTTCCTTATTGCTCCTTCAACTTCTTGAATAGTTAAATTATTTGCAGCAAGTTTAATTGGATCAATCCAGATCCTAACACTTAAATCTCTTAAGCCACCAGTTGAGATTGTTCCAACATTTTTAACACTTGAAAATCGATCTACTAAATATCTTTCAACATAATCTCCAAGCTCTAAATCACTCCAGGTTGCTGAAGATACGGCCAGCCACATAGTGGTTGAAAATCCTGCTGATTGTTTAAGTATTTGAGGTGCTGCTGCTTCACTTGGCAATCTATCTACAACTCTTGCAACTCTTTCTCTTATATCATTAGCAGCATTATCAAGATCTATATCAGGATTAAATTCAACATTAATTGAACTGCTCCCATTTTCTGATGTTGAGTTAATATTTTTTATTCCTTCTACTCCACCTATTACATCTTCTATTACTTGTGTTACTTCCTGATCAATTATAGGAGCTGATGCAGATTTGTAGTCTACTTTAACTTGAACTACAGGTGGTTGTAAGCCTTCGGGTAGCTCTCTTACTGGCAATTGTGAAAAAACAAATATTCCAAAAACAATTAATATAAGAGACATTACCCAAGCAACAACTGGTCTTCTTATACTTACGTCAGTTATAAACATTATTTTTTAATTGGTTTAATTTTGCCTCTTGGTCTAACTTTTTTTAAACCCTCAGCTACAATGTTATCTCCATTAGCTAAACCTGAAACTACTTCAATAAAACCAGAATCTCTTATTCCAATAACAATTTCAGCTTTATTAGTCACATTATCTTCTGCAACTTTATAAACATAAGTTTTGTTACCTTCCATGATTAAACTTGTATCTGGAATACTCATGGAATTTCTCTCATTATATTTAACTATAATCTCCAAAAGAGAACCTGGTAAAATTTCAAAATTATCATTTTCTAATTTTATTCTTATAGCTAAAGATCTTGTATCCACATCAATCCTGCCAGCTGTTGAGTCAACAACACCTGAATAAATTTTTTCACTATTACCTGAAAATTTAACATCAACATTTAAATTTTCTTTAATAAAACTTGCGTAAAGTTCAGGAATATCTACATCTACATAAATTATCGAAGTATCTTCTAGTTGTATTAAAAGTGAACTTTCAGAAACTTTAATATCATTTGAAAAATCTCTCTTAGTCACCACTCCATCAAAAGATGCTATTAAATTTCTAGTTTTTAATTTTGTTATTAAATCACCTTTTTTTAATTTTCTATTGAATTCTATTGGGTTAACTATTTCATATTTTTCAATTTTGTATGATTTAGTTCTAAAAGGAATTGCTGTTCCATAAGTTGAAACTTTTTGAGAGAAATTTTTTGCTACAACCTCAGTTACTATTATGCCTGGAGGAGGTCTTTTGCTAAATTTTTTTTTAAAATGATTTCCTATCATTGTTCTTCCAACAATTACTATTGTAATGATTAAAAAGAAGGCAAGGATTGCAGTTCCGATTTTTGTAGATCTTTTCATATTTTAATTTTTTCCATATTCACTCCATGATCCGTCGTAAATAGTAGGCATATATTTATTATCTATTAAAGAATAAGCAAGGGCCAAAACTGAAGCGGTAACACCAGAACCACAAGTAAACACAATGTTTTTACCTATTTCATATCCAGTTGATTTAAACTTTTCATGAATCTTTTCTTTACTAATGAATGTATGATCTTGATTTATAAGTTCAGAGAAAGGCAGACAAAAAGAGTTTTTGATTGAGCCACTTCGTAATCCTTTTCTTGGCTCTGGAACCTTACCCTCAAATCTTTCTAAACTTCTTGCATCAATAACATTAAAATTGTTTTCTAAAATATTTTTGTTAATTTGGTTCATATCTTTTACTAACTCTCTTTTTTCATTTGCAATATAGTTAGAGGGAATAATCTTAATTATATCACTAGTGGTTGCTTTATCTTCCTTAATCCATTTCTTAAATCCTCCATCTAATACATGGACTAATTCTGGATTGTGACCAAAATAGATAAAATTATACCAACATCTACATGAGCTGATTACATCTGAATTATCATAGATAACTATTTGATCATCATTTTTAATTCCCATGCTAGACACAATATTTTCCCATGACTTAGCATCTGTTAACATATGAGGTAGATCAGTATCTTTTTTAGAGTTTTTATCTAAATCAAAAAAAATTGCATTTTTAATATGTTTGTTTTTATATTCGTCAAAACCATTACGTTCTGTCTGAGGCATGTGCCATGAGCAATCAATAATTTTTACTTTATCTAAATTTTCTTCTAACCAATTTGTATCAATTAAAGACATATTATCTTTTTTCCAAATATCTCTGATGATATTCTTCTGCTGGACAATAATTTTTTAGTAAAGAAGATTTTGTTACAACATTTCCTGATAATTTTAAATTTACTTTTTTTATAACTCTCTCAGCAATTTCTTTTTGTCTGTCACTTAGGTAAAATATTTCACTTCTATATTGTGTCCCAAAATCAGGTCCTTGTGAATTTAAGGTTGTAGGGTCATGAATTTCAAAGAAGAAATCTAAAATCTTTTCATAAGAGATAATTTTAGGATCAAAATCTAACTTAACAACTTCTGCATGATTTGTATTACCAGTACATACGTCTTTGTAAGTGACTGTTTTGCTGTCACCTCCACAATAGCCAACTTCAGTTTTAATAACTCCTTCAAGTTTACTAAACTTAATTTCTGGTCCCCAAAAACATCCTAATCCTAATACTGCTATTTCCATTGATTATACTTTAATTTGATTTACAAATTATTGCTATGCTAACTAAAAATCAATTAGGTTTTTTGTACATGTTTCTATCTGTATGCACCTTTTCCGTTATGGATTTGCTGGTAAAATGGTCAAGCGACTATCCAACTGGGGAAGTTTTATTTTTTAGAGGTTTTTTTGGTCTGTTGCCCACATATTTTTTAATTCCAAAAGGTAAATTAAAAACTTTTTATACAACTGAAAGATCAAAAGAACATTTATTCAGATGTTTTATGGGTTTAATGGCCTTGATAGCAATAGTTGTTGCGTTAAGAGAACTTCCTTTGGCAGTCGTTGTTAGCCTGTCGTATGCGGCACCATTATTTATTACCGTATTATCAATTTTTCTATTAAGTGAAAAAGTGGGTATTTTTAGATGGTTAGCTGTCTTAATTGGATTTATAGGTGTTATTATAATTGCTGAGCCTGGCTTTAAGGGTATGAATTATCTTTATTTCCTTCCTCTAATATTTTGTATTGGAATGGCTTTTGTAACCATTACGATTAGAAAGCTATCAACAACAGAACCTATTTGGCTTATCTCAATTTTTTTTACAATTACTATTTCAATTGCCGGCTTGGCCACAATTCCAATGGGATGGAAAATGCCAAATTTTCAAGACTTTATTCTTTTAGCTTTAATTGGAGTAACAGGAGGTTCTGCAAATTTATTTTTAACTCAATCATATAAACTTTCTGAAGTATCTTTGGTAGCACCTTTAAAATATTTAGCTTTGGTATTTGCTATATTTTTTGGTTATTTTATTTGGAATGAGATACCAACTATAAAAACACTTATTGGTGCATCACTTGTAGTTCTTGCCTCTCTTATAATTTTTAGAAGAGAAATTTATCATAAACAAAAAATACCATCAACGACTAGACATGAATAAAAAACCAAAATATTGGAATACTGCAAAAAAATATTTATCCAATAAAGATAAAGTAATGTCATCATTGATAAATAAATATAAATCTCCTTCAGAGGCTGTGCTTACTTCTAGAAAAGATATATTTTTTTCATTATGTAAGAGTATCATTGGACAACAAATTAGTGTTGCAGCAGCTAACTCAGTTTTTTTGAAATTTAAAAAAAAATGTAAAAATAAGATTAATGCAAAAACAGTCTCTAAACTTTCTTCTGTTCAACTTAAAAGCTGTGGATTAAGTGGACAAAAGGTTAGGGGAATAAAAAGTTTAGCTAAACAAATATTAGATAAATCATTTAACCCTAGATTAATTCCTAAGATGTCAGATGAAGAGGCTATTATTTATTTATCTAAGCTAAGACAAATTGGAAGATGGTCAGCTGAAATGATTTTATTATTTACTTATAATCGTTCAAATATTTGGCCTATACAAGATATTGGTCTTTTAAGAGGAATTTCAAAAAATTATAAAAAAAAATATCTACCACCTGAATCTTATGTAAAATTATTAAACAAAAGATTTAGTCCATACTGCTCAGTTGCGACCTGGTATCTTTGGAGAAGTATAGATCCAGAACCTATTCAGTACTAAAACCTTCTACTATTTGTAGGTTTCGCTCAGTAGTATTTCTAGCTATAGCCCAACCATCTTGATACTCTTTAGAATCGTGACATTTCATAGCTTGCTCATGATTTGGAAATTCCCAAATTACAGTTCTTGGGTAAGTTTCACCCTCTAAAGTTTCAAATTTTCCACCTCTCACAAGAGGCTTTCCTCCATAACTTTTTATTATTCCAGTAACTTTTGCCCCATAATTTTTTAAATTTTCTTGGCTATCTATTCTTTTGTATAAAGCGATCCAGTAGGCTTTCATTATTTCTCCTTTTTAAATAATTTTTTATATGATAATGAATTTTATGGCAGAGAAATTAATTATCACTTTTGATCAGTATACAAAAATTGTAGAAAAACTAGCAATAGAAATTCACAATAATTATAGGCCAACAGTACTAGTAGGCATTATGAGAGGGGCAGCTCCTATACTAGATATCCTCTCTAGAATTTTAAAACTACCTATAGCTTATATTGTTATCCAAAGTTATTCAGGAAAAGGAATGGAAGATAAACAGGGTCAATTAATGTTTGCAAGAGAAATTAGTTCTTTAGCTGAGAATAAAGATTTTAATAAAGTTTTATTAGTAGATGATTTATCTGATACTGGATTAACCTTAAATAAAAGTATTGAGTGGTTAAAGAATTATGAACCAACTAAAGATTATATAAATGAAGTTAAAACAGCCTGTTTATGGAAAAAAAAATCATCTACATTTGAGCCAGATTTTTGTCCAGTTAAACTTGATTCAGATCCATGGATTGTTCAGCCAACTGAGCATTATGAAGAGATGTCTATGGAAGAAATAATTAAGAAAAATAAATAGGGCTGGAATAATTCCAGCCCTAAAAATTATATTTTAAGCAACTGCAAAACTTACAACACTCAAAATTGCAATAATCCATATCGCTGGTGAAGTTGAAGAAAACTTACCAGTAAATAATCTGATTAATGCGTATGATACAAATGCTAAAGCAATACCATTACTAATACTATATGTTAACGGCATAGCAATCATAGCAAGAATAGCAGGAGCTGCTTCACCAATATCATCCCATTCTATATCAGTTATGTTTCTAACAAAAAGAACAGAAACAAACACTAAAGCTGCACCATCAATTTGTTTAGGTAAACTTGTTGCTAAAGGAGCAAAGAATATACAAGCCAAAAATAGAAGACCAATTACTAAAGAGGTCATTCCTGTTTTTCCACCAGCTTTTACACCAGCACCAGACTCAACATAACTTGTTACAGTTGTTGTTCCCATCATTGCACCCGCTACAGTTCCAACACTGTCAGCCATCATCGCTTTTTCAATGTCTTTAACTTTACCATTTTTATCAACCTTACCAGCAACGTTTGCTACTGAAGTTAATGTTCCTGCAGTATCAAAGAAATCAACAAATAATAAAGTAAACACTACAGTTGTCATACCAGCTGTTAATGCTGCTGATAAATCAAAATCAAATAGATAAGTCATTGGAGGTGGTGAGCTCGCAATTCCATTAAATTTAGCAAGTCCAGTAGCCCATGCAATAATACTGAATAGTAAAATACCAATAATGATATTTCCCTTAACTTTCATTTTTTCAAGAACAACCATCAAAATAAATGCTGCACAACCCAATAAAACAAGTGGATCACTCAAGTCACCTAATTGAACTAATGTTACCGGGTTATCAACAACAACTTCCATGATCTGAAGTCCAATTATTGCTAAGAATAATCCTATACCAGCACCAATTCCTAATTTTAAACTTCTTGGAATTGAATTAATTAACCACGCTCTGATAGGTGTTAATGAAATGATTAAGAATAAAACCCCAGCAACCAGTACAGCTCCTAAAGCTTCTTGAGGCGTATAGCCCATTCCAGCACAAACCCCAAATGCAACGAATGCATTAATTCCCATACCTGGCGCTAAACCTATCGGCCATGTTTTTCCATAAAATGCCATTATGAAACAAGCAAGCGCTGTTGCAACAATTGTTGCCGTGTATACTGCTCCAAATTCAAAGAACCCTTTTTCTGGTCCAGCAAATTCACCTGATAGTATAAATGGATTTAAAAACATAATGTAAGCCATTGTCAAAAATGTTGTTACACCAGCTATTACTTCTGTTTTAAAATCAGTCTTGTGTTTTTTATAGTCGAAATATTTTTCTAACATTGATCCTCCTAAGATTAAGATGAACTGATATTAGATTAATTAAGAAAATACTCTTAAAAATCTAAGTTTATCAACATATTTCAACTTATAAGTTTATATTTATGCCATATTTTGAGTGTTATCATTGAACCATGCATAAATTAAAATTTATTTTAATAAGCTTATTTCTTTTAACTCTTGTTGCTGGCTGTCAAACAATCAAAAATAAAACAGACGCAATTGTTGAAAAAGAAAATGCTAAGTTAAGTGAATACATTGGAAAAACTTCAAGCAATTTGCAAATGGAATTAGGTAAGCCAGATGAAGATTTTAAAAATGATAAAGGTAACTTAGAACTTGTTTACAACACCAAAAAATATGGAATACTTTGCGAAAGAAGATTTGAAGTAGATTCTAATTCTATAGTGATTGGTTTTGTTTCAAACGGTTGTTTCTAAAAACTTAATACTTGTGGGGAATATACCCCACAAGTAAGGTTTTTACTTATTTAATTTCAATAAGTTTTTTCTTTTTATATTCAGGTACAATTCTTTCACAGGCAATTGTTAAAAGACCATCTTTTAATTCAGCACCATTAACTTTCACATCCTCAGCGATTGTAAATGATCTTGCAAATTGTCTTTGTGAAATACCTTTATGAATAATTTCACCATCATCAGATTTGTCCTCAGATTTATCAACTTGTTTTGTTCTTACAGTTAATAAATTATCTTCAAACTCCACCTCTACATCATTTTTACTAAAACCAGCTAAAGCAACTTCAATAGCGTAGTTGTCTTTTCCAGTTTTTCTAATGTTGTACGGTGGATAATTGGACTGCATGGTTAACCCTCCATTTCCCAGCATATTTTCAAATTGGTCAAACATATCGTCAAATCCAATTGAAAAAGGTCTTAGAGTGTTAAATATAGATAGATCCCTACTTGTCATAGTTTCCTCCTTTGTTAGCAAGGTTAATTTAGTAAGTCCCATTAGGCGACTTACATATAATATTTAGGAATTATGCTAAAAATTTCAAGATAGGACGACTAAATTTTTTTAGAAATTTTTAATGCAAATGCATAATCTAGTGCAATTTCTTCTATAGCCCCATCTCTACCTGATTTACCACCATGACCTGCGTTCATTTCAGTTTTTAAAAGTAATAAATTATTATCAGTTTTATATTCTCTTAGTTTGGCGGTAAATTTTGCTGGTTCATCAAACAATACTCTGTTGTCGCTTAAACTTGTTGTGATCAACATATGAGGATAATCCATCTTCTTAATATTATTATAGGGAGCATAAGAATAAATATAATCAAAGTGATCTTTTTTATCTTTTGCATTTCCAAACTCATCAAATTCTCCAACTGTTAAAGGTAAAGAGTGATCTAGATTAGTTGTTAAAGAGTCTACAAATGGTACTGCCATTATAATTCCTAGAAATAATTCGGGGGCTTGATTAACTACAGCACCCATAAGAAGACCACCTGCGGAGCCACCCATACCTATTATTTGATTTTTTGAAGTATATTTATTTTCAATTAAGTATTTTGCAGAAGCAATATAATCTTCAAAAGTATTTTTTTTATTAAGCAGCTTTCCTTCTTTCCACCACTTCATACCTCTTTCCATACCCCCTCTAATATGGGCCGTAACCCAGATGATATCTCTATTAATCAAACTTAATCTAGTAGCAGAAAAACTAGGGCTCATAGAGCTTCCGTAAGAGCCATAACCATAAAGCAACAATTGAGCACTTCCATCCATTTTAGTATTTTTGTGTCTAGTAATTGTAAGAGGGACCAGTCTTCCATCGTGTGATTTACAATCTACTCTTTCCACAATGTAGTTATCAGGATTGTGACCGGATGGGATCTCTTGTTCTTTAACTAATTTTTTTTCTTTTGTGCTTAAGTTATAAGAATAAACTCTAGATTGTGTTTTAGGTGAAGAATAACTTATATATATTTCGTCTGTATTTTTATCTCTTTGCATCAAAGAGGCACCAGGAACATATACAGTTTCATCAGAAAAAATTAACTCTTCTTCTTTTCCAGTTGTAATATTTTTTATAAATAATTTATCTAAAGCATCTGAAGTTTCAGATCTTATGATCCAATTTTTTAAAAATGTTAAGCCTCCAATTAGAACCTCATCTTTTGCAGCAATAAAGGTTTTCCAGTCTGGTTTTTCTAAACTATTACTTATGTCTATTTTAAAATCTTCAGCATTTTCATTCGTATGATTGTAAAATTTACCATCCCAAGAATTGACCGAATAAAGAATTCCTCTTTGTCTTTTTTTTATTAATTTTGGTTTGGGATTTTTTTCATTAACATCAAAGTAATATTGTTCAGATGTATTATGGTCTGAAGAGCTGATAAAGAAATATTTATCATCTGAACTTAAACCAATTCCAACTGTAAAAGCTTCACTTTTTTCTTCGAAAATTAATTGATCTTCACTAACTTTAGTACCTAATTTGTGTCTATAAATTTTTCTTGGTCTATGATTTTCATCAAGTTTTGAATAAAAAACATACTGATCATCTAAACTGAAAGTTATGCTACCTGATGTTTCCTCAATCTTTTCAGTAACTAATTTTTTTGTATCTATATCTCTAATATATATTGTGTAATATTCAGAACCCTTTGTATCTAAAGAGTATCCCAAATATTTGTCATTAAAACTTACCTCCAAATCTCCAACACCAAAGTATTCTACTTTTAGTTTTTCTTTTTCTTCATCTCCATTCCAAATTTCTTCAATATTATTAGTTCCAATTTTTTTCCTTAATTTTATGGAATAATTTCCTTTGATAGTTGTTTTTGACCAATATTCATAATCAAAATCTTTAAAAGGTAGAGACTCATCATCTAATTTTATTCTTCCTTTGATTTCATCAAATAATTTTTTTTGAATGGTATTAGTATCTGATAAGTGAAAATCAGTATAAGAGTTTTCTTCTTCAAGATATTTTCTAACTTCAGGGTTTAATTTTTTACTATCCTTTAAAACCTCCAAGATATCATCTTGATGTATCCAACTATAATTATCTTCCCAACTAATATTATGACACGTTTTTATTTCTGATTTTTTTTTAAGATGTGGTATTTTCATAGATAGAAATTAAATATATGAATATTATTATTTATACACTAGTTTTTTTGGGAATTACTTACTTTTTACTTAAATTATTAGCCAACACTTCATCCAAAAAAATATCTAAACATTTAAGAAAATTAATTTTTTTAGGCTTGATAGTCTTGGCAATATTGTTTGTGGTCGCAGGTAAGTTTTTATTAAGTATACCACTTACGTTGCTAAGTTTAGCTTTAGTTAAGTTAAAAGGGTTTTCAATATTTCAATTAATTGGGTTGTTTAGACTTATACAAACCCTTAGAAACTCTGGAAGATTTTCATTTAACCAAAATCAAAATATTAAAAATTCCTCTAAAATATCTAGAGAGGAAGCTTACAAAATTTTAAATTTAGATATAAAAAAAAATATCACTAAAGATGATGTTAAGAAAGCATATATAAAAATTCAGAAGAAAATACATCCAGACATTTCACCAGAGACTGCAAGATTATCAATGATTGTAAATGAAGCTAAAGAAATTGTATTAAGAGATATTTCTTAGTTAAGAATTTTTTTTAATTGAACAAAAATTTTATCTGGATTAATTTTATCTTTACCTAAAGTATTATGTGTTACTGTATTTTCTCCATCCGGAATAATTGGATACATTCTTGGACTATAATTCCCATATATTAATGGTGTATCTGCCATTAAAACAATTGTTTTAATACCAAGCCCTGATGACAAATGGCTAAAACTAGAGTCATTACAAATAGAAATATCACAATTTTTAATTATTGGTAGAGTTTCACTTATACTTAACTCATCTAAAGGAACACATCTGTCCTTAAATTCTGTGTTAAGTATTTCTTTTAAAATTTCTTGTTCTTCTTTATCTTTACCGGTAGCTAAGAAAAATCTACATCTATAAGTATTAGAAATTAGATGCATAAGTTTTATAAATGTTGTAGCTGGAATTCTTTTTGTTGGTCCTGATCCACCTATGCCAAGTATAATATTTTTTTGATCATTATTAATTTTAAATTTTGATTTTACATTTTGTACAGATTTATCATTGATAAAAATTTTAGGATCACTTTCTACAGTTAAATTTAAGTTTTGTTTTAAAAATTTTTTTGCAGTATTAACTATATGTTGGTTTTTTTTTATAAATAAAGGATATTGATAAATATTTTTAATACCAGCAAATTTTGCAACTAAGAAAAATCTAAGTGATGAGTTAAAAATAAATATTTTATCAAAATTATGTTCTCTAAGTTCTTTTGCTAAGTTTATAAATCCACTAAAACCTTTATGTTTTGCTTCCTTGAATTTATTACCTTGCTGAAGAATAATTATCTTTTCAATATTTTTGTTATCTTTTAAGAATTGTTCTGTTTTTGAGCTTTGTTTAACTAGAATACTTACCGGTGTATTAAATTTTCTAGAGATAGCCTCTATAAAGGGTAAGTAGATTACCATGTCACCAATTCCCATTTTATTTTGTACTACTAAAATTTTCATTTAATACTTTATCATCTTTACTAAATTTTTTTATTTTATATAATTTTTAATTATGGGTAAAATTAGAGGCATTTATGCAGCATCAATGTCATTATTTAATAGTGATTTAAGTCTAAATATTGAAAGGACAGTTAATCACGCTGAAAAAATAATAGATATGGGGTGCCATGGTGTTGCTATTTTTGGAAGCACAGGACAAGCCCAACTTATATCCATTGGTGAAAAAATTGGTTTATTAAACAAATTGTCAGAAAGCAAATATAAAGAAAAATATTTAATTGGAACTGGACTTAATTCTTTAAATGAAACTATAAATTTAATGAAGGTTGCTAACTCTTTAAATTTTAGTGATTTTTTAATTATGCCACCTGCTTATTACAAGTATGGTGATAGTGAGGTAATAGAATTTTATTCAAGAATAGTGTCTGCTGTACCAGATAGTAGGATTATTTTATATAACTTTGAAAAATTGTGTGGTTATAAGTTTAGTGTTGAATGTGTTAAGGAACTTGTCAGAAAATTTCCAAAGAATATAGTAGGAGTGAAAGATAGCTCTTATAATTTGTATGAAAATTTAAAGATTGATAATTTTTCTGTTCTACCGGGATCAGAATCAAAACTCTTAAAAGGCTTAGAATTAGGGTGTTCGGGAATTATTACAGCAACTTGCAATGTAACAGCAGGATTATCACGACAGGTTTATGATGACTTTATTGAACAAAAAGAGCAAACAAAAAATGAAATGCTATGCAATGTTAGAAATACTTTTGAAAAGTTTAATCTAATTTCAGGGTTACACTCTTTTATGTCTGATGAAAATAAAATTTATGAAAATGTTCTACCCCCGGTCAGTATTTTGAATGAAAAAGACAAACTTCTATTAATAGAAGAACTTAATAAACTTAACTTCAAATTAGAATTCCTAAAAGTGGCTTAAATGCAATTAGCAAGGTTTTTAAATAGTATATTTAAAAAAGATGGCTTCATACTAGTTGATGCTAATTCAAAAAATTATATTATAGGCTCTCCCTCAAAAAAAATACCAATTATACTTAAGATTTTAAACAAGAAACTTCATTATAAATTACTATTTCGCCCTGATCTATACTTTGGAGAAGCCTATTCTAATGGAGAAATTGTTATTGAAAATGGAACACTCACAGAATTTTTAGATTTAGCACTTATGAATATTGGAAGAGGAGAAATAAATCTTTTCAGTCAACTTATAAATAAACTGAGTGGTTCATATAGATATCTCACAAATTTTAATTTCATAAAAAAATCTAAAATGAATGTTTCTCACCATTACGATCTATCAGATGATCTATATGATTTATTTTTAGATAAAAAAAGACAATATTCCTGTGGATATTTTAAAAATCAGAATGAAAGTCTAGAAGATGCTCAAAATAATAAGATACAGCACATAATTAAAAAATTGAATATAGAATCAAATCAAAAAGTTCTTGATATAGGGTGTGGGTGGGGATCATTATCTATAGATATTGCTAAATCTATAAATTGTGAAGTAACAGGAATTACTTTGTCACAAAACCAATTAGATTATTGTTTGAAAAAAGCTAAAGAACTTAATTTAGAGGATCAAGTTACATTTAAACTTATGGATTATCGAGAATTAGATGAAAAATTTGATAGAATTGTTAGTGTTGGAATGTTTGAACATGTGGGAAGGAAATTTTACAAAAAATTTTTTAAACAAGTAGAAAAACTACTTAGTGATAATGGTGTTTCTTTAATTCACACTATTGGTTCTGTCAATCCACCACGAAACCCACATCCTTGGATAACAAAATACATTTTTCCAGGTGGGTATACCCCAAGTTTGAGTGAGGTAACCACACCAATAGAAAAAGCAGGATTAGTAGTATCTGATATAGAGGTACTCAAACTACATTATTCATATACTTTGAGACATTGGAAGGAAAATTGCATAAAGAATAAGGAAAAAATTATTAAAATGTATGATGAAAAGTTTTTTAGAATGTGGGAATTTTACCTTGTTGGATGCGAAATTGCTTTCAAATGGGGTGATCAGGTTGTGTATCAATTTCAACTAACAAAGAATTATACGTCAACACCTATTACAAGAGACTATATTTATCATTAATATATTGATAAATCATAACATCCTTAAGTATGAAAAAAATAAAAAAAAAATCAAATAAAAAAAAGCCAATTAAAGAAATACCAGCTAAAAAGAAGCCAATTAAAAAAATACCAGCTAAAAAGAAGCCAATTAAAAAAATACCAGCTAAAAAGAAGCCAATTAAAAAAATACCAGCTAAAAAGAAGCCAATTAAAAAAATACCAGCTAAAAAGAAGCCAATTAAAAAAATACCAGCTAAAAAGAAGCCAATTAAAAAAATACCAACTAAAAAAAGTCTAGGCTTGATATCATCAATAATCAAACTTCAGCATTCTTTAAAACCGGAATTTAATATTAAAGTCAATTTTAGTTTAGAAAAATATATTCAAGCTTTTTTTGATAGTATCGCTAATAGAATATCTGAATACAAGACATTAAAAGCTGAAGAAAAAAGAAAAAGACAACTTGAGGAAATTGAAAAAAAAGAACAAGAAAAATTACAAATTCAAAAACGAAAAGTAAAAGAAGAACAGGAACAGACTAAACTTAAAGAAAAAGCATTAAAAGAAGAAATTAAACTTGAAAAGGAAAGAGCAAGAGACATAAAATTATTTTTACGTAAGGAGCAAGCATTACTTAGAATTGAACATGCTGAAAGGCAAAAACAATTTTTAAAACAATTACAATTAGAAAAACAGATTGAGAAATTTAGGATAAGAGAGATTAAAGAATTAGAAAAACTTGAAAAGATTTCATTAAAAGAAAAAAGAGATGATTACGCTGGTCTTCAAGCAAGGATAGAGAAACTAAAAGATAAATATAGGATCATAAGAGACCAAAAAATTAGAGAGAGAGTAGAAGCTTTAGGAGTAAAAATCCAAGGTGATGAGGATAGAGATACTTTACTTCAAAAAGAGAAAGATCATAAAGTTGCGAGGCAGAAAATTGAACTTTCTCTTGAAAGCTTTTACAGAAGTGCCAGTAGTTTAGTTTTTCAACTAAATAAACGGCACATCACTAGACACATGTCTATTTTTAGATGCATTGATCAAAGATTTGAAACTGGTGAAATCTTTATTAAATGGGATGAAGCACCCGATGAAGAGTGGCTGTTATTAATTTATATAAAAAATAATTCTCCTGACGAAGGAATAGTCATTGAAGATAAATCAGATCCTGAAAAAAATTTATCTCATGAATTCAAATCAAATGAAATATTTAAAGCATCAGATCTAATGGTTGACTCGTTAACTCAGTTAATTTCAAGAAAAAGAGCCAAAAAAGATTAAATTAGATACTATCTTCTTTAATCAATCTTTCAATTTCAGGTATTAGTTCACGACTTTTAAATGAGGGGTGGAATTTTAATGCACTTTCAAGACTCTTAATTGCTTTTTCATATTCTTGAAGTTTTATGAAAATTCTTGCTTGTCCTGATAATGCCCCAAAGTGTCTAGGCTCTATATCTAAAACTTTATCAATATCATTTAATGAATTTTTAAACTGACTCATTAAAAAATATACAGTTGCTCTTTTATTCCAAGCTTCAGACCATTTAGGGTCATTCTCCAAGATATTACTAAAAACTTTTAATGCATAATTATAATCACCGTATTGCATCAGCTCAGTTCCAAACTCTAACTTTTCAGTTAATTTAAAATCACTAGGATGTTCATTCCAGATAGACCAAATTTTTTGCTCCAATAAAGCAGCACTTTTTGAATTATCAATAATTTGAAGTTGGTCAAAAAGATTATTTAAAATAACTTTCTGAGATGACTGAGCAGAAGAAACAAAACTAAATATAAATACGAATAGTATTAAAACTTTCATAATTAAAATATATTTTATTCAGTGTATCATCTCAACATTAAAAACTTATTTTAAAAGTTGTTTTTTATTTTTTAAAAATAAAAAGAAAGCAATAATCTCGTAAAAAAATGAAAATAAAGTAAAAATTATTGGAGTTTTAAAGAAACTATAAAGAAACTTATATTTAGGAATTTTTTTCCACACCAATAAAAAAGCTTCTGCCCCTCCAATTACTTTCTCCCCATCTTTAATATGAAGTCTACGTAAAAGGTTTTTAGCATTTCTTTGAGTTTCTATTTCTGCTGATTTATTATTTGTAATATCTACCCATTCTATGTCTTTAATATTTTGTTTTTTATACAAATTTATCTCAGCACGACAAATTTTACATGAATTGTTAAAATAAACTTTCACAATCTATTTTTTATCTTTCCAAGCTGTCATTCCACCAGTCATATTTTTCACATTTTTTATTCCCATGTCCTGCATAGTTTTTGTTGCAAGTGTACTTTGACCTCCAAGACCGCAAAAAACTATATATTCTTTATCAGGATTTTTCTTAAACATTTCATTTTCTAAAGGACTACCATCTGCTAGATAAAACTCTAATAAGCCTCTTTCTAAATTTACAGCATTACCAATAGTCTCTGACTCAAAACTATTTTTATCTCTTACGTCTATAAATTGAACATTTGGGTCATTTAGTTTTTCTTTAGCTTCATCAACCGAAATATTTTTTATCTCGTTAGAAACGTTCATTAATTCATCAAATTTTTTCATTATATTGTCCTTTTTTTTAATTTATTCCTAAAATTATATAGAATCCGATAGATTGTATATGTGCGAAATACGACAATTGAAAAAATAATTATAACTATTACTTGTTATGTATGAATGATTTTTTTACTAAAACAGATTTATCAAGAAAAGATGCTGAGAGCATTATATCAGAAACATTAAATAGTTGTGATGATGGTGAGCTTTACCTAGAAAACTCTAAAAGTGAATCTATTGTACTTGATGATGATAAAATAAAGAGTTCTAGTTATAGTTCTGATCTAGGATACGGTTTAAGAGCGGTTACTGGTGAAGTAGTAGCCTATTCTCATTCAAATGAAATTTCAAAAAAATCATTAAAACAATCTGCTAGCAATCTAAGCTCAACATTGAAATCTCAAAAAGGTATTTACAATCATGAAATTCCACAAACTAATGAAAAATTTTATAAAGATGTGAATCCGATAGAAGAAAAATCACTACAATCTAAATTGGATCTTTTAAAAGAAGTTAATAACTATACAAGAGCTAAAGGTGGAATGGTAAAACAAGTCACTGCTAGTTTTGCAGGTGAGCATAAATCTATAGAAATTATAAGATCTGGAGGTGAAGTGTTAACAGATGTTAGGCCTTTAATTCGTTTTAATGTTTCAGTCATGCTTGAGAAAGATGGAAAAAAAGAAACAGGAGTTTATGGAATTGGTGGAAGACAATCTTATGATGAATATCTTAAGGATGATAATTGGAAAAAAGTATGTGATGAAGCATTTAGAATTGCTTCAGTAAATCTTGAAAGTAAACCTGCACCAGCAGGAGAAATGAAAGTTGTTTTAGGATCGGGCTGGCCAGCAATACTTATTCATGAAGCTATAGGGCATGGTCTTGAAGGTGACTTTAACAGAAAAAAAACATCTGCTTTTCATAATTTAATGGGTCAAAGAGTTGCTAGTGAGGGTGTTACTATTGTTGATGATGGAACTCTTCATAATAGAAGAGGAAGTTTAACAATAGATGATGAAGGGACACCTACTGAAAAAACTGTTTTAATAGAAAATGGTATATTAAAAAATTTTATGCAAGATCGACTAAATGCTAGATTGATGAACACAAGATCAACAGGTAGTGGAAGACGAGAAAACTACAAGCATGTTGTTCTACCAAGAATGAGAAATACCATGATGTTAAATGGAAAATATTCTCAAGAAGAGATGATTAAATCGGTTGATAAAGGAATATTTGCAGTAAGTTTTGGTGGTGGGCAAGTAGATATTACTTCAGGAAAATTTGTATTTAACTGTACAGAAGCTTATGAAATTATTAATGGTAAAATTGGATCACCTATTAAAGGTGCAACGTTAATTGGTGATGGACCTTCAATTTTAAAAGAGGTTTCATTAGTTGGCAACAACATGATGCTTGACCCAGGTATTGGAACCTGTGGAAAAGCAGGGCAAGGTGTTCCAGTAGGTGTGGCACAACCATCGATCTTAATTGATAAAATGACTGTTGGTGGAACTCAATTATAAATCATATGGTTAAAGATCAAGATTATTTAAAAAAGACAGCTTCTTTTTGTATAGATTTAGCAAAAAAACTTGGAGCAACAGATTCGACTGCTGCTGTGATGCACTCCATCTCAGAAACAGTAAATTTTAGAAATAAAAAATTAGACGAATCTGATCGGTCAGATAGCCTAGGCGTTAGTCTTACAACTTATATCGGCAAAAAAAAATCCAGCATTTCTTCTTCAAATCTTACTGAAGAAAATATCAAGACATTGGTTGAAAGATGTATTGAGACAACAAAAATTACACCAGAGGATGAATATAATTCATTACCAGATAAAGATTTACTGGCTAATAAAATTAATGATCTAAATTTATATGATGATGACCATATAGAGAATGATGAAAAAATTGAATATTTAAAAGAAGTAGAAGAGGCTGCATTTCAAAAAAAAGAAATTATTAATACAGAAACTGGTTTCTCTGAGTCAAAATCGAATTTTATATTAGCAAGCAGTGATGGTTTTTTAAATGGTTATAAATCTTCTTCTTTTTCAGCATCATGTGTGGCTGTAGCAAAAGATTCTAATAATAAAATGGAAAGAGATTATGAATTTACCAGCACTTGTCATCTAAATGATATGTTAAGACCCAGTCAAATTGGTGAAATGGCAGCAAAAAAAACACTACAAAAATTAGATCCAAGAAAAATAGAAAGTGAAAAAATTAGTATTGTCTTTGATAGAAGAATTTCAAAAGGAATATTGAATACTTTTGCAAGCGCAATATCTGCTTCCTCAATTGCAAGAGGCACATCTTTTTTAAAAGACAAAATTAATGAGGAAATATTTACCTCTGCAATAAATATTTTTGATAAACCCAATATAGTTAAAGGATTAGGGTCAAGGTATTTTGATTCTGAAGGAGTGAAAACTGAAGAATTAAAGTTGGTAGATCAAGGTGTTTTAAAACATTATTTAGTAGATACCTATAATGGAAAAAAGTTAAACCTTAAGTCAAATGGTAGAAGTGGTGGAACAAGTAATTTATATTTTGAAAAAGGTTCCATTTCTTACAAGGACTTATTAAAATTAAATCAAAGAACTTTATATATTACAGAAACAATCGGTCATGGAAGTAATTTAGTTACAGGAGATTATTCTGTGGGTGCCACAGGGTTTATGGTTGAAAATGGAGTGTTTAAATATCCAGTAAGTGAAATAACTATTGCTGGAAATTTTAAAGATATCTTCAAAAACATTACTTTGGCTGATGATCTTGAGTTTAAATATTCTACCAATGCTCCTACGATGTTAATAGAAGGCATGGTAGTTGCGGGTAAATGAAGGATTTCTGTATTATTGGCTCAGGTATTTCTGGTGCAACAATTGCAAATTCTCTTAGTAAAAAATATTCATTAGATGTTTATGACAAAGCGAGAGGAGTTGGGGGAAGATCGTCTAATAAAAAGCTTAATAAGAATGAAAGCTTTGATCATGGTGTTCAGTATATTTCACCAAAAAGTATTCAATTTAAAAAATTTATAAAAAGTTTAATTTTAAAAAAAGTTGTTAAAAAATGGCCAGGAAAACATTTATTTTTAAATACTGATAAGAAAGAAGACAAAAAACATACTAAAATAATTGGAAAAAAAGGTAACAACGCAATCAGCAAATATCTATTAAAAGATATCAACTGCAATTTTAATAGTGAAGTAATTAAAATTTTTAATAAAAATAAAGTTTGGGAAATATATTTTTCCGATGGATCAAAAAAATTATATAAATCATTGATATTAACCTGTCCATTTCCTCAATTAAAAAAACTTTCAAAAAAATATATTAAACATTCATTTATTAATCAAAAAATAAAAATGGATGCAAATATAACAGTCATGATGGCAACAAAAAAAAGTAAACTTAATGTTAGTAGTTATTTTTTTAATGATAAAATTTTAGGTTGGGCTGGAAATGAAAATAGTAAAATGCGATTTAAAAGTAAAAATGATCTTTGGACTTTGCAGAGCACTTACTCATGGGCCAATAAAAAAATTGATAAAAATCGAGAAAATAAAAAATTGAACACAAAGATTATGATTGAGAAGTTTTTTAAGCTTACAGGTATTAAGAAAACCAAAGTTTTATTTTCATTAAATCATGGCTGGAAATATTCATCTAACTCAAAACCTTTGAGAATTAAAAGTTATTGGAATTCTTCCTTAAACCTAGGAGTTTGTGCTGATTGGTTTGTTGGACCTAGACTAGAGTCAGGATGGATAAGTGCTAAAGATCTTTTTAATAAAATAGATAAATAGTTTTATTCAAACTTTTTAACCTTATATTCCCAATTTCCTAATCTAGAATAAGTAACCTTTAAAATTAATGAATTTTTTTTATCAAACCATATATCAAAATTAAGTCTTTTATCTTTTGGTAAAGACATGTCTTTTGAGGTTAATTTAAAATGATCCACATCATAGGTTTTACCGTAGAGTTCGATTTTTTCTTTAGCAACAAAGGTTACGACTTGTTCTTTGATGCTACCTGATATTGGACTAATTTGACTATCAGTTTGTAAAATTTTATGGCTCCACCAGTTTCCAACTACGTTATTTATTGATGCTATACCACTATAGGAAGAACCCTGAATATCAAATTTATTTGTTTGTTTATTAAATTCTAAATTTACATATTTTTTTTTATCATTTTGAAGTGTTTTAGAATTAAAAGAAATTAATTGATCTTTAATATACTTTTCCTCTCCAAACCCTTCAATTTCAAAAATTGTTGCACCAAATAATTTCACTGCAAATTTAATTTGATTTGTAACGGTTGTCTTATCTCCATCCTTTTTAAAAAAATAATAATTATAACCAATAACTTCACCATCTTTTAAAATCTCCATTTCAATTTTATTAAATTTATTATAATGCGCCATATGAGCATTAGAGCTGAGTGAATATACTAAGAAAAATATTAATATAAAAAATTTTTTCATAAAGGAGTAACAATAATAGACTTTAGTTTTAAAAGAAGTAATTTATTGAAAATATGTTCTTGAAAATTAAAAATATTCCTAAAGTATATTGGAGTTCTGAAAAACCATTAAATCTTAAACCAAAAATTTCAACTTTCTTTTTTTTGTGTCTTGGATTAGTTTTATTTGGTCTAGGTGAGGGATTATTAATAGTTTCTTTTGCGGGGGCTTCCCCTTGGTCTATTCTTGCACAAGGTATTGCATTGAATGTTGATCTTTCAATTGGAATAATAACAGTATTAATTAGTATTGGAGTTTTGTTTTTTTGGTTACCACTTAAACAAAAACCTGGAATTGGAACAATTTTAAATGCAATAATTATTGGTTTAATGATCGATGTCTGCATAAAATTTATACCAACCCCTGAAAATTATTTAAATCAATTAATTTTAGCAACAATTGCTGTACTTACGGTTGGTCTTGGTGGAGGGATTTATCTTGTTGCAAACTTAGGTGCAGGACCAAGAGATGGACTAATGGTTGGTTTACAAAAAAAAACTAACTTACCCATTGCAACTGTAAGAGCTTTTCTTGAAATAACAGTGATGTCTATTGGGTGGTATTTAGGTGGAACAGTTGGAATTGGAACTTTATTATTTGCTTTTGGAATAGGACCTTCGGTTGCTTTAGGATTATATCTTGTTGGAAAAACTTTTAATTAAAGAGGTGTTCCAGATTTCTCATTCTTTTTTCTGTCATTAGGATTTAGAATGGCTTTTCTTAATCTAAGAGATTTTGGAGTAATCTCCAAGGCTTCATCAGTATTTAGCATACTTAATTGTTCAGCAATTGACATTTGTCTTACTGGTGTAAGCACAACATTTTCATCAGTTCCTTGAGTTCTCATATTCGTTAACTGCTTACCTTTCATGACATTAATAATCATATCACCTGGTTTTGGGGCTAATCCGACAATCATTCCCTCATAAACGGGATCATTATGAGTTACAAACATTTCACCTCTTGCCTGCAAGTTAAATATTGCAAATGCAACAGCTTTTCCGTTTGCCATTGAAATTAAAGCACCATTTTTTCTGCCATCCATTTCACCTTCAAATTTTCCATAACCATGGAAGATTCTATTAATTACGCCAGTCCCTTTTGTTAAAGTTAAAAATCTACTTGTGTAACCCATCAAGCCTCTTGTTGGTGCATGAAAGATTAATCTTTTTTTATCTTTTCCTGTATCTTTAAGATCAAGTAATTTACCTTTTCTTCTATTCATTGAGTCAATAATCTTTGATGAAAACTCTTCATCTACATCAACAGTAATCTCTTCAATTGGTTCTAGTCTGTTACCATTATCATCTTTTTGGTATAAAACTTTTGGAGGACTTACAGTCATTTCAAAACCTTCACGTCTCATTTGTGTTAGTAGAATTTCAAGCATTAGCTCGCCACGACCACTAATTACAAAAGCGTCTACGTTTGCATTTTGAGAAAAAGAAATTCCAACATTATTTTGTGCTTCAGTAACCAGTCTATCTCTGATTTGAGTACTTGTTAATTTTTTACCTTCTGTCCCAGCCAAAGGTGAACTATTCACACTTATAGTAATAGACATTGTTGGAGGATCTATTGGAGTTGCTGGAAGTGGATCGTTAACTTCAAGATCGCAAATTGTATCTGCTACATTAGCTTTTTCTAAACCTGCAATTACAACAATATCTCCTGCTTCACCAACTTCAATGGGTACTTTTTTTGTTCCTTCGTATCTAAAAATTTTAGTTAATCTACCTTCATCAACTTTTTCACCTTTAAGATTTATTGCTTTAATAGGCTGGTTAGCTTTTGCCGTTCCTTGAGATATTTTTCCAACTAAACTTCTACCCAAGAAACTATCTGCGTATAATAAAGTAGATAGCATTGCGAAAGGTTTAGTTTTATCAAGGTCTGCTGGCTTAACATGCTCTATGATTAAATCTAATAATGGGTGTAGATTTTCTCTTGGTCCATCTACTTCTTTATCTGCCCATCCAGATCTGCCACTTGCATACATAACTGGAAAATCTAACTGTTCTTCGTTTGCATCTAAACTTACAAATAAGTCAAATGTTTCATCTAAAACTTCATTAGCTCTTTGATCAGCTTTATCCAGTTTGTTAATTACAACAATGGGCTTTAAACCTTGCTTAAGAGCTTTTGCTAACACGAATTTTGTTTGTGGCATTACACCTTCAGCAGAGTCAATTAATAATAAAGCACCATCAGCCATACTTAAAACACGCTCTACTTCAGCTGCAAAATCTCTGTGACCTGGTGTATCGATAATATTAACTCTAGTACCTTGCCAATCAATAGAAGCAGGTTTAGCTAGAATAGTAATTCCTCTTTCTTTTTCCAACTCCCCAGAGTCCATCAATCTTTCATCTACAACTTCATTTTCTCTAAATGAACCACTTTGTTTCATTAGATTATCAATCATAGTTGTTTTACCATGGTCAACGTGAGCGATAATTGTGATGTTTCGAATATTGTTACTCATAATTTGACGCTCTTATACATTAATTGAGTCATTTGAAAACTTAAAAAAAATCAATATTTACTCACTTAAATTAATTATTCTAAAAATTCACTTCTTGTGATTGTTATAAAAACATATAGATATCCCTATATAAATTAGACGTATTAAAGGATTAAGAGCATATCTCCTTAAATTTTAAAAAATCTAAATACCTAAATGGAAAACTTTAAATTACTAAAAATAGAAGATTCGTTAAAGAATTCATTGGAAAAAATGAAGTTTACGAAACCGACTCCAATTCAGGCGATGGCAATTCCTGTTGCCTTAGAGGGAAAAGATATTTTAGGAACAGCTCAAACAGGAACTGGAAAAACACTGGCATTCAGCATTCCTCTAATAAATAAATTAATATTAGATAAAAATGCATTTGCATTAGTTATGTGTCCAACTAGAGAGCTTGCAACTCAAGTAATGGCTGCAATTAAAAGCATTATTAGTGATAAAATTAACATTAAAACTGCTTTACTTATTGGTGGAGAGGCAATGCAAAAACAACTTAGACAACTAGGTAATAGATCAAGAATAATAGTTGGAACTCCTGGAAGAATTAATGACCACTTAAAAAGAAAAAGTTTAAATCTATCAGCTACCAAATATCTAGTACTAGATGAAACTGACAGAATGTTAGATATGGGTTTTACCCCTCAAATAGAATTAATTTTAAAATTTGTTCCAAAAGATCATCAAACTTTATTATTTTCTGCAACACTACCTCAGAATATTGTTAGAATTTCTGAGAGATATCTAAATAATCCTCAAAGAATTTCAACAGGGTCAACATCAGTACCTATTGCAAAGATTAAACAAGAAACTCTTCAAGTTTTTAAAGAGAATAAATACGATCAACTAGTAGACCAATTTATAGCAAGAAAAGGATCAATATTAGTTTTTGTTAAAACTAAAAGAGGTGCTGATAAAATGGTTAAGCGTCTTAAAGAAGAGGGTCATTCAGCGGATGCTATTCATGGAGATCTTCGTCAAAGTAAAAGAGATCGTGTAATTACCTCATTTAGAAAAGGCCTTAAGAGAATATTAATTGCAACAGATGTTGCTGCAAGAGGTTTAGATATTCCTTTAATTCAACATGTAATTAATTTTGATCTTCCACAAGTACCAGAAGATTATGTTCATAGAATTGGAAGAACTGCTAGAGCAGGAACAGAAGGTTCTGCTTTAACTTTTCTTACCCCAGATGATAGATCGATGTGGAATGAAATTAGTAAATTAATTGATCCAAATTTTAAACCTGCTCCTCGTGGCGGAAGAGGAGACTCAAGAGGAGGAAAAAGAGGAAAAGCTCCTTACAATAAAAAAAGAAAATTCAGAGATGAAAAAAAATCATTCGGTAAAGGAAGACCTGATCGATCATCAAGAGATGGAGAGAAAAAAAGTTTCGGTTACAAAGGAAAATCTAGTTTTGGAGATAAATCAAAACCCTCTAGTTACGGAAGATCTAGTTCATCAAGAGACGGAGAGAAAAAAAGTTTCGGTTACAAAGGAAAATCTAGTTTTGGAGATAAATCAAAACCCTCTAGTTACGGAAGATCTAGTTCATCAAGAGACGGAGAGAAAAAAAGTTTCGGTTACAAAGGAAAATCTAGTTTTGGAGATAAATCAAAACCCTCTAGTTACGGAAGATCTAGTTCATCAAGAGACGGAGAGAAAAAAAGTTTCGGTTACAAAGGAAAATCTAGTTTTACAAAAAAAGATAACTCGAAACCAACAGGATTTACAAATAATCCAAAATACTTTGGAAAAAAAACATCTGAAAGTTCATCTACTAGTGGAGAGAAAAAAAGCTCTAGTTTTGATGGAAAGAAGAAGTTTAAAAGTAGAAGTGATAGACCTAAAAGCTTTACCTTCAAAAAACATAGTCAAAAAAGAGCTAAAGTCTAAGATTTTTTAGATTTCTCTTTTTTATTTTTTCTTTTTTCTTTCAGGCTTAATTTTGGTTTTTTAGCAGTACTTGAATCTTTAAATGATTTTCCACTGTATCTTTTTGACATATCTTAATCTTATAACAGCTTAATAAAAAAAAAGGCCATCTAAAAAGATGGCCTTTGAATTTCTTTTTGAAAAGAGTGGGATTACATGCCCATTCCACCCATACCACCCATGCCGCCCATTCCACCAGGCATTCCACCAGGCATTCCACCGGCACCAGAATCTTTGTCGTCTGGTTTGTCAGCAATCATGGCTTCAGTAGTTACAAGTAATCCAGCAATCGAAGCTGCATCTTGTAAAGCTGTTCTTACAACTTTAACAGGATCGATGATACCTTTTGCAAACATATCAACGTATTCTTCGTTCTGAGCATCGTAACCCATATTCTTTTTATTTTGTTCAAGTAGTTTTCCAACTACAACTGAACCATCAACTCCAGCATTTAAAGTTATTTGTCTAATAGGAGCCTGTAAAGCTTTAGCAACTAATGCAACACCAGCTTTTTGATCGTCTCCTTTAACTTTAAGTGTGTCAAGACTTTGTGAAGCGTATAAAAGAGCACAACCACCACCAACTACTATTCCTTCTTCAGCAGCAGCTCTAGTTGCATTAAGAGCATCTTCAACTCTATCTTTTCTTTCTTTAACTTCTACTTCAGTTGCACCACCAACTTTGATTACAGCAACTCCACCAGCAAGTTTTGCTAGTCTTTCTTGAAGTTTTTCTCTGTCATAATCAGAAGTTGTTTCACCTACTTGTTGTTTGATTTGAGCACATCTAGCTTCAATTTCAGATTTTTTACCATTGCCGCTAATGATTGTGCTGTTATCTTTATCAACTTTAACTCTCTTACAAGATCCAAGATCAGTAAGTTTAACGTTTTCAAGTTTAACACCAATATCTTCAGAGATAACCTGACCGCCTGTTAAAATTGCAATATCATCAAGCATTGATTTTCTTCTATCACCAAAACCTGGAGCTTTAACTGCAACAACTTTTAAACCACCTCTAAGTTTATTTACAACAAGAGTTGCAAGAGCTTCGCCCTCAACATCTTCAGAAATAATCATTAGTGGTCTACCAGCTTGTACAACAGCTTCTAAAAGTGGAACCATTGGTTGTAAGTTAGTTAATTTCTTTTCATGCAATAAGATGAAAGGGTTTTCTAACTCTGTAGTCATTTTATCAGCGTTAGTAATAAAGTATGGTGATAAATAACCTCTATCAAACTGCATACCTTCAACAACGTCTAACTCAGTTTCTACTCCCTTAGCTTCTTCAACAGTGATAACACCTTCATTGCCAACTTTTTGCATAGCTTTTGCAATCATGTTACCAATTTCTTTATCACCATTAGCTGAAATAGTTCCAACTTGAGCAATCTCATCAGTATCTTTAACTTTTTTTGCTGAAGCAATTAAGCTCGCTTTAACATGTTCTACTGCTGCATCTATTCCTCTTTTGACATCCATAGGGTTCATGCCAGCTGTTACATATTTTACACCTTCTTTAACAATTGCTTGTGCTAAAATAGTTGCTGTAGTTGTTCCATCACCAGCTTCCTCATTTGTTTTGCTAGCAACTTCCTTAACCATTTGAGCACCCATGTTTTCAAATTTATCTTCAAGATCAATTTCTTTTGCAACAGAAACACCATCTTTAGTAATTCTTGGTGCACCATAAGATTTGTCGATAACAACATTTCTACCTTTTGGTCCAAGAGTAACTTTTACTGTGTTAGCAAGGATATCAACACCTCTTATCATTGCTGCTCTTGCTTCAGAGTCGAATTTTACAACTTTTGCCATTTTATTTTCTCCTTTAAATTAAATTATTTGCCAGAAATACCCATAATGTCAGACTCTTTCATTATGCTGTATTCTTTGCCATCTATTTTGATTTCAGTTCCTGACCATTTGCCAAAAAGAACTTTGTCTCCAACTTTCACATCCATTGGAATTAGTTTTCCATCTTCAGTTTTTGCACCACCACCAACAGCAATAACTTTACCTTCTTGAGGCTTTTCTTGAGCTGTATCGGGGATAATTATTCCTCCAGCAGTTTTTTCACTACTGTCTAAAACTTCTATTAAAACTCTATCGTGTAACGGTTTAAATTTCATAAATTCTCCTTTTATTATGCGACTCATATAGCTATTAGGTTTACTATTTCAAGAGATGTTAAAAAAAATATGTAAGGCAAAAAACCAGAGAAATTGTGTTTTTTATAAGTTATACCTCCCATAATGACTAAGAATTTAGATAAGGATGGATTAAGGTCGATTGTAGAGAATTATGATATTTTTTATATCGATTTATGGGGTGTTGTTCATAATGGGATAACTCTTCATAAAAATGCAATCGAAGCCTTAGAAGAAATTACCAAAGCAAACAAAGACTATGTTCTTTTAACTAATGCGCCAAGACCTAATAAAATAGTAAACAATTTTTTAGAAAAAATGGGGATGAATAAAGAAATTAGAGAAAAAGTTTATTCCTCAGGAGAAGCGGCACTGAATTATTTAAAAAAAAATTCTCTAGAAGAAAAGTTTTACCATGTGGGACCACCAAGAGATTTTGATTTATTTTTAGATTTTAAAAAAAATAAGACTAATAACATTAAAGAAAGCTCATACTTACTCTGTACAGGATTATTTGAAGAGCAAGGTGAGGATTTAAAATATTATAAAGAGTTATTCAATGATCATATGGATAAGAAAATGATATGCACTAATCCAGATTTAATTGTTGATAGAGGTGAAAAAAGAGAATTATGTGCAGGGTCTGTAGCTCTTGTTTTTGAAAAAATGGGTGGAGAGGTTATTTATTTTGGAAAACCTTTTCCTGAAGTTTATAATCAAGCAATTAATAATGAAGGAAAAAGAGTTTTATCTATTGGTGATAATTTAAATACAGATATTAAGGGAGCTAATCTTTTAAATTTTAATTCATTAATTATATCAAATGGTGTTCATAAAGATGAAATTAAAAAAGAAGGAATCGATGTAATTTCAAAAAAATATGAAGTTGTTGTAAACTTTATTCAAACAGAATTAAAATGGTAAAATATGAAGCTGTATAAAGATTTTAATATTTCAAACAATCATAAAAAATCAATTATCTTGATTGGAAATTTTGATGGCGTTCATTTAGGTCATCAAAAATTATTTAAATTAGCAAATACTTATAAAAAAAAATTTAACCTAAAAATTGGTGTTTTAACATTTGAGCCAATGCCTAAAATGTTTTTTAATAAAAATTTTAAAAACTTTAGAATTTCAAATATAAATCAAAAAAAAATAATTTTAGATCATTTAGGGGTCGATTTTATAATTACTAAAAAATTTGATAAAAAATTTTCTGCAATTAAGTCTGATTTTTTTATTAAAGAAATTTTATCAAAAAAATTAGAAGCTCAATACATATTTGTTAGTAATAACTTTAGATTTGGCAACAAAAGAGAGGGAGATGTTAGGCAGTTAATAAAAAATGAAAGAAGATACCATTACAAAATAGTAAAACCACAACCATTAATTTTAAATAAAAAAGTTATCTCCTCAACATATATCCGCTCTCTTCTAGAAAAAGGGCAGTTAAAGAAAACTAATAAGTTATTAAGTCGAAATTGGTCAATTGAAGGAATTGTTCAAAAGGGAAGACAGCAAGGAAAAAAAATTGGTTTTCCAACGTGCAATATTGATATTAAAGATTATGTGATAGCAATGCCCGGAGTGTATGCCGTTAAAGTAAAACAAAAAAACTCCAATAAATCACTAAAAGCGATTGCTAATCTTGGTTATAGACCAACTTTTAATCAAAAAAAAATTTTATTAGAAGTTCATATTTTTAATTTTTCTGGAAATCTTTATAATAAGTATTTATCAGTAGAGTTCACAAAATTTATAAGAAAAGAGAAAAAATTCAAAAACGTTGATCAATTAAAAAAACAAATTCAAAGTGACTTAAAAGTCGCTAAAAAAAGTTAACATGAGCAAAGAAAATATAAATTTACCTAAAACAGCTTTCTCCATGAAAGCAAATTTACAGAACAAAGAACCTGAAATTTTAGAATATTGGAAAAAAATTGACCTTTATAAGGAGTTGAGAAAATCTAATAAGGGAAAAGAGAAGTTCATACTTCACGATGGCCCACCATATGCGAATGGTAATATTCACATGGGCACTGCTTTAAATAAGATTTTGAAAGATATCATTGTTAAATTTCATCAAATGGATGGTAAAGATTCTGTATATGTTCCAGGATGGGATTGTCATGGTTTACCGATTGAGTGGAAAATCGAAGAGCAATATAAAAAAAACAAAAAAAATAAAAATGAAGTTCCAATAACAGAATTTAGAAAAGAGTGTAGAGAGTTTGCTGAAAAATGGATTGAAGTTCACAAAACACAATTTAAACGATTAGGTGTTGTTGGAGATTGGGAAAATCATTACGCAACAATGAGCTTTGAAGCAGAAGCTCAAATCGTAAGAGAATTAGGAAAATTTTTAAAAGAAGGAAGTCTTTATAGGGGTTTTAAACCTGTACTTTGGTCAACTGTAGAAAAAACAGCTTTAGCAGATGCTGAAGTTGAGTATCAAGATCATAAATCAGATACAATTTATACAGCCTTCCCAGTTAAGAAAACAAATATAGAAGAATTAGAAAATACAGATGTTATTATATGGACTACCACTCCATGGACTATACCTGCAAACAAAGCTCTAGCTTATAATGAAGCCTTAGATTATTTAATAATTGAATTAGGTGATGAAGGAGATTTTAAGAATAAAAAAATAGTTGTTGCGGAAGCTCTACTAGAATCTGTAATCAAAGATTGTGAAATCAAAAGTTATAAAGAAATAAAAAAATTTAAGGGTAAGGATTTTAAAGATACAATTTGTAGTCACCCTTTCTTAGAGCTAGGTTATGATTATGATATACCAATGCTTGAAGCAAGATTTGTTACAACAGAACAGGGAACAGGTATTGTTCATTGTGCACCCAGTCATGGTCCTGATGATTTTAATCTTTGTTTAAAGTATGGGATAAAAGCCATAGAGACAGTAGATGGTGATGGTAAATACACTAAAAACCTTCCTTTATTTGAGGGAACTCATATTTTTAAAGCTAATCCAATTGTTATTGAAAAATTAAAAGAACAAAAAAAGTTATTATCTAATGGGGAATTAATTCATTCATATCCACATTCATGGAGATCAAAAGCACCTCTTGTTCATAGAGCAACTCCACAATGGTTTATTTCTATGGAAAGTCATGGCTTGAGAAAAAAAGCGTTAAAGGCTCTTGATGACACTAAATTTTATCCAGACAAAGGCAGAGAAAGAATAAAAGCAATGATTGAAACAAGGCCAGATTGGTGTGTTTCAAGACAAAGAGTTTGGGGAGTTCCACTTCCAATATTTGTTCATAAAACTACTAAAGAAATTTTAGTAGATGATAATGTAAATGAGAATATTGCGAGCATTTATGAAAAAGAAGGTTCTGATTGTTGGTTTTCTGATAGTTCTCAAAGATTTTTAGGGGATAAATATAAAGCAGAAGATTACGAAAAAATAAGTGATATTGTTGAAGTTTGGTTTGATAGCGGTTGCACTCATGCATTTGTTTTAGAAAAAAGAGAAGATCTTCAATGGCCAGCATCAATGTATTTAGAGGGTTCAGATCAGCATAGAGGATGGTTCCATTCGTCACTGTTAGAATCTTGTGGAACAAGAGGGAGAGCGCCTTATGAATCGATATTATCACATGGATTTGTTGTGGATGGCAAAGGTTTAAAAATGTCAAAATCTGTAGGAAACGTAATTGCACCTGAGGATATTTTAAAAAAATATGGTGCAGATATTTTAAGAATATGGGTTGCATCATCTAATTATGCTGAGGATTTAAGAATTGATTATTCTATTTTAGAACAACACGCTGATTCATATAGAAAAATTAGAAATACATTTAGATATTTGCTAGGTAACTTAAATGATGATTTCCAAAAAATTGATATGGAAAGTCTAGACATTAAACAATTGCCAGAGCTAGAGAGATATATGCTTCATAGAGTGTATGAGCTAAATAATAATTTTAAAAATTATTTTAAATCTTATGATTTTCACAATCTTTATAAAGAGCTTTTAAATTTTTGCACAGTAGACCTATCTTCATTTTATTTTGATATTAGGAAAGACGCTTTATATTGTGACTCAAAAAATTCTGATAGAAGAAAGAGTAGTATAGTAGTTTTAAATATTATTTTAGAATCTTTGGTTAAATGGTTTGCACCAATACTTTCATTTACAACCGAAGAAATTTTTACCCTGATAAACAAAGAGCAAAAAAGTATTCATCTTGAACAATTCATGAAATATCCAGAGTCTTTTCAAGATGAAGAATTACATAAGAAATGGATAGAGTTAAAAAAAATTAGAGATATCTGCAATATAAGTATTGAAGCAAAAAGAGCTAGCAAAGAAATAGGATCAAGCTTAGAAGCTAGTCTAATTATTAATCTAAATAAAACATTATTCGAAATTTCAAAAAATGTGGATTTTTCAGAAATATGCATCACATCTTCTGCTTTAGTTCATCAATCAAACACTGATGAACTAATTATTGAAACGATTAAAGCCGAAGGAAATAAATGCCCAGTTTGTTGGAAAATCAATAAAGTTAAATGTGAGAGACATTCAGATTAACTAAAAAGGTTGATGAACAAAATTAACTTAAAAAACTTTTATTTAAATTTAGTAATTATATTAGTAGTTTTTATATTTGATCGTACAACAAAGCTATATATCTTAAAACTTGCAGAAGTAGAAACTTCAGTTGATATTTATATCACGCCTTTTTTGAACTTATTTTTAATCTGGAACAAAGGAATAGCTTTTGGTTTATTTTCAATAGATGGAAGTGTTATTTATAATTTTATTACAATCTTAATTGGTCTTATTATTATTGGTATTATTTTTATGATGTTAAAAAATAATAATATTCAGCGTTACTTTTTTGCATTAATTGCGGGTGGCGCTTTTGGGAATTTTTATGACAGGATAGTTTATACCGCTGTTCCAGATTTTATTGATTTACATTTTTATGGCTTTCATTGGTTTGTTTTTAATGTAGCTGACATATTTATTACCATTGGAGTTTTTTGCCTTATTTTAGTAGAACTTTTCTTTAATAATAAAAATATAAATGAAAAAAACTAATCCATTAATAGCTTCTTTTTTAATACTTATTTTCTTAAATTCTTGCGGAACAGTTGCCGAAGGATTGGGAGGAAGTAAAAAAAAAGGAAGTGACGAATTTTTGGTTGAAAAAAAGTCCCCATTAGTATTACCACCTAGCTTTGAAGAGTTGCCAGAACCTGGAAAGGAACCTGAAGAAAACATAATATCAGATAAAAAAGATACATCAGATATTGAAGATATAATAAATCAAAGCTCTTCTATAAGCACAAGTGAAAAAAGTGATGATGCAAAAAATTCTATTGAGCAATCTATTATTAAAAAGATTAATAAAAAAAAAGTTAATTTAATAGAAACTACAGAAATAAATTTAGATGAAGTTATAGAAGATAATGAAGAACCAAAAAAAAAAGGTTTTTTTAAAAGACTAAAAGATAAATTCAATAATCTAGAGCATTAAAGAAATGATATTTAAAAATTTTTTAAATATCAAAAGTTCTAAAATAATAAAAAAAGATTTTTTAAAACTACTAAAAAATCAGCCAGCATTGGTTGAAACTTTAAAACCCACATATAAATATAGCTATTCAAAAAAAATAATTAAAAAATATAAAAAATTATCTAATTTAAGAATAATTGGTATGGGTGGATCTGTTCTTGGCTCTGAAGCTATTTATGATTTTTTAAAACCTAAAATAAAAAAAAAAATTACTTTTGTAAATAATTTAAACAGCAATGCAGATTATTTTAATAATAAAAACATAAATTTAAATTTAATTATTTCTAAATCAGGAAATACATTGGAGACAATAGCGAATGCCAATGCATTAATTACCAAAAAAGAAAAAAATATTATTATTACTGAGTCAAAAAATAGCTATCTAACTAACTTAGCAGCAAAACTAAAGGCAGAAATATTTGAGCATAAAAATTACGTAGGAGGCAGGTATTCTGTGTTGTCAGAAGTTGGAATGCTACCTGCAGAATTAATGAATTTGAATGAAAAGAAATTTAAGCAATTTAATAATCTTATTAAAAATAAAAATTTTATTAATAATTTAGTAAGCAACGTGTCAACTACCTTAAACTTAATTAAGAGTGGAAAACAAACGTCAATAATTTTAAATTATGATGAGCAATCTGAAAATTTATTTAAATGGTATCAGCAACTAATAGCTGAAAGTTTAGGAAAAAAATCACTTGGATTATTACCCGTTGTTTCTTCAATGCCAAAAGATAATCATAGTTTAATGCAACTTTATTTAGACGGCCCAAATAAATATTTTTATACATTTTTTAATGTTCTAGAAAATAGAAATGTTAAAATTAAGAATGATAGTGTGTTAAATACTCATAAGTTTTTAAAAAACCTATCAATAGAAAAAATAAAACAATCTCAAATGATTGCCACAGAGAAAGTTTTTATTTCAAAAAAAATACCTTTTAGAAGCTTTAGAATTTTAAAAAGAAATGAACAGTCTCTAGGTGAATTGTTCTGTTTCTTTATATTAGAGACCATTTTACTTGGTCGAGCTTTAAATGTTAATCCATTTGATCAACCTTCTGTTGAGTTGATAAAAATAGAAACAAAAAAAATATTAAGTTAAAATATTTCCAAATATAATTTTTGAAATACCATAATTTTTTTCTAGAATTAGGTTGAATTCCTTTGGTAGGTCGTCATCTTCTTTTTTATGCCTATGAATAATTATGATGCCATCTGTGTTAAGCAATTCTAATTTAGTTATTGCATTCAGCAGAAAAGGTAATTTTTTTTCCTTATAGGGAGGGTCCATAAAAATAATATCAAATTTGTCATTTAATAGTTTAAGTGTATTTTCAGAAAAAATATCTTTTTCAATTATTTTTGTTTGATTTTGTTGATTTAAATTATCTATATTTTTTTTTAAAATATTTAATACTTCTGTGTAACTCTCTAAGAAGGTAATGTTTTTAGCACCTCTTGATAAACATTCGAGACCAAATGATCCAACACCTGAAAATAAATCTAAAATATTAGAATTTTCTAACTCTACATTTAATAATTTAGAATGTTTTAATATATTAAAAATTGACTCTTTTGTTAAATCTTTGAGAGGTCTTGTTAGTTTATCTTTAGGTAGAAGAATTTTTTTGCCTTTAAAATTTCCTGAAATAATTCTCATTCATCAATCACCTTATGACCAATATCTTTTCTATAGAAACCATCTTTCCAATTAAGTTTTTTAATTAAACTTATAGCTTTATCTCTACTATTTTTAAAATTTGATGACAGACTAACAAAATTAATTACTCTTCCACCATTTGAATAAACCTGATCGTTTATTTTTTTTGTACCAGCATGAAAAAAATAATCATCCTCATCAAGCTTTAGATTTCCAATATTATCTATTAAAATTTGATTATTATATTTATCTGGGTAGCCCTTTGAACATAAAACAATACATAGACTTTTTTTATCATGCCACTCTATATTTATATCTTTTAGGTTTTCATTGCAGCACGCATTGATAATTCCAAATAAATCTGTTTTTAATTTTGGTAAAATAGTCTGACACTCTGGATCTCCCATTCGTACATTGTATTCAATCAAATAAGGTTCATCTTTAACTATCATTAAGCCAGCGTATAAGAATCCTTTATAATTAGATCCCATTTCTTCTAGAGCATTAATGGTAGGTTTGATTATTTTATTTAATATTTTTTCTTCCAAAGGCTGATTGAGTAGTCTTGAAGGTGAATAAGCACCCATTCCACCTGTATTCGCTCCTTTATCACCTTCTAGAACTCTTTTATGATCTTGTGCAGTTTCAAAACCCTTGATTTCTTTACCATCACTTATAATAAAATAGCTCATTTCTTCACCAACAAGAAATTCTTCAATTAATATATTTTTTGCTAATCCAAACTTTCCATCAAAAACTTCTTTTATTGCTAAATTTGCATCATCTTTATTTTCACAAATATAAACACCTTTTCCAGATGCAAGACCATCAGCTTTGACAACAAGTGGAAACTGAGTTTTATCTAAAAAAGATATTGCATCATTGGCATTTTCAAAAATACCAAATTTAGCAGTTGGTATATTGTGCTTTTCACATATTTTTTTTGTAAATATTTTTGATCCTTCTAACTGAGAAGAAATTTTATCAGGACCAAAAATATTTATTTCAGTATCTTTAAAGAAATCCACTATTCCATCAACTAATGGTTTTTCTGGTCCAACAATTAATAAACTAATTTCATTTTTGATTGAAAATTCTTTAATCTTGTTAAAGTCTGATAAATCAATTTCAATATTCTCAGCTATATCAGAAGTTCCTGCATTACCAGGAAAGCAGTATATCTTGTTAACTCTAGGCGATTTTTTGATGGACAGACATAGAGCGTGCTCTCTTCCACCACTTCCAATTATTCCAACTTTCATATAGATGTATATAAACTAAAAATGAATAAAAAATTAGCAAAATTAAAATATTTACCAAATAACTTTGAAATTATTGAAAATGGTGATCATGTCGTTTGTGCTGTATCAGGAAAATTAATTAGTTTAGAAAATCTTAATTATTGGAATGTTGAGCTTCAAGAACCATATTTTTCATATGTAGAAGCTCATAAAAAAAAAGAGACACACTAAATTCTTACTTCCATCTATCATGAGACCATATCCATTCCCCTGGATTTTTTAAAATTGTTTTCTCCAGCCAAATGTTTAGCTCTCTAGTAATTTTTTCAGTAGAGGAGTTTTTTGAAAACTCAATAGGTTTTTCAACTTTAATATTAAAATTTACACCATTATGCCTCTTAATAGAAATTGGTACTACTTTACAATTAAATTTTTTTATAAATTGTGCAGGAATTGTTGTAGTGAATGCTTCTTGATTAAAGAATTTAGATTTTATTCCTTGAGAGACTCTCTGATCAATCATTAAGGCTATAGAGTAGCCTTTTTTATATAACTTTAATAATTCTCTAACTCCACTAGTTCCTTTTTTAATTTGATTTTTGCAAATATATTTTTTTCTAATTCTTTCCATTAATATATTTAAGAAAATATTGTTTAATGGTCGATATATTGCTGATAAATTTACACCAGATTTTTCAATTTCCATCGCCATTAATTCAAAATTACTAAAATGACCAGAAACAAAAATTACTGGGGTTTTTTCAAGCTTTATTTTTTGAAGAATTTCTTTACCTGTAATATTAATATTTGATCTAAATTGATCATTTCTAAAACCTTTAAGAAACATATATTCAGACAATGTCCTTCCATAATTATTCCACATATCTTTTGTAATACTCTTAATTTTTGATGAATTAATTTTGGGAATAGCTCTTTGAATATTAGTTTTAATGAGATTTTTTGATCTGAAAATTGGACCAAATGTTTCAAATAATTTTCCACTGAAGTAAGATGAAATTTTTAATCCTAAAAATTTATAAATAATAAAAAGAGAAGATATAATTAAAAATTCAAAAAAATATTTAATTTTTTTCATTTAATTTAATTAGTTTGTTTGTTAGATTTTTCTCATCTGATATATCAAGACTTGATTTAACATAAAAAATTTCATTTCTATTTAAGTTTTCTAGCCTTAAATAATCTTTTTCAGTAGTTATAATATGTGCGTTGAATTTTTTTGCATTGATTATTATTTCATCTAAATCTTTTTTTGAATATTGGTAATGATCTGGATATTCTAAATCACTTACAATTTTTAATTTATTATTTTTTAACATCTCTACAAAAGTTTTGTGATTACCAATACCAGAAAAAACCAAGTAATTTTGATCTTTATCAAATTCACCTATGTTTAACGGCGTATATTTTCCAGAATTAATATTAATATTCGGGTTAATTCTTTTAATCTGTTCTTTGATGGCAATTAGACTTTCTTCATTTCCATTTAAAAAAACATTTTCATAAGATTTCAGATTATTAATATTTTCTCTTAAAGGTCCTGATGGTAGTGTAAGTCCATTTCCAATCCAATTTAGATTATTAAAACAAACAATTTCTAAGTCATATTTGATAGAGCTATCTTGTAGTCCATCATCAAAGATAGCAACTTCAAAACCTTCTGCGATGGCTTCATTAAGTGCATTAATTCTTTTTAAATTACTAAATAAGGTTCCATTTTTACTAAGTAGTTTTTGCTCATCAGTTTGATTAGAATAAAATTTTTTAATAAAACAAGCTTTGATATTATTTTTATCTAAAATTTCTTTTATCTTGATGGCTAGTGATGTTTTGCCTGTTCCTCCAATATAGATGTTTCCAACACAGATTGTTTTAATTTTTGAATTAGAAAATTTAGGTTTTGATTTTATTTTAGTGATTAAGCCTAAAATTATTGAAAAAGGTAATAGTAGATATGAAAAAAAGGATAGTTTTTTCTGATCCCAGAATTTAGGTTTTTTTAATTTCATTATTAAATAAACTATTTATCTCATCTTTAGTTTCATTAAGTATTTTTTTTCCTATTTTTGCAATTTTTAAATAGTTTTTTTTGTTATTGGGATTAGTAATTAATTTGTCTATTGATTGAGTTAAGCTTTTTACTCCATTAACTTTATAAGCAATCTTTAGTTTATTGAGTAATTTGTAGGTATCTTTAAAGTTATCTACGTTTGGTCCGTGCAAAACAGTAGAACCTAAGTTGGCAGGTTCAAGAGGGTTTTGACCACCATTTCCCGATATTGATTTACCCATAAAAACTATATTAGAAGATTGATAAAATTTCTTTGTCTCACCATATGTGTCCACCAAATAAATGTCTGTATTATTTAATTTTTTTGGTTTTGAACTGTGTAAAACTATATTCAAATCTAAACCTTTAATTTCATCAACTATTTTACTAACACGATGAATATGTCTTGGTATTATTATTGTTAATAAATTTTTATATTTTTTCTTTAGTTTTACGTGAGTATTTGCACAAATGATTTCTTCACCTGGGTGTGTGCTTGAAGCACACCAAACTTTTTTAAGATTTATATTTTTTAAAAAAATTTTGTCTAGTTTAGTAAATTTAGATTGTTGATTATTGAAAAACTTAAGATTTCCTATTTTTTTTACTTTTGAGATGTTTAATTTTTTAAGATAATTATATGTTTCTTCATTTTGAGGGTAGGCAATTGAAATATTCTGAAACACTGAGTTTGAAAATTTTTTTACATGTCTCCATTTATCAAAAGTTTTTTTTGTAATTCTTGCATTAAGAAGTGTTAATGGAATTTTTTTTTTATTAATAATCTTAAAGATGCTAGGCCAAATCTCAGACTCAATAAATATTGCAATAGTTGGCTTCCAGTAATTCAAAAATTTATAAGAAAAAAATATCGAGTCTATTGGAAAAAATTGATGAACAGTTTTTTTAAAATTAAATTTTTTAAATATTTGAGCAGAACTCAAAGTTGAAGTAGTTATTAAAATTTGGTTTACAGACTTATTTTTTTCAAGCTTTTGAACTAGAGGCAAAATACTTAAAAGTTCACCCACACTTGATCCATGAAACCAAATTAAATTACCACTAATACGTTTTTTTGATGGAAAACAAAATTTTTCTTTATATCTTTTTTTATCTTCTTTTTTTTTTAAAATTCTAAAAAATATAATTAATGGAGAGAATATTAGAGTAATGGTTATTATTATTTGATATAAAAAAAACATTATTCTTTACGAATTTGCTTCTCATAGAAATTTTTATAAAGTTCTGAATTATTTAACAATTCATCATGTTTACCGTTCGCAACAACATTTCCAGAATCAATAATATAAATTTGATCAGAGCTTAAAATTGTTGACAGTCTATGGGCTATTACAATGGTTGTCTTATCTTTAGTTAATATTTGTAAAGCATCTTGAATTTTACTTTCAGTTTCAGAATCTAATGATGAAGTTGCTTCATCTAAAAGAATTATTGGACTTTTCTTGATCATAGCTCGAGCTATAGACAGTCTTTGCTTCTCTCCACCTGATAATCTAATTCCATTTTCGCCTATTATTGTTTCATATTTTTTTGGTAATTTTTCTATAAACTCATGTGCATAAGAGAATTTTGCTGCTGAAATTACCTCTTCATCTGTGACATCATTTTTAGCATATTTGATATTATTTTTTATCGTATCATCAAACAAAGTCGTATCTTGACTTACAAGAGATATTTTATCTCTTAGAGATTTAATTTTCACTTTGTATATAGATTGATTATCAATCAAGATATCTCCAGATTGAACGTCATAAAATCTAGGTATTAAATTTAAAATTGTTGATTTTCCAGAACCGCTATGCCCAACTAATGAGGTCATTTTCCCCCCAGCAATATTTAGATTTATGTTTGTTAAAACATCTTTTTCATCAGCATTATATTGAAAGTTAATGTTATGAAACTTAATATTAGAATGAGTAATATTAATATCCTGAGCGTCTTCATGATCAGCAATTTTATTTTGATTGTCAATAATAGGTAGAATTCTATTGGCTGCAGATAACCCCTGTTTTAATATCATATTCATTGTAGATAGAGCTCTTACAGGTTGATATGCGAGCATCATTGCTGCAAGAAAAGAGAAAAAATTTCCTATCTCAATCTCGTCATTAAGAGCTAATTTTCCAGAATAAAATATTAAAATTGCAATCATTATTCCAGTCAAGGTTTCCATGATTGGTGACAATCTTACAAACACAGTATTGATTTTAATATTTTTTTCTTTTAGTTGATTTAAATGACCATCTGTTCTTTTACTTTCATAGTCTTCTCTTTGAAATATTTTAATTAATTTATGGTTTTTAAATAATTCGATTAAATGAGTATTTAAAAAACCAGATTTTTCTTGTGCTTCTGTCACAACTTTTCCAATTCTTTTACCGAGAGTTTTTGAAGCCATACCAGCAACAGGAATCATTATTATTGCAATTAATGATAATTTCCAATTCTGATAAAACATTACAAATAGCAACCCAAACAAAGTTAAGCTATCTTTGAATAAGCTTAAAATGGCTGTACTGAGCATATTGGTAATATGGTTTACATCAAAAGTAAGATTTGAAATAAATTTTCCAGAATGTTTTTTATCTATTAGCTGTGTATCTGCATTAATTAGAGATTTTACCATTTGAGATTGAAGAATTTTTTTAATTTCTTCAGCAACTTTAATCATGATTGCTTTTGCAAAATAAAGAGCAAACCCTTTGATAGTAAAAGCTATAATTATTAATAAAGGAATTATGAATATTAGTGACTGATCTTTCTCAACAAATATTTTTTTAATAGCGGGATCTAAAAGCCAAGCTATAGCAGAAGTGCTTGCTGCAACAAGAACTCCAAAAAAAACTGATATTAATATTTTATTAATATATTTTTTTGAGTAATCTTTATAAAGTCTTTTATAAATCTCTGAATTATTCATTAAAATTTCCCGATTAAAATATTACAAAAAATGAGAAGACCAACTAAATTATTACTTTTAAAAACTTTTAAGCACATAGATGGGCTTTTTGGGTTAAAAGATTTAATTTGGTAAAAAAATAAGTGGGCAATTGTTATTAACAAGCTTGCATAAAAAAAGTAATTATAATTCATCATATAGCCCACAATTAAAATAGAAAAAATTAGAAAAACATAACATGTGGATACAAAATTTTTTGGTTTATTTTTGAATTTTATTGAAGTTGATTTTACACCTATAATTTCGTCATCTTTAATATCTTGAAACCCATAAATTGTGTCGTATCCTAGTGTCCAAAATATGGCTCCAAAGTAAAAGATAATAGCAACAGCATTTATTTCTCCCTGAATTGCAGTCCATCCTAAAATTAGACCATAATTAAATGTTATTCCTAAAAATAATTGAGGCCAATAAGTAAATCTTTTCATTAAAGGGTAAGTGAAAGCTAGAGGCATAGACCCAAGAGCAAGTAAGATTGTTAAGTTATTAAAGTTAATTAAAACCAAAAGTGCAAGTAGACATAAAATAAAAGCATAAAATATTCCTAATTTTATAGAAACTTGATTAGATGCAATAGGTCTATTTTTTGTTCTTGAAACTTTTTTATCAAATTCTTTGTCAGAAATATCATTTACAATGCATCCTGCAGAACGCATTAGAACTGATCCTAAAAAAAATAATAATAAGTAAAAAAAATAATCATTTAAGTTTTTTGAGAAATCATAAGCAAGAGTTAGTCCCCATGCACAAGGCCAAAATAATAGCATATAGCCAATAGGTCTTTTCAATCTTGTTAGTTCAATAAAGAGATTTAATTGTTTCATAATAATTTACTTGTAAATAACAAAGGCTAGTTTCATAATCAAACTGATTCGTATGAATATAGATTACACAGTTACAGCATTGATGTTTCCGGCCATTCCTTTATTGATGAGTGTATATAGCAACAGATTTCATTCTTTGAGCAAGCTTATTAGGCAGCTTCATGATGAACATGTGTATGAAAATCATATTCCTCCTGAGTGGAAAAAACAGTTTATAAATTTAAGTGGAAGAATTGTTCTTTTAAAATGGACTATTATGTTTGCTGCATTTGGTTTCTTATTTAATATGTTGACTGTGTTTGCCCTTTATTTGAATGAAATTTTTGCTGCAAGATTAATCTTTGGATCTTGTTGTTTATCGATGATGATTTCAATCGTTGTTTTTATGAGAGAAATTCAAGTATCAACAAATGCATTAAAATTGCATATGTCTGATATGGATGTTAATTTAGATTAATTAGGAATAATAACTGCAGGACCGGTTAATAGTCTTGCTTCTAATTCTTCATGAGCTTTTTTAGCATCATCAAGTGAGTATTTTTTTGAAATTTCAACTTTAAATTTTCCAGACAAAATTGCATCAAAAACTTTTTTAGCTGATTCAACTAATTCTTCCCTTGTCATTGTATAATGTGCAATAGAAGGACGAGTAAAAAATAATCCTTTTGCATTAATATGTTTTTTAACATCTATCGTATCAACATAACCTGATGCGTTACCAAAAGCGACCATCATACCTCTAACCTTTAAGGTTTCAATTGATCCATCAAATGTTTTAATACCAACACCATCATAGACAACATCAACTCCATTTTTACCTGCAATTTTTTCCACCTCTTCAACAAAGTTTGTATCAGTATAATTTATTACATGATGACAACCATTTTTTTTAGCAATAGCCTCTTTTTGTTTAGAGCCAACTGTTCCAATGACTTCAGCTCCTAATGCATTAGCCCACTGACATAAAATTTGACCCACACCACCAGCGGCTGCGTGGTATAATACTTTATCCCCTTTTTTAATTGGATAAGCTCTGTGTAATAAATATTCAGCAGTAATCCCTTTAAGCATAATACAAGATGCTATTTCATCAGAGATACCCTCTGGAACTAAAACTAATTTTTCTTGAGGAAACAATTGTTTTTCCGAATAACTTCCAATTGGCATTGAAGAGTGAGCCACTCTATCCCCAACTTTAAATAGATCCACTTCTGAACCAACTTCTTCAATTATTCCACATGCCTCCAGGCCAATTCCACTTGGAAGAGGAATAGGGTATAATCCTGTTCGGTGATAAACGTCAATATAGTTAAGTCCAATTGATAAATTTTTTATCAAAACTTCTTTTGGACCTGGTTTACCAATTTCAATATCTTTAACTTCTAAGACTTCAGGACCACCAAATTTTTCTATTTTAATAGTTTTCATTATTTTACAAATGTATCATTATGATAATCTTGAACTGCTTGCAAGATCTCTGCTTTAGTATTCATTACAAATGGACCCCCTCTAGCAATAGGCTCACCAATTGGCTTTCCAGATATCAATAAAAACTTGGCTTTAGTTAAGCTAGAGACTTTTAATTTTTCACCTCTAGTTAGAATAATTAAAGTAGAGTTTTTAGCTTGGTCATGGTTTTGATCTCCTACCTTAATTTCACCTTCAACTAAATATATTAATGAATTGTGAGTTGAGGGAAGATCAAAATTAAATTCTTTTCCTTTTTCAAGCTCTACATCAAAATAAACAGGTTCAACATTGTGACCTTTAACAGGTCCTTCTGCATCTTGAAATTTTCCAGCAATCACTTTGACAGTTTTATCATCATCTTTATGAGTGCTCATTTTATCTGCATCAATATAAATATATTCAGGTTTAGTCATTTTCAATTTAGCAGGCATGTTTACCCATAATTGAAATCCATGAAGCTTACCCTCTTTCATAGCAGGCATTTCTGAATGAATAATACCACTCCCAGTTTTCATCCACTGAACATCTCCAGCAGTCATTATTCCTTCGCCACCTGTACTGTCTTTATGTTCAAAGTCGCCAGCAAGCATATATGTTACTGTTTCAATTCCTCTGTGAGGATGAGGAGGGAAACCACCAATGTAATCATCTTTATTTTCAGAACCAAATTCATCCAACATTAAAAAGGGATCGTGGTAATCAATAAGGTGAGTGCCAATACTTCTTTTTAATTTAACACCAGCACCATCTGACGCTGCAACTGGTTCTATAATTTTTTCTACTTCAATATTACTCATTTCTATCCTCTATTTATTGTTTTGCTTATTATTTATAATTCCACCAAATGACACACCAGATAGTTCGCTCATTTCCTTCTTCCAAGTTGTTAAATCATTTATAGAAAGTTTATTAAGATGATCATGTCCGCATGCTCTTGCTAATATCTTCATTAGATCTACAGATGCATTAAAAAATCTAGTTAATCTTGCAGAAGATTCGTCAATATTTAATTTTTTTCTAAGTTCTGGTCTTTGAGTGGCAATACCAGCGGGGCAATTATTTGTATTACACATTCTAGCACCAACGCATCCTATTGCTTGCATGGCTGAGTTAGAGATTGCAATACCATCTGCTCCAAGAGCAAGTGCTTTTACAAAATCTGCAGAAGTTCTTAATCCACCTGTTACAATTAATGATACATGGTCATAACCTTTTTTATCTAAATAATTTCTAGCTCTTGCTAAGGCTGGAATTGTGGGAACAGAAATATTATCTCTAAATATTAAAGGAGCAGCCCCAGTTCCACCACCACGCCCATCAAGAATAATATAATCAGCACTAGCACTTACGGCAAATTCAATGTCATCTTCTATATGTTGAGCAGATAATTTAAATCCTATTGGAATACCACCAGTTAACTCTCTAACTCTGTTTGAGAATTTTAAAAAATCATCAACTGTTGTCAGGTCTTTGAAAGTAGAAGGGGAGATAGCATCTTCACCTTCTGGAATTTGTCTTACCTCAGATATTTTACCTTTAACTTTGTTCCCTGGTAAATGTCCACCTGTTCCAGTTTTTGCAGCTTGACCACCTTTAAAATGAAAAGCTTGAATATTTTTTAACTTATCTTCTGAATAACCAAATTTAGCAGAAGCAAGTTCATAAAAATACTTTGAATTATTTTTTTGCTCTTCTAAAAGCATTCCACCTTCTCCGGAGCAAATTCCTGTACCAGCTCCCTCAGCACCTTTTGCTAGAGCAATTTTTGCCTCCTCTGATAGCGCACCAAAACTCATGTCAGATACAAAAATTGGAATCTTTAACGTTAGAGGTTTATTTGAGTTTTTACCTATAATTATATCTGTCTCAACTTTATCATTATCTAGAAGAGGTTTTTTTGCTAGTTGGGCTGTAAGTATTTGAATATCTTCCCACTTTGGCAAGTCTTTTGAGGGAACACCCATTGCTCCCATTTCTCCATGATGACCAAGTTTTGTTAAGCCATTTTTTGCAAGCTCATGAATGTATGCAAGATGTGGCTCTTCTTCTGTACTCTTTGTTTCATTAGTGCCTGAAACTTCTTCTGATTTATTAATTTGATCAGAGGTAAAATTTTTATGCGTACCGTCACAATAAGGTTTGGTACTACTATGTTTACACATACAAAGATAAGCATCACCAGTTTCTTCAGCTTTAAAATTTATAGGCTCAAATGAAGTACCAGCATGAGACCAATCACAAAATGGTTGGTTTTTAGATTTTCCACAAGTACAAAACATGTATTCTTCATTTTGTACTAGTTCTACTTTTTTAGGTTTGTTATCTGCTATAGTTGGCTTGTCCATTAATACCCTTACTCTAATAAATTAAATCTTAAAATAATATGTAATTTTTATAAGTGTCTTAATTTAAAGCATCAAGACACTTATATATTTAGTTAATTAACGATTATTTAATTTTTTATCTAGGCTAAAATCTTTTGTTTCATTAACAACTAAGAATAAAAAACCTCCTGCAAGAGCAATATTTTTCATAAAAGATATAAAGTGCATTTGATCAGAAAGATTATTATGAAAAATAACTGCAGTAGCAATACAAAATATACTTAATAAAGCTGCTGAGACTTTTACTTTATATCCAATCATAATTAATATTGGCGCACCTATCTCAAGTATTATTGCTGGTACTAAAAAAATACCTGGCATGCCCATGGATTCCATCCAACCAACTGTTCCTTCATAGTTTCCAATTTTATTAATTCCACTTAACAAAAAAATTAGAGAGATAAGTATTCTACCAGTCAGATCTAAGATATTGTTCATATTTTTAGTTCTTTTACTTGCTTTAATCATTACTTGCTGTGTGAACCATCGCAAAGAGGCTGGTTGTTAGTTTGTTTACAAGCACAAAAAAATACTTTTTTTGTTTCTTCTGCTTTGTAAGCTAGAGGAGTGAATTCTGAACCTTGATGAGATCCATCACAAAATGGTTGCTTTGAACTCTTTCCACATGAACACCAGTAGTAAGATTTATCTTTCTCTACATCTACTGCAATTGGTCCGTTACCTGCGTTTTGTCCTTTAGTCATATTGATCCTTTCAATTTATTTGACTTCTATTTAGTGCTTTGGTATTAATAAAGCAATAACGCAAAGTAAACATACTAGTATACAAAAACATACCATGAAAAATTTAATAGATTGTCCAGCTGAAAGAGCCGTTTACTTTCTTGGAGGTAAATGGAAAATTAGAATTTTGTTTAGTTTGCTGCAAAGTAAAAAAATTAGATTTGGTGAGCTCAAAAAAGGATTAAAAACCATTACACAACAAATGTTATCCAAGCAGCTTAAGGAACTAGAAGGAGATGGAATAATTAATAGAAAAGTAATTCGAATAATGCCCCCAAAAGTTGAGTATTCACTTACAGAATTTGGGCTTTCAGTTATGCCTATCTTAAGATCCTTTTCAGAGTGGAATAAAAGAAATACTCGAACTATTTCAGTAAAACTAAATAAGAATTTTGAAGAAAATAGAATTAGATAATATCAAGCAATTGTTTTAAATTTTTAACCTCATCTTTAGGTTTATAATCAAGATTATCAAAAATATTATTATTTCTGTTTACCCAAATAGAACTGTAACCATAATTTCCACCACCAGAAACATCCCAAGTATTAGCACTTAAAAATGCGACTTCTTCTTTTTGTATTTTGTATTTTTTAATTGGCATGTCATAAACTTTTGAGTCTGGTTTATAAATTCCAACTTCTTCAATTGAAAAAATATCATCAAATATATTATCTAAATTATTACTCTTAACTAATTCGTTAAGAAGAGAGGGTGTTCCATTTGAAAGAATACCTAATTTATAATTTTTTTCTTTTAATCTTTTTAAAATTTCAGGTACTTCAGGAAAAGGTGAGAGCACCTTATAAAGATTTAATAATTCATTTTTCATTGATAAATCTATTTCGTAAGCCTTCATAGATTTATCCAAACTATCTTCTGTCACCTGCCAAAAGTCTTTATGTCTATTCATTAGACTTCTAAGCCAAGTGTATTCTAATTGAGTAGTTCGCCAATAATTAGCAAAGCCTTCCCATTTATCACCAATTTTATCTTTACATTTTTCTGCTGCTGAATTGACATCAAATAAAGTGCCATATGCATCAAAAATTATTGCTTTAATATTTTTCATAAATTAACTTAACATTAATGAGTAATATTAGATTATTTTTTAAAGAAAGTTTATCACTTAATTTAACTGCTAAGCTTGATAAATCTCAATCTCACTATGTGAATAAAGTAATGAGAATCAAAGTGGGCAAGGTTTTTTCTTTATTTAATAACAGTGGAGAGTGGGAAGCAAAAATTTTAACTATTTCAAAAAGTATAGTTGAATTTAATATTACAAAACAATTAAGACAAAAAGAAAATGTAAAAGATTTGTGGTTAGCTTTTTCACCCATTAAATCAAATTATTTTAATTTTATGATTCAAAAAGCAACAGAGCTTGGTGTTACAAAATTTTTACCAATAATATTTGATAGAACAATTGTTAGAAAAATAAATAAAGAAAGATTAGAAAAAGTAATCATAGAAGCTGCTGAGCAATCTAATCGTATTAATGTTCCGCTTATTGAAGATCCCCAATCATTAAAAAGTTTTTTAAATCATGAAAAGATGGACTTAATATTCACAGATTTAAATTCTGAAAATAAAAAATTAGATTTTAATAAATTAGCTCATAATCCAACTTGTGTAATTATTGGTCCAGAGGGAGATTTTTCTGAAGAAGAAAGGGGGGAGATTCTTGCCTTTAAAGGGGTTCAGCCAATTAAAATAAACGAAAATATACTTAGATCAGAAACTGCTGTAATTTCAGCCTTATCAATTGTTAATTACCTAATTAATTGATATTTTGTCGCGAAAACTAAAGTGTAATTTTTTAAAAGACACTTTATATAGTGTGTAACAAATGAAAAAATTTTTAATAACAATTATAACTACAATGTTAATAACTAGCGCCTGGGCGGATCAGCCTAAAAACTGGCAGCTAGGCTTTCAAGATTCTGCCTCTCAAAGTATGACTGAGATTGTTAGTTTTCATAACAACATTCTCCTTCCTGTAATTATTGCTATTAGTGTTTTTGTTTTATTTCTTATGATTTATGTTTGTATAAGATTTAGAGCATCAAAAAATCCTAACCCATCAAAAACTACTCACAATGTTGCTGTAGAGGTTTTGTGGACACTGATTCCATGTTTAATTTTGATAGTGATGGCAGTTCCATCTTTTAAAATTTTGTATAAACAAGATACTATTCCAAAAGCTGACCTAACAATTAAAGCTGTTGGTTACCAGTGGTACTGGGGCTACGAGTATCCTGATGAAAATATTATTTTTGAATCGTATATGATTAAAGAAGCTGAATTAAAAGAAAACCAACCTAGATTATTAACTGTTGATAATGAAGTTATTGTTCCAGTTAATAAAGTGGTTAAAGTTTTAATTACAGCCAACGATGTTTTGCATGCTTGGGCATTACCATCATTTGGAGTTAAGAGAGACGCAGTTCCTGGAAGAATAAACGAAACTTGGTTTAAAGCTGAAAAAGTTGGAACGTACTATGGTCAATGTTCTGAACTTTGTGGAATTGAGCATGCTTTTATGCCTATCACAGTAAAAGTTGTGACAGATGAAGAATATGCAATATGGTTAGCAGAGGCTAAAATGAAATTTGCAAAAGAGCCAATTGCAGTAAATGAATATAAAAAACTAGCGAGTAAATAAAAATGTACACAAAAACAGCATCACACGACGATCATCACACACCAACAGGTTGGAAACGTTGGGCTTACTCAACTAACCACAAAGACATTGGTACAATGTATTTAATTTTTGCAATTGTTGCAGGAATTATTGGTACAGCTTTTTCAGTATTAATGAGAATTGAATTGATGCATCCTGGTGATGGAATTTTAGGTGGCAACTATCACTTATATAATGTGTTGGTTACAGGCCATGGATTAATAATGATTTTCTTTATGGTAATGCCTGCAATGATTGGTGGATTTGGTAATTGGTTTGTCCCAATTATGATCGGTGCACCTGATATGGCTTTTCCAAGAATGAATAATATTTCATTTTGGTTATTACCAGCTTCATTTATTTTACTATTACTTTCAATATTTGTAGATGGCCCTCCAGGTCAGCAAGGTGTTGGTGGAGGATGGACTTTATATCCACCTTTATCGTCAAAAGCTGGGCAACCAGGACCTGCTATGGATTTTGCTATTTTAAGCTTACACTTAGCTGGAGCTTCTTCAATTTTAGGAGCAGTTAACTTTATTACAACAATTTTAAATATGAGAACGCCAGGCATGACTTTGCATAAAATGCCTTTATTTGCTTGGTCTGTTTTAGTTACAGCATTTTTATTATTACTATCACTACCTGTTTTAGCTGGTGCTATCACAATGCTTTTAACAGATAGAAATTTTGGAACAGCATTTTTTGATGCTCAAACTGGAGGAGATCCAGTTTTATACCAACACTTATTTTGGTTCTTTGGTCACCCTGAAGTTTATATTTTAATTTTACCTGGCTTTGGAATGATCAGTCATATCGTTTCAACATTTTCTAAGAAACCTGTATTTGGATATTTAGGAATGGCTTATGCGATGGTTTCAATTGGGGTTGTTGGGTTTGTTGTTTGGGCTCACCACATGTATACGGTAGGTTTAAGTACAGACACTAAAGCATATTTTTTAGCTGCAACAATGATTATTGCGGTCCCAACAGGGATTAAAATATTTTCATGGATTGCAACAATGTGGGGTGGATCAATTTCATTTAAAACTCCCATGATGTGGGCATTAGGTTTTATATTTTTATTTACAGTAGGTGGTGTAACAGGTGTTGTTCTTGCAAATGCAGGTGTTGATACTGCAATGCATGATACTTATTATGTAGTTGCTCACTTTCATTATGTATTATCTTTAGGTGCAGTATTTGCAATCTTTGCAGGATTTTATTATTGGTTTGGTAAAATGTCTGGGTATGAGTATTCAGAATGGATGGGACAATTACATTTTTGGTTAACATTCATTGGAGTGAACTTAGTATTTTTCCCTCAACATTTTTTAGGTTTAGCTGGAATGCCAAGAAGATATGCTGATTACCCTGATGCATTTGCTGGATGGAATTATGTTTCGTCAATCGGCTCATACATAGCGGTTGCTGGCTTACTAGTATTTTTTGCTAACTTAATTTATTCTTTTTCTAAGAAAAAAGCTGCAGCTCAGAACCCTTGGGGAGAAGGAGCTACAACTCTAGAATGGACTGTACCATCACCACCAAATTTTCATACTTTTGAGGAATTACCAAAATTTGAAGATCCAGAGGGTGCTGAAAAAGTATCTAGTTAATAAAGTTACAGCTTTTTCTATATTAAATATTGATGATTAACTCTAAATTAAAAAATAGAAATTTAAACCAAGTGAATGTGTTTAATTTTTCTGAATTATTCAAGCTAATGAAACCAAGGGTAATGTCTTTGGTAATCTTCACGTGTGCTGTGGGTTTGTTAATGGCGCCTTCTACAGTTTCTACAAAAGATGCAATGATTGCAATTCTTTTAGTATCAATTGGTGCAGGAGCTGCTGGTGCTCTAAATATGTGGTACGAATCTGATCTTGATGCATTAATGACAAGAACTTGCTTGAGACCAATTCCAATGGGTAAGGTTAATAAAAACCAAGCCTTAATTTTTGGAACATCACTTTCATTTTTTTCAGTAATCGCATTAGATTATTTTGCTAATACAATTTCAGCAGTATTACTGCTGTTTACAATTTTATTTTATGTTTTTGTTTATACAATCTGGTTAAAGAGAAAAACTCCACAAAACATTGTCATTGGAGGTGCTGCAGGAGCATTACCGCCAGTAATTGGATGGACTATAGCAACTAACTCATTATCTCTTGAGCCAATAACCTTTTTTCTGATTATATTTTTTTGGACACCATCGCATTTTTGGGCGTTAAGTCTTTATAAATCAGATGATTATAAAAAGGCAAAAATTCCAATGCTTCCATTAACTAATGGGATAGAGAGCACTAAAATAAATATTTTAGTTTATTCATTATTAATGTTGCCAATGGTTATTTTACCCTACGCAATAGATTTTGTTGGATTAGTATTTCTAGTACCAGCCCTAATGCTTACATTGTATTATAACATTTTATGTTTTGAGCTTTATAAGTTTAAAAAAAATAAATTTAACCCCAAGAAAGCAAAAACAATATTTGGATATTCAATTTTATATTTGTTTTTGATATTCGTTATTTTTTTGATAGATAAGATATTATGATGATACCAGACAAAAAAACTAAGCGAAAAAATATTTTAACAGCAGTAGCAATAATAGGATTTATGATATTTCTGTTTTTTTTTACACTTTATAATACGGGTGTTTTTGATAGATCAATATAGTGAAAAATAAAACCTTAACTCCAATTCTTTTAGCTGGAATATTTTTTTTAATGTTAGGACTCTCATTTGCTGCAGTACCCTTGTATGATTTATTTTGTAGAGTAACTGGGTTTGGTGGAACAACACAAATATCAAGAGAAGCGCCAGATATAATTTTAAACCAAAAAGTTAGCGTTCGTTTTGATACAAATGTAAATAAACTTCCTTGGAATTTTAAAGCAAAAACAAATGTTATGGATGTTAAAATTGGTCAAGTGAACCGAATCGAATTTGAAGTTGAAAACTATGGCAATGAAACGACTTATGGAGTTGCATCTTTCAATGTTTCTCCATCATCATTTGGTAAATATTATAGCAAATTGGGATGTTTTTGTTTTGAAAAACAGGCCTTAAAAGCAGGCGAAAAGGCCACTTATATTATGACTTTTTATTTGGATCCAGAAATGGTAAATGATCCCAATACTAAAAATATTAAAGATGTAACTATGTCCTATACTTTTTTTTCATCAGATTACTATAACCAATCAAAATTATAAAAATGTCCGCAGAAAAAAAACATGACTATCATTTAGTAGACCCAAGTCCATGGCCTATCTACGTTTCGTTTTCATGCTTAATTTTAGCAATAGGTTCAGTTTATTATCTACATAGCGAAGTTTCTTGGGGAATGTATTTGGGATTAGCACTACTATTATATGGAACATACATGTGGTTTAGAGATGTTGTTATCGAAGCAGAGCACCAAGGTCATCACACACCAGTAGTACAAATTCACCACAGATATGGAATGACATTGTTCATTGCTTCAGAAGTTATGTTCTTTGTTGCATGGTTTTGGGCTTATTTTGATGCAAGTTTATTTCCATCTTTAGCAATAGGAGGAATATGGCCACCCAAAGATATTGTAACTTTTGATCCATGGGATATCCCACTAATCAATACATTAATTTTATTATTATCAGGAACGACAGTAACATGGTCACACCACGCATTGCTAGAAGGTGATAGAAAAAGCTTTATTCAAGGACTAGTTCTAACAGTGATACTTGGTTTTTCTTTTTCACTACTGCAAGTTTATGAATATCAGCATGCAACTTTTGATTTTGCAGGAAATATATATGGCTCAGTATTTTATATGGCAACAGGCTTTCATGGTTTTCACGTTATCATTGGTACTATATTTTTAGCGGTATGTTTAATGAGAGCAAGAAAAGGTCACTTTACTGAAGAGCATCACTTTGGATTTGAAGCAGCTGCTTGGTATTGGCACTTTGTAGATGTTGTGTGGCTATTTTTATTTGCTGCCATTTATATTTGGGGAAGTTAATTTTTAGCTCTTGAGATATAAATTTTTATTTTCTATTTTTGTATTTTTCTTCATTTCTGTCTTTCTAGCATTAGGGAGTTGGCAAATTATTAGACTTAATTGGAAATTAGAATTAATTAATCAAATAGAGACATCTCTGAAAGACATACCTGTCAATTTATCAAACAGTAAACATAAAAATTATCTTAGAGTTAAAACTAGAGGATCAATTGATTTTGAAAAACAAATTTATCTTTATAACTTAAATGAAAAAGGGAAACCGGGCTTTGAAGTTATTAACCCATTAAAAGTTGGCAATAATAACTATTTATTAAATAGAGGCTGGATACCATTTAATAAAAAAGAAGATGAAACTATAAACGTAATAGATGAAAACTATATTAATGGAGTTTTGAGAAAACAAATCAAACCCAATATATTTAAGCCTGAAAACGATCTATCTGAAAATTACTGGTTTACATTAGATAGAGATGATATTTTTAAATTCACAGGTAAAAATTTTTCTCCTTATGTAATTTATCTTTCTGGAAATAATGAATTTCCTAAACCAAAATCAATTACAGCAAATATTTCAAATAATCATAAAAAATATGCATTAACTTGGTTTTCGTTAGCGATTTCAATTCTTTTAATATATTTATATTTGAGAAAAAAAAATTATTAGATGAAATATATAAGCACTAGAGATAACTCAAAAGAGTACAGTTTTGAGGAGGTATTTATCAAAGGACTAGCAGATGATGGTGGTCTATTTATCCCAAAAAAAATAAAAAAATACACTACTGAAGAATTAAACTCTTTAATTAATTTAAGCTATCAAGACTTAGCAAAAAAAATAATTTTCCCATTTATTGGTGATTTCATGACAGAAGCAGAGCTGTCATTAATTGTAGATAAGTCATATTCTTCATTTCGAAAAGATAACGTCGTAGATTTGATAAAAATTGGTGATGCTAAGATTTTAGAATTATTTCATGGTCCAACACTTGCTTTTAAGGATATAGCAATGCAGTTACTTGGTAATTTTTATGAATATTATCTAAGTAAAAATAGTAAACAAATTAATATTATAGTTGCAACATCAGGAGATACTGGTGCTGCTGCTATAGATGCAATTAAGGGTAAAGAGAATATAAATATATTTGTTCTACACCCACACAATAAAGTTTCACAGGTTCAGAGAAAAATAATGTCTACAGTTAAAGAAAAAAATGTATTTAATATTGCTATAAATGGTAATTTTGATGATTGTCAAAATTTAGTTAAGGCAATGTTTGCAGATAAAGAATTCTCTAATTCAATAAACATGTCTGGTGTAAATTCAATAAATTGGGCAAGAATTATTGCACAAGCTGTTTATTATTTTTATACATATTTTCAAATACGGGATGACAGGCTTGTTAATTTTTCAGTTCCAACTGGTAATTTTGGCGATGTTTATGCTGGTTATCTTTCTAAAAAAATGGGTCTACCAATAAATAAACTTATAGTAGCAACAAATCAAAATGATATTTTGCATAGAGCAATCACAAATGGAAAATATGAAGCTGAAACAGTGATTGAAACAAATTCGCCAAGTATGGATATTCAAATTGCAAGTAATTTTGAAAGATTAATTTATGATTTAAATGATTTTGATGATGTTGAAACTGGCAATGTTATGAAAAAAATTAAAGAAGAGGGAAAATATATTATTCCAAAAGATAAATTACAAAAAATTAGTAAAGATTTTCTTTCAGAAAATATGAGTGAAACTGAAGTTTTAAATATTATTAAAGATGTTCATAATAGATATAATGTTATATTAGACCCCCACAGTGCAATAGGCTTTGGTGCATTAAAAAAAATTAACATAGAAGGTAACAATATTGTTTTAGCAACAGCACACCCCTGTAAGTTTCCAGACGCAATTGATAAATCAATTGGTATCAAGTCAAGTCTTCCAAATGAATTACAATATATAATGAATGAAAAAGAAAATTATGATATAATTTCAAATAATATAAATGAAACTCAAAAATATATTAAGGAAAAATTACAATGAAATTAAAAGAGAACGATAACATACCAAATTCAGAATTTTTTATTATGGAAGATGGTAATCCTACTAAAAAAAATACGCATGAATTTTATAAGGATAAAAAAATTGTTCTTTTTGGTTTACCAGGAGCATATACATCCGTTTGTTCAGCTAAACACTTGCCTGGATACGTAAATAACTATGAAAAATATAAAGAAAAAGGCATAGATCACATCGTCTGTATTTCTGTAAATGATCCGTTTGTAATGGACTCTTGGGGGAAAAGCCAAAATGTAGAAAATAAAATTATAATGATGGCAGATCCTTTCTTAGAATTTACAAAAGCAATAGGTGCAGATGTAGATAAAAGTGCCAGAGGATTGGGAATTAGATCTAATAGATACACAATGTTAATTGATAATCTTAAAGTTATTAAATTACAAGAAGAGGAAGACGCTGGTGCTTGTGAAATTTCAGCAGCACAAAATTTTCTATCATTAGTTTAATTCAGCAGCTTTTTTTGCGAGTAAATCTACTTCTTCATTTAGGGCATTACCTGCATGTGCTTTAACCCAAATCCATTTTATTTCAAATTGATTTGTTAGCTCGTATAGTTGTATCCAAAGTTCTTTATTCTTAACAGGTTCTTTCTTTGAAGTTTGCCAATTATTTTTTATCCATTTATGCACCCATTCAGTAATTCCTAATCTTACATATTGTGAGTCGGTATAGATTTCAATTTGATCATTTTGTTTAATTTGTTTTAGAGCCATAATAGGAGCCATCAATTCCATTTTATTATTAGTAGTGTCTTTTACGCTCCCACTAATTTCTTTGACTTCACCATTTTGGTTTATAATTGCAGCCCAACCACCATTACCGGGGTTATTTAAACATGATCCATCTGTATAAATTTTAATCATTACTTATAATAATCTTTATAGTGACCAAGATTATTGTGAATAATTAATTTTTGTAGATATTCCATAGGGTCTTTTATTTTAATCAAAGCAGTTTTTGGAGTGTTAAAATAATCATATATCCTTGTTAAAAGATATCGTAACGCAGCGCCTCTACACATTACATTTAGTGCATCTTTTTCTTTTTTAGACAAAGTTCTTATACTTTCATATCCATTAATTAAGTTTTTAATCTTACTACTATTCATTACAAACTTATTTTTTTTTTATCGAAACATAAAGCATTAATGCAGATTGCAATTTCATATATCAAATAGTCATTAGATGAAAAATAAAAATCAATAAAACCTGAAAATTTATTTTTATTAAAAAAAATATTATCTATAAAAAGATCCCCATGAATAATTCCTTGAGGTAGATTCTTGGGCCATTTATTTTTGATATCTTTTAGACACAGGTTGAGCGTGTTTTTAAGATTAGGTGTAATTTGATTAGATTTAAATTTTATAGTTTTCAACAAACCATTAAGTCTATGTATTGACATAGAATTTTGCCTATATAATTTTAATTTTGCAGTAACTTTATGAAATTTTGCAATATTTTTTCCCACATCAAAACAATTTTTATTGTTAAGGATTGTTTTATCTTTGCCTTCTAAAAAAGTTACAATACAGGCTGATTTTGTTTTAATATTGGTTATATGTGTTCCTTTTTTAGTTCTTAAAGGTTTAGGACAAATAATTTTTTTATGATTTAACTTCTCCATTAAATTCATAAAAAAAGGTAGATCCTTTTTTTTAACCCGTTTTTCAAAAATTGTTAGAATAAATTTATTCTGTTTTGTTATTAACAAATAATTTGTATTTTCAATTCCTTTTTTTATACCTTTGAATTTTTCTATTTTATTAATTTGATAATTGTTAATTAATGATGAAATATCTTTTTTAATTAACTTCGTGTATACAGCCATTTAATTTAATTTTCCTGGAACTTTAAATACAATGTTTTCTTTTATGATCTCAACTATTTCGATTTTTACTTTAAATTTACTTTTAATTTCGTTTATAAAGTTTTCAACTAAAATCTCTGGTGCAGAAGCTCCAGAGGAAATACCAATAACTTTACAATTTTCTAATTTTTCAAATGGAATTTCACTATCGGAGTGTATCAGTTCAGAATGAGGACACCCTGATTGTTCAGCTACCTCAACTAGGCGAACAGAATTTGAAGAATTTCTACTTCCTAAAACAAAAAACATGTCACATTTTTTTGCTATATTTTTTACAGCAGATTGACGATTAGTAGTTGCATAACAAATATCCTCTTTAAATGGTTCTTTAATTTTAGGAAACTTTTTTTTTAAGGTTTTAATTATATTTTTTGTGTCATCAACTGAGAGCGTTGTCTGGGTAACATAAGCAATTTTTTTATTGTCATCTAGTTCATAAGTCTCAACATCATGTTCATCCTGAATTAAATCAATTGAGCCTTCAGGCAATTGCCCCATAGTTCCTATAACTTCGGGATGATTAATATGCCCTATAAGGACTATATGGTATCCAGCTTTATAAAGATTTTCTGCTTCTCTATGTACTTTGGATACAAGTGGACAGGTAGCATCTATATATTCCATTTTATAGCCATTTGCTTGTTGTGGTACTGACTTTGGAACACCATGAGCGGAAAATATTACAGGCCTACTTTTATCTTTAATCTCATCAAGTTCTTCTACAAATATTGCACCAATTGCCTTAAGACTATCCACAACATGTTTGTTATGGACTATTTCATGACGCACATAAACTGGAGCTCCATATTTTGTAATACTTTTTTTGACAATTTCTATAGCTCGCTCAACACCAGCGCAAAAGCCACGTGGTGCTGATAATAATATTTTAATTTCTTTATTTTTCATTTTTTTCTAGAAAGTATTCAAGCAATATATGTGGAAAGGTTAAGGACGCCAAACCAATAAATATAACTTTATATATTGCCTCGTTTACTAGGTAGTGATTTGAAAGATAATATAAGCTTAACAAATAGAAAATAGCAGTCAAAATCGTCAAGGGCGCAGCTTTTTTGATAAAAATTAATAGCCCATTTTTAAAATTATATTTATCTAATTCAGTAATTAATGAGAGAGAGTGCCTAAAAGAATGCAAAAAGCAAAAATATAATGTGAAGGCGACCAAAGGTGTAAAGAAGTAATTTAAAATTAAAATTGAAGTGAAGTCAAAAAATATTAATAAGTTAACTAGTTTAAAATCTTTTAAAAAAAAATAAATATTTGTGAGTAAGGAGATTAAAAAAATAAAAGAAATTATATAATTATTTTCTATAAAATTTAAAAATAAATAAAAACTTTCATTTTGTATTAATAATAATTTAAAAATATTGATTGTTTCAACAAAATGAAACATTAAGGGTGCAATAATAATTAATATTCCTTTCAGAAAATAAAGAATTATATCTATGTTAGATTTTTTAGTTATTAGAAATTCTGTATCTTCTTTACCAAAATGATAGGCAGCAACAACTAAAAAAATAATCAGTGATAAAGTTGGCGCAAGCAGCCAAATAATAATTATAGTAGCAGCAATTATTAAATAAATTAAGTAAAAATAATAAATATTATTAATATTATATAATTTTATCAGCCTTTTACCTTTTTGATTATCCAATGCACCATGTGAGATTCCAATTGATAGGATTAGTAATAGACAAATAATTGGAGATATAGACAGACTTTTAAATTGATCAAAAATAAGAGTAAGTGAAGTAGAAAAAAATAAAAAAATAATAGAATGAAAGAAATTAATTTTTTTAATTTGATTATTTATCATTTTTAAAAAATATTTTGATAAAAAGCCATTTAGGCATTTTAAGTATTATAAATAAATCTTGTAATAAAGTACTTTTATTAGACAAAAATTTAATAATTGTCTCAGGCGAATTGTTAAACATATCAAAAAATATATTTGCCATTTTTTCAGGATGGTAATTAAGAACTTTTAAAAATATTTTGTCCAAAAATTTATATTTTTTATTAATTTCATATCTTTTACTCTCTTTGATAGTGTGAATATTTTTTCTTATGTATTTGCTGTGCTCTTGTATATTTAAAAAGGTATAACCAGTACTCAATCTAGTCATTCCCCCAGCAGTACCAATGTTCATTTTATTTCTTTCATTAGAAATTGTGGGATGAAATAATGGGATTGCACCTACTTCGCTATAGGTAACCTTATAATCTTTAATATTAAGATGATTTCTTATATAATTTTTTAATTGTTCATCATAATCTTTTAAAGAATCATTTTTTATCTTAGATAACCATGTAGTTTCAATTAAAGCTTTATTTTTTGTATAAGGCAATGTGTAAAAAAAATGAACACTATCACGTTGATCACAATCAAAATCCATCAAATTAAAAATTTCATCATCAAATACGTTTTTTTTAGTTTCGATCTCAATACCTTTAAAATGTTGCCAGAGCTTATCCTCTTTAGAATCCAGTTGAGGAACGCTATTAAAAATAAAAGCACTATTTAGGTCTATTTCATTAGTATTTTTGTAAAAGCTAATATTTTTATTTTTTTTTAATCGTTCATTTATTTTTTCATAAAATAAACCACTATCTATAGCTTCATAAGGTAATCCGTTGCACTCTAAAAATTTGGTTTTTCCAGGTATATTTATTGAAAAATTATTCCAACTTTTCTGAACACAATCTTGAAAGTTATGATCTATGGTCTTCCAATAAGACCATGTCTTATCTCTTTTGTATTCTAATCGTGGCTCTACAATTGCTAAAGTTGCATCTTTTAGTTTGTTATGAAGGTCTAGCTCATACGCAAGTGACAATCCTGCACATCCACCTCCAATTATGATATAATCAAATTCTTTCATTTAAATCTATTTCTTCATTGATTAAAAGATGCTCTTTATTTCTAAGGTGGTTTTTTTCATTTATAAATATGAGTTTTATCAAGTCTAATATAGATAGAAATGTTTGGTACAACTTGCCTAAATTAGATACATAGATTTTTCCACTTCTATTATAATTATATATATTTTCTTTATGTAAAATTTTAGCACCAATTTTTCTATAAATTCTTCTAGCAACAAGTATTGCAAACCTAAACCTAAAAGGAATTTCTTTTATAGAGGCAAAGGAGCTTTCGTAAAACAAATCAGCCACACTTAATGTATTCTTTATAGTCTCGAAGTCATGATTAATATAAAATCTATTATTATTCATATCCTCAATTACATCTCTTGAAATATTTGTTAATTGCATTGCAATACCAAGATCTATTGCTGATTTCATGGAGTTTTTATTTTGTACACCTAAAATTTTTGCCATCATTAAGCCTACAGTACCAGCAACCCTATAAGAGTATATTAACAATTCTTTTTTTTTGTTAAATTTAACTACTTCATTTAAATCAGATTCAATACCATCAAACAAATCTTCAACAATCTTGATTGAAATTTTATTTTCCTCCATAAGGATCCACATATTTTTTATTATCAAATTATCAAAATTTTTATTTATAAAATCATTCTTAAAAATTAGTAAATTTTTCTTTTTAATATTTAGTTCATTCTTATCATCAGCAATATTATCTATTGTTCGACAAAAATCATAAAGAGATGAGCATTTTTCATAAATATTTTTTGGTAAAAAAAAACCTGCCCAGTTAAAAGACTTGGCATAAATAGATAAATAATTGTTTTTTGACATTATAATATTTTATCTAAAACCTTTGCTGAAGAGAGTACACCTGGAACCCCTGCACCGGGGTGCGTTCCTGCTCCAACAAAGTATAATCCATCATAAATTTCTGATTTATTATGAAATCTAAAATATGCAGATTGAGTAAATTTTGGCTGAATCGAAAAACCTGATCCAAATTTGGTATTCAATTCATTTTCAAAATAATCTGGCGTTAAGTAGAAATCTTCAATAATGTTTTTTCTAAGATTCGGTAGTAATGCTTTTTCCATTTTATCTATTACTAAATTCTTCATTTTTTCACCTTCAATTTTCCAATCAATTTTGGATTGATTGTTTGGGACGGGTACAAGAACATAAAAGCAATCATTTCCTTCAGGCGCCATTGATTTGTCTGTAGCTGATGGTCTATGAAGGTAATAGCTTATGTCATCATTTAATTTTTTATTATCAAAAATATCACACAGGTGTTCTTTATATTTATCACCAAATTTGATTGTGTGATGCTCAACATCTGGGTATGTTTTTTTTGTTCCAAAATAGTAAACAAATAGACCCATAGAATACTGCATTCGATTTTGTTTCCATTTAAATAGAGGGCTTGTTTTATTTAGACTTAGAAGTTTTTCATATACAGCAGGAGGATCAGCATTACATATTACATTATTTGAAAGTATTTCTTTTTGATTGTCTAATTTTACTCCACTAATTTTCCCATTATCAGAAATTATCTCAGTAACCTCATGTCCCTTGATTAATTCAATTTCTTGTTCAATCATTAATTTTTCTAAGCCACTGATTATGTTCCCAGTTCCACCCATTGAGTAATGTATGCCCCATTTTTTTTCGAGATATAGAATTAATCCGTATATTGATGTTGTAGTAAAGGGGTTTCCGCCAACTAATAGAGGATGCATACTTAGCATACGTCTTAATTTTTCATTTTTTATATATGAAGAAACTAATGAATAAACTGATTTATAGCTTTTAAGTTTTAGTAAAGAAGGCAATTGTTTCATCATCACAAGAGGTTTATCAAATGGAACATCAGCTAGTTCTGTGAAGCCTTTATCAAATATTTTTTTTGTAAATTTTACAAGTTGTTCATATCCTTTGACATCATCTTTGTTTATTTCTTCAATTTGTTTTTTCATTTGATCTTCATCACCAGAGTAATCAAATACACCTCCATCTTCATAAATAAATCTATACCAAATTTTTAAGGGAGTGAGTTTTATGTAATCTTGAGACTTCTTATTAAATAAAGTGAAAAGCTCTTCAATTAGATATGGCGCAGTAATTACTGTTGGACCAGCGTCAAAAGTAAAACCATTTTTTTTAAACACTCTAGCTCTTCCACCCAAGTCAGGGTGTTTTTCTATTAAAGTTACTTTATGATTTTTGGCTCTTAATCTTAATGCTGCAGCTATACCACCAAATCCAGAACCAATGACAATAGATTTCATTGGGTTAATTTATAGTTTTTTTAAAAAATTGTAAGGTAATTATGAGCTTATTTTTTTTAAAGCTATTTTTGTTTCTTCAAGGTTTTTTTCAAAAAGACCATCAAGTTTTGATTTATCAACAGATGTGTTAATAATTTTTTTAACAGAATCAACAGCAATTTTAATTGAAACATCTTTTATTTCTTTAAGTGCAGCTTCTTTCATTTGTGAAATTTTATTTTCTGCTAAGCTTTTTTTAATTTCTGAAGATTTATGAAATTTATCATTCATTTCGATTATAAGATGATCGCTATCTTTTTTGGCTTGTTGTAAAATATCATTGCTCACAGTTTGTGCGGTATCAAGTTTATTTTGAGCATTATCTAATAAAACCTTTGCCTCTTGTCTTAGTTTTTCACTTTCATCTATTTCATTTTTAATATCAAGGATAAGCTTATTTAAAAGTTCATTAATCTTTTGAGGTATTTTTAAATAAACTAAAGCTCCAATAAATATTAAAAAGGATATAGCTACCCAAAAAGTTGCATCAATTACCATAATATTCATCCATTTTTTTTCTTGAAAGATCTTCTACTATTGCAGAAATACTACTACTGTTAACTTCAGCTCCTATTAGTTCCTGCAGTAAGTCCGAAGAGGTCTCTACAGCAATTTTTTTGATTTTTTCTGGTGCATTATCTCTAAAAGTTTTTATCTCAATCTCAGCTTTATTAACTTCTTCATCAAGCTCTTTTTCCAGTATTTCCTTCTTTACACCAATATCTTTCAGTACTTTTTCTCTAGCTTGTTTAAAATAGTTTTTTGCTTCATTCTTGCTAGATTGTACTATCTTTTCGTATTCTTCAATTTTTTGTTCACTTTTTTCTCTTTGTTTTTCCGCAGCCTCAATATTTTCTAAAATTTGAGATTTTCTAGTTTCTAGATTGGCACTTATTTTTGGAAGTATAAGTTTAGATAAAACAACATATAAAATTCCAAAAGTAATAATTAACCAAAAAATTTGAGAAACCCAAAACTCTGGATTTAATTGAGGCATTCCACCGCTTTCAGCTGCAAAAGCTTCCATAAAAAACAGGAAGCTTAAAAATATCGACTGAAAAAATATTTTTTTAATCATTAAATTTAAAATGCAAATAAAATAATTAACGCTACAACTAATCCAAATAGGCCAGTTGCTTCAGCTAAAGCAAAACCTAATAAAAGATTAGGAAATTGTTTTTGAGCTGCAGATGGGTTCCTCATCGCGCCAGAAAGGTAATTACCAAAGATAATTCCGATCCCAACACCGGCACCCGCTAGAGCTATTGCTGCTAGTCCTGCTCCGATCATTTTTGCTGCTTCTAATTCCATTATATCCTCCTTATGTTAGTTAATGGTGTAAATTTAATGCATCATTCAAGTAGATGCAGGTTAAGATTGCGAAAACATATGCTTGAAGAAAAGCAACTAGTATTTCCAAGCCAGTTAATGCAACCGAAAAACTCAGTGGAAGCCATCCACCAACTATTCCAAGGCTTATTACAAAGCCTCCGAAAACTTTCATCATTGTATGACCAGCCATCATGTTTGCAAATAAACGAACTGAAAGACTAACTGGTCTACTTAAGTAAGAAATTATTTCTATAACAACTATTAGTGGTAATAGTACAGCAGGTACTCCGCTAGGTACAAATAGTTTTAAATATCCTAATCCATGTTTCATAAATCCAATAATTGTTACACCCACAAAAATAAATGAAGCCAAGATAAAAGTAACAATGATATGGCTAGTTACTGTAAAGGCATAAGGGATCATCCCAAACATGTTACAGAATAGCACAAACATAAATATTGAGAAGATAAACGCAAAGTAAGGTTTTGCTTTTGATCCTGCGGTATCACTAATCATTTTGGAAACAAAAGTGTAACTTAATTCAGAAAGAAGTTGCATCTTGCTTGGTAGTAAAGAATTTTTTTTTGACCCTAAATTAAAAATTAGTAAGATTGCAAGAGAACTAATCACCATAAACAAGCTTGCATTTGTGAAAGAAATATCTATTGCGCCTAATTTAATTTCTGGTCCAATTCTATAAACTTCGAATTGGTTCATTGGGTTTGTAGCCATAATTTTTTAAGTCTATTTTTGCATATTTTTTGCAGATCTGAATACGTTTATAATTCCAGCAACAACACCTACAAAAAAAAATATTAATATTAACCAGGGCTTAGTACCAAAGGTCTTGTCTAAAATAAACCCTATAATTGTCCCAACTGCTACTGCGGACACTAATTCTGTACTTAATTTAAAGGCAGTTCCAATAGAAGAGGGTGCCTCTTCATTTTTATACAGATTTTTCTTAGAAAGCTTATTTTTTGCAATCTCCAAGCGAGTTTTAAGGCTATCTTTTGGCATTCAAATTATTAAGCAACCATGCTCTCTGCTTTTTGTAAATCAACAGCAACAAGTTGGCTAATACCTTTTTCAGGCATTGTAACTCCATAAAGTCTATTCATTTTTGACATAGTTAGAGCATGGTGAGTTACGATAATAAATTTAGTTTCAGTTATTTTAGTTAAATCATCAAGAAGTCCACAAAATCTTGTTACGTTAGCATCATCTAGTGGAGCATCAACCTCATCTAAAACACAGATTGGAGATGGGTTAGTAAGGAACACTGCAAAAATAAGAGACAAGGCTGTTAAAGCTTGTTCACCACCAGATAATAAAGTTATAGACTGAAGTCTTTTACCAGGAGGACTTACCAGCATTTCTAAACCAGCTTCAAGTGGGTCATCAGAATCTACTAACTCTAGTTTTGCATTTCCACCGTTAAATAGTTTTGTATAAACTTCATTAAATTTTCTATTAACTTTTTCAAAAGCTTCTAATAGTCTTTCTCTTCCTTTTTGATTTAATTCATTAATACTTTCTTTTAATTTTATAATAGCAGATACAAGATCTTCTCTATCTTGTTCCATCTTTTTAATTTCTATTTCATATTTACTGGTTTCTTCATCGGCTCTAAGGTTAACAGATCCTAATTTTTCTCTTTCTCTTTTTTTCTCATCAAGAGCATCTTCTTGTGCAACAGAGTCAGGTAGCTCTTCAACACCATTTAAATTAGAATTTTCTAGAATATCATTTTCTTCAAGATTAAGTTCAGAACTAACTCTTTCTAATAGATCTTCTTTTCTTTTTTTTAAACCTTCGATAGTTGCTCCTGAGCTTGCTTTTCTTTCTCTTATTTGAATAGATCTTTCTTGAACGTCATTTAACTCAAGTCTTAAAGAGTTTATCTTTTTATCTGTTTCTTCAATTATTTTTTCATTTTCAATTTTTTCATTTTGTGAAATTCTTAGACCCTCAGTAATTTGTCCTTTTCTTTCTGCTTGGGCTTTGGGTTGTTGATCACGCTCATTTAACTGTGATAGTAATTTATTTTTTCTTTCAGTTAGCTCAGAAACCATTTTTTCAGAATTAGAGAGTAAGTTTTTCCAACTTTCAACTTCTGATTCTATAGCTTTAATTCTTTCATTTCTTTTTACAGACTCTTTTTTTATTGATTGATTTTTACTAAAACTATCAGCATATTTTTCTTGCAATAATTTTATATTTTCATTTTTTTCATTAATATTAGAAAGCTTTTTCTTACTCTCTTCATCTTCAAGATTATCTAAAAAACCATCTATTTCAATTTGACATCTATCAAGTAAAGTAAGCGCTTGATTAATTTCATTGTTATTAATCAATTCTTTAGCTCTGGTGATTGTATTTTTAACATTTTTAATTGGCCCAATAGCAATATTTATATTTCCTTCAGCAAAAATATTAATAATTTCATCAACAGATTTTTGTTCATCTTTTAATAGGTTTTTTGCCTTCTCAAGATCTTCGTTTGATAATTTTTCTGTTTCAAAATATTTAGAATCTATTTCTATTAATTCAGCTTTCTCTTCTTTTAGGCGTCTTTCATTTGAGTTAGCATCAATTACAATCCCCTTTTCTCTGTCTATATCTTCCTCGATAGTTTTTAGGGATTTTTTAATATTTTCAATTTCATCTTGAGTTCTAACATTTTCTTCATCTAAATTTTGTAGCTCTAAATTTAATCTTTGAATTTTGGATAGATTTTCTATATTTTTTTCTCTTAAGGGAGAAACTTTATCTGTTTCAGTTTTAATTAAATTTTCAAATTGAGCAATCTGTTGATTGAAGTTACTTACCTCTCCTTCAGCTTCATTGTTAATTTCATTTTCTATTCTAATCTCATTATCAATGTCTAATAATTTTAAATAATATAGCCCTGCTTCAATTTTTTTTATTTCTTCAGATATAAGTTTATATTTCGTTGCCTCTTCAGCTTGTTTCTGAAGGTTTGCTAATTGTTTTTCTTGTTGTCTTCTTAATTCATCAGCTCTTTTTAAGTTTGTCTCTGCAGCATTTAATCTAAGTTCAGCCTCATGCCTTCTCACATGTAACCCTGAAATATTAGCTGCTTCCTCCAAGATTGCACGCCTGTCAGTAGGCTTAGCAGTTACTAAAGCTCCAATTCGTCCCTGACTAATCATTGATGGTGAATGAGCACCCGTAGATAAATCTGCAAAAAACATTTGAGCGTCTCTAGCTCTAACTTCTTTGTCATTTATATAAAATTTTGAACCCTTATCTTTTTCAATCTTTCTTCTAACTTCAATATGATCTAAATCTTTATATTGCATTGGACCATCATGACTTGCATTATCTACACTAATAGAAACCTCTGCTATATTTTTAGAAGATTTATTAGATGTGCCATTAAAGATAACATCTTCCATACCTGAACCACGCATACTCTTAGCTGAGGTTTCACCCATAACCCATCTTAAGGATTCCACAATATTAGATTTCCCACAACCGTTTGGACCAACGATGCCGGTTAAGCCATGCTCTATAAGAAAATTTGTTTTTTCAGCAAATGATTTAAATCCGTTTAATTGGATTTTTTTAAACTCCATGGACTAACTTATATCAGTTTTTCCAGATATTTTTTTAAATTCTTATAATTTAGGGCTTTATCAAACTTTTTATCATTAATTATTATCGTAGGAGTAGCATTAACTTCAAATTTTTTTACTCCCTCGATTCGATCATTTAAAATGTAATCTTCTATAGCTTTATTACTTAAGCATTTATCAAAATCTACGTTCACATTCTCACCTTCTAAGAATTTTTTCAAATAACCTGTTGCTTCCTCTGGTGTTTTTCCTCTGGCCCATTTTTTTTGGCCAGAGTACAAAGTATTCATAATGCTTGAACTGCCATCGTTATTACATTGTGCAATTTTTGAGGCATTAAATGCAGCCAAATCTAATGGAAAATGTCTAAATTCTATTTTTACCAATCCTTGATCAATGAAGTCTTTCTTAAGTTCTGGATACACATCTTTATGAAAATTTGCGCAGTAACCACAAGTCAATGACTCGTAAGCAATTATTGTTATTTTAGCGCTTTCTTCTCCTTCAGTAATTCTTTTGACTATTTCATTTTCTGCAGCAAGCGCTTTAGTGGAGAAGATTAAAAATATTATAAATAATGTTGAGGTGAATTTTTTCATCGTTGTTTAAATAGTTTTGTTAATTCAAGTAATGATTTTTTAATTTTATCATTCTTAATACTATTTATCCTATCTGCATATTTAATATTTGTCACATGATTTTCATTAGTGTCTAATTTTTTGAACTTTGTTTGGGCGTCATCAAAGCTTATGAATTTCAATTTCTCAACAACGGCATAGCCAAAAAAACTATTCATTTTATCCATTATTACTTTTTTAGAATATTCTAAATCAATCTCATGTCCTCTCTTTACCATTATTTGAAGAGTGCTTACTCCAAATTTATTCGAATTTTTAAAGGATTTGGGATAGCATATTTGAAAAAGATCATCTCCAACTATGTACTTCCAGTTATTAAGTGTTTCAGAAAATATATGACCCTTTTTTTTGATTATTTTTTTAATGTTTTTTGGCAAAGTGTCTTTAAAAGACCTTAAGCCTTGAATAGTTTTAAACCTCTGCTTAGTATTATTTTTAAATTGCATATGACCAAATCCATACTAACAAATAAAATTCTTTATTGGTACGATAATAATAAAAGATCACTCCCATGGAGAAAAAAGCTATCACAAGTTAAGCGAGAATATTACACATTAGTAAGTGAATTTATGTTGCAGCAAACACAGGTTGCAACTGTAATTCCGTATTTCAATAATTTTATAAAAGATATTCCTGATATTAAATCTCTATCAAAAATTAAGGAACATAAACTTTTAAAGTATTGGGAAGGCCTTGGTTATTATTCAAGAGTACGAAACTTAAAAAAGACTGCACAAATATTAGAAAAAAATTTTAATAGAAGGTTGCCAAGCACGATTGAAGAATTAAAATTATTACCTGGAATAGGTGACTACACTTCTAACGCAATAATGGCAATTGCCTTTAACAAGCCATTTATTCCCTTAGATGGAAATATTGAAAGAGTAATTAAAAGATTATTAAATTTAAAATTACCCAAAGAAATTACAAAAGATAATCTTGTTAAGAGTAAAAAAATATTAGGTAATTCAACTAGAGCAAGTGATTATGCGCAAGCGCTAATGGAGTTAGGTGCATTGATTTGTCGACCTAAAAATCCCCTATGTTACCAATGCCCTTTGATTAAAAATTGTAAGTCTTTTAAAAAAAAAGATTTTGAAACAATAAAAGAAAGAAAAAAAAAGATTGATAAATTTTATTTGTTAGAAGTTTATAGAAAGAATAATAAATTTTTACTAATAAAAAATACTAAATTTAATTTTTTAAAGAATTTACAAATATTTCCCATGAAGCAAATATCCAAACCTGATAATTTAGCAAAAGCTTTAAATTTCAAGATATCAAATATGAATATGAATGTAATAATCAAGTTTTCCAAGTTAAAGGGTGAAATTTCTAACTCTTCTTGGATTGATAGCTCTAAGCTTGAAGATTATACTTTGCCAACATTTACTAAAAAAATTTTTAATTATCTAAAAAATATTTAATGAAAAATATAGCAATAATAGGAGCCGGTATTTCAGGTCTGTATATTGCAAATCTTTTAAGTCAAAACTCTAATTATCAAGTGACAATTTATGAGAAAAATGCTTCTGTTAATTTGGAAAAAGGATATGGAATTCAACTTTCAGTTAATAGCATCAAACTGTTAAATCAAATAAATTTTCAAAAAATCAGGATAGAAGATAAATTTCACCCCAATAAACTAGATTTTTATTCTTTAAAAAATAATAAAAAAATATGTGATTTAGATATATCCATGTTTAACAGGACTGATACAAAATATACTACCTTACAGCGCTCTACTTTAATTAAATTCTTAAAAGATGGACTTCATGAAAATATTATTCATTATAATAAAAAAGTTATAAAAATTAATGAAGAAGCAGAAAGTAAAGAAGTTTCTTTTGAGGATGGTTTATCTGTTAAATGTGATTACTTAATTATCTCCGATGGAACTTTTTCAAAAACAAAATCATTAATTGCCAATAAAGAAACTAAGCCAAAGTATTTTAACTCTATTGCCTTAAGAGCAACAATTGACCAGGATGCCCTTAAGGGCATTAACCCAGAGAATATATCTTTGTTTTTAGGGTCTAATTTACACTCAGTTCTTTATCCAGTTAATAGCAAAGGACAGTTTAATTTTATTACCATTTTTAGAAAAAAACTTAGCACTAAAGAGTTATCTGATTATTCTTTATTTGAGAACAAAGATTTTGTTGCATCTATTATATCTGAAATATCAAAGCAAGTACCCACCGAAACAATGAACAATCTAAAAAGTATTAAATGTTTTCCAATATTTGTGAGTTCTGATGTCAATGAACCAAAAAATAAAGATACTTTTATCATTGGAGATGCCTTTTTTGCTTTACCCCCAACCTTTGCTCAAGGCGCCTCTCAATCAATAGAGGTTGCCAATGAACTTTATAAAAATTTAGAAAATGAAAACACTCAATTTAACTCTGAAAGAGTTAAAAGAGTAAGGATGATTGATATGAAATCAAAACTTAATTATTTTGCTTTTCATTTATCTAATCCATTAATAATTTGGATTAGAAACTTAGTAATAAAAAAATTAGTTAAAAATGAAAAATTTATTAACAGTTATCTTGGTAAAATTTATAAAGACTAATTTTTAGAAATTAATCTTTGTCTTAAATTATCAATTGGCACAGAAACGCCATTCACTGTACAATGCCAGTAAGTCCATCCATTACAGCTTTCAGAACCAAGTATTGTTGCTGCAACTTTATGAATTGATCCTTCAGCTTGATTATGCTTGATACTTCCATCTGCCATAATCTTAGCAACTATTTTTTTCTTTTGATCAAAAATACTTGTTCCAGGCTTTATTATTCCAAGCTCTACTAGTGATCCAAAAGGTATTCTAGGCTTAGATCGATTATTTTTTAAAGTGTCTAAGAAATTATCCTCTAAAGGTTTTGTATTTTTTAACCTTTCTTCTGCTGCTTTAAAATAAGTCTTCTCTTTCTCTATACCATAATATTTTCTACCTAATTTTTTTGCAACCGTTGCAGTTGTTCCAGATCCTAAGAATGGGTCTAGAATTAAATCGTCCTTGTTTGATGATGCCAATAAAACTCTATGTAATAAAGATTCTGGTTTTTGAGTAGAGTGAACTTTTTTACCATTTTTTTTAAGTCTTTCTGCACCATTACAAATAGGTAAATTCCAATTAGATCTCATTTGAAGATCGTCATTTAAACATTTCAAAGATTGATAGTTAAAAGTATATTTTGACTTCTCACTTTTAGAAGCCCAAATTAAAGTTTCATGAGCGTTTGTAAACCTTGTTCCTCTGAAATTAGGCATTGGGTTATTCTTATTCCAGATAACATCATTTAAAATCCAAAAACCTAAATTTTGTATTGCAGTGCCTACTCTAAAAATATTATGATAACTTCCTATGACCCAGATGGCCCCATCTTTTTTTAATATTCTTCTACATTCAGAAAGCCAAGCAACCGTAAAGTCATCATATTTTTTAAAGCTTTCAAACTGATCCCATTTGTCATTAACAGCACTGACTTTACTTCTGTCTGGTCTAGTAAGTGAATTTTTTAATTGTAAATTGTATGGCGGATCAGCGAAAACAAGATCAAAAGTTTCACTTGGAATTTTTTTTAATTCCTCAAGACTGTCACCATTAATAATCTTATTTTTAAAATTGTTTTCCATTTTGTATAAAACAATTAGACTCCAAACAGATTCTACGGTCAACCTGTGATTGAATTAAATAGATTCAATTTGTGTTTATTATTTCTTAAACAACCAGATCTTGTGTTGTTATCACTAGGATTTATAGAAGATCACTAATAGGTGAAAATGTTTTACGGTGATATTTGGTAATACCAAATTGCTTAATTGCGTTTAAATGTTCTTTGGTTCCATAACCAGAGTTTGTATCCCATCCATAATTATTAAACTCTTTTGAAAGTTTTGTAATAAATTTATCTCTACTAACCTTTGCAATAATTGATGCAGCAGAAATGCTTGGAATTTTTTGATCTCCTTTAATTACATATTTTAATTTATAGTTTTTAAGATCAGGCAGTTTGTTGCCATCAATTAAAACAAGTGAAGGTTTTGTTTTTAATTTAAGAATAGCTCTTTTCATTGCAAGTAAACTTGCCTGCAATATATTAATTTTTTCAATTTCTTTAGTCGATGCCTGGCCTATAGCCCATATAGAATTTTTTTTAATATATTTTTCAAGCTCTTCTCTTTTGTCCTTTGTTAGAGTTTTTGAATCTTTCAATAATTTTTTATCAATAGAATTATTTAATATGATAGCTGCTGCATAAACAGGCCCGATTAAACTTCCTCTGCCAACTTCATCAACACCTGCTAAAATTTTCATTAAATGGATAGTTTTAGATCTAAGATTTTTTGTTTAATCTTTTTTAAGTCATCCCATGAATGTTTTTTATTTTCAGGAGCTCTTAAAAGATAAGAGGGATTAAAAGTTATGATAACGTTGTAACTTGTATTTTTGATAATTACTTCCTTCCATTTTCCTCGCTCAATAGAAATTTTACTATTTAAACCTGTTAAAGATTCCATAGCAGTACTACCCATAAGAATTATTATTTTAGGATTTATTATTGAAATATGTTTTTGTAAAAATTGGGAATATCTTTTAATTTCTGTAGAATTTGGTTTTCGATCCTCAGGAGGTCTAAAGTTTACAGCATAAGTTGCGTAAATATTTTGTTTTTTAATGTTTATTGCAATCAGCATTTTTTTTAAAAGATCTCCTACTTCACCCATAAAAGTTAATCCGCCGTTATCTTCTTCAATGCCTGGGGCTTCACCAATTATCATTATTGAGCTATTAATATTCCCATCTCCTAAAATTATTTTTTTTGAATTATTCTTTAAGTTACAATCACTAATTGAGTTTATTTGTTCTTTAAGATTCTCAAGCTCTTTAACTTTATCTATTTTTTGAATACTCAGATCTTTTTTTAAATCATTACTAGTATTTTTTAGTCTATTGATTGGTTTTTCATCAAAAATAAAGTCAGATCCAGTAGAGTTTAAGAACTCAGAGTCAAAATTCGTTTTTTGATTTATTACTTTTTTAGACATAGAATGGCCAAATGTTGGTAAAGTTTTTTAAATTCTTTTTAATATTAATACTTTATCAGAGTCCATTATACTCAAAAAATACCAGTTTAAATGATTTTAATGCAAGGTATTTGTCTAATTATTTTTCAGGAATTGTAGCTTATGAAAATCTAGATAATACAGAAGCTTTAAAATTTTTTAATTCATCAAAAATATTAATAAAACAGCATGATGCCTATCTTGAGAGGTATGTATTTTCCTTAGTACTTGATGGCAAAGTTAAGAAAGCAATTAATCAAGTTAAACAGAACTCAACAAAAAACAACTCTGACTTTTTTCAGGCTAATCTGTTGCTGGCAGTTGATAGTTTAAAGAAAAAAAACTTTAAAAAAAGTAAAGTTTATATTGATAGATCATATGAATTTATTAACAATGATAGACTTTCATTAATCATTGCAGAAACCTTCAAGCAATATTTATCAGTTTTTGAAGAAAAAAAATTAGTGAAACAAACTAATACGTTTGGAAATTTTTCATTTATTAACGAAGTTTTTCAAAGATGTTATTTAAATGATAAAGATACAGAGAGATATTTTAATACATTAATTAATTCACAAAACGATGCTGATTATTCAAGGTATGTATTTTTTTTGATCAGTTATTTAATCAAGAAAGATAATTACGATAAGGCAAAAAAAGTTACTAATAATTTTGATTATTTAAATTCATCAGTATTAATTTCTCAAGGTAAAAAATGGATAGAAGATAAAAACTTAGATAATTTTCAAGAAATTTTTTCATGTACAAATTCGAATGACATTGTTAGTGAACTATTTTTTCTAATAGCAAATCTCTATTCCTCTCAGAATGATTATGAGAAATCAAATTTTTATTTAAATATAGCTAACTATTTAAATCCTAAATTTATTTTCAATTTGTCTTTATTAGCTGAAAATTATTATTTGAGTGATGATTATTCCAATACATTAAAAACTCTTGAAGCATTTGATAAAAAGCATGAATTTTATTATTGGTTTAAGTTAAAAAAAGAGTCTCAAATTATTTTAAAAAAAAATAATAAAGAAGCATCTCTAAAATTTATCAATGAAAAATTTAAAGAAATTAAAAACCCAAATAAAAAAATTATATTTGATATTGCAAATATGCATAAAAATGCAAAAAAATATATTGAAGCAATAAATTTTTATGATCAAATACTTTTAAAAATGAACGCTAATTCTGACTTATACGCTGAAATATTATATCGGCGTGGAGGAAGTTACGAGAGATCTGGAGATTATGTAAAAGCAGATAAAGATTTATTAAAGTCTCTAGAAGCCAACCCAGATGATGCTTATGTTTTAAATTATTTAGCTTACTCATGGTTGGAAAGAGAGCATAAAATTGATACTGCTCTTAAAATGCTTGAAAAAGCTTATGAAGCCAGAAGTAACGATCCATACATTATTGATTCAATCGGTTGGGCATATTACTTAGTTGACGAATATGAAAAGGCAGAAAATTTTCTTAAAAGAGCAGTTGAATTAATGCCTCAGGATCCAGTAGTTAATGATCATTACGGTGATATTCTTTGGCAGCTTGATAGAAAAATTCAAGCAAGATATTTTTGGCAAGCTGTTTTAAATTTAGATGAGACTGAAGATGCCATGAAAAAAATTATTAAAAATAAATTATTAGAGGGATTAAAAAATTCCTAAATTATGAATAGTTTTAAGATAAAGTCTTATGCAAAGATAAATTTAGCTCTAAACGTTACAGGAAAGAAATCAAAGCTTCATAATATCGAAAGTTTAATTTCTTTTATCGATTTACATGATTCAATTACAATAACAGAAAGCAATACAAAACAGCATAAAATCAATTTTATTGGAAGATTTTCTAAAAACATCACTAAAATTAATACTATTTCAAAATTGTTAAAAATTTTAGATAACAAAAAACTTTTGAATAATAAAAAATTTGAAATTAAAGTTATAAAAAATATACCTCAAAAGGCTGGAATGGGAGGTGGGTCTATGAATGCTGCCAGTCTATTAAATTTTTTTATTGAAAAAAAATTAATTAAAATAAAAAAAAATGACTCAAAAAAAATAAGTAATGAAATAGGATCAGATGTGATTTTAGGTATAAAGCGATCACTTGCTATTCTTTTATCTAATGGAGATATTAAAAAATTCAAAAATAAAATTAAATTTCATATATTAGTTACGAAACCTAACTTTGGATGTTCTACAAAATATATTTATTCTAAAGTTAATTCATTCTCTAAACCTCAATTTAACCCTCCTAAACAGAAACTATTTGAAGCAAAATATTTAAAAAATTTAGACAATGATCTTGAAAAGGTTGCCTTAAATAAATATCCAGAACTTAAAAGAATTAAATCCTACCTCAATGGTTTACCTAACACCCTATTTGTTAGAATGTCCGGATCAGGATCCTCAATAGTGGCTTATTTTCATTCCAAAAAGGCCTGCAAAAAAGCATGCAGCCAATATAAACGAAAATTTAATAACCACTGGTGTATTGAATCAAAAACTATATAATTTTTTTTTTTTGTGATATATGCAACTAATATTGGCCCATGGTGAAGTGGTATCACATCTGTTTTTGGTACAGAGATCCGAGGTTCGAATCCTTGTGGGCCAGCCATATATGAATAATTTATTAGATAAAATTTTTTTTAGATCTCAAAACCTTAATCACATAAATTTAGGCTTCAAAAATATTAAAAAGGAAACAGAAGTTTCAAAAATATTTGAAGCAATTCATTCATACTCTAGCAATAGTGAAATCCGGTATGTAGGTGGATGTGTAAGAAAGATTATTAATAAAGAAGCATATGACGACATAGATTTAGCAGTTAATTTAAATCCAAAAGAGGTGTGTGAGGCTCTTACTAAAAAGGACATAAAATATTACGAGAGTGGAATAGAACATGGAACAATTACAGCGTTAATTAATGATATAAAGTTTGAGATTACATCATTGAGAAAAGACATTGATACAGATGGACGACATGCAAAAGTAGAGTTCTCTGATAGCTGGAAAGAAGATGCTTCTAGAAGAGATTTTACTATCAATTCTATTTACGCGGATATTGAAGGAAGTTTATTTGACCCATTTGATGGAAAAAAAGATTTAGAAAGTGGAAAAATTAATTTTATTGGAAATGTAGAAACCAGAATTAAAGAAGATTATTTGAGGGTATTAAGATATGTCAGATTTTTTCTTAGTTATTCTAAGCATAGTCATGACCCACAAGTCATTAAAGCAATTAAAAAAAACATAAGCGGTGTTTCAAGTATTTCCTCAGAAAGATTAATAGATGAATTTCAAAAATTATTAAAATCAAATGGTTTTCTAAAGTTAACTAAGGATAAGGATTGTTTAGAGATTATAAATCTTATTTTTCCACAAATAAAAAATATTTCTCTATTCAATAAAATGAATAGTTTTGCAAAAAAAAACTTTCTTGAAATGGACTTTATTTTCTTATTATCTTTAATGATTATTGATGGAACTGATAATGTAGATTACTTTATTTATAAATTTAATTTATCCAAAAAAGATCAAAAAAGACTTATATTTTTAAATAAGTTTAATTTAGAAAAAAATACGAACCAAACCTTTTCAGAAAAAAATCTAAATAAAATTTTTTATTTTAATGGCAGGGAGGCATTATTAGATGTTCTTTATTTTAAAATTTTTAAATCCAAAAAAGTAGACAATAAGTTAATTAAAATGATTGAAATTTTTAAAAAAAAAGAAATGCCTGTTATGCCATTTAAAGCTAGTACTTTGATGGAAAAATATAAAATTCCTGAGGGAAAGGAGCTGGGACAGAAGTTAAAAGCAATAGAAGAAGTCTGGACTAGTAATGATTTTAAAATTTCAGATAAAGAACTTCAAAAAATAGTAAGTAATTAAACGTACTTTACATCTTTAATTTCAAAGTTTTTTACACCTGCGGGAGTTTTAATTTCAACTAAATCATTTTTGTTTTTTCCAATTAAACCTCTACCTATAGGTGATTGAAAAAATATCAGTTTTTTTTGAAGGTCAGCCTCGTCTTTTCCAACTATTTTATAGGTAATTTTTTCTCCAGTATCCAAATTTTCTAAATCTACAGTTGAGCCAAAGATGACTTTGCCATCATTACTCATTTTGGTTACATCAATAACATTTGCTCTTGCAATAATATCATTTATTTCTGTAATCCTTCCTTCGTTATGAGATTGTTCTTCTTTTGCAGCATGATATTCAGCATTCTCTTTCAGATCTCCATGAGATCTTGCTTCAGATATCGCAGCAACTATTTGAGGTCTTTTTTTTTCTTTTAAAAAAATTAACTCTTCCTTTAAACTTTCAAGACCATCTGCTGTTATTGGTTCTTTATCCATTTTAATTCCATTTTGCTATTGGAGGTAAAGACATTAATATTGCCTCAACATTACCACCTGTTTGTAGGCCAAATTTTGTTCCTCTATCATATAGTAAGTTAAACTCAGCATATCTACCTCTTTTAATATATTGTATCTCCTTTTGTTTTACAGTCCATTTCTTTTTGTGTTTCAATTGTATTATCGAGTTAAATAACATTTGAAAGGTAACTCCAAGATCTGTTACAAATTTAAAGTCTTTCTCCCAATCTTTTTTTTTGTAATCAAAAAAAATACCACCAATTCCCCTTGTTTCTTTTCTATGGGGTAAATAAAAATATTCATCACACCACTTTTTATATTTTTTATAAAATTTTTTATCATGTCGATCACACATTTTTTTTAATTCAGTATGAAGGAAGCTTTTTTCTTTAAGATCTTGGATGCAAGGGGTTACGTCCATACCACCACCAAACCATCCATGTGTTGTGTAGATAAATCTAGTGTTAAAATGAATTGCTGGAACATGAGGATTTTTCATATGCATTACAATAGAAATTCCTGATGCCCAAAAATTTGGATTTTTAGAGGCACCTGGGATTTTTTTACTCATTTTTTTTGAAAACTTTCCATGCACTTCTGAAAAATTTACACCAACTTTTTCAAAAATCTTACCATTTTTTAAAATTCTAAACTCTCCACCACCTTCATCCTTAATTTCACTTCTATTCCAAGTTTTAGATTTAAACTTAGATTTCTTACCTTCTAGTTTTTCAATGTCATTACAAATTGTGTTTTGCAGCAACTTAAACCAATTAGAAGCAAGTTTTTTTTTAATTTCTTTGTCCATTATTTATTAAAGTTAGTTTGCCTTAAATTTTCTGAAAGAATTATAGCAACTGAAGAGGCTATATTTAAAGATCTTTTATTGTCCATCATGGGTATTTTTAACCTATACTTAATTAAATTATGAACATGGTCTGGTACGCCAGCACTTTCTCTTCCAAATAAAAGTGTATCATTACTCTCAAATTTGAAGTCAGTATAAGAATCTGCTGATTTAGTTGTTAATAATATTACTCTCTCATTCTTTTTTGATTTAAAAAATTCATCTGAACTTTGATAAAATCTTATCATTTTTTCATCCATATAATCCATCACAACTCTTTTAAATCTTTTATCGCTGAATAAAAAACCACATGGTTCAATTATTTCTAAATCAGCCCCTAGACATGCACATGTTCTGATAATAGCAGCTGTATTTTGAGGAATATCAGGTTCATATAAGGCTATTTTAGGTCTCAAATTCATGTTTTATGTGTCATTGTTTCAGTGGAAAAAAAACTTTTTTCTTATATGAAATCATATATTAGATAACAATATACAAAAAATTAAAGATGTCTGAAAAAAAACCTGAAAGAAGAGAATTTTTATTTACAGCCTCATATGCGGTAGGTGCTGTTGGGGTAGGAGCTGTTGTTTGGCCACTTGTTGATCAAATGAACCCAGATGCATCTGTTAAAGCATTAGCTAGCACAGAAGTTGATGTAAGTTCAGTTCAACCTGGAAAAACAATCACTGTACTCTGGAGAGGAAAACCAGTTTTTATTAAAAGAAGAACACCCGAGGAAGTAGCTGAAGCAAGAGCTGTTAAAATGGAAGATTTAAAAGACCCTCAAAAAGATGAGGACAGAGCAAAAGATCCAGAATGGTTAGTTATGTTAGGTGTCTGTACGCATTTAGGATGCGTCCCTTTAAATGATAAAGGAGACTACAATGGTTGGTTTTGTCCTTGTCATGGTTCACATTATGATATCTCTGGAAGAATTAGAAAAGGTCCTGCCCCAACAAACATGGAAGTTCCAAAATATGAATTTGTTAACAGCAACACTATTAAAATTGGATAATAAATAATTATGAGTGATCACGAGTACGTTCCTAGTTCAAAATTTGGAAAATGGTTTAATGATAGGCTTCCACTTTTATCACTCGCTAGTCATTTAACTGATTATCCAACACCTAAGAATTTAAATTATTGGTGGACATTTGGTGGAATTTTAACTTTTTGTTTAATTACACAAATCGTTACCGGTTTAACTTTGGCTATGCACTACATTGCTCATGCTGACATGGCTTTTGAAAGTGTTGAACATATCATGCGGGACGTTAACTATGGTTGGTTAATAAGATATATTCATGCAAACGGTGCTTCAATGTTTTTCTTAGCAGTTTATATTCACATATTTAGATCTTTGTTTTATGGATCATATAAATCTCCAAGAGAAATTATTTGGATTATTGGAATAATAATTTACCTTTTAATGATGGCAGCAGCATTTATGGGATATGTTTTACCATGGGGTCAGATGAGTTTTTGGGGAGCAACAGTTATTACAAATCTTTTTAGCGCCATACCTTTAGTGGGTGAGGGAATAGTTAATTGGTTGTGGGGAGGTTATTCTGTAGATAACCCAACTTTAACAAGGTTTTTCACATTACATTACTTAATACCATTTTTAATCTTGGGCTTAGTCGTTCTTCATATTTGGGCGCTTCATGTTCCTGGAAACAATAACCCAGTGGGGATTGATGTTAAAAAACCTTCTAAGGATACAGTACCATTCCATCCATATATTGTGATCAAGGATGGCTTTGCATTATTAATGTTTATGATTGTATTTGCATTTTTTGTTTTTTATTCACCAAATATTTTAGGGCATGCAGATAATTATATAGAAGCAAACCCAATGGTAACACCAGCCCATATCGTTCCTGAGTGGTATCTATTACCATTTTATGCAATCCTAAGATCAGTTCCTGATAAATTAATGGGAGTAGTTGCAATGTTATCAGCAATTTTAATTTTAGCTGCACTGCCTTGGTTAGATACTTCAAAAATTAGATCAGCAGTATTTAGACCTCTTTACAAACAATTTTATTGGATACTAGTAGTGGATGTATTAGTTCTAGGTTACGTAGGTGCGATGCCAGCTGAGGGGCTTTACTTATTGATTGCCAGGGTTGCCACAGCTTACTACTTTATTCACTTTTTAATAATCTTACCGGTATTAGGATTTAAAGAAAAAACCATACCTTTACCCTTAAGTATTACAGAGCCAGTACTTGGAGGGATGCCAATGGCATCAGCTGTTAAAAAAAAAGAAAGTTTAGATTAATTAAGTGAAAAATATTTTAAAAATTAGTTATTCAATTATTTTTTTATTAGTAGGAACTCTTACAGTTAATGCTGCAGAAAAAGTAGATCTTTTAAAAACAGATTGGAGTTTTAAGGGATTATTTGGAAAATTTGACAGAGGTTCACTTCAAAGAGGATATCAAGTTTATACTGAGGTTTGTGCGTCGTGCCATTCAATGAAATATGTAAGTTATAGAAACTTATTTGAGCCAGGTGGACCAGAGTTTACTGAAGAGCAGGCTAAAGCAATAGCTGCAAGTTTTGAAATTACAGATGGACCCAATAATGATGGAGAAATGTTTGTAAGACCTGCTAAGTTATCTGATAAATTTGTCATGCCTTATGAAAATGTTAAAGCAGCTCAAGCAGCAAATGGAGGAGCTTATCCTCCTGATATGTCTGTGCTAGCAAAAGCTAGAACTGGTGGGGTTGATTATATTTACTCATTGCTACTTGGTTACGAAGATCCACCGAGTGGTGTAACGCTTGATGATGGTGTTTACTATAACAAGTTTATGTATGGAAATAATATTAAGATGGCAGAACCATTATCAGATGGTTTGGTAGAATATAGTGATGGAACTACAGCATCTAAAGAGCAAATGGCAAAAGATGTTACAACATTTTTAATGTGGGCAGCTGAACCTCATTTAGAAAGCAGACACAAGATGGGCTTTAAGGCTATCTTGTATTTAATTATTTTAACTATTCTAGTTTACTTTAGTATGAAGAAAATTTGGTCACGTATTGAATCTGAAGTTTAATATATCACCATCTTTGACAATATAATCTTTTCCTTCAAGTCTCATTTTTCCATTTGTCTTTGAATTGACCCAACCATCATTAGCTATGAAGTCTTCATAAGCAATTGTTTCAGCTCTTATAAAACCTTTTTCAAAATCAGTGTGTATTTCACCAGCTGCTTTTGGTGCAGTACAATTTTTTTGGATAGTCCAAGCTCTAGTTTCTTCAGGCCCAGATGTAAAATAAGTGTCTAGCTCTAAAATATTGTAACCTTTTTGAATTAACATATTTAAACCAGTTCTTTTTAATCCAATCATCTCCATATAATTCTCTTTTTCTTCATTTTCTAATTGATTTATTTGGTTCTCAATATCAGCTGAAACTATTAAGGTATTTTTTTCACCATATTTATCAATAAATGCTTGAGTGTATTTATTTCCATTTTGAACACTTGCCTCATCAACATTACATACAAAAATTTTAGGCTTTAAAGATAATAAACCACTTTGGCTTATTAATTTTTTATCAAATTGTTCATAAAGTATTTGAATATCTTTGGAATTATTTATGCAGTCAGAAGCAATTTCTAATATTTTTAATTGCTCCTCATCTACATTTTTCTTATTATTTTTTTCTAATCTTTTTTGTATTGACTCAAGGTCAGCCAACATCATTTCTGTTTCAATAATTTCCAAATCTCTAATTGGATCAACAGTTGGGTTCACATTTTGAATATCATCAGAGTCAAAACATCTGATCATATGAATGACTGCATCGACTTCTCTTATATGAGATAAGAATTTATTTCCTAAGCCTTCACCTTTAGAGGCGCCCGCTACTAGTCCGGCTATATCCACAAACTCAATAGTAGTATTAATTTTTTTTTTTGATTTTGATATTTCTACCAATTTGTCTAGTCTTTCATCTGGCACAGGAACCACACCAACATTTGGCTCTATCGTACAAAAAGGGAAGTTTGCTGCTTGTGCCTTACTAGAATTTGTAAGTGCATTAAATAGTGTAGATTTACCAACATTAGGTAAGCCAACAATTCCACACTTAAAACTCATTATTTATTATTTACAGTGCTTGAGAATAAATCTAATTTTTTATCAATTAATATAGCCATTGAATCAATAATATTTTTAGTAATTTTTTCTAGTTGTATCATTTCATCTTCATCAAAATCTTTTAATACATGATCTGCAACATCAGCCTTAGTTTTGGGTCTTCCAATTCCTATTCTAACTCTTGAATAATCTTTACCAATAAATTTATCTATAGATTCAATTCCATTATGTCCTGCACTTGATCCTGCAAATTTTGCTTTCACTTTTCCAAATTCAAGGTCAAGGTCATCATGGAAGACAATCACATCTTCAGCATCAATTTTGAAGTATTCAATTAATTCCCTTATACAAATTCCAGAATTATTCATAAAGGTTAATGGTTTTATTGCATAAACCTTTTTATCTTCAATATTACCTGTAGTTAATAATCCTTTAAATTTTGGTTTTTGTTTAGACAAACCAAACTTTTGATTAAGAGCATCAATTAATTTGAAACCAATATTGTGTCTGTTGTTTTCGCTATCGGGTGTTGGATTTCCTAAGCCTACAAATAAAAGCATATTTTTTTTAAATCGTATCTAGGAGTCTTCACTATGATAAGTTGATTATTTTTTTTCTTCAGTGGCTTTTTTTTCGCCGTCATCTTTTTTATCACCCTCAGCTGCTGGTGCTGCTTCTTTACCATCTTCTGCTGCTTCTGCTTCAGCTTCAGCTGGTTTTTCTGGCTCTTTCATCACTGTAGGTGCTGCTAAAGTTGCAATTACAAAATCTCTTCCAATAATAGTTGGTGTAACACCTTCTTCTAATTTTACTGAAGATATTTTGAAACTTTCCCCAATATCCACTCCATCTAAGTCAATAGTTATTGCAGATGGAATTTTCTCACTTGGACATTTTAATTCTATTTTTCTTCTCACAATGTTTAGTACTCCACCTCTTTTTAGGCCTGGTGAAGTTTCATGGTTAATAAATACTACAGGCACTTCTATTCTAATTTTTACACCTGGTACAACTCTTAGAAAATCAATATGAGTTGGCTCATCGGATATTACGTTATAAGTAATTTCCCTTGGTAAAACATTTTGAGGTTTGCCATCTAAATTAAGAGTTATTATGTTTGATAAGAAACTTCCTTTATCTATTAAAGATTTTAATGTTTTTTTTAATACAGTAACTTTTTGATTTTGATCTGGTCCCCCATAGATTATGCCAGGGATATTTCCAGCCGATCTAAGAGAACGGACATCTCCTTTTGACTTAGTATTTCTAGTATTTGCATCAAGTGAATTCATAAAAAGATGGCTTTTAGCCCAAGTTTCTTAATAACTCAAGATAATTATTTAAATAAATCGGATACAGATGTTGAGTTAGAGATCCTTTTAATTGCCTCACCCATAAGTGCTGAAATAGGCAAAACTTCTATATTTTTAACATTTTTAATTTTATCGTGATTATCAATTGTATCCGTTATTACTAATTTTCTAATAACTGATTTTTTAATTTTATCTACTGCTTCTCCACTTAAAACTCCGTGAGTAATATAAACATAAACCTCTTTAGCACCTCTATCCTTTAAAGCTTTCGCAGCGTTTACTATAGTTCCACCTGAATCAATTATATCATCAACTATAATACAGGTTTTCCCTTTAACATTTCCTATAACATTCATAACTTTGGATTGTCCTGGTTTAGGTCTTCTTTTATCCACAATAGCAAGTTCCACATTTAAAATTTTACCAAGTGCTCTCGCTCTTTCAGTTCCACCAACGTCTGGTGCAACACAAATAATATTTTTACTTTTAATATTTTTTTTAGCATGTCTTGCAAAAATTGGTGTAGCAAATAAATTATCTACAGGAATGTCAAAAAAGCCCTGAATTTGTCCTGCATGAAGGTCTACAGTAACAACTCTGTCAGCACCTGCTTTAGTAATTAAATTAGAAACCAGTTTTGCAGAAATAGAAGTTCTAGGCACTACTTTTCTGTCTTGTCGTGCATATCCAAAATAAGGAATGACGGCAGTAATATTTTTTGCTGAAGATCTTTTTAAAGCATCAATGCAAAGTAGTAATTCCATTAGGTTGTCGTTTGCAGGTGATGAAATAGACTGAATTATAAAGATACTATTACCTCTAATATTTTCATTAATTTCTATATAAATTTCTCCATCAGAAAACTTTTTTATACTTGAGTTTACAAGCTTAGTTTTTAAATATTTTGCAATATTTTTACTAAGAGGTTTATTGCTGTTTCCAGTTAATAATTTCATGAGATATTATGAATTAATCATAATTACAGAAATATTTCTACCATAATCATTCTCATTGCGGCTAATAGATCTTCGTGCACTAAAAAAATTATTTTTAGGATTAAATGTATTCTTATTAATTATATCAATTTTCTTTATATTTAAGGCTTTTAATTGAGAAAGGACGTATTTCTTTAAATCAAAGAAATCTTTATTTTGAATTTTTTTAAAAAATTTTTTATTTTTTCCATCCTTTTTAATGAGTTTTTTAATAAAATCTTTTTTTACCTCATAATTTTTTACTGAAATACATGGACCAATAACTGCAGTAACATTTTTAGGATCACATCCTTTTTTGATCATAAAATTTAAGGTTCTTTTAATTATCCCTTTGAAAGCACCCTTCCAGCCAGCATGGATTGCAGCAATCATCTTTTCTTTCTCATCATAAACAAGTATTGGAGCACAATCTGCAGTTAATATAGCTATAGGAAATTCCTTTTTATTTGTGACTAGCGCATCTCCTTCAAAATTATAATTTTTAAGTTTTAGATTTTTATCTATAAAATGAAATTTATTGCTGTGAATTTGCTTTAGTAAAATAATTTTTTTAAGCTTAGTTTTAATTTTCCTTTGAACGATTTGAAGATTTTTTAAAACATTTTTTTTATTGTCTGAGGACCCAGGGCCACAATTTAAGCTCTTAAAAATACCTAGAGATTTTCCACCCTTTCTATTAAAGAAAGCATGCTGTAAGTTTTTAAATTTACTGAGTTTCTTTGACTTAATCAGTTTAAAACCCCAATTTAAATTTATTTTTATTTGTTGTTATTAGCATTACTTTAAACAATTCACCCATTTGATTTTTATCTATAAGTCTTTTTATTCTAAAATAAATATCAGCTTTTTCACTAAATAACATTTTCTTGGACAATATTTCTGCTCTTTCAAGAATACCAAGTTTTGTTAAAAATTCACCTTGAGTAGTATTCATTGAGGTAAGTGAGCTTAATTCTTTAACTATTCTATTTAATAAACTAAAACTTAAATTGTAGGTAATATCAGAATTACCAAACCCTTTTAGTACATCACAATATTTATGTTTGGATACAGCTTGCAGGGTATTTTTCATTTTTTTATCAGTATACGCATAGTCTATTATTAAAATTCCACCATTATTACGTTTAATCTTATTGAAGATAATTTTTAGGTATTCGGTTGATTGTGGTGAATACTCGATAAAGTTCTGCTGATTTGTAATTTTAAATTTAATTTTATTTTCAAATTTTTCTATATCAAAAGGAACATCAAAATACTCAAATTTATTGTTAAAAAATCTGACATGTCTTTCAAACCATTTTCTTTCTTTCTTTATGAATTGCTTAATAGGTAAAGCGTCAAAAAATTCGTTTGCCAAAAAAATACATGGCGAATTATCTAATTCGCTTAAATCATTTAACCATTGAATATTTTTTTTATTGATATTAATTTTTTGTTTTTTTCGAAGCAATTTGCTTCTTTCTAAAATCTTAATGTGACAAGAATTTTTAAATATTTGAAATTTTTCAAAGGTATTGACTAAAACTTTCATCATTTCACCATTACCGGCCCCTAATTCGATTAAATTAAATTTTTTAGGGCAACCTAGATTTTGCCAAAACGACACTACCCAAATTGCAATCATTTCTGAAAATAATACAGATATGTTGGGTGAAGTTATGAAATCACCCTTTTTGCCAAAGGGATTTTTTTTCATGTAGTAGCCTGATGTTTCATTATAAAGAGACTCCTCTATAAACTTATCTAGGGTAAACGACTGATTATTCTTAATTTTCATTTTTTAAAGATAAAAGGTAAACCCCAGTCAGAAAAAAAAGAACACTTATCAATTGACCTAATGTTAGATTTAAAACTAAGTAACCGATTTGTGGATCTGGAGATCTGAAAAACTCTATAAAAAATCTAAATAGAGAATAAAAGATCAGGAATAAAGCAGAGATTTTTCCAGGTACTTTTAAATAATCTTTTTTAAAAAAATACCCAAGTACAAAGAAAAGAATTATTCCCTCAAAAAAAGCCTCATATAATTGTGAAGGGTGCCTTTTGATATTATCTATTAGAACAAATTGAACTGACCAAGGAAGGTCTGTAGCTCTTCCATAAAGCTCTGAGTTTATAAAATTGGCAATTCTACCAAAAAAGATTCCAATTGGAGCAGATAGGGCAACCAAGTCTAAAAATATAAACGAATTTGTATTGTGTTTTTTTGAAAACAATATTGATGCAATTATAATTCCAATTAAAGCACCATGAAATGACATTCCTCCATTCCAAACCATCAATATTTCTATAGGGTTATCTAAATAATATTTTAGATTATAAAATAAAGTATAACCAAGCCGACCTCCCAAAATCATACCTATAATGAGATAGGTTATAAAGTCATCAAATAGCTGAAGAATATGAGAGTCTTTTATTAATTTTTTTTTACAATACAGCCAACCAAGTGCAATACCCACAATATAAGCCAAAGAATACCATCTGATTTCTAATGAAAATATTTGAAACGCAACTGGGTCAAAATTATTAATAAACATTTTTAAAAAACTACGTATAAAGTATATTAATTTTATAAGCGAATATATGACAAAATCAAAATTTGTAATTGATAAATTAACAAAGCTATTTGAACAAGGGCTAATTTCTTATAAAGATTTAAGTTCTGAAATAATAAATGTTTTAAGATCTAAAAGAGAAGAGATCATTTTTAAAATGAAATTAACTAGCAAAGAAGAAATGGATATATTAATTAAAAGAGTTGAAAATTTAGAAAAAAAAATCAACAAATTTGAAAAAAAAAGTCCAAATAAAAAATCTACAAAGGTAAAAAAATCTTAACTCTAAGGCCGTTTAAAGGAGATTTATCTAATAAAATATTTCCTCCATGGGATTTGATTATGTCAGATGTAATTGACAATCCAAGACCAACACTAGATTTAGAATCCCCTCTACTTTTATCTACTTTATAAAATGGTTTGAAAACATTCTCGAACTCTTCTTTAGGAATACCGACTCCATCATCATCAATAGTAATTATTATGTTGCTGTCTTTTTTTGATAAATGAAAATTTATATTTTCAGCATATTTAATTGAATTATCAATTAAATTATTTAAAGATCTTTGTATTAAATTCTTTCTTCCATTCATGTAAACTCTTGGAATTATTTTTTTGGTTATTTTATCATTATTATAATTTTTTATTGTAGTTTCGATTAATTCTGAAATATCAAAGGTTTCATCTTTTTCTAAATATGATGAACTTGTAAACTGCAGATATTCATTAAGCATTTTTTCCATTTCATCTATATCTAAAGACATTTTTTTTGATAAATCTTTATCTTTCATAAAAGATAGCTGAAGTTTTAGTCTTGTTAAGGGTGTTCTTAAATCATGGCTTATGCCAGATAACATTTCAGATCTTTGATTGAGGTGTCTCATTATTCTTTTTCTCATTTTATCAAATTCCAAACCTGCTTGTCTGATCTCTAAGGCACCTGATGGCCTGTACTCATCAATGTTTTCTCCTTTACCAAATCTTTCTGCAGCTTTAGCCAGGTTTATAATTGGTCTAGTTTGATTTTTTAGAAATAGTATAGCTATGGTTATCATTAGTAGAGCTGGTATAGTGATCCATAACGCAAATATTCTAGCAGATGAGCTTGCAACCCTGTCTTTTGGAATAAAAAATTCAAAGTAACCCTCGTTATGTTTAATATTTATATGAATAAGCTCTTTATAACTTGTTGTATCGAACCAGAAATTTTGAGTGCCCATATTAGATTTCAGTTCTCTTCTAAGTGTTCTATCTATTGGACTAAACCATCTTTCTTTTTGAGCTTTTTCAAATAAATCATCTTTTTTAAACTGAACATTAAGATCTAAATAAATTGAGAATAAGCCTGAAAGGTCGTTATTATTATATTTTCCATTATCGTAAGCTGTTATGAATGTTTTCATCTCACCGATTAATGCTCTTGTCATACCTTTATTTGTTTTAATCCAAAGACTATCAAAAAAAACAATCGATATGACTACTTGAAGAACAATTATTGGAACTGCTACGATTAATAAAGCTCTATAAAATAATCTTTTTGGTAGTAAATTTTTTACAAAATTATTCAATCCATAAAACATAGCCAGCACCTCTTAAAGTTTGTAAGTATTTTGGATTTTTTGGGTCCATTTCAATTTTTTTTCTAAGTCTTGTAATTATCACATCTATTGACCTTTCTTTATCAAGATCAGTTAGTTTGCCAATATCCTCTCTTGAAAAGGTTTTGCCAGGATTGTTAATCATTTTTTCTAATATAATTTTTTCAGTACTATTTATTTTATATTCAATATCATTTTTTATGATTAAAAGTTTGTTAAGATCAATTTTAATATTATCAAAGGTTATAATTCTTTTTTCATCATTTCTTTTTGTTTTATTTAAAATATTTTTTATTCTTAAAATAAGTTCTTTTGGCTCAAAAGGTTTTGGTAAATAATCATCAGCACCTATCTCTAAACCTTCAACCCTATTTTCAGCTTCTCCTTTAGCCGTTAATAAAATTATAGGGGTATCAATTTTAGATTTATTTTGTTTGATAAAATCCAACCCACTTTTGCCTGTCATCATTATATCCAAAACGATTAAATCAAATTTAATTATTGAAATTTTTTCTTCTGCATTTTCTGCACTATTTGATGTAGTAACCAGAAAATTATTTTCATTTAAATATTGTTTAATTAGGGATCTAATTCCCTCATCATCATCTACAACTAAAATATGGGCTACAAAATCATTCATTAATTATTTTCCTTAAAACATTGTCAAAGTTTAAGACTTGATCTGAACTTGAATTTAAAAGAGCATTATAAATTCTTTTTTTTTGTATCGAAAATATTTCGTCAAAAATTTTTTCTCCTTTTTCATTTAAAAAAATGTGTTTTACTCTTGTGTCTTGTTGGTCTTTTTCAAAAAAAACCGCATCAAGTTTAATTAAATCTTTTAAAACTCTATTTAAACTCTGCTTGGTAACCTTTAACTTCTTTAATAGATCAGAAATTGTAATCCCTTTATACATTGATAAAAGATGTAAAACTTTGTGGTGAGCTATACCTATAGAGTATTTATCCAATGTTTTCTTGGCATCTGAAAAAGATTCACGGTAACTTGTAAATAACTTTTCAATCAGCTGCTTTAACTGAGTATCCTTTAAATATAAAAGTTCTTTCATTATGGGTAAGTTATATTGACATATTATAGATACAAAGATAATTTTAGATAAAATTTAAATTATTTCATTCATGATACCATACGATAAAAGATCAGGTAAAATTTGGTTTAATGGCGAGCTCGTTGATTGGGCTGATGCTAAAATTCATGTTTTAAATCATGGCCTTCACTATGCTAGTTGTGTTTTTGAAGGTGAAAGAGTCTATGATAATTCAATTTTCAAATTAGAGGAACACACATCTAGACTTTTTTATTCTGCAAAAAGAATGGGCATTAAAATTCCTTATACTGAAGAAGAAATAAATTTAGCATCAAAAAAAATAATTTCAGTTCAGGGTGTCAAAGATGGATATGTTAGACCAACAATATGGAGAGGTAGCGAGATGATGGCTATATCTGCTCAACAAACAAAAATTCATGTTGCCATAGCAACTTGGGAGTGGGGTTCATATTTTGATCCAAAACTAAAAATAGAAGGTATTAAATTGAATATATCAAATTGGAGAAGACCTGCGCCAAATACGATACCTTGGGATACGAAAGCTTCTGGATTATATATGATTTGTACTTTATCAAAACATGAAGCTGAACAACAAGGCTATACAGATTCTCTAATGCTTGATCATGAAGGAAATGTTGCGGAAGCAACAGGTGCTAACATTTTTTTTAAAGATAAAAATGGAGAAATTCACACACCCATTCCAGATTCTTTTTTAGACGGCATTACAAGAAGAACGGTAATTGAAATTGCAAAATCTAAAGGAATAAAAGTCAATGAACGAAAAATTGCACCAGCTGAATTATCAAATTTTGTAGGCTGTTTTTTAACAGGTACAGCAGCAGAAGTTACGCCAGTTTCATGTATTGCTGAAAATAAATTTAAAGTTTGCGAAACTATAATTGACTTAAATGAAAGTTACCAAGCATTAGTTAGAAAAAGAAAAGCAGCTTAGTTTTTGTTATCTTCAGATATTGCATGGTCAATGCCTTTTCTTAAATATTCATAACCAGTATACAAAGTTAAAAATGCAGAAAGCCAAAGCAGGATTATGCCAATAGTTTGAGCATTATAATCTTGAAAATTTAAAATTTTATTACCAGTTTCACCAGTTAGTAAAAGAGCTATAGCAACCATTTGTAAAAAAGTTTTTAATTTTGCTAAGTTAGTTACTGGTAATTTAATTTGTCCTCTAGCTAAAAACTCTCTTAAGCCTGAAATTAGTATTTCTCGTGTAAGTATTATAATTGCTGCAATAACCTCGTAATGTTTAATTGTTCCACTCATAACAAGCAATATAAGTGCAGTAGCAACAATAATTTTATCTGCTATAGGATCAAGTAATTCACCCAACTTAGACTCTTCACCCATCATTCTCGCCAACATTCCATCTAAAAAATCAGTAAATGAAGCAATTACAAACAATACGCATGCAGTTAAATCACCATAAAAACCAGGTAAATAAAATGCTAGAACAAAAAAAGGTACAATTATTATCCTACCTATTGTTAAAATATTTGGAATTTTTTTAAGCATAATTATTCGTGAAAAAAGTTATATATCTTTTTTGCAACTTTTTCCTCAACACCTTCAACTGATTTAATTTCATCAAAACTTGCAGATTCTACTGCTCTAGCAGAGCCAAAATGGTTCAATAGTGCTCTTTTTCTAATTGAACCAATACCATCAATTTGATCCAGCAAGGATTTTGTAATTCCTTTTGCTCTTTTTGCTCTATGAGAGGTGATGGCAAATCTATGTGCTTCATCACGTAGTCTCTGCATAAAAAATAGAGTGGGGTCATTCTTATCAAATTTAAATGATTTTCCTTTGTAAAAAAAAGTTTCATCTCCACTATTTCTTAGTTTTCCTTTGGCAATGGCTATCATAGGAAGATCATGTAAACCAAATTCATCTAACACTTCTTTGGCAGATGAATATTGACCTTTACCACCATCAATTAAAATTAAATCAGGAAGAGTTAAATAATTTCCTTTTTCTAACATTGCTCTTTTAAATCTTCTCGTAAGAACTTCTTTTAACATTGCAAAATCGTCTTGTTCATTACCTTTTGTCTTAATATCAAATTTTCTATATCTTTTTTTAACAAATCCTTCATTTCCAAAAGTAATCATAGCACCCACACTATTTGTTCCTGAGATGTGACTATTATCATAAACCTCAACTAAGTTTAGGCCATTTTTAAGATCAAATTTTTTAGCAACACCCTCAAATAAATTTTTATTATTATTTGTTTCATAAATTTTTCTATTAAGTGACTCTTTGGCATTTTTTTCTGCCATAGCAATTACTTTAGCTTTAGTGCCTTTTTTTGCTACATTAATAGAAATCGCACTATTTTCTTTTTTGCTTAAAGTTTCTTCAATTAATTTTTTGTCTTCTATTTCTGTATTAATGATTATTAATTTTGGAACATTTTTATTTTCATAAAACTGCATCAAGAACGAAGACATTATTTCAGATAAGCTTTGATCAGGATCATGTTTTGGAAAATAAGCTTGGTTGCCCCAATTTTGTTTAGACCTATAAAAAAATACTTGAATACACGTTTTACCAGATTCTTTGTATGCAGCAATTACATCTGCATCAATTAAATTTGCTTCATTAATTCTTTGTGAAGATTGAATTATATTTAAAGATTTAATTCTATCTCTAAAAATAGAAGCTCTTTCAAAATCTAGCTTTTCACTAGCTTCCTCCATTTGTTTAGATAGATTTTTTTGTATATCTCTTGATTTACCCGATACAAACTGAATTGCTTGATCTACTGATTTTTTATAATCTTCTTTATCAATATAATCGACACAAGGACCAGAACATCTTTTTATCTGATAAAGAATGCAGGGTCTTTTTCTATTCTTGAACGTGCTATCATCACAAACTCGAATTTGAAATATTTTTTGAAGCATCTTAATAGTCCAATTTGCAGTTCCTGCTGAAGCAAACGGTCCAAAGTAAAATCCTTCTTTATCCTTTTTGCCTCTATGTTTTGTAACTTGTGCCCATTGGTCTTTATTGCTGATGAAAACAAAGGGAAATGACTTGTCATCTTTGAGTAATATATTGAATTTAGGTTTATGTTTTTTTATTAAATTAGCCTCTAAAAGTAGAGCTTCACTTTCATTGGCAGTAGTTGTTATCTCTAGCTTAAAAGTTTGAGAGAGCATTCTTGCTGTTCTAATAATGTGGTTTTTTTCAGCTACATAGCTTTTTAATCTATTGGGTAGGTTTTTTGCTTTACCTACATACAAAATCACATCTTTATGATCAAGCATTCGATAAACTCCAGGGCTTTTAGGAATTAATGGGAGCTCTTTTCTAATTACGTCTTTACCTAATTCAGAGCTCTTCATGACTTCTTTTTTTGGTAATTTGGATACCAACAGAGGCACACTCTTTTATAATTTCTAATTTTTCAATCTGAAGCATAATTTTTCCAATTCGTTTGTCTTTAAATAATACATCAAAAACATCTTCAGCAAGTGTTTCTAAAAAATTATAATGTTTATTTTTTGCAAGTTTTGTAATTAATTTCACAACCTGACCATAATTAACAATTGATTTAATATCTTTGTCATTTGTTGGTTTTCTATCTTCATAATCAATCTCTAAGCTAAATTTTACTTTTTGAGTTTTTTCTTTTTCAAAATCATAATAACCAAGCTTTAAATCTAGAGTTAACTCTTTAATAAGAATTTTTTTTTCGTAATTAAATAAACTTTTATTTTTATCTATTTTAATAATATTTAAATTAGTTTTTTTCATTCTTTTCCGATTACATCTGGTGTTTGCCAGTTTAAACTTTGTCCACTATCTATTGCTATTACTTGACCTGTAATTGAACTGTTTTTGATAAAAAAGTCAACAGCAGAACATATATCCTGTACATTTACCTGCTGTTTTAAAGGAGTTGCCAAGTACTGCTTTTTAAAATGCATGTCAGTTTGTCTTTTATTTTTAATAGTAGGACCAGGAGCTATTCCATTAACTCTTATATTTGGAGCTAATTCCATGGCGCTAGTTTTTGTTAGAGTATAAAGCCCTGTTTTACTTAAAGTATAAGAAAAGAAAAAGGGAGTTAACTTAAAAACTCTTTGATCAATTATATTTATAATATTGTTATTTTTACCCTTAACGTTTTTTGAAAATTCTTTTGTAAGATATGCGGGTGCTTTTAAATTTACATCAATATGTTGGTTCCAGCTTTTAGAAGAAAAATTTTTAAGACTATCATTTTCAAATAATGAAGCATTATTAATTAAACAATCAAAATATTTTAATTTTAACTTTGAGAATTTTATAATTTTTTTTAAATCTTGTTCTTTTGCAAGATTACCTTTTACCAAGTAAACTTTTGTTTTATTTTTTGATAATTCTTTTTGTAATTTTTCAGCTTCAGATTTAGAGCTATTGTAATGAATAACCATTTCAACTCCTGGACCTGAGAGTTTCTTTGCAATAGCAGCGCCCATTCTTGTTGCGGCTCCTGTGATAATTATTTTGTTTGCTTCCATTTTTTCTTACCTTTTTGTGCTCTTGTACCAGGTAAGCCCATCTTTGATCTACCTTTTGGATACACTCTATTTTCTTGATTATAGTGTTTTACTTTTGGATTTAATACAATTTCTAACTCTGACGCTTCAAGGTTTCTTATTTCATCTCTAATTTTTGCAGCTTCTTCAAATTCAAGGTTTGTTGCAGCATCTTTCATTCTTTTATTTAATTGTTTTAAATGTTTCTTTAAATTGCCACCAATATTGTCACCTGTTCCAACTTTTAGGTAGTCTTTTTCATAAACACTTTCTAAAACATCGCTAATTTCTTTTTTAATTGAGGTTGCATCAATGTTATGTTTTTTGTTATAGGCTACCTGAATTGTTCTTCTTCTATCAGTTTCTTGAATTGCTTTTTTTATACTTTTAGTTTCTTTGTCAGCATAAAGAATGACTCTACCATCTAAATTTCTTGCTGCTCTTCCTATGGTTTGGATTAGTGATGTTTCAGATCTTAGAAATCCCTCTTTATCAGCGTCTAGAATTGCAACTAATGCACACTCAGGTATATCAAGCCCCTCTCTTAAAAGATTTATACCAACCAAGACGTCGAAAACTCCTAGTCTTAGATCTCTCATAATTTCTATTCTCTCAAGTGTATCAATGTCAGAATGCAAATATCTAACTCTAATACCATTTTCGTGAAAATATTCAGTTAAGTCTTCAGCCATTTTTTTAGTTAAAGTTGTAATCAATACTCTAAAATTTTTATCGATTGTTTTCTTACACTCATGCATTACGTCATCGACTTGGTTTTTAGCTGGTTTGATTTCAACTGGTGGATCAATTAAGCCAGTAGGCCTTATTATTTGTTCAACGAACTTACCTTTAGTCTGTTCTAACTCCCATGGACCAGGTGTTGCTGATACAAAAACTGTCTGCGTTCTCATTGCGTCCCACTCTTCAAATTTAAGTGGCCTGTTATCCATACAAGAGGGTAGTCTAAAACCATATTCTGCAAGATTACTTTTCCTTGATCTGTCCCCTTTGTACATTCCATTTAATTGTGGAACAGTAACGTGACATTCATCTACAAATATAAGTGTGTTGTCTGGAAAATATTCAAATAGAGTAGGAGGTGGCTCTCCAGGTTTTCGTCCTGATAAAAATCTAGAATAGTTTTCAATACCAGCACAAGAACCAGTAGCCTCAATCATCTCTAAATCAAATTTTGTTCTCTCTTCTAATCGTTGAGCCTCAAGAAGTTTATTTTGTTCTTTAAATTTCTTAAGAGTAACCTCAAGCTCTCTTTTAATTTTTATTACTGCTTGTTCGATAGTAGGTTTTGGAGTGATGTAGTGACTATTCGCATAAACTTTTATAACATCTAAATCTTTTAATAGATCTCCTGTTAAAGGATCAAATTCTTCGATTTTTTCTAGTTTATCTCCAAATAAACTTAACCTCCATGCTCTATCTTCAAGGTGTGATGGAAATATTTCGATATATTCACCCCGTGCTCTAAAAGTGCCTCTATAAAAACTTTGATCATTTCTTTTGTATTGTAGGTGTACTAAAGTTTTTATTAATTGTTCTCTATTGTAGTCGTAATCTTTCTTTAAACTTAAAGTCATTTTACTGTAAGCTTCAACTGAGCCTAGTCCATAAATACAAGAAACACTGGATACAATAATTACGTCATCTCTCTCCAGTAGCGACCTCGTTGCTGAGTGACGCATTCGATCTATTTGTTCATTAATAGAGGCCTCTTTTTCTATATAAGTGTCTGATCTTGGAACGTATGCTTCTGGTGTGTAGTAATCATAGTAAGAGACAAAATATTCAACAGCATTTTCTGGAAAAAATGATTTCATCTCTCCATAAAGTTGAGCTGCTAATGTTTTATTGGGAGCAAGTATAAGGGCAGGTCTATTAGTTCGTTCAATAACTTGAGCCATTGTAAAAGTTTTTCCAGAACCAGTTACACCAAGTAAAACCTGACTTAACTCTTCTTTATTTGCACCTTTAACTAATTTTTTAATTGCCTCAGGTTGATCACCTGCCGGTTTAAAATCTGTTACAAGTTTAAACTTTTGCCCACCTTCCAGTTTTTGGTGAATTTCTGGGTTTTTACTTTGGATTTCAGTAATTAAATCTTGATAAGTATTTTGCATTATCTATAAAACTATTAGAATAAAATTATATTTCAATGAGCATTATATCAGACAGTCTAAAAAAAATTAATCCATCACCAACTATTGCTGTAACTCAAAAGGCAAGGGAGTTAAAGGCTGCTGGAAAAGACGTTATAGGTCTTGGAGCAGGAGAGCCTGACTTTGATACACCAGATAATATCAAACAAGCGGCTATAAAAGCCATTAATGATGGTGATACTAAATATACAGCAGTTGATGGAACTGCTGCTTTAAAAGATGCCATTGTTAAAAAATTTAAAAGAGAAAACAATCTAGATTATACAACTGATCAAATTACAGTTGGTGCTGGCGGAAAACATGTAATTTATAATGCCATGATGGCAACTCTAAATGAAGGAGACGAAGTTATAGTTCCTGCGCCTTATTGGGTTTCGTATCCTGACATGGTTTTATTAGCCGGTGGAACTCCAATTATTTTAGAGTGTAATGAAAAACAAGGATTTAAAATTAATCCAGCTAAATTAGAAAAATCTATAACACCAAAAACAAAGTGGATAATATTAAATTCACCATCAAACCCAACGGGTGCTTGTTATACTGAAAGTGACATTAAAGAAATTGCATATGTTTTAGCAAATCATCCTCATGTTCATATTTTAAGTGATGATATTTATGAACACGTAACATACGAAGGATTTAAATTTTTTACTATTGCACAAATTGATGGCTTGAAAGAGAGAGTTCTTACAATGAATGGGGTTAGTAAAGCTTACTCAATGACAGGCTGGAGAATAGGGTATGCGGCTGGTCCTAAAGATATTATTAAAGCAATTGCTAAAATACAATCGCAATCAACAACAAATCCATCTTCAATTAGTCAAGCTGCAGCTGTTGAAGCATTAAATGGAACTCAAGATTTTATTAAAGAGAGAGCAACTTCATTTCAAGAGAGAAGAAATTTTGTTGTTAAAGCATTAAATGGAATTGATGGGATTGAATGTTTAAATCCAGATGGAGCATTTTATGTTTTTCCAAGCTGCAAAGGATTGATGGGAAAAAAAGATACAAGTGGTAAAGAGCTTAAGACAGATACTGATTTTGTTCAGTCTTTATTAGAAAATAGTGGTGTAGCAGTTGTTCAGGGCTCTGCATTTGGGTTAGAAGGTTTTTTTAGAATTTCATATGCAACTTCAATGGACAATCTTAAAAAAGCTTTAGAAAAAATATCTACTTTTTGTAAAAGCTTAAACTAATGTTAAACGTATATTTAGCAGGTGAAATTCACAGTAATTGGAGAGAAGAAATTATTCAACTTTGTGAAAAAGAGAAATTAGATGTTAAATTTACCTCTCCTGTCACTGACCATGAAGCCTCTGACAATTGTGGTGTAGAAATTCTAGGAGCTGAAGAAAAAAATTTTTGGAAAGATAGAAAAGGCGCTAATATTAATTCAATTAGAACCAAAAAATCTATTCAAGATTGTGATGTAATTATTGTTAAGTTTGGTGAAAAATTTAAACAATGGAATGCAGCTTTTGATGCAGGTTATGCTACTGCACTTAATAAATCTATGATTGTTATTCATAACGATGATCACCAACATGCCCTTAAAGAAGTGGATAGCTCTGCTGCTGCTGTTGCGTCAGATCAAAAACAAGCCTTTCGTATATTGAAATATATATTGGAAGGGTCTTTAGACTAACCCAAGTCTAATTACTGAGTTCCCAGCATCTACAATACTTTCTTTTGCAGGTTTAAATTTCATACCCAATAAATCTTCAGAATATGAAGTGTCTGTCTGCATTAAAATTCCAAGATCAGGCAACATAATCTTTACAGAAGAATCTAAGTAACTGATCAATTTAACCACGAAATTTGGCATTTCTTTTTTTGGAAGTTTTTTTGCATACTTTGGAAATGCTTCAGCCATAATTTTAGAAACTTCGAGCATTTTTTTTACTTCTGAACCAATAATCAATCGTCTTCCATTAACCTTGGGATTTTTTATAGATAAAACATGAGCTCTTGCTACATCTTTTACATCAGAAATTAATATTCCAAAATTTGGCGCCATAGGATATTTTCCTTTAAGGAAAAGTTCAACATAGCTAGTTGAAGTGTTTGTTTTTTTATCTAAAGCATCACCAAAAACTCCTCCTGGATTAATTACAGTTAATTTATCTTTTAATCCTTTGCTTTCCATTAATTCCCATGCAGCTTGTTCAGCTTTTGCCTTTGATATAGTGTAGTCATTCGACCCACTCCAATCAGTATCTGTCCAATCACTTTCCCCAAAAGTATATGGGTTTGTTCTGTTAGGTTTTTTAAACATTGCTACTATTGACGAAGTAAGAATTATTTTTTCAACATTAGCTTCTATACCAGCATTTAAAACTCTTAACGCCCCACCTTTAGCAGCTGGAACTAAAGCTTCTCTATTTCTTGAACTTTTCATAGGGTAGGGAGAAGCAGTATGTATAATATATTTACAATCTTTAGCAGCCTCAACCCAACCATCATCTTTTAATAGGTCCAATTCAACAAATGATAATTTATCTGTTGAAATATATTCACTTAGAGTTTTCTTTGTTTCATCTAATGAATTTTGACTTCTAACAGTTCCTAAAACTTCATATCCAGAATTTAATAATTCAATTGCTATATGTTTTGCTATCCAGCCACTTATTCCAGTTAGTAGTACTTTGTCAGTCATTTTGTTTCCCTTTAGTTTGTATTAAGTTTTAATGGTTCTTATCAGTGAGATAAAAATTTTTCAGCTTCAAGCGCAGCCATACAGCCCATCCCCGCAGCTGTTACAGCTTGTCTAAAAGTTTTGTCTTTAACATCGCCTGCAGCATAAACTCCAGGAATATTGGTTTCTGTAGAATCTGGTTTAGTTAATAAATAACCTTCTTTATCCATATCTAATTGTTCTTTAAATAATGCTGTTGCTGGGTCATGACCAATTGCAATAAATAGACCATCTATTTTTAATTCATCAATTTTATTAGTCTTTAGATTTTTAACTTTGATACCTGTAACATTTTTAGGTTCACCGTCTCCAATTACTTCATCGACAGCACTATCCCAAATAATTTCAATTTTTTTATTTTCCATTAATTTCTTTTGAAGCATCTTTTCAGCTCTTAATTCATCTCTTCTATGAATTAGTTTTACCTTTGATGCAAATTTTGTAAGAAACATTGCTTCTTCAACTGCAGCATTACCACCACCAACAACTGCTACAACTTTTTCTTTAAAGAAAAAACCATCACAAGTAGCACAAGCAGATACACCAAAGCCTCTAAATTTTTGCTCAGATTCTAAATTTAACCATCTTGCTTGAGCACCAGTTGAAATAATTATGCTATCTGCAGTATATTTTTGACCACTATCACCTATAGCTTCAAAGGGTGTAGATTTTAAATTTACTGATGAGATATGATCCTCAATCATTTCTGTTCCAACAGCTTTAGCCTGATCTCTCATTTGATCCATTAACCATGGACCCTGAATTACATCTGAAAATCCTGGATAATTTTCAACATCTGTTGTTGTAGTTAATTGTCCACCAGGTGCAGAACCATAAACTAAAACAGGACTTAACATTGCTCTGGCAGCATATACAGCAGCCGTATAGCCAGCTGGCCCCGACCCTATTATTAACACTTTTGTGTGTTTAATTGGATTTTCACTCATGCAGAAGTTATATAAGGATAAATGACAAAATTAAAAGGGATATTATTAACTCAAGGAATGCATGGCATGATCAGCCAAGTAGAAGGTTTAGCAAAGGCCCTAGATTTAGATTTTATACACGAGAAGATTGAACTTAATAATTTTTGGAAATTATTTCCCCCAAAGCTAACACCAGTTTCAAGTAATGTTTATAAAAAAGTAGAATCTTCTGATTTTGATGTAATCATTTCATGTGGAAGAAAAAGTGTAATTCCATCTATTCATTTAAAAAAGAATTCTAATAAAAGAGTTATTAATATTCATATTCAAAATCCAAAAGTTAATTTTAAAAATTTTGATTTCATTGTGGCACCAGAACATGATGGAATTGAAGGCCAAAATGTTATCAGTACAAAAGGTGCAATTCATTACCTTACTGAAAGTGAAATAAATGAAAATAAAGATTATTTAAATTCATTTATTAAAAAAGATGAAAGAAAAATTTGGACTTTAATAATGGGTGGTCCTACAAAGTATTATGAATATTCAAGAGAAAATATTAAAGCTATTTTTGAAAATTTAAACAACTTAAATAAACAGAACAACTTTCAATTAGTTGTGATCCCTTCAATGAGAACACCAAAAAATATAATTCAATATGCAAAAGATTATTTTGGTGAAAATCATATAGTTATTGAAACTATTGATAAGAAAGCTTATCTATCAGCTTTAGCAATTTCAGAAAAAATTGTAGTAACATGTGACTCTAGCTCCATGATATCAGAAGCTGCTTTAACTGGAAAACCAATCTACGTAGCTAATATTTCACCTAAAAAAAATGACAAAAGATTTCAAAGATTTAGAAATTTATTTAGAGAACTAAATATCATTAGAAATTTAGGTGAAGAAGTAGAGAATTGGAACTATCAAAAATTGGATGAAACGAATAGAGTAGCAAATATTATTAAACAAAAAATTAATTCTTAATGTCATTCTTAAATTCAATTCAAAATCAGGCAAAAAAACATGAATTTCCTTTTGATCACTGGGAATATAATAATGCACTATCTGACGGGGCCATTGAGGAAATTATTAAAGCTGATATTCCAGATGTCAGTAAGCACAATCTTAATTATGATGGCACCAGAGCAATTGATGGTGGTGCTGCAGAGTTTAGAGAGGGAATAGCTTCGGGCGGTGAGGCAATTAAATTTAGATGTTTTGTAACAAAAGAAAATGAAAAAAAATTTCCAAACTTAGTAAAATTTATTAAAGAACTTCAATCCAAGGAAGTTCATGGAACTATTTCAAAAATGATCGATAGAGATTTATCGAACTCATATGTTAGAGTTGAAGTTATTTGTGATAGGGAGGGTTTTTGGTTAAAGCCCCACTGCGATATCAAAGAAAAACTGATGTCTGGATTAATTTTTATAAATAATGCTAACGAGTCTGAAGATCTTGGAACAGATTTTTATAATGAAAAATTAGAAAAAGTTAAAACAGTTCCTTACAAAAATAACTATGGCTACATGTTTACTAGTGGGCCCAACACTTGGCATGGTATGGAAAAGAAAAAAATAGTTAAGGAAAGACGATGCATTCAGGTTAACTATGTTACTTTTGAAACAGATTGGAAAGTTCTGTAATTAAATTAAAACTCTTTCATTATTAACAATAACATCTATTAGTCCCCATTCTGATTGCTTCATTACCTCCAAATAAAAGAAAAAACTTATTTTGAACACAGATGACTAAGTAAACATTGTTTTTGTTAATATTTGTATGTAAAAATTCATCATGTTTGAAAAATTAGAAGAATTAGCAAAAAATAATAAAAAAATTTCAGATTTTCATATTAGAACTGGTTGGCCATTAGCGTTTAGGCAAACTGGAGAAATACACAAAATTCAAGAAATTGTTGTTAAAGAACAAGATCTTCAAGATCTAATATCTACTAATTGTAACGAAACTGAAATGAAAAAGTTTAGTGAAACTCATGAGTTAGATTCATCAGTTACATTAAGTGGATTAAGATTTAGAGCTAATTTTTATAAAACTATTCAAGGACCAGCTGCTGTATTAAGAAGAGTAGAGAGCGTTATTCCTGAAATGGATCAATTTGATTTACCCCAAGTTCTTTATGATATTGTCGATATGCATAAAGGATTAGTTTTAGTAACTGGACCAACAGGGTCTGGTAAGTCCACAACACTTGCAGCAATTGTAAATGAGATTAATAAAACTAGAACTTCAAATATTATTACAGTTGAAGATCCAGTTGAATTTATTCATAAAGATTTAAAAAGTATTGTGTCTCATCGAGAAGTAGGAAAACAAACCAAAACATTTTCTAGTGCATTAAAAGCTGCACTTAGAGAAGACCCAGATGTAATTCTAGTTGGGGAGATGAGAGATTTAGAAACAGTTTCACTTGCATTAACTGCTGCTGAAACAGGACACCTAGTTTTTGGAACCCTTCACACTAGTGGTGCTCCTAATACCATCAATAGAATTATTGACGTTTTTCCACCTGAGCAACAAGCTCAAATAAGAGCACAGATATCTTCTTCTTTAAAGATGGTGGTTACTCAAAGACTTCTTAAAACAAAAGATGGTCAAGGCCGTTGTGCAGCGTTTGAAGTGATGAAGTGTACGCCTCCAATTCAAAACTTAATTAGAGAAGCTAAAATTCATCAAATACCTAGCATCATGCAAACTTCTGTGAGAGATGGTATGATTACTATGACTAAATCATTAGAAGAATTAGTTAAGGCAGGTAAGATAGATGCGAGTGCAGGACGAGAAGATTAAAGGATTTAACGTCCTTGAATTAATTGTTGTCGTTGTACTTATTGGCGTCATCTCAGCCATAGGTTATCCCAATTTTTCTGAATGGCGAAAAGATAGAGAGACTAGAAGCGCAGTACTTAGCATAAAATCTTTAATCGAAGGAATAAATTCACAAGTTCAAAGAGGTCAATATGCATTTGTTCAAGTACATATATTAGAAGAAGTGAATGGCGCAGAAAGAAATTTAATTGTTACATCAAAAGGAATGAAACCAGAAAAACTAGCAAGTTTGTTAAATGATGGAACTAGTGACTGGTGGGCAAAAATTGGTGATCGATGTAATATAACAGACGATGCATATTGGGATGATGATCCAGATCAAGGTGCTGATAATGTTGAAGTAAGACAAATTACTTATGATAATATGGCAACTTCTTGGGAAGGGGATGACGGAGCTATTTGTTTTAGTAAAAATGAGAAATGGTACAGTGGCGCAGGTAAATTACAATCATCCTTGCCTGAAGAGGGGGATGTAGCAAGATCTGTAGATAATACTTTATTTATTTGCAGAAGAACAAATGATCGATCAAGTTGCGATGTTGATAGCGATGGAACACCTGCTTCAGAGCATGATCATTTATATGTTATTGAATGGTCAAGATTTGGCAATGTGATACTTGAAAAATGGGATACAAGAAATTCTGATTGGGTTAAACAATAACAAGATGAAAAAACAAAAACATAATATTTCTGGACTTTCTTTAATAGAAGCACTTGTCTCAGTTGTGATTATTGGAATTGGATTTGTTTCAATTTTACAAATGACAAATTTTTCCGTTCAATCAATAGATAATTCAGGAGATAGAACTAAGGCAAATTTTTTAACTGAGATGATAGTAGAAGACGTCATTGGAAGTAAAAATTCTTTCTATGGAGTAAATTCTGATAATGAAAATATAATCTATAGTACTGATGGGACCGCATCACTAGATGGAGACACATTAAATACATTTTCAAAGCATCTAAGTGACAATAGTTGGAGTGCAGATCTGAGCTGTGGTGGAAGTAGTTCTGATACCACTACACCAGTTGAGAATAAACAAAACATCTATGAAACTCAACAAGTGGATGCTCCTCGAAATAAACAAGCTAAGTGGAATACTATATTTGAAGAAAATAGATTTTTAAAATGTAAAAGCACAACTGAAGAAAAAAAATTGCAAGTATTTGAAATATGTAAGTGGGATGCTTGTGATTATAAATTAGATTCTATAACAGATGAGCCTTTGTACATTGGTAGAGTGGAGATGAAATTAAATGAAGGTAAAAAAAGAAAATTTATATATTTTCAGTCAGACTATAAACTTAAACAATGAATAAAAAAAATTTAAAATCTATTGCTGGTCTTACATTAATTGAGATTTTAATTAGTGTGGTGGTGTCATCGATAATGATGGCTGCAATTTATACAACTTATTCAATTGTAAATTCAACTTATACTCAAGTGTTAGAAAAAGCTAAAGTAAGCAGATCTTCTAGAGATTTAATCGAGTTATTAATTCGTGATACACGAATGGCAGGATTTAAATATTATTTAGGTGATAATGATTTGGGTTTTCCAGTAGAAAGTTATTTAGAGTTCGTTGGTGGTGCTACTACGGTGAAAGATAGCCATGATCCAATTGTGATAATTCCAAATGAACTTGGACATTCACTAAGTGATGCTATTGCTACTCCAACTCCAAAACATAACTTAGATGATACTTGCTGTGATAAAATTCATATTGTTTATGATGATTTTAATCAAAATGATGCTACTCAACCTTACAAAAGATATAAGCTAACTTATTTTGCAAATCCATTATCAGATGGTTCTAATGCTGATGGCCCTATAAATCCAAGATACGGCATATACAAATCCAAAATTAGTTGGCAACAAAATATTGGTCAAGAAACTGGAAGTTGGGTTTCAGATTGTTCCGAGTGTTATCACAATGAATTAGTAAGAGATTATGTTGAAGATATGGAATTTATTGCATTAGATCAAAATGGAAAAGTTTTAAGTCCTTACCCAAATACAAATTCTGAAGCTTCGAGGGGAAATTTATATAAAATTAGAGCAGTAGATATTAGGATCGCATTTATTTCTGAAAAGCCTTTCTTTAGATTTGAAAGTAGGACAGGAAATGAAAGACAATTAAGTGGATTTTCTAGAGCGATAAGATCTTTTTCAGATAGAAACTTAAGGGATAATGTAGTGGTGACCGTATACACAAGAAATATTGTTGGACAGGATATATTTTAATGAAAAAAAATAATCAAAATGGATTTACACTAATTTTATCACTTGTGATGTTATTAGTAATGTCGTTGATGGGAGGCGCTTTAATTGTAATTTCTTCAGGGGATCATCAAAGCAATAATACTAGTGATCAATATCAACAAACTTTTTATGTTGCTGAACATGCCTTAATTGAAGCAGAGAAAAGAATAATTAATAGAATGATTGGACCTTGGACAGAAGTGAGTACGATTACCACACCACCAGTTGGATCTACACCTACAGAGATCACTGCTCACAATAATTATATTGAGCAACTTACAGCCACAGCAATTGATGGCTTTGCAAGAAACACAGATGGAAGAGATACTCCTAGAAATACTCTTACTCCTGTAGAAACTCCTTGTTTTAAAAGTTTTAGAAATTTAATCAGAAATGATAGTGGGGGAAATTTATCTTTAGTTACAGATCATTTTACTAATCAAAATTTTGGAAGTTTAATTGAGCCAATTTTAAATACCCCAAGTGATGTAGGATTAGAGGCAGATGATGCGGAAAAAGAAAAAGAATATTTAAAAAGGTATAGATATGAGTTTTTTTCAATTAATGTTGGTTCCTCTACCTTTAAAGGAGCAGGGGCTAGTCTTAAAAAAACCTCTACTAACGCTCAAAGACAAGGAACAGCTTATAGAATATATGGTTGTGGATATTTAATGCCTAAGGGCGCAGAATTAGGTGAATTTGAGGATCCTGAAATATTAATTCCTTTAGAAACTTTAATTATTTTATCTAGTTAAACACAAAATGAGCACCATAATCATTACTTTAATTACAATCTTTTAAAATATTGGCTATTATTAATGATAATGAAAAATATCTTTATTGGATTGTTATCACTTTTTTTATATTTCAGTTCATTAACCATGAGTGGGGCGTGTGAATTTTTAAAAGAACAAATTGGTACCCCAGTTTCAAGCATCATTGAAAAATATGATAATTTAGATGAGCCCTCAGATGATGGCGTTAATATTTTTACATTTTATAAAATGTACGAAAGCAATGCCTTATGTGAAAATTCTCAATTAGAAAATACTTTTATAACAGTTTTTATTAGAGAAGGTAAAATTATTGGAATAGAAATTTCAGGTATGCCGGGTAAAGCTAAAGATGATAGAATTTTAAATTTTGCAAAAACAAATTTAGGTTATACCACTGATCAAGTTATTAATGATGAATGGATTGGAGCTATCAGCATGTCATCTATGACCAACATGGTGCTTTATGGACGAGTACAAGAATCTGATGAAGTTTTTGAACAGCTAATTATTACTAAAACAGATTATTTTGAGTCACTATCAGATCCAGATATAGTAGAAATGTTTTAATTTATGAAAAGATTATTTCAAATTTTTATTCTTTTAATCCTAGTTTTAAATTTTAATCAATTAACTTATGCAAAACCATTACCGCCAGGATCTGGTGAAGGTGATGTTCCTGCTAATATTTTAATTCTATTAGATAATTCAAAGAGTATGAAAAATAGAATAGGATTTGCAATACCTAAACAACATTCATTTACTATTGATGGAAATGGAAATAGAGTTTTAGCATCTGCTGACAGTAATAAAGGCGGACTAATACTTTTTGATAGCGGAGGTCAAAAACTTAATATCACAGGCACAAATCAATCGGATGGAAGTTATACAGTCGATAGATGGTGGGCTAGCAATACAACTGATCAACGTTGTGATTATCGTATTAGAGATGGCTCACAAACTAGGCAACACCCTATTAGCAGTACAATGCAATACACCGATGTAAGATATCATGCAGGTGTTAGTGTTGCAGGGACGAATATTTCTAATGAAAATTTAATATTTGTTGCTCAATATAATAAAAGTGGGGCAGCAGCTATAATTGCTCTTGACGATCAATATAGATGTAGACTTGCTATAACTCCTACTAGCTCTAATCAAATATTAGGCTTAGACACAGGTACAAATTCAGATGGAGATCTTATTTTGGCAGCTTTTGGTAAAGGAGGGATGAAAAAAGGTGCCTACCAATTAACTTGTAATATTACTGATGGTGATTGTGCACAAGTTCAGGGGAAAGGTAAAAAGTCATCCGATGCATATGGAAAATTATACAATGGATATAGGATTAGATTAAGTAGTGATACAACTAAAATTTATGTATCTGCTAATGGACACTTATGGGGTTATAATACTAAAATAAGTAATGGACAAAGAGTAATAGATAGTAGCAATACTTCAAATAGTCGTAGTTATAGATATTGTAAAGGTAACGGAAGTAGTATTGGTTATTTTGCTACTTGGGATTTTTCAAGCAGCTCTGATAATGTGTTTTATACGGGAGGTTATTTGAACTCTAGAAAAGTTCATAGAGTAGAATGGACTTCAAATACTAGTTGCAGAGTTACTGCATCAGCTGGTACGAGTAGTGCATTATCAAATACAGCAACTGCAGGTAATTTAGATGCTGATGATATTAGGGTTACAGATAATATAAGTGGCTTACAAGTTTCAAGTGGAAGACTGATTTTTAGTCATAATGGCTATGTTGATGAGCTAACTGAAAGTAGTTTTACTGCTGTAGGAAAAGATAGTGCATGGCAAATCCAATATGGAGGCCCACAAAAAACAAGGTTACAAGGTGCACAAGAAGCAATTACTGCAATTTTTACCGACACCACTTTGACAAGCGGTGCAAATTTTGGTTTTGGTTATTGGAATGGATATAGTGGTGGTGGTCAATATTATGGTGGATGGCAAGGTAATCATCCAGCTGGTAGAAGCAGAATTTGTGATAAAGATGCTTGTTTACAGGTTGGAATTGGCCCTGAAGGTGCAGCAAATGCCATCCAATATCTTGGGAACTTAAATGTTGATGGAAGAACAGACGCTAATGCTTGGTCCCAATTGGCTCACGATTATTTTTATGATGATAATGTTTCTCCACATGATCCAGATTCTGATTGTCAATTAAATTATGTAATTATAATTGGGGATGGAATGTTTACAGGTGGTTCGGGAGTACTTGGACAAAGAGGAGAAGCTGCCAATAGAATCACAAGATTAAGAAATGATTTAGGTATTAAAAGTTTGATGGTTGCTTATGGAGATGGAATTTATTCACAGGGTATGGCATATTTTGATGCATTAGCTTTGAAGGGCTCTTGCGACACTGCTGGTAGTGAAGATTGTGAACCAACTATTGTTGCTAAAACTCCTCAAGCACTTAAGACAGAACTTCAACAGAAGATTAGACAAATTTTAGCTGAGCGTTTAGCATTTACTGCGCCTTCAATTACAGCAACTATTCAGCAAGGAGGTTCATTATATCAAGCACAATTCGCTTATGAGCAATTTGGTGAATGGAAAGGGACTATTTTAAGAAAAACATTAAATGCTGACGGAACAGTTGAGCATGATTCAAATGCGCCAGGAAATTGGGATGCGGCAGTTCAAGTAAGATCTCAATCTTCAGGAGGACCACTTGATCCAAGTACAAATGATAGCAGAAATATTTGGACACCACTTTCAGATCCATCTTATGATTATATCGGTAATTGGGACAATGTTAGTGATACTACCGCATCTTTATTAGAAGGGGAGATGACAAGATTAGGATTTGAACTTTCGAATTACCATTCTTCGTCCTCTAATTGTGGAGGAGATGATACTACAGATGATGAACGTGATGGACTTCTGCGTTTTTTAGCTGGTCAAGATTTTTTTGATTATGATGGAGATTGTAACATTACAGAGTTAAGAGAACATGTGTTAGGAGATATATACCATTCTCAATTAATTGAAATTGGAGCACCAGATGGAAATACTCAATTTACAGATAATAATCAGGAAGCATACTTTAGAACCATTAATAATTACCAAGCCTTTAAATCTGAACAAAAAAATAGAAGAGATGTTTTGTATGCGGGCTCTAACAGTGGATTGCTTCATGCATTTAGTGCAGAAACCGGTAATGAAGAATGGGCTTTCCTTCCGCCATTCTTAGTTGGAAAATTATCCACATTAATAAATGCGAATCTTGATGGCAAAGTTGATGGGTTTCAAGGAGGTAGTAATGCGATATTCGGAGTAGATGGTTCGCCAATTGTTCACGACGTGTTTATGAAGGGCCTAACCCCTGAAGGCGATGTTGAAGCATCACCAAGTTGGCATACAATATTGTTTCAACCCTTTGGTCGTGGTGGATCAGGTTTCTCAGTATTAGATGTAACCACTCCACTAGTAAGAGATGGTGCAGGACCATTACACATGTTCACTGTATACAATGATTATATAAATAATGTTGTATATATTATGGATTATGAAGGAGAGGTTAGATCAGAAGAATATTACTCAAGTTCAGCCTCCTTAAGCCTTTCAGAAGAAGCAGAAAAGGCACAAAGTAATTTAAATTCTGCTGTTGATACTGATGGTGGACTTGACTCTGGAGTAACTACTCAACAAGATGCAATAGCTGCTTGTCAGTCAAATGCTGATGCAACTAATAATTTTAGGACTGATGGAACTGCATCTTGTTATATAGGAAAAACATTTACTTTTAATGATATTTTCTTTGATACGCCAAATAATCAATCAATAGATCCAAATAGATTAAATGTTACAGAATTGGTTGACGGTGAATTTGCACCTGTCGCGTTTACTGATGCAAAAATGGTTAATGGTCAATTTGTAATTACTTTCCCAGAAGATAAAATTCAAAATGCAGGAGGTATCAGTGATAATGAAACAAGATTAACAAATAATATTTTTATTCAAACTTCTTGTACATCATCTTCTGGAATTGATCCTTTCTTTGACTATAGTAAATTAGGTGAGACTTGGTCAACACCAAGAATTGTAAGATTACCATCTGACATTGAAGGAGAGAGAGAAGACCCAGCAAATGATAAATATGTTGCAATTATGGGTGCAGGAATGGCTAATAATAATTTATGTGCGGGCTCTGCTTTGTTTATGGTTGAATTAGACAACATGGATGAGCCAGGAAAACTTTACGGTGGAGATCAAAACGGTGGACCAATCACAATTGTTGATACTTCACCAGAAGGTGTAGTTATTGGAAATGATGTGATTGCAACACCTAACGGTAGTGATATTAATAATGCGGTTCCAACTTCTCCACTTGTGATCACTCCTGATACTGCATTTGGAATTCCTTGGCGTGGAGCAATGGTTTATATTAATGATAGAGAAGGAAAAATTACTAAAATAAATTTAACAGACTCTACAAAAAATGATGCTAAATTATTTGATCAAACAACATTATTTAGATTAAAAGCAAGTACTTCAAATAAACGATACACTTTTTTCTCAATGGATGCAGGCATAGGAGTTACTACAAAAGATTTTTGGTTGTTTGGTGGTACTGGAGACTTTAATAAACTTGGAGATATAGATAGAGATATGGATAACATTTTATATGGAATTAGAGATTCTGATTATCCTTATTTTAAACATTTAAATGGAGTGACTATTCCTTCATTTAATGATCAAGCTTTCACATCCACAGCTCATCAAGGAGCGGATAACGCTAAATCGATTGATGATGCAACTGTTTGCTCAGATGTTACAGGAGATACTGATGCTAGTCTTTGCCCAGATTCTGCAGAAAGTGCCTGGGTAATCCATTTAGATACACAAGGTGATAATAATTCACACAGAAAAGCATCTGCCCCACCAACTTTATTTAAAGGACAAGTATATTTTCCAGTTTATGAACCGCCTCCAGGTTCAAATCGATGTAATATTGGAAATGCATATATTTGTGTAGCAGATGATGAATGTGGAACTAATAATTCACATAAACTTGTTAAAGGTGCGGAAGCAAACGGAAGCAACTGTACATTCATTAGAAAAGGGGTTTTATCTGAATTAGTAATATTTGGTGATAAACTATACGCAAACGTTGCAGGGCCTAGTGAAGACAGTGATACTTTATATTCTGTTATAGCTGTTCCTGGTGAGGTTTTATCAAATACAGGTGGTTGGAGAGATACGGGATATTAATTCAAGTTATAACACACTCTCACAAGTGGCTTTAAGAAGCTGAAAACAACCTAAAATAGGAATATAGAACCCAAACAAACATATCAAGCATAGTTATAAATATAATTGCTAAACCAACAATTGAGTCCTGTTTTATTTTTCTTCTCCATTTGATTGGAAAAAAATTTAAAGAATACGCATAAATTAAAATGAATATATTTAATGATGCAATAATAATGTTGATAAATAAAAAAGTATTCATTTAGTTAATCAAACCTTTCAGTTTGTTCTTTAATTTGTCTTTTACTTTATCCTCTATTTGCTTGATATCTAAATTTTTAACAGTGTCTAATAAATTATTACTCATTATTTTTTCTCGCACATCAACCACCATGTCTTTAAATACTTTTTTTAAAATATCTTTGTAGTTTTTACTATCCTTAGTATTACCAATATCTTTAAAATTCATATCATTAATTGAAAAGGTTTTTTCAAAATCAAAATCAGAAGATAATACGGCTAAATTAATATTTTTAGCATCTAGGTTTTTAATATTAAAGTATTTGCTTGATTGAGATTCGGTATTTTTAAATTCAAGATCTTGTTGAAGATTTCTTAGATTGTCTGAAGTAATTCTGTCAGAAAATTTAAAATAATAATTTAAATTTATATTGTTTAATTGAACATCGTTAATCAATATATCATTAGAAAAAATTGAGAATGTATCTAAATTTACTTTTACAAAATCTACTTCTGCTAAATTACCATCAAACTTTTTGTTAAGTATCTTAATGTTATTTGCACGAGCTTCACCACTTAAATAATCAATACTTAATTTTTTAATTGATACTTCTCTATTTAATGAACTTGAAATATTATCTTCTAATATATTTTTAATTAATCTGTCTCCTATAAATTCAACCAATATATAAAAAGATAAAGTGAATATGGTTATTATGGAAAGAAATTTTTTCATACACACTGATCTATATTAATTTAAAAAATAATTCTAATGGTTAATCGACCACTCTGGGTTATATTTTTAATTCAAAAATAATCTTATCTGTTCATTAAAAATAAGAAAAACTAAGTTTCCTATAATTAAATAAGGACCAAAAGGTATTTGAGACGAAAGATCTTTTTTATTTTTAATTATATCTGGAACAACACTTAAAAGTGCAATGACAGATGAAAAAAATATTACAAAAGGAATTGAAGCCCATCCAAACCAAAAACCAATTACAGAAAGTAATTTAGCATCACCCAAACCCATTCCTTCTTTGTTTCTTAATTTTTTATAAGTAAAAATTATTAACCAAATGATTATGTAACCAAACAAACCACCTATTAAAGAGTTAACTAAATTTGGAAACAGAGTGGTATTTAAATTTGGATCAAATGATTTTAATAAACCAATTATCATAAGAGGGTACGTTAACTCATTTGGAATTATGAAATGTTTTAAATCAATAAAAAAAATAATCACAAAACAGATGCTTAAAATAAAAAAAAGAAGAGTAGTTAATGAAACTCCAAAGAAATGAAAAATTACTATAAAATTTATTGATGATATTAATTCTACTAAAAAATATTTAATATTAATTTTAGCCGAACAACCTCTACATTTTGCTCTTAAAAACAAATATGAAAATAATGGAATGTTATCGTACCATTTAATTAGGGTTTTACAGGATGGACAGTGGGATCTTCCTGTTACAACGCTTATATCGTCAGGAATTCTATGGATACAAACGTTACTAAAGCTGCCCCATATACTTCCAAAGATAAATGCTATAAGATATAACACAACTTATAATTTAATTTTGGAGGACAGTTCTATGAAACCATCAATGCAATATTGTACAAGCATCATTGCGTCTGTAAGGTGTAAGTAGAAGTTAGGACTATGAATAATGAGTTCCATCAGTCTCAAAACTATCAAAAATTTAATGAATATCAATTTATAAATAACATGTTCTTTGGTGCTAAAAAAACAGAAACAATAAAAGTCGACAATACAAGCGTTAAAGACTTAGAATTGGTTACAAAAATGGGCCAGGAGTTTGCTAAAACTCTTGATTTAAAAGAAACACTACAAACTTCATTAGAGCTAATTATTAAAAGAATTAATGCTCAAGCTGCTAACATTTTTTTAATAGATAATGATAAGCAAAACTTTCAATGTATTGCATCAAAACACCAAGCATATCTAGAAGATTTTGAAATTCCAATTACTCAAGGTGTCATGGGAAAAGCAGCACTCATGAAACAATGTATAAGAGTTGGAGATGTTAGAAAGGATGTAAGAGAAATTGCAGAATTTTATTTTGATTTAGATAATAAAACAAATTTTACAACTTATTCTGTTTTATGTTCACCATTAATTGTTTCAGATGAATGTATTGGTGTTATTCATTGTTTAAATAAAAAAACAGACAACAAACTTTTTGAAGAAAGCGATAGAAAACTTTTAGAAACTTTATCTGGTCCTGCTGCATTAGCAATTAGAAATGCTAAGATGGCAAAAGATTTGATTGTTAAAAATAGAATAGAAAAAGAAATAGAAATTGTTGGAGAGATTCAAAAAACATTACTATCTCAAAACATTAAAGAAAATTTTCCTATTGCTGGAATAAATATTCCTGCCAAAGTTGTTTCTGGAGACTTTTATAATTTTTCAGAATTATCTAATGGAGTTTACGGATTTGGAGTTGCAGATGTTTCAGGTAAAGGAATTAAATCTTCATTACTAATGTCTAAAGCATCTAGTCTTTATAGATGTTTAAGTAAAACAAATTTTTCTGCAGCAGGTCTTTTAGATATTTTAAATACAGAAATTTGTGAAACTACTTCAAGAGGAATGTTTGTAACAATGCTGGTTGGAATTTACGATAGTAACAAAAAAGAATTAACTTTATCAAACGCTGGTCATGAACCTCCGTTAATTTATTCTAAAGATGGAAACTTTTCTAATTTTGAAGAAGCAGGACCTCCTTTAGGCATTGCTCCTAAGTTTAAATTTAAAGAAACTAAAATTAATTTTTCAAACAGCTCAATGTATATTTTTACTGATGGTATTACTGAAATAAGAGATGCTAAAGGAAATATGTTAGAGGCAGAAGGATTTAAAGATTATATAAAAAAGTATCAACAAATTCCAAACCATGAAAGATTAAACAAGATTATTGAGGATATAATTAAATCTGGTCGAATACAAAAGGATGATTTAACAATTGTAACGGTTGATGGTTAATAATTATGGATAGATGTTTTTATTTACACTCTTTAAGATAGAGTAAAAATGTTTATGGGATAGTTTCCAGTTAATAAGAGTAATTACCCCCAGTTTCATGTAATAATTCTAATTTTGGGTCAAATATCTGATAATTTGCTATAAATCCTGCAATCCTAGTCAAATCTCTAATTTAGAGTGAAATCCCTCATAATTTGCTATAAATCCTATACTGATAGTCAAATCTCTAATTTAGAGTGAAATCTCTCATAATTTGCCACAAATCAGATTTAATTAGTTAATTTGAGTTTAGTCCCAGATTTAGGCTTTAACCATAATATAAATTGTATCAAAATCTAATATTGTCATCCGCAATAATCGAAAATTGATGGATCAATGTTAAAATTTATACATATTATCCCAAAGGGATGAGTGATGTAAGATTGTTTGAGACTTTGTTAATATTCATATTTATCTCTAACACACAGCATAAAAAATATAAATTATCTCTAACACATAGGATAAAAATTAAAATTATCTCTAACACAAATCAATAAATTTATTGAAAATATAAAAAATGTTGATTTTATTGACTTTTTTAAAAATATGATAATATTAATAATTATAACACAAAATAAATATAGCTCTAACACATTTTATGTTTTATATTCATAATATTAAAAACGTTGATTTTACTTACTTTTTTAAAAAATAATATTATGTTAATTTTCTAACACAAAATGAAATAATTTTTTTTTTTTAAATGTGTTAGAATAAAATTTTTGTGTTAGAGAAAAAAAATAATTTTTTTTTTTATAAATTAGAATAATTCTAAAATTTGTAAAAAAAATATTAGAATCTTTCTAAAGTAAAATAAAAATATATTAGAATCTTTCTAAAGAGAAAAAAAATAGTTTGGAATATTTCTAATGTAGGGAAAAAAAATATATTAGAATAATTCTAAACAAAAAAAATTAAAAAAATTATAACACAAATAAATTTTTCTCTCACACAAAAAAAATTTTCTCTCACACAAAAAACAATTAAAAGTTGTTTTAATAAAAAATAGCTATTTTACTTATTTTTTAAAAATAGAAAAAAATATTAAATTTCTAACACAATATAAAAAGATAAAATTATGATAAATGTGTTAGAGAAAATATTATTTAGAAAAAAATATCTTAAATTTAATTTTTTTCAATGATTTTAATAAACTGTTGATTTAATTGAATATTTTGTATTTCATTATTAAATTAAACCCATTTTGAACATAATGATTATAATCTTGTGTTAGAATTTTATTAATTTTGTGTTAGAGAATCAATTAACAATTAAAATATTAATTTTTTATTTATAAGTTTTATGGACGAAGATAATAAAGATAAATTTGATTATAAAGAGGAAGATACTTTAAAGAGTGATCAAGAAAACGAATCTGAAAACGATTCAACTGATACTTTAAATCCTCAAGAAACTGATAATAATGAATCAGAAAAATCCAATGAAAATGATAATTTAACTGAAAATTCAGAAACTTTACAATCTCAAGATGAATCTGTTGAGCAAAATGTAAGTGCATCAAATACTAATAATGATGAAGACACTTTAAAGAGTGATCAAGAAAACGAATCTGAAAACGATTCAACTGATACTTTAAATCCTCAAGAAACTGATAATAATGAATCAGAAAAATCCAATGAAAATGATAATTTAACTGAAAATTCAGAAACTTTACAATCTCAAGATGAATCTGTTGAGCAAAATGTAAGTGCATCAAATACTAATAATGATGAAGACACTCTAAAGAGTGATCAAGAAAACGAATCTGAAAACGATTCAACTGATACTTTAAATCCTCAAGAAACTGATAATAATGAATCAGAAAAATCCAATGAAAATGATAATTTAACTGAAAATTCAGAAACTTTACAATCTCAAGATGAATCTGTTGAGCAAAATGTAAGTGCATCAAATACTAATAATGATGAAGACACTCTAAAGAGTGATCAAGAAAACGAATCTGAAAACGATTCAACTGATACTTTAAATCCTCAAGAAACTGATAATAATGAATCAGAAAAATCCAATGAAAATGATAATTTAACTGAAAATTCAGAAACTTTACAATCTCAAGATGAATCTGTTGAGCAAAATGTAAGTGCATCAAATACTAATAATGAGGAACAAAAAAAAGAGCATGAGGTAATTCATAAAAAAGATGGAAGACTACATATATATGTAAGGCAAGATAAATATAAAGGTGAACTTAAATCAAGAAACTGGGTAGGTAGACTTTATATTGATGGTAAACAAAAAATTTCATCTTCTGGAACAACAAATTTAGATGATGCAATACCAATTTTGGAAAAATGGTTTGATGATGTTCATGAAGAAAGTAAAAAATTAAAAATTGAAGAAAATATTAAGCCAGAAGAGGGTGAATCTTCACAAATTGATATTTCAACAACCAATCAAAGTAATAATGAAGCACAACCACAAACTTCAAGTGTTCCATTAAATGAAAACTCAGAAATATCTACCCAAGATCAGGTAAAAAGTAAATTATCAAATATTTTTGGAAAAATTAAGGAAATTAAAATTAAAAAACCAGATTTTGCTAAAAATATAAAAAAATCATCTTTTAATAATTCTAAAGTTGGAAATTATAAATCAAAAATACAAAATTTTTTCAAATCCAAATTAGGTAAATCTAGTGTTCAAGGCGAAGAAATAATTGGTATTGAGTTAGCAAATAAAGAAATAAGAATAGTCCAAGTTTCTAGTAACAAAGCTAATCAATGGGTGTTAGAAAAATTACATATTCACCCCGTCGACATTACAGATGATAGTACTCCAATTGATAATGCGGATAAATTTTCAGAAGAATTAGTATTAGCAATTCAAAAATACAAAATAACTTCACCAAATGCAGCAATTGCTATTCCGGTAACTAGTGCAATCATAAGAGTAGTCACCGCACCTTTAATGAAAGAAGATGAATTAAATAAAGCAATCGAAACTAATTCATTGTGGGAAAACCTAGTTCAACTAACAGATAGTTTGGAAGATTATTCTATTTTTCATCAAGTCATAAATAGAAATGATAAAGAAAATACAATGGATATTTTATTCGTTGCATCAAAATTAACTGATATAAATAGTTATACTTCAATAATTAAAAATGCAGGTTTAAATCCTGTAATCATAGATGTTAAATGTTTTGCTTTAAAGTCATCAGTTGATCAAGTTAATCAAATAACAAATAAAACTGAGGATGCCAATTTAACTGCTGTTTTAGAATTTGGATTAGATGAAAATTATTTAATGATCCTCTATAATAATAACCCAATAATAACTGATATTTTTATTAGAGGGCAAGATAGAAAAATTTTACAAGATTCCCAAGATACTGAAGAAAAAGAAGGATTAGTTAGAAGATATGTTACTCAAGTTAAGCAAGCAATTCAAGATTTTGAGACTAAATATGAAAAGAGAATTCGAAACATAAAAGTTGTTTCAGATATTAAAAATGTCGATGAATATTTAGGAAGTTTTAGAAAAATTTTAATGAATGTTGGATTTAACACTTTTGATCCCACAGAAGGATTAAAAATTCCAAGTCAGTATCAACAAATTTTAGATAATAAGTTAAATAGATCTTATCTATCTACTTCTGTTGGCTTAGCCTTTAGAAAACTTGATGTCTTTGGTTATTATAAATTTGTTACTGCAGTTAAAAATATAAATCTTCTTCCAGATAGATCAAATGTAATGAAGCAAAAGAAGATGAAAGCAATTTCAGGTTTTGCATTCAAGGGTATTACTGCTGCTGTAGTTGCAATTTATGTGGTATTATTTGGTTTATCTTTTTGGAATATTGTTTCCTATAATAATAAATTAAAACAATATGAAACTGTAAAAATAGATCATGCTAAAATTATTAAACAGAAAAAAATAGTTTCAAAAGAACTTAGTGTAATTAATACGTCTTTAAAATTAAGTAGAACACTTAAATCAAATAAAGAATTAACTTATAGAATTTTAGCTCAAGTAGCCTCAAGTGTTCCAAACCGTGTAAAATTTGATCAAGTTGAATTTAATGGATCTAGAAGATTAACTATTCAAGGAATAGCTGCAAGTGATCAAGATATTTTGAAATTTATAGAAAATTTAGGAAATCAAAAATTGGTTGAGCAAGCATCATTATCATCAATGCGATTACCAAAATCTACAGTAGGTGGTGCTACAATGAAAGGTTTTAGAGTGTTTGTAAAAATTAAAACAGGTAAAATATAGCAATGGATATAGATTTAAAAAATATTAACATGTCTGATATCAAGGATCAGATTACAAAATTAGCTGATAAAAAAACTCTTATAAAAATAGGAATAATCTTTGGTGCAATTGTTTTTTTCTTAATAATTTATTACGCAATTTTAAATCCAATGGTTGAGTCTAGAAAAGCTAAATTGGACGACATGAATTTGAAAATACAAGAAACTGCAAAATTTACTTCTGAAATTTATTCAATGAGAGCAAGAATTAAAAAACTTAAGCCTGATTATGAAAAATACTCTAGCTTGTTTCATTCTAAAGCTGAAGTAGAGGGTCTTTATCAAACATTAAGTGAATACGCCGGACAAAATGATCTAGTAATCACTAGAATTGAAAAAAAGGTAATTCAAGAAGTATTAAAAGCACAAGCCTTAGCCCAAGCAGACGGTAAAAAAACGAAAAAAAAGAAAAACAACCAAGTTAAAAATGTTGCAAATATTGCCTATTATTTGATCCCTGTTGATTTTGAAATTGATGGTAATTTTATTGGTTACATAAAATTTAAAAGAGCTCTATCGCTTTCTAACAAAATGTTAAACTTTGACAAAGAGTCTATTCAGGTGGTAAAAGGGAATACAACTGGAGCGATAAAAGTAAAAGGTACGTTAACAATAGTGGGGTTACCAAATGAATTTTTTTAAAATAATCATTATTTCAGTGTTTTTTATGTTGCTATCAAAAGTTTCCATGGCTGATAGTCATGATAAAGAGCAAAACATTATTGATAAAGCTAAAGAGATAAATAAAAAGATCAAAGAAAAACAGGCAAATTCACAATCGAATATTTCATCAGAAATTAAAGATGAAGAGCCTCTTCCATTAAACGATCCTTTTGCTGGAGATAGTTCATTAACTGGTGGTAATACAATTTTATCAAGTAATCCAGAAGAGGCACAAAATGAAATGAGCTTATATAAGTTTAAATTAGTTGGGATAATGACCTCTGCAAATGATGATGGGTTCGTATCTTTAATTAATTCAAGTGGAAATATAATTACTTTAGCTAGGTTTGAAGAATTAAGCCCTGGAGTAAAATTAGTTGGATTAAATAATAGAGAAGCAGTTTTTGAAAAAAATGAAAACTCTCTCTTAGTGATAAATTTTAATAATAAAATTACAGAAAGAACAAAATAATTATGAAATTTAAAAACAAAATATTATTTTTAATTTTACCTTTTTTATTTATTTTTTTAACAGGTTGTGCTGAAAAATTTGCTAAAAACACTGGTTCTTTTAAACACGACACCCCACTAATAAAAACTGATATCAAGAAAACTGGAAAACTAGAGGTTGAAAAAAGTGTAGAAATGGGACCAACTCCTGCTGAAGGTGATGTCATAAAGCTTAAAAAAAGAAAACAAATATCATCTGTTAAAGAGAGAAATTATTTATTAATTTCGGAAGATTTCAAATCTTTAAAACAAAATGTTTCTTTTAAATTTCAAGCTTTAGATTTTAAAGAAGCAATGAAATTAATGTCTGAAGTTGGTCAAATTAATATTTTAGTAGGTGACGATGTGGCAGGATCAATAAGTGCAGAGTTAGATAATGTTCCATGGGATAAAGCATTTAATGCATTATTAGATTTAAAAAATTATGCAGCAGACATAGATGTAGCAAGTAATATTATTAGAGTTTCAACTCCTGCTAATCTAACGTCACAAGAAGGTTATAAATCAGCGAGAGCTTCAGCAGTTAAGAAAAAAGTTGAATTAGAAGATTCAGTAGAACCAATTATTTCAGAAATTTTTAGACTTTATTATATAACCCCATCAGAAGCTAAAGCCACAATCACAGAATTATTTACATCTGTTGGAACGAATGGGAATTTTATACCAATACAAGTAACGGAAGAAGCAACCACAAGATCAATTATTGTTAGAGGTAAAGAAAAAGATTTAGATATCGTTGATAAAGTTATTCGAGAAATTGATAAAAGAACAAAACAAGTTTTAATAGAAGCTTTTATAGTTGAAGCTACTTCAACATTTGAGCAAAGTTTAGGAAAAAGACTTGGAGCCGCTTATACAAGAAAAAGTTTAAGAATGGGTGGTACACAAGGAGGTAGCAGTGTAGGAGCTGCATCAGGATCAGGGGCTGCATTATCTGAATCAACAGGTGCTTTTACAAGCGGTGCTGGAACAGATAATTTAGTAAATTTTGGGTCAGCTGCTGCAACAAGTGGAATTGGAATATTGAAAAAAACAGGTTCTGCTGTTTTAAAACTTGAACTTGATTTTTTAGAAGCTCAAGGCTTATCAAAAACAGTATCTAATCCAAAATTATTTACATTAGATAATCAACAAGCAAGTATTAATCAGGGTGAAACAATTTATATTGATGGTGGAGAAGGGGAAGATAAACCAGTTGATGCATCATTAAAATTGATAGTAACTCCTAATATCATAGGTGATGGAAACGTCATGCTTTCAATTCAAGTAAACAATGATACTCCAAATAGAGCAAATGCAGCATCAGTAGGTGTAAATAAAATGGAGATAAATACAAAATTATTAGTAGCTGATGGAGATATAGTTGTAATTGGTGGTATTAAAAAAAATAACGTAGCAAATAATAGACAAGGTGTTCCAGGAACGTCAAAAGTACCAATTCTAGGAAAAGTACTCAGTGGAAAATCAAATTCTGATACAATGAACGAGTTATTGGTATTTATCGCTCCAAGAATTTTATAATGTTTAAAATAAGTAGAGAGAGTGAAATTAATTTAGTTAATGTCTTAATTGATAATGACATTATTTCTGGAAAAGATTTAATAGACATTAAAAAAGTAAGTACTGAAAACAATAAATCTCAAATTGATGCAATATTTGAATTAAAGCTTACTGATGAAAAAAAAATAATTGATTTATTAATTAAAGAACAAAATCTAGAAATAATTGATCTAAAGTCAGTTGAAATTACTGAAGAAGTAAAAACAGTTTTACCATCAAACTATATTAAGATGAATTTTGTAGCACCATTTAAAATTGATGGAAAAACTTTACACATGGCAATTCCAGATAGTTCAAAATTGGGATTGATGCGAAATTTGAAAGCTATTACAAAAAAAAACATAGAACTTCATGCTGCAAAAATAAGTGATATTTCTGAATATATTGAGAGATTGTCATCTGAAACAGATGAAGTAACTATTGCGTCAATTCGAAATGAGAATAGGAGAAAAACAAAAACTTTTGAAACAGATTTAGGAGATGCAGGGGAAGTTTTAGACAATAAACCAGAAGAAGATATTGAAGCAATTGAAAATGAGTCAGAGGTAATCAAATTTAGTACAGCGGTGGTAGCAGATGCAATTAAAATGGGTGTTAGTGATATTCATATAGAGCCTTACCGATTTAGTTCAAGAGTAAGATATCGATTAGACGGTATGCTTCAAGAACAAGAAACCTATAGACAGTTTCTGCATGACAATTACGGGGCAGTAGTTACTCGATTTAAAATTATGGGTAAATTAGATATTGCAGAAAGAAGATTACCACAAGATGGAGCTATTAATTTTAAAATTGGTAATAAAGTAGTTGACTTACGTTTATCAATTTTACCTACTGCAAATAATGAGAGAATTGTTATGCGTATTCTTAACAAAGACGCGGGAGATATTACCCTTGAACAATTAAATTTTGAAAAGCAAGATTTAGAAAGTCTAAGAAAAGGAATTCACGGTAGTCAGGGATTAATTTTGGTAACTGGACCAACAGGATCTGGGAAATCAACAACGTTATATAGTATTTTAAAAGAAGTAAGTAAGCCCCATTTAAATATTTTAACAGCTGAAGATCCTGTGGAATATGAATTAGATGGTGTAGGACAAGTACAAATTAAAGATGATATCGGTTTTACTTTTGCTAAAGCTTTAAGATCTTTTTTAAGACAAGACCCTGAAATTATTCTAGTTGGTGAGATGAGGGATAAAGAAACAGTTGATATCGGATTAAAGGCTGCCCTTACAGGTCACTTAGTATTTAGTACTCTACACACTAATGACGCTCCAAGTACTATTACTAGATTACAAAACATGGGAACGCCAGATTATTTAATAAGTGCTGCCTGCCAACTTGTTGTAGCCCAAAGACTAGCTAGAAAAAATTGTAAAGATTGTAGAGTGCCTGATGATGATGTTAATCCTAAGGTTCTTAAAGATATGGGGTTTAGTGATGAAGACGCTTCAAAAGTAAAAGCCATCAAAGGTAAAGGTTGTGCAAAATGTAGTGACTCAGGATACAAAGGTCGACAAGGTGTTTATGAAATCTTAGTGGTATCAAAACCAATTAAAGAAGCTATTTTAAAACAAGCAACCACTCCTGAATTAAGAGAAATAGCTATTAAGGAAGGATTTAGAACGATGCAAGATATGGGTAGAAGAATGATTGCATCTGGTGAGCTTAATTTTAGAGAGTATGAGAGAATTCTTTCAAGCGAATAAAAATGGAAGCTTTTACTTATAAAGGAATATCCGAAGGTAAATATGTAGAAGGAGATATTGAGGCAATCAACCTTGATGAAGCTTCTCATTTATTAAAAGAAAAAAAAGTAATAATCACCAACATAATTAAGTCTAAGAAAAAAAAAGGTGAAGCAAAAAAAAAATCAGGTGGCTCATCTCTTTTTGGGAAAAAAAAAGTTAAAGTAGAAGAAATTCTTATATTCTCAAAGCAATTTGCAACCATGGTTAAGGCGGGCTTACCTATTTTACAGGTTTTAATAATGTTAAGAGATCAATTAGAAAGTCCTGCTCTTAAAGACATTATAGAAGATATAAGAAAAAGTTTAGAAGGGGGTGTGAACTTATCAAAATGTTTTGAAAAGTATCCGCAATACTTTGATAATATTTATGTCAACTTGATTAAGGCTGGTGAAGCAAGTGGTAAGCTAGATGTATTTTTACTTAAAATAGTAGATTCTTTAGAGAAAAAAGAAAAGATTAAGAAAAAAATTAAGGGAGCTTTAATGTATCCAGCAATCATGTTTACAGTAGCGATTACTGTAAGTGCTTTTATGTTGATTAAAGTAGTTCCAGTATTTGCAAAAATGTACGATGGAATGGGCTTAGAATTACCCGCTGCAACAGCAACCATCATGGCAATGAGTGATTTTTTAAGTGGTACAGGTGGAAAAGTAATTCTGTTTGGTGGAATAGGTGGATATTTCGGGTTTAATTTTATTGTAAAAAGAAATGCTGCAATTCGTTTTAGATGGCATAAACAAATTTTAAAATTACCTATTTTTGGAGATATGATCTTAAAATCTCTACTGGCAAGAATTGCATTGATTTTAGGTAATTTAAGTGCTGCTGGTGTAAATTTATTAGAGAGTTTAGAAATTGCAAAATCAGTTAGTAATAATGATGTGATAACGGATGCACTAGAGAGTGTAAAAAAAGGTGTGTTCTCTGGTGACACCTTAACAAAACTTTTTTTAAAAGAACCACTCTTCCCACCGACTTTTAGTCAATTAATTTCTGTCGGAGAACAAACAGGTCAATTAGATGAAATGTTTAATTCAGTATCTGCTTATTATGAAGAAGAATTTGATACTACAGTCGATAACATGTCTGCTTTAATTGAACCTATCATGATTGTTTTCATGGGAGTAATGATTGGTGGTTTAATGATAGCTATGTACTCACCAATATTTAACGTGGGTGCTTTAATTAACTAATTTTTTAATTTTTTGGTTAAAACTAAATTATTAATCCAGGGTTCTTTTCCTGGTTCAAAATTAATTGAATCCATAATTTGTTGAATGAAAAATGTTCCTAGTCCACCTGGTTTAATATCATCGATCGCTCTATGTTTAACTTTGCTTTTTTCTACTGGTTTGCCTTTATCAAAGAAAGAAATCTCTAGAACATCATCATTACAAGATATTCTTACAACCATTTTATCTTGAGTGTCAGGCATATCTTTATATGCATGTTTAACTATATTTTGCGCAGCTTCAGCAATCGCTAAAACTAACTCTTCTCTTAAATCTTCATCAATTTTAAATTTTTCAAAAACATCTCTAGAAAAAGCTCTGACATCTTTCAAACTTGCTGAGCTAACTAAAAAATCTTTTTTTTCTGAATGACTAAAGTTTTCTAAACTCATAATTTATTTACTCCAAATTTAAAATTTGTTCTAACTTTGCCATCATGATTACTTTTAAAACAGATTTACTCACATCTTTAATGACAAGCTTGGTTCCCTTCTCAAGGGCTTTTTGATGACTTTCTATTAAAACTGAAATACCAGAAGAATCCATGTATTGAACATTACTTAGATTTAAAGCAACATTTTTACCAGAGTCGATAACAGGAAAGATAACTCCCTTAACTTCATCCGTTTTATCCATGTCTATTTCACCATCTAAAAATATGGTGCTTATATTGTCTTCTTCTGTAATTTTGTATGTCATAAAAACTTTCTTGCCATTGCTAGAACTTTTTCAACAGGTTGACTAACCTCTTTAAGTTCAACTTTAGTATTTTTCTCTCGAGCTCTTTGATTGCTTTCTATAATTATCGATATACCAGAAGAGTCCATGTAGGGTACATCTTTTAAATTTAAATGAACTTCTTTTCCAGCATCAATTAAAGGAAAAACAATTTCTCTTACCTCATCTGCAACATCCATATCTATTTCTCCAGTAAGAAAAACAGTGCTTACATTTTCATTATCTGTAACTTTATATTTCATATTTTATTTACTATTTATAGCTATTAACAAAAATAAGAAACAAGTAAACCCAATATGGTCAATTATCTTTGATTATTATTTAATATAATAAGATTTTTAGTTTACACCATCAATAATTATAATAAATTTAATAATAATAACTAATAACAGAGGAAATTATGAAAAATAATAAAGGTTTTACACTTATTGAATTGCTAGTTGTTGTAGCAATTATAGGTATTTTAGCTGCGGTAGGTGTTGTTGCTTACAATGGTTACACTAAGAGTGCAAAAATTAATGCTTCTAAATCAAACCAAGGGGCAGTAACAAAATATTTAGCTGCTGAAATTCAAAAATGTAACATGGGTACAGAGTCTACTGCAATGAGTGGAAACTTAACATGTTCAGGCAGAACAGAAGCTTTAATCATGAGTGGTGCTGTTGCTGCACTAGCAGATTTTAAAAACACATACACGCCAGTTTGTAAAGGAGTAACAGACGGTAGTACTGTGCCAACGGCTTCAGATGGTAGTACAACATGTCTAGCATTAGGAAAAGGTGTTACAACAATAACAGGGGATGGTGAGGGAACTATTACCGTTTCAACACAGTATGGTGACGACGCAACTGCTGACGTACTAACTAATGCTGTTGCAATAGAATAATCATCTCGATTGCAAGAAACAAAAAAAATAAAAACTAAAAGCTCACTAGGGTTTTCCCTGGTTGAGCTTGTAGTTGTGGTAGCAATAATTGGTATTTTAGCTTCTGTAGGAGTTATTACTTACAGCGGTTATATTTCAGGCACTAAAGAAAAATCTGCAAAAAATGTGATGCTACAAATATCACTAGCTCAAACAGAAGAATATTCAAATAGTGGAAGTTATTACACGCAGGACGATGATAGCTGTACACCTTCTTCATCAACATCTAATGATATTGAAACAATTTTATTTGGTGGAGGAGATCAAATTGGTAAAGACATGGGTTATGAAATTTGTGTTGCAAGCATAGGTTCTTCAAATTTTAATATAATTGCAGAAGAAATTAAAAATGAAAATCCTTGCCAATTAATCCTTAGTCGTAACGGCAATTTTACTAGAGGCGAATATTGCTAAAAAAATTAGCTAACCACCCATAATGGATAGTTTTACAGTTTCAAATTAAATATTCTTGTATAAATTGATGATGTGAAAAAAATTATTTTAATATTCTTGCTTATACCGTTATTAAATAATTGCGGTCCATATTCTGCAGCACTTGGGCCAAGCTTAACTCTAGTTAACTCTGGAAGTATTTTACAAGCTTCAGCATCTTATGCTGGCTCTTCAGCAATGAAAAAATTTAATAAAGATTATATCAATGAATTAAATGTAGAAAAAATTTGTCCAACGGTCCATTCTAGTGAGTTAAATGAAATTTTTTTTGAAACTATAGATCATATGGATTGTTATTTTGATCCAATGAGTATTCATAGATAATATATAAATTATTCAAGAAATATAGGAATTTGAGCTCATCTTAATCAAAAGGCCTCATTTTGGGCGATTGACGAATTTTAAAATGAATTGATACGTGATAGCTTTGACTTATAATTAACAATAGGAAAAACTATGTTCAAAAAATATATACTATTTTTAGGTTTTGTTTTATTTTCAACCAATTTATTTGCAGCTCAAACTCAAATTGCCCAAGTAAATGGAATGATGTGTATTAAATGCCAAAAAATGGTAACTAAAGCACTTCAAGCAGCTAGCCCATCTGCTACTGTTAAAGTCTCATGGCCAGAAGGTGTTGCGGTATCATCTTACCCTGATAAATCTGATTTATCTAATGAAGATTATAAAAAAGCAATCCTTGGAACAGGCTTTGAAGTTATTAAAGTGGTGAGTGTTGATAAGATTATTACTGATGCTGGTGAAGCTAGAAAATTAGTAGATTAATTAAAATAAAATTATGACTGCAGCTGATACTCAGATATTACTCAATAAGCTGCAGTCCAACATAAATCAATTAGAGCTTACTAATAAGGGAGCTTTAAATGCATTAGAATTTCGCTTAGATGCAATCTTACAAGCAAATTTAGATACCTTTTGGCTTTTAATTTGTGCAATCCTTGTTTTTTTAATGCAGGCAGGCTTTATGTGTTTAGAGACTGGTTTGTCTCGGAACAAGAACAGTATTAACGTTGCCCTTAAAAATGTTTCAGACTTTGGAATATCTGTTGTAGTTTTTTGGGCGTTTGGTTTCGCATTAATGTATGGAACCAGTGTATCAGGACTGTTTGGTACCAAATTTTTTTTCTTCACCACTAAGGTTGCAGGCTATCAAACATATTTTGTCTTCCAAGCAATGTTTGTTGCAACAGCTGCAACTATTATCTCAGGTGCAGTTGCAGAAAGATTAAAGTTTTTCTCATATATAATTATTACATTATTAGTTTCTGGCCTCTTTTATCCAATTGTAGGTCACTGGTCTTGGGCATTTAATTTTGAAAATCCTGATCAAAAATTTGGTTGGTTAGGTCAATTAGGATATTTAGATTTTGCAGGTGCATCCGTTGTACACTCTGTAGGAGGATGGATTGCTTTATCAGTATTACTGGTAGTTGGTAACCGTACTGGAAGATTTAGAGAAGATGATAAAAAAAAATCTTTTCAAGGAAGTAATACACCAATGGCAGCTTTAGGTGCTTTAATTTTGTGGTTTGGGTGGTTTGGATTTAATGGTGGTGCTAATGGTGCAATGGATTTAAAAATTCCATTAATTTTAATTAATACTTTTTTATCAGCATCCTTTGGACTTATTTTTTCAAGTATTATGGGTATCATTGTCTTAAAAAAACCAGAGCCATTATTTATGATCACGGGTCCCCTTGCAGGACTAGTTTCAATAACTGCTTCTTGTGCTTATGTTGATCCCACTCATGCAATTATAATAGGAAGTATTGGTGGAATTATTTCAGGCTCAACAATTGTATTACTTGAAAAAATTAAAATTGATGATGTGGTTAGTGCAATACCAGTTCACTTAGCATGTGGAATTTGGGGAACTATTGCAGTTGCTTTGTTTGCAAATTTTGAATTGATGGGTGTTGAAAAAACAAGATTAGAACAAATATATATTCAACTAATTGGCATAAGTTCAATTGGTGCTTTTTGTTTCATTGGTTCTTATTTAATATTAAAAACTATTAATTCATTTTTCCCTCTAAGAGTAAGTAAAATTCATGAAGAACTTGGTTTAAATATTTCAGAACACAATGCATCAACGGACACGCACGAATTACTTGAGGTATTAACTAATCAAGCAAAATCAGACAATTATTCAAGCCGCGCACCACAAGATCCTTTTACTGAAAGTGGAATTATTGGCACGCAATATAATGTCATAATGAACAAATTGGAACAAAGTGAAAAGCAAAAAAACAAATGGAAGAATAGAGTTTCTAAAGAAATTAAACTTGCAATGAATGTTCAGCAACGATTAATGCCAAAAAGAGATATAGAAAACTATCCAATATTTGGATTAAATATTCCTGCAAGAGAAATCTCGGGAGATTTTTATGATTTTTACCTTCATGATGATGAGGTGTATTTCACCCTATCTGATGTTTCAGGAAAAGGGGTGAATGCAGGAATGGTTATGGCAAAAGCTATTACTTTATTTAAGATCTTCGCTAAGCAAAAATTTAAGCCTAACGAAATTTTATTAGAGATGAATAATGATTTGAAAGAAACTAATCCTGTTGGTACCTTTATTACTTCAATTGTTGGAAGATATAATTTGAAAACAGATTTAGTTGAAATTGCAAATGCAGGACATCAGCCAACTTTATTAAAAGTGGGTAAAGATTTTAAAGAATATCCTTCAAGCTCAATGCCTTTGGCAGTCATTAAGCATAAAGATGAAAGTGTTTATCAATTAGAAAGCTTTAAATTAAATGGTGGACGAATTTACTGTTTTACTGATGGATTTTCAGAATGTATGGATGAAAATAAACAAGAAATAGGAATTGATGGTGTAAAAGAATTAATCCTAAAACACACAAACTCTTCATTACAAAAAGAATTAACAAGTGCGACAGAAGAAATTCGTTTAAAAAGTTTAAAAAAAGAAATTGTGGAAGATGGCGTTAAAAAAGATAATGATATTCTTGATGATGATTTAACAATTATTGCAATTGGTAAATAAGAAATTATACCAATCGGTATTCATAAATAACACATAAGTTATTAAAGAAATTTTAAGATTTATTATTAATTTATCTAATTAATCACATTTATAAAGATTACTATAACTTTATTTTTGAGGGTTTATCTTATCATATTTACAACTGACCAAAATGGGTTGACAAATGATCAAAATGGGTGGAACTATGCATGAAATTTTAAATTAAATTAATGGAAATAGTAACCAACATCGCTCCAATCGCTCTAGCTATTATTATGCTTGGACTAGGAGCTTCTTTAACAGTAGATGACTTTTTAAGAGTTGCAAAAAACCCTAAAGATTTTTTTATTGGTTTTATTTGTCAGTTAATTGTTTTACCAATCGTTGCCTATCTACTTATCATTACCTTAGGTGTGCCGATTGAAATGGCCTTAGGAGTAATGCTAATTGCAGCTGCTCCAGGGGGTGTAACCTCCAATGTTCTTACAAAATTTGCAGAGGGTGATGTAGCGCTATCAATATCACTGACAGCAGTTATGAGCTTATTAAGTATAGTAACAGTGCCATTCATTGTGATCAATTCAATTAATCTGTTTGATATCACCTATGTTGAAAAAGAAATAACAATGACAGCTATAGCTTTAAAAATGTTTTTTGTAGTCACAGTTCCAGTAATAATTGGAATGACTATCAGACATTTTACAGGTGACCTTGTCATAAAAAATTTGAAGTTAATTCAAAGATTTTCTATTGCATTATTTTTACTTGTTTTTGCAGCAATATATATTGAAGAATGGGATAAAATTGTAAGCTTTTTAACTCGAGCAGGTTTAATAGCCCTAATATTAAATGTAACTATGATGGTGATAGGATTTTATGTTGCCAAGTTTTTTGCCTCAGGTGTACCTCAACAAAGAGCTATCTCTTTAGAGTGTGGTTTACAAAATGGAACTTTAGCAGTTTTTGTTGCAACTCAATTATTTGATAATATTATTTATATGGTGCCAACCGCTGCTTATGCTTTAGTAATGATGGCAACCTCTGTAATCTTTGTTTTTATTTTAAGAAAATCTAATTAGAATTTATTACTTTAATTTGGTTAAAAACCCTATACAAAAATTTACTTAAAGCATTCATATTTCTATCTTGTAATTTAGAAATCACTTTAAATTGTTTACTTTGCACACCTATACCAAAAGTATAAAGTTTTTTTTCATCAATATTTAGAAATTTATTTTTAATTAAAAATACTAGTTTTCTAACAACCGTTGCCCTTGGAATTCCTGTTATCTCAGCTATAGAAAATGCATTAATACCAATATGATCAGGTTTTTGAATTTCTTTAAGATATTTTTTTCTATCTAAATTTTTATTTTTAAAATTTTTATTTTGGACAGTATTAATCAATACAATAAACCCTACACATATTGTTTCTAAATCTTGAGTTTTAGTACCTGTTTTCCAGCTGTTAGCGAAAATGAATATAAACTTGTAAAATTGATACCAACAAAAAGAAAAGTTTTCTTTAATTAATTTTGAAATTTCTTCTGCATCAAAAGATTTATCAACTATATTTTTATCTTTTAATACTTCACTAAATTTAGAAACAAAAACACTTAAATCATTTAAAGTTATATTGGGCTTTGCTTGTGAAAAACCAGATATTTCAATAAAGATTTTTTTTCCTTTTCTTTTAATAATACCTCTTTCTTCTAATTCAGATATTTTTCTTCTTACATTTTCTTTAGGTATTAGAAGGTCTCTTGCGATATCAGAAATATTAATCTTTGGAATTTCTAATGATTTATCCTTATAAAACGTATCATAATCAACTATTAGTCCATTTTTTCTATAAAATATAAAGTCTTTATTAATCAGATAAATTAAAATTATAAACTTATCGATACCCTTATGAACTTTGTAAGCATTTATAAGCCAACTACTAACTAATGTATAATATGCAGGTGCCAGTTGACTAAAATTTTCATTAATAACTTTGAAGATTTTTTCTTCATTAACTTCACTAGATATGCTTGGAATATTTTTTATCATTTTTTGTTTAAGAATTATAAGTTGGTTTTTCCACCCATTTTGATCAGTTGTCAATGATTCAAAATAAATCTCCAAAAACGAAGTTATAGTTAACAAATTTAATTCGATTTGAGCACCAACACAGTTGTTTTTATCTCTTATTCATTAGTCTGCAGAAGTGAAAAAAATTCTCAAGACATCATTTTTTGTATTTAGCTTTTTAGCTTTATTTTATTCTAATGCTTTTGCTTTTATAGAATTTAAGCAATCAAAAGATATTTCATCAGACACTGTAGCTGTTAGAGGAATAAACTTTAATCCAGACGGAACCATAATGTATATAACTAACCGTAAAACTGATACTGATGGTGGTGATGGTGAAAAAGGAGAAGTAACGCAATATTCTCTTAGTGTACCGTTTGATATTAGCACTGCAACAAAATCTTTTACAACTCAATTAGTAGGTGATGGAGGTTCTGTTCCACAAATGAAATTACCACATGCAATTGAATTTAAATCTGATGGAACAAAAATTTTTGTAACAACCAACAAAGATCCAACTTCAGTCTATCAATACAAATTAACTACTCCTTGGGATACATCTACATTAGAATATGAAATAAGATTTCAGGTGGATTTAGATGGCTCAGGTAATGAAGATCAAGTAAGAGCTCTAACATTTAAACCTGATGGAACACGTATGTTTATAGGTGGAAGAGATCTACATAAAATAAGAGAGTATATATTATCAACTCCTTTTGATCTTACATCTGGAGTTTCAGTAGGCTCTTTATCAGCATCATTAGAAGACGCTGATAATAACATGAGAAATATTCAATTCAATTCAGATGGGACCATTCTGTATATTGGTGGTAATGAAAATAACAATATGAACAAATATACTCTAAGCACACCTTGGGATGTCACAACTATTTCTTCTACTCCTACTTCTTACGATTTAGGCAACGATGATTTACCCAGAAGATTTTCAAACATGAGAGGTTTTATATTTGCAGCAAATTTTACAAAGCTATTTGTAACTGATGATACCAGTTCAACAAATACAATTTTTGAATATAGTCCAGATTGTGCTGGTACCATTACTTGTGCTGATGCATCAGCTAATGATGATGTTAAAGCAATCATTGAAGCTAATGTTGAATTATCAAAACGTATAATTAAAAATAATACTCTTCCAATTTTTCACCGAATTGAGTGGTTAAGAAGACATAAAAATAAAGACAATCTATCAAATCTTAATGCAGAAATTGATTTTACAAATAAAAAAATATCAAAGTTAGTTACCGCTCTAAAAAGCTCAAAAAAAGAAATTGATAGAAGTTATGATAGTGATGATTGGTTTCAATGGAGTGAAGGTAGAGTTAGTTTGGGTAAAAATAAATCTTTAAATTCATCATCAAGAGATTTTCATAGTTATGGTATCTCAGTTGGTGCAGATAGAATTAAAGAAGATGATAGAGACACTATGTATGGGTACGTTTTTCAATATGGTAACGATAATGTTGATATTGGATATAAAGGAAGCAAATTAGAGACTGATGCTTATAGTTTTGCATTATATGGCACTAAACTTAGAGATGATCACGTTTTTACAGATGCATTAATTGGAGTTAGTTTTCTAGATATAGACCAAAAAAGGGTTACTTATGGTAATACTTTAGAAGGTAACCGAGAAGGCCAACAGATCTATGGATCATTTAATTTTGGAAAAAGAATAGTTGATGAAGATCTAAATCTCAATCCAGGTATTAAATTAGATTTAGGGTACACAAAACTAAAAGCATTTAGAGAAAGAACAATTGTTGGAGATAGTTTAGCTGATGCACTTCTTTATAAAGAGCAAAATATTAAATCAGCATTAGTAACACTCGGTGTCCTTTTAGATAAAACGGATACAGATAGGCAAGAAGATGAAATTATTAATCATCATGGGAGATTAGAATATATTGCTGATCTTAGTCCATCATCAGATGCAGAATTTTATTATCTAAATAGTCAAAGTACTGTTTACAATTATAATGTAGAAAATAAGTCCAAACATAATCTTAGAATTGGTTACGGTTTTGATGTCACTTCCATATCAGGTTGGTCGTTAGTTGGAAATTTTGAGAGATTTATAACTAATGGAAAAGGTTATAGTAATGAAATTTATCTATCTATAGGTTATGTTCCAATTGATGAAATGAAATTTGTATTTGATGTGAATAATTTTGAAAATACTAGTTTATCATTAACTAATAATGTAAATGGATTTGATTTAAAAATGAGTTCTAACTATAATTTTTTAAGTGATGTACCTGACTATGGTGCAAATATAGAAATTTCAAATAAATTTTAATTTAATAATTATTCTATAACTTCTATTTCATTAATGATGCTTACAATTTTTCTACCTTTAAGGACGGCATTCACTCTTGCACATTCATAGTACGCGGAGGAGCTCTCTTCAGCCATTTGTTTCATTTCCAAGCACCTAGATTTATTCTTAGTTAATAAATGCTCTGTTAATTTTAGTGGTCTACCCATATACATCATGAGACCAATAACTTCACCTTGCTTTTCAAAATCTGCTTTTTCTTCTATATCTGCTACTCTATCATCAACACCAATTTCAAAATTTTGAAATGCAACAAAACCTTTATAAAAAATAAAAGCTAAAGCTAAGTAGAAAACTATTTTTATTTTACTCATTAAAATTTACTTGAAATTCCTATTTTTATTAAATTAAGCATCTGAATTTATTAAAATTTGTATAATTTTAATTTTTGATGAAGATTATTTTATCTTCGATAAAACGCACGCCCATATTGGAAATTAGGCCCGGTTTGGGCACTTAAACGAACTGAAAAACCGCTAAATTAAATTTTATATAGTATTTTTCATTATGGTATTTTTTTTAATAAAATTAGCTGTTGGTTTACTTGTGTCATCATTTTTTATTTTGATGCAAGCACAAGCTGGAATAGTTGAACTGGTAAATAAACAATTTAAAGACCTGAGTATTAAATTGTCAGCAACATTTTAATCTTATGAAATTTATAAAAAACTTTATTTTAATTTTATTATTTATATTTCCTATCTCTAATTCATTTGGAGCTATGCACACTTTAGTGCAGAAGGCAGCAGTTACTGATGGTACTAATAATGATCCAAGTGGTGTTCATTTTAATCCTGCTGGAACAAAAATGTTCATATTATCTCAAGAACCATCTAATCAGCTTCCTAATGTGCATGATATTTATTCACATGTAAGTGAATATAATTTAAGTACGCCATTTGATGTTTCTACAAAAACTTATGCAGGTAATGGTGAAAGATGTATTTTGAACAATGGTGAGGGTAATTCTAAAGCTGAACATGGTTCTACAAATTGGATGCATGGTTTAAAATTTTCTCATAATGGAATGATGTTGTTTGTGGGAAGAGGAAATTCAGGTTCAGGTGTTGCAAACGCTGATAGAGTATTTAGATTTGATTTAACTTCACCTTTTGATATTTCAACATGTAATTTTCCTGTAGGTTCAGCTGTACATGCAACGTCAAACCTTGATGATGATGATCTGCAAGATGGAAGTAACGCTGGACCTGATACTGATGATGAAGATTTTGTTGTTCCTTCAGGTAACAATAGATTGAGAGATTTTGATTTTAGTAATGATGGAAAAAGATTATTTATACTTTTTGGTGGAGCTGGTTCAAATCATTATACAAGGTTATTAGAATATCAATTATCAATTGCATATGATTTAAGTACTATATCAATTGTTACAGATGCTGGAATAAGACTTCAGGATTCAGGTTCAGATACCACTCCTGTAGGTAATGCCAAGGGACTTGATTTTAGTCCAGATGGAAAAAGACTCTGGGTTGTTGATCATGGAGGAACTAATTTTCCTAGAGATATAACTCAGATTTCTCTTGATGTGGCATTCTCCACTTCTTCATTTACAATAGATGGTACAGTTGCATTCAACATTAGTGGATACACGCAGATATATAATAGTGGTCAAGGTGCTCCACAGCCAAGTGGACTTACATTTAGCACTAATGGTTTAAAAATGTACACTTTGAATGATGAAGATGAAGATGTTTTAGAATATGATTTAGTTTGTCCTTTCAATATTATTGAAGGAAAATGTCCTGAAATTACCAAAGGTGATAGAACTGGAATAGCTATTGCACAAATAGAAGTTGCAACAAGAACTATAGAACACTCAACGGACACTGCTTTAAATAGATTAAAATGGATTAGAAGAAATAAAGATAATCAAAACCTTACTAATCTTAATTTAGATCTTAATTTTACCAATCAAATGCTTGCCTCTCTTACTAAAGTTGTAAAAACCTCAGCCAGTAAAAAGAAAAAAGAGGAAAAACAACAAGACGTATTTTATTGGAGCGAAGGAAGTATTGCTGTTGGCAGAGTTGGAGACACAAGTGTTTCTTCATTTAAAAAGATAAAAACTAATGCAATTACTGTTGGAGCGGATAAATTTACAAAAAATAATGGCATAAGGGGGCTTGCTTTTAGGTTTGGTAAAAATGATATTGATGTTGGTTCAGCTGGAAGCAATTTAGATACGAATACTTATAATTTAACCCATTATACCTCATCGCCAATTGAAGATGACACAAAATTTATAGACACAGTTTTTGGAATAGGTGTTCTTAACTCAGATATTTTATCAGTACTTGATGGTGAACGTTCAACAGCTGAAAGAAATGGCAAACAAATATATGGAACAATTAAATTAAAAGATGAGATTAAGAAAAATAATTTAATTCTAATTCCATCTGCACAAATAGATCTTGGTTACACTTTATTAAATGATTATCAAGAAAGTGGTAACACTGCTATGAAATTTAAAAAGCAAGGCATTCAATCAAGAAATGCCAGGCTTTCAATTGCTGCAATTGATGAATTAGAAAATGATAATTATAAAATTAGGAAACATGGAAAATTAGAATACAAGGCAAATTTACATCGTTCTTCTAATATTAAATATTCTTACGTCTCAGACCCGGCAAGTGGTGAATTTGATACCAAACTAAATTCAGGTGCTTTACATAATTTAAATGGGGAATTGGGTATAGATATAATTTTACCGGATAGTTTTAGTATTTTTTTAATTTATGAAAGAAATCAAGCATTAGGAACCGGTCATACTGATAAAATACATTTAGCGATAGGATATTTGCCTAACAGAAAAACTAACTATGCTTTTAAGTTAGCAGGCTCAGAAAATTTAGGATCTGAATTTAAGATAAGCAAAAATATCAATGATTTTGAAATTGATTTTAGATTAAATAATCAAGATGCATTGAGGCCAAACATTATTGATGAAGCAACAATTAATTTAACTAGTAAGTTTTGATAAAAATTAAATTATGTCTTTAAATAAAAATTTTTTCATGAAATCGACAATTAGATTTATACTAGCCTTTCTAATTATTAATCTAACTTTTGTTAGAGAAGGTGCTGCTTTAGAAAGCGGTGATTTTGCTACTCCACTCTGGAAGCAAAACCATCTAGTTAATACTGAAGAGCCTAGACCTAGAGGTCTTACCTTTAGTAATGATGGAACAAAAATGTTTGTTATTGGTGAAAAGCACGGTAATGCAGATTTTTCTGGTAGTGCTGAGGATGATATACATGAATATACCTTATCAACCGCCTTTGATATATCGACAGCTTCTTATGTAGATAGTTTGGCTAATCTTGGTGACGCTTATGAAACGAGTATAAAATTTAACAATGATGGATCAAAAATGTTTGTTACTGCAATAAACAGAAATTATGTGCAGGAATATTCACTTACTGCAAATTTTGATTTGTCATCAGCAACTTTTGAAAGTTTTTTTAGTGTTAATAGCGTGGAGGGTGATCTTTTTGGTCTTGATTTTAATAATGATGGAACAATGATGTATATTACCGGACATACCAGTGATAGCATACACCAATATGAATTAGCTGTAGGTTTTGATCTTTCAGAGGGAGTTACTTTGTTACGATCACAAGATCTGAGTGCTCAGGATACTCAACCGTCTAGCATAGAGTTTAATACTGATGGTACCAGAATGTTTATAATAGGAACATTGGATAATGTTGTTGATCAATACGATTTATCTACAGGTTTCGATATATCAACTTTATCTCATGTAGGTTTTTTAAAATTAAATAGTGAGCAATATAACCCATCTGGTATAGCATTTAGTCCTTCTGGATTAAAAATGTTTATTACTGGTTTTCAAGAACCTGCTGCAGAAGTAAATGAATATACCTTACGTTGTCCGTTTACTCTTTTTTCAGGTAATTGTCCTCCAGTTACAGAAAATAGTGACAGAACTGGAATAGCTATTGCACAAATAGAAGTTGCAACAAGAACTATTGAGCACTCAACGGACACTGCATTAAATCGTTTAAAGTGGATTAGAAGAAACAAAGATAATCAAAATTTAACAAATCTTAATATAGATCTTAATTTTAATACTGCCACTCAACTTGATAACCCATTATTAAATTACTGGGTTAAAAAACTTCCAGATAGAATACTTTCAGTTAATGAAAAAGTAGAAAATGGTCAGTCTATAACTATTGGTCTGAAAGATATAAATAATAACAAATTAAACAATTTTACCACTGCAATTAAATCAGATAACTCATTGTTAAATTCTTGGATGGATAAACTTCCAGAAAAAATTACCTCAAATCAAGCATCTCTTGAAAAAAAGACAGAAGATAAACAGCAAGATATCTTTTATTGGAGCGAAGGAAGTATTGCTGTTGGCAGAGTTGGAGACACAAGTGTTTCTTCATTTAAAAAGATAAAAACTAATGCAATTACTGTTGGAGCGGATAAATTTACAAAAAATAATGGCATAAGGGGACTTGCTTTTAGATTTGGTAAAAATGATGTTAAAGTTGGAACAGCTGGAAGTAATTTAGATACTAATACTTATAATTTAACCCATTATACCTCATCACCAATTGAAGATGACACAAAATATATAGACACTGTTTTTGGAGTGGGTGTTCTTAACTCAGATATTTTATCAGTGGTTGATGGTAATCGTTTAATAAATGAAAGAAATGGCAAACAAATATATGGAACAATTAAATTAAAAGATGAGATTAAGAAAAATAATTTAATTCTAATTCCTTCTGGACAAATAGATCTTGGTTACACTTTATTAAATGATTATCAAGAAAGTGGTAACACTGCTATGAAATTTAAAAAGCAAGGCATTCAATCAAGAAATGCCAGACTTTCAATTGCTGCAGTAGAAGAATTAGAAAATGATAATTATAAAATCAGAAAGCATGGAAAATTAGAATACAAAGCAAATTTACGTCGCTCCTCTAATATAAAGTATTCTTACGTCTCTGATGCAACAAATGAGGAGCTTGATACCAAACTAAATTCAGGTGCTTTACATAATTTAAATGGGGAATTGGGTATAGATATAATTTTACCGGATAGTTTTAGTATTTTTTTAATTTATGAAAGAAATCAAGCATTAGGAACCGGTCATACTGATAAAATACATTTAGCGATAGGATATTTGCCTAACAGAAAAACTAACTATGCTTTTAAGTTAGCAGGCTCAGAAAATTTAGGATCTGAATTTAAGATAAGCAAAAATATCAATGATTTTGAAATTGATTTTAAATTAAATAATCAAGATGCATTAAAACCAAATACTATTAATGAAGCAACGATTAATTTAAAGAAAATCTTTTAATTTAATCTTTTTCAGACAAGCTCTAAAAACTCAGTAAATTCATCATAAATGTTAATTAACCCTGCCCGATTTGAGCACTAACAAGGATGCGTTAAGTAATAAAATAAATTTTGTAGGCTATTTTCTATTATGAGATTTATTTTAAGAAAAATAATTAGATATATTTATAGCATCTTTTTTTTGATCATCTTTTTTAGTTCAAAAATAGTTTATTCAGAAGTTGTTACTATGCCTACATCATTAACTTCTGATACAACTGATTTTGTATTATTATCTAGTTCTGGTGTTACTCCAAGTATTTCAGGGTATTCTGGAACTCTTTTAGTTTCTGCTGTTGCTTCAGCAGGGAACATCAAAATAACTACAACTTCAAGTACTGATCAGGCTGCTGGCTACTGTGGCTACACTAGTGATGGTACTAGTGCACCTGTTCAATGTACTGGCTCCTCTCTTACCGAAATAGGATTTAGAGGAACACAAGCTAACATTAATACTGCATTAGCAACACTCTCATTTAAAGGAGATGGCTCAACAGGGGCGACAATAACTGTTTCAGTAACCCCAGCTGGTAATAATTATAATTCAGCTAATGGTCATTATTATCAAGTAGTAGGTGAAGCTAATGATGAAATTTCCTATGCGGATGCAAAAACTGCCGCTGAAGCTTCAACATATAAGGGTTTATCTGGATACTTAGTAACAATTACCTCTGAAGCAGAAAATGATTTTTTAGATGCCAAAATTTCAAAAAATACTTGGATAGGTGCTTCTGATAGTTCAACATATACATCTAATACTCACACAATAACAGAGGGTACTTGGGAGTGGATATCGGGTCCTGAAAACGGAAAAACCTTTTTTTGCCAAGTTGCTTTTATTAATACTAGTTTTAACCCAGACAGACAAACAGCTAATGCAGCTGATGATGCATGTTCTGTAGCAACTGGTTATTCATATCAAAACTGGGATACTAATGAACCTAATGATCATTCCAGCACTAATATAGGGGATGAAGATTGTGCTCACTTAAGAGCAAATGGTAAGTGGAATGACCTACCATGTGGTACTAATAGTGTAGACTATTATATTATTGAATATGGAGGGACAGCTGGAGAATCTGCCACTGTTTCAGGCCTAACTACACTGTCAATTAATTCAACTGAATCAGATGATTACAATGTATTTGATGATAAAGAATTAGTTGGGATAGTTGAAGGACAATCAGAAAATGCAAAAAGATTTATTTATAGTTCAACAAATTCTATTTTAGAAAGAATGGAGTGGTATCGAACTACAAAAAAAAATGACAATATTAAATTTCAAGATATAGGCATAGATATAGACATAACAAATAAAGATACCTATCCGTATGCAAAACTATTAGATGCCTATCTTTTAAAAGGTGATGTTAACAAAGAACAAAAGCTATCTAATAAAAATATTGAAAAATTTATAAACGAATTACCTCTTTCAAAATATTTAAAAAACGAATTTGGAATGGTGCCTCGAAAGTGGAAAATTTGGAGCTCTGGATATTTAAAAAAGGGTAAAATTAAACTTAAGTCTGGCAAGCTAAATCAAGAGTTCGACTCAGATGCTTTAACAATAGGAATGGACAAAATAATAAGGAAAAACACGCTTTTTGGTATAGCCATTAGACTAGAAGATCAGGATACTGATGTTGGGCAATTAGGGACTAAAATTAAATCTAATGCAAAAAGTACAACAATATATTCAAGCTGGCATAAGAATAGTTCAACTTTTATTGATGGTTTAGTTGGTTATGGATATATTGATAATGATCTTACAAGAATTGAGCAAGCCAACACTTCTAATACTTTAACTGGAAATAGAGGTGTTAAGCAATATTTTACTTCAATTAAATTTAATAAAATAATGGATAAAGATAACTTTACTTCATTATTATTTGGAAGATTTGATTATGGTTTATCTAAATTAAAAAGCTTTTCAGAGATAGGTAATATTCAAGCCTTAAAATTTGAAGAACAAGATTTAAAAAATAAATCTATTTCAATTGGTGCTTTAACAAAATATAAAAAAAAAATAAAGAAAGGTTATTTTCTACCATATGGTAGAATTGAATTTTTTGAAAACTTAACTCCTGATTCAGAAGCTAAAGCATCATACATTTCTGACCCTAACACCACATATTATTATACTGTAAAAGAGGATTATTCAAATTCTCTAAAATTAGAGTTAGGTTTTGATTTAAATCTAATTGATAGTTGGTATTTTTCTACTTCAATAAGAAGATTAATGAAAAACAATAAAGACTACGAAAATGAGTTTGCAATTAAAGTAAGCAAACCATTTTAATTATACCCACATTTAAAGTTAAATATCTTGAAGTGCAGTTACGGTAATCTCTTTTGTCTTTAAAGATCTAATCCCCATCAAGCAAGCTTGTGCAGTAGACATGTTTGTACAATAAGGAACTTTATTCCCTAGGGTTGCTCTTCTTAAAGCCATTGCATCATGAAGACGATGCTCACTATTTCCACCTCCCGTATTAATTACAAGTGCAATTTTTTTAGAATTTAGAATGTCAACTATGTGAGGAGAGCCTCCACTTACCTTGTTTATTGTTTTACACTTTATTCCATGTTTACGAATGTAATCAGCAGTTCCACCAGTGCCACATAAAGTGAAATTTAATTTTATTAATTGTTTTGCAAGATCTACACCTTCATCTTTATGACCATCTTTTAGAGAGATAAATGCTAGACCTTTAGTGGGCAATGAGTTTGAAGCAGCAATTTGGCTTTTTGCGTAAGCCATACCAAAGTCTTTATCAAATCCCATAACTTCACCTGTTGATTTCATCTCAGGCCCCAACAATAGATCACTATTTGGAAATTTATTGAAAGGAAATACAGCCTCTTTAACTGCAAATAGGTTTTTGTTTTTACCCTTTAAATTAAATTTAGATAATTTTTCACCAGTCATTACACGGGATGCAATTTTTGCAAGAGGAAGACCTTTTGCTTTAGATACAAAAGGAACTGTTCTGCTTGCTCTTGGATTTACTTCAATTACATAAATTTCATCATTTTTAATGGCAAATTGAATATTCATAAAGCCTTTAACATTTAAAGCTAAAGCTAATTTTTTTGTTTGAGTTTCTATTTCAGTTATCAGCTTTGGTTTTATAGATATTGGAGGTAAAGAACATGCAGAATCCCCTGAATGAATACCTGCTTCTTCAATATGCTGCATGATACCTGCAACAAACACTTGCTTACCATCAGATATTGCATCAACATCTACTTCCATCGCATGACTTATAAACTTATCTATTAATATCGGATTATCTTCCGCAGCTTTAAATGCTTCTTCTACAAAGTTTTTTAATTGGCTTTTCTCATGAACAATTTCCATTGCTCTTCCGCCTAAGACATAAGAAGGTCTAACCATTAAAGGCAGTCCAATTTTTTCAGCAATCTGAATGGCTTGTTTGTAAGTTTTAGCAATACCACTTTCAGCTTGTTTTAATTTTAATCTATCAAGTAACTTTCTAAATCTATCTCTATCTTCAGCAAGATCTATTGAGGTGTACTGCGTACCTAAAATCGGAAGTTTGTTATCATGTAAAAACTTTGCAAGTCTTATAGGAGTTTGCCCACCAAACTGAGCGATGATCCCCACAAGGTTTCCTTTTTGCTGTTCTTTTTTAATAATATTATAAACATACTCTTCTTTAAGAGGTTCAAAATAAAGTCGGTCACTTGTGTCGTAGTCTGTTGAAACCGTCTCTGGATTACAGTTAATCATTATAGTTTCAAAACCACTATCTTTAAGAGCATAACTTGCTTGGCAACAACAATAATCAAACTCAATACCTTGGCCTATACGGTTTGGTCCACCGCCTAAGATTATAATTTTTTTTCTTGTAGAAGGTTCTGCTTCACACTCTGTATTTAGCGCATAATTTCTTTGGTAGGTTGAATACATGTAAGGGGTGAATGATTTAAATTCAGCAGCACAGGTATCTACTTTTTTGTAAACTGGTAATACTTTTAAAGCAGTTCTTTTTTTTCTAACAAGGTCTTCAGAAATTTTAGTGATTTCAGATAATTTTTTATCAGAAAAACCTATTGATTTAATTCTGTTAAACTCATTGTAGTCTTTAGGAAGCCCTTTTTTTTGTATCTTATTTTCTTCATCAACAATTTCCTTTATTTGCTCTAAAAACCAAGGATCTATTTTACAAAGTTGGTGAATTCTTTTAATGTTGATTTTTTTTCTAAACGCTTCAGCAGCTAATAATATTCTGTTTGGAATATTTTTTTTCAATTCTTTTTCTATCTCTTTTTTGTTAAGCGGAAAAATACGATCTAAGCCTGAAAAGCCAATTTCAAGAGAAACCAATGCTTTTTGAAGAGATTCTTTAAAGTTTCTCCCAATTGCCATTGCTTCACCAACTGACTTCATGGATGTTCCAAGAACCGCTTCAGAAGTAGAGAATTTTTCAAAGGTAAATCTTGGTATTTTAGTTACTACATAATCAATACTAGGTTCAAAAGAAGCAGGCGTTGTTTTAGTAATTTCATTTTTTAATTCATCAAGGGTGTAACCAACTGCTAGTTTTGCTGCAACTTTTGCAATTGGAAATCCAGTTGCTTTAGATGCAAGAGCAGATGAACGTGACACTCTTGGGTTCATTTCAATAATAACCATTCTGCCGTCTTTTGGATTGATTGCAAATTGAACATTTGATCCACCTGTTTCTACTCCAATTTTTCTAAGACAAGCAATTGAGGCATTTCTCATAACTTGATATTCTTTATCTGTGAGTGTTAGAGCGGGTGCAACGGTAATCGAATCTCCCGTGTGAATTCCCATTGGATCAATATTTTCAATAGAACAAATAATAATACAGTTGTCTTTTTTATCTCTGACAACCTCCATTTCAAATTCTTTCCAACCCTCAAGGCATTCTTCAATTAAAATTTGGTTAACAGGAGATTCGTGCAATCCATCTTTAACTATTTTAAGATATTCTTTTTCAGTTTTAGCAATTCCTCCACCCAAACCACCCAAGGTAAAAGCAGGTCTAATGATTGCAGGCAACCCAATTTGTTTTAAAGCTTTTGCAGCATCTCTAATATGAGATACCACTTTAGATTTTGGTAAGTCCAAACCAATATCTAACATATTTTTTCTGAATTTTTTTCTATCCTCTGCATTAGAGATCGCTTTAGAATTAGCTCCAATTAACTCAATTTTATATTTTTTAAGAATTCCCTTTTTCTCTGCATCCATTGCTAAATTCAAAGCAGTTTGACCACCCATTGTTGGTAAAATTGCATCTGGTTTTTCTTTTTTTAGAATTTTTTCTAATACCTCTAACGTTATTGGCTCGATATAAGTTTTATCTGCAACACCAGGATCTGTCATGATCGTTGCTGGGTTAGAGTTAATTAAAATAACTTTATAACCTTCATCTTTAAGGGCTTTACAGGCTTGTGTCCCTGAGTAGTCAAACTCACAAGCTTGACCTATGATAATGGGTCCAGCACCAACGACTAATATAGTTTTAAGATCTTTTCTTTTTGGCATTTTTTTTTATGTTGTTAATAAATTCTTCAAATAAGTAAACACTATCCTGCGGTCCTGGATTTGATTCAGGGTGATATTGAACAGAAAAAACAGGTTTATTTTTTAATCTAATTCCTTCAATACAATTATCAAATAAAGATTTGTGAGTGACTTCAATATTTTTTGGCAATGATGCTCTTACAATTTCAAAGCCATGGTTTTGACTAGTGATTTCAACATTGTCTTTAATTAAATTTTTAACTGGATGGTTAGCACCTCTATGACCTAGTTTCATTTTTTTAGTTTTTGCACCTAGTGTTAGAGCTAGAATTTGATGACCAAGACAAATACCAAAAATAGGTAAATTATTTTTGATTAACTCTTTAATGATTTCAATTGCATATTTACCAGTTGCTGCAGGGTCACCAGGGCCATTAGATAAAAAGACCCCATTTGGCTTTAATTTAAGTATATCTTTTGCACTCGTTTTGCACGAAACCACTGTTACTTTACAATTAAGATCTGAGAAATATCTTAGAATATTTTTCTTTATCCCATAGTCAATAGCAACAACATGTAATGAACTTTTCTTATTTTTTAAATAACCAGTTTCTTTTTTCCAAGTTTTAAAACCTGACCAAATATAATTTTTTTTAGTAGTTACTTGTTCTGCTAAATCTAAATTATTTAATCCACTCCATTTTGCTGTGATATTTGCTAATTTGCTAATATTGAAATTACCTTTATTAGAAAAAGAAATAGTACCTTTTGGGGCTCCCTTATCTCTAATATAATTAGTCAAGCCTCTTGTATCTAAACCAGTGATCCCAACAATTTTATTTTTTTTTAACCACAGGTCTAAATTAGCTAAAGATCTATAGTTAGAAGGACTTGTTATTTCAGAGTTAAAAATTACACCTTTGGTCCAAACTTTATCAGACTCTAAATCTTCTTTATTAGTTCCAACGTTACCAACGTGAGGGAAGGTAAAATTGATAATTTGTCCAGCGTAAGAGGGATCTGAAATGATTTCTTGATAACCAGTTAGAGAAGTATTGAAACATACTTCACCTGTTGCTGTTCCTTGATAGCCAATACCAACTCCTTTAAAGATAGTTTTATTTTCAAGAACTAAAACGCCTGTGTGAATCTGTGAGATTTTGTTAGAGCTAATTTTTTTTGCTTTTTTGATCAATTACAACTCATGAGTTAAAGGTTAATACAATAAAACCCTAATTATCGCAACAGAGATGTATTATAAAATTATAAAAAAACAATTTTTCTTTTGAAGAATTTTCACTTTGCAGTAGATTAAAAAATATTATGACATTGAAAGAAAAAATAGAAACTAACTATAAAAATTCTCTAAAATCAAAAAATAAGGTTGAAATCTCAACCTACAGGTTAATTTTATCTGGAATAAAAGATCTTGATATTGTCAATCGATCTGGAGCCAACATAAAAGAAACAGACGATGATGATATAAAAAAACTTTTAAAGAAAATGATAAAGCAAAGAACCGAATCAATAGAGATCTATAAAAAGAATGAAAGATTGGATTTGTTAGAAGTTGAGCAAAATGAATTTGATCTTTTATCTAGTTTTTTACCACAGCAGTTAAGTGATGAAGAAACTAAAAAAATATGTGTAGATACAATAAGTAAATTGGGTGCTGCATCAATTAAAGACATGGGTAAAGTAATGGGTGAATTAAAGAAGTCATACCCTGACAATCTAGATTTTGCTAAAGCTGGACCTTTGCTAAAAGAACTTTTAAATAAATAATGAAATACCCAAAAGAGTATTTGGAAGAAATTAAAACTCGTTTAAAGGTTTCGACAGTTGTATCAAAGTCTGTCAGTCTAAAAAAAAGAGGCAAAGAATTTGTAGGTTTATCACCCTTTAAAACTGAAAAAACGCCTTCATTTACAGTTAATGATGAGAAGGAATTTTATCATTGTTTTGCAACATCGGAACATGGAAATATTTTTGATTTTGTAATGAAAACTCAAAATTTAAAATTTGGAGAAGCAGTAAAATCATTAGCAAATCTTGCAGGTATGAGACCTTATACATTTTCAAAGCAAGATGAAGAACGTGAAAAAAATTGGCAAGAATATTGCTCAATCTACAATCAATATGTTCAATTTTATCATGATGAAATTTTAAAAAATGAAAGCTTAACTATTGCAAGAGACTATTTAAAAAAAAGAAACCTTAGTAAAGATGAGGTTAAAAATTTTAAAATAGGTTTTGTTGAAAGAAACTCAAATTTTTATGAAAAATTAAAAGATGAGTTTAGTGAAAAAGTTTTAGTTGAAAGTGGTCTTTTTTATTTAGATGAAAAAAAGAATACATACGTTGAAAGATTTCGAGATAGAATAATATTTCCAATTAACAATATTTCAGGTCAACCTATTGGATTAGGAGGAAGAACCATTCAGGAAAATAGTTATTCAGCAAAATATATTAATTCGCCTGAAACACCTTTTTTTAAAAAGGGTTCTAACTTATATAATTTAGATTTAGCTAGAAGATTATCTAATAAAATAGATCATGTATATTTAGTTGAGGGATATATGGATGTAGTTGGTTTAAGTAAAAATGGAATTGAAAATGTTGTGGCAAATCTTGGAACTTCTTTAACGGATCGTCAAATTTTAATGCTTAACCAATTCTTTGAAGATATCATTATTTGTTTTGATGGTGATGAAAGTGGATATAAAGCAGCGCTTAGAGCAGCAGAAAATTCAATTAAAGAATTACAACCAGAAAAACAAATCTCGTTTCTTTTTTTACCAGATGGAGAAGACCCTGATAGTTATGCAAATAAAAATGGTAAAGCAAATTTTATTGATTTTACAAAACAGGCAAAAATTTCAATTCATCAGTTTATATTTAACCATTATAAACAACAAACTGATAACAATCCTTCATCAATGGCTATTTTTGAAAAAAAATTAAGAACTATTGCCGCAACTATTAAAGATGATTTCATAAAAAAATATGTACTAGAGTTTTTTTTGGAGAAAATTTCATCTTTAACCCCACATAGCAATATCGGAAAAAAACAATTTTATACTAAAAAAGTTAAATCATTACAGTCTACTCAAAAACACTTTAACGAAAGTAAATTATTGAGTGGTGTTGAGCTTAAAGAATTTTCATTGCTTTATTTAATAATGAATAACTTAGATTTATTTCAAGAAAATATTCACATGATTGAAAATATAAAACTATTTAGCGAAGAAAATAAATTAATCCTTGAAACTTTGATAACTAAACTAAAGAGTGGAGAAAAACTTACCTTAGATCAAATTCCAATTGACCCTCAATTAACTGAAAAAATCTTCAAATTTGCCTCAATAAAACATATTCTAAATAATCACCAAAATGATCAGAATAAAATGTTTGAATTATTAGACGAAGTTTCTAGAGACCTCAAAAACTACGATTTAGAGTTTAGGATTGAAGAGCTCGAGTCGAAGTTCTCTAAAGATTTAAGTGAAAGCACTTTCAACGAAATAAGAGAGCTAAAAAAACAAAAAAACATCAATTAAATCCTTCAAAAAATACGTGGATTTTTCTCAAATTGGGCTTATATAAGTCTTCTCAAATATACTATTGTGGAAAGAATAATTACAAAATCATTTGCTAGACTTATGGGTCGTGGAACCCATAGAGGATTTATAACTTTTGATGAGTTAAATAAATCATTAGGTAAAAGAAATCTTTCAGACGAAAATTTAGAACAAGCCTTCATGCACATTCTTGATGAGAGTGTAGCATTGGTTGAAAAAAAATCTGACTTTAAAGTTTTAAGAAAAAAAGAAAATTCATCTAAAGAAGAAGGTAAGACAATTGAGAAAAGTGATGACCCTATAAGAATGTATTTAAGAGAGATGGGTGGAGTAGAACTCTTGTCTCGTGAAGGTGAAATTGCAATTGCAAAAAGAATAGAAGCTGGGAAAGATGTAATGCTGATCGCATTAGCACAAAGCCCAATTACTGCACAACAATTTGTAGAATGGGATGAAAAACTTCAAAGTGATGAAATATTAGTTAGAGAAATTATTGATATTGATACTAACTACATGGAAGATGAAAATACAGGGCCAAGTGCTAAACAAAGAAATTCTGGGGAAACTGATAAAAATGAAGAGAATAATGGAGACGATGATGAGTTTAATCCAACGCTTGCAGCAATGGAAACTGAAATCAAACCAAAAGTTTTAAAAACTGTTAATACTTTAACAAAAGAATATGCAAAATTAATCAAGTATCAAAAAGAAAAACTTGATTGTATTTTAAATGCAGTAAGTTTCTCTGCTGCTAAAGAAAAAGGACATGATAAAATTGTAAGTGATATTTTAGAAAATATTAAATCATTACAATTGTCACCCTCTGTATTAGAGGAATTGGTTCAAAAACACTATGTGGAAAATAAAAAAATTGTTTCACTAGAAGGAAATCTTCTGAGACTAGCAATGGATCAAAAAATTCCAAGAAATGAATTCATTAAGTTTTATATTGGCAATGAAATTAATCCAAATCTTAAAAAGTTCTTGGATACTAACCCCATGTGGAAACAGTTTTTTTCAAAAAATAAAGATGAATTTAAAAACATAAGAGAGAGATTAATTGAGATTAGTCATAAACTTGGAATTTCAGTAACTGATTATAAAAAAATAGTTAGTAGAGTTCAAAAAGGTGAAAAAGAATCTAGAATTGCAAAAAAAGAAATGGTTGAAGCAAATTTAAGATTGGTAATTTCAATTGCAAAAAAATATACAAATAGAGGACTTCAGTTTCTAGATCTTATTCAAGAAGGAAATATCGGTCTTATGAAAGCTGTAGATAAGTTTGAATACAGAAGGGGCTATAAATTTTCAACATATGCCACTTGGTGGATTAGACAAGCAATCACCAGATCTATTGCTGACCAAGCGCGAACGATTAGAATTCCAGTTCATATGATTGAAACTATTAATAAAATTGTAAGAACCCAAAGATTAATTTTAAGTGAGTTTGGTAGAGAAGCTACACCTGAAGAGCTTGCACAAAAATTAAGAATGCCTTTAGATAAAGTTAGAAAAGTTTTAAAAATATCAAAAGAACCAGTATCTCTTGAAAAACCAGTTGGAGATGAAGAAGATAGTAGTTTGGGTGATTTTATCGAAGATACAAAAGCATTAGCACCTTTAGAACAAGCTATTAAATCTAATCTAAGTGAAGCTACGACTAAAATTTTATCAACTTTAACACCAAGAGAAGAAAGAGTTCTTAGAATGAGATTTGGTGTTGGAATGAATACAGACCATACTCTTGAAGAAGTGGGTCTTCAGTTTTCTGTAACAAGAGAGCGTATTAGACAGATAGAAGCTAAAGCTTTAAGAAAATTAAAACACCCAAGCAGATCCAAACAGTTAAAAAGCTTTTTAGAAAGTTAAAATTCAAAGGGACTGTAGCTCAATAGTAGAGTACTGCATTGACATTGCAGGGGTAGTTGGAGCGTAACCAACCAGTCCCACCATTAATATTTTCAAATATATTCTTAAAAAAAATAATCTTAATAATAGACATGCACAATATTATATATGATAAATATTATTAATGAGTGAAATAGATCTGAAAAATTTAAATGTGGTTTTTGCAGGATGTGCAAGAGACTGTGAGAGATATATTCCAAAAGTATTTGAAAATTTAAAAAGTTATTCTTCTTTATTCAAGGATAGTTATAAAATAATTGTAGAAAATGGTTCTAAAGATAAAACCAAAGAAATTTTGAAAAACCTTAAAAATAATAAGGATTACTTTTATTTTAAGGATGAGTTCAATGATTTCAATTTTAGAGGCAAACGGCTGGAATTTGCAAGAAACCTTATTATTGAAAAAATCAAAGACAATCATCTATTAAAGAGCTGTGATTTGTTAATTATTTTAGATTTTGACGATAATGGTTCATACAGGATCGATGAATGTAATCTCAAAAGAGCAATAAATTTTTTACTTTCAAAAGAAAATATAGGTGCCGTTTTTGCAAACCAAGATGGAACTTACTATGACATGTGGGGTTTAATAGATGAAAAATATTGCAATAACGATTTTTGGGTTGATGCTTTAAAATATATTATAAAAAAGATTAATCCTGGTGATCGTGTATCTACTGAGTTGTTAGAGGATATGAAAATAAATCTACTTGATAAAAAAAGAATAAAATTTGAGCAAAATATGCCACCAATAAAGGTCAAATCAGCCTATGGAGGATTTGGAATTTATAAAATGAATTACGTAATAAAGAATGAAAGAAGATATGAGGGTTTTCAAAAAGTAGATCTTATATTTAAAGATGGTACAAAGAAAAAAATTAATTATCAAAAAAATGAAATAGTCAATTTTAATGAAGGTCTAATAGATCTTGGCTTGGAACTGTATATTTTGCCATATTTAATTAATAATAAGTATACTACTGCCGATCGTGATTTTCCTCCCAAAGCAGCTTTTGCTTTAATAATTGATCAAAACGATAGATCTATAATTTAAAAAAATTTATAATCTTTTTTATCTATCATTTTTTTTTATAGGGTTTGGGACTTAGCTAATTAATAATCTCTTTATTAGTCAGAAAATAGGACATTATATTATGACAGAAAATAAATGTAATTATTTCAAAGCAGTTCAACTGTAGTTTACCCAGAATACTCAATAACTTGCTAATGTTAGTCATTATCTTTTACCTATGCTAGACATCAGTTACATTATAATATAATTAAAGCTTAATTTTTAGGGCCTGTAGCTCAGTTGGTTAGAGCAGTACACTCATAATGTATTGGTCCCAGGTTCGAGTCCTGGCGGGCCCACCAAAAATTATTTTTATAGATGATTATTTAATAAACTCTTTTAAAATAGAAAAAAGAGCGTTGATATCCCCATCATTACTTTGAATAATAGAAGAAAATTCTTCCTTTTGAGTTCTTGCTAGACTTAAGCCTTCAATAATTAAATCTCTGATTAAAGGATTTTCTGGATTTTTTGTATAAATTCTCCAATCAATTTTAACCTCAGGCCTTTGTTCTGTTCCAACTAAAATACTAGATACCATTGTATAATTTTCATTTAATTTCTCTTTAGATACAACTTCAATCTCTGGATTTGAGTATTCAGCCAGTCGACTAGAAAAACTTTTTAGAAAATATTGTTCAAAAAGCATCTCATATTGATTTATTTCATTGTCACTTATATTTTTTCTATAAGCTCCTAAAGTGTAATAACCAATACCATTGATATCAACTGTTTCACTTGCAATTTGTTTTAGCTTTTCTATTTTTTCTTCTTTTGAATATTCGTTATTTAAGGCCTCAGAAGCTCTATTCACAGTTGATTGAACAAATACATCTGGTTCAATTGAATATGATTGATTAATACCAACAAAGTTAATTATGACGAAGGTAAATATTAAAAACTTTTTTAATCTCATTAAGTTTTATAATTTATTGAGCTTCTATTTCTTCCCAATCACTATCGTTTTGGGTTTCAGTTATTGCATTAGAGTTAGCTATTTTTTGTTGTCTATCTTGCAAATATAAACTTCTAACTGAAGCATAAAAATCTATTGAATTTTTTTCCAAGTTTTCAAACGAGTCTATATTTTTTGCTCTAAAATCTATCCCAGAACTTGCTCTTGATGCATAATAATCAAAGTCAGAAAAATGCTGAGTATCATTAGCTACAGTAACGTTATACCAAGCATCTCCGCCTAATATATTTGCAAATGATCCAGCTGTGTCTCTAACAGTGGATGGTCCTAAAACAGGTAGAACAAGATAACATCCTGGACCAACACCCATTACACCAAGTGTTTGGCCATAATCTTCTTTTTCATACTCTGGAAAACCAATTTTTTCAGCCACATCAAATATTCCAACAACTCCAACTGTTGTATTAACAATAAATCTACCTGTGTTAACTCCAGCTTTTTTAAATTCTCCTTGGAGAATATTATTAGGTATTGTTACAAGTGTAGAGAGATTGTCTAGAGCATTACCTGTCCCAGCTCTAACTGGAGAGGGTAAAATTCTATAAGCTTTTGCAACAGGTTCAAAAATAACACCATCTAACACTTGGTTAAATTTAAAAGTTGCTCTATTTACATTTTCAAAACAGTCTTTAACTTCACCAGAATTTTTTTTAGATAAGTTGTTTTCACCGTCTGTATCAGCACTCACATTTGTTGCTAACATTAAACTTATTAGTGAAGTTATTAAAATTTTTTTCATTATCCTATGATTATATAATGTATATAATATCAATGTAAATCTAGATTTAGCTCTAAATATGACGCAAAAATGGCTTTAAAAACAATATTAAACTATTCCCCAAATTTTAATCCTAAAAAAAGAACCTCTAAGCAAATCAAATTTATTATCTTTCATTATACGGGTATGAAAAGCGAATCTGATGCTTTGAAAAGATTAACAGAAATACAATCTGAGGTTAGCTGTCATTATTTAATCAAAAATAATGGAGAAATTGTAAAAATAGTACCTGATTTATATATTGCATGGCATGCAGGAAAATCTTCTTGGAAAAATTATAAGTCTTTAAATCAAAATTCTATTGGTATTGAAATTACAAACCCAGGACATGAGTACGGTTATAAAAATTTTACACAAAAACAAATTACTACTCTTGTAAAGTTAAGTAAGTTTTTAATAAAAAAATATAAAATTAATCCTAAGAATATTTTGGGACACTCAGACATAGCAGCACTTAGAAAAAAAGATCCAGGTGAAAAGTTTCCATGGGAATATTTGGCTAAAAATAAAATAGGGATATGGCACACATTAAATAAGCAAGATTTACTAAAGAATAGAAAGCTAAAAATAAGCAAGATAGAAGAGAATATTTTTTTTAGAAACCTGTTTAAGATTGGATATTCAAAAACATTTCCAAAAAATATTGGTAGGAATAAATATTTAAGAGAATTAATAAAATCTTTTCAAAGAAGATTTAGACAAGAGTTGGTTGATGGAAAAATTGATCAAGAATCCTTATTAATCAATAAAAGCCTCATCAAAGCATACAATTAAATTTTTCTTGAAGTTCTATAATTAAGTAATAAATTACATTTGCTAGATGAACGACTTATCGCTTTAATTTATTAAAGAGGAAAGTCCGGGCTCCGCAAAGACACAGTGCCAGATAATACCTGGCGGGGGAAACCCTAGGGATAGTGCCACAGAAAATATACCGCCATAACATGGCAAGGGTGAAAAGGTGTGGTAAGAGCGCACCGGTTCTATTGGTAACAATGAACGCTGGAAAACCCCACTGGGAGCAAGACTAAGTAGAGATGACATTGTTGCAAAACTAAAAGCCGTCTTTGGCTAGTCATCAGGGTTAGTTGCATGAGCTTAAGAGTGATCTTAAGCCTAGAGAAATGATAGGTTTAAATGACAGAACCCGGCTTATAGTTTGTCTAGCAAACTTATCCACAGTTCAATTTTAATTAACTTTAGATGTTCACCTTTTGATTCATAATTGAATCATTTCTGTTCTTATTTTTAGTCTTAGAATTGTATTGAGTTAAAACTAAAAAATTGATTTTTGACTTTATGTAGATACATAAAAGTTATCTACAATCATTGCCAAATAAGCCTAAAATGAACATATTGACTCTATCTTTAAAAACCCATATTGTCCCATATATTCCCAAATATGGAATTTATGAAATATAAAAAATATGTTTTTATCTACTTACGAGAACAAAATAGACAAAAAGGGAAGGGTATCTGTGCCTGCTAGTTTTAGATCTCACCTTTCTAACTTAGGATACAATGGTGTTATCTGTTATCCCTCATTTAATAATCAGTCTATAGAAGCTTGCTCACAAGATAGAATTGAAAAACTTTCTGCAAGTATAGATTCATTAAGTCCATTTGAAGAAAAAAGAGATTATTTTGCAACATCAATTTTATCTGAGAGTATGAATTTACAATTTGATAGTGAAGGTAGAATTTCATTATCAACAAAATTATTAAAACATGCAAAAATAAAAAATAGCATGTTGTTTGTTGGTCAAGGTCAAACATTCCAAATATGGGAACCAGCAGCATTTGAAAAATTTAAGATCAACGCAAGAAAAAAAGCAAATCTAAATCGTGCAAGTCTTAAATGGGAAAAACATTTTAATAACAATGAGGGGAAATAAAAATGACAATTAACTTTAAATCACCAGAAATAAAAGAATTACAACCAAGATTATTAGTAGTGGGAGTTGGCGGAGCAGGTGGAAATGCACTTAATGAAATGATTGATAATGGACTTCAAGGAGTAGAGTTCATAGCAGTAAATACAGATGCTCAAGATTTAAAGTTAAGTAAAGCTAAAGCAAGAATTCAAATTGGCCTAAGTTTAACAAAAGGTTTAGGTGCTGGAGCAAAACATGACATTGGTCAAGCAGCTGCAGATGAATCTTTAAATGAAATTGTAAATACTCTTCAGGGTGCAAACATGGTTTTTATAACTGCTGGTATGGGTGGTGGAACTGGCACAGGTGCTGCACACGTTATTGCAAGAGCTGCTAAAGAATTAAATATTTTAACAGTAGGTGTTGTAACACTTCCTTTTTTATATGAAGGGCCATCAAGAATGAGAAGAGCTCAGGTAGGCCTAGAAGAATTAAGAAAACATGTGGATACAATTATTGTAATTCCAAATCAAAACCTATTTAAGGTTGCAAATGAACAAACTACATTTGAAGAATCTTTTAATCTTTCAAATAATGTTTTAATGCAAGGTGTACAAAGTGTAACCGATCTTATGGTTAGACCAGGTATAGTTAATCTAGATTTTGCTGATGTTGAAACTGTAATGGCTTCAATGGGTAAAGCAATGATGGGAACTGGTGAAGCTGAAGGAGAAGGTAGAGCAGCTAAAGCAGCAGACATGGCAATTAGCAACCCATTGATTGATGATTATACGTTAAAAGGTGCGAAAGGATTACTAGTAAATATTACCGGTGGTAAGGATCTTAAACTTTTTGAGGTTGATGAAGTGGTTAATAAAATAAGAGCTGAAGTAGATCCTGAAGCAGAGGTGATTATTGGTGCTATTACATCTGGCGACCTTGATGGAAAAATTAGAGTATCAATAGTTGCAACGGCACTAGATGGACAACAACCAGAAAGTAAATCTGTAATCAATATGGTTCACAGAATACAAAATAGAAATCCTGGTTATTCAGATTTTAACAGTGCTAGTTCTGCTCAATCGTTTAATTTTTCACCTACAATGACTAGCCCTATTTCTCATGGAGCAAATGCATTAAAGTTAGAAAATGAAATAATTGCAGAACCAGTTACAAATACTACATCATCAGAAATGATGAATGAGCAAACTGTTAGCAATCAAGAAGTTGAAAGTATTGTTGAAAACAATCAATCAAATGATTATGAGCAATCTTTTTCAGAGGAGGCACTTACAACTGCAAAGGCTGAAGAAAATAGCCCAATGGAGGAGGAGCATGTTTCTAATGGACTTGAAAACTTTGGTGTAGAAGGTGAAGATGCGCCAGATCTATTTAGTTCGGATAGTGCAACTTCAGAGACAGAAGGATTTTTATCAACTGAAACTTCGGAAAATACCTCAGAAGATGATGATCTAGAAATTCCAGCATTTTTAAGAAGACAAAAGAATTAATGGTCTTCAAAAAAATAAATGATAGCCACCATAATACCAGATGTGAGAAATCATTATCCGGTATTGCTAAGTGAAATAATTAGCATTATTACCCCTCAATATGGTGGCACATTTATTGACTGTACGTTTGGTCAAGGTGGATACACAAAAAGAATATTAAACTTTCCTGAAACAAAAGTAATTGCATTAGATAGAGATTCTGAGAGCTCTATAAAAGCTCAAGAACTTCAAAATAGTTTTAAGGATAGGCTATTATTTAAAAATATAAAATTCAGTCAATTAAATAATCTAAAGTTAAAACATGAAAATATAAAAGCTGTAATTTTTGATTTAGGGTATTCTTTGAACCAGATTAAAGACCCAAAAAAAGGTCTTTCATTTGATAGCATTGGTGAACTTAATATGAAAATGGGTATAAATGAATTTTCAGCAAAAGAAGCAATTAATCAATTAGATGAAAAAGAACTTACCAAAATATTTAAATATTTTGGGGATGAAGCAGACAGTAAAAGAATAGCACACAATATTGTTGAAGACAGATCTAAAAGAGAGATCACAACAGAAGAGCTAGTTAGGATTATAGAATCTTCGAAAAGAAAAAGAAATTATAAGACACATAGTGCAACTAAAATTTTCCAAGCATTAAGAATATTTGTAAATAAAGAAATTAGTGAACTAATTTATGGATTAATTAATGCTGCTAAAGTTGTTAAAAAGGATGGAGTTATTGCAGTTGTAACATTTCATTCTTTAGAAGATAAAATTGTTAAATACTTTTTTAAAAGTTTATCTGAAAATAAAAGCATCTCAAGACATATGCCAAAAACAGAAGAAAAATTAAATTTATTTAAATCTGTTATAAAAAAACCAATAGTACCAAGTGATAAAGAAATTAGAGAAAATCCACCTTCTAGATCAGCCAAGTTACGTTATGTAATTAAAAAAGAAGATTTTTTCGATTTTGAAACAGATATCTTAGATAAATTTAAACATTTAATTGACATTGAAAATTTATCAAAAAAACTATGAAACAATTAGTGTTGGCTGTTATTTTCGTATTAATATTAATTACATCACTTATTAAAACTTCTACAAAAGAAATAGAAGATCAAATTTTTATAGTTAAAGAAAATATAAGACCTTTAAAATCGGAACTCGAAGATGCATTGCTTGAGTTTAACTATTTGAGCTCTCCTGAAAAATTAGTTCTGTATCAAACGCAATACTTTGAAAAAGATTTAATCAAAATTGAAATTATGAATATTAAGGAAATCATTAAAAATAATGAAACTTTAGAAATAAAAGACTTAATCAGCAAAAATGAAAATGAACAATAAAAAGAATATTATTCTAGAAGAATATGAAAATGAATTTTCATATAAAAAAAGTAAAACTAATTTAGATATACAATTTAATAGAATAGCGTTTATTTTTTTTGTTTTTTTGGTGATTTCAGTAATTTATTCAATACAATTGCTTCATTTAGGCTCGTTAAAAGAAGAAAATACCAAGGAATTCTCAACTATAAATAAAAACTATAGAGCAGACATACTTGATAGAAATGGAAATTATTTAGTTAAAACAGTTAAGTCGATAGATATTGGTATTAACCCTATTGAAGTAATTGATAAAAAAAAACTATTAATTAATTTACAATTAATATTCCCAGATAAAAACTATGAAGAGATTACTAAGAAGCTTGAAAAAAATAAATTCTTTTATTTAGAAAAAAAAATATCTTCTGACAATTATGAAAAAATTATGTTACTTGGAGATAAATCAATTAAGTCAGAAGAAAAATTAACTAGAATTTATCCTCAAAAAAATCTCTTTAGTCATATTATTGGTCAAATAGATGATGACAATAAAGGTATATCAGGACTTGAAAAATCCTTTAATGAAAAATTAAAACAAACAAACGAACCACTTAAATTAACAGTAGATACTGACATACAATTTTTAATTAGAGAAGAGTTAGTAAAGTTTCAATCTATATTTAGAAGTAAAGGTAGTACGGCAATTTTGATGAATGTTAATAATGGAGAAATTATATCTATGGTTTCTTATCCAGATTTTGATCTAAATAAAAGAGAGACGATAGTGGATCTCAACTTTATTAATAGAGCAACAAAAGGAGTGTATGAGCTGGGCTCGGTATTTAAAACTTTTACAGTAGCAGCTGGATTAGAGGAAGGCTTAATTGATACTGATACAGAATTTTTAAATTTAGAAAAAAAACTACAATGTGGAAAAAGTAGTATCTCTGAATATGACAATAAAATACCATCAGATCTTACCGTAGAACAAATTTTAATTAGGTCTGGAAATATAGGATCTGTAAGAATTGGACAAAAATTAGAAATTATTAAATTAAAAGCTTTTTTAGAAAAAATTGGAATCTTAAGTAAAATAAATTTTGATATAGAGGAGGTTGGAGAGCCTATTCCATTTAAGTGGGGAAAATGTAAACTTGCGACGGTGTCTTTTGGACATGGAATAACTACCACTCCATTACAATTAGCAAAAGCTTATGCAATAATTTCAAATGGTGGTTTTGCTATTGAGCCCAGTTTAATAAAAAAAGAATTAAAAGATCCTGAAAAAGAAAGAAGAATAATCAAAGCTGGTATTTCAGAGAAGATAAATCCAATACTTAGAAAAATTGTAAATACTAAAGAAGGTACAGCAGGACTTGTAAACATTGAAGGTTATGAAGTTGGTGGAAAAACAGGAACTGCTCAAAAAACAATAGTAGGAGGTTATTCTAAAGCAAAAGTAAATACATTTGCAGGTATTTTCCCCACTTCTAAACCTAAATATGTGCTGATAGTTCTACTTGATGAGCCAAAAACTTCATCAGACTACGTATATGAATATAAAAATAAAAAAGGTTCATATAAAGGAACCCCATTTAATACAGCAGGGTGGACATCTGTTGAAGTAGCTGGAAAAATCATAGAAAAAATTGGGCCTATTTTGGCCACAAAACATATAGAAAATTAATACTTATATGTTGATTGGCAACTTCCTTAAAAATATTAAAAAAGAATTTAAAAATCATCAGTTCGCTGGTCTTAGTTTTAACAGTGAAGATTGTAAAAAGAATTATATTTTTTTTGCAATCCAGGGAACAAAATCAGATGGAACTAAATTCATAGACCATGCAATTAAAAAGGGTGCAACAGTTATTATTTCAGAGCAAAAATTTGAAGGTATTAAAAATAAAGTGTTATTTTTAAGATCAAAAAATGTAAGAAAAGTATTATCAGAATTATCATATAAGACAAAAAAAAATATACCTAAAAATTTAATTGCTGTAACAGGAACAAATGGAAAGTCATCAATTGCAGATTTTTATTTTCAGCTACTCAACTTAGGTAATAAAAAAGTAGCTTCTATTGGAACATTAGGAGTTAAGACAAAAAATAGTTTAAAGAAAGTTTCTAATACAACATTAGATCCAATTAAATTAAGCAAAATATTAAATGATTTAAAAAAACAAAAAATTGACAATGTTATAATGGAAGCTTCTAGTCATGGTCTTAAGCAAAATAGACTTGATGGTTTAAAATTTAATACTACGATTTTTACAAATTTGTCACATGATCATTTAGATTATCACAAAACATTTAATGATTATCTCAAATCAAAGTTATATCTTTTTGAGAAGCTATTAAAACCTAGAGGAACTATCATCACCGATAGTAAAATTCCCGAATATAAAAATTTAAAAAGAATATCACTAAATAATAAATTGGATCTTCAGGCTTTATCAAAAAGTAATAATGGAATAGATATTTATTCTCATCAATTTAGGGATGATAAACAAATAGTTGAAATTAAATATAATCAGAAACATTATAAATTACAAATAAACTTAATTGGTAAAATTCAATTAAAAAACTTATTTATGGCAATGCTTGCTGTAAAAAAAAGTAATTTAAAATTTGATCAAATAGTTAAATTAGCTTCAAAAGTAAAATCAGTAATTGGTAGGTTTGAAAAGATTGGAACTTTAAAAAATAATTCAAAGGTTATTTTAGATTATGCCCATACACCTGATGCATTAAAAACTTGTTTGACTAATTTGAAAGAACAATTTGAAAATAAAAGAATTTTTATTGTATTTGGATGTGGTGGTAATAGAGATAAAGACAAGAGACCCATAATGGGAAAAATAGCCAATCAATATTGTGACAGAGTTTATTTAACTGACGACAATCCAAGAGACGAAAATCCAAAAAAAATAAGACTAGCTATTAAAAAAACTATTGATAAATCAAAAGTTTTTGAGATTTCAAGCAGGTATAAAGCTATTCATAAGGCTATATTGGATTTAAAAACTGGTGATATCTTAGTTATTGCAGGCAAAGGTCATGAACAGACACAAGATTATGGAAATTTTGTAAACAAATTTTCTGACAGATTAGAAATACTTAAGAATATTAAATTAAAAAATAAAATTCTTTCAACTAATATTAAAATAAATATTTTAAAAGAAATCAGCAACTCTCCCCAAATTAATTCAAATATAAAAATAAAAAATGCATCAATTAATTCAAAAACAATAAAAAAAAATGACATATTTTTTGCAATAAAAGGAAATAATAAAGATGGAAATCTATATGTTAATGAAGCTTTCCAAAATGGTGCATCATTAGTAATAGCTAACAATCAAAAAAAATCTAAAAAAAAAATTGTAGTAGATGATACATTGCAACTTTTAACAGAGGCTTCATCAAAATTAAGAGAAAATTTATCTAGTAAAATTATATCTATAACAGGCAGTTGTGGAAAAACTTCTCTTAAAGAATTATTAGGAAAAACTTTAAGTAAGATTAGTAATGTAACTTATTCACCAAAATCTTTTAATAATAAATTTGGTGTACCATTAAGTTTATTTAATTTAAAAAAAAATGATGAATTTGGTATTTTTGAGATTGGAATGGATAAAAAAGGTGAGATTGATTATCTATCAAAAATTATCAAGCCTGATGTGGGTGTTATTACAAATATTTCCTACGCACATATTAAAAATTTTAAAAACATTCATAAAGTAGCTTTAGCAAAGTCAGAAATTATTAATAATATAAAAACAAATGGAATTCTTGTTTTAAACCAAGATGACAGATTTTATAATTTACATAAAAAAATTGCCAAGAAAAAAAACATAAATATTTTTACATTTAGTTTAAAAAATAAATCAGCAAATATTTATCTAGAAAAAATAGTTAAAGAAAAATCTAAATACAAAATATTTGTAAATGTTAATAAAAAACAAATTTATTTTTATGTAAGATTAATTTTTGAAAATAATTTAAAAAACTTATTAGCCACAATTGCAATTATATCAATTTTTAAAGATACACAAAAATTAGAAAAAAATATATTTCTTGATTATGAGATGACAAAAGGCCGTGGTGATATTATAAAAGTTAAATTAAAAAAAAAGAGTATTTACATTGTAGATGAGAGTTATAACTCTAATCCATTATCATTAAAGTCTGCTATAAAAAATTTTGATGAATTAAAAATTGATAACTCTAAAAAAAAATTAATACTGAGTGACATGTTGGAGTTAGGAAATTATTCAAAGAAACTACACTTAGAGGCTGGCAAAGAAATTAATAAAACTTCTCTTAAAAATATTAATGTAGTGGGTAAACATATTTTACATACTTATAAAAACCTTGATAAGCACAGAAGAGGGGTCATTTTGAAAGATAAGTCTAAAATAATTGATTTGATTAAAAATGATTTAAATAATAATGATTATTTAATGATTAAGGGCTCAAACTCTACTGGACTTAACAATCTAGTTAACAAATTAAAAACTGGAAAGTTTAATGCTTTATAGTCTTATTACGCAATTAATTGATCAATATAGTTTTCTAAATGTATTTAAGTATTTAACATTTAGAACGGGCCTTTCAATTTTTACATCAATGTTTGTAGTTTTATTAATTGGTACTCCTTTTATTAAATTTTTTTCAGCAAGAAAAATATTAAATCCAATAAGAGATGATGGTCCTACTGAACATATCGTTAAGAAAATTGGAACACCAACAATGGGAGGTGTTTTAATTTTACTTGGACTTTTTTCAGGAATATTACTTTGGGGTGATTTATCAAATTACCATATATGGTTTTTGTTATTTATTGTTTCGGGGTTTGGGCTATTAGGTGCATATGATGATTATAAAAAAATTAAGTTTAAAAATTCATCTGGCGTTTCATTTAAATTTAAGATTATTTCTCAAATTTTAATAGCCATTGTTGGAATTTATGGTTTAACTCAATTATCTCAAAACACTGAACTTACAAATTTATATTTTCCTTTTTTTAAAAATTTAATTATTAATCTTGGATGGTTTTTTATTCCATTTTCAATTTTTATAATTGTTGGATCCTCCAACGCAGTTAATTTAACAGATGGTTTAGACGGCTTAGCAACGGTGCCAGTGATATTAGTTGCAGCATGTTTTGCATTTATTAGTTACGTAACGGGCAATATTGTATTTTCTGAATATTTAAATATTCCCTATCTTGAAGGTATGGGGGAAGTTTCAGTTTTTTGTGGATCAATTATAGGAGCTTGTTTAGGATTTTTATGGTTTAATGCTCCACCTGCTAAAATATTTATGGGTGACACTGGTTCATTAGCATTAGGTGGATCTTTAGGGGCAATTGGTATTATTACTAAACATGAGATTGTTTTAGCAATAACAGGAGGGTTATTTGTACTAGAAGCTGTATCAGTTATAATCCAAGTATTTTCATTCAAACTTACAGGTAAAAGAATTTTTAGAATGGCACCTATACATCATCATTTTGAAAAAAAAGGTTGGGCAGAATCAACAGTTGTAATTAGGTTTTGGATTATATCAATAATTTTAGCAATGATTGGATTAGCGACATTAAAACTTAGATAATGTTAAATCTAGAAAAAAACTTTTTAAAAAAAAAAATACTGATTTATGGTCTGGGTAAAAGTGGTCTATCCACTTATAGTTATTTAAAAAAAAATAATATTATTAGTTTATATGACGATCAAATAATTACTAAAAAAAATATAAAAGATACTCACACAACATACAAAGAAATAATTAAAAAAGAATTTGACTGTATTATAATTAGTCCAGGAATAGATATTAATAATTGTAAATTAAGTAGATTTTTAAAAAAAAACCATAAAAAAATTTATACAGATTTAGACATTTTTTATAGTCGATATGCTTTTAATCAAAAAATAACTATTACAGGAACAAACGGAAAATCAACTACCGCTAAGCTTTTGTACGATATATTAAAGGATCAAAAAAAAGATGTTCGTTTAGTTGGTAATATAGGAAATCCAGTTTTACTTGAAAAAAAGATCAAAAAAGACACTTTATTTGTAATAGAAGCTTCATCCTATCAACTAGAATACAGCAAGTTATTTAAAACAAATATATCTTTAATCTTAAACATTTCACCAGATCACCTCGAAAGACACAAGACTATAAATAAATATGTAAGTGCTAAATTTAAATTAATAAAAAATCAATCTAAAAATGATATTGCAATTTTAAATACAAAAAATTTTTATATTAAAAGAAAATTAAAGCAAAAAAAATTTGCACCATCAATTTTGAAAATAGAAAAATATATAAGTGATAGGTTTATTAAAAAAATTGATAATCATTATTTTGATACAGATGGTAATAAAGAAAATTTGACATTTGTGCTGAAGGTTTCAAAGATATTAAAGTTAAAGAATAACTTGCTATTAAAATCATTAAAAAATTTTAAAGGACTAAGTTTTAGACAAGAAATAATTCATAATTCTAAATTTTTAAAAATTATTAATGATTCTAAAGCAACAAGCTTTTCTTCATCAGAAAAATTATTGAAATCATTAAAAAATATTTATTGGATAATAGGTGGTTTACCTAAAAAACGAGATAAATTTCTACTTAAAAAAAACGATTGTAAAAAGATCAAATTATACATTTTTGGTAAAAATCAAAAATTTTTTATTAATGAATTAAAAAATAAGATGGCGTTTAAATCATTTTTAAATTTAAAGAGTCTAATTGCTAAGGTTTTTTTAGATATTAAAAATGAAAATAATTTTATTAAAAAGACAATTCTTTTTAGTCCAGCCTCTGCATCATTTGATACTTTTAAAAACTTTGAAGAAAGAGGTAGATATTTTAATAAACTTATTAAAAATTATATAAAATGATAAATAATAGTTCGCTCAACTCAATATATTATAATTGGTGGAAAAATATAGATAAAACAATTTTTTTATTGATAATAATTTTGTTTAGTTTGGGTTTATTTTTTTCTTTAGTTTCAACTTCATTAATTGCTTCTGATAAATTAGATACAAATAATTATTTTTTCTTTTTTAAACATTTGGTATATATTTTCATTGGCTTGTTGACCTTAGTGTTTTTCTCTTCTCTAAGTGAAAAGAATCTTTTTAGATTCTCTATTTATCTTTTTTTTATTACTTTATTTTTTTTATTTTTAGTGCCAATTTTTGGTACTGAAGTTAAAGGATCAAAAAGATGGTTAAATCTTTTTTTTCTTCCTCAATTTCAACCAATTGAATTACTAAAACCATTTATAATTATTTTTGTGGCAACAATTTTATGTAGTGAAAAAAATTATAATATTTATATCAAATACTTATTGACTATCATTTCTATTATCCCAACTGGGTTACTATTAATAATGCAGCCTGACATCGGACAAACACTTTTGGTGTTTTTATCCTGGGTAATATTAGTTTTTGTATCTGGCATAAACTTATTATTCATTTTATTATTTATAAGTCTTTCTATTATAAGCCTGCTATATGTAGTTTTTTTTATCCCAAAATTTATTTATATTAAAAGTCGTATACTCTCTTTCTTCAACCCTGATGGTGGAACCCATAATTTTCAATCTGATAAAGCTATAGAAGCAATTAGTAGTGGTGGTTTTTTTGGTAAAGGAATAGGAGAAGGTACCTTAAAAACAAGAGTTCCAGAGGCTCATACCGATTATATAGTTTCAGTTATTTCAGAGGAGTTTGGTGTTATTGCAATAATATTTTTATTAATTTTATTTTTATTTTTTATTTATTCTGTTTTTAAAAAAATTTATTTAGAAAAAAGTGAAAAAAATAAACTAGTGCTAACTGGATCAATAAGTCTAATAATTTTTCAAGCATTAATACATCTTGGGGTGAATATAAGACTATTTCCTACAACTGGAATGACATTGCCATTTTTAAGTTATGGAGGTTCTTCAATTATAGGAGTTTCTATATTATCTGGAATAATTTTAAATTTAACAAAAAGAAAAATTAATTAAATGAATAAAAAAATACTAATTAGTACTGGTGGATCAGGAGGTCACGTTATACCCGCGACCATAATATATAAACATTTAGAGGACAATTTTGATGTTTCAATGACATCTGACTTTAGGGGTGTCAAATTTTTAAACAAAGATGAGTACAATTTAAAAATATTTAATGTGAGGCCAATTTCAAAAAACTTATTAATCATACCAGTTGATTTTATTTTTATGATATTTTTGATTTTTAAATCAATTTCTTTTTTAAGAAAAAATAAAATTGATACATTAATTTCAACAGGTGGATACATGTCACTACCCTTATGCTTAGGAGCTAGAATTTTAAATATTAAGCTGTTGTTATTTGAACCAAATATGGTTTTAGGTAGATCAAATAAATTTTTTTTAAGTTGCTGTCAAAAAATATTTTGTTATTCTAATAATATCAAAAAATTTCCTATTAAATTTAAAAATAAAATTAAAGTAATTCCAGCACTATTAAGAAAAAATTTTTATAATAAGAGAGATTACAATAAATCCTTAGATACAATTAATTTACTTATAATAGGCGGTAGTCAAGGAGCTAAAATATTTGATGATTTAGTTAAAAATGCAATTATTGAATTAGCTAAAAACTATAAACTAAAAATTTACCAACAAACTAATTCTATTAACTTTGAAAGTTTTAAAAAAATTTACGAAGATAAGAATATTCAATGTGAATTATTCAATTTTAACGATGATGTCATAAATTTTATGCAAAAAACAGACCTGTGCATTACTAGAGCAGGAGCATCAACATTAGCAGAGTTAAATTTTACTGAGACTCCATATTTAGCAATACCTTTGCCAACTGCGAAAGATAACCATCAATTTGAAAATGCACATTTTTATAATAAACTTGGCTTTAATTGGTTGTTAAATCAAAAAGAAATAGATGAGAAAACATTACTCAATAAACTAATTAATATTATTGATAATAAAGAAGAATATCTTGTTAAAAAAAAGAACATGAAGGATTTTAACTATGAAAACACATGGAATAATATAAATCTGAAAATTATATCTGTTATTAATGAAAATTGAATTAGCTAAAACTGAAATTATACATTTTGTTGGTATAGGGGGTATTGGAATGAGTGGCCTTGCACTCATTATGAAAAGGATGGGATTTAATGTTCAAGGGAGTGACGTCCTTGGAAATAAAAATATTGAAAGATTAAAAAAAGATAAGATTAAAATTACAATTAGTCATACTAAAAAAAATATAGCAAAAGCAACAATTGTTGTCATTTCGTCAGCTATTAAAAATAATAACCCTGAATTAATTGAAGCCAAACTAAAACAATTACCTATTTATAAAAGAGGAGAGATGTTGGCAAATATAGTCTCTTTAACAAAAAATATAGTTGTTACCGGTTCACATGGAAAAACAACAACTACATCTTTATTAGCCTCAATATTTTCAAAGACAAAATTGGACCCAACAATTATTAATGGAGGTGTCCTTAATGCAATAAAAAATTCTGCAAAACTAGGTAAAAGTGATTGGTGTATATTAGAAGCTGATGAGTCAGATGGTAGTTTTATACATGTGCCACCAACTTATTCTATAGTAACAAATATTGATCGTGAGCATATGGATTTTTATAATTCAATGAAAGATCTTAAAGAATTATTTATAAAATTTATCAATAAGGTCCCTTCGTTTGGGAAGTCTTTTATTTGTATAGATGACAAGAACAATAAAGATTTATTAAGTAAATTAAAAATGAAGAATTATTATACATATGGAACTGATAATAAATCAAATTTCTATATTAAGAATATAAAACAAGAAAAAGAATATTCTCAATATGATTTAGCTATAAATTTGCCAGGAAAAAAGAATTTAACTATAAGAAAAATTAAATTACCATTATTAGGAATTCACAATATTAGAAACTCTACAGCAGCAATTGCTGTGGCAGTAACAATAGGAATATCACAAAATATAATCAAAAAAGGATTAAAAGAATTTAAGGGTGTTCAAAGAAGATTTAATAAAATTTTTACACATAGAGAAACTAATTTTTATGATGATTATGCCCATCATCCAACTGAAATTAGAGAAGTATTAAATGGTGTGCGAGCTGCTTATAAAAAGGAAGAAGTGATTTGCATATTTCAACCACACAGAATTTCCAGATTAAAAGATCTTAAAAAAGAATTCAGCTTATCATTTAAAAAAGCTGATGTTGTAATATTATGCCCTATTTATACCGCTGGAGAAAAAATAAAATTAGGTTTTAAATATAATAAGTTTGCAAAAGATATTATTAAAAATTCAAAAGTAAGATTGTTTATGGTTGAAGATCAGTACCAGTTAGCAAAATTTATTAAAAATACTATTTTTGGCAAAAAGATAGTTGTTGGTATGGGTGCTGGTACAATTTCAGCATGGATGAGACAATTACCAGAATTGATCTAATGAGCATTGAAGAAATAAGAAAATTTTCTAATGAAATTAGTAGTAAAATTAACTTTGATTATGATTTAAAAAAGAGCAATTGGTTTAATATTGGTGGACAAACTAAAGTTTACTTTAGACCAGATAATTTACCTGACTTAATTTTGTTTTTAAAAAAATTTGGAGAAAAAGAAAAAATACATATTTTAGGTGCAGGCTCGAATACTCTTATAAGTGATGAAAAATTTGATGGTGTTGTTATCAAACTAGGAAAAAATTTTTCCAACATCTCTATATTACCAAATGATGTCATTATAGCTGGCAGTGCCTGTCTTGATAAAAAGCTTTCTGATTTTGCACTGAATAATGGAATAGGTGGATTTGAATTTTTAGCATGCATACCTGGTACTATAGGTGGTGGATTAAAGATGAATGCTGGATGCTTTAATAAAGAGTTTAAAGATGTGCTAGTATCAATCCAAGCAATTGATAAAAATGGACAGGTTTTTACAATACCAGCGAGTAAAGTTATATTTAAATACCGAAGCAATGATTTAAAAGAGGACTTAATTTTTTTAAGTGCATCGTTTAAAGGAACAAAAAAAAATAAAGAAGAAATAGAAAACGAAGTTATAGAATTAAAGAAAAAGAAAGATAAAGCACAACCAACAAAATTAAAAACAAGTGGTAGCACATTCAAGAATCCAATTGATCAAACTGATAAAAAGGTCTGGGAGTTGATAAAAGATTCTGTGCCACTAGATATAAGCTTTGGGGATGCTCATATTTCAAATAAGCACTGTAATTTTTTTGTAAATAAAAATAATGCTAGTTTTGAGGATATGAATAAATTGATTGAATTTGTTAAGACAAGTGTGGAAAAAAAAACTGGAATAGTGCTAGAAAAAGAAATTAAAATTTTAAAATAAAATGACAAAAAAAATCTTAATATTATCTGGTGGTATATCTAAGGAACGGTTAATTAGCTTAGATACTGGAAAGCAAGTTGCCAAAGAGTTAATTAAAAATGGATATAAGGTTTTAATTAGTGAGCCTGATAAAAATCTTTCAAAGAATATCACTTCATTTAAACCAGATGTTATTTTTAATGCGCTACATGGACAATTTGGTGAGGATGGATACATTCAAGCAATTTTAGAGACTAAAAAAATTCCATACACACACTCAGGTGTAATTGCATCATCAATAGCAATGGATAAAGAAATTTCAAAAAAAATTTTTATAAAAAATAAAATACTAACTCCAAAATATATTAAATTTAATCATAAAAAAAATAAACTTAACATTATAAAATTAATTGAAAAAAATTTAAAATTCCCTGTAGTAGTAAAACCTATAAATGAAGGGTCTAGCGTTCATGTATATATTTGTGACAAGACCAATATATTAAAAAACTTAAAAGTATTAAAAAGTTATAATGAAATATTAATTGAGGAATTTATACCAGGTAGAGAAATCCAAGTTGCAATAATGAATAATAAATCACTTGGTGCAATTGAACTTGAGCCTAAAAGAAAGTTTTATGATTATGAGGCAAAATATAATTCTAGTGCTAAGACAAAGCACTTAATTCCTGTAGATTTGAGTAAAAATAATCTAGCTAAAATTACTGGCATAGCAAGAGCAGCTCATAAGATTATAGGCTGTAAAGGTGTTACAAGATCTGACTTTAAATTTTTTAACGGGAAGTTTTATTTGTTAGAGATTAATACTCAGCCTGGAATGACTAAACTTTCATTAGTCCCTGAGATTGCAAAACATAAGGGTATAAGTTTTATAAAATTAATTGAATGGATTTTAAAAGATGCATCAATCAATAGGTAAAAAAAATAAAATAATAATTTATTTATTATTTTTATTCATTTTAAGCACTACTAGTGCAAAATTTATAAACGATCAAAAAAAATTATCTTCATCAATAACTAAAATAAACATTACAGGTCTTTCTGAGAGAAAAAATTTGGAGATCCTAAATAACCTTAATAACCTTTTATACAAAAGTATATTTGTCATTAATGAGGAAGAAATAATAAAAATTTTAGAAAAACATAATATTATACAAGAGTTTAATATAAAAAAAATTTACCCATCAACACTTAACATTAAAATTAAACCAACTAAATTAATTGCTCGAGTTTCTAATAATAGTCAATATCTAGTAGGTGCCAATGGTAAGTTAATTGAAGATAAAAGTAACAACGAACTACTCCCATACATTTTTGGTGAATTTAATTCTCAAGATTTTTTATCATTTAAAAAAAATATTGAAAAATCTATGTGGTCTTTTTCAAATTTAAAAGAATTATCTTTTTTCCCATCAGGTAGATGGGATATTTTAACTGATAAGGATATTTTGATTAAGCTACCACAAGAACATATTGTAGCGTCATTAAACTTATCTAAGGAACTTATCAATAATGATAATTTTAAAGATTTTAAATTTATTGATTTGAGAATTAAAAATCATTTAGTTGCTAAGTAATGAGTGATAAAAAATTTCAAATAATAATTGACTGTGGTTCTTCAAAAATAAGAGCAGGTGCATTTAATGAGGAAAGTAAGAATAATTCTTTTTTTATTGAGAGTAATTTTTATACAGAGCAATTTAATCTTAAACCAGATATTCAAAAAATTATTGCTTCGCTAGAAAAATCCACAAATGAATATATTGATAATATAGATTTGATGATAGATAGTTCAAAAACGATTTCTGTTGCAATTTCTGTATTTAAAAAAATTGAAGAACTGAAATTAAGACAAGATGATATCATATTTTTAATTCAAGAAGCAAAGCAGCAAATAAAAAAATATTATTCAGATTATAATATTGCACACATAATTATAAATAATTATAAAATTGATAATGTTGATTATTCTGAGTTACCAGATGAAATCGATTGCCAATTTATATCGCTAGACATTATTTTTATCTGTCTTCCAAGTGAATTAGTCTTTAGCTTTAAAAATATTTTTTCAGAATTAAATATATCAATTAATCAAATAATTTGCTCTAGTTATGCAAAATCAATCAATTATAAAAATAATTTAAATTTAACAGGAGAGGTATCTTTCATTGATATTGCTTTTAAAAAAACATCAATTATTTCTTTTTATAATGATAAATTAATCTTTTTGGACGTTCTGCCGATAGGTGGAAACCATATTACTAAAGATATTTCTCTACTTTTAAAAATTGATATTAATGAAGCAGAAAAACTTAAATTAAATTTTGAAAAAAATAACGAACATACTGATAATCCAAATTTTTCTTTGGAAATGCTACAAAAAATAGCTTTTGCTAGAACGGAAGAGATTCTTGAATTATGTGATAAATCTCTTGTCTCAAATGCAAAGGTAAAGACCCAATCTAAGATGATACTGATGGGAGAAGGATCAAAAATTTTAGATAATAAATTTAAAGATAAAATTTCATTTTCTAAAGATATTGATTTTTTAGAGGAAACCCTAGGTGATGTTTGTCAATCTGGGTACAAACTAAGAAAAATGTATGACAAACAAGAGGTTGTAGTTGTGCCAAAAAAACAAATAAAACAAGGTTTTTTTGAAAAACTTTTTCATTTTTTCAAATAGACTAGTATTTTCTCGTAACATTTGTTGTTTTTCTAAATTTAAACCAATTATTTATAAGAATAATAATGTCTGTTCTTAATCAAAAAACTATCAATAGAGATATTATCTTTAAAGGTGTTGGGCTTCATAGTGGAGCAAATGTAACTATGACGGTTAAGCCAGCAAAACCAAATTCGGGAATTCTTTTTAAAAGAGTTGATTTAAAAGAAAATAATATAGTAGTTCCAAATATTTTTAATGTTAGTAGTGCAGTATTTTGTACAACCATAGCTAATGAAAGTGGAGTTAGCATATCAACAATAGAACATTTAATGGGAGCACTATATGGTTTAGGGATTGATAATGTCCTAGTAGAGATTGATAATCAGGAAGTACCAATTCTTGATGGGTCAGCAAAAATTTTTATTGAAGAAATATCAAAAGCTGGAATAAAAAGTAGTGAAGCACCAATAAAGATTATTAAAATTGAAAAAAGAATTGAATTTAATGATGGTAAAAAAACAATTTCTATAGAGCCAAGCAAAGTTAGTTTGGATATAGATTTTGAACTAAAATATGAAAATAATTTAATTGGAACGCAAAGAAATTTAGTAAGTGTATTCGAGTCAGATTTGACTGATATTTATAATTCAAGAACCTTCTGTCTTTTTGAGGATATTGCAAAGCTAAAAGAAATGGGATTAGCTCAAGGAGGAAGTCTTGAAAATGCAATAGTTGTTAAGGACAATGAAATTTTAAATGAAAAAGGTCTTAGAAATAAAAAAGAATTTGTAAACCATAAGATTTTAGATTGTATGGGAGATTTATATCTAGCAGGTTATAAAATAATTGGAAAAATTATTTGTTCTCAAGGAGGGCATAAATTAACTAACCAATTATTGAGAAAAGTTTTTCAACAAGACGAAAATTTTTCATTAATAGAGATTACAGAAAAACATTTGCCAAATACCTTCATAAATAAGAGTCACCTAAGATCTATTGCTTAAAAAATAGAGTTTTATTCATAATCTGTTAGAATAAGACCATGCTTTCAAAATTAAAAATTATACTTCTTTTAATCACTTTTACCTTTATTTGGTCTTGTGGAGATAAAACAAAACAAATATCTGAAATTGTAGAAGTGGATATGGAAATGCAGATGTCTGATGCATACAAAGAGGGTTATTTTGAACTTCAAAGAGGAGATGTTTTATTAGCAGCTAAAAAATTTAATGAGGCTGAGTTGTTATTTCCACAGTCACCCTGGGCTGCAAAATCTGCAATTATGGCAGCTTATGCATACTATACTCAAGATTATTACAGTGATGCAATTTTTGAGTTAGAAAGATATTTAGTAACATATCCAAATCATAAAGATAAAGTTTATGCACATTTTCTTCTAGGTATGAGTTTTTATGAACAAATAGTTGATGAAAAAAAAGACTTAAAATCAATATTAGATTCTAAGGAGCAATTTGAAACTATAATTAGAGATTATCCTAGTACAGAATTTGCCATGGATGCTAAATTTAAAATAGATTTAATTAATGAAATTTTGGCAGCAAAAGAGATGTACATAGCTAGATATTATCTAAAAAAAACTAAGTGGATTCCAGCACTTAATCGATTTAAAACAGTTGTTAAAGATTACAATACAACCATTTATACAGAGGAAGCTCTTCATAGACTGGTTGAAATTAATTATAGACTTGGATTAATTAATGAGTCAAAAAAATATGCAAGCACTTTAGGATACAATTACCAATCTTCTGATTGGTATAAAAATTCTTACAAAGTATTTAATAAAGATTATAGAGATGGTGTAAAAGAATTACAAAAAGATAAAAAGAAAAAGATAGGTTTAATAAAAAGATTTAAGGGATTGTTCGAGTAAAATGAATGATAAAGATCTTGAAATTGAATACTTAAAAAAAATTAATTTATTTCAGAGACATAACAAGCATTATTATGATAAAAACAAACCTATCGTATCAGATCAAGAATTTGATCTTTTAAAAAAAGATATAATAGATTTAGAGAGTAAATATAAATTTTTAAAAAGTGAATATTCTCCCACTAAATCCATAGGATTTAAACCATCAAAAAACTTTCAAAAAATAAAACATAAAGTTCCAATGTTGTCGCTTGGAAATGCTTTTAATGAAGAAGACTTAAAAAATTTTGAAAAAAAAATAATTAATTTCTTAAGTTTAAAAGATGTAAATACTATCGAATATAGTGCTGAACCAAAAATTGATGGAATATCTGCATCCCTAATTTATATTAATGGAAAATTAACCAAAGGGCTTTCTAGAGGAGATGGTAATGAAGGAGAGGATATTACACAAAATTTAAAAACCATTAAGGATATACCTTTGGGGATTACTAAGAGTAACTTCCCTAAAGAAATAGATATTAGAGGTGAAGTTTTTATAGAAAATAATGATTTTAAAAAAATTAAAGACAAGTTTGCAAACCCTAGAAATGCTGCTTCTGGATCATTAAGACAAAAAAATTCATTAATAACTGCAAAAATTCCATTAAAATTTATTGCCTACACATATGGTTATGAAAAAAAAATGAATATCAAAAATCAAACAAGTTTCTTAGAAAATTTAAAATTATGGGGGTTTAAAACAAATCCATTTAATAAAAAAATTATTGGGGTTAAAAATTTAATGTTAAATCATAAAGAATTAGAGGAAAAAAGAAAAGAGCTGGCATTTGATATAGATGGAATTGTTTATAAAGTTAATGATTTTGATTTACAAAAAAGACTAGGTTTTGCTGCTAATGCACCCAGATGGGCGATAGCACATAAGTTTTCAGCTAATAGCTCAATTTCAGAAATAATGAATATTGAAATACAAATTGGTAGAACGGGGGCACTTACCCCGGTTGCAAAAATTAAACCAGTTAATATAGGGGGCGTCATAGTTTCAAATGCAACGCTTCACAATGAAGATGAAATTATTAGAAAAGATATAAGAGTAGGGGATACGGTCACTGTTGAAAGAGCTGGAGATGTAATTCCACATGTAGTTTCAGTAGATTTAAAAAAAAGAAAACAAAATTCAAAGAAATTTATTTTTCCATTAAAGTGCCCATCGTGTGGAAGCAAAACAATTAAAGATTATAATGAGACAACTAAAAGACAAGATGCTGTAAGAAGGTGTGCTAGTGAGGGGTTTGAATGTGAAAAAATTGCCATAGAAAGAATTAAACATTTTGTTTCTAAGGACGCATTTAACATAGACGGATTTGGCAAGAAAATTGTTGAAAATTTTTGGAATCTAAAATTAGTAAGACTTCCACAGGATATATTTAAGCTTAATTATAATAAAATAGAAGAACTTGAAGGATGGGGAAAATTATCAGTTGCTAATTTAAGATTCTCAATTGAAGAAAAAAAAAATATTTCTCTAGAGCGATTTATTTATTCATTAGGAATAAGACATATTGGACAAGAAAATGCTAAGCTTATTGCAAGACACCTTAAAACAGCATCTAATTTTTTTAGACTATCAGGGGAAAACAATATTGAAAGTTTATCTAATATTGATGGAATTGGAATAACTCAAATTCAATCCATTAAAAAATTTTTTCTAAATAAAACTAATCTTAAAGTGCTGTCTGAGTTAGAAAAAAATTTATTAATCAAAGATGTAATTTTAATAAATAATAATGGATTGTTAAAAAATAAAACTTTTATGTTAACTGGGAAGTTAAATGGAATAAGTAGGGCGGAAGCAAAATCATTGATAGAACAAAATTCAGGAAAAATAATTAGTAACGTTAATAAAAAACTTGATTATTTAATTGCTGGAGACAAACCAACTCTAAAAAAAATAAACACAGCTAAGGAGTGGAATATAAAAATTATTAATCAGACAGAATGGTTAAAAATGTTAAATAAGAGTGGCTAACCACTTTCTTTCTTTTTTATTAAGTAAACTAGAAAATTCTGAATAAATATTTAAATGATATTTAAACAAGTAATCTTTTTCTATTTTATTTAATAACTCGTAGTTAATTAAATCTATTTCTAATGGAGCAAGTGTGAGGTTTTCAAAATTAAAGCTTCTTTTGGTTTTTTTGGCATAGATTAAGTTTTCGATCCTAATACCAAAGTGGTTTTTTTTATAAAAACCAGGTTCATTACTCAGGATCATTCCATTTTTTATCTTTATCGAATTATGTTTTGAGATAGATTGAGGTCCTTCATGGACGTTTAAAAAAAAACCAACTCCATGGCCTGTTCCGTGGGCATAATCTTGACCTTCTTTTTTTAAATATTTTCTAGCTCTTATGTCGATTTTTTTTCCAGTGTCATCTTTATTCAAATTTGTTAAGGCAACTGCAATATGTCCTTTTAATACGTTCGTATAAGCATTTTTGATAAATTTGTTTTGTTTTGAGAATGAAATAGTCCTCGTAACATCTGTAGTACCGTAATGATATTGTCCACCCGAATCTACCAATAAAATATCATTCTGTTCAATTTTTTTAGTTGTTTTTTTATTAGCCCTATAATGAACAATTGCCCCATTTGAGCCAGCGCCAGCAATAGTATCAAAACCTGGAAATAAATAATCTTTATTTAGTTTTCTGAATTTTTCTAATTTGTTTTGTGCATACACTTCTGTAATTTTTTTTTTATTAACATTTTTAATCCAATAAATAAATCTTGTTAACGCTAAGCCATCTTTTTTATGGGCTTCGATCATATGTTTTATTTCATTAGAATTTTTCATTGATTTTAATTCATAAACAGGATCATCAAATTTAAGTATATTAAAATTTGATTTAATTATTTTTTCATAAAAAATTGAGCAGGTTTTATTATCAATAATAAAATTTTTACCTTTTAAATTATCTAAAAATTGTGGAAGTGATTTGATTGGTAAAATTTGTTTCTTTTTAATCTTTTTATCTAATAGAAGATTCTTTAATTTTTTTTCATTTGTTATTAAAAAAAATTCTTTTTTTTTATTTAGTATCAATCTTGCATTCGCAATTGGGCTATTTGGATTATCATATCCACGAATATTTAAAAGCCATGCCACATTTTCAGGTGCAGAAATGAAACAATAATCTGCTTTGTTGTTTTTAAGAAATCGGACTACTTTAGAAATTTTAGAACTATATGGCTCACCTACAATTTTTGTGTCTAAAGAGTAGAATGGCTTAGTAGGTTTTTCTTTGAATTTAAATATTTGGTCAATTAAGTTTTGGTCAATTGAAATTAAGTTATTATTCTTGAAATATTTATTAAGTAATTTTGATGTAAATAGTGTTGGGTCATAGCCTAAATTAAAATTCTTAATAATTGTGTGAGGCAGTTTTTTATGAATTTCAATAATCTTAAAATTTTTAGATGATTGTTGATGCGCTTGAATAGTATACCTTCCATCGACAAATAAATAATTTTGTTTTTTTAAAACTACTGCAAAACCTGCAGAACCTGAAAATCCTGTAATATTCTTTAACCTATCATTTTTTGCATATTCAGAAAAATATTCATCATTTTTTGGAATAATATAACCGTCAATGTTATATTGTTTAAATTTTTTTCTTAGAATTTTTATTTTTTCTAAAATCATTTAATTCTTTTTTGATATCTTATCCACCCAGGACTTCTAGTTCCATCTTCAATTTCAAAATCTTGATTAAATTCAAAATCTTCTTCATTATCTTTAGAGTCGTCAAAAAAAGAATTCTTTTCTAAAAATTTTTCTGGTAATTCCTCAATAAATCTTGAAGCCATACTGTCTATCCAATTTCCTTGATAAAACCTATTCATAGCAAAAGATATCAGTGCTTTTTTTTTTGCCCTTGTTATTCCCACATATGCCAAGCGCCTTTCTTCTTCAAGCCCATTTTGGCCTTTCTCTTCAATAGATTTTTGGTGTGGGAAAAGACCTTCTTCCCAACCGGGTAAGAAAACCACATCAAATTCAAGTCCTTTAGATCCATGCATTGTCATCATGTTAACTTTTTCTCCATCCCAATCTTGATCAACTGAGGTAGCAAGAGCAACATGTTCTAGAAAATTTTCTAAATTATCAAAATCTTTCATCGCACTTAAAAGCTCTTTAATGTTTTCAAGTCTGTTTTCATTTTCTAAATCTTTTTTGTTTTTTAACATACTTGAATAACCAGATTCATCTAAAACTAGTTGTAATAATTTAACATGGTTAATTTTTTTAATATTAATGTCATTCCTCCACTTATCCATTAAGAATAAAAAAGAGCTTAGACCAATTTTAGTTTTGGGTTTAATTAAATTTTCTTCAATTAATTTTTTAGAAGCAATTTCCAAACTAACAGCATTTGTTTTTGAAAACTCATGAATTAATTTTATAGTACTTTCTCCAATTGCTCTTTTGGGATTATTGACTATTCTATCAAAAGCTAAATCATCTTTTGGCTGGTGAATCAATCTTAAATAAGCAACACAATCTTTAATTTCTGCTCTTTCATAAAATTTTGTCCCACCAAGAATTCTGTAGGGTAAGCCAATTTTTAAAAATCTTTCTTCAAATTCTCTTGTCTGAAAAATAGCTCTAACAAGAATAGCAATATTATTAAAAGAATATTTTTTTTTAAGTTTTTTTTCTATTTCATCAGAAACCCCTATTGCTTCATCTTTTCCATTCTTAAAACAATTAAGCTTAACAAGATCTCCTTCCTCCATAGTTGTCTTTAAAGTTTTTCCAACTCTGTTTTGATTGTTAGCTATAAGATTTGAAGCAACAGATAATATATTTTGTGAGGAACGATAATTTTCTTCTAATCTTATTACTTTTGAATTTTTATACACTTGATCAAACTCTAAGAAATTTTTTATCTCTGCTCCACGCCAACTATAAATGGATTGATCATCATCTCCAACACAGCATAAATTTTTATGCTTTTCTGAGAGCAAGTTTAGCCATCTACTTTGTATATAATTAGTATCTTGGTATTCATCCACAAGTATATATTTAAAATTATTTGAATAAATATTTCTAATGTCCTGATTTTTTTCTAAAATTTTAACCACGTGTAAAATTAAATCTCCAAAGTCACATGCATTTAAATCTAATAACTTTTGTTGATAAATTTTATATAGAGGACGTATAGTTCTTTCAAAAATATCATTTTTATTGATAACGACTTCATCTGGATAGAAGCCTTTATTTTTCCACCTATCAATTATTGAAAGAATAAACTTTGGGGCTAATTGTTTTATGTCTATATTTTCAGCTTTACATATATTTTTGATTAATCTTACCTGGTCATCTGTATCAATAATTGTAAAATTAGAAGTTAATCCAGCTGCAGGTGCATGTTTTCTTAGAAGTTTTGCACATATAGAATGAAAAGTCCCGAGCCATGAAAGCCCGATTGCCTCAGAATTTAATATAGAGCTTACTCTGTTTTGCATTTCTTTTGCAGCCTTATTAGTAAAAGTCACTGATAAGATTTGATTTGGAAAAGCCTTTTTTTCATTGATTATATGAGCAATTCTTGAGGTTAGAACTTTTGTTTTTCCAGATCCAGCTCCCGCAACAATCAATAATGGTCCATCAAGATATAAAACAGCCTCTTTTTGAGCATTATTCAGGTTGTTTAAATATTCAGAGTTTATCATTTTTTAAATTTGATTATAAGCTATTAAAACCTTCAATGTGATTTATGAAACAAATTGTTAAAAATTTTAATAACTTAATTAAAAAGACAATATTCAAACTTAAAAAAAAAACAAATAATAAGTTTCATGTTAGTACTTTTAATAAATATATAATAACCGCAATTAGTATATTATTTGCCTATATTTTTTATTTATTAATACCTCTATTGTATGACAAAAATTGGGTACAAAATAAGATTGTTAGTAAATTAAGCTCTGAATTTAATATAAATTTAACTAACTCTTTTGATATCTCATATCGCATTTTACCAAAACCTCATTATTTAATTAGAGACAGCAAAACTTCTTTAGCAGAGATTAAAACATTAAATGTTTTAATTAGTCAAAATAATTTTTTCAATAAGGATAGTATTAGAATAAACGAAGTATTTATTGAAGAGGCAAATTTTTCTTTATTAAGTAATGATTTAAAACCACTTTATAAAGACAGTGAAAATAAATTTTCTAAAAAAAAAATTAAAATTAATGATAGTAATGTTTTTTTTAAGAACAATTTAAACGAAGTAATTTCAATTATAAAAATCTCCAATGCATTTTTATTTTTTGATGAAAAAAATTTATTTAATCTTTTTGATTTAAAAGGAGAAATTTTTAATATACCTTTTGAATTAAATTATCAAAATACAATAAATTCACAAAAAAATATTAAGATAAAGGCTTCCGATATTAAACTTAAAATTATAGACAAATTTTTTAAAAAAGATGAAGATTTAAACAGTGGAATGAATAATATTTCTATACTAAATTCATCTATCAATACGAAATACAGTATTAAGGATCAAATAGTAATATTTCAATCAGATGGCTCTAAAACTCTTAACTCTAAAATAAACTATAATGGACAACTTGCAATAAATCCATTCGATCTAAATCTAAAGATTGATTTATATAATTATAAAATTTCTAATTTATTTACACCAAACTCTATAATCAACGAATTTATTAAATCAGGTTTATTATTTAATGAAAATATTAGTGTACACACTTTAGTAAATATTAAGTCTACAAAAAAAGATAAAATCTTTAATGAAGCTAAACTGAAGTTAAAAATTTTAAATGGCAAAATAAGTTTTGATAAATCAATATTTATCAACAATAATATTGGTTTAATAGAAGTTTCTAATAGTGATTTATTTTTAGAAAATGATAAATTAATTTTATCAGCTAATTTATCAATAGATATTAAAGATCCTGATAGATTGTATTCTTTTTTAAGCACCAATAAAAGATTAAGAAAAGATATTAAAAACATCAAGCTAAATATAATTTATGATTTTCTGGGTAATGAAATTACTTTTAAAAATATTAAGATAGATGACAACAAGGTGAGTGATCAATTCTATAATATAGCTGAGGGTTTTAATGATAATAGTTCTAATAATTTGACTAAAAGTAGAAGATTATTAAACGAACTAATAGGTCTTTATGAGGGGTAGATCATTTTTTTAGGATCTACTATTTTTTCATAATCTTTCTCATCAACAAGACCTGTTTTAAGAGTCTCATGTTTTAGTGTTGTCCCATTTTTTAAAGCTACCTTTGCAATTTTTGCTGCATTATCATATCCGATATGTGGAGCTAGTGCTGTTACTAGCATTAAAGAATTATCCAGATGCTCTTTAATTCTTTTCTTGTTAGCTTTTATTCCTTTAACACAATAAATTGCAAAATTTTTAGTACTATCAGCAATAAGATCTATCGATTGAAGTACATTATGAGCAATCATTGGCTTAAATACATTCAATTCAAAATGCCCGTGCGATCCAGCAATTGTAATTCCAGTATGATTGCCTATTACTTTGGCACAAACCATTGTTACTGCCTCACATTGAGTAGGGTTAACTTTTCCTGGCATAATAGATGAACCAGGTTCATTTTCTGGCAATATTAATTCACCATATCCAGCACGAGGCCCTGAACCTAAAAATCTCACATCATTTGATATTTTCATTAATGCAACAGCACAGGTATTTAGTGTGCCTGAAAAATTTACAATAGAGTCGTGAGCTGCAAGTTCTGCAAATTTATTTGGAGCTGGTTTAAAAGGGATTTTAGTATATTTAGCAATCTCTTTAACAATTTTTTTATCAAAACCTTTTTTAGAGTTAATACCTGTCCCAACAGCCGTCCCGCCTTGTGCTAAAAAATATATTTCTTTAAGTGAAAGCTCTACTCTTTCAATGCATTTTTTTAGCTGTACCTGGTAGCCTGAAAATTCTTGCCCAAGTGATAATGGTGTTGCATCTTGTAAATGGGTTCTGCCAATTTTAATAATATTTTTAAATTCTTTAGATTTTTTTGCTAATTCTTTTTCTAAAATTTTTAAGTTAGGTAATAGTTTTGATATAGTCTCTTGAGCAACAGATATATGCATAGCTGTTGGAAAAACATCATTTGTTGATTGAGATTTATTTACATGATCATTTGGATGAACTGGTTTTTTTGAACCTTTTTTTCCACCCAATATTTCAATTGCTCTGTTTGCAATTACTTCATTAACATTCATATTAGTTTGTGTGCCAGATCCTGTTTGCCAAACCTTTAGAGGAAAATTTTCATCTAGTTTTCCTTTTATAACTTCATCTGAAGCTTTAATTATTGAATTAGTAATTTTTTTATTTATCTGCTTTTCTTTATAATGCACTAAAGCAGCAGATCTTTTAATGATCGCAATAGATTTTATTATAGAAATATTAACTAAAATTTTTCCAATATTAAAAAACTTATTAGACCTTTGAGTTGATGCACCCCAATACTTATCACTAGGTACGTTGATGCTTCCAATACTGTCAAACTCTTTTCTTAATTTCATTGATTAATATATAATTAGTAATTTAATATACTTATATATTAATTATTAAAAACTTACAGGAGCTAAATGTCAAATTTTAACAAAGTAAAAACTTTTATGGAAACCTTTGGTCAAGAAGTCAAAACTAAGCCATCTTTTAGCACTGATAAGATCAATAGTCTTAGATATGATTTAATAAAAGAGGAATTAGAAGAGCTTAAAGAAGCAATGGAAAATAAAGATCTTTTAGAAGTTGCAGATGCTTTAACAGACATATTGTATGTCACTTATGGGGCTGGACATGCGTTTGGTATTGATCTTGATAAGTGCTTTGAGGAAGTACAAAGTTCAAATATGAGTAAATTAGGTGAGGATGGCAAACCTATCTATAACGAATCTGGAAAAGTTATGAAGGGCCCTAAATATTTTAAACCTGATCTAACTAAATTTGTAAATTAGTAGGGGCGTTCTGTTACCCGGTGCCCCAGACCGTGCTTCTATAATTAACCTAAGTTAATTATGCAGCAAGTGCGTAACTTTCGTCAGCATTTAAAGTTTAGCCCGTTACGGTGGAACAATCCCGAACGAAAGAATAGCCTTTAGTCACCCGTCGATCCTATTTCACCCCCGTAAGTTGTAATGGTGGAGGTGGTGGGTACTGCCCCCACGTCCGTAATGGTTATTACGAAATTCGTTTATCGTCGTAGTTGGCAAGCCAACACTATTACTATAAAAGCATTTGAAAGAGATTCAATAAAAATCATGAAATTAACTAAAGAACAATCACAAGAGATCAAAGATCAACAAGGTCAGCAAAATCAAACGAAAAGGGTTACTGCCCCAGCGCTTGAAAATATTCTGTATGAGGCAATGCCAGCATTAGACCATGGTTTTGTAAGAGTTATTGATTACATGGGAGATGACACTTCAATTGTTCAGTCAGCTAGAGTTTCGTATGGAAAAGGAACCAAACAAGTTTCAACAGATGCAGGTTTAATTAAATATTTAATGAGACATTGGCACAGCACTCCATTTGAAATGTGTGAAATCAAATATCATGTGAAGCTTCCAATTTTTATTGCTCGTCAATGGATAAGACATAGAACAGCAAATGTTAATGAGTACTCAGCTAGGTATTCAATTTTAGATAAAGAATTTTATTTGCCATCTGCAGAAAATTTAGCAGCTCAATCTTCAAGCAACAGACAAGGTAGAGGTGATGTTATTGAAGGTGAACAAGCAAAAGAAGTTTTAGAACTTTTAAAAAATGATGCTGAACAAACTTATGACAACTATGAGATGATGCTCAATCAAAGATTTGATGGATCAACGATTGATGAAAATAAAAAAGGGTTAGCAAGAGAACTTGCAAGAATGAATTTAACTTTAAACACTTATACCCAGTGGTATTGGAAAACTGATTTATTAAACTTAATGAATTTTTTAAGATTAAGAGCTGATAGTCATGCTCAGTATGAAATAAGAGTTTATGCTGACATCATGTTAGATACTGTTAAGAAATGGGTACCTATAACTTATGATGCGTTCATGGATTATAGAGTAGGGGGCACAGAAGTTTCAGCTAAAGGAAAAATTATCATTCAAAAACTTATTAAAGGTGAGGATGTTAATCCAGATAGTTCAGGCTTATCCAAAAGAGAATGGAATGAACTTATGGTTTCTTTTGATCTTAAAGATAAGTTGATTTAATTTTTCTAGCAAAGTCTAAATATATTTTAGAAATTTCGTGTTCAGGATTAGCTTCAACAATTGGCTTTCCTTCATCTCCACATTTTCCAACCTCAGGATTTATTGGAATTTCTCCTAAAAATTCTTTTTCAAATTCTTCCGCAGTTCGCTTAACCCCACCTTCACCAAATATTTTATATTTTTTACCATCATCACCAGTGAAATAGCTCATGTTATCAACTAAACCTAAAATCTTAACTCCAAGCTTGTCAAACATTTTAATCCCTCTTTTAACATCAAGAAGAGCTACTTCTTGAGGAGTTGAGACAATGATTGCTCCATCCATCTTAATTTCTTGAGAAAAAGTTAATTGGGTATCTCCAGTTCCTGGAGGCATATCAACAATGATAAAATCTAAATCTTTCCAACCAACTTTTTGTGTAAATGTTTTAATTGCACTAGTAACCATAGGTCCACGCCAAATCATTGGAGTTTGTTGATCTGCAAGAAAACCAATGGACATACATTGAATGTCATATTTTGTAATTGGAGTTAAGGTTTGACCATCACTTTTTGGTTTTTCATTAATATCAAACATCTTTGGAATTGAAGGACCATAAATATCAGCGTCAAGTAAACCAACTTTGCAGCCAATTTGTTTTAATGCTAAAGCAAGGTTGGTTGCAAAAGTTGATTTTCCAACTCCTCCTTTTGCACTTGAAACAGCTATTGTAAATTTTGTTCCTAAAATTGGGTTCTTTGTAAACTTTCTAGGTTCCAGTTTTTTTTTCATTGCGTCACTTAGTTCTGGCTTTTTATCAGTCATATTTTTATCATTACTTGTTTTTTGTGAGAAAGACATTATATACTTTGTCATATGTCAGACGATTTTCAAGGTAGAGGCGGAAGCCCATGGGGAACACCTCCAGGAGGAGGAAATGGTTCGGGAAAAGGACCTACACCACCTGATGTAGATGCAATTATTAGAGATATTCAAAGTAAAATAAATAAATTTTTACCTGGTGGAAGCTCATCAGGAGGAAAACCAATTATATTATTTCTAATTATTTTAGCCTTCGTATGGTTAGCAAGTGGCCTATATAGAGTACTTCCGGATGAACAAGGTGTTGTTCTTAGATTCGGTAAGTTTATTAAAACTACACAACCAGGATTAAATTATCATATTCCGTTTCCAGTAGAGGCTGTTGAAACACCAAAAGTTACAAAAGTTAATAGAATGGATATTGGTTTTAGATCTGAAAGAGAAAGTGGTTTTTCACAAGGTGGAGGAGTGGCAGATATTCCTCAAGAAAGTTTAATGTTAACAGGGGATGAAAATATTGTTAATATCGATTTTTCAGTATTCTGGTTAATTAAAGATGCAGGAAAATTTTTATTTGAGGTCCAAGACCCAGAAAGCACAGTGAAAGCTGCTGCAGAAACTGCAATGAGAGAAGTTGTTGCTAAAAGTAATATTCAATCAATTTTAACTGAAGGAAGAGCTAAAATTGAAATTGAAACACAAGAAATTATTCAAAAGATATTAGATGAATACAATAGTGGTATTCAAGTAACTCAAGTACAAACGCAAAAAGCAGACCCACCTAATCAGGTAATTGATTCTTTTAGAGATGTGCAAGCTGCAAGAGCGGATATGGAAAGATCAAAAAATGAAGCCGAGGCTTATGCAAACGACGTGATCCCAAGAGCTAGAGGAGAAGCTGCAAAAATTATGCAAGCAGCTGAAGCTTATAAACAACAAGTGGTTGCTCAAGCAGAAGGTGAAGCTAGCAGATTCGTATCTATCTATGAAGAGTATGCAAAAGCAAAAGAAGTTACTCAAGAAAGAATGTACTTAGAGACTATGGAAAAAGTTTTAGCTGATATTGATAAAGTAATTATAGAAAAAAATGCAGGTTCAGGTGTGGTGCCGTATTTACCATTACCAGAGCTAGGTAAAAAAAAGGCAAGTAACTAATGAAAGTACAAAAAATTTTATTACCAATAATTATTGCAGTAGGAGCGTTAGCGTTTCTATCTATGTTTATAGTTAAAGAGACAAACCAAGCGATTGTTCTCCAATTTGGTGATCCTAAAAGAATTATTACAAAACCAGGTTTAAATTTTAAAATTCCTTTTATTCAAAACGTAGTTTTTCTAGATACAAGAATTTTAAATTTAGATACGCCTCCAGAAGAAGTTATTGCATCAGATCAAAAACGTTTAATTGTTGATGCATTTGCAAGATTTAGAATTGTAGATCCTTTAAAATTTTATATTTCAGTTGGGAATGAAAGAGTTGCAAGATCAAGACTAGCAACAATTATTAACTCAAGACTGAGAAATGTATTAGGTCAGCAAGAATTACAAACTTTGCTTTCAAAAGACAGAACTAAACAAATGGCTTTAATACAAGAAGGTGTAAATACTGAAGCTGAAAGTTTTGGAATTAAAATAGTAGATGTTAGAATTAAAAGAGCGGACCTTCCACAAGCAAACAGTGATGCAATTTATAGAAGAATGCAGACTGAAAGGGAAAGAGAAGCAAAAGAATTTAGAGCAAAAGGTGCTGAGATGGCAGTTACAATTACTTCAACTGCAGACAAAGATGTTTCTGTAATTTTAGCAAATGCTAATAAAGAATCTGAAATCATGAAGGGTCAAGGAGATGGTGAAAGAAATAAGATTTTTGCAGAAGCCTTTGGAAGAGATGCAGAATTTTTTGCTTTCTACAGAGCAATGCAAGCCTATGAAACTGCTTTAATTGGTGGACAGACATCTTTAATTTTATCACCTGACAGTGAATTCTTTAAATTTTTTGGTAACATAAAACCTAAAAATTAATCTAAAATAATGAAAGAGCTAATTATAGCTTTTGGACTTTTTCTTTTTATAGAAGGAATTTTATATGCCTTATTTCCATCAAAAATGAAAAGTATGTTAAAAAAAATGGAGATGATAAAAGATTCACAATTAAGAAGTGGTGGGTTAATTTTTGCAGTTATCGGTTTTATAATTATTTGGTATATAAAAAGTTAAAATGAACAGAATTAAAAAATTATTTATTATATTTTTTGCAATAAGTTTTGCATCACAAGTATTAGCAAAAGACGCACCAGCATCATTTGCGGATCTGGCAGAAAAATTAATGCCATCTGTTGTAAATATTTCTACAACGACAACAATTACTACAAATTCAAATCCATTTCCTGGTTTTCAGTTTCCCCCAGGATCACCTTTTGAAGATATGTTTAAAGAATTTGGAACACCTCAAACAAGGAAGTCTGCTGCACTTGGTTCAGGATTTATAATAGAAGAGAGTGGAATTGTAATCACTAACAATCATGTTATTCAAAATGCAGAAGATATTTTAGTTCGAGTTGATGGTGATAAAGAGTATAAAGCAACGGTTGTTGGTGCTGATCCCTTATCTGATATTGCAGTCCTTCAAATAGACTCAAAAGAAAAATTTACACCAGTTAAATTTGGAAATTCTGATCAAGCGAGAATTGGTGATTGGGTTATCGCAATCGGCAATCCCTTTGGCTTAGGAGGAACGGTTACTGCAGGAATAATATCAGCAAGAAATAGATCAATCGGACTGTCTCGTTATGAAGATTACATTCAAACTGATGCATCAATAAACTCAGGAAACTCAGGCGGACCTTTATTTGATATGAATGGTGATGTAATTGGAATTAACACAGCAATTTTGGGTAAAGGTGGCTCTATTGGGATAGGTTTTTCGATACCATCGAACGATGCAAAAAGAGTTGTAAATCAATTAATAGAATTTGGTGAAACTAAAAGAGGATGGCTAGGTGTTAGAATTCAGGTAGTTTCTGAAGAAATTGCTGAAGTTGAAAAATTAGATGAACCTAGAGGAGCATTAGTTGCTAGTGTTGCAGAAAATAGCCCATCTGACAAAGCAGGAATTAAAGCAGGAGACATTATATTAGAGTTTAATAATACTAAAATTAAAGAGATGAAAGAATTGCCAATAATTGTTGCGCAAACAGAAGTTGGTAAAACTGTAGATGTTAAAATCTGGAGAAATAAAAGAGAGATTACTAAAAAAATTAAACTAGGAAGGCTTGAAACTTCAGAGGATTTTAAAGTAGAAAAAAAAGAAACCAAAGAAGAAACACCTGAAATTTCTGAAATTAAATCTTTAAAAATAATTGTAAGACCATTGAATGATGAAGATATTGAGCAAAGAAAATTACCCAATCAAACAACAGGTTTAGTTATAACAAATATTGGAAAAAATAGCCCAATAGATTATTTAAATGTTGGAGATGTTATTGTTGAAGCTCAAAAGAAAAAAATAAAATCTACTAAAGATCTTGAAGATATTGTAGGCACTGTTTTAAAATCTAATCAAAAAACTATTTTGATTGTAATTTACAATAATCAAAACCAAAGAAGATATATTGGTGTTAAGCTAGATTAATAATGGACAAACAGTCCAAAATTATCTTAATTTCAGGACCGACTGCATCAGGTAAATCAAATTTTGGTGTTAAGATTGCAAAAAAAATTGAAGGAGAAATCATCAATGCTGACAGTATGCAGGTTTACAAAAAATTAAAAATATTAACTGCAAGACCCAACAAGCAAGAACAAAAAAATATTAAACATCATCTATATGGATTTGTTGATTTAAATGAAAAATTTTCAACTGGACAATGGTTAGAACTAACAATTAAAAAAATTAAAAATATTCAAAAAAAGAAAAAAATTCCAATTTTAGTTGGTGGAACAGGTCTATATTTTCAATCATTAATCAATGGACTAGTTAAAATTCCAGAGATACCTCTTAAGTTTAGAAATAAAGTTAGACTAATGTCTAAAAAAGAAGGACAAAAAAAATTTTATAAAAAACTTTTAAAACTTGATCCTAAAATCAAAGACAAATTTGATCCAAATGATACTCAAAGATCCATAAGAGCTTATGAGATTAAATCTTATACAAATATATCTATGTATGATTGGTTAGCTAAGACTAAATCTGAATTTAATGATAGTGACTTTTTAAAACTACATATTGATACAAAAAGAGAAAAGCTTGTTGAAAAAATTAGTTTAAGAACTTCTAGCATGCTAAATAATGGAGCCATTTCTGAAGTTAAAAAATTTCTTAAACTAAAAATTAAAAAAGATCAGAGTGTAAACAAGGTAATTGGGATTGCCGAATTGACACAGTATCTAAATGATGAAATTACCTTGGATGAAGCAGAAGAGTTAATATCAATTAAAACAAGACAATACGCTAAAAGACAAGCGACTTGGGCAAGAACTAGGATGACATCGTGGATTAAAATTGATCCAATCAAATTAGATGGTTATATAAAAAAATTAAAAAAATCTTCTCTTAAACTTGACCAATTAACATAAAGTCCGATAGATTGCCTGGATGCCAAAATTATATTCAGGAGCAGAGATAGTATTCAAGTGTCTTGAAGACCAAAAAGTTGAACATATTTTTGGATATCCAGGTGGAGCAGTTCTTCCTATCTATGATGAACTAAAAAACCATCCAACTATAAAACATATTTTAGTTAGGCATGAACAAGGAGCGGGTCATGCTGCAGAAGGTTATGCAAGATCAACTGGAAAACCAGGTGTTGTATTGGTTACTTCAGGACCAGGTGCAACAAATGTTGTAACTGCATTAACCGATGCATATATGGATTCAGTTCCTCTAGTTTGTATTTCAGGACAAGTACCTACACACTTAATTGGAACAGATGCTTTTCAAGAATGCGATACTACAGGAATTACAAGACCTTGCACCAAACACAACTGGTTAGTTAAAGATATAAATGATTTACCAAGAATTATGCATGAAGCCTTTGAGGTTGCAACAACAGGAAGACCAGGACCAGTATTAGTTGATATTCCAAAAGATATTCAATTTGCAAAAACAAAATACTCAAAACAAAATAAAGATAAAAAAGTTGTTACTAAAAATTTAAATAGATTTAATCAAAAAGACATAGATCAACTTATTGATTTAATGAGTAAGTCTAAAAAACCAATATTTTATACTGGTGGTGGAGTAATTAACTCAGGACCCAAAGCAAGCGAATTGTTAAGAGAACTAGTTTCTTTAACAGGGTTTCCTATAACCTCAACTTTACAAGGCCTAGGTGCTTATCCTGGAAATGATAATCAATTTTTAGGAATGCTTGGAATGCACGGAACTTATGAAGCTAATAATGCAATGCATGACTGTGACTTATTAATTAATATTGGTGCAAGGTTTGATGATAGGATCACAGGAAAAATAGATGAATTCTCTCCGAAATCAAAAAAGGTTCACATTGATATAGATCCATCCTCAATCAATAAGATAGTTAAAGTTGATTTATCAATAGTTGGTGATGTATCGGATGTAATCAGTTCAACGACCAAGACATTAAAAAAGAAAAAATTAAATCTAGAAAAATCTAATAAACAAAAAATTTCAAACTGGTGGTTACAAATTGAAAAATGGCGGACTAAACAATCTTTAAGTTTTGTGAACAGCGATACAATTATTAAACCTCAGTATGCAGTTCAACGATTGTACGAATTAACAAAAAACAGTGACACTTATATTACAACTGAAGTCGGACAGCATCAAATGTGGGCAGCACAGCATTATAAATTTGATAAACCTAATAGATGGATGACATCTGGGGGTCTTGGAACTATGGGTTATGGATTACCAGCAGCTATTGGTGTTCAGGTAGCTCATCCAAAAAAACTAGTGGTAGATATAGCAGGTGAAGCCTCAATTCTTATGAATATGCAGGAGATATCAACAGCAGTTCAGTATAATTTGCCAATAAAGATATTTATTTTAAATAACCAATATATGGGAATGGTTAGACAGTGGCAGGAGCTACTACACGAAAAAAATTATTCTGAAAGTTATTCAAAAGCTCTACCAGATTTTGTTAAATTAGCAGAAGCTTATGGATGTGTTGGTATTAGAGCAAAAGATCCAAGTGAATTGGATGAAAAAATTGAAGAAATGATTAACACAGATAGACCTGTTATTTTTGACTGTCTTGTAGATCAAGGAGAGAATTGTTTTCCAATGATCCCATCTGGAAAACCTCACAACCAAATGCTTTTAGGTCCAAAGGATCAGGATGCAAATAAAATTACAGGAAAAGGAAAAGCGTTAGTTTAAATGGTAAAATCTAAATCCGCATATAGCACACCGAGTAAATCTGGAAAAATTGATACACACATTATTGTTGTATGGGTTGATAACGAAGCAAGTGTTTTATCAAGAGTGGTAGGGCTATTTTCAGGTAGAGGATATAATATTGAATCTTTAGCAGTTGCTGAAATTGACCACAAAAAAAATCTTTCTAGAATTACTATTGTCACAACAGGGACACCACAAGTTATAGAACAAATTGTATTGCAGCTTAAAAAATTAGTTCCAGTGCATAATGTTGTTAATTTTAAAAGAGAAGATAAAAAAGTGATATTTAAAGAAATGGCACTATTAAAAATTGTTGCAAATTCTATCAAAATTAAGAAAGCTTTAAATGCTTGTAAAAAGTATAATCCAGTTATATTAGATCAGACAAATAAATCTGCTGTAATTCAAATAACAGCTTTAAGAAGAGAAATAGATAGTATGATAAAGAATTTAAAACCACTTGGTCTTGTCAGTGCCTCAAGAACGGGAGCGGTAGCAATGACCAGAGGTGCAGAAATTTTAAATTAATTACCAATAGGAGAAAAAAAATGAAAATGTTTTATGAAAAAGATGCAGATGTAGATTTAATTAAAAGTAAAAAAATAGCAATTTTTGGTTATGGAAGCCAAGGTCATGCACATGCACTAAATTTAAAAGATAGTGGAGCCAAAGAAGTTGTTGTAGCGCTTAGAGATGGGTCAGCAAGTAAAGCAAAAGCTGAGTCAAAAGGATTAAGAGTTATGAATATGTCAGATGCTGCTGAATGGGCAGAAGTTGCAATGATCTTAACACCTGATGAATTGCAAGCTTCAATTTATAAAAATCATATTGAGCAAAGAATCAAACAAGGAACAAGTTTAGCTTTCGCTCATGGGTTAAATATTCATTACAAGCTGATTGATGCTAGAAAAGATTTAGATGTATTTATGGTTGCTCCAAAAGGACCAGGTCACTTGGTTAGAAGTGAGTTTGAAAGAGGTGGTGGAGTTCCATGTTTATTTGCAGTTCATCAAGATGGAACAGGTAAAGCAAGAGACCTTGCATTATCATATGCCTCAGCAATAGGTGGGGGAAAATCTGGTATTATTGAAACTACCTTTAAAGATGAGTGTGAAACAGATTTATTTGGTGAACAATCAGTTTTATGTGGTGGATTAGTTGAGCTTATTAAAAATGGCTTTGAAACCCTAACTGAAGCTGGTTATGAACCAGAAATGGCATACTTTGAATGTCTACATGAAGTAAAGTTGATAGTAGACTTAATTTACGAAGGTGGAATTGCTAATATGAATTACTCAATTTCCAATACAGCAGAGTATGGAGAGTATGTATCTGGTAAAAAGGTTGTTGATAGTGAGAGCAAGAAAAGAATGAAGGAAGTTCTAGCTGATATTCAATCTGGTAAGTTCACAAAAGACTGGATGAAAGAGTGTGAAGGCGGCCAAAAGAACTTTTTAAAAATGAGAAAAGATCTTGCGGATCATCCAATTGAAAAGGTTGGTGCTGAACTTAGAGCCATGATGCCTTGGATTGGTAAGAAAAAATTAATAGATAGTGATAAGAGTTAATTTTTACTAAAAACCTCAATCGATCATAAATTATAGCCAAAATATAACATTTATTTTGCAATCTCTATTATAGATTGTATTATAGATTTTCTAAAATTATTGGTTATGAGCGACAAAGATAAAATTTTTATATTTGATACTACGATGCGAGATGGTGAGCAGTCACCTGGTGCATCAATGAGTATTGAAGAAAAAATTCAAATTGCTAGAATTTTTGATGAATTAGGCATAGATGTAATTGAAGCTGGTTTTCCAATTGCATCCCCTGGTGACTTTGAGGCTGTAACTGCAATAAGTAAAATTCTAAAAAATTCTATTCCATGTGGATTATCAAGAGCTAGCAAAAAGGATATAGATGCATGTCATGAAGCATTAAAAGCTTCCCCAAGATTTAGAATTCATACTTTTATTTCCACAAGTCCATTACACATGAAACACAAATTAAATAAAACTCCAGAACAAGTTTTGGATGCAATAAAAGAAAGTGTAACTTATGCAAGAAATTTAACAGATGATGTTGAGTGGTCTTGTGAAGATGGAACTAGAACAGACATGGATTTTATGTGTAAGATAGTTGAGACAGCAATCAGCAGTGGAGCCAAAACAATAAATATTCCTGACACTGTTGGTTATACAATTCCATCAGAATTTACTAAAATTATCACAACTTTAAAAAACAAAGTTCCAAATATAGATAAAGCAATTTTATCCGTTCACTGTCATAACGATTTAGGATTAGCAGTTGCAAATTCACTTGCAGGGGTTGCAGCAGGAGCAAGACAAGTAGAGTGCACTATAAATGGTATTGGTGAGAGAGCAGGTAATGCTGCACTTGAAGAAATTGTAATGGCGATAAGAACAAGAAATGATTTAATGCCTTTTACAACAGGAATTAAAACTGAATTATTAAGTAAAGCTTCAAAAGTTGTCTCTAATGCAACGTTTCCAGTTCAATTTAATAAGGCAATTGTTGGAAAAAATGCTTTTGCTCATGAAGCAGGTATTCATCAAGATGGAATGCTTAAAAATAGAGAAACTTATGAAATTATGACACCAGAGAGTGTGGGGGTTAAGAAAACTTCACTAGTAATGGGTAAACATTCGGGGCGACATGCTTTTAAAGAAAAGTTAAATGATCTTGGTTATGCAGATGTAACTGATGACGTAATCCAATCTGCTTTTGGTAAATTTAAAGTTTTAGCTGACAAGAAAAAACATGTTTATGATGATGATATTATGGCCTTAGTTGATGATAGTTTAATTTCAGACAATAAAATTAATGCAATAAATTTAAAGTCTTTAAAAGTTTTTGCAGGAACAGGTGAGCCTCAAAAAGCAGAAATGACACTTGACGTTTATGGAGAAGTAAAATCAACATCAGAAACAGGTGATGGTCCTGTAGATGCTATTTTTAAATGTATAAAAGTTTTATATCCACACGACGTTAAATTACAACTTTATCAAGTACATGCAGTTACTGAGGGAACAGACGCTCAAGCTACAGTAAGTGTTAGAATTGAAGAAGAAGGCAAAACTACAGTTGGACAAGCTGCTGATACTGACACATTAGTAGCGTCAGCTAATGCTTATTTAAGTGCTTTAAATAAAATGATTATTAAAAGAAAAAAAACTGTTCCAATGGAGCATGAAACTCAAAAAGTGAAAGGTATATAATTAAGATGGCTAATTGGTTTAAAAATTTAAGTAGTATTTGGAGTCAAGATATGGCGATTGATCTTGGAACTGCTAACACACTTGTTGTTTTAAAAGGGCAAGGAGTAGTTTTAAATGAACCCTCTGTAGTAGCCATTGCTGATAATAATGGAAAAAAAACTGTATTAGCTGTAGGTGACGAAGCAAAAACGATGCTTGGAAGAACACCTGGCAACATTAGTGCTATTAGACCTTTGAGAGATGGAGTGATTGCAGACTTTATAGTTACCGAGGAAATGATTAAACATTTTATAAAAAAAGTTCACAAAAATAAAACTTTTGCAAACCCAAGAATTTTAATTTGCGTTCCAACAGGGTCAACACCAGTTGAAAGAAAAGCCATTCAAGATAGTGCGTTAGCAGCAGGCGCGAGAAGAGTACAATTAATTGAGGAACCTATCGCTGCAGCAATTGGTGCAGGTCTACCAATCTCAGAAGCAACTGGATCAATGGTTGTTGATATTGGTGGAGGTACTACAGAGATAGCCGTTATGTCACTAGGTGGTCTTGTTTATTCTAAATCTTTAAGAGTTGCTGGAGATGCAATGGATACAGCATTAGTTAATTATATGAGAAAAGAATACAATTTAATGATTGGAGATAGTACTGCTGAAAAAATAAAAAAAGAAATTGGTACAGCTATACCATCGAACAGCAATACTTATGCTGTTAAAGGTAGAGATTTAAGATCAGGAACACCTAAAGAAGTAAATATTACTGAAGAAGATACAGCAGAAGCTTTAAATGATATTTTAAAAGAAATGGTGAATGGGATAAAAGATGCTCTGGAAAATACTCCTCCTGAATTATCAGCTGATTTAGTGGATATGGGTTTAACTTTAACAGGCGGTGGAGCTTTATTAAAAAATATTGATAAAAGATTCTCAAAAGAAACTGGATTACCAGTTTTTATAGCAGATGATCCTTTAGCATGTGTTGCAATTGGGACAGGAAAAGCGCTAGATCAAGAAGAAACATTCTCTACTATGTTATCTGAGTATTAGAAATAATGGAAACAAGCAGAGATGATTTTGTAATTGCATTAAGATCTGCTTTTTTAAAAAAAGGAACACAGCAAAGATTCTCATTATTAAGTTTAATATTTTTTTCTATATTTTTTTTAATTTTGGGCAGTTTTAATTTTAAAATTATAAACTATGTAAAAATAGGCATTAAGGAAGTAGTTTATAGATCGTCTTTTATAGTTTCTGTGCCAGAAAATTTATTAAAAGATAGTTATCTTACAATCCAAAATCATAAAAAACTTTATAAGGAAAATGAAAAAATTAAGTCTGAACTAGAGATTTTAAAAGCCAAAGATTTATTAAATGAATTTATAATTTCAGAAAACCAAAGATTAAAAAATATTGTTGATGATCATTTGGTTAAATCAGACACTATAATTGCTAAAGTTTTAAGTGATAAAAGTAGTCCTTACTTAAGATCAATCATCATTAACAAAGGCAGTAAACATAAAGTAAACCTTGGAATGGTTGTAATAGATGGTGAATATCTTGTTGGAAAAATTGTTGAGGTTAACTATTCATCATCTAGGGTATTATTACTTTCAGATTTGAATAGTAAAATTCCAGTCATAGTAGAACCGAACACAGTAATTTCTATACTTTCAGGGACGGGTAAAGATTATGGGGTAATTCAGTATAGCAAAAAATATGAGGATATCAAAAATGAGTCTGTTATTTACACTTCTGGAGCAGGCAGCTTATTCAAGGCTGGAATACCTATAGGAAGAATGAATATTAATAACTTGAGTGATGAAAAAAAAGTAGATTTTTTTTCAGATTTTTCTCAATTAAAATTTGTAAAAGTTGTTTCATTTAAAAAAAGTGAGAACAAATGACAGGGTTAAGAAATAAAAATTTTATTAGAATAATATTATTAAAAGTACCCGTAATTTTACTTTTTGTATCTGTTTTAAATGATTATGATTTTAATTATTCAGGTTTAAAATATTTTTCATTTAATTTTTCATATATTTTAATTTTTTACTACAGTCTAAAAAAAACTGAAAGTTTAGGATATACTTATATTTTTATTGCAGGTTTGTTTAACGATGTTGTGATAGGAACTCCAATTGGATTAAGCAGCTTAATGTATCTAATACTTTGTGTAGCAGCATCCTATCTTAGAAATATCACTTTAAGACCAAGTTTACTAAAAGATGGTATATTTTTTCTTTTAACAATTTTAATTATAAATTCATTATTGTTTTTATCTTTAAAATTTATTTTTAATTATGAGTTAAATTATTTTGACCAAATAATAAATATGGTATTCACTTTTTTGTTTTATTTTTTATTTTCAAATTTATTTAATTTTTTTGAAAATTATGTAGTGAGAAATAATAATGCTGGGTGAAGATTTTGGTGTAAAAAAAGTTCAAACCATTAATAGAAGAATGTTTATTATTAGTGCTGCTAAGATTATTGTATTTACTGGAATAATTACTCGATTATTTTCATTACAAATTACAGAGAATAAAAAATATTTAACTCTATCTGACAAAAATAGATTACGTGAATGGAAATTACCTCCAATTAGAGGTGAGTTTTTAGATTATTTTGAAAATGTTATTGCTGGTAATTTAAAAGTATATCAACTTCATGTTATTCCTGAAGAAGTAGAAGATTTTAAATATTTGATGGTAAGGTTAAAAGAAATTTTAAATATTAGTAATAATGATTTTAAAAAAATAATAGACCAAAAAAATAAACAAAAACCTTGGGAAACTATAATCATTTCTAAAAATTTAACATGGGAGCAGTTTACAAAAGTTAATTATTACTTGCACGATTTAGTAGGAGCCAAACCAGTTCTATCTGTATCACGAAACTATCCCTTTAGTGAAAGTTATACACATGTCTTGGGCTATGTTAGTGAAGCGAGTGAAAAAGATATTCTAAATAATGAAATTATAAGAAGTACACATGTACCAGGTCTCAAAGTGGGAAAAAATGGTTTAGAAAAAACTTTTGAAGATGAATTAATTGGTACGAATGGTATCCAAAGGTATGAAGTTAATGCCTATGGAAAAAGAATTAGCCAACTTGATCATACCGATGGATTAAATGGCAAAACAATTAAACTCACTGTAGATACAGAAATTCAAAAGTTTTGTAATGAGCTTTTAAAAGGTGTAGCTGGCTCAATAAGTATAATGGATATTTATACGGGTGATATAATTGCTATGCAGTCATCACCATCATTTGACCCTAATTTATTTCTTTTTGGAATTAATCAAGATGACTGGCAGTTAATTAGAAACAATCCATTAAAACCATTAGTTAATAAAACTTTATCTGGTTTGTATTCACCAGGCTCAACATTCAAACCAATGGTAGCTTTATCAGCACTAGAAAATAAAATTATTGATGAAAATTTCAAAGTTAACTGTACAGGAAAAATTGAAATGTATGGACAAACTTATCATTGCTGGAAAAAAAGAGGACATGGCATTGTAGATTTAAAGAGCGCAATGAAGCAGTCTTGTGATACATATTTTTATGAGATTGCGAGAAAACTTGGTGTAGATCGATTAAAAGAAACATCTATAAAATTTGGCCTTGGTGAAAAAGTTTTAAATGAAACATTTAGTATTGAGAAAAAAGGGTTAATTCCTGACACCAAATGGAAAAAAAATAATTTAGGAAAAGGTTGGGTTATAGGTGAAACATTAATCACAGGTATTGGACAAGGCTATACTCAAACAACACCTCTACAATTATGTCAAATGACAGCTCAGCTTGCAAATGGAGGATTTAAGATTTATCCAAAAATAATAGTAGAAGAAGATAGTAAAACTGCAGAAGAAATTAGATTCATAATGAATGAAAACAAAAAACAATTAAATAAAAAAGACAGTGGATTAAAAGATACAACAGAAGAACTTTTAGGGTTTTTAGATAAAAAGGAACATGAAACCTTATTTAAAAATTCTAAAAATATAAACTTAGTTCGTGAAGCGATGTTTGCATCTACAAATGAGGTCAGAGGGACTTCTTATAATTCACGTATCGAAGATCCCAAATACCAATTTGCTGGAAAGACAGGAACATCACAGGTTAAAAGAATAACTGAAGCTGCAAGAGAACTTGATTTAAGTACCTCTGAAATTCCATATAATGAGAGGGATCACGCTTTATATATAGCGTTTGGTCCATATAAGAATCCAAGATACGCATTAAGTATTGTTATAGAGCATGGTGGATCAGGTAGTTCAGCTGCTGCACCGATTGCAAAAAAACTGTTTAAATTAATTATAGATAGACATGAGCTAAGAGAGAAACAAACTAAACAAAATGATTTAAAAATATAAATGCAATACAATTCATTTAATACACAACCCACTTTTTTTCAAAAATTAAGAAATTTTGATTACATTTTGTTAATTTGTATTTTATTGCTTGGGTTAATTAGTGCTTTGTCCATGTACTCAACCGATGGGGGGCAAATCTTATTTCATAGCAAAAGTCATATTTCAAAATTTTTAATTTTTTTCACAATAATGATTTTTATGTCATTTTTTAATATTAAATTTTGGCATTACTTTGCTTACTTTTTTTATATTGTAGTTTTATTTTTTCTAGTCTGGGCTTCCTTGTATGGCATTAAAGCTTCAGGATCACAAAGATGGATCAATTTATATTTTATTAATTTACAGCCATCTGAATTAATGAAAATTGCAATAATAGTATGCCTTGCTAAATATTATCACCGTATACAATTGAATAAAGTTAATAGTTTTCAAGTTATGTTTGTTGCTTTGGTAATTTTAATTTTACCAATCATGCTTGTTATTACTCAACCTGATTTGGGAACTTCAATTTTAATTGCTTTAAGTGGATTAGTTGTCATTTGGCTTGCAGGAATTAATATTAAATATTTTGTTTATTCTTTTATAGCTTTATTAATTTCAATGCCTTTTGCTATTGCTTTTTTACAGCCTTATCAAAAGCTTAGAATTTTGACTTTTCTTAATCCAGATAGGGATCCTCTAGGTGCAGGTTACCAAATTATTCAATCTAAAATAGCAGTTGGATCAGGAGGTTTAACTGGCAAAGGTTTTTTAAAAGGCACTCAAAGTTATTTAGAATTTTTACCGGAAAAACATACAGATTTCATTTTCACTTTATTTGCTGAGGAACATGGTTTTTTAGGTTCCCTAATTTTATTGTTAATTTATATAATCATTATTTATAGAGTATTAAGAATTGGTGCAATCTCGAGGAGTTATTTCGCTAAACTTTTTTGCTACGGCTATGGGTCTGCAATATTTTTTTATGTAACAGTAAATATGTCAATGGTTTTAGGTTTACTGCCTATCGTTGGATCTCCCCTGCCAATTATGTCATATGGAGGGTCTTCAATGCTTGCAACCATGATTGGATTTGCAATTGTTATGAGTGCTAAAATTAATCATAAACAGCTAATAGCGTAAGTATTTTAATGTTTTACTTGTCTAATTTGTCGCGAGAATATTTAATTTTAAGAATTATATAAAGTGTCATGGAAAAAAATTTAAAAATTGGAATTGTTGGTGCTGGTATACAAGGTATTTCGAATGCTTTATTTTTACAAAAAAAAGGTTTTAGTGTAACAATTTTTGATAGAGATGAACCGGGAAGTCCTGCTGCATCCTACGGTAATGCAGGTCACTTTTCTCCATATGCATCTGTTCCTATAAATAGACCTGATGTATTAACTGATGTCCCTGCAATGCTTTTAAGTTCTACAGGTCCACTTGCTTTAAAATGGAACTATGTTCCAAAAATGATGCCTTGGTTTTTACAATTTGTAAGAAACTGTACTACAAAAAGAATGATGCATACCGCTAAAAACATGCATCAAATTTTAGATTTAGCATTACCTGCTTATGATGAATTATTTGATGAAGTAGAGCTTGGAGGATTAGTTGAGAAAAAAGGTATTTTATATATTTGGAACGATCAAAGTTTAAAAAGCAGAGAATTAGAGATTAAAGTTAGAAATGAACTGGGGGTTGATCAACAAGTAATTACTCCAAAAGAAATTCATGACTTAGAACCCAATATAAAACCTATCTATCATGGAGGTGTTTATTATCAATATGGCAGACATGCGAGAAACCCTAAAAAAATTCTTTTAAAACTTTATGATCTTTTTTTGAAAAAGGGGGGTAAGTTTTTAAAAATGAATATTAAAGACATAAATTTTAATGATGAAAAGCCAGTTATAAAATCTGAAACACAAAGTTTTCTATTTGATAAAATTGTTATTGCCTGTGGTTCATTTTCAAAAAAATTAACAGATAATTTAGATGAAAAAATACCTCTAGATACTGAAAGAGGGTATCATGTGCATTTTAAAAATTGCGATCATCTTTTAAGTAGACCCGTAATTTTCCAAAATAGAGGATTTGGTATTACACCCATGGAACAGGGACTTAGAGTTGTAGGTACGGTTGAATTTGGTGGATTAGACAACCCATTATCAAAATCAAGAGTTAAAAATTTAATTAATAATGCAAAATACATGATGGGTGATTTACCCGAACATGAAGATGAGTGGCTTGGTTTTAGACCTACATTACCAGACTACTTGCCTGTAATAGGACCTTCAAAAAAATATAAAAATGTTTTTTATTGCTTTGGTCATCATCATTTAGGATGGACATTAGGACCTATTTCAGGGAAAATAATCTCTGGAATGATTGCTGAAGAAAATACAAACTTAGATTTAAAGCCATATAGCTCTCTTAGGTTTAGCTAAGTGATAAATAAAAATAATGTTGCTTATATTTTTTTATTTTTAGCAGCTTTATTTTGGTCAGGAAATTTTTTAGTTGGAAAATTTGCTAGTCAATATCAAGTACCTCCATTTTCATTAAATTTTTATAGATGGCTTTTTGCTTGGTTGATCTTAGCTCCATTTACAATTCAAGAACTATTTAACAAAAGAAGTTATATTTTAGAAAATTATAAATATTACACAATTCTTGGAATAACGAGTGTCACCATCTTTAATTCAATTGTCTATTATTCTTTAAACTTTACGCAAGTAATCAGTGGAGTATTGATGATATCAACAATACCAGTGATGATCATTTTCATTTCTTCAATTTTAAAAATTGAAAAAACTAATACTTTTCAAATATTGGGAGTTACATGTTCTTTTATTGGAGTTGTTTTAATTATAACTAAAGCAAATCTTGGAATATTAATGAATTTAGACTTTAACAAGGGTGATATCACGATGGTTTTTGGAATGCTTTCTTGGGCTACTTATTCAGCTCTTTTAAAGAAAAAAAAACACGAACTATCTCAACTAGGTTTACTAGAAGTAGTAATTTCATTTGGCTTTATTTTTTTAATACCAATTTACTTTATAGAGTATCAAATGGGCTTTAGAATTGTTTTAAATCAAAACTTTTACATGATTTTATTTTATGTAGTTCTATTTCCAGGTCTTGCTTCTTTTATTTTTTGGATAAAGGGAGTTGCTTTAATTGGTGCTAACAGAGCAGGTGTTTTTTTACATATGATGCCTATTTTAAGTGCAATTATGGCAATGATTATTTTTAATGAAAAATTTATGTTTTATCATATGTTGGGCGCAATATTTATTTTAACAGGAATTCTTTTATCAAACAGAAAGATTAAAAATGCTTAAAGTTGCTATCTTAGATGATTACCAAAACGTGTCTCACGAATTTGTTGATTTAAAAAAATTATCTGGCAAATATGAATTTAAAATATTCAGTGAACCCTTTGAAGATGAAGCAGATGCCATAGAGCAATTATCAGACTTTGAAGCATTATTGATAATGAGAGAGCGAACTCCTATTACTAAAAATTTAATCGATAATTTAAATGACCTTAAATATATCATTACCAGTGGTTCAAGAAATAAAGCAATAGACTTAGCTGCTGCTAAAAAGAGAAAAATTACTGTGTGTGGTACTGACATTGATTTTGCAGGCACAACAGAATTAACCTGGGGTTTAATCTTAGGGTTAGCTAGAAATTTTAAAGAAGAAATTGACAACATGTACCAAGGTTACTGGCAAACCACTATTGGGTTTGAGCTTAAAGGAAAGATTTTGGGGTTAGTTGGACTTGGAAGAGTTGGTTCACAAGTTGCTAAAATTGCTAAAGCTTTTGGCATGGAAGTTATGGCTTGGAGTGAAAATTTAAACTTGGATACTTGTAAAGAACTTAGTGTCCTTCCATGCAGTAAAGAAGATCTATTTCAAAATTCTGATTTTTTGTCGATCCATGTGCAAGGTGGAGAAAGATATAAAGAGTTAATAAAACTAAAAGAATTAGACTCAATGAAAAAAACTGCTTTTTTAATTAATACATCTAGAGGATCAATTATTAATGAAGATGATTTAATTATAGCATTATCAACCAATGTTATTGCTGGAGCAGGACTTGATGTTTATGAAAAAGAACCTCTGCCAGAAGGTAACAAACTAAGATTTTTACCAAATGCATTGTTGATGCCACATGTTGGCTATGTAACAGCAGAAAATTATAGTATATTTTATACACAGATGATTGAAGGATTAGAGGCATGTGTTGCAGGTAAACCCTTAAGAGTATTAGAATAAATTTATGACAAAAAAAATTAATAAAGATCTTACAGCTGAACAAAAATTAATTTTATTTGAAGATGGTACGGAAGCGCCTGGTACAAGTGAATTAAATCACGAGAAGAGAGAAGGAAGTTATCACTGTGCTAATTGTGGTGAAAAATTATTTGACTCAAATGCCAAATATGAAAGTGGTTCAGGTTGGCCTTCATTTTATCAATCGTTACCGGATGCATTTGAAACTAAAACAGATACTCTATTAGGTTATGAGCGGGTAGAATATCATTGCAAAAAATGTGGCGGACATCATGGTCATATCTTTGAAGATGGGCCTAAACCAACTGGTAAAAGATATTGTAATAATGGTGTTTGTCTGACTTTTAAACCTAAAAACTAGTTTATTTTAAAAGTTCTAGTAATTTATTTTCTTTTTCAAGAGCTCTAACATCATCGTAACCACCAATATGATTGTCATCAAAAAAGATTTGTGGAATAGTTCTTTTTCCATTAGCTTTAGTAATCATTTCATCCATTGCTCCATCTACTGTTGCAATATTAATTTCTTTATATTCAACGTTGTTTCTAGCTAATAATCTTTTTGCTGCATCACAAAAATTACAAAGTGGACCTGTATAAATAGTTACATTTTTCATATCTTATAAATAATCATTCTTTTTAATTTTACTAGTAATTTCTTTTCTAGAGTATTCAAATTTTTTTCTATGTTTAATACTTTTTTGATTAACTCTTTTTCTCCACAATCTAAAAGAAACAGGCTTTATAGAACGCCTCATAATCTTGATTACTTCACCTTCTGTCTTTCCAGTTTTTTGCTCTATTTCTTCAAAGGTAATCCGGTCAGCCCAAGCAGCCCAGATGATCCAGTCAGGATCTGATATATGGGGTTCTGGATTTTTAACTCTAGTTATAGGGGTGTGACCTTTTTTTTTCATAAATCCTTTATTTTCATTATATTTAAAAAAATTGATTAATGCATTTTATTTAAGGTCATGGTATCTTCAAACTTAGATAGTCCATCTTAGCCATCTTTAGCTCCCGGTTTTTTTGGACTATCCAAACAACAAAATGCTTCCCTTAAATTATTTTCTTTTTTTACAGATTATTTTATTTTTATTTATCACTCCTGGTACACCTAGAATTGTAATCATTTCATATTCCATGAATTATGGAGTTCAAAAATGTATCTGGACAGCTCTTGGAGATGTTACAGCAAATATTATTCAAGCAACATTAGTAATTTTTGTTTTAGGATCTTTTTTTGTTGATAATCCAAACTTTCTAAATACTTTTAAGTGGATTGGTATAGCTTACTTACTTTATCTCGCTTATGATATTTATAATTCAAGACCAAAAGATATAAATTCAAATAATATTTCGTCAAAAAGCTTTTTTTCTTTTTTTAAAGATGGTTTTTTAGTTGCAGGAACAAGTCCAAAAGCTTGGATGTTTTTTCCTTTAATATTTCCACAGTTTATAGATTTTAATTCAAATTATATTGTCCAATTTTTAATTTTAATTACAACATATGCAGTTTTAGATTTTTTATCTTTAATTGCTTATGCTGTTCTTGCTAGAAAATTAATTGTTTGGATAAAAGCAAACCCAAAAGTTATTAATACAATTTCAGCGTGTGTATTGATATTAATCGCTTTAATCATAGCATTTATTCAAAACTATTAGGTCACACTTTTGTCTTAAGGACTTGCGTGTAATTACATTTAAGGGTTAAATATTTATTTAAATTTAAAAAACTAATAGAGGGAAATAAAAATGAAAATCAGAAATATAATTATTACTTTAGTTTCTGCAATTGCTCTTTTAATTTCAGCTTCAACAATATCTTTCGCGAAGGTTGTTGGGGATAAAATTATTTTAGGTGCAGCTATTTCATTGACTGGAAAATACTCATCAAATGGTGTTCATACTCAAAACGGCTATAACTTAGCAGTTGACAGAATAAATGACATGGGTGGTATTAAGGTTGGTGGAAAAACTTACAAGTTTGAAATCATTTATTACGATGACGAGTCAAACTCTGGAAGGGCAGCACAACTTGCAGAAAGATTAATTCAACAAGATGGTGTTCAATACATGCTTGGGCCTTATAGCTCAGGTTTGACTAAAGCTATGGCTCCTGTAACTGAAAAATATGGAATTCCTATGGTTGAAGCAAACGGTGCGTCTAGATCGTTATTCACTAAGGGTTATAAATATTTATTTGCAGTACTAGCTCCTGCGAACTTATATCTTGATGTAGCAATTGATCTTGCAGTTGAAAAAAACGGTGGAAAACCAGTTAAGATTGCAATGGCATTTGAACAAGATGCTTTCTCTCAAGATGTGAGATTAGGTATTCTTGATGCTGCTAAAAGAACAGGTTCTAAAATCATAATTGATGACAAGTTACCGAAAGAACTTAATGATATGGCTGCTACTTTATCTAAAGTAAAAGCTGTAAAACCAGATGTTCTTGTGGTTTCAGGTCACACAAAAGGAGCTTTAACAGCTGTTAGGCAAATTTCAGAAATGAAAGTTGATGTTCCTATGTTAGCAATGACTCACTGTGATGCCGCTAAATTATCTAAGATGCATGGTAAAGCTTCTGAGTATGCACTTTGTGCTTCTCAATGGCATAAATCATTATCTTACAAAGATGATTTCTTTAAAGATGGAACTACCTATGATGCAGATTTTACAAAAGCATTTGGTTATGCACCGCCATACCAAGCTGCAGAGTCGTCAGCTGCTTTATTAGTATTTAAAGATGCATTCGAAAGAGCGCAATCATTTGACACTAAAAAAGTTAGAGACGCTTTAGCTGCAACTGATATGCAAACTTTTTATGGGAACATAAAATTTGCAGAAGGTGGGCAGAACGTATCAAAACCAATGGTACTTTTCCAAGTATCATGTAACGATGATGGTAGTAAGTGTGAAAACAAAGTTGTTGCTCCTACAAAATGGGCATCAGCTGAGTTGGTACACCCAATTCCATCTTGGTCAAAAAGATAATACCTAATATGTAAAATGCTCCCTAGAAATAGGGGGCATTTTTTTATAAACATTTAAATAATTTATGGATTTTCTAATTTTTCAAGCACCAATACTAATGGTCCAAGCCTCAATGGATGGAATACTTCTAGGTATTTTATTTGCATTAATTGCTTATGGAATGGCTCTGCAGTGGGGAGTAATGAATATAATAAACATTGCTCAAGGAGAATTAGTAATTATGGGTGGTTACATTGCTTACTTTATGTATCTCTCAGGAATTCATCCAGCCTTTGGTATAATTGTATCTCCAATTGTAATGTATTGTGTTGGATGGGGAATGTACAAGCTGGTTATTAATAAAGTGGTAGATAAAGATTTATTTACATCAATTCTTGCAACTTTTGGAATTAGTATTTTAGCACAACAGTTAATGAATTTTGCATTTGGCGCAGACGTAGTTGTTGCTCAATCAGATTTTGGAACAACAATGTTATTTAACGATATGGTTACAATTCCTAATGCTAAGTTATTTTCAGGAGCTGTTTGTGTCATATCCGCATTTATTTTGGTGATCTATATGAGAAAATCAAAATTAGGTAGAGCAATTAGAGCAACCGCACAAAATGCAAGAGCTGCTAAAATTTTAGGTGTAGATACAGAAAAAGTTTATGCTGCAACATTTGGAATAAATGCAGCATTATGTGGAATAGCAGGAGCTTGTGTTGCGATCACATTTACACTTCATCCATACACAGGATTACCTTACACGGTAAGATCATTCATGATTGTAATCATTGCTGGACTTGGAAATTTACCAGCTGTTGCAATATCTGGTATGGGTCTTGGTATATTTGAAGAATGGGCAGATTATCTACTTGGAACAGAATTTAGAATAGCAGCTGTATTCTCGCTACTCGTATTAATTCTTGTTTACAGAAGATTTAAATTATCAAGAAAAAGAGAATATCTAAAATAATGAATAAAAATACTCTTTTATACATGGGTCTAATAATTTTTGGCTTAGCTGGTGCATTTATATTTCCTGCTTACAAACTTCAGATGTCGTTTCTTTATATTTTAATCGTTCTTGCGATGACTTGGGACGTTCAAGGTGGACAAATGGGCTACAATACATTTGGAAATATTTTATTTTTTGGAGTTGGAATGTATGTTGCTTCAAGTACACAAATAGCAATGTTTTTTTCATTAGCTGAGTGGACGGATGCTGGTGGAGAAAAAACTTTTGTTCATACGGTTCCACAATTTTTTCAAGGGTTTGGAGTTGGAATATTGTTAGCAGGAATTATTCCAACAATAATTGCAGGAGTAATTGGTTATGGAATTTTAGGTTTAAGAGGGCATTACTTTGCAATTTGTACTTTAGCTTTAGGAATTGCTGCTGGCGAAATTGCAGGTGGAATTGAAATTATTGGAGCAGGACAAGGTATGACGGTTCCTGTTTGGCCAAAAGATTTAGGATCTAACGCATCATCATCACAGTTTATGTACTATTTAAGTTTTGGTTTAGCAGTTATAACTTTTATTACTTTAAAGTGGGCCTACAGTACAAGATTTGGATTAGTTTTAAATGCAATAAGAGATAACGAAGATAAAGCTGAAGCAATGGGCATTCACACTATGAGGTATAAAATTATAGGTTGGATGGTATCAGCGTTCTTTGTTGGAATTGCAGGAGGACTAATGGGTCATATTAATGGTTACATTGAACCTAATGAAATTGCATTTGCTGGACCTACATTTGGAGTGTTTATGGTGTTAATGGCAATTCTTGGTGGTAAAGGAACTTTATGGGGACCACTAGTTGGTGCTGTTTTATTTCATTTATTTAAAGAAGGATTTTGGACTTACTTTTTAGGATGGCAGTATGTAGCTCTTGGAGTTTTAATTATTGTAATCGTTGTTTATTTTCCTGAAGGTTTAATGGGATGGTTAAGAGAGAAATATCCTGAAAGATTTGGAGAAGTAATTGATGAAGCTGACCGAAAAGCACAGGTAGAATTAAAATAATGGCTATATTAGATATATCAAATGTAAGTAAGTCTTTTGGCGGTGTTAAAGCCAACGTAGATATCTCTATGTCAGTTGAACAAGGTTCAATAGTTGGATTAATTGGGCCAAATGGTTCTGGAAAAACTACTTTATTTAACTCAATAGTTGGAACTTATCCAATTGATGGGGGTTCAATTAAATTTAACAACAGAGAAGTCTCTGAGTTACCAGTACCTGTTATTGCTAAACTTGGATTACTTAGAACTTTTCAACAAACCCGAATTTATGGAAAATTAAACTGTATTCAAAATATGCTAATCAGCCACAAACCTGAAAATGATGGAATTTTAACAGTTTTCCAAAAAATACCTTCAGGTTTAACTGATAAAGCAGAAACATTATTAAAGTTTGTAGGACTTCATCAAAAAAGAAAACTTAGAGCAGGAGATCTTTCTTTTGGTCAGCAAAAATTATTAGAACTAGCAATGGCATTAATGAATGAGCCCAAAATGCTCTTGTTAGATGAGCCAACAGCTGGAATTAATCCAACATTAATTAATGGAATTATTGATCGTTTAATTAGTGTTAATAAAGATTATGGGATTACCCTGTTAGTTATAGAGCATAATATGAAAGTAGTTATGAATTTAGCACAAAGAGTTTTTTGTTTAGCACATGGTCAAATGTTGGCAAACGGAACTCCAGATGAAATTAAAAATGATAAGCGTGTGCTAGACGCTTACTTGGGAGCACAATAATGTCAAATCAATATGATGTATTAGGAAAAGCACCAGGACCTGAAGAATTAAAAAAACTATCTCCAGACAATAACCATGTAACGATTAAAAATTTATCTGCTGGTTATGGTAAGATGGAAATTCTACATGATTTTGATTTGTGTGTAAGTAAAGCTCAATCTCTATGTTTAATTGGTCCAAATGGTGCTGGAAAATCTACAATTCTTCACTCTATTTATGGATTTACAAATATCTTTTCAGGGCAAATAGAAATTGATGGTAAAGAAATTACGCATCTAACCCCAGCAGAAAAACTTAAGTCGTGTGGAATAGCATATATCTTACAAGATAATTCAGTCTTTCCAGATATGACGGTTGAAGAAAATTTACTAATGGGTGGTTATACTAAAGAAAACACAGACGAATCTTATCAAGAAGCTGAAAGAATTTTTGAAAAATATGAAAGATTAAGAAACAGAAGAAACCAACCTGCAAAAGTTTTATCTGGTGGGGAAAGAAGATTATTAGAAATTTCTAGAGCACTAGTTATGAAACCTTCTGTATTACTTGTTGATGAACCTTCAATTGGTTTAGAACCGAGATATATAGATATGGTTTTTGAAATATTAAGAGACCTTCAACAAACAGAAAAGAAAACTATTATCCTAGTGGAACAAAATGCTAAAAAAGGATTAGAGTTTGCTGATATAGGTTATGTTTTAGTATCAGGACAAACTGCTATTGCTGGCAAAGGGGACGATTTATTAAAAAATCCTGACGTTGGTAGATTATTCCTTGGTGGTTAATGATTAATAAAGAATTTTTCTTTAAAGGTTTCAAATCTATTTTAGCTCCAGATAGCCCAGCCCTTGCACTTGGATGTTGTTTTATAGCAATTGGGGCACTTCTTAAAAATTTAGGATTTAATATTCAAGAAAGTATTTTTTCAACTATGCTTACTTATGCTTTGCCTGGATCATTAGTTATGGCAGAGTCGTTATTAGTTGGAGCTTCATTATTAAATATTTTTTTAGCTGTTTGGTTTGTTAATGCTCGTCTTTATCCAATGGCTGTTTCTTTATTTCCATTAATGATGCACAAAAGCCAACCAAAATGGAAATATTACTTTTCATGTCATTTTATAGCAGTATCTGCATGGCTAATTATGAAAAGTAATTACAAAAGTATTGAAAAAAAACATAGAATTGATTTTTGGATTGGAATTGGTTGTGCTACTTGGACTACAGCAGTAATAGGAACTTTTATAGGATTTTATGCATCTGATTATTTGGATAAGAATATGATGATGGGCTTAGCAATTTTAAACCCAATTTATTTTTTATGCATGATGGTTGGGGCAATGAAAACTATTCAAATTACAACTGCAGTAATTTTAGGTCTGATATTAGGACCAATTTTTTATTTTCTATCTCCAGAGTGGTCAATTTTATTGGGAGGACTTGTTGGTGGAACAATTGCTTATTTTATAGGAGAGCTAAATGTCAACTAGTGTATTTCTTGCAATCTTAGTCACGTCCCTTGCAACTTTCTCTTCAAGGTTTTTAGGTGCAATTTCTTCACAAGGAATAAAAGTAACTTCAAAATTATTTAAATGGTTTAATTGTCTTGCCTACTCAACACTAGCTGCATTAATAGCAAGAACAATTATATTTCCGGTAGGTGTTTTGTCTGATGCTAGTTACTTAAGTAGAGTAACTGTTGTTTTATTTTGTTTATTTATATTTTTTATATCTAAAAGAAATTTTGTTTATCCTACTGTTATTTCTGCTATCATGATGGCGGTACTAAGTAATTATTTCTAATGGAAAATATCTCTGGAATAACAATAACAGAACATCAAAATTCAAAAAGAATAATTGACATTAGAATTGAAGATGAAATTTTAGATAAATTAATATTTCCATTCAATAAATTTGATATCACTGCCTTAGAGTACAAACCATTTACCAGATTTACTATTGCTAAAAGTTTAGATGATTTAACTTCTAATAAATTAAGCAAATTACTTAATTCAATAGTAAGAGATAGAGAAACAGGTTGTTTTATAATTGGACCAAAAAAAGTAAGTGCAAAAATTAATGATATCTTTTTAGTAAAGCTATCAACAGCAATTGCCTATTTAATTGGTAATCCAAATTATGATGCCATGGCTGGAAAATATTATGCAAGATTTTTTGTAAAGCATGAAGATAAAAGTGACTCGTACTTAAGAAAAGCTTACACAAATATGGATCTTCATACGGATGGGACATATGTTAAAGAGATCACAGATTGGCTTTTGATGACTAAAATTGAAGAACAAAATGTCCAAGGAGGAGAAACAGCAATGTTGCATCTTGATGACTGGGAACATTGTGAGGATTTATTCAATGACCCCATTGGAAAACAAAATTTTGTATGGGGGTCTCCTAAAAGTAAAAATATAGAATATAAAGTTGAACATCCAGTTTTCACAACAGATGATAACGGTAAGCCAAATATTTCTTATATTGATCAATTCCCTGAACCAAAAAATATGGATCAAGGAATTTTCTTACAAAAATTATCAGATGCTTTAGAGGAGAGTAAGAATAAAGTAATCACTAAATTAGTACCTGGATCAACCATTGTGGCTAATAATTATTTTTGGTTACACGGAAGAAAACCTTTCAAAGAAAATAAAGATTTAAGCAGAGAACTATTGAGAATTAGAGGTTCTTTTTTTATTAATTAATTCACTAATATCACTATAAAGTAACTATATTTATGAAATTAGGCTTTATAGGAACAGGTAAAATTACGTCTGCCGTTATCACTGGTATTTGCAGTTCCAGTATTTTGTATAACAAAATAATCATCTCTGAGAGAAATAAATCTACATCTAGTATTTTAAAAAAAAAGTTTAAAAAGATAACTGTTAGTAAAGATAACCAGGAAATTATTAATTCTTGTGATTGGATATTTTTATCAGTAACTCCAACAGTGGGTGAAAAAATTATTAAAAATTTAAAGTTTAGATCAAATCAAACTGTAATTAGTTTCATATCAACAATTACTTTAGCTCAACTTAAAAAAGCAATCAAAGTTAAAGCAAAAATTATAAGAGTGATACCATTACCTCCTATATCTTTAAAAAAAGGACCAGTACCCATTTGTCCACCCAATAAAAAAGTTAAAGATTTTTTTAATAAAATTGGCACAACCGTTGAAATTAAAAATGAAAAATCTTCAATCAATTTTTGGTCAACCTCTGGAATGATGGCACCCTTTTATGAATTACTAAGAGTAATGACAGACTGGTTAGTGAAAAGAGGAGTTAAACGAAATAATGCACAAAAATATATAACATCTTTATTTTTAGCATTATCAGAAGATGCAGTTGTAAACTCTAAAAAAGATTTAAAATTTTTAGTAAAAGAGTCTCAAACACCTAAAGGATTGAATGAACAAGGAGTTAAAGAATTAAGCAAAGCAGGTTTTTATAAATCTTTAGAAAAGACACTCAACAGTATACATAGAAGATTAAATAAATAAATTTCATGGATCAAGAACAGAACATCTTACAAATTGAAAATCTATCTAAATATTTTGGAGGTTTGGCTGCAGTGTCAGATTGTTCATTAAAGATTAAGAAAGGATCTATTACAGGAATTATAGGACCTAACGGCTCAGGCAAGACCACCTTGTTCAATCTAATAGCTGGAAATTTAAAATCCTCACAAGGAAAAGTATTGTTTAATAATGAGGATGTTACTGACGTTCCTTCATATGAATTATTTTCTAAAGGAATTTTAAGAACTTTTCAAATAGCACATGAGTTTACTAATCTTTCTGTGCTTGAAAATTTAATGATGGTTCCTGCAAACCAGTCAGGTGAAAATTTAATGACTGCTTTATTAAAACCAAGTTTAGTTAGAACGGAAGAACTTAAAGTTAAACAAAAAGCCCAAGACGTAGTTGATTTTTTAAATCTGACTCATTTATCAAATGAATTAGCTGGGAATTTATCTGGAGGCCAAAAAAAATTATTAGAACTTGGAAGAACCATGATGGTTGATGCAAAATTAGTATTACTTGATGAAGTAGGTGCTGGTGTTAATAGAACACTGCTTAAAGATTTAGGAACTGCTATTCTTAAGTTAAATAAGGAAGAAGGTTATACATTCTGTATGATCGAACATGATATGGAGTTTATAAGTAGATTATGTAACCCTGTTATTGTTATGGCAGAAGGTTCAGTTTTATTTGAAGGGACCGCTGAAGAAGCTAAGAAAGATGAAAAAGTTATAGAAAGCTATTTAGGCAGAGGATCAAAGATAAAGGATGAGAACTAATGGCTTTTTTTGAAGGTTTAAAAATGACAGGTGGTTATGGTAATGGACCTGATATCATCAACTCTTGTTCAGTTAATGTAAACAGAGGCGAAATAGTTTCAATTCTTGGACCTAATGGTGCTGGTAAATCAACAGCCATGAAAGCAATGCTTGGTCTTTTAAATTTAAAATCTGGTTCAGTTATAATTGATGGCAAAGATATTTCAAAACTTTCACCACAAGATAGGGTGAGAGAAGGTATTTCATTTGTACCACAGACAAAAAATGTATTTTCTGGAATGAGTGTTGAAGAAAATTTAGAGATGGGAGCTTATTTAAGAGATGACAATTATCAAAATATTATAGAAGAAATTTATGAACTATTTCCAATACTTAGAGAAAAAAGAAACCAATTAGTTGGTGAATTATCTGGAGGTCAAAGACAACAAGTGGCTCTTGGAAGAGCATTAATGATAAAACCATCTGTATTAATGTTAGATGAACCCACTGCTGGTGTTTCTCCAATAGTAATGGATGAATTATTTGACCATATCATCAAAGTAAAAAGAACTAATGTTGCAATTTTAATGGTTGAGCAAAATGCTAAACAAGCGCTTAATATTTCTGATCGTGGATATGTACTAGTTACAGGTGAAAATAAGTATTCAGGAACAGGAAAAGAATTATTAAACGATCCAAGAGTAAGAAGCTCTTTTTTAGGTGGATAGTATGGAATTCTTAAACGCAATTATATTGTTATTAAATTATATTTTTATGCCAGCTCTTACGTATGGCTCTCAACTAGCACTAGGTGCAATATTTGTAACTTTAATTTATGGAATTTTAAGGTTTGCTAATTTTGCAACTGGGGACATGATGGCTTTTGGTACGATGGTCACCATATTATTTACTTGGTATTTTCAATCACTTGGAATTTCTTTAGGTGTTTTACCAACAGCGTTACTTGCCATCCCTTTTGCAATTGTTTTAACAATTGGATATATGCTCTTAATTGATAAATTTGTTTTTAGATATTATAGAGTGAGCAAAAGTCCTCCTGTTCAACTTGCAATGGTTAGTATTGGTGTAATGTTTGTAACTCAAGCTGTTGTTAGAATAATAATCGGTCCATCAGATCAGAGGTTTTTTGATGGAGAAAAATTTATTATCAAAGCAGGTGAGTTTAAAGAAATGACAGGACTTAATGAAGGTTTAGCAATTAAATCTAGTCAGGTATTAACTATATTTGTAACAATTGTATTGGTTTCTATTTTATTTTGGTTTTTAAACAAAACTAAGACAGGAAAAAGCATGCGTGCTTATTCTGATAATGAGGATTTAGCTTTATTGTCTGGAATTGATCCTAAAAGAGTAGTTATGATTACTTGGATTATTGCAGGAATTTTAGCGACAATTGGTGGAGCTTTATATGGATTGGACAAAAGTTTTAAGCCATTTACCTACTTTAATAACATGTTGCCAATTTTTGCGGCAGCAATTGTTGGAGGTATTGGAAACCCCTTTGGAGCATTTTTAGGAGGATATGTCATAGCATTTTCAGAAATATTCCTAACTTATGCTTATAAAAAATTCTTTATGTATGTTTTGCCAGCAAGCATGGAGCCAGAAACGTTAGTTCAGTTATTATCAACAGATTATAAATTTGCTGTCTCATTTTCTATACTGGTGATTGTCTTACTTTATAGACCTAATGGAATATTCAAAGGGAAGGTACTGTGAGAAAGCACTTAAATGTAATTATAGCTTACGCAATCATGTTGGGGCTTATTATTTTAGTTGGAATATTTCAATCTTGGAATGTAGCTCTATCAATTTTTAATATGTGTTTAATTTCTGCTGTAATGACTATGGGAGCAAATATTCAATGGGGGTATGCAGGGTTAATCAATTTTGGTCTAATGGGTTATGCGGCATTAGGTGGATTAGCTGCAGTTTTAATTTCTGTTGAACCTGTACAAGAAGCATGGGTTGCGGGAGGTTTTAGTATTCTAATGTCTTTATGGTTAATTGTTGCAATGGTCCTTGCAATACGTTTTGTATTAAAAAATTTTGAAAAATCTAAAATTAGAACTTATGGTATTGCTACAATTATTATTGCTGGAATTATAATTATAAGAGTTACATCAGAGACAAGTATTGAAGCTATTGAAAATGTTAACCCAGCAACAACAGGATTTCTTGGTGGATTAGGATTGCCAATTATGTTTTCTTGGATCGTAGGTGCATTTTTTGCAGCAGGTCTAGCATTTATAGTTGGTAAAGTTGCTTTAGGTTTACGTGCAGACTATTTAGCTATTGCCACACTATTAATATCAGAAATAGTTATAGCTATAATCAAGCATGAAGATTGGTTAACAAGAGGTGTTAAAAATGTAATTGGACTGGATCGACCAGTGCCTTATGAAATTGAACTCCAAACTAAAGAATGGTTTATAAATTTAGTTGCAAAATTTAATTCTGGGAAATTAGATTTAATCTCCAGTATTACTGATAAACAATCAACTCTTAACCAATTAGTGATTGAGGGATCATCAGTTTTTGTAAAACTTTGTTATTCAGGTTTATTTTTAATTGTTGTTATAGCCTTGTTAATAGTAACTCAAAAAGCTCTTTACTCTCCATGGGGAAGAATGATGCGTGCGATAAGAGACAATGAAGAAGCTGCTAATGCAATGGGAAAAAATGTCGTCAAGCAACATTTATTAATCTTTATTTTAGGCTCAGCTATAGTTGGAATTGCTGGCGCTATGTTAGTCACTCAAGATGGTTTATTTACTCCAGGTAGTTACCAACCTATGAGATATACTTTTTTAATCTGGGTTATGGTTATTGTTGGAGGAAGTGGGAATAATTTTGGAGCAATTTTAGGAGGTTTTGCAGTCTGGTTTCTATGGATTGAGGCAGCGCCAATTGCATTATTCTTGATTAATTTATTTACAGCAGGTTTAGCAGATACACATTCATTAAAAATTCATTTAATTGAAAGCGTTCCTTACTTTAGATATTTAATGATGGGGATGGGTCTTCTGTTGATCATGAGGTATAGACCTAAAGGTATACTTCCTGAAAAAATCGAAATAAAATAAACTTTATTATGAAATATATTTTATTAGGGATGGCTCTAGGTTTTGCTCTTTATCTTAGTGATAAATACATTTTTTAATGAATAAAAATTTATGGCTGCTAATTTTAAGTCAAATTTTTGCTTTTACAGCAGCACCCGTAACAGTTTTCTTAAGTGGAATAATTGGCTCTCAGTTTAGTTCAGTAAAATCTTTAGCAACTTTACCGATGGCTTTATCAATTGTTGGTATTGCAATTTTTGCAATCTTTGCAGCAAAGGTTATGAGTATAATTGGTCGAAGAGCAGGCTTTATGTTTGCTTCTGTAGTGAGCTCCTTATCATCTGTTCTAGCGGCGTACGCAATAATTATTGAAAGCTTTATCCTTTTTAATTTTTCATGTTTTTTACTTGGTGCAGGAGTAGCCTTTAGTCATCAATATCGTTTTGCAGCAGTTGAGACTGTTAAAAAAGATATGGCACCAAAAGCTATTTCAATAATATTATTAGCAGGAATAGGTTCGGCTTTTATAGGACCAAATGTTGCTAATATAACAAAAGGTTTTATAGCCGAACATTTATATGCCGGATCTTATATTGCGCTTGCTGCTTTAACTCTTACTTCAACAATTTTTCTATTATTTTATGAGGATGGACATAAACCCAATCATGTTAACAAGAAAATCAAACGTAGTTATTTGGAGTTAATTTCTCAACCAAGATTTCTACAAGCATTAGTGGCTTCGGCATTTGCTTATGCAGTGATGTCATTTTTAATGACTGCAACTCCAATAAGTATGCATGTAATGGAAAAAATAAGTTTAACTAAAACAGGTTTTGTAATTCAACTTCATATCGCAGCTATGTTTTTACCTTCATTGATAACAGGTAATTTGATAAAAAAATTTGGACATAGTAAAATTATGTACGCTGGTGTTGTTTTATTTTTTATAACAATTTTGACTAGTTTATTTGAGCAAAATTTTATTAATTATTTAATTGCATTAATATTTTTAGGATTTGGTTGGAACTTTTTATTTATATCTGGAACAAGTTTACTAGTTTTATCTTATAGAGAGGATGAAAAATTTAAAGCACAAGGCTTTAATGATTTAATTGTTTATTCAATTCAGGCAGTAGCAAGCTTATCGGCTGGAGTTTTTTTAACCTTAACAAGTTGGAAAACAATGAATTTAGTTTGTATAATATTTTTAGTAATAATTGTTTTATCAACATTAAGAGCAGACTTTAAAAAAAGGAAATAGAGTGGATTTTTTATCTAATCTTCAACTGAGTTTAATTGAAATCTATTTTGTAATATTTACCGTATTTATTGCATCTATTATAAGAGGTTTTAATGGCTTTGGCTTTTCTGCAATATGTATTTCTGGCTTTTCTTTTATTCTTCCAGCAATAGAGATAGTCCCAATTATTCTAATACTTGAGGTTATTATTAGTATTTTTATGGTTCCATATATATGGAACAAAATAGACTGGAATTTTGTTTTAAAATTATTGATAGGAATAATCATTGGGTCACCTATTGGGCTTTATTTATTGAAGTATTTATCTCCAGATACAACACACCTGTCAGTTTGCGCATTAGTTATATTTTTTTCATTTTTATTAATGAAAGGATATGAGAATAAAAAAATTAATAATAATTATGGAAAGCTTATTACTGGAATAGTCTCTGGAACATTAAATGGATTAACCACATTAGGTGGAATGCCTGTGGCACTTTTTTTATTAGTTACAAGTATTCAACCAGCAGTAATTAGAGGTTCATTAGCAGCCTTATTCTTTTTAACAGATATTTATGCATTTATTCTTAGTTTTTTTGCAGGAATTGTAGATCTGACAACTATTTATAGAACTATTCCACTGATTATTATTTTACCAATAGGTGTTTATATTGGTGATAAATTTTTTGTTAAAAGCAAAGAGAAAACTTATAGAAAAGTTGTTTTTTATTTTCTTATATTAATTTCGATATTTGGTTTTTTTAGGATTATTAGTAATTTTTAAATAAAAAAAACCCCCAGCAATTTTCACTGCTGAGGGTTTTAAAATTAAGATTTTAATTATCTTTGTTTTTTATTTTTGAATTTTCCACCTTTGATTTCTTTTTCTAGGAAAGAACCTTCAGCTTCACCTACGTTAGTAAAAGTAACACCAGTTGCACCTTCGTAGTCAACTTTTTTACCTTTAGCTAGTAAGTCTAAACCTTTTTTAAGTTCACCTGGGTAAATCTTAGTACCAGGGGCATTAGCAACATCCATTACATTTTTTGCAATAGAAGCTCTATCTGCTGATCCACCTGCTTGCATCGCAAGAACGATTAAAGCTGCTGCATCATAAGATTCACCAGTGTAAGGTCCAGATGAGTCGATACCCGCTGCTTTAGCAACAGAGGCAAAAGTACCTGCTGTTTTTTTATTCATTGAACCAGGAATTGAACCAAAAGATTTATTTAAATCTTTTCCAAAAGCTTCAGTTAATGAGTCACCGATCATACCATCAGATAAAATAAATTTATCAAATGCACCAGAGTCTAAAGAACCTTGAATAATTCCTTTTCCACCTTGGTCTAGGTAACCAATTACTGCTACGGCATCACCACCTGCTGAAGCTAAAGTTGCTACTTCAGATGAGTAATCTGCTTTACCATCTTCGTGTGCAGATACAGTTGTTACTTTAATACCATGAGCTTTTACAGCTGCTTCATAAACATCAGCCAAACCTTTTCCATAGTCATTGTTAGTGTAAGTAATTGCTACACTTTTGATTTTTCTGTCTTTAGTAATATCAGCTAAAATCTGACCACCTCTAGCATCAGATGGGGCTGTTCTAAAAAAGAAGCCTTTATCATCTAAAGCTGTAAGTCCTGGAGAAGTTGCTGAAGGTGAAATCATTACTACACCATTTGGTACAGCAACATTAGATGCAATAGCACCAGTTACACCTGAACAGTCAGCACCCATAATTGCTGCAACACCTTGTGCAATAACACCTTCTGCTGCTGCTGTTGCTGCTGCTGAATCAACACAAGTTGAATCTGCTCTTACTACTGAAATAGTTTCTCCACCTAATAGTGAACCTGAGTCAGAAGCTTCTTTAAATGCAAGCTCTGCAGATGCAGCCATAGCTGGTGTTAGAGATTCAATAGGACCAGTAAATCCTAAAATGATTCCCATTTTAACTTCTGCGAATGTATTCGTTGTAAAAGTAGAAACGAATATAAAAGCAGCAATAAATAGTTTTTTCATTATTTTCCTCTTTGATTGTTAACAATTTATAAAAATCAAATTAAAGACTATTTAAACGAATTTTCAATAGGAGAATTATCTAATTTTTTGAAGCCTATATACAGAAAATATTACAATTAAACCGCCAATCGCACTAAGTAGAGTTGGGATTTCTCCGAATATAAAGAACGTTAGGATTAGGCCAAATACTGGAAATAAAGAATAAAAGGGCATAATTTTATTTACTGAATAAAATTTATATAAATAAAATAATGAGGTGTGTGCAATTACAGAAACCATCACCCCATTATGGAGTAATAAAAGCCAAGTATAAAAATCAATATTTAGTAATTGATAAACTGTGTTTCCTTCAAAAAAAATGGAAAAAAGAAAAAGCAGTATAAAACCAGTAAAGCCCATAACTGTGTTGGTTAATTTAACATCTATATCTTTAATATATCTAGAAAACACATTCGCAAGACCATAGAAAAAAGCAGAAATTGCACAAAGAAAAATTGCAAAAATTTCACTTTTTAAATTTGGATCATAACCAATTAAAAAAATTCCAAAAAAAGAAATAAATATTAATACCCACATTTTAGGAGTTACCTTTTCACCTAAAAATAAAGAGCTTGCAAGAATTGCAAAGGGTATTGCTAGTTGAGCTCCAATAATTATAGGAGCAACCATAGTTGCTTTTTGCAGAGATAAATTTAAAAAAATAAAAACACCAAAGCCCATTGAAAAAGAAAAACCTGCTAAAGGCAGATAGTATTTTTTGTTTGGGATTTTAAATTTACAAAAAGGAACAAGACAAACAAAAAGTATAAACATTCTCAATGAGGCTGCCAATACAGGGGTGAGGGATGTGTTTAATGCAAGTTTATTAATTGGATAAGAACTACCAAAAAGAAACATGATAAATAAAACTAAAAAATAATGTCTGACAGTCAAAAAATTAACCCATTGTAAATGGATCAGTCATTGGTTTATCCGATGAATTTAACCATGTGGTTTTTATTCTTGTGTATTCTTTAATTGACTCAATTCCTGCTTCTTTTCCATATCCACTATCTTTAATTCCTCCAAACGGAGCCATGGGTGAAATTAACCTATAAGTATTTACAAAAGTAATTCCAGCTCTAATTGCTTTTGATACTCTCAAACCTCTTCCAAAGTTTGAGGTATAAACTCCAGAAGATAAGCCATATTTATTATCATTCATTAATTTAATCACATCTTCTTCTGTTTCAAATTTCATAACAGATAAAACTGGACCAAATAATTCATTTTCTGCTGTAGGCAAATTATGATTTTCACACTCAATAATTGTAGCTGGAAAATAATAAGCTTTACTAGATATATTGGACCTTTTTCCACCGCATCTAATTTTTCCACCTTGCTCAACTGTTGCTTTGATATTTTTTTCTATATTTTTTAGTTGTTTATAACTATTTAAAGGTCCCATTTGAGTTTCATTATCCATAGGAGCTCCTAATTTTATTTTTTCAGCCTTGGCTATTAGCTTATTTAAGAAGTCATCATAAATTTTAGATTGGATGTAAAGTCGTGATCCTGCAATACAGCTTTGACCACTTGCACCAAAGATACCAGCAGTAATTCCATTTAGTGCGTTCTCTTGCTCGGCATCATCGAATACGACAACAGGACTTTTTCCACCAAGTTCTAAGCTTACTTGCGATAAATTTTCTGCTGAATTTTTAACAATATGTTTTGCGGTTTCAGGACCACCTGTAAAAGCAATTCTTTCTACAAGGTCATGTGTAGTTAGAGCTTTACCACAAGGCTCACCTAGACCAGTAATTATATTTACAACACCTTTAGGTATACCTGATTTTTCAACTAGTTTTGCAAATTCTAATAATGTTACAGGCGCTAGTTCAGAAGCTTTTATTACAACTGTGTTACCCATTGCTAATGCGGGTGCTAATTTTACTGCAGTTAATAACATTTGGGAGTTCCAAGGAATTATCGCAGCAACAACACCAATAGGTATTCTAGTAGTTGTTACTTGCATGTCTGGCTTATCAATTGGTACAACTGTTCCTTCAACTTTATCGGCTAGTCCTGCAAAATAATCGTAATACTCAGCAATATAGTTAGCTTGTGTTTTTGTTTCTCTAAAAATTTTTCCTGTATCAATTGTTTCTATAGTTCCAAGATGTTCAGCATTTTGTCTTAATTGATCTGCAAGAGACCTTAAGTATTTAGCTCTTTCTCTTGGGTGTAAATTTGACCAAGATTTTTCAAAAGCATTTTGTGCGGCCTTAACTGCTTTATCTACATCCTTCTCGTTAGCTTCAGGAACAGTTGCCCAAACTTCGTTGTTTTCTGGGTTTACAGTTTCTATTGTTTTTCCAGACTCTGAATTAACCCACAGTCCATTTATATACATTTTAAAGTTTTGAATTTTTGTCATTTATCTATTAATAAAATTTTTAAGATTGATATTAACATCATCTGCACACTCTATACTACAAAGATGTTTTCCATTATTTATCTCAATAAAACTTGAGTTTATTAAATCTTCACATAAAGATTTTGACATCTCGACAGTAGATCCTGAATCATTTGAACCTGTCATCACAAGGGTCCTAGTTTTAATATTTTTAATTATATCTGTATTGTCCTCATGATAAGCAAATAATTTGTAAGCTTTTAAAAAATTTAAATGATCTTTTTTATTTTTTGTCAAAATTTTTATAAATTGATTATAAGTTTCTGGATGGTCATTTAAGTATTGATTGGTAAACCATCTTTTTAGGGCTTGTTTTGAAATAGGTTTGTTTAATTTAGCCTGTTCAAATCTTTCTATAACCAAAGACCTTTGTTCTGAAGTTCTTTTATATGTTGTACCCATTACAACAAGGCTGTTTAGTTTGTCTTGAAATTTAGAGGCAAAATTTAGTGCAATTAAAGAACCTAAAGAAAAACCAACAAGATTAATCTTATCCACTTTTAAATATTCTAATATCGATTTTAGTTGGTTTGAAAAATCATTTAATGTTACATCTTCTTTATTGAGAATAGTTTTTCCATGCCCTAATAAATCATATGTAATTATTGAATATTCTTTAAAAGCTTCAATTTGAGGTTCCCACATCTGCTGATCAAGTCCGACACCATGAATAAAAACTACAGGAACTGTATTTTTATCATTAAATGAATAATAATTTTGATTTGGATCAAAATTTTGAAACATTAATTTATTTGGGATCTATTCCCATTTCTTTCATGTCTTGATAACGATCACCCGTTCTAGCATGAGCTCTACCTGTGGAGGCTCCACCAATTGCTATAACAATTTCATCATCAAAAGGAGCATCATGAATCGTAAATTCATGAGTTAAATAATAAGGCCTTAAACCTGAATCTGTTTTATGCATCATTGGAATAGACATTTTTGATCCAGCAGGACCCCTAGTATTAGTAAAGCTTAAGTAGGAAGTTCCACCAACAGCATCTCTAAATTTATTACCAAATCTTAATGTATGAATAAATGCTGAGGCATGCTCAATTTCACCATCAAGTCCGACCGTACCAGCTTTTCCATATGCTAAAATTTTTTCAGGTGAGCCAATCTCTTTTATAAGCTCTGGAACTAAAATATCACCTAACTTAGGTGCTAAATCTAAAATGATTGGTTTAAGATCATCGACAAAACCTTTTCCACTCCATGGATTTTTAAATACAGCAGCAACAGAAACCATTAAAACTGGTTCTTTAGCTTCTTTACCGCCTTCAATAAAAGTCTTATCTACAAATTTTGTAAACTTTCTAAGTTCTAGTTTCATTAACTCGCTTTCTCTATATTTGAATTATCTAAATTAATCTTTGGTATAACCTCATCATTAAACAACTTTATACTTCTCATGCAAGCTTCATGATCTATTCCAGGAAAATTTGACCAAACTTGAAGATTTTGTAAATTTAATTCAGACTTTAATTCATTTATTTTATTAACAACATACTCTGGTGTTCCAAATAATAAATTTCTTTTATGTAGAAAGTCATAATTAAGCAAATCTAATTTGTGTTTTGTTTCTGGTAGTTCTTCTCCTGGATCCATATGATTACCCAAACCTCTCCAATGACAAACCCATTTCATATAATTGATAATATGCTCACCAGCCATTTTTTCAGCTTCTTCCATAGTTTCAGCAACAAACATATCTCTAACTAAAGATATACCTTCTCCAAGCGGCACTTCTCTATTTTCAGTTTTTGATTTTGCATCTCTATAAATTTCAAACCTTTTCTTTAATGCTTTAACTGTAGGTATCCACATTATTGTATTTAAGCCATTCTGTGCCGCCCATTCAATTGAACGTGCACCATCCACAACTTGCCATATTGGCGGATGTGGCTCTTGTTTTGGTTTTGGTACAACGCTAATTTTTTTAATTTCATTTGTTTTTGTATCTAAAAACTTTTCACTAGGTGGACTCATGTCATGTTGCCAAGTAAAATTTGGTGATGGATAAGTGTAAAACTCACCCTGGTGACTAAAAAATTCTTCTGTCCAAGCTTTTTTCATTATGGTTAATGACTCATCAAACAACCTAAAATTTTTTGCCTGATCTTTTAAGTCAGCTTCTTTATTCATATTGATAGCTTCTCTTCCGTAAATTCCTCTTCCAATACCAACATCAACTCTTCCTCCAGACAATTGATCTAGCAAAGCAATGTCTTCAGCTAGACGGATAGGATTATGAAATGTAATTACATTACAAGCTTGACCTATTCTTATTTGTTTTGTTCTGGCGGCCGCATCCACACCCATCATTAAAGGATTTGTACAAGATTCCATTCCTTCATGATTAAAGTGATGTTCGGTATACCAAATAGAGTCCCAATTATTTTCATCACAGTAAATAGTGATCTCTTGGGTTTCTTTTAATAGTTGATTGTATGGTTTATGATTCCAATTAGTAGTGTTACAAAAATATCCAAATTTCATTCAAACCCCCTTAAATAGTTAAATTTAAAGACGACTGATCCCACTTTCGTATTCTTTAGTACCGTTTAAACCTTAGTTAACGACGAGTTATGTACGCTTTTGTTAAACTTTATTTTAACTAGACTCCTTATTCAATATATATTTAATCCAAATATTACAGGTAATTTATGAAATTAAACAAGGTTGAGCCAAAATATATTTCAAAATCGAACCCAAGAATTGGTCTTATAACGCTTGGTAGCGATTTTAGAATTGAAAAGGATTTTAATAATGTGATCTATGGAAGAGATGTAGATCTGTATGTTAATCGAATACATTGTTACAATCCCTTGACCAACGAAACGTTAGCTAAAATGGCAGATGATATTACCGATGTCACTAAAGATATTTTACCAGATCAAAAAATAGATTGTGTTGCTTATGGATGTACATCAGGAACAATTGCAGCAGGTTATGATGTGATTGAAAAAAATGTGAAGTTAGCCAAGCCTGAAGCAAAAGTTACCACCCCAATTACATCTGCTATTAAGGCTTTAAAAGCTTTTAACATTAACAAAGTATCGGTTTTTACCCCTTATACAAAAAGTATAAACGACTCAGTTATAAATTATTTTAATAAAGAAAATATTGCAGTTAATGGATTAACATATTTTGATATTGAGTCTGATTTAGATATTGGAAAAGTAGATGAAGAATATTTATTTGAAGTTTTGTCAAAAATTAATTTAGAAGAAAGTGAGGCATTATTTGTGTCTTGTACGGCATTACCAGTATTATCGATAATCGATAAGCTTGAAAAAAAAATGAATAAAGTCATTTTATCTAGCAATCAAACATTAATTTGGGAAAGTCTAAATGCTATTGGCTATAAAAATAGTATTGAAGGTTTTGGAAAACTATTTAAATTTAACTAAATGAATTTTACAAAAGAAGAATACAAAAATAGATTAAAGAAGGTTCAAAAATCAATGCAAGATAAAGGCATTGATGTATTAATCTCTCAGGATCCATCGAACATGAATTATTTAACAGGTTATGATGCTTGGTCATTCTATTATGCCCAATGTGTCATAGTTCATATTAATGCAGATGAGCCCTTATGTTTTGTTAGAGACCAAGATGCAGGTGGAGCATATATTAAAACTTATTTGAAAGATGAAAATATTATAAAGTATGGTGAAAAATATATTCATAATTGGCCGCTTCACCCTTATGAAGCTTTAACAGATATTATTAAAGAAAGAAAATGGGATAAACTTTCTATTGGAGTTGAAATGGACAGTCATTATTTTACTGCCTACTGTTATGAAAAAATAAAATCAGGTTTACCCAATGCAAAAATTTCAGATTGTGAAAGATTAGTCAACTGGGTTAGAGTTGTAAAATCAGATACTGAAATTAATTTAATGAAAGCTGCATCATTAATAGTTCAAACAGGAATGAAGAAAGCTTTTAAAGTAATCAATCCTGGGGTAAGACAATGTGATGCTGTATCAGAAATACAAGCGGCTCTAATAAAGGGAACTCCTGAGTTTGGTGGAGATTATGCGTCTATTGTTCCAATGCTTCCAACTGGCAAAGGTACATCAGCATCTCATTTAACATGGACAGAAGATAAATTTGTAGAGGGCGAAGCAACAATTATTGAACTTTCAGGTTCTCATAAAAAATACCATTGTCCTATGGCAAGAACAGTGCTTCTTGGAAAAGCTGACCAACTTAAAATTGATACAATGAAAAAAACAAACGAAGCCTTGCAGGCAGGTATTGATGCTATCAAACCAGGAAAAACTGCAGATGATGTGGCTCAGGCATTTTGGAAGGTTCTAGATAAGTACGGTATAGAGAAAACCTCTCGTACTGGATATTCTATCGGAATTGGTTACCCACCTGATTGGGGGGAACACACTTTAAATATATCAAAAGGAGATATGACAATTTTAGAGCCAAATATTACTTTTCATATGATTGCTGTTATGCAATTTGGAAATTGGGGAGTTGAAGCTTCTGAAGCAATAAGAGTTACGGATCAAGGAAGTGAGCTATTTTGTAATTTTTCAAAAGATCTTCACATTAAATAATTAAAATAAAAAAACTTGATAAATAAGCTCACAAATGTTTTAAATCCATTTAGAAAATATGACTAAAAACAAAGAATTTGTAAAATTTGACAATGTAGACAAGAGCTATGATGGCAAAGTATTGGTCGTTAAAGGATTAAATCTAGACATTGAAGAAGGTGAATTTGTAACTATGCTAGGACCCTCTGGTTCTGGTAAAACAACTTGTCTTATGATGCTGGCTGGTTTTGAAACACCAACTCATGGAGAAATTTATTTAGATGGTAAGGTTATTTCAAATATTCCACCTCACAAAAGAGGAATAGGAATGGTATTCCAGAACTATGCTTTATTTCCACACATGACTGTTTATGAAAATTTAGCTTTTCCATTAAGAGTTAGAAAAATTCCAAAAGATGAAGCTGATAAAAAAATAGATAAAGCTTTATCCATGGTTTCACTTCATGGTTTTGAAGCAAGAATGCCGATGCAATTATCAGGTGGACAACAACAGCGTGTTGCTGTTGCAAGATCATTAGTTTTTGATCCACAAGTGGTATTAATGGATGAACCACTTGGAGCATTAGATAAAAATTTAAGAGAAAGCATGCAATATGAAATTAAACATATTCACGAAAGTATTGGTGTAACAGTTGTGTATGTTACACACGATCAAACGGAAGCATTAACAATGTCAAACCGTATTGCAGTTTTCAATGATGGTAAAGTTCAGCAACTATCAAGTCCTGATGAATTGTATGAAAAACCAGTTAATTCGTTTGTTGCTGAGTTCATTGGAGAAAATAATAAATTTTCAGGTCAAGTTTTAGATATTTCAGGAGATAAATGTAAAGTTAAATTAGAAAATGGCACAGAAATTTTAGCAAATCCAGTTGCTGTTAAAGCAAAAGGGGATAAGACTAAAGTTTCACTAAGACCCGAAAGAGCAATTATAGATCCTACAGATAAAATGGATAATAATCATAAAGGTAAAATTGAAGAAATAATTTATCACGGTGATCACACTAGACTAAGAGTTGATTTGTTGGGAAATAAAGAATTCATTCTTAAAGTACCAAATAGCACTGCAAGATTAGATCTAAAAAAAGGTAATATGCTTAATATTGGTTGGAACAGTATTGATTGCAGAGCTTTAGATCCAAAATAATCTTAAAAAAATCCCTAAAAAACTCAAATAAAATAAAGGCAAATTAGACATAATTGGCTGTTGACTAAACTTATCTATCTTGTTTTACTTTCACTTTATAAAATAACAAACGTTAACGTTAAATAGGAGAGAAAATGAAAAAAATAAGTAAATTATTACTTGCTCTATCTTTTGTACTTTCTATCACAACTTCAGCATTTGCAGTTACTGTAGTGTCTTGGGGTGGTGCTTATACTGAAAGTCAAAAATTAGGGTATGGTGATCCTACAGCAGCGAAACTTGGAATACCTGTAAATTGGGTAGATTACACTGGTGGATTATCAGAAATTAAAGCTCAAAAAGAAGCTGGAAAAATCACTTGGGACATCATTGATGTGTACGCAAAAGACACTATCATTGGATGTGACGAAGGTATTTTCCACGAATTCGATTTTGATAAAGATTTTGCACCTGCTCCAGATGGAACACCAGCAAGTGAAGACTTCTTCACTGGTATGCCTTCTAAGTGTGCAGTTGGAAATATCTTGTACTCATGGAACTATGCTTACAATGATGCAACAATTGGGGACAAAAAACCTAACTCATTGAAAGACTTTTTTGATACTAAAAACTTCCCTGGTAAAAGAGCAATTTACAAAGGTGCAATGTCTAACTTAGAGATTGCTATCACTGCAGACGGTGTAAACCCTGGTAAAGGTTCTGACTTAACTTACAGAAAACTTGAAGCAGATGGCGGTATTGATAGAGCTATGAATAAACTTAAAGCTTTATGTACTGATCCAAATGGTGGATGTGTATTCTGGAATGCTGGAGCTCAACCGCCTGAATTACTTGCTAATGGTGAAGTAGTAATGGCAACTGGTTGGAATGGTAGATTCTTTAATGCGCAAATGGAAGGAACTCCACTTGTACAAGTATGGGATGGACAAATTCTTGACTATGAATATTTTGCATTAGTTAAAGATGGTCCAGGTTATGCTGACGGTAGCGCTATGAAAGTACTTAGAGAAATGACAAGTACTGAAGGTTTAGCTGGAAGTGCTAAGTATATTGCTTACGCTCCTTGGAGAAAATCTTCAATCGCTATTATAGATGCTGGAGAGCCATGGTTTAAAGATGGTAAAACAAGCATGGTACAACACATGCCTACAGCACCTCAAAATACAAAAAGATATATCCTAATGAACCCTGATTTCTGGGCAGATAACCAAGATGAAATCGGTGAAAAATGGGAAGCAATGAAAGCTGGTCTATAATTTAGTTTTATAGATTAAGTTTTTGTTATAAAATACTAGGGCGGTTACACAATAACCGCCCTTTTTTTTTAAAAAAATTTTATATATGAGTACAGAAAAAATATTATCATCAGACGGGATACCTCTAGAGATAAGCCTAAAAAAAGCTGAGAGAAAAAATAAGCTAAAGGCTTTAATGCTTGTAGGTCCGTTATTTTTATTCCTTATAATTACATACATATTTCCAATAGGAGACATGCTATTTAGAAGTGTAGATGATCGTATGATCACACAAAAATTACCTAACACATTTGCTGCTTTAGAAAAATGGGATGGAAAAGAATTGCCTGATGAAGCAACTTATGAGGCGTTTTATAAAGATTTCTATCCATTGGCTATAAACAAAGAAGCTGGAAAATTATATCAGAGATTAAACTATGAAAAATCTGGTTTTAGTAGTGGATTAAAAAAAACAAATAGAACAATTAAAAAATTTGAAAAAGCTAATTATAAAGAACAATTTATGGCAACCCATAAAATATGGAAAGACGTGGATTATTGGATTGCTTTAAAGAATACTGCTCCAAATTGGTCTTATGCAAAATATCTAAAAGGTCTTGATTTAAAATTTGATCAAGACAGAAATATTATTCAACAAGATGAAGACAGGAGAATTCATAAAATCCTCTGGTTAAGAACTATAAAAGTTGCATTCTGGGTAACTGTATTCTGCTTTTTGCTTGCTTACCCAATTTCACATTTATTGGCCACACTACCAATGAAATATAGTAATTTATTGATGATATGTGTGTTGTTGCCCTTTTGGACATCACTATTAGTTAGAACTTCTAGCTGGATGGTTTTACTTCAACAACAGGGCCCTATAAACGACCTAATTGTTTGGCTAGGTTGGGCTGCTGATGATAATAGACCTGAGTTAATGTATAATGTTGTTGGCACTTTTGTTGCAATGACACAAATTTTATTACCTTTTATGGTTTTGCCACTTTACAGTGTGATGAAAACAATATCTCCAAGCTTAATGAGAGCTGGAAAATCATTAGGTGGAACTCCATTTACTGCATTTAGACAAATTTATTTTCCATTAACAATTCCAGGAATTGGTGCAGGCTGTTTATTAGTTTTTATTTTAGCTATAGGTTACTATATCACTCCAGCATTAGTTGGTGGAGCGAGTGGATCATTGATTAGTAATACGATTGCGTATCATATGAAGAGTTCTTTAGATTGGTCGTTTGCCGCAGCACTAGGTTCTATGCTGTTAGTTGGAGTGTTAACAATCTACTGGATCTATAATAAATTAGTGGGAATTGATAATATTAAACTAGGATAAATTATGGCATTACCAACTTACACATCCTGGAATTATAGAATTTGGCATTATACTTATTTAACAATTTGTGGGTTGGTATTTTTCTTTTTAATAGCACCGCTATTTGTAATTTTACCACTTTCATTTAATGCAGAACAATACATTCACTTTTCCAAGGGAATGATAGCCCTTGACCCAGACGCATTTTCATTAAGATGGTACGAAGACATGATCTATGGGACTAAAAATCCTTGGGGACTTGCGACAAAAAACAGTTTAATAATAGCTTTCTTTGCTACAATTGGATCTACAGTACTTGGAACGGTAGCTGCTCTAGGGTTAAGTAGTAGGCATATGCCATATAAAGCAGCGTTCATGGCTTTATTAATATCTCCAATGATTGTGCCATTAATTATCTCAGGAACAGCAATATTCTTCTTTATGGCAAAAGTAGGTTTAGCTGCAACACATACAGGAATAATTTTATCTCATATTATTTTGGGTACACCGTTTGTAGTTATTACAGTTACAGCAACTTTAACAGGTTTTGATCATAGTGTAACACGTGCTGCATCAAGTTTGGGTAGTAATCCAGTTAATACTTTTATGAAAATAACATTGCCATTAATTTTACCTGGTGTTATTTCTGGTGCATTATTTGCTTTTGTAACTTCATTTGATGAAGTTGTTGTTGTGTTATTCTTAGCAGGACTTGAAAACACTACTATTCCAATTCAAATGTGGGTTGGTCTAAGGGAACAGCTAAGCCCAACAATAATGGCAGTGGCAACTTGTTTAATTATAATGTCCACATTAATTCTTGTTAGCGCAGAACTTTTAAGAAGAAGGTCTGAAAGACTAAGAGGGATTAATAGGTAATTGATTTACTAAGATCATTTTTTTTATTATAAACAATTCTTCAATTTTTAAATATTATGGAAATTAAAAAAGTAGTAGTTATAGGTTCTGGAACTATGGGTAGTGGAATTGCAGCGCATTTGTGTAATGCAAATATTCCAGTTACTTTATTAGATTTAAAAACTGAAATAAGTGAGCAAGCACGGGATAAAATTTACAAATCGAGACCACCACTTTTGTTAGATAAGTCCAAAATAAAAAACATTAAAGTAGGAAACATTTTAGATAATTTTGATGAAGTAAAAGAAGCTGACTGGGTAGTAGAAGCTGTTGTTGAAAGAATAGATATTAAACATGATATCTATAAAAAAATATTCAAAGAAAGAAAAAAAGGTGCGATAGTATCTTCAAACACATCATCTATTCCTATCAAAATATTATCTCAACACTTATCAGAGGAAGAAAAAAAAGATTTTTGCATTACTCACTTTTTTAATCCAGTCAGATACATGGGATTATTAGAGATAGTTAAAAATGAAAATAATGATTTAGATAAAATAAACTCTCTAAAAGCTTTTTGTGAAACAGAACTTGGAAAAGGTGCAATTATTTGTAATGACACGCCAGGCTTTTTAGGAAATAGAATAGGTGTTTTTGCAATGCAAGTTGCAATGACTGAAGCTTTTAAAATGAAACTTAGCATAGAAGAAGCTGATGCAATTTTTGGAAGACCAATGGGTATACCAAAAACAGGTGTGTTTGGTCTTTATGACTTAATTGGTATTGATTTAATGGCCGATGTTTTAAAAAGTTTTATTAAAGAATTATCAGAAAATGACCCTTTTCAAGTAGTTGCAAAAGAAATTCCTTTAGTAAAAAAATTAATTGAAACAGGATATACCGGTCGAAAAGGCAAGGGCGGATTTTATAGAGTTAATAAAACTGGTGAAGTTAAGGTTATGGAAGCAATTAATCTTGAAACTGGAGAATACTCTGCAAGTAAAAAAATTAATATTAAATCAGACAAAATAGACCTTAAAGAATTAATTTCTAGAGAGGATAAGTATGGTGAGTATGCTTGGTCTGTTATTTCTAAGATTATCAAATATGCTTCTTCTTTAGTTCCATCAATTACAAAAGATTTCAATGATATTGATGAAGCAATGAGATTAGGTTTTAATTGGACTAAAGGTCCATTTGAAATGTTAGAAGAAATCGGAGTTGAAACTTTTTTTGGTAAAATAGACGACTTTAAGGGAAATGCTTTTTTAGAAAATTTATCTAAAAATAGAAATCAAGATTTTTATGGATCTAGACAAAAATACACTGACATTGAAACGTTTGGAAAAGCTAAAAAGAAAGCATTAAGTGTAGATGGAAACAGTTCAGCACAGATATATAGATTTAATGATTATAATATTGTTGAGTTTACCACTAAAGCAAATGCTCTAGATTATGATTCAATGGATGCTTTAAAAAAAGCTACAGACAAACCTTTGATTATAATAAATGAAAGCATGCAGTTTTCTGCTGGAGTAAACTTGAGTTATACAATGGATTTTGCGAACAAAAGTGATTTTAAATCCATAGAAAAATTTATTAGATATTTTCAAGAAACCTGCAAGCATCTTAAGTATTCTAATCACCCGGTGATATCTGCACCATCAGGTTTAACTCTTGGAGGTGGATTTGAAGTAATGGTCCAAAGTAATTTTGTTGCTTCACATACAAATATTGTAGTTGGATTAGTGGAAACAATAGTTGGACTGATACCAGCTGGAGGTGGATGTAAGGAAATGTTGGCAAGATGGCTTGATACAGACGAGGCTAAAAAAGATCCTCATTATGCACCACTTAAAGTATTTGATATTATTGGTTATGGAAAAACAGCAACTTCACCAATTGAGGCAGAACCATTAAAATATTTAAGACCAGAAGATAAAAAAATAATGAATAGAAATAGTTTACTAGAAGTTTCAAAAAAGATCTTAGACGACAATAAAGAATTTAAAACTCCATCAGAGACTGAATTTAAACTACCAGGAAAAGAAATTTTAATAGAAATGAATAAAATTATAGAAAACCTTTATAATGAAAAAATAATTCGTGATCACGGTGTTACTGTTGCAAAAGAACTCGCTCATGTTTTGAGTGGAGGAGATACAACTATAGATAAAACTTTATCAGAAGATGATTTATTTAAATTAGAATTGGATGCTTTCATGAGATTAATAGAGACAAAAGAAACTCAAGACCGTATTAAACACACACTAGCAACAGGAAAGCCTTTAATTAACTAATATCTATCATCTTCTTCTTTCTTTACCTCGTTTTCTAATATTTCTTCTTTTTTTTCTTCTATTACTTCTTCTTTTTTAAATTCTATTATCTTTTCACTTTGTTCTTTTTCTTTAATTAATTGGTCATTAAACTTTTTAATCAATTCTTCTTCTTTTGCTATTTGCTCCTCATCAAATTTCCTTTCCCACTCTTTTATTCTCTCTTCTTCATCTTTAATTCTTTTTTCTTCGAGAATTCTAGCTTGAATTATTTTTTGTTCTCTTAAATTTTCTAATCTTATTTTTTCTTCTTTTAGTTGTAATTCTTCCTGGATTTTTCTTTGATTGAGTTCATTTAATCTTAATTCGTTAAGTTCTTCTATTTCTAATTGTTCTTTTAGTCTAAGTTGTTTTTCTTTTTCTCTTAACTCATCAGCTTCTTTTAATATTTTTATTTCTTTTTCTCTTATTCTTTCAATTTCAATTTTTTTGATACTTTGTTCAATTTCTTCAAGTTTTTGTTTTTGATAATTTAATTTATGTTCTTCTTCAATTAACTTTTGCATATTTTTTTTTTGTTTATCAATCTCAATATTTTTTAATCTTTCTTCTTCATCTTTTATTTTCTGTTTAGCTTCACGGGCTTTTTGTTTCTCAAGAGCCATTAATTTATCATTTTCAATTTTAGCTTTTTGTTGCTCTTGTCTTATTCTTTGTTTTTCAAAAAATTCTAATTTTAGTTTTTCTTCTTTTAATTTTAAATCATCTTGTCTTACTTTTTCCTCTTCTTCATCTCTTAGTTTTTGCTCTTCAGCTTTAATTCTTTGAGATTCAAGTTTAATTTTTTTTCTTTCAATCTGTTGCTGTTGTTTTATAATTTTTTCTTTCAGTTTTTCTTCATTAGCTATTCTTTGTTTTTCTTCCTTTATTAGATTTAATTCATTTTGTTTAATTAACCTTATTTCTTCATTTTTTTGTTTTTCTTGTTCTAACTTTTCTTTTTTTAATTCTTTAATTTTTTCTTCTTTTATTAATTTAATTCTATGCAGTTCTTTTTGTTTGGCTCTTTCTTTGAAATTATTGTATTTTTCTATTAGAGAAGATGATGTGAATTTTGTTAATTTTTCTATATTAATCTTTTTTAAAATTTTTAAGGGTTGTTCAATTAATTTTTTTTTACTTAAATTAATTTTTTTCCTAATTGTATTTTTTAGGACATTTTTCACTAACGTATCTCATCAATTTTCAATTAATAATAATAGTTATAGAGTGACTAAAATGGGTTCAACCTGAAATTTTATTCATTGTTAATTAAGCATTTTAAAGGAATTAATAAAATCTGGTCTTAATATATACTCTGAGCGTTTATCAGATTTTATTTTTTTCAATACTTCTAAACCATAAAGAACTTTTCCAACGGGTGTATATTCGCCTTCAAATAATGGTTCATCCTGTAGGATTATAAAAAATTGACTGTCTTCAGTATCATTCTTAAATGTTCGAGCTAATCCGACACTACCTTTGGTATAATTAAAATCATTATCAATTTCTGATTTAATTGTACCTAAACCTGATTTTCCAGTTCCAATTTTTCCATAATCTAAATTTCCTTTTTTTCCAAACTCTAAGTCACCAGCCTGGATAAGTTTATTTTCAATTACTCTATGAAAAGCAATATTCTCATAAGCGTTAGATTTAATTAAAGTTACAAATCTTTGAACAGCATTAGGTGAAATATTAGGGTAAAGTTCTATAATTACATTTCCACAAGGTGCATTTAAAACTGCGATATTATTTGGATTTTTAAAAGTAATATTCTTTGGATCAATATTTTTGACAAATAAACATTTATTCTTAACTATAAAATATGTGCAGAAAGTTGTGATAGCTAATAGGATTAAAAAAATAAAAATAAGTTTTTCTGATTTAGAAGCTTTAATTTTTTTTATCATTAAAAAGTAAATGTTTTATCTATTTCTTTTATTTTATTTTCAATATATGAAATTTTATTATTCAAAATAGGGTCTGATTTACGAATTTGGTTAATTTCTTTTTCCTTTAAAAATATCATGTGTGAGTAAACTTCCGCCATATCCTCTGAGGCTGTTGATTTAGAGTATTCTGTAAAAAAACCTTTCGTTTCTTTGTATTGTTCTAACCCTATATTTTCTGTACATGTAGAACATTCAGCATATTTAAAGTTAGAATTATTAAATTTAATCCACTCTTCTTCATTAAAAACCTCTTTATGTTGAAGATGTATTACATGAAAAACTTCATGATGGATTACTCTTTCAAAGTAGTTTTCATTAAATTTAATATCTAGTATTAATGTTTTCATTACATTATCTGGAATGCCAGCTGTATACAATTCTGAGATAGATAAATTTTTACACATAACAATATATTTCAGATTAATTTTTTTTAAATAATCATAAGAATATCTACTAAGATTTTTAAGAATAATTTTATATTTTGCATCCAAATCTTTTTTATTTGGATTTGAACAAACAATATTTTTTTGAGTACCTAGTCTAAAGGGTCTGACAGCATAAAAATACTTAAGTTTATTTTTAGTATTTATTTCATAAATCTCTAAATTAGGTATTTTGATGAGATTATAGATAGTGTTAGCTTTTACTGGTGTAATAAAGATTATTAATAGTAAAACGGCTCTTATTAGGTTCATAATTATAAAGATAGAAGATATTCCATTATTAAAGAATGTGGTACATTTTATTTATAAATGAAAAAAGAAAGAAATAAAAACCCAATTCAACCTGTTAGTGGAACTAAAGTTCCAAGATTTGCTGGCCCATCTACATTTGCAAGGTTGCCAGAATTGAGAGATGTTGAAAGTTGTGATGTAGCAATTGTTGGAATTCCATTTGATGCTGGAACTAGTTACAGACCAGGAGCAAGATTTGGTCCAATGAGTATTAGACAGGCTTCAAGACATTTAAGAACTAATTATCATCCAAGTTATGATGTTGAGCCTTTTAAGGTGCAGCAAGTTGCTGATGCTGGTGATATCACTTGTAATCCATTTAGCATTGATGAATCGATAAAACAGATTGAAACTGGTGCAACAGATTTATTAAATAAAGTTGGTGGTATAATTAGTCTAGGTGGTGATCATACAATTGCAGTACCTTTATTAAGAGCAATCAATAAAAAATGTAATGGACCAGTTGCCTTAGTGCATTTTGATGCACATTTAGATACTTGGGATACATATTTTGGAGCTCCTTATACACATGGAACTCCTTTTAGAAGAGCAAGAGAAGAAGGTTTATTTTTAGATGATGCTTCAATGCATGTTGGAATTAGAGGTCCTCTTTATAGTAGGGATGATATTAAAAATGATGAAGAATTTGGTTTTAAAATTATTCACTGCGATGAGTTTCAAACACAAGGTACAGATAAAATTGCAGAAAGAATTAAAAAAAGAGTCGGTAATAATCCACTTTATTTGTCTATTGATATAGATGTTTTAGATCCAGCTTTTGCCCCAGGTACAGGTACTCCTGAAATTGCTGGAATGACTACAAGAGAAATGGTCAATGTTTTAAGAGGTCTGTCTGGTTTAAATCTTGTTTCTGCTGATGTGGTCGAAGTTTCTCCAGCATATGATCATGCCGAAGTCACTTCGTTAGCTGCAGCAACTATTGTTTACGAACTAACAAATTTATTTGCAAAATCATAAAGAAAGGATAGTTTCTCAAAATGCTAGATAAGAAAAAATTTTACATTAATGGTGAATGGGTTTCTCCAAAAAAACCAAATGACTTCAAAGTAACAGATCCCTCAACAGAAGAAGAGTGTGCTGTTATATCTTTAGGTGGAGTAGAAGATGTAAACGATGCAGTAAGTGCAGCAACTAAAGCTTTTGAAACATGGGCATTTTCAACAAAAGAAGAAAGATTAAAATATTTAGAAGCTTTATATGCTGTTTATAAAAAGAGATGGGCTGATATGGCTAAGGCTATAACTCTTGAAATGGGAGCACCAATTGATTTTTCGACACAATTACAAGCAGGAACTGGAGCTAGCCATATAAAATCTTATATAAAAGTTTTAAAAGAATATACGTTTGAAGCAAAGTTAGGAGAGCATGCACTTAATAATAACATTTTACACGAACCAAAAGGAGTTTGTGCATTAATTACTCCATGGAACTGGCCAATGAACCAAACTTGTTTAAAGGTTATTCCAGCAATTGCTGCAGGATGTACAATGGTACTTAAGCCATCTGAAATAGCCCCATTATCATCAATGATTTTAGCAGAGATGATAGATGAAATTAAATTACCAAAAGGTGTATTCAATTTAGTTAATGGAGATGGAGCAGTTACTGGAAATGCATTAACAAGTCATCCTGATGTAAATATGGTTTCATTTACAGGATCTACTAGAGCAGGTGCTTTAATTTCTCAAAATGCAGCAAATGATTTTAAGAGAGTTAGTCTTGAACTTGGTGGAAAAGGGGCAAATATTATATTTAAAGATGCTGATGCCGAAGCTGTTGAAAGAGGTGCTCTAAGATGTTTTAGAAATTCAGGGCAATCTTGTAATGCACCAACAAGAATGTTAGTTGAAAAATCTATTTATGATGAAACTGTTGAAAGAGTAAAAAATTTTGCTAATTCAATGAAAGTTGATATTGCAACAAAAGAAGGTGATCATATTGGACCTGTTGTTTCAAAAGCTCAATTTGATAAAATCCAAGCTTTAATTCAAGTAGGCATTGATGAAGGCGCTAAACTAGTTGCTGGTGGAACTGGCAAACCAGATGGACTTGATAAAGGATATTTTGTTAAACCTACTGCTTTTGCAGATGTTAATAATCAAATGCAAATTGCAAGAACAGAAATATTTGGACCTGTTTTATCAATTATACCCTTTGAAACTGAAGAAGAGGCTATCGCTATTGCCAATGACACTCCCTATGGATTGTTAAACTTCATTCAAACTCAAGATCAAGAAAAAGCTAATCGTGTTGCTAGAAAATTAAGATCAGGAATGGTTGATATTAATGGTGCAGGCTTAGCACCCGATGCTCCTTTTGGTGGATATAAACATTCAGGTATTGGTCGTGAAGCAGGTAAATTAGGCTTAGAAGAATACTTAGAAGTTAAAGTAGTAAGTGGTTGGAACGATTAATTAGTTCACACTTAATGTTCATTATAGGTTTTTAAAAATTAAATAATCCTTATTTTTATTGGTTAATTTTACAAACTTAAGGTTGTATGTTTTTATTCTTTGACACAACATTTATAATCCATAATGTCGCACTAGTCGTTACCATAACTTTTTAATAGTTAGTAAGAGTAACAAAAATAATAGGGAGAAATAAAATGGGTAGATCGTCAAAACTCTACAATTCAGATTTGGCTCCAACTCCAAGTAGTAAGAAAAATTGGGGATGGTTTGAAATCTTTAACGTGTGGGCTAATGATGTTCAAAGTTTATTTGGTTATACTTTGGCAGCATCATTGTTTTTAGCATCAGGACTGAATGGTTGGGCTGTATTTGCTGCATTAATTCTTGCAGGATTTTTTATCATGTGGCTAGTAAACCTTTCAGGTAAACCAAGTGTAAAACATGGAATACCATATCCAGTTTTTGCCCGTGTTAGTATGGGTGTATTTGGAGCTAACTTTCCAGCAATGGCCAGAGGTCTTGTTGCAATGTTTTGGTATGGAGCACAAACTTATGCGGCATCAACAGCTGTAGCGCTTTTAATTACTGGAATTACAGGAATGGAAGGTGAAGTTATGCTTCTTGGCATGACAGGTGTAATGTGGGTTTCATTTATATTTGTTTCAGCATTCCAAGTTTATTTATTTTGGCAAGGTGTTGATCTTATCAAAAAATTCTTAAACTTTGCTGGACCAGCTGTTTATGCGGTAATGATTGTTTTAATGTTGGTTATATGGGCTAAAGCTGGTGGAGGACTTTTTTCAGAAGTAGGAACTATATTTTCTGGAGGAGAACGAACTGGTGGTTTTGAAGGCTTAGGATCATTTGGGGCATTCATAGCTGTATTTGGTATTATGGTTGGATATTTTGCTGCCGTAGTAATCAATTTTGGTGACTTTGCTAGATTTGTTAAAAATGAAGATGAAATGAGAAAAGGAAACCTATGGGGATTAGTAGGTAACGTGATCTTATTCTCTTTTATTACTTTAATGATCACAGGTGGAACAATCGCAATTTTTGGCGAATATGTTGCAAGCCCAACTGAGATGGTAGCTAAAGTAGACAACTTAGGATTAACAATTATTGCTGCATTCGCATTTTTTGCAGCGACAGTTGGTATTAATATGGTTGCGAACTTTATACCTCCAGCATATGACTTGGCCAATTTAATGCCAGATAAAATAAATTTCAAAACTGGTGGATTAATTACTGCTGGTTTTGGTTTTATCATTGGTGGTATGTGGGTTGCTGTTATTACACAAATGGGTCTATTTCCATTTGTTAATACACTAGGAGCAATTCTTGCACCTGTATTTGGTATTATGATGGTTGATTATTATATCATTAAAGATGAAAAATTAGATGTGGATGCATTATTTGATGATAGTCCAAAAGCTAAATATCATTACAGTGGTGGCTTTAATACTAAAGGAATGTTAGCGTGGGTACTTTCAGGTTACATCGCTGTTGGTACTGTTTGGCCAAACATTTTAATTTTAGGTTTAGGTGATTTCTTCGCTAACTTAGGCGGCGGCGGGGGATATGCATGGATAATTGGAGCATCATTAGGTGCCGTAGTTCATCTAGCTATATCAAAAAGATAAGTAAAGTTATAACTTAAAGCCCATCAATTCATTGGTGGGCTTTTTTTATATTTTAAATTCTAAAGTGATATTTTCTTTATTCAAATCATGAAGAACTAGATTGTCACCTTCACCTTTTCTATCAACAACCAAAAAATTCATATCCTCAGTTGCAATTAAAGGAAAATGCCAAATGCCAGCATTATAATTGACTCCAATTCCGTTTGGAATAATAAAAGCCTCTACTTTATTTAAATCAGGTTTATCACCTTCAGGAGCAACAAAAGCTAAAAATGTTGTTTCTTTCATTGGTATAAAGGCTTGGCTACCAAGTGGATGTTTTTCCATCATATCAACCTTCATAGGAAAAAGTCTTTTTAAAGCTGAAAAAATACTAATTATAGACTCTCCACCATCTTTCTTTGCATCCAGGTTAGCAATTCCATCATATCGTTTTGCGTAACCATCATTTATTTCTAAAGGCTTGATATCATCTGTTGTGATCATATCTCCAAACTTTTTAAAATTTTCTTTATTAATAGGTTTGGGTTTGATTGTTAAGTTAGTCATACATTTTTTCCATATATTCTAAATCGAGATATCCCACCATCCGGAAAAATATTAATTTTTATAAAATTAATTTTATCTTTTTTCATTAGGTTATTTTTAAAAATATGTACTTTGTTAGAGGATAATTTTGCATCTTTTAATAAATACTTCCATTTGACTGAAGAATTTACAATTTGTATAGAGCCTTTTATTGTTGGTAAATAAGCAGCTTGTAAAGAGCAATAGCTTGGAAAGTTACCTTTAAAGTGATGAGTAGAAATTTCAATTTTATCAATTTCTTTTCCATCTAAAGAATTTAATATTAGCCAATCAAATCCTGGGCCACGTCTTCTCCTTGTTTCCCATCCATCTCCCATATTTTTAGCTTTACCAGGGGCTAAAATATTTTCAGCCTTACCAAAGTGTTCATTGTTACAAGCAATAACAGAGGCACCATCTAATAGTGATGCAAGATTTGTTTTTTTATTTTTCAATTTATTAGATTTAGCAATTGAGCCAAATAACCTCAATCGAGCAACCCCACCATCAGGAAAAATATTAAATTTTATATGTGTAAATTTTTTTTTACTATTTGTAGTAAAGAAGTGATGGCTATTGGCTTTAGTTTTTTTCTTAGAAAGTAATGGTTCCCACTTTAATTGACTTATTTTATTTGAACTTGAGCTTGTTCCTTCAATAGAAATCATTGCTGGCTGATTTCCATTAAAATGTGATGTATCAACATCAACTTTTTTAATAGAACCAGGTTTTCCTAATTTTAAAATTATATAATCATGCCCTTTAGTTCTTTTTCTTCTAGATTCCCATCCATCCATCCATTTACCATTTTTATCAAACAATCCATCTTTAAAAATTGCTGGTAAAGGACTAATAATTCTATTTGCTGAAGCAAAAAAATCATCAGTTTTGAATATAACCTTAGTTCCCAATCTAGGTTGAGCTAAATCGATAAGACCATTTGTAAAAATAATTTTTTTTGACATTATTAAGAATAGTTTTTAATCCAATGTTTGGCTATATCAATTCTTTTACATATCCATACGTCCTCATGTTTAAGAATATAATCTAGAAATTTCTTTAAAGATTGAACCCTTCCAGGTCTTCCAATTAATCTACAGTGTAATCCTACTGACATCATTTTAGGGTTTGTTTTTCCTTCCTCATATAAAACATCAAAGCTATCTTTTAGATAAGAAAAAAAATGATCACCTGTATTAAACCCTTGATTGGTAGCAAATCGCATATCGTTGTTATCTAGAGTATAAGGAATAATTAATTGTTTTTTCTTATTTCTAGTTTCCCAGTATGGCAAGTCGTCACTATAAGAATCACTGTCATATAAAAAACCGCCATCTTCCATAACCAGGTCTCTAGTATTGGGGCTACATCTACCAGTATACCAACCACGAGGTCTTTCCCCAAAAATTTTTGTATGAGCTTGAATGGCAAGTTTCATATGTTTTTTTTCATCTGTTTTTTTAATATTTTGATAGTCAATCCATCTCCACCCATGAGATGCAACCTCATAATTAGCTTCTATTATAGCATTACAAACTTCAGGATTTTTTTCTAAAGCCATACCGACTCCAAAAACTGTTATAGGAATTTTTTTTTCTTGAAATAGTTTATGCAGTCTCCAAAATCCTGCTCTTGAACCGTACTCATAGAGAGACTCCATATTTATATGTCTACCTTTTATAGGCTGAGCACCAATGATTTCTGATAAGAAAATTTCTGAGTTATTGTCACCATTTAGAACACAATTTTCAGCACCTTCTTCATAATTCAAAACTATTTGAACAGCAATACGTGCATTATTAGGCCATTTAATCTTTTGATCTCTGGAACCATACCCAATCATATCTCTTGGATCTTTTTTAGACATAAAAAATTATAATTTACTTTGTATTGTTTAACAATTTATTAATTTGAAACAGATTCTGCTTTGATACCATCAAGTAAGTTTAAACATTTTTTAAGCTCATCCAAAACAATGAACTCATCAATTTTATGAGCTTGTTCAATTGATCCTGGACCACAAACCACTGTGCTAATCCCAATTTCTTGAAATAATCCAGCCTCTGTTCCAAATGAAACAACTTGCCTAGAATTATCACCTGTTAAACTCGAAATTAATTCACAAGCATCTGACTTATCTTGTCTATCAAACCCAACTATTTCACCAATAATATCTTTTTCAATTGAGGCATTAGGAAAAACTTTTTTCATTTCAGGTAATAACACCTCATTTGCATACTTGTCGATTTCTTGATTTAAAAATATCCCATCTTCTTTAACAACTGGTCGAGTTTCCCAATTAACATGACATTTGTCTGCTATTACATTGTGAGCAATACCACCAAACACACCACCAATAGAAAGGGTAGAGTGTGGTGGGTCAAAAATAGAGTCTTTTGGTGCTTTACTTTTAAGCTTCTCTCTAAGCTCAATTAATTTATTTACATATCTCGATGCATATTCAACAGCGCTTACACCTTTATGGGGTGCCGAACTATGTCCCGCTAAACCTTTAAAATAAGTTGTATATTCATAACATCCCTTATGAGCATCAATAATTTTCATATTAGTTGGTTCACCAATAATACAAATACCATCTTTAATATCTCTTTTTTTTAATTCCTCTATTAGTATAGGAGCACCTTGACATGCAGTTTCTTCATCAAATGTAAATGAGAAATGAATGTCTCTATCTAAATTTGATTTAGAGTAAATAGGAGCATAAGCTAAAGTGCATGCAATAAAACCTTTCATATCACATGAACCTCTACCGTATAATTTATCACCTTTAATAGTTGCTATAAATGGATCAGAGCTCCAGCCTTTTGAAACTGGAACAACATCAGTATGGCCTGATAATATAATTGGTTTTTTTTTATTTGAATTTTTAGCTTTTAGAGTAGCGAATAAGTTCACTCTTTTCTTTTCATCATCATAAGTTCTAAAAGAGGTAGCACCTAATTTTTTTAAGATACCATCACAATAATCAATTAATGAGCTATTATCTTCTCCTGAAATAGTTTTAAAAGCTATTAAGTCAGTTAAAATTTGAACTGAATTATTATACAATAGCTCTGAATTATTTTCTGTACTCATATTTATCAACCATTATATATTAAATATATGAAAGAACAAATCACCTATGATGACTTTGATAAAATAGATATTAGAGTTGGAACTGTAATCTCTGTAAAAAAAAATGAAAAAGCACGTAAACCTTCTTTAGTTATTGAAGTAGATTTTGGTAAAGAAATTGGAATTAAACAGTCTTCAGCTCAAATTACCCATTATTATAATGAGGAAAATTTAAAAGGAAAACAGGTTGTGGGTATTTGTAACTTTCCTGAGAAAAATATTGCAGGAATTGTTTCACAAGTTCTTATCTTAGGTTCAATTGATAAAGAGGGTAAGGTCATATTACTTCATCCATCTCAAGTATCTGAAAACGGTCTTCCAATAGCTTAATTTTTTATGCATCCAGAATTATTATTGCTAATAGGAATTTCTTTATCTTTAGGTTTTACACCAGGACCCAATAATGCTGTTGCAGCTTACTCAGGGTTTAATTTTGGTATCAGAAAAACTTTACCATTAATCTTAGGGGTTGGTTTTGGTTATACAGCTTTAATTATATTAATTAATTTTGTTTTAATATCAACTTTCAAAAATTATCCAATCATTCAGGAAATTATCAGAGTTCTTGGAACAATCTTTTTAATTTATCTAGCTTATAAAATTTCATTTTCAAAAATTTCTTCAGATGGAAGAACAGAAAATCCAGTAAAGTTTTTAGATAAATTTATTTTTCAGTTTATAAATCCAAAAGGAGTAATGGCGGGAGTTACATTGAGTTCAAATTTTGTAGAACAAGGAGAAAATTATTTGAATCACTCTATTTGGGTAATTACAGTTTGTAGTATAACAGCATTTTTAAGTATCACTTCATGGACATTTTTAGGTAAGTTTTTAAGGAAATTTGCCACAAATAATAATTTTATTAAACGATTTAATTATGCTATGTCATTGCTACTTATCGTTTGTATAATAGGGTTCTACATCTAAAAACTAAATGAAACCAGGGAATAAAAATTCATATAACTCATTAAAATCTATCAGTATAAATGATACTGAATACAAATATTATTCATTATCAGAAGCAGAAAAAAATGGTTTAGATGGAATTTCAAAACTTCCAAAATCCCTAAAAGTCTTATTAGAAAATTTATTAAGATACGAAGATGATTTATCAGTTACTAAAAGCCAAATAGAAGCAATTAAAGAATGGTTAAAAACAAAAAAATCATTGACTGAAATAGCTTATAGGCCAGCTAGAGTTTTGTTACAGGATTATACGGGAATACCAGCAGTTGCTGACCTTGCAGCCATGAGAGAAGCTGTTAAAGAAAAAAATAAAGATCCCAATACAATCAATCCACTTTCTGCAGTTGATCTTGTAATTGATCATTCGGTTCAAGTAGATAAATCAGCAAATAAAGATTCTTTTGAAAAAAATGTTGATATTGAATTTAAAAGAAACGGTGAGAGATACTCCTTCTTAAAATGGGGTCAACAAGCATTTAATAACTTTAGAATTGTTCCTCCTGGAACTGGAATTTGTCATCAAGTAAATTTAGAATATTTATCGAAAGTAGTCTGGTCTGAAAAATTTCAGGATGAGGATTATTTGTTCCCTGACACGTTAGTTGGTACTGACAGTCATACTACTATGGTTAATGGCTTATCTGTTCTTGGATGGGGTGTTGGTGGAATTGAAGCAGAAGCTGGAATGCTAGGTCAGCCAATTTCTATGCTAATTCCTGAAGTAATTGGATTTGAAGTTAAAAATAAAATGCCAGAAGGCACGACTGCAACAGATTTAGTTTTAACGGTTGTAAAAATGTTAAGAGATAAAGGGGTTGTTGGAAAATTTGTTGAATTTTATGGAGAAGGTTTAAAGAATTTAACTCTTGCTGATAGAGCAACAATTGCAAATATGGCACCAGAGTATGGTGCAACATGTGGCTTTTTCCCAATTGATGAAGAGACATTAAAATATTTAAGATTTTCAGGAAGAGATGAGAATACAGTAAACATAGTTGAGAAATATGCAAAAGAACAAGGTTTGTGGGCAAATGATCAAGTTGAATTTACAGATGCTTTATCATTAGACATGTCTACAGTTGTTCCGACAATTTCAGGACCTAAAAGACCTCAGGACAAAGTTTTATTAACAGATGCATCTACTGGATTTAAAAAAGTTTTTGAAGATGCAACTAATAGAAAAAAACACAATGTTTCAAAAGTATCAGGAACAGATTATGAAATTAAAGACGGTTCAATATTAATTGCAGCTATAACTTCATGCACTAATACATCAAATCCAAATGTATTAATTGGTGCTGGGTTATTAGCAAAAAAAGCAGTTGAACTTGGTTTGGAGACCAAACCTTGGGTTAAAACATCATTAGCACCAGGCTCACAAGTAGTTACAGATTATTTAGCAAAAGCAGGACTGAATGTATTTTTAGATAAACTTGGTTTCAATTTGGTTGGATATGGTTGCACGACTTGCATAGGAAATTCAGGCCCTTTACCAGAGGAAATTGTTAAAGCAATAGACAAGGAAAACATCTACGCTGTGTCAGTTTTATCTGGAAATAGAAATTTTGAAGGAAGAATATCTCCACATATAAAAGCTAATTACTTAGCATCACCACCACTTGTAGTAGCTTATGCACTTGCTGGTCACATGGAATTTGATTTATACAAAGAGCCTTTAGGAAAAAGTAAAGATGGTAAAGATGTATTTTTAAAAGATATTTGGCCATCTAATAAGGAAATTGAAGACACATTAAGAGAATCTCTAAATGCAGAGATGTTTGTTAAAAGATATTCAAATGTTTCAGAAGGCCCTAAACAGTGGCAAGAAATTAAAACTGAAAATACCAGTATTTACAATTGGGATTCAAGTTCAACTTATGTGAAGAAACCACCATTTTTTGAAAATTTATCTGATCAACCTGAGGGCTTTAAACCTATTAAAGATGCAAGACCACTTTTGATTTTAGGGGATATGGTTACAACTGATCATATTTCTCCAGCAGGAAATATTCAAAAAGAAAGCCCAACAGGTGAGTATTTTATGGAACATCAAATACTTCCAACAGATTATAACTCTTACGGATCAAGAAGAGGAAACCATGAGGTAATGATGAGAGGAACTTTTGCAAATATTAGAATAAGAAATGAAATGGCACCAGGAACAGAAGGTGGGTTTACAAAATTATATCCAGAAGAAAAAGTAATGCCAGTTTATAATGCTGTTGAGGAATATAAAAAAAGAGGCACAGACCTTGTTGTTATAGGTGGAAAAGAATATGGAACAGGATCGTCAAGGGATTGGGCTGCTAAAGGAACAAAACTATTAGGTGTTAAAGTTGTAATAGCAGAAAGTTTTGAAAGAATTCATAGATCTAATTTAATTGGAATGGGTGTTTTACCTCTACAATTTACCGAAGGACACGATAGAGTAAACTTAAAATTAATTGGTTCAGAGTTGATAACAGTTCTTCAAATTGAAGAGGGTATAAATGCATCAGATCATGTTCAAGTTGAAATAAAATATGCCTCGGGAGACATTAAAAAGATCAAAACGCTATGTAGAATAGACACTAAAAACGAATTAGAGTATTATAAAAATGGTGGAATACTTCAGTATGTATTAAGGAATATGATATAGAAATGGACGAAGAAATTACAATCATAGATACAAACGCAAGAAATGAGAGAATAAAGAATTTTTTTATAGATAATAAAAAAAAACTTATAATAATTATTTCAATAATATTACTAATTATAATTGGCTATCTATCATTTGAAAATTCTAGAGAAAAAAATAAAATTAAATTAGCTAATCAATACAACTTAGCATTAATAGATCTTAATCCTGAAAATAAACAAAAAACAATTGATGAAATGGTTAATGTTGTAAAAAGTAATGATGCAACTTATTCTCCATTAGCTTTATACCATCTACTAGACAATAATTTATTAGAGAACAATGATGAGATAAATATATTATTTAATGAGTTAATTGAAAATACAAAACTTGATAATGAAATTAAGAATTTGATTATATATAAAAAAGCATTATTTAATTCAGACTTTGTTAGCGAAAATGAATTATTGAAAATACTTAATCCAGTAATTAATTCTGAAAGTATCTGGAAGTCCCATGCATTATACTTACTTGCAGAATTTTTTTATTCAAAAGATGAAAAACAAAAAGCTAAAGAATTTTTTAACCAAATTATAATTTTACCTAATGCTAACGGCACAATTAAAACTGAGTCACAAAAGAGACTAAACAGAGACCTTGGTGAATAAAGTACTATTATCAGTCCTAATCCTCTTAATTTTAAACAACTGCTCAACTAGTAAAAAAGCAGGTTTTTGGAATAAAGATGACAAAAATCAACAGCAAATTGAAAATAACAAAACTATTTTAACCAAACAAATAAGACCTGAAGAAGAATTTAATTCAAATCTTTATGTTAAAATATCAAATGGCAAGCTAAATCAAAACAGCTTGAATGATCAAAATGATACTGGCGAACTAACTTATGAAGGGGTCTTAGAAAAAATTGGAAAATATAACTTTTCTAAATTTAATGATTTTGATTTTATAAGTCCCAGCCCTTTATTTTATAATAATAATTTAGTTTTTTATGACAACAAAGGAGAAATAACTCTTTACGATGAAAACCAAAAAACTTTATGGAAAAATAATTTTTATAATAAAAGTGAAAAAAAAATTAGGCCAAGACTAAATTTTGCATTAAAAAACAATATATTAATTGTAACAGATGATGTGGCAAAATATTATGCAATTAATATTGATACAGGAGAGCTATTATGGACAAAAACAAACATAGTTCCTTTTAACTCTAACATTAAAATAAAAAATGATGTTTTTTATGTGGTCGATTATAAAAATATTCTAAGATCAATATCAATAAAAGATGGATCAGAAATATGGAATTTAAAAACTGAAGAGTCTTTAACAAAATCAAATACCCAAATATCAATTGCGCTCGATGATAAAAATATTTATTTTAATAATTCAATTGGAGACATCACAGCGGTAGATATAAAATCTGGTCAACTGGTGTGGCAACTACCCACACAAAATAATAATATTAGTCAAAATGCATTTCAATTATCTAATTCAGAATTAGTTATCAATGAAAACACAATATTTTTCTCTAATAATAAAAATGAATTTTATTCTATTGATAGTGCTACAGGATTAATTAATTGGAAAACTGAGATCAGCTCAGATCTTAAACCTGTTGTTATTGGCAAACTTATAATAACCATATCTGAAAAAGGATATTTATATATTATTGACAAAAAATCAGGGAATATAATAAGAATTAACGATTTATATAAAAACTATAAAGATAAAAAAAGAAACCAAATAAAACCTACTGGTTTTATCGTAGCTTTGAATAAAATATATTTAACTAATAGTGACGGAAAATTAATTATTGTAAATAGTAATGAAGGTAACATCTTGAATGTAGTAAAAGTTTCAGGAAGTAAAATTTTGCAGCCATTTATAAATGAAAATAATCTTTTTTTAATAAGCAACGGTTCTATTATCAAATTTAATTAGTAATGTTTCTTAAGTTACTCGATAAATTAGGAAGAAAAAAAGTTGTTTTAGATCGTGGACCTTCCCACCCCAAATTTAATGAAGCTAAACCCTGGATGAATAGATATTATGTTTTATTAAGACATAGGCCTAAATGGTTTCCATTTAATATTTTATTACATGAAATGTTAGCAGACGATCATGGGGAAGGGGTTCATAATCACACATTTCCTTACATAACTGTTATATTAAGAGGGGGGTATTGGGAAACGTTAAAAAATGGAAGATTTTGGAGACCGCCTGGATATATTGGTTTTAGATCAGCAAATAATTTACACAGAGTTGATCTTAAACCAGGAACAAGACCTCTTACATTATTTTTATCTGGTCCTTTTGGATTAAGAAAAGGGCCTAGATCAGAATATGGTATAGATTTTAAAACAACAAATGAATTTAAATAAATTATTTCTTAGTTATTGTAAAATTAACAATTTAGAAATTAATCCCAATCAATTAGGCTCAATCGATGAGCTGAATTTATTCTATAATCAAAACTTTAATAAATCACTTCTAAAAAAAATATTTACTAAACAAAATTATAAAACAGGGTTTTATTTACAAGGGGATGTGGGTGTGGGTAAAACCATGATACTAAATTTTTTTTATAATAAATTTGATAAAACTAAACAAAGATTTCACTTTAACGAGTTTATGATTAGTTTTCATGACTTTGTATTTAAAAACAAAGAAAATAAACAAGAAAATATTATAGATAAATTTGTTCAAAAACTAAAAAATAAATCTAAATTAATTTATTTTGATGAGTTTCAGGTTACAAATATTGTAGATGCTATGATTTTAGGTAGCTTATTCAAAAAAATATTTGATGAGAATATTAAAGTTTTATTTTCATCAAATACTAAAATAAATGATCTTTACAAAGATGGATTACAAAGAGATCAATTTCTTCCCTTTATTAAAATAATGAAGGAAAGATCTTATGAGACACAATTAATTATCCAAGATGATTATAGGAAGTCTGTAAAAAACAGAAATGAAAGATATTTTTATCCATTAAATGAATCAACTAATTTTAAACTTAATAAATTTTTTAGAAAAATAACAAAAAATCTTACTAATCAAGAAATGATCTTAAGTATTAAAGGTAGAAAGCTTACTATTAAGAATTACTTTAATGGAATAGCACGTTTTGATTTTAAAGAGTTATGTTCTAAAAATATTGGAGCTGAAGATTACATTAAAATAACTGAAGTATGCAATTTTATTGTTATAGAAAATATTCCAATTTTTAATAGTGATAATTCTAATCAACAACAAAGATTTATTACTTTAATTGATATTCTTTATGAAAAAAATATACCACTTATGATAACTTCTCAATTACAATTAGATTTATTAAGCTCTTCTGAAGATTTAAAAAAAATATTTAAAAGAACTATTAGTAGGTTGTATGAATTAACATCTATTAAGTATACAAAGTTATGAGACAAGAGTTTTTTAACTTAGAATTGAGTACTAATGGCCAGAGTCTCTATGAATTTACAAGTCAAACTAACAAATGGATCAAGGATAATGAATTTAATAATGGAATTATCAATATAAGCATTCAACACACCAGTGCTTCTTTAATAATTCAAGAGAATGCTGATCCAGATGTTCAAAGTGATTTAGTAAATTTTTTTAATAAGCTCGTACCTATGGACAATTCCCTTTACATCCATACAGCTGAGGGAAAAGATGACATGCCTGCACATATAAAATCTGCGTTAACTAATAATCAAATCTCTTTAAGCGTTAAAAGCAATGAGTTATTACTTGGTACCTGGCAGGGTTTATATCTTTTTGAGCACAGAATTGAGAAGCAAAAAAGATTGATTATTCTTCATTATTTAGGAGATTAGTTTTTTTTAATTGTTTTAAAAGCATCTAGAGCAGCATTTCTTGCTTCAACGTGATCTACAATTGGTTTTGGATAGTTGATACCAACAATTACTTTAATCTGTTCTTGGAATTTGGTTTCAAGTTCCCATGGCTTGTATAAAAATTTATTAGGCATGTTTTTAAGTTCAGGAACCCACTTTTTTGTATAAATCCCATCTTTGTCAAATTTTTCACCCTGGAGAATAGGATTGAAGATTCTAAAGTATGGAGCTGCATCTGCACCACATCCTGCAACCCATTGCCATTGAGCAACGTTACTAGCTTCATTATAATCAACTAAACAATTTTTAAAATGTTTTTCACCCTCCATCCAATGAATTCTTAAATGCTTAACAAGAAAAGAAGCAACAATCATTCGAACTCTATTGTGCATCCATCCTGTTTCGTATAGTTCTCTCATTCCAGCATCTACAATAGGGTATCCTGTCATGCCTGCTTTCCAAGCTTTAAGAAATTTATCATTTTTAACCCAAGGAAAATTGTCAAAATCTTTTCTAAGATTGCCTTTTAACATTTGTGGAAAGTAATTAATTAAACTATGAGAAAATTCTCTCCATCCTAATTCATTAATATACTTTCTATATCCAATTTTTTTAATTTTAATGTCTTGGCATTTCTTCCAAATTGTTTCTACATGTATTTGACCAAATTTTAAGAAAGGAGATAACTTGGAGGTTCCATTAACACCTGGAACATCTCGTGCATCACCATAGTCCTCAATTTTATTATTTATTAATTCTTGTAAATATTTTTTAGCTTCTTTTTCTGATGGGTTCCAGTATTTCTCAAATTTTTTATACCAATTTTTTTTAGGTAAAATTTCTTTTATAGAAATTGAATTTTTAAATATGTTTATCTTTTTAGTTTTTGATTTAACTTGTATTAATTTTGAAGGTGCTTTTGAAATATAATGCTGTTCAGTTTTTTTCCAAAATGGAGTGAATACTTTATAGGGAGTGCCATCGTCTTTAGTCATTTCTTGAAATTCTACAAGAATGTTTCCTTTAAAATATTTATATTGAATCTCATTTTTAATAAATAGATCTCTTATCTTTTTACCTTTATTAATTACATCTGGCTCATAAACTTTACTCCAATAGACAGTAACATCATCTTTCTTTTTTAAAATTGATAATACTTCTAGTTCATCACCTAACTGAACTTCCAATGTGATATTTAATTTCTTTAGATCTATACTTAAATTTTCTAATGATTTAGATAGCCACCATTTTTGAGCCTCTCTTTTTTTATCAAAGTTTTTTGGGTTATATATATAAAGGGCACTTACATACTCATGATTTTGAGTTGCTGTCGCTAAGGCTTCGTTATATTCAATTCTAAAATCTTCTCTAATCCAAACAATGGCTTTTTTTGTCATATTTACTCAGATTTTTTGCAATCCATCACTTAGTAGTTTTTGATACATTGCACTATCAGTTAAACCTTCACAACCAAATAAAAGTACATTTGATTGTTCATTTAACTCTAGCTTATCTAAGTATTCTTTATTGTTAAATGAGCTTATTAACGCGATTATACCTGGGACCGCACATTCACCAGCTATTATTTTTTCATCGGATAAACGCTTTTCTGCTAGCAATGCTACAGTAGTTGAGATTGCTTCATCAGATATAGTTAAACAATAATTTGAAGAATTTTTTAAAATTTCCCAGGCAATACTTGATACATCACCACAAGACATTCCACCCATTACTGTTTCCTTTTTAATATCAACACTTGTGGGTTTATTATTCTTAATACTTTGAAATACACAGTCTGCATTTTCTGGTTCAACAATAATAAATTTCGGAATATTTTGTGATAATTTTGCAAAGCCAGCAATCATTGCTGCAGCCATCCCACCAACTCCAGCTTGAAGAAATACGTGTGATATTGAATTAGATTTTACTTCATCTAAAATTTCTTTAATCATTATAGTGTATCCAGCCATAATTAATTTTGGTACTTCCTTGTAACCTTCCCAAGACACATCTTGTACAATTTCCCAATTATTTTCTTTAGATTGTTTTATGCATTCTTTTAATGAATTGTCATAATTACCTTTAACTCTAATCACTTCAGCATCCAATTTACGCATTGCTTCAGCTCTAGATTCACTAACAAATTCACTTATAAATATTTTACATTTTAATCCAAGTCTTTGAGCTCCCCAGGCTACAGATCGACCATGATTTCCAGCTGTTGCTGTTGATACAGTTATATTCTCTTTTTCACTGGCAATCTTGTAGACAGCAAAAGCTCCACCTAAAGCTTTAAAAGATTTTAGATCAAACCGTTTATCCTCATCTTTGTAGTAAATATTTTTAAATTTTAATTCATCATTTAGTTTATTTAATTTAACCAATGGAGTGGGGGCATAATTATCCCAACTAGATATAGCCTTAATTGCTTCTTCTATAAATTTTTCTGGAAGTTGCGTAAGTATATTTTCTTTATTAAATTTATAATTTTTATTCTCTAAAAATGATGTAATAGACCAAAGGTCTTTCTGCATGATTGATTTCATTTATTAACAATCAAGAGTGCTATTTTTTTCCCAGTGAGTTACCGAGCTTTTTTTATCAAATTTTTCTTCTTGATTAAAATCATTAATTTCAGACCTTTTTAACTTTAGATAGCTTTTAATAGTATCACCACCAAATGCTTCCTTAATTTCTTTACTATTTTCTAGTTGATCTAATGCATCTTCAATTATGTCAGGTAATTTTTTTAGATTAGGGTAATTTTTATGATCAGTATACATATTACAAGATAAAGGTTCACCAGGATCTATTTTATTATTTATTCCATGCAAACCAGCGGCTATTACTCCAGCTTGAAGCAAATAAGGATTTACTGCTCCGTCCATTAACCTTAGTTCAAATCTACCTTTATCTGGAATTCTTATCATATGAGTTCTATTATTTCCTGTATAAGAAATACTACTAGGTGACCATGTAGCTCCCGATTTTGTTGGTGGTGCATTTATTCTTCTATAACTATTAATTGTCGGATTAAAAAATGCTGTCAAAGGCTGAGTAAGTTTCATAATTCCACCTAGAAAATTATATGCTAATTTGCTCAAACCTAATTTGTCTCCATTATCTAGAAATTTATTAATTTTTCCATTCCATAAAGAGATGTGAGCATGACAGCCATTTCCTGTTAGATTGCTAAAAGGTTTTGGCATAAATGTTGCTCTCAAACCATGTTTTTCAGCTAATGATTTCACCATATATTTAAAGAATACATGTCTATCAGCTGTAGTTAAACAATCTGTATAATCCCAATTCATTTCAAACTGGCCATTAGCGTCCTCATGATCATTTTGGTATGGGTTCCAACCCATAGTAATCATGCTATCGCATATTTCTTTGATTAAATCATATCTCCTCATTAAAGCAGACTGATCGTAACAAGGTTTTGATTGAGTGTCTCTTGCATCAGCAATTTTACTCCCATCTTCTGAGATCAAAAAATATTCACACTCTACACCTGACTTCATGACTAAATCTTTTTTATGTAATTTATTAATTTGCTCTTTGAGCATTACTCTAGGTGAAGCCTTAACTGGTTTACCATACATATATAAATCAGAAGCTAACCAGCCAATTTCTTTGTTCCAAGGCAATTGAATTAAACTTTTAGGATCTGGTAGAGCAAACATATCCCCATCTGCAGGAGACATATCTAGCCAAGTTGCAAAACCCGCAAAACCCGCCCCATTCTTTTGCATGTCTGCAATCGCTTGTGCTGGTACTAATTTTGATCTCAAGACACCAAAAAAATCTACAAAACTAATCAAAAAATATTTTATTTTTTTAGCTTTAGCAATTTTAGATAAATTAATAGGCATATTTTATTTCTTAATTTACAACTGTTAATTAGTCTTCACAATACTATTTTTTATTTTTTAGTCCTGGTATCCAATCTGTTCCAGCCAGCGGAACTCTTGCCATTGCTGCAGCTTCTACTGTTAAAGCTGCTAAATCTTCAGGTTCTAAATTTCTTACATCTGATTTTCCATTTGCTCTTGCCAATGTTTGCAACTCTAGGGTTAATGTGGATAAATAATTTTTTAATCTTTTTCCACCCTCTATAGGATTAAGTCTTTTTTCTAGTATAGGATCTTGTGTAGCAACACCAACAGGACATTTTCCTGTATGACAGTGATGACAATAACCAGGTTCTGTTCCAAGTTTTTCATAATCTTTTCTATATAGATCAGCATTACAATTTAATGCCATCATAGCTGCAGATCCTATTGATACAGCATCTGCCCCCATTGCAATTGCTTTTGCAACATCAGCACCAGTTCTAATTCCACCAGAAACAATTAATTGAACTTTTCTATGCATTTTTAATTCTTTTAAAGCATCTACAGATTCTCTTAACGCACCAAGTGTTGGTATACCCACATGTTCTATAAAAACATCTTGTGTTGCGGCGGTTCCGCCTTGCATTCCATCTAATACAACAACATCAGCACCAGCTTTTATTGCTAAAGTTGTATCGTAGTAAGGTCTTGCTGCTCCAACTTTTATATAAATTGGCTTTTCCCAATTGGTAATTTCTCTTAACTCCTGAATTTTTATTTCCAAATCATCAGGTCCAGTCCAATCAGGGTGTCGGCAAGCACTTCTTTGATCTATACCTTCAGGCAAAGTTCTCATACTCGCAACTCTTTTATTAATTTTTTGTCCAAGAAGCATTCCACCACCGCCAGGCTTTGCACCTTGTCCTACAACTATTTCTATAGCATCAGCTTTTCTTAGATCATCTGGATTCATGCCGTATCGAGAAGGTAATAATTGATATACTAGATATTTAGAGGATCCTCTTTCTTCTTTTGTCATGCCTCCATCTCCAGTGGTTGTCGAAGTTCCCATAGCAGAAGCACCTCTGCCCAAAGCTTCCTTTGCATTGGCACCTAAAGCTCCAAAACTCATTCCAGCAATAGTAATTGGTATATCTAATTTAATAGGATTTTTTGCAAAACGGTCTCCAAGTATTACAGAGGTATTACATTTCTCTCTATAACCTTCTAATGGATATCTAGACATGGAAGCTCCTAAAAATACCAAGTCATCAAAGTCTGGAACTTTTCTTTTAGCACCCAATCCTCTAATTTGGTAAATTCCTTCCTTAGCAGCTCTTTGAATTTCTTTAATTGTTGAAGATGGAAACGTTTTAAATTCTTTTAAATCTTTTTTCATAACTAATATGAGCTCACATTATCAATTTTAAAATTATATAAATTTCTTGCAGATCCATATCTTTTAAATTTTTTTGCATCTTCAGATATATTCAAATCTTTAAAAATTTTATTTAATTCCTTTATATTTTTATCATCCATTTGTTTTTCTATACAATCAGAACCTAAACTTTTAACCTTACCTTTAACAAATATTTTTGCCTCATAAATTGAGTCTCCTAAATCAGCATCAGCGTCTCCCAAAATAATTAAATTACCTTTTTGTGCCATAAATGCTGACATATGACCAACAGACCCCTTTACTATAATGTTAATCCCCTTCATTGATATGCCACATCTTGAGCTAGCGTCTCCTTCAATAATTAAAGAACCGCCATGACCAGTTGCTCCAGCAGACTGCGAAGCATTACCTTTGATAATTACTTTACCAGACATCATGTTTTCAGCTACACCCGTTCCAACATTTCCGTGTACGGTAATAGAAGCATTTTTATTCATCCCAGCACAATAATAGCCAGTGTGTCCTTTTATTGAAACTTCAATATCATCTTTTAAACCTGCACAAATAGCGTGTTGACCTTGGGGATTTAAAATTTGGAAACTTCTGTTATTTTTTTCTCTACCAACGTTTTGTAGTAGTTGATTAATTTCTCTTAGTTTTTTTTTATTTAGATCTAAATTCATAATTTACCAGTGATAAACAATACCAGGTTTTGGTTCAAAAATTTTAGCTGTGTTTACATTTGGCAAGTGCGCCATACATTGAAATTCTGAAGCAACCGCTACATAATCTTTTGTTTCTGCAACAACTGCTGGCTTGCAAGCTATTTCATCTCTCAACAATGCAAAACCATCTTTAGTACCAGCTATAAAGGTGTAGAAACCATCTAAATCTTTTAGGCTATTTTTTAGGGTTTCTTCTAGATTTTCTCCTTTTGAAATTTGATTAGAGATGTAACCAGCCGCAACCTCAGTATCATTTTCTGAATTAAATTTCTGACCTTCTTTTTTTAAAGACCTTCGTACGTTGTTATGATTTGAAAGAGATCCATTATGAACCAAGCACTCATCTTCTGATGTAGAGTAGGGGTGAGAACCTTGAGTTGTAATTGCACTCTCTGTTGCCATTCTAGTATGGCCTATTGCATGAGTTCCTGAAAAAGAAGATAATTTAAATTTTCTAACGACATCTTTAGGGTTTCCTGTTTGTTTAAAAATATTAATACTTTTACCATAGCCCACCAAAGAAACTTCTTTTAATTTAGTATCTAGGATTTCTAATACCTTTTTGGGTTTTTCCTCTGTTTCAAGAATTACATGATCCGAAAAAGTTTTAAGTGTTATTTTTTTTAAAAATTTAGATATTTTTTTTTTAAATTCTTTATCTGTTAATTGATTTAAACAAATAGAGTATTTAAATTTATTTTTATTTTGCTTTGTATATATTGCAAATCCAGCACTATCAGGGCCTCTAGTCGCCATACCATCAAGCATTCCAGATAAAAATTTACCAAGATCTTTTTCGTATTTCTTTGTTTTAAGATAAATCCCTACAATTCCACACATAAATTTTTAAGTTTATTTTATTAAAGATAGTAAGAATTCCTTATAGTAGAAAATATTTCCCACTACAATGATGATGATAGCTGCTATTACTCCGTACTTTGCTTTTGGAAAAACAACACCTCTCATCTTACTTGGTCTTTGATTTTCTTGATTATTCTCATTCATATAGAATTTTTATAAAAAAAAGGGCGCCACAATTAAGCAGCGCCCAAAGTTTATTTAATATTACCAGTCGGTAATATTGCTTTTATGATCATTTGCACCATGTCTTTTCTTAGCTAATCTTGAGAGTTTTTCACTCTCAGATTTAGCTGTGATGACATGCCACCCAATCCAAAAAACTACACCAAGAATAACTAGCAAAGTTTCAGTGGATCCAGCTCCCGGATAAATGGCTCCGACAACCTCTTCTGCACTTAAATGATCTATCCAGTTTGTAACTGTAGCCATATTTTTCTCCTTTACCTAGTTGCAGAGGCGACCGCTTTTTCAGCTTCTCTATCGTCCTCCATTATTTCATAGTCTAGTCCAGCTATTTCAACTTCACGTGGTATTCTTAATTTGCCAAATGCGCTTAGTATTCTAGCTAAAACATAACCTGGTAACATTCCAAGAACTCCGAACATTATAATTGCTCCAAGGAATTGTCCCAGTGGATTGATTGATGCATAAGTTGATCCGTCCCACATAGCTCCAACACTGTATCCAGATGAAGGATAGCCATTTAAAACAAATCCACAAATTACAAGACCAACAAACCCTGCATAACCATGCACTGCTACTGCACCAACTGCATCATCAATTTTGAACTTACGTTCAACCCAGTAATGCATTTTATATGAAATAACTACACCGATTGCACCAATAAGCATTGCTTGTATCGGGTGATACAAATCATTACCTGCAGATGCACAGATGATACCAGCCAGTCCACTTGAGTAAGTCCAGAATGGATCACCTTTAGCGACCACGTATCCAGCCAATAATCCACCTGATAGTGACATCAAGAAGTTATAGGTTATTCCACTCAGTGTGGTTGGGGTTACATATATGTTTGTTGCTGTCCAGTATGTGACACCTTCCATTCCATACTCAGGTCCAAGATCAAATATTGGTATATTACATGCCGCATAAAATCCCCAGAAACCAGTATAGATTAAAAATAATCCAACTGTAACTAGCCATGGATTTCTTGGTCCTATATTTCTTGGTTCACCACTTGATGAGAATTTTCCAATTCTAGGTCCTAGTACGATTAGAACACCTAAAGCAAATCCACCCGCAATTGCGTGAATTACTCCTGATGCATAAGCGTCATGATACCCTAAAATTTTAAGCATCCATCCATCAAAGTGCCATCCCCAAGCAGCATCAATTACCCAGAAACACGAACCAATTGCAATTGCTAAAATACCAAATGCAAAAGTTGTAATTCTTTCAATGATTGCTCCAGAAACAATTGAAGCAGCTGTCCATGAAAATAGTAAGAATGCAGCCCAGAATACTCCACTTATACGGTCACCTAAGTTGACAGCCATAAATTCAGTATTTGCCACATACCATTTCGCACTAAAAGTACTTTCATCAGTAATTAATGCTGAACTCTCATTCATTATTGAAGGTGCTATTCCCGGTCCTGTTGGGAATGCCCAGTAAATCCACCAACCAAAGAAAAACCAGGTTACCGTTACTAGTGGTATTACCATGGTATTTTTCATTAAAGTATGTTGGTGATGCTTGTATCGTGAGGCTCCAACTTCATACATACAAAACCCGACGTGAATCAGGAACATTAATACCACTGTTACCCAGTAGTAAAATTCTGTAAATATAACTGTAAGAGCGCCTAATTGATCATCCATAATCTCTCTCCTATTAGTTTTAAGAAAGACTATAAAATTTATAGAGACGTGACAAACTATACATTGCTTAAATAAGCAAGTAATAACTACAAGTTTTGAAAAATAATCAACCTTTGATTGAGGTACTAAAACTTAAGGTAAGCTTTTTTCAAATCAACAAGAGGGTGTTTTTTAGACATTTGAAACTTAACTAAAAGCTCTCTTGCGATCATATCTCTGTCTTGTTGGTTGTTTGGCAATTTGATTGATTTTGGAATTGTAACCCAGCCATTTGCATTTCTACAAAATACAGCAGGTCTATCTTCTTCATAACCCATGTGTATATCTTCTAGCCAATTAAGATCATCCCATCCCATTGCTTCAATATACTTTTTTAAGAATGGAGTGATTTTTTTATAATCAGGGAGTAAGTTAACATCATATCTATAACCAATATGTTGCCCAATCATTTTTTCTCTAGCAGTTTCTTTAGACTTTCCACCTAGATTTTCTTTTTTTACTTTTATTTTCGTTTTTTTCTTAACCATATTTACCTCTTATATTTTGTGATAGTTATCAACACCAACAGTGAAGTTGGTTCCTGTTAAAGGAACTTTTGCTAGTGCAGAAGCTTCCATTGTTAGTGCAGCTAAATCCTCTGGTTCTAATGAGTGAATATTAGTTTTACCACAAGCTCTTGCTAAAAGTTGAGCCTCTAATGTCATTGCATGCAAGTAATTATAAACTCTTAAAGCAGCATCATCAGGATTTAATCTAGCTCTTAATTTAGGATCTTGGGTTGCAACACCAACTGGACAACGACCAGTGTGGCAGTGATAACAGTCACCAGCCTTAACACCCATCTCTTTTTCAAAGTTTGCTTCTGGAATATCTTTATTGCAGTTTAAGGCTATTAAAGCACCAGTTCCAATTGCTATTGCATCAGCACCTAAGGCTAAAGCCTTCGCCATATCAGCACCATCTCTAATACCACCTGCATAAATTAAAGTTACCTGTCCAGTTTTACCCACATCATCAATAGCTCTTCTTGCTTCTCTGATTGCAGCAATTCCTGGGATACCAGTATTTGCAGCAGCTATATGTGGACCAGCTCCAGTTGAACCTTCCATACCATCTAAAAAGATTGAGTCAGGATTACATTTTGCAGCCATACGAACATCATCATAAACTTTTGATGCACCTAGTTTTAACTGAATTGGTACTTTGTTTTTTGTAAGTTGTCTTAATTCTTCAACTTTTAAAGCTAAATCATCTGGACCTAGCCAGTCGGGGTGTCTTGCTGGAGATCTTTGATCAATACCAGATGGTAAAGATCTCATTTCTGCAACTTGATCAGTAACTTTTTGACCCATTAAATGTCCACCCATTCCAACTTTTTGTCCTTGACCAATAAACACTTCTATTGCATCAGCAAGTTGAGCGTGGTGAGGGTTAAACCCGTATCTTGATTGAATACATTGATAGTACCATTTTTCAGAATATCTTCTTTCATCTGGAATCATTCCACCCTCTCCTGAACAAGTAGCACTTCCAGCCATTGTTGCTCCTCTTGCTAAAGCAGTTTTAGCTTCATAAGAAAGCGCACCAAAACTCATACCTGTAATATATACTGGTATATCTAGTTCAATCGGGTTCTCACAATTAGGACCGATAATAGTTTTTGTTTCACATTTTTCTCTATAACCTTCAATTACAAATCTAGTAAGAGTTCCTGGTAGGAATACTAAATCATCAAATGTTGGAATTTTTTTCATTAATGCCATTCCACGCATTCTGTATCTTCCAAGTTGAGCTTTGATGTGAATATCGTCTATAACTTCAGGAGTAAAAATAGCATTGTGACCTAATAGACTTTTATTTCTTTTACCATCTTCATGTGCATGAACATCAGCTTTTCCACCAACACTACCTTTAGCTTTTTTTAATTTTTTTTCATTTTTTTTTGTTTTCTTTTTAGCCATTAGATAGCTCCTTTCTTTTCATGAGGTTCTAGATTGTCATAGTTCCAAAGTTTTTTACCAGCTACAATTTTAGTCATTTTACTAACATCAAATTTTTCACCAATTTCTGCAACTTTTAATTTTCGTTTTAACCAATCTTGATCACTAGCAGTTAGATCAGCAGGCACAGCATCACTTCCAAATGATCCTATTTTTCCACCAATAAAGATTGTGCCATCATACATAGAGTCACCTAAGTTTATTCCAACATCACCAAGAATAATTATTCTTCCTCTTTGCATCATAAAACCAGTGAACGCTCCAGCATCACCACCAACAATGATAGTTCCACCCTTCATGTCAATTCCAGTTCTTGCACCAACACTTCCTTTGCAAATTAAATCACCACCTCTTATAGCGGCACCAAAGCAAGACCCTGCATTTTTCTCTATAACAACTTTTCCTGCCATTAAGTTTTCTGCACAAGACCAACCAACTCTACCATTAATTCTAACAGTAGGTCCATCACATGAACCCATACCAAAATAACCTAAACTTCCCTCAAAAATTAAATTTAATTTATTTAAAATACCAACCCCTAAACTATGTTTACCTTGAGGGTTTTTAATAACAATTGTGCCAAATCCTTGGCTCATTAAGTTATCAATTTCTTTATTAGCTTCTGGAGCTGTCATATCTTTAACATCTAGCTCTGTTCTTTTATTAAAATCTACATCGTAAGTTCCAAAATAATAAAGGTTTTCACCTTCATCAGGATTAAAAAACTTTTGTTGAGTTCTTCCTGTTAAAACTTCTGAGTGCATACCCATTGACTGGGCTTTAGTTTTTTTCTCTGTATTCTTTAAATTTGCCATACTTTTACCTCTCCATCAAATGGATCATATGTATCTATCTCTTGTGGTAGAACTGATCTGATTGCTATTTCTTCTGAGCCCATTGCCACTAAATCATCTGACTCATAAAGAACCAAAGGTTTTGCAGCCATAGTATCTTTTGCCATTCCTAAAGAATCTTTAGTTGCAACAAAATATGTAAACACTCCATCAAGACCTGTTAATGAAGCTTTCATGCCCTCTTCAAGGCTTGCTCCTTCTTTCATTTTTTGAGCAATATAAACCGCTATTAATTCTGAATCGCACTCAGACATAAATCTCATGCCTTTATTTTCAAGCATTCTTCTATTGTTCCAATAGTTAGTTAACTGACCGTTATGAACTACTGATACATCACTGAAAGGATAACCCCAAAAAGGGTGGGCTGATTTAATATCTACACCAGATTCTGTAGCCATTCTTGCATGGCCAATTGCATGAGTTCCAACTACTTTACCTAAATCATACCTATCAAGAACCATTTGAGCATTTCCTAAATCTTTAATTACCTCTAAGGATTTTCCCATAGATAAAATTTCAACACCTGGAATACTTTCAATCTTTTGTGAAAATTCTAGTAGATCTTTTACATCATAATCAAGCTCATATCTCAAAGAGTAGGGTAAAATTCTTTCCTCTTTTACTATTTTAGCACCTAGTTCAGATAAATATTGATCAACAATTTTCTTTCTTTTGTCATAAACAGAAACATCTTCCATTATGGATGAACTTCCTTCACCAACATTTTCTCCAACTTTAAAACGCATGATAAAATTTTTACCATCAGTATCTCCATACAAAGCATAACCTGTAGAATCTTCTCCTCTATGTTTTAAAGCTTGAAGCATTCCTTGTAGCTCACTTCCTACATTGGATGATTTTCCTCTATGTATTAATCCTGCTATTCCACACATATATTTCCCCTATTTTATTAAAGATTACGGTAGACAATCTAGATAAGTATCTAAGTCCCACTGAGTTGTTGCCCCTAAAAATCTTTCCCATTCATCATTTTTATACCAATGGAAAACTTTATACATTTCATCTGGCATAGCTGCTTTGATCACTTCATCTTCTGCCAGACGATCTAAAGCTTCACCTAGACTTAAAGGTAATTTTTTAACTTCTTTACCAGCTGCCTGAGCATCGTACATACTTCTAGATTCTGGTTTTCCTGGATCAATATTATTTGTTATCCCATCATCAAAACATTTCAATAATCCTGAACCCATCAAGTAAGGATTATGCATTGAGTCAACTGAACGATATTCAAATCTTCCTGGTGCAGAAACTCTTAATCCACATGTTCTGTTTTGAAATCCCCAATCAGCATAAACAGGAGCCCAAAAACCTGTATCCCATAATCTTCTATAAGAGTTTACAGTTGATGATCCAATTGCAGTTAATGCACCTAAATGTTTCATTACTCCACCAATTGCTTTTAATCCAACCTTACCTGGTAACTGAATATCTTTAGTATCAGGCATAAAGTAATTAGTTCCACCTTCAACATAAGTGAAAACTTCATCCATCGCTGGTATTGATTTGTGGGATAATTTATTAACTTTATCTTTTCCACCTTTCCACAAAGACATATTAGTATGACAACCACTTGCTGACACTCCCATAAAAGGTTTTGTCATAAAGCAAGCTATCAAATTAAACTCTCTTGCAACTTGAGCACAAATTTGTCTATAAGTTGAAAGTCTATCTGCATTTCTTAATACGTCATCATACATCCAGTTTAATTCTAATTGTCCTGGTGCATCCTCATGATCACCTTGAATCATGTCAAAGCCCATTGCTCTAGCGTATTCAAAAACTTTCATAAATACTGGTCTTAACGACTCGAATTGATCAATATGATAGCAGTAGGGTTTAGAAAAACCTTTACCTGTTGGTGAACCATCTTCATTTTTAGTTAACCACATCATTTCAGGCTCTGTTCCAACTCTTAATTGGTAGCCGTGTTTCTTTTTAAATTCTTGAGCGTGTATTCTTAAATTTCCACGGCAGTCTGAAGTTAAGTGTGCACCTGGGTTTTCTCTTTCTTCTCTATTTCTAAAGCAAGTAACAAACACTCTTGCAACTTTTTTATCCCAAGGGAGTTGGCAAAAAGTTTCAGGATCAGGAATACCAACTAGCTCTTTTGCTTCTGGACCATAACCAATATAATCTCCATGACGATCAACAAATAAGTTAGCTGTAGCACCGTAAACTAATTGAAAACCTTTTTCGCAAGTTCTTTCCCAGTGATCAGTAGGAATACCTTTACCTACAACTCTTCCAGTTACTGAAATAAATTGAAAAAAAATATATTCAACACCTAGCTCATTAATCTTAGCTCTAACTTGCTTTACTAATTTGTCTCTACCAGGTTGTCTTACGTGTCTATCTAAATCTGTCATTATCTCTCCCTCTAATGAATTTTTATTTAACGAACCGTAACTGAAAAATTTATTAGTGTCTAGGCTTGAAGTTTAACTCCAAGGGAACGGACTGTTAGAAGTTGGGTGAAGTTCACCTTTCTCGTAACGGTTGAATCTAAACGGTTTTAATAAATCACTTTCAGTTCCAAGAATTTCTTTTGCAACAAGTTCACCAACACCAATCATTTTGTAACCGTGGTTAGCATCAGCAATCATGTAAACATTTTCTAAAAATTTATCAAAAATTGGAAATGAGTCAGGGGTCATGCAACCAAGTCCACCTGAAGGGCCTTTTCTATAAAGATCAGATTTTCCTTCAAATCTTTTTTGACAATGAGCTAAAGCTGAGCACCACATATCATTAAACTCTTCTGTAGTTTGAAATTCAGGAGACTCAATTCCATAGGGGTCAACATTAACTTTATCAAAATGTTTATCAACTATGTAGGGTGACGTTCCACCTTGTACTCCCAAACCTTCGATATCAGGTTTATAATAAATTCCCCAAATTTTATCAGTAATTAATTTTTTTGTTTTATCAGAATATAAAGGAGCCGTAGAATCGACATGAATTACAGGTGGTTGACCACCATTATCCATTTTTAAAAAATCCTCATCAACACCAATTACACCTTCCTGTAGCATCCAGTATTTCCACATTTCAGTTTCATGAAATTTACCATCTTTATCTTTAATTTTTGCAGTTTTTGGTAGCTCTAGCATATTCCAAAAATCTCTCACCCAAGGACCAGCACCAACAACAACTTGATCGCACTCAATAATACCTTTGTCTGTTTCAACACCTGTAACAGCTTTACTGTTACTACCTCTTTTAAAACCTGTAACAGTTACCCCTTTAACAACCTTGACCCCATTTGATGTTGATTTTTCTTCAAGCGCTTTTATAGAATCTTTATTAAATGCATAACCACCTTTTTTTTCATGAAGAACTGAAGTTATCCCTTGAGCTTGCCAGTCACCAAACATATTTTTCATATACTTCATGCAGTCTGCTTCACCTTCTATAAATTCTGAATCATATCCTATTGCTTTTTGTTGTTTAGCTATTGAAGCAACATCTTCGTGCATAACTTCCGGTGAAATTTGCAAATAACCGACAGAGTTATATTTAAATGCTTTGGGATCACTTTCCCAAACCGATACTGAGTGAGCCATTAATTCTCTCATAGCGGGCTGAAAATAATTATTTCTAACAACACCACAAGCAATTCCACTTGCACCTGCTGCGATATCTTTTTTTTCTAGAACAACTATGTCATTTTCGTTTTTATAAGTTTCAGAAAGTTTCCATGCTGTACTTAAGCCATGAATCCCACCACCTATAATTACGACTTTTGCTTTTTTTGGTAAAGTTGACATAGCAAAACAATATTTTTTTGGATAAAAAAAAATACAATTTTTTATAGATCTATAAATTATATATATAAATTATATATTATAGATTTTTTTAAAAAGTGACTAATAACTTAACTTTTGCAGTGTATTTAAATATTCTTTAAACTCATTAATAAAAGTCTCACTAGGCACTATGTTTTTTATTCGCTGGTCAGTTGAAGTCTTTTCAAGACGAAAGAATCCTTTTTCACAAGCTTCATTAATAATCAATGCAGATTTTGGTCTAGAAGTTTTGAATAGTTTTGTCTTTAGCCCTTCAACAGATAACTTTTCATTATGTTTGTAAGCTGACATTACAAGTAGCATCATATGATAATGAGAAGGGGATTTTCTAAAAAAATAGTTGCTTGAAGTATGGGATTGCTTCATTTGGTCTTCCCAAAAACTTAAAAGATCTTTACTGTTATTAGGCATTTATTACGCTCTAACTCTTGATTTTGTTGGATCGTAGAAAGGAAAAGGTACAACTTTCGCTCCAATTCTTTTTTGATGACCATCAAGTTTACCAATTTCAACTTCAGTTCCAATCTCAGAATATTTTACATCTATTCTACAAAGCGCAATATTTTTTCCAAGTTTAGGGGATAGCATTCCACTTGTTATTACACCTACTTGACCACGACCTACATGAACACAATCTCCATGTAATGCCGGTTCATGACCTACTAATTCCAGACCAACTAATTTTTTTTGTGGATTTGCTTTTCTTTTAATTAATTCTTCTTTACCTATAAAATCATCTTCCTTAGTTTTAAGTGGAACTGTAAAACCAATTCCAGCTTCAAATGGATCTGTTTGATCGTCAAACTCATAACCATAAAAAATAAGGCCAGCTTCTATACGAACCATGTCTAAAGCTTCTAAACCTAATGGGGTAATATCAAACTCTTTACCAGCTTCCCAAACTTTATCCCAAACTTCTGCAGCATCTTTTGGATGACACCATATTTCATAACCAAGTTCACCCGTGTAACCTGTTCTTGAAATAACAATTGGCGTACCTGTTTCATGATCTATTCTTGCAATATTAAATCTGAACCATTCAAGTTCAGTGATTGATGGTTGGATTGGCGCCGTCCATACAAACTTTTCTAAAATTTTTCTACTATTTGGACCTTGAACGGCAATGTTATGAATATGATCTGTTGCAGATTTTATCCAAACTTTGTAATTTTTCTTCTTAGCTTGTTCTTTTAACCATTCACCACTGTATTCATCTCCACCGATCCATCTAAAATTATCTTGTCCTAATTTAAATAAAGTACCGTCATCTAGCATACAGCCATTTTCATAACACATAGCTGTATAAACAACTTGTCCGATAGATAGTTTTTTAACATTTCTAGTAAGTGTGTATTGCATTAAATTTTCTGCATCAGGTCCAAGAATTTCAAACTTTCTAAGAGGTGATAAGTCTGTTGCAATCGCACTTTCTCTACAAGCCGTATACTCTTTTATTGTTCCTGAATTTGTAAAATTATTAGCAAGCCAAAAACCTTTATACTCAACAAAATTTCTTGTTAGCTCAGAAGTTTTTTTATGAAACCCTGTCTCTTGTGTTAATTTAGGCTCTGAGTCTGTTTTCATTCTAAATGCTATTGCTTTTGAATATTTTTTTTCCTTTGAATAAGTCCTAACAAAAATATCAGTTGGATTCCAGCCATTTGCAGCATCTACATCACATGGGCAAGCAGAGGATATACAAGTTAAATCTTTTAAAGCCCTAAACAAAACATAATCCCCTGGTCTTGACCAAGGCTCATCAAAAGATGCAACATTATTAGCGTCAATAGCAGTATTGAAAAAAAGATTTATTGCAGACCAGCTTTTTCGAGAATTGATGTCATATTTATCCAGCCTATTATTAAAATTATCTGTACAATTTATGTGCCCCATATATCCCATGTCTTCATAGTATTTTGATGTGCAAGCAAGATTGAAAGTATCATGTCTTCCAACGGTATCTCTCACAACTTCAATCATAGCTTCATGATCGCCGTCATAAAACTTTGAAAATAATCCTGGCCCAGGGTAGGCACCACCCATAAAGGTTCGTGTTGTTTTATCATCAATAATGTTTTCAATACCGTCATTTAATTTTTGTGTATCAAAAGCTAAAAAATCAGAACACTGTCTTCCACCTGGATCAATTATTTGAATATATTCACCAGCTTTAACACTGTAGGTTTCAGCAGTTCTTCTTTTTACAAGTTGTTCTATAATTGGATCACTAAGTGGATCTGGTAAGATAAATTGTTCATCAGTTTCAATAAATTTAGCTTTATTTAAATAAATCGTTAAATCTGTTGGAGGATTTTGTTCATGAACATTCATTGCATCACCAGGTGCAGCAATCATTACAATGCATTTATCTTTTGAGGTTAGTGTTATTTTTTCACCCATCAAGCAATCATCGTTAAAAATGATAGATGCTTTAGCATTACTTAAATTTAAGTTTTTTTTCTTTAAAATTTTTGAAATTTTTTCATCGTTTGAGATAGTTTTTTTTGAAAAATCTGCGTTAGAATTTTCTTTTAAATTTAAAATAGATAAATCAGATTTACCTTTTGAATTAAAAACAATTATTTCACAAATTTGTTTTCCTTCTTCATTTATTATTTCTATTTTATCTTCTGGTAAAACTTCTATAATTGATAAACCTCCACCTCTTACAAAATATCTTTCAACTCCAGGTGGTAACGTTCTTAAACCAGGACTTCGTATATCTTTACTAGTATGTAGCATTGCCAGTGTAAATTTTGATAAATTACCTTAAGCATAATATATTCATAAGGGATTGACTATAAATTTAATAAATGAGAACATACTTTTATAACTTAATATTAAGGGAGAGAGAATAATGAAAAAAATAGTATCATTAATGTCTGCCCTAGTAATTTCAGTAGTAAGTTTCGCTGGAATTTCTAATGCAGCAGACAGTAAAAAGCCCATCGTAATTCCAACTCATAACTGGTCAAGCCAAATTGTAATGGCTCACGTTATTGGTGGAATTTTCGAAAGTATGGGAAATAACGTAAAATACGTAAATACTGATTCACAAGCTGTGTATGAGTCAATTCGTCTAGGTGATGTAAGTTTATCTCATGAAGTTTGGGAATCTGCTTTTGGTAAATCATTTACTACAGCGCTTGATAAAGGTGGTTTAGTTGATTGGGGAGATCATGAAGCTCGAACGCTTGAAGATATGGGATATCCAAACTGGGTTGCTGAAAAAGGATTATGTCCAGGTCTACCAGATTGGACTGCTTTAAAAAATCCAGCTTGTGCTAAAAACTTTACAACACCTGACTCAGGTGGAAAAGGAAGAATGTTAGAAGGACCTCAAACTTGGCATGGAGATTTGATACCTCAAAGGGTTGATGCTTTAGGCTTAGGAGATCTTTGGACAGTTAAATTTGCTGGAAGTGCAGATGCACTTTGGGCAGAATTAGTAGCTGCTGAAAAAGAAGGAAGAGGAACTATAATATTCAACTGGACACCAAACTTTACAGATGGTGCTGGTTTTACATTTATAGACTTCCCTCCATATACTGCTGGTTGTAGACCAGAAGATGGTGGTGACGGTAAATGTGGTTCGCCTGATGGTTACTTGAAAAAAGCTGTAAATGCAGACTTTCCAAAAACTCATCCAGCTGCGGCTGCAACGTTTAAAAAGATGTCATTCTCTACAAGTCACATTGGTGCAATGGCTGCTTTAGTTGACGTTGACAAAATGACTCACGAAGATGCAGCTAAAAAGTGGCTTGCAGATAATAAGTCAGTTTGGACTCCTTTTACTAAATAAGGATATAAACAAATAATTTAAGATCTCCCCCAATATTTATTGGGGGGGATTTTTTTATAGGTAATTTTTCAAGAAACATTCATATTATTAATGAAAAAAATTATACAAGTTATGAAATATTTTTTTTACATTTCCATAAGTTTATTTGTTTTTAATTTTTCTTTAGCACAAGATGTGAATATAGAGGAAAATATTAGTCTTAGCTTTGTATGTGAATTAGAAAAAAAAATAGTTAAGAATGCAGAATATAATTATCAAACTTTTTTAGCTAAGGATTTAGAGGATAAAGATTTAGATAAATTTGAAATCAATGCAAAACAACCAAAAACACTTTTAATAAATGGATTATCTTCATTTCTTTCAAAAAAAGAAAAACTAACAGTTAGAATAGTAAACAAAGACGTAGTTTTATTTAAAGCTATTGATGAAGAAAAAAACTACTCTGAATCAGGAATTATAAATAGAAAATCTGGTGAATTAATTCATGAAATTACAAGAGACATGAAAAGTGAAAACTCTGAAAAAGATATTTCTTTTTATTCATGTAAAAAAAATGAGAAAAAAGTCTGATTTTTTTTTATCTAATTTTGTGTAAAATATAATAATGAAAAAATATCTTATTTGTATTATTTTAAGTTTTTTAACCACATCTATAGCCCTAGCCCGAAGTACCGGATGTAAAGAGGGAAACTGTGAAAACGGCTTTGGAAAATGGGTGTACACAGATAAAACCACCTATGAAGGAGAGTGGGTTCAGACGCAAAAAGAGGGTAATGGAACTGAAACTTGGCCAAATGGCTATATTTATAAAGGTGAATTTAAAAATAGCGAATGGAGTGGTCAAGGTATTTTAACTTTTCCTGATGGCTCAACTTATGATGGGGAATGGACTAATGGCTTCATGAATGGTGAAGGAAAATTTACCTGGTCCGATGGAAAGGAAAAAATAGGAATTTGGAAAAATGGGAAGTTACAAGAATAATTAAAATAATAATGGAAAAAAAATATTTAGATAAATTAAGAAACTTACCTCATGCACTTAATCAATTTGTTGGTCTTATTTCAGTTACCGTTGTTGTAATTTTATTTTTTGTAACTCTAAATATCTTTTTTGGTCAAGGAGATGAATTAGTTAAAAAGATGAAAATAGAAGAAGAAAGAATTGCAAAAGAAAGAAAACTAAGTGAACTGACATCAAGTCTTCCATCAGGTATTTTAGTAACTTTTGATGGAACGAATCATTTTAAATTAACAGATGAATTGTATGAGGCAGTTTGTAATGCAACAAAACTTATTCCACAACGTGCAATTATGGGTGCAAATTTTTTAAATTTTAAGGCACATGAAATTTATACTAAGAATGGAAATCTAATTGATGAAACATTTGTTAAATGGGACAAAGACAAAAACAAATGTATTACAGGTTATACGGTAAGTGGAAATAACATTGGGATAGATGAAACAATTACTGTTACTGGTGAAGCTTTAAGTTTTTTAAGTACTGGTATTGATACAAGAGTTTATTTTATTAAAAATTTTTAAGGAGGAAAAACAATAAATAAAAATAATATACAGTGTATTTTATTTCTATTTCGTATAACTTATTAATACATTATGAGCGATCCTGTAATTAAATGTGAATCAGTTTACAAAATTTTTGGCTCTAACGCCAAGAAGATGCTTCATGAAGCAAATGGAAATGTGGATGCAAAAACATTTCAAGATAATGGGTGTATAGTTGGTGTAAATAATGCCTCTTTTGAAGTTGTAAAAGGTGAAATGTTAGTTGTGATGGGGCTATCTGGTTCAGGAAAATCAACATTACTAAGATGTATTTCTAGATTAACAGATGCAACAAGCGGAAAAATTTATATAGACGGTCAAGATTTACTTACACTAAATAATAAAGAATTAATTGAACTTAGAAGAAATAAGATGGGAATGGTTTTTCAAAGTTTTGCTTTACTGCCTCATAAAACAGTTGTTGAAAATATTGCTTTTCCACTTCAAATCAAAGGGATTAAAACTCAAGATAGCATCAATAAAGCAATGGAAATGGTTAAACTTGTAGGTCTTGATGGAAGAGAAAACTACTTTCCAAGAGAACTTTCTGGTGGACAACAACAAAGAGTAGGTATTGCTCGATCATTAGCGGTTGAGCCCGATATTTGGTTTTTAGATGAACCATTTTCTGCATTAGATCCATTAATTAGAAAAGAAATGCAGGATGAATTTTTAAGACTTCAAGAAAAGTTACAAAAAACAATTATGTTTATTACTCATGATTTTGATGAGGCATTAAGACTTGCTGACCGTATTGCAATTATGAAGGATGGAGTTATTGAGCAATTGGATACACCCGCCAACATTGTCTTAAATCCAGCAACTGAATATGTAAGAAAATTTACCGAAGAAGTACCTAGGGGAAAGGTTCTAAAAATAGCAGATCTAATGGAAAAACCAGAAACTGAAAATTTAAGTGATTTCAAAGTTTCGAAAAATGAAATAATTGAAAATGTGGCTGAAAAAATTTTAACTCAAGAAAAATCTGTAGCTGTTACAGATGAAAATAATAAAATTGTTGGAAGCGTTCACCCCTCAAAAATAATTCATACTGTTTTTTCAAGGGAGAAAAAATAAAGGCAAAATATGGAATTATTAAAAAAATATCCAAAATTTTTTCAATGGTTATTTTTGTTAATTGTATTTTTTAGCTTATGTTTTGCAATAGAAGTTCCTGAAACTTATAATTTTATAAGAGGCCAAGCCGAATTCATTAAAGACCCTAATCAAAGTACTTACACATTATTTGGTGCTGAGGTGAGATATTATGCGTTTGATGTTTTTTGGAGACTACCACCTTTACTTGGATGGTTGCCTATTTGGATAAACGATTCTTTATTTTTTTTAATGAATGAATGGATGCCAATGGAGTTTTGGAATGAAGACATTCAAGAGTTCAGAACTCAACCTCTACTTTTACAAATTACAAGAAATTTAACTTCATTTATGACGTTTCTTATAGAGTTAATAAGAGAAATTTTATTAGGAGGTGTTGAAACAATTGTTTCATTTAGTAGTTGGGATTGGATAGATGCAAATCCATGGGCAGAACTGCCAGGATTACCTTGGACAATCGTTACAGCAGGTGCGGTAATACTTGGATATAAATTAAGCGGTAAAGGCTTAGCTTTATTTGCAGGTTTAGTCATGATTTATATTTCTGTTTTTGGTCAATGGAAACCTTCGATGCAAACTCTTTCTTTTATATTAGTAGCAGCACCACTTTCTTTTCTTTTTGGTTTAACTTTTGGAGTTATGGCATTTAAAAGCAAACGTGTAGAAAAATTCTTATATCCAATACTTTTGGTTATGCAAACTATGCCTCAATACGCAGTATTAGTTCCTGCAATTGTTCTTTTTGGCATTGGTGATCATGCTGCAGTTATTATAACTATGGTTGTAGCGGTTCCACCAATGATATTATTAACCTTGTTAGGTCTAAGAGGAATACCCTCTGAGGTTATTGAGGCTGGTAGAATGAGTGGGTGTAATAATTGGCAACTGATGACTAAAGTATTAATTCCTACTGCTAGAAGAGACATTTTAATTGGAGTTAACCAGGTCATAATGGTGTGTTTTTCTATGGCAGTTATTTCAGCTTTTATAGGAGCAAAAGGTTTAGGGTTTAATTTATTATTAGCATTAAACCAGCTAAATATTGGATTAGCATTAGAGGCTGGTTTATGTATTAGTTTGATTGCAATACTTTTGGATAAGATGTCCTTAGCTTGGGCAAATAAGCAAATAGATTATTTTGGTAACTTGACTTATTTTCAGCGTAATAAAAATATATTATTTTTTGCAGCTGCTGTAATTCTAGGAATTATTTTTTCATATCTGGGGTCATTTTATTTTAAAGATGGGTCTAATTATTTATTTGAAGTTCCTCACAATAAAGGAATATCAACAGCAGATTTTTGGAATAAAGGTGTGGATTGGATTTGGGATACTTTCTTTCATACTTTAAAGATTTTTAATACTTGGTTGATAGTAGATGTGTTGCAACCCATGAGAGCTTTATATTTAAGAATGCCAGCAGTTGCTACTTTAGTTTTAGTCATTGGAGCGGGTTATATAATTGGAGGAATTCGTTCAGCTCTTGTAGTGGGCGGATTAACTTTATTTATCGCATTGAGTCCTTGGTGGGATAGAGCTTTAGTTACATTGTACATGGCAACTTTTGGAGTTTTTATATCCACTATAATTGGATTTACAGTTGGAATTATATCATTTCAAAACAAGCATACTGCAAATTTTATGCTGGGCGTTTGTGATATCTTTCAAACCTTCCCTTCGTTTGTATACTTGATTCCTGTGATGATGCTTTTTGGAGTTACAGATACTTCAGTATTAATTGCTGTAATAGTTTATGCAACTATACCTGCAACAAGGTATACTATTGAAGGTTTAAGAAGTGTTCCAGAAGCTTTACATGACGCTGCCACAATGTCAGGTGTAACTAAAGTACAAAGGTTATTAAAAATTGAATTCCCTTTAGCTTTTCCTCATATGATGCTTGGTTTAAATCAAACAATTGTATTTGCTTTGTTCATGGTAATTATCGGGGCTTTTATTGGAACAGAAGATTTAGGACAGTACATTCTAAAAGCTCTATCTGATAAAAAGGGTGCAGGTATAGGATTGACATTGGGACTTTGTGTTGCTTTTATTGGCCTAATATTTGACCATTTAATCAGAACGTGGGTTGGAAAAAGAAAAAAACACCTTGGTATAGGATAGCTAACATTTTCTTAAACTAGTTAATAAATTTTTTATTTATTTAAAAATGTTTTTAAAGAGTCGTCCATAGCTTCTTCCCATGGTGTATGGTGAATTGGTCCAACAGAGCCTGTCACTGGTGAAGCAAATGATTTATTTCTATAAGTCATTATATTTTCCACTTTATGATGTTCCCATTCTTTAAAAGTTTTTCTAATTAATTCAAAATCAATTTTAGGATAATCAGATAAATCATGAAGTTCTTTGGTGTACTCAGTTTGAAAATCTATCATTTGTTCAGGATTTTCTAATTTTTCTTCCATTGATACCCATTTATTAATATCTTTTTCAATTTCAGATTCATTTGGAACTTTAATTTTCCCCATTATAACATCCCTTGCAAACCAAGCCTGACAATCAAACATATTAAAAGTATGAAATTGATCTTGCATACCTAAATACATTAATTTGTGATTATTTTGCCAAACCACACCTTTGTATAGCATTGGTGGATACAATCTATTGCCAGTTTTTAATTTAAGATCTTCAGATATAAAAGGGAAATGATGAAGATATCCAGTACATAAAATTACAGCATCTGCTTCTTGCACGTGGCCATCTTTAAATATTGCCTTATTTCCCTCAAGTCTATCTAAGTGAAAAACTTCTTTCATGCCTTTGGGCCATTTAAATCCCATCGGATTGTGTCTATAACCAATAGTAACACTTTTTGCCCCATACTTATGACACTGAAGAGCAACATCTTCAGCAGAATAACTACTTCCTAAAACAACAACATTCTTGCCTCGAAATTCTTCTGCATCTCTAAAATCATGAGAATGCATTATTCTTCCAGGAAATGATTTCATTCCAGGATATTCTGGGATGAATGGAACCGAAAAATGACCAGTAGATACAATTACGTAATCAAAAATATCTTTCGAAATTTTGTCATTTTTTTTATCTCGATAAGTAACCTCAAAGTTACTGTTTACATAAGAAATATTAGTAACAGAGGTGTTAAATTTTATTTTAGATTTTATATTTCCCTTTTTAACTCTACCTAAAATATAATCATATAAAACTGCTCTAGGTGGAAAAGAAGGAATTGGTTTTCCAAAGTGTTCATCAAATGAGTAGTCAGCAAATTCTAAACATTCTTTAGGGCCGTTTGACCAAAGATATCGATACATACTATTAGGTACAGGGTCACCGTATTGATCAGATCCAGTTCTCCAACTGTAGTTCCATAATCCTCCCCAATCTTCTTGCTTATCAAAACAAACTATTTCAGGTATTTTTTCACCATTTTTTTCTGCTTGTTCAAAGGATCTTAAAGCGGACAAACCACAAGGGCCAGCGCCAATAATAGCTACTTTTGTCATAATATCATCTCTCTCTATAAATTTATAACTGTACTTTACCAACAAAATGCTAAAAGTTAATATAAAAAAATACTAAATTATGAAAAAAATTATTATTATTGGTGCTGGAGCAATGGGATCAGCTTTTGCTGTACCATGTCTTGAAAACCAAAATGAGGTAACACTCGTTGGTACGCATTTAGAAGATGATTTAATAAATAATATTAAATCTAATAACAATCTTCATCCAGCTTTAAATATTGAATTACCATCAAAACTGAAGGTAGAAAAATTTGAAAAATTACAATCAATACTTGAAGAGGGAGTAGACATCATGGTTGCTGGAGTTAGCTCGGTAGGAATTGAATGGTTTGTTAAGCAAATTACAAAGAGCTACAAAAAAAATCTTCCCATTATTTTATTAACCAAAGGCCTGGCTATTGAGGGTAATGAATTAATAACGCTTTCAGATAAAATTAAAAAACTTCTCAAAGATCAAGGTCATACACAAGTAAATGTTTCAGCGATTAAAGGACCCTGTTTGGCAACTGGTCTTGCATATAAAATGAGGACAGGCACAGTTATTGCAAACCCTGATATTAAAGAAACTGAAAAATTAAAAAAAATTATATCAACAGATTACTATTCAACAGAAGTATCAGATGACTTAACTGGCATTGAATTATCAGGTGCAATTAAAAATATTTACTCTATGTTAATTGGAGCCTCAGAAGGGTTAAGTAATTCAAAAGCACCTAAAGAAATTCAATCTAAATATTATTTAAATACATCAGCCTCATTAATTCATAGATCAATATCTGAAATGGTTGAGTTTGTTTCTTTCTATGGAGGAAGACCTGAAACTGTTTATGGCCTAGCTGGTTTAGGTGATTTATATGTTAGTGCAATAGGAGGAAGAAATAGCTTGATGGGAAAATATTTAGGTGAAGGATACCTTTATAAAGAAGCTAAAGAAAAATTTATGAAAAATATTACAGTTGAAGGTGCACAACTTGCATTGGAAATTGGTCCTAAAATTTTACAAGATCTTAATTCTAAACATTTTCCATTAATGTTTAGTATGTTAAATACTATATGTGATAATAAGAAATTAGAAATTCAATGGTAAAAAATATATTAATATTTGTTTTTATAATACTTGGAATGGTGGTTATTTTAAATTTTAGCGACCATAATCTTAAAAGAGCAGTAGATGCCTGTTTAGCTGGAAGCCAAAAACTATCTAAATCTAAAATTACTGACCTTGCGGAAGCTAAAAAATTTTGTGAAGAAGAAATTAAAAAAAATAAAAATTAGAAAAAGACTTGCTCATGAATTCAAACTGGAATTATCCAACAACTATGTGGGTTGGCAAAGGTAGAGTTAAAGACCTTAGTATTGCTTGTAAAACTTTAAATATTAATAAACCATTACTGGTAACCGATAGTGGTCTAGCCAAATCAAAGATTGTAATTAACGTTTTAAATAATCTAAAAGAAAATGGTATTACAGCTGAATTATATTCAAACGTTGTTGGTAATCCAACTGGCACCAATGTAAATGAGGGTGCTGATTATTATAATAAAAATAATTGTGATGGAGTAATAGCTTTTGGAGGAGGTAGTGGCTTAGATGTTGGTAAAGCAATAGCATTTATGTCGGGTCAAAATCTACCTATTTGGGATTTTGAAGATGTTGGTGATAACTGGACTAAAGCAAACTCAGATAAAATTGCACCAATTATTGCTGTACCTACTACTGCGGGCACTGGTTCTGAAACTGGCAGAGCATCAGTAATATTAAATGAAGAAACAGGCGTGAAAAATATTATTTTTCATCCAAAATTTTTACCATCAATAGTTATTTTAGATCCAATTTTAACAGTTGGATTACCAGCAAAAATGACTGCAGCAACTGGAATGGATGCACTAGCACATAATTTAGAAGCCTATTGTGCACCAGGCTATCATCCGATGGCAGATGGAATTGCTTTAGAAGGAATGAGATTAATTGATAAGTGGCTATTAGAAGCTGTTAGCAATGGATCTAATATTGAAGCAAGAATGAATATGTTAACAGCAGCTAGTATGGGCTCAACTGCATTTCAAAAAGGACTAGGAGCAATTCATTCTCTAAGTCACCCTGTCAATGCATTAAATAATATTCATCACGGTTTATCTAATGCAATATTTATGCCTTACGTGTTAACTTTTAACAAAGATGTAATTGAAAAGAAAATAATTAAAATTTGTGACTATTTAGAACTTAAAGACAAATCTTTTGATGGTTTTGTTAACTGGGTTTTAGATTTAAGAAAAAAACTTGATATGCCTCATAAATTATCAGAAGTGATTGATGAAAAAGATTTTGATATTGATAGATTATCAAAAATGGCTTTAGCAGACCCATCTACTGGAGGAAATCCAAAAAAATTAACTGAGGATGATATGAGGATAATGTACCAGAACAGTATGACGGGTGAATTGTTTAAATGAGTGATTTAAATATTTTAATTGTTGAAGGAAATATTAGAGAAGATAGTGAGTTTTTTATTAAAGCAGCTGGAGCTTCTGCAGCAGATAATTTAAAAAATTTAATCTTAAAAATAGAACCATCTGCAATTACTGAAATTATAAATCCTGGTAATGATGATGAGACTACGAATGCTCTAAAAGACATGAGTAAATATAATGGTATTGTCTTTACGGGTGGTGCAATGCGAATAAATGATATGACGGATGTGATTAAGAAACATATTAATTTTGCATCAAATTGTTTTACTCAAAAAAAGAAGATTTTAGCTATTTGTTGGGGATTACAAGTTTGTTCTACAGCAGCTGGAGGCAAGGTAAACCCTGGTAAAAATGGTGCTCACATTGGAATTGCATCAGATGTAATTATTAATAATGAAGGTGAGAAGCATTTTATTTACAAAGATAAGAAAAAAATTTTTACATCACCCGCATTTAATTTTGATGAAGTAAGTGAATTACCGGAAAATGCTATTCTTCTATCAAGTGATAAAGTTAACAATGTAATGGGTGTTAGTTTTAGAGCGGGAAACTCTGAAATTATTGGCTTACAGTATCATCCTGATTATGAGTACTTTCAGATGCTTAAACTTATTGAAGGTCGTAAAGAACGACTATTTGTAAATAAAAATTTTTTAAATGAAGAAGAGTATGAAAGTCATATCTCATACATAAAATCTCAAAACGAACTATTAGATTTTAATGACAGAACATGTGAAGTTAGAAACTGGCTTAATTATCTGCGTAACTAGTTTCTAAAATAGACCTTCAATTTCACCATCTTTATTTAGCTTAATTGAATCTGCTGCTGGAACTCTTGGTAACCCAGGCATCGTCATAACAGCTCCACATATAACAACAATAAACTCTGCTCCAGAAGAAAGTTTAATCTCCCTAATTGGTAAAGAGTGTCCTGTTGGTGCACCTTTTAAGCTTGGATCTGTTGAGAAGCTGTATTGGGTTTTTGCAATACAAATTGGAAAGTCACCATATCCAGCATCTTCAAAGCTTTTTAATTGATCTCTAATTTTAGTATCTGCAATAACCTCATCTGCTCTATAAATTTCTTTTGCAATTGTTTCTATTTTTTTAAAAAGAGGAGTTTTACTTTCATATAAGAATTTAAATTTATCCTCATTTTTCTCACATAATTCAGCAACATGACTTGCAAGTTCTTTTGTACCTTCGCCACCATTTGCCCAATGAGTACAAAGACTTGCTTTAACTCCAATAGTGTCACAAAATTCTATCAAAGCTTTTACTTCATTCTCTGTATCTTTAATAAAATGATTAACAGCTACTGCAACTGGTAAACCAAATTTTTTTACATTTTCTACATGTCTTTGAAGGTTAACTAGACCTTTTTTTAAGGCTTCTACATTTTCTGTTTTAAGATCATCTTTTGCTACACCACCATGCATTTTTAATGCTCTAATAGTTGCAACAATTACAACACAACTAGGTTTTAAATCTGATTTTCTACATTTAATATCAAGGAATTTTTCTGCACCAAGGTCTGCACCAAATCCTGCTTCTGTCACAACATAGTCAGCAAGTTTTAGTCCAGTCTTTGTTGCAATTACAGAATTACAGCCATGAGCAATGTTAGCAAAAGGGCCACCATGAATAATTGCAGGATTATTTTCTAAAGTTTGAGTAACGTTAGGTCGAATTGCATCTTTTAATAATACTGTCATTGGACCTTGTGCTTTTAAATCTTTAGCATAAACAGGTTTTTTATCTCTAGTATAAGCAATTGTAATATTTCCTATTCTCTTTTCTAAATCTTCTAAATCATTTGATAAGCAAAAGATTGCCATGATTTCAGATGCAACAGTAATATCAAAACCATCTTCTCTTGGAAAACCATTTGCAACTCCACCTAAGTTTATATTTATAGATCTTAAAGAACGATCGTTCATATCGATTACTCTTTTCCAGACAATTCTTCTAACATCTATATCAAGTTTATTTCCCCAATAGATATGATTATCAATTAAGGCTGACAACAAATTATGAGCTGATGTTATTGCATGAAAATCTCCAGTAAAATGTAAATTAATTTGTTCCATTGGAACTACCTGAGCATAACCACCACCTGCTGCTCCACCTTTCATTCCAAAAGAGGGACCAAGGCTTGGTTCTCTTAAACAAACAATGGATTTTTTTCCAATTTTGTTTAATCCATCATTTAAACCAACTGAAGTTGTGGTTTTTCCTTCTCCAGCTGGTGTAGGAGTGATTGCCGTCACTAATACAAGTTTTCCATTTGGTTTATCTTTTAAAGTGTCTAAATATTCTAAATTAATCTTTGCAATGTGTCTTCCCATTGGACTAAAAGCTGAGCTTTCATCGGGCACATTTATCTTGGCTAAAATATCATTTATAGGTTGCATTTTAGCTTCTCTAGCTATTTGAATGTCTGACTTAACTTCGCTCATTTTAAACTCCTATAAAATTAATTTTTAATGCCCAATTGATATCTTATTTTAAATTTTTGGAAACTTCTAAAAAATATATATAAAAAAAATAAGAACTATTTATATTCCTTTGTATAAAATTATTTTATGCAAAAATATTCTATATTTAATTTGATCAAAAATGCCTTCTCTGGTCATCAAAATTGGGATTTGGCTTGGAAAGATCCAACTCCTAAAAAAGAATATGATGTGGTTATAATTGGTGGAGGTGGTCACGGCCTAGCAACTGCTTATTATTTAGCTAAAGAACACAATATCACAAACGTTGCTATCATTGAAAAAGGTTGGATCGGGGGTGGAAATGTTGGAAGAAATACCACAATCATTAGATCGAACTACATGCATGACGATAATGCATTGTTCAGTGAGTTTGGAATGGATTTGTGGAGAAAGATGAGTCAGGATTTAAATTACAATGTAATGTTTTCTCCAAGAGGAATTATTAACCTTGCTCACTCAGATGCCCAGATGAATGTTTTCGCAAGGAGAGGAAACTCAATGCGATTAAATGGTATCGATGCAGTTTTATTAAATAGAGAAGAGGTAAAAGAAATTATTCCAATGGCTGACTTTTCAGACAATGTAAGGTTTCCTATATTTGGTGGACTGATGCAACCAAGCGCTGGAACAGCAAGGCATGATGCTGTTGCTTGGGGTTATGCACGTCAAGCGGATTCAATGGGTGTAGATATTATTCAAAATTGTGAAGTAACAGGTTTTGATGTTGTAGGTGGAAAAATTCAAGGAGTTAGAACTTCACGAGGAGATATTAAAGTTAAAAAAATTGGACTGTGTGTTGCAGGTAGTACAAATGTTTTAGCAGAGAAATTAAATATGACAGTACCAATTGAAACACATCTTCTACAAGCTTGTGTTTCAGAACCAGTTAAACCTGTTTTAGATAAAGTTGTAACTTTTGGTGCAGGACACTTTTATATTAGTCAGTCGGATAAAGGTGAGATGGTAATGGGAGGAGATTTGGATGGCTATAATAGCTATGCGCAAAGAGGAAACCTTCCAACCCTTCAACATGTTTTAACTGAAGGAATTGCGATGATGCCTTTTCTTAGCAAACTAAAAATGCTTAGAACTTGGGGTGGGATAATGGATATGTCTATGGACGGCTCGCCTATAATAGATAAAACTCATATTGAAGGATTATATTTAAATTGTGGATGGTGTTATGGTGGATTTAAAGCAACACCAGCATCAGGATGGACATTTGCACATACAATTGCACAAGATAGAGTTCACAAATTAAATGCTGGATATAGTTTAAATAGATTTCACACAGGTCACTTATTAGATGAAAAAGGACTTGGAACTAAAACGTGGATTTCATAAATGCTTCATATTAAATGTCCTCACTGTGGGATGAGATCTCAAAATGAATTTTCATACGGTGGTGATGCAACCGTTAAAAGACCAGAACTTAATAAAGAAGTTTCAGATCAAGATTGGGATAATTTTGTCTATAATAGAAAAAGTTTAAGAGGAAAACACAAAGAGCTATGGCAACATATATCAGGATGCAGACAGTGGATTAAAGTAGAAAGAGACACTGCAACTCACGAAATATTTAAAACCGTTAAAGCTAGCGAAGATATTTAATATGACACAAAATTATAGATTAGATAATGTTGGATTAATAAATAGAGATAAAAAAATCTCATTTAAGTTTAATGGAGTAACTTACTTTGGTTACGAGGGAGATACCTTAGCTTCAGCATTACTGGCTAATGGAGTTCATTTAATAGGAAGAAGCTTTAAATATCATAGACCCAGAGGTTTTTTTGGTGCAGGTGTAGATGAGCCATACGCAATTGTTCAATTATACAGAAATAATGAAACTGAACCGAATGTAAAAGCTACAGAACAAGAGCTCTTTGAAGGTTTGGAAGCAACAAGTGTAAATTGTTGGCCAAGTGTTAATTTTGATATTGGTGCTATCAACAATTTGTTAAAAATATTTCTTCCAGCAGGATTTTATTACAAAACGTTTATGTGGCCAAAAAGTTTTTGGTACAAAGTTTATGAGCCATTTATAAGAAAAGCAGCAGGACTTGGGGTTGCATCAATTGAACATGACAAGGAAAGATACGAACATAAATATGAGTATTGTGATTTGTTAATTGCAGGTTCAGGACCCTCTGGTTTAGCAAGTGCATATGCTGCTGCTAAAAATGGAGCAAGAGTAATTTTAGCAGAAGACAAGCCTAGATTTGGTGGAACTTTATTAACTAGCGAGGTTAATATTGGAAATCAAACAGGAAAAGAATGGGCTGAAAATATTATTTCTGAACTTAAAGAAATGCCTAATGTTATTGTTAAAAATAGATCTCAAGTATTTGGTTACTATGATCACAATATGTTAGTGATGTCAGAAAAATTAAGTGATCACTTACCTAAAACTAAAAAATATAATCCAAAACAAAGACTTTGGTATATTAGAGCAAAAGAAGTTTTAATTTCATCAGGATCAATTGAAAGACCTTTAGTATTTGGAAATAATGATACACCAGGTGTGATGCTGTCTTCTGCAGCAAAAGAATATTTAAAAGTTTATGGAGTGTTAGTTGGTAAAAAACCTTTAATATTTACCAATAATGATAGCGGATATGAAACGGCTATAGAGTTTAAAAAAAATGGTGTTGATCCAATTATTTTAGATACAAGAAAAGAACCAAAGTCAGAAATTATAGATGAAGCAAAAAAACTAGATATTGAAATTAAATTTTCTTACGTAGTAGTTGCTGCTAAAGGGTATAAAAAAGTTAAATCAGCTGAAGTTGCTAAAATTTCTGATGATAAAAACGAACTAGGAACTTTAGAAAATATTAATTGTGATTGTATTTGTGTTTCAGGCTTTTGGACACCAACAATACATTTAGCTTCTCAATCAGGAAATAAAACTACTTTTAATAAGGATATAGATGCATTTGTACCTGGATTATCAAAACAAAATGAAACAACTTTAGGCGCTGCTAATGGAACTTTTACATTAGAAGAAACTTTAAAAAGTTCATTTGAAACTGGATATGAACTTTCAAAAAAAATTACTAATAATGATAACAAAACATCATCACCAACAGTTATGGAAAAAAAATCTACCACCCATGATAAATTTTGGTGTGTGCCTTTGCCTAAAGGAAAAACATATAAAAGATTTTTAGATTTTCAAAACGATGTAGCTGTTTCAGATGTAGAAATTGCACTAAAAGAAGGGTATCGATCCATAGAACATGTAAAAAGATACACGACACTAGGAATGGCCACAGACCAAGGAAAAACAAGTAATCTCAACGGTTTGCAGCTAGTTTCAAATATTGAAAATAAAATAGTGCCAGAAGTAGGTCATACAACTTTTAGGCCTCCATATACACCAGTTACTATTGGTGCAATTGTTGGAAGAGAAGTTGGCAAACATTCAAAACCAACAAGAAAATCACCAATGCACACTTGGCATGAAAAAAATAATGCTGTGTTTGTAGATGCAGGTGTTTGGTTGAGACCAAGATATTATAAAATTGGAGAAGAAACTTTATTTGAAGGTTCAAAAAGAGAAGCTAAAAACGTTAGAACAAATGTAGGTGTTTGTGACGTAACTACTTTAGGTAAAATTGACATTAAAGGACCTGATGCAGCAGAGCTACTAAATAGAGTTTACACTAATGCTTGGTTAAAACTGCCAGTCGGTAAAGCAAGGTATGGTGTAATGTTAAGAGAAGATGGAATTGTTATGGATGATGGAACAACAACAAGAATTTCTGAAAACCATTATCATATGACAACAACAACAGCACAAGCAGCGAATGTTTTATCTCATCTTGAATATTATCTACAACTTGTATGGCCAGAACTAAATGTAAATGTGGTTTCAACTACAGAGCAATGGGCAGGAGCTGCAATTGCTGGGCCAAAATCTAGAGACTTATTACAAAAATTATTTCCAAATATTGATGCTTCAAATGAAGGATTACCTTTTATGGGATATTTAGAAGCAGATTTATTTGGAGTTCACGCACGAATTTTTAGAATCTCATTTTCAGGAGAGCTTGCTTATGAAGTTAATGTCGAATCTGATAATGGAAACTTTATGTGGGAGAAGATAATGGAAGTAGGACAAGAATTTAAAATTCAACCTTATGGCACTGAAGCATTATCAACTCTAAGAATTGAAATGGGTCACATTGCAGGATCAGAACTTGATGGCAGAACCATTCCTTATGATAACTCTTTAGAAGGACTGGTTAGTAAAAAGAAAGATTTTATAGGGAAACGCTCATTAGAAAGAGAAGCATTTATAGCTGAAGATAGACAAAAAGTAGTAGGGGTTGTTCCAATTGATAAGAAAACAAGTATCCCGGAAGGGTCTCATTTAGTTAAAGATGCAATGGCTCCAACACCAAATCCTAAATTAGGATATATTTCAGCATCTTGTTGGAGTGTTGAATACGATAATCCATTTTCACTAGCAATTCTTAAGGATGGAAAAAATATGATAGGGAAAAAACTATTTGCAATGTCTCCTTTAAAAAATAAAACAATACCAGTTGAGATTGTTTCATCGCATTATGTTGATCCAAAAGGTGAAAGAGTAAGATCATGACTTCAATTTCTGCTTTAAAGAATATTCATATCAAAGGTTTATTTGGTGATCATGAAGGAAAAAATGATAAAGAGCTGTTAAAAATAAGCGAATTAAGCGACTATCTAATCATTCAAATTGTTAAGTATAATAGTTCAGCAATAACTATTGAAAATATTAAGTTAGATGATTTGAACTTAAAAAATGAAACTCAAAATATAAGCTGTAACACCAATACAAGAATTTTATGGAATGGACCAAATAACTGGCTTTTAGTTTCTTCAAAGAAAGAAATTTTAAAAGAAATTAATGAAAAATTACCAGAAACAGATTTCGCCATAACAAATATATCTCATAGCAGAGCGATAATTCAAATAGAGGGAAAAAATACAAAAGAGATATTAAAAAAAGGATGTCCTTTTAATTTTAATGAATTGAAAAAAAATACTTGTTTAAATTCAATTTATAACGGAATGTCAGTTACAATTGATATGCTAGATGACAATCCAGATAAAGTTAGAATATTTACATTAAGAAGTTTTGGAGAATCTTTTTATCATTCAATTACTGATGCTTGCTTAGAATTTGGTTATAAAGGAATTTAAAAATTTATTGCTTTCTTGTTGCAATATAAACACCAAAAGTTGCCACAGCAAAACCAACTAAATCTAGATTATTCAATTTTTCATTCAAAAATATCCAGGCCATTATTGCAGTAGTAGGGGGTATTAAAAAAAATATAGAAACAGTTTTACTTGCTGAGTTGTTCTTAATTAAAAACATTAAGATTGTGAAAGCTCCAAAAGATACAAGGAATATCTGATGACTCATTGCTATTAAGAATGTGGATGTAAAATTAATATAAGGTTCACTAAAAATTAAAATAATTATTATATGAAAAGAACAGCCACCTATTGCTTGATACATATTACTTACAGACAAAGGTAAATCATTACTTATTTTCTTTTGCCATAAAGTTGATGTTGTAATAGCTAGAAGAGCAACAAAAGAAGCTATCACTCCCAAAACAGGAAGGCTTGATCCAATATCGAAACCTAAAACTAAAGTAGCACCAATAAATCCAAGGATCACTCCAATCCATTGTTTGAAAGTAACTTTTTCACCTAAAATTTTTCCTGCTAAAGCATTAGTTAAAATAGGCTGCAAAGTTACAATTAATGCAGCAATACCTGTAGGCATTCCTATTGAAACTGAATAAAAAACACCCCCCAAATAAATACCATGAAAAAGTACTCCACTAAAAAGTGACTGCAGAAGGTTTCTTAAATTTGTCAAAATTTTTTGTTTTGTATAAATTGAAAAAATATAGAAACCAAAAGCTACAACAAAAAATCTAAAGGCTAATGCAGCAAAAGGATCACTATTGTCTATTATTGGTTTTGTTGTCACAAAAGCTGAGGACCACAAAATGATAAAAATAAATGGAAAAATTTTAACCATACCGAAGTTATAGGTCATATTTTATATCAATATTAGAGATTAATATCCAAAATGAACACTTTCTCTCTTGAGTTGTACTTATAAATACTTAGGATTAGGTAGGAGTATAATGATTTTAAATAAAATAATTGCTGGATTATTTTTGTTATTTTTTCTTAATGGTTGTGTGCAAAGTGCAGCTTTATTAGGACCTGCCTATACATTAGCTAGTTCTGGTAATATCTATCAAGCTGGCCTTTCATATGGTTCTAATCAAGCAGTTAAAAAAATTACTGGTAAGTCTCCTACTGAAAATATTCAAAATCTTGTAGACAATAAAAAGAAAAAAATTAAGGAAGAAGAAAAACAGGAAGAGTTTTTTGCTTTAGTAAAAAGTAGAATAGAAAAAACAAGTAAAATTATTCAAATAGCTAATCAGTAATACCTAATAAAAGCTGTTCAGATTGCCCAGTTTCTTTACACCACAGCTCATAGCTTTCACACATACGCCATAAGAATTGGTGTGCTCTATCAGAAGCTTCGATGAGAGTATTATTTTCAGTTTCGTAAAGTTTAGGAATTTTAATTAAATTTTTAACAGTCATATCTCTTTGAATTTCTAGAAGTTTAATAGTTTCATCTGGTATTTTATTCCTAGTATCTTTGTCTAGATATTCATTTTTTTTTAATTCATCAAACCATTCATCATGTAATGCACCAGTACTTAATTTTATAAATTCATTAGTTTCCATGAATTTATTAATAGCTTGTTTTACATCAAGCTCCGGATCTTTATTTTTTTCAATAGAAACGTAGGAGTAAATAATTTCAGCCATATATATAACATATGGTTTTTTGACTTTTATATTCATCATCTATTTTTTATATTTTGCCATACAGGAGTTGGCTAATATTAAATTAGGATCAAGGTACAATTTTGAAACTTTAGCATTTTGTAAAGATTTATATGCAAAAATTGCAATAGGTATCTCAGTGCAGCCAAGTATTATTTTTTTACATTTTTGTTTGATTAAATATTTAATTGCAGGCTTAATAGTTTTTTCTGCTAGTTTTATATTGCCCATTTTTACATGTTTGATTGTTTTGTTTACTGAACTTGTTTGTAAATTACTTAAAGGTTTAATCAATACATAATCCTTTTTAAAAATTTTATCATAAATCTCAGTTTTTAAAGTTCCCTCTGTTGCAAGAAGTCCAATTTTAGAATTTTTTTTACAACTTTTTTTTGTTTGTATAAAAACTTCTTTAGGCATGTTAATGATCGGTATCTTGATTTTTTTCTTTAAATCTTCATACCAATAGTGTGCAGTGTTACAGGGTATAACAATAAATTTGCACCCACTTTTTTCTAATGATTTACATCCATCTAACAAACTTTTTAAAACTCTATTATATTTTTTTGTATTTTTTGAGTTTCTTGGAATTGTAGATAATGATTTAGTTTGAACACCAATAGATTCTGGTCTTCCAGGAATATTTGATTTGTTATAAAGCATGAATAAAGGGTATTCTTGATCACTTTTTCCTCTATTTAACATTGCGAGTTTATTGCAAAAATCAAGTCCCGCTTGAGTTCCCATTCCGCCTAAAATTCCAATCATAAATATATATTTTCTATTAAATTTATTTAATAATTCCTTAAAGAGGTTTGTTGATACCTCTCATAAAAACTAAAATTAAGCAACCATCTTTAGTAAAGGATGAGTGTGTAGAGCCTGGTTCAAAAGTAACAAAATCACCTTTTTTAAAAACTTTATTATCTGGATCAGTTAATTCACCTTCTAACATCAAAAATTCCTCAAAGCCTGTATGCACATGGGGCAAACTTTTAGCATTTGGTTCCATCTTTAAAAGATAAGTTCCATTACCACCATTTTCTTTATTATAGCTAATTTTATGCCAACTCATTCCAGGCACAACAACCCCATAATTATCAAATGGAGTGAATTCAACATCATAAAGGTCAGTTATTTTTCTATTTGTCATACTTGTTAGTTACTTATTATTAAATTGTTATATTCGATGATTATTAATAAAATATAAATATGCAAGATATATTTATTGAAGATATGGGAAGTGGCACTCCACTAGTGTTAGTGCATGGTTTTTTAGGATCATCTGAGATGTGGACTTTGCAAACTGACTTTTTTAAAAAGAATTTTAGAGTTTTGGCACCAGCATTACCCGGTTTTGGAAAAAGTAATAAAGTTAACTCATATAATTCAATTGAAGGTATGGCTAAATCTATATTGACAAGTTTAGAAAAAAAGAAAATAGAACGTTTTTATTTATTAGGTCACTCAATGGGTGGCATGATTGTGCAAGAAATGGCAAAGTTAGCAGGTGAAAAAATATTAAAGTTAATTTGTTATGGCACAGGACCAAGAGGAAATATACCTGGCAGGTTTGAAACCATAGATGCTTCCAGAGACAAACTAAAAACTAATGGACTGGATAATACAGCTTATAGAATTGCAAAAACATGGTTCATTGAAGAGGATAAATCTAAATATTTTTATTTATGTGAAGAAGCGGGTAAACAAACTTCTTTAGAGGCTGCGGACAATGCTCTTGTTGCTATGAAAAATTGGAGTGGTATTGAAAATTTAAAAAATATTAAGAACGAAACTTTGATAATTTGGGGAGATCAAGACAAAGCCTATAACTTCAACCAAGTAGAAACTTTAAAAGAAAATATTATAAATAGTGATCTTAGAATAGTTAATGGCTGCTCTCACAATGTTCATTTAGAGAAGCCAGATGAATTTAATACAATAGTGAGTGAATTTCTTAAAAAAAACTGATTGGTATTGGCTGAAATATTTAGCTAAATAATTAAAAAATTAATTTAATTAAAAAATCGCAGCCAATAGAAAGTGTGAATATTATGCAGTTTTTAAATTTACCGCTGAAGGACCTTTTGGACCATCTTCAACTTCAAAAGTCAAAGCTTGACCTTCATCTAAACCGTTCATACCAGCATCTCTAACAGCTGAAACGTGAACGAATACATCTTTTTCTTTATCTTCTCTTTCAATAAAACCAAAACCTTTAGTTGGATTGAACCATTTTACTTTTCCTTGTAGACTCATATTTATCTTCTTACTTTTTATTGTGTTACTTTTATTACTTATAATTAAGTAATTCACGCTTTGTTTAGATTTATTGAGGTTTTGTCAACTAAATTTAAAAGAATAAATAATTAAAGACTTATTTGTTGCTTATTAGCATGGTCATATAAATAGAGTTGATATCTTTTTTATAATGAGAGAAGGGCTCGCAGGGCTCAAAACCACACTTACTAAATAGTTTTCTGGCATTTAAAAAGAACTCACCAGCACCTGTTTCTAAACTTAATCTTTTAATATTAAGTTTTTTTGCCTCATTAATTAGATGATTTATGACTTTTGTACCATTTCCTTTACCTCTAAAGTTGTCACTAACCCTTATAGATTTGAATTCACCATGTTCATTATCTAGGAATTTTAATGCGCCACTTCCCATTAGGTTATTTTCTTCCCACAGGCTCCAAAATTTAATAGTTGGATCTTTTAATCCAGCTATATCAAGTACGTGAGCACTACCTTCAGGTGACACAGATCTTAACTCAATGAAATGCTTTATAAGTAGCTCATGAACTTCTGGATTATCAAAATTTCCTTCGATTGATTTTAGCATATGAGTAATATCTACTTAAGAAGAGTTGTTAGGTGCCCCATTTTTCTTTTTGGTTTAATTTCTTTTTTAAGATAATCAAAGAAAAATTCATTTTCATTGTGTTCTTTATTTCTGTAATTAGTAATTTGATCTCCAATTATATTTGTCATCATTGCATTGGATATTTTTTTAAGAGGTATTTGCTCTAGTTTACAAACTGCTCTTACATGATTTTCAAATTGACTTACATTATACGCATTAATTGTTAGATGCCCTGAGTTATGAACTCTTGGTGCAATTTCATTTACATAAAGGTTATCATTCCTGTCAATGAAAAACTCAACACACAAAGTTCCAACATATTTTAATTCTTCTGCAATTGTTGTAGCCCATAGTTTTGATTGTTCTAATATTTTATCACTAATCTCTGCTGGAATTTTAGAATTTCTTAAGATTTGATCTTCATGTTCATTTTCAATGGGTTCATAAATTTCATATTTTTGAATACCAAACCTAGTAATGATTATTGAAATTTCTTTTTTTAATTTTACTAATTTTTCTAAAATATAACCTTTTGAATAATCAACATCAATTGAGTCTAAATTTTCTAAACTGTTAATAGGGTGTTGACCTTTGCCATCATATCCTAATGTAGTAGTTTTGAGTATACCAGGTAATAAATCTTCAACAGAATCTATTTCAGATTTTTTTTCAATAGATACATATCTTGTAGTTCTTATATTTAGATTATTGATAAAATCTTTTTCTGCTAATCTATGCTGAATTATTCTATTTACAGAAGGTTTTGGTAAAACAGGTTTTATTTTATTAATTTCATTTAATGTTTCATAGGGAATATTTTCAAATTCATAAGTTACAACATCAACTTTACTCAAAAACTCATTAATCTTGTTTTTATCATTATATTCACCTTGTACAAAATCATTAGAAAAATTTTGGGCAGGAGCATCAATATCATTGCAAAAAATAACTGTTTTAATTTCAAGTTTATTTGCAGCAATAGCAAGCATACTACCTAACTGACCTCCCCCTATAATTCCAAGAATTGGTTTAGACATATTTTACAACTATTTGGGTTTTTTTTTAACAGATTTGCTTTGATTTAAACGAAACTGATTTAATTTTCTCTTAACAGTTAAATCACTAAGACCAATAATAGATGCAGCTAATAAGGCAGCATTAATTGCACCATCTTCTCCAATTGCTAATGTTCCAACAGGTATTCCTTTTGGCATTTGTGCAATGGATAGAAGACTATCAAGACCTTTCAGCTTTTTACTTTCAATTGGAACACCTAGTACCGGTAGAGAAGTAAGGGCTGAAATCATTCCTGGTAAATGTGCAGATCCACCAGCTCCAGCAATAATTACTGCAATACCATTTTTTTCAGCATTAATAGCAAATTCATACATTCTTTTAGGGGTTCTATGAGCTGATATTATTTTTGTTTCAAATTTTATGTTTAATTTTTTAAGAATATTTTGACAAAATGTCATGGTTTTGTAGTCAGATTGACTACCCATAACAATTGATACTTTGTTTAATTTATTTTTAGCCATTTGTTGTAATTTTATTCTAACGTAAATTGTTATTTCAAATTAAGCCTAAAATTTCAATAAAATTAATAGAATTTATCTATCTTATTGGTATTCTTTAAAACAAAGAAGATCACAATGAATTTTAAAATTGATAATTTACAATATTGTAACTGGTCTAGAGAAATTTTTCAGATCAATAAACAAGCAGGACTGGATGCAATCCATGTAACTATTGTTTACCACGAAGATTTTGATGAGCTAAAAACGGTATTAAAAAATTGGGAAAATCACTTTTCAGAAAATTCCGACTTAATTTTTCACGGTAAAAGTTTTAAAGATATTGAAAAAGCTAAATCTGAAAATAAAACTGCAGTTTTTTTTGGTTTTCAAAATTGTTCACCTATAGAAGATGATATTGGATTGGTTGAAAAAGTTTATGATTTAGGATGTAGGTTTATGCAGCTTACTTATAATAATCAGTCCTTACTAGCGACGGGATGTTATGAAGCAATAGATAGTGGGGTTACTAATTTTGGTAAAGAGGTAATTAAAGAGATGAATAGATTAGGTCTTGTAATAGACATGTCTCATTCAGCAGAAAAAAGTACAATTGATGCAATTGAGATAAGTGAAAAACCAATTGCAATAACTCATGCAAATCCATCATTTTGGCACCCAGCTAAGAGAAACAAATCAAACGAACTATTAAAAATTTTATCCAAACACAAAGGAATGTTGGGTCTATCTTTATATCCTCATCATTTAAAAGATGGAACAGATTGTTCTTTGGAAAGCTTTTGTGAAATGACAGCTAAGACTGCTGAGATTATGGGAGTTGAAAAAATTGGAATAGGTTCAGATCTTTGTTTAAACCAACCAGATACTATTGTTGAGTGGATGAGAAATGGTACTTGGACTAAAAGCAAAAATTATGGAGAAGGGTCTAAAAACAAACCTGGTTTTCCAAAACAACCTGATTGGTTTAAAGATGCAAGAGGATTTGAAAACTTAGAGATAGGACTTAAAAAAGTTGGTTTTTCAGAAAGTGAAGTAAATGGAATTCTTGGAAACAACTGGTACAATTTTTACAAAGAAATGAATCAATGAATATTTCTTTAAGAGATCCCAATGTAGTAATGAAGCTATCAAGACTTGGGTCTTTTCATCAATCTAAACTTTCATTTTTAAGAAGTTTTTTAAAAGAGTTTAAGGATTGGGATTACAAAAGAGATTTATTTGAATTAAACGAACATGGTTATGGTACTGCAGTTTATTCATTTAAGAAAAAAAATAGAGTGTATTCATTAATTTGTTTTGCAAATGAATTAGATGATAATGAAAGATCAGATAGAGTTATAGCTACCAAATGGGATGCAGCCTTCACACTTTTTGATGGTGTTCCAAAAAAACAAGATATTGAAAGATTAAAAAACGAAGTACCAAAACAAGAATTTGGCAGACTTTCTTATAAAGAGTTAACTCTTTCAAGAGCTAATAAATCAGTAAGAGTTTTCAATCATGTGGTTGAATGTTTAAGCGAAGGTAAGCAGCCTGATAATGATTTGTTAACTAGTGTTGGTTATTTATATAGAACCACAGCAGTTTATGGGTCAGGTAAATTTGGCTTAGCAGACAGATTTAGAATTAAAGACCGAGAAGAAATATATGGTCCATTTAGATTGGAAATGATGTTGGTTTATCTGGTAAGACAATTTACTTTTGATCAAGTTAATCACGTTGCAAAAAGTAAGAATCCAAAAAAAGCTGTAAATCTTGATATAAATATTTGTAAAGGTTTAGGAATAGGAAATTCTACAGGTCTTGGAATGGCTCCATTTATTGTTAATCATCCAACTCTTTTAAATAACTGGATTTCAGCAAGAGAAATTTCTTTAAAAAAAATAAGAGAGATAAAAACAATATCAGAGAAAGATAAAAACTTATTTTTAAAATGTTTAAAAAAATCAATAAAGAATATCACTTCTTGGAATACTGAAAGTAAATATCAAATAAATAAGATTAAATCTTTATTGAAAGATCTTAATGAATTTATTGTCTATCTAGATAATGAATTTGATTTTGAGCAAGATTATGCCTTTAACGAATTATATCTGTATTTAGAAAAAAAATATTGTGAAGAATGCATTGAATATGTCGTCTCAATGATGATGGAACCTTATGATGATATAACGTCCCCGTTAATTAAAGAAATGAGCTCTGAAGAAGAAAAATATTTCAATATTCCAACTGAGCGAACGGTAGAAGACTTAAAGCTAATTTTAGAAAAAAAATATCCAGATATCTTAACAATAGATTTTACCAAAGATGAAAATAATTTAAATTTTTGGTTTATCTCAAAAAATAAAGAGGAACCAAGACTAGCAAATAGATTTGATGAAGTGGGTGCTGAGTTAGAGCAACCCTTAGCAATTGCAAGAGATATTAAAAAACTTTATGAATCGTTAACGGTTGCTAAAAATAGTTGGACTATTGCTAAATTTTTATCAACCAATAATGAGTTAAGACACGTTGTAAGAAGAGCATTTATAGTAGAGAAATTTCCTTATTCTGAAATACAAGACAATACTATTGGCCAAGAAATAATGCCTATTGATATGTTGAGACTAAAATTATCTTTTTTTGGAGCATTAAAATTTGATCCACGTTCTGATAAGTGGCTAAGAATATGTATGTTTCAAGGAGCACCCCTACCAGAGCAATTAAAAAACTATGATGAACATTGGGTTTATAATTAATCATCATGAGATCATTAAGCGAAATAGATACAGTTTCTAAAAGATCAAGTAGAGCTGCAGGATATTCATGGGGGATTGCAGAAGAGATTGGAAAAAATATAAGACTACTCGAAATTTTTAGTTTGCCTGGAATTAAAAACTTAAATAGTTTTTTTAAGAAAAAAAAAGAAATAAGGTTAGAGAATATCAGCATCATAAAGCAAGACAATGAGGCTGGTAAAAATGAATATTGCCCAATAATCGCAGGGGTAAATTTTTTAGATCAGATTAAAACTCTAGAAACTTTAAATGAGATAACGTTTAAAAAAGTCTCATATCCATTACTTTTCCTACCATTTGTAAGTAGAGCAGCTGAGGTAATCGGTAAAAGAATATTCTTAAAAATGGATGACAGGGAGTTTTTATTAAACTTTAATAATAATATTTATTCTAATTACACTAAAAACGAAATTATTGAATCTGCTGAAAATATTTATTTAAAAGTTTTAGAAAACAGAGACTCGTTTGAAGAAAAAGAATGGAATGAGCTTTATAAGCTTTCAGAAGAAACGTTTGTTGAAGAAAATGAAAGCTTAAAACAAGGTGGAGCAGGAGCTGGCCTTACTGATAATGACTAAAGATTTTGATGATCAAGATAATAATGATGAAGAAGTTCTTCAATTAGATAATTTTTGTGAAGAGTGTAAAAAAGAAGACCCGAGTGTTTCTCAAAATTTAATTTTAACAGGATTTAAAACCTGTAATTCTTGTAAGCTTTCAAAAACTATATTTCCAATTTAACTGATATTGCTTATAGGCAAAGCATTCATTTTGCTCATTACAAAAGATATTGAAAGAAAAGCAATTATTAAAAAAGCTAAAAAGACTATTCCAAATGATTTAAAATTAGACTTTAGATTTAAAACTTGTTTTGTTGAAATGATTAATCCAGCAAATATCCAGAACTGAGTTAAAAATATAATTGGGATCATTAAATCTGGTGTTACAGCAAAAAATCTTAAAAGCCCTGGTGCATGAGCAAACCCAACAGCTGTTAAAACTTTTTTAAATGAAACTTTAGTATCTTTATCTGGAAATAATTTTACACCGATCACATAAATAAATAGTCCCCATACAAACCAAGTAAGAATGGCAGTTAAACCAGACATTGCAACAGCAGTTTTAATAACAGTGTTTGCTGCAACAGCTCCTGCTAACCCGTCTAGTATCATGATAAGGCCCGCAAAATATATTGCAGCTTCACCAAAGTTCTTATTATCTTTGTAAAGAGATTTATCTAATTTAATAGACCGAACAACTATATTTAAAAATTGACCAAACATTATTTATTTTTTTTACTATTTTTCTGAGCTTTGTAAGAAACAAATAGTGGAAAGAGTATTAAAGCAATTATTATTATTATGCAAATTACGATTAGGAATGATTTTGTCATTATTAGTGGGGGAGAATTAAACTCCCCCAAATAATTAATTTAACCTTTAACGACTTCTCTTGTGTTTGCGTTAAACGATTCTGTAAATGGAATATCCACTACCACAGCATCAACAGGCGTTCCTGGTGTGTCAGAATATTTAGCAGGTAAGTGAACTTTGTACTTAGTTCCAACTTTACCTTTTGGGAAACCATTAGCATTTAATGTTCCATCAAATGGCACATATCCCATTGCTATATTTTGACCTTTTTCAGGGTGATACCAAGGTGATGTGATAAATCCTACAGGATCTCCACCACTCTCAGGTGACACTAACCAAAAGTCAGGAGCATATTCTTCAATTGGTTTTCCGCCCAACTCAAGACCTACTAACTGAAGTTTGTAAGGTTTTTGACCAGCCTTAAGATCTGCACCCATTTTCTCTAATGCAGCTTTTCCAACATAGTCAGCTTTTTTATTCCACTCGCCTTTACCTGATAGTGATACTTGGTAACCAAGGTTACACTGGAAAGGATTGTGTTGATGATCCATATCTTGTCCCCAAGAAAGAATTCCAGCTTGAATTCTTCTGTGGTGAGCAGGGGCTATAACCATTAGGCTATGTTTTTTTCCAGCTTCAAGAACAGCATTCCACATATCATCAGCGTATTTAGTTGCCTCTCTTAAGTAGATTTCATATCCAGCTTCACCTGAGAAACCAGATTGTGAAATAACACAACTTCTGCCACCAACTTTTGCTTCAGCTAAACCATAGAAAGGCATGTTATCTAGATCCACTTGATCTCCAATAAGATCCTTCATTAAAGCTTTTGATTTAGGTCCTTGAATTTGCACTGGGCAAACATCAATTTCTTCAATTGTACAATCAAATCTTCCATCAGCGTTAACACCTTGAAGATACATTCCAATATCAGAGTCTGATAGTGAGAACCAAAATTCATCTTTTGAAATTCTAAGAAGAATAGGATCATTTAAAACACCACCATAAGCATTACATAAAATTACATATCTTGCTCTCATGGGTGAGATTTTAGTTGCATCTCTAGTTATAACGTAGTCAGTAAACTTTTCTGCATCCGGACCTTTAACTCTAATTTGTCTTTCAACAGCAACGTTCCACATTGTAACGTGATTTTTAATTGCTTCATACTCAACCATCGCTCCACCATCTTCAGGTTTTACATAACCTCTTGGGTGATAAATACGATTGTAAACAGTTGCTCTCCAACAACCAGCTTCCATTGATAGATGCCAGTATGGGGATTTTCTTACTCTTGTTGAAATTAACATTTCAACTTTTGTAGGTCCACTCTGTCTTAAGTTGTATGGTACTTCACGATCTGATTGATCAACTGAAGTCACATGATTTAGTTTAGTATAGTCAAATTCATTAGACATAACCGTTCTCCTTCAACCACTTGTTAGTTTCCTTCAAGCCGCCGAATGTATAAATGTGGAAGTTACCAGTAAACTCTTTCACTTTCCCAATTAATTCATTAGGGTCTTTAGGTTTCAATAAATCTAATGCCTTACTAAAATTAGACTTAAGAAAATTTATAGAATTTTTCGCCCCGACAATATTAGCAAATTTAATTAAGCTAGTTATTTTCATTGGCCCAGTAATTCCTACATGCACTGGTACTGACTGCTTAGAAATGAAATCTACGATAGGTTGACTTTCTAATAACCACTGGGTCACTATATAGTCGGCGTAAGGTTTTTTATCTATCATAGCTTTTTCTAATTCTTTATCAGAAATATCCTGACTTCCCTCTGGATGTCCTGCTATTCCTATTTTAATTCCATCAAAAAATCCTGTTTCTAAAATTTGAATTGAACTATCAAATTTTCCAACTGGCTCTCTACTTCCTCCAATAACTAAAGCTTGTTTAGCACCCACATCTTTACATCTTACAATGTAATCTTTAAGCTGAGCATCATCCGTAATTGATCGTGCTGGAAAATGTGGAACTGGATTAAATCCTTTTTTAACTAACGCCGCTGTTTGGTTAGCTGTCTCTTTATAGTCTCCTCCTGGAAGCATAGTTACATAAACATCCTTAACGGGAGGCAGTGTATTAAGATCTGTTTGAGGTCCAACCTCAAGTGAAAAATTCATTTTTCCTGATGATTATCTTTTTTGTATATGCTGTCAAAGAAATTCATCTTGTGGATAAAATATTTGTTGCCAAAAATTGTGCTGGTGATAATTTTTTTTAATGTCTGAAAATCTTAAAAATCTTCAACTTTCAAAAATCTTGGACTTGGAAAAAATTAGAGTGGTTGGGAACCCCATCGAGAAAGCCCATGGCCTACCAAACGAGTGCTACACTAGCTCTGATTATCTAAGCATTGAAAGAGAGAGGATTTTCAAGGATAAATGGACGGTGATTGGCGTTGGAAGTTCTGTGCCAAATGTAGGAGATGCTCAACCTTATAATTTACTAGGCATCCCTCTTATTATTTTAAGAGATAAAGAGAAAAAAATAAGGGTATTTCACAATGTCTGTAGCCATAGAGGCTTCAAGCTTTTAGATGAGGCTTGTGCTTTGAAAAATGTCTTAAGATGTCCATACCACTCCTGGTCCTACGATTTTGATGGAAAGTTGGTTGCGACACCTCACATAGGAGGCCTAAATGTTCATGAGACAGAAAAATTCAATAAATCATCGAGCAATTTAAAAGAGGTTAAAACCAGAATTTGGATGGATATAATATTTATCAATATAAATAGTAATGAATTAGAGTTTGATGAATATATCAAGCCTCTCGAAGAAAGATGGTCAAAATTTATATCTAAGGAAGATCAAAAATTACTTAAGCACTCAAAAGATCATGGATACTTCAGTCTTGATGTTAAGTGTAATTGGAAGTTTGCAATAGAGAATTACTGTGAAAGTTATCACTTGCCTTGGATACATCCTGAATTAAATAAAGTTTCAAATATTAGTGATCATTACCATATTCAAGGTTTACCAAATAGATTTGCTGGCCAAGGAACAAATAAATATGATCAACCTGTTAAAGGAAATCAAAGTTTCAATAATTTTCCAAATTGGCCTAAAGACTTATTCAAAAAGGCTGAGTATATCGCTTTATTTCCAAATGTAATGATTGGGCTTCATGTAGACCATTTTTATGTTTTTTGGTTAGAACCTAAGTCTATTAGTGAAACTAAAGAGCACTTAATGATGTATTATGTTGGTGATGATAGTGCAAATGGTTCTGAGTTTACTGAGATGAGAAAAAAAAATGCAGAATTTTGGAAAGAAGTAATGATTGAGGACATAAAAGCTATTGAGGGTATGCAAGAAGGTAGAAATTCACCCGTATATAATGGTGGGAATTTTTCACCCGTAATGGATAACCCTACACATGAATTTCATAAATGGGTTGCAACAAACTTAGTTTAAAATGAAAATAATATTAATTATGGGTCTTCCAGGATCTGGCAAAACAACTTTAGCAAATGAAATTGCTCCATTACTAAATGCTAAAAGACTTAATGCTGATGAAGTTAGAAAAGAAGCTAATGATTGGGATTTTTCAAAAGAAGGCAGAACAAGACAAGCAAGTAGAATGGCAGATTTTGCAAAAAAATTAAAAGATGATGGAAATTATGTCGTAGCAGACTTTGTTTGCCCAACACCGGAGGCAAGAAACTTATTTCCTGCAGATTATATAGTTTGGGTAAATACAATAAAAGAGGGACGTTTTGACGATACTAATAAGATGTTTATAAAGCCTGAAAAATTTGATTGTCAGGTTACAACTCAAGATGCTAAACATTGGGCACCAATAATTATAAAGGAGATAAAATAATGGCTTACGAATGGGATAATAAAAAACCAACAGCACAAATGCTTGGCAGATGGCAACCATTTCATGATGGTCACTATGCTTTATTTCAAGAAATTATTAAAAAAACAGGTCAAGTTTGCATTCAAATAAGAGATGTTCAAGGTGTTGACGATAATCCGTTTGATTTTGACACAGTTAAAAAAAATATTGAAGAAAAGTTAAACCCAGAATTTGAAGGAAGATTTAAAATAATGATGGTTCCTAATATTACTAATATTTGTTATGGAAGAGGAGTTGGTTACAAAATAGAAGAAGTTGTTTTGTCAGAAGAAATTCAACAAATTTCTGCAACAAAAATTAGAGCCAAAATGAGAGAAGATGGCAAACTTAAGTAATATTAAAATTAAACTTTTAAATAAAGATATTGCTTCAATCATCATTAATGAGCCAAAAACCTATAACGCTCTTTCATTAAAAAATTTAGGAGATTTAATTAAAGCTTTTAAAAAACTAGATGAAAACAAAAATATTAAGGTAATAATTATCGAAGGGTCTGGAAAAGGTTTTAGTGCGGGTCACAATTTAAAAGAAGTAAGTGGATTAAAGAAAAGAGAAAAATATCAAAAACTTTTTAATCTTTGCTCAAAGTTGATGCTTCAAATAGTTGAAGGAAAAAAGCCAGTTATTGCAAAAGTTCATGGAGCAGCATTTGCAGCAGGTTGCCAGTTAGTTGCAAGTTGTGATCTAGCTTACAGTACTAATGATGCAATTTTTGCAACACCAGGTGTAAATATAGGCTTATTTTGTAGCACACCGATGGTTGCTGTTAGTAGAAAGGTTAATAGAAAAAGAATGATGCATATGCTGTTAACGGGAGAGCCTATTAAAGCAGATTACGCAAAAGAAATTGGACTAGTTAATAATCATTTTTCCAAATCAAAATTAAACAATGAAGTATTAAAAGTTGCTAAAACTATTGCTTCAAAATCAAGTCTTACAATTAAAATTGGAAAACAAACTTTTTATAATCAATTAGAAATGCCATTGAGAAAAGCTTACGCATACACTAGTAAAATGATGACTAAAAATATGATGGCAATGGATGCTAAAGAAGGCATATCAGCGTTTCTACAAAAGAGAAAACCTAAGTGGAAACATAAGTAGTGAACGATAAAATAAAAGAAATTCTCTCAAAGTATAAAACAATAGCGATGGTGGGTGTTAGTAAAGATGATAAAAAGCCATCAACAATAGTGATGAAGTATATGCAAAAATATGGTTTTAAAGTTATTCCAGTTAACCCAAGTGCCAAAGGTCAAAAGATTTTAGGAGAAGAGGTTTTTGAAAAACTTGAAGATATTAATATACCTATTGATATCGTAGATGTATTTAGACCATCAACAGAAGCTAACAAGTATGCTGAAGAAAGTGTTAAAATTGGAGCAAAAGTTCTTTGGTTACAACTTGGAATTAGAAGTAATGATGCCAAAGAATTGGTGGAGAGTAATGATATTGAGTATATTGAAAATAGATGTACAAAGATGGAATATCAAAAGCTTTTTTTAAATATAAACCCAGCTTTTCCAGTTTTACAAAGTTAAATGAATATAGTTAATTTTACTCCAATCTCTGCATTTCTAGGTGGATCCTTAATTGGTTTAGCGGTAGTTATTTTTTTTGTATTTAACGGTCGATTAATTGGAATAAGTGGAATTGCCAGTAATTTTTTAACTTCAAAAGTTAATAGATTTGATAATTTTTTATTTTTAATTGGATTAATTATTGGACCTATTGTTTATAAAATATTTACTCAACAGGAAATCAATATCACAATTTCAAACTCATTTTATTTATTAGCAATTGCAGGCTTATTGGTTGGAGCTGGTACAAGAATAGGGGGAGGCTGTACTAGTGGACACGGCATCAGTGGAATTGGAAGATTTTCTTTAAGATCAATTATTGCAACAGTAACATTTATGATTGTTGGAATTTTAACTGTTCTGGTAAAAAATTTAATATGAATATGATTATATCTTTAATTTGTGGAATAATTTTTGGAATAGGTCTTACTGTTTCACAGATGATAGATCCCGCTAAAGTCTTAGGTTTTTTAAATATTTTTGGAGAATGGGACCCATCACTAGCATTTGTTATGATTGGAGCTTTAATAATATCCTCACCATTTTTTCACTTATTTAAAAATAATAAGAAACCAATTTTTGCTGATAAATTTTCTTATTCAAATAATAAAGAACTAAATAAGAAATTAATTATAGGTTCATCGCTTTTTGGTGCAGGCTGGGGCTTAGCTGGATTATGTCCAGGACCTGCAATAGCCTCACTGGCTTTATTAAATTTAAATTCTGTAAGTTTTGTAATCTTTATGTTTGTTGGGTTTTATTTGGTTAAATTATTAGATTTAACAACCCAAGCACGATGATAAAAATCATCTATATTTTTTTGAATTAAACTCTTAGCTAAATTATTAGCTTCAATCTCCTCAAAAGGTCCAAATTTTTTTTCTGTATCTTTAATGATAGTTTCAATTTTATTTGGATCTTTATGAATACCAGCAACTACGTAAAAATTTTTCATAGATTTTTAATTTTTCTAGTCTATACACCCTTAATGTAATGAAAAAAATATTTCTTTTATACGGGCACTATAATGAAAAGTCTTTTAATGCAGCTATTAGAGATACATTTATTAAAACAGCAGAAAAAAACGGTAATACAGTTGATTGTGTAGATTTATATAAAGATAAATTCAATCCAGTTTTTGCTGGTGAACAAGCTGGAGAAGACGTTCTAGATCATAGAAGACGTATTGAGAAATGTGATACTATTGTTCTAATTGCACCTATTTGGAACTTTAGAATGCCAGCTATTGTAGAAGGCTGGATAGATAAAGTTTTGTCACCCCCATGGGCTTACACATTTAAAAAATTAGTTGGAAATTATGGTTATCCAATGGGAAACTTAAAAGATAAAAAAGCTATAATCTTTTGTACCTATGGATCCCCAAGGTTAGCGGTTACAACATTTTTTTTAAATTTACCTATTAGAAGGCTAAAAAGAGGTGTGTTTCATATGTGTGGCATTTATAATATTGTATACAGAAGATATTTTGCAGTACCGTTTGTAACAGATGAAAAACGAAAAGAATTTCTTGAGGACGTTAAAAAGACAGCAAATAATATATAAAACCTTATTAATTTACTTTCTAAGTCTTACAATTTCACAAGCAGAATTAATAAAGCCTAATAGTAATATTGATCCATACCAGGTTGTGGAAATTCAGTTGAAAAGTTTACAAAAAAACAACTCTCCCACTATAGATAATGGCATTGAACAAACCTGGGAATTTGCTCATCCTAGTAATAGAAAAAGCACAGGACCTTTAGATAGATTTAAGACCATGCTGAAGGGCAAGTCATATAAAATATTATTAGATCATTTAGACCATGAAATTGTTCAAGAAAACCTTAACAATTCAGTAGCCTTGTTTGAAGTTAGTGTTCTTGGAAAAGACAAATCCTATTACAAATTTAAATGGCAGGTTGAAAAGTATAAAATAGATGGTCCCTTCAAAGACTGCTGGTTGACCACAATGGTGTCCGCTCCAATGCCCCTAGGATCTTCAATTTAATTTAGAGGGTAAACGAATTTTGTTTCGTTCGTAATGAAAATTTAGTAGGAATCGTGTTAATGAAATCTAAAGCTAAAGTTGTTGTAGTTGGTGGTGGTGTAGTAGGAGTTAGTGCTCTTTATCACTTAGCAAAAAAAGGCTGGTCTGATGTTGTTTTAATTGAGAGAAAAGAATTAACATCTGGATCTACTTGGCATGCAGCAGGTCTACTTCCATTATTTAATATGAGTTATTCGGTTGGACAGCTTCATAAGTATGCAGTGGATCTTTATAAAAAATTAGAAGAAGAGACAGGACAAAATGTTGGTTTCAGTGTTGTATCAAATATTCGTTTAGCAAGCACTAAAGATAGAATGGATGAGTATCATCAATATGCAGGTGTTGCTCAAACAATTGGTGTGGATGTAAAATTTTTAACACCAGATCAAGTAAAAGAAATTTGGCCATTGTGCCGTACAGAAGATTTACTTGGAGCAATCCAACACCCTGAAGATGGATACATTCAGCCAGCTGACTTAACACAAGCAATGGCAACAGGTGCTAGAAATTTAGGTGCAGAGATTTATAGAAACACAGCTGTAGTTGGAATGAAACAAACTAAAGATGGCTGGATTGTTGAAACAGATAAAGGTGCTATTGAATGCGAACATGTAATTTCTTGTTCTGGAAACTTTGCTAGACAAACTGGAAAAATGGTTGGATTAGATATTCCAGTAATACCAGTTGAACACCAATATATTGTAACAGAACCTCATCCAGATATCGTAAAAAGAAAAAAAGATGGCTTACCTGAAATGGGAGTTTTAAGAGATAGCGACAGCAGATGGTATATGAGAGAAGAAGCAGGTGGATTAATATTAGGACCATACGAAGATGGTGCGCCAGCTTGTTATGTTGATGGGCCATCAAAAGATTCAGAGTATGAACTATTTCAAGAAGATTTAGATAGATTAGCACCGCATATAGAAGGAGCTATTCATCGTGTACCAGCTTTTGGAGAAGTTGGAGTTAAGAAAGTTTATAATGGTGCAATTTGTTATACACCAGATGGAAACCCAATTGTTGGACCTGCATGGGGATTGAAAAATTTTTGGATTAATGAAGGACACAGTTTTGGAATAACTGCAGCAGGAGGAGCGGGTTGGCAACTTGCAGAATGGATAATTGATGGTGAGCCAACAATAGATATGCTTGGAGTTGAACCAAGAAGGTTTGGTGATTATGCAACAAAATCTTATTTAAAAGAAAAAAATGAAGAAGCTTACAATCATGTATTTAAAGTTCACTACCCAGATGAAGAAAGAGAGGCTGCTAGAGAATTAAGAACATCACCTTGTTATGACAGAATGAAAGCATTAGGTTCAGTATTTGGTCAAAAATTTGGTTGGGAAAGACCCAATTTCTTCGCAATTGACGGGATGGAGCAAAAAGATGACTGGTCATTTAGAAGATCAAAATGGTTTAAAGCAATTGAGCAAGAATGCAAAAATGTAAAAGAGAATGTTGGTCTTTTAGATATGACGGCATTTGCTAAATGTAGAATTAAAGGACCTGGTGCTGAAGAGTTTTTAGATTATTTAGTTGCAAACAAACTTCCTAAAAAAATTGGAAGAATTGGATTATGTCATGCACTTAATACTAAAGGTGGAGTGCACTCTGAATTTACAATCATGAAAGAAGCTGAGGGAAGTTACTATTTAGTTTCTGCAGGAGCAAACCAAAGATTAGACCATGACTGGATTCAAAAGTGGATGCCAACTGATGGTAGTGTTCAATTTGAAAATTTAACAAACAGTATGGGAGTTCTAGTTGTATCTGGCCCTAAAGCTAGAGAGCTAATGACAAGAGTTTCAAGAGATGATTTTTCAAATGAAAATTTTAAATGGTTGAGTGCAAAAAATATTGATGTTGGTAATGCACCAGTTAACGCTATGAGAGTAAACTTTGTAGGTGAGCTTGGCTGGGAGTTACACCATCCAATTGAATATCAAAATCACATCTTTGATAGATTAATGGAAGCTGGAAAAGATTTAGGTCTTAAGCCTTATGGAATTAGAGCAATGAATAGTTTGAGACTTGAAAAATCTTATAAACTTGTTGGCACAGAATTATCAATTGAATATTCACCTTACGAATCTGGGTTAGATAGATTTGTTCATCCCAACAAAGGAAATTTTATAGGATTGGATGCTTTGAATAAATGGAGAGAAAAAGGATTTTCAAATCAATTGGTTACCTTGGAAGTTCACAATATAGAGGATGCAGATGTTTTAGGGAATAATCCAATTTATGATAATGAAAAAGTTATAGGACGTGCAACTGGTGGAGATTTTGGATTTAGACTTGGAAAATCAATCGCATTAGGAATGGTCAAACCAGAGATTGCGACACCAGGGCAAAAATTGAAAATTGATATTCTTGGTAAAATGTACGATTGTACAATTTTAGAAGAAAGCCCATATGATCCTGAAAACAACTTATTAAGAGCATAATGAAAATATTAGTCGCTGTAAAAAGAGTTATTGATTACAATGTTCAAATCAGAGTTAAAGAAGATGGCACAGGAATTGTTACGGATAATGTTAAGATGTCAACCAACCCACCTGATGATAATGCAATTGAAGAGGCTGTAAAAATTAAAGAAGCAGGTAAAGCAACTGAAATAGTTGCGGTTACTATTGGTGAAGAAAAAGCACAAGAAACAGTTAGAAAAGCATTAGCTGTTGGTGCTGATCGAGGAATTCATGTTAAAGTAGATGGCGTAGTCGAACCCTTAGCAGTAGCTAAAATATTACAAAAAATTGTTGATAAAGAAAAACCTGATCTAGTATTTATGGGTAAACAAGCAATTGATGATGATTGCAACCAAACAGGACAAATGTTGAGTGCTTTATTGAACTGGCCTCAAGCAACTTTTGCATCAAAAATTGACATTAAAGACAATAAATTAGAAATAATTAGAGAAATTGATGAAGGCTTAGAAACTATTGAAGTTAACGTTCCAGCGGTAGTTACTTGTGATTTAAGATTAAATGAACCGCGTTATGCATCTCTACCAAATATTATGAAAGCTAAGAAGAAACCAATAGATCAAATGACAGCTGCAGATTTAGGTGTTGATGCAACACCAAGAGTTCAACAAATTAAAGTTGAAGAGCCACCAAAAAGAAAAGCTGGAATTAAAGTATCAAGTGTAGCTGAACTTGTGCAAAAGCTTAAAAATGAGGCGAAAGTTATATAATGTCAATTTTATTAATTGTTGAACATAACAATAAAGAATTAAGACCATTTACTCTTAACGCTATTACAGCTGCCTCTCAAATTGATGGCGATGTTCATGCATTACTAATAGGAAACAATTGCTCTGATGTTGCAAAAGTTTTATCTGAAATACCCTTGGTTAAAAAAGTAATACAAGTTGAAGCCACTCATTACGAAAATTTTCTACCGGAAAATTTTGCACCATTGATTGTTAAAGTTTCTGAAAATTATTCCCATGTAATTAGTTCGGCTAATACATTTGGTAAAAACTTAATGCCAAGAATAGCAGCTTTAATGGACACATCACAAGTTAGTGACATAATCAAAGTGGTATCTCCAGATACATTTATCAGACCTATTTATGCGGGAAATGCATTTGCAACTGTAAAAAGCACTGATGCAAAAAAATGTGTAACTATTAGACCAACTTCATTTGAACCTTGTGAAACTTCAGGTGGATCAGCACCCATTGAAAAAATGGATTCGGTAAAAGAGTTTACGTTATCTAAATTTATTAAAAGAGAAGAAGTTAAATCAGATAGACCAGAACTTGGAACTGCAAGAATTGTGATCTCAGGTGGAAGAGGTATGCAAAATGGTGACAATTTTAAATTAATTACTGATATTGCAGATAAATTAAATGCTGCAATAGGAGCTTCGCGTGCAGCTGTTGATGCAGGTTACATAAGTAACGAACATCAAGTTGGTCAAACGGGTAAAGTTGTAGTGCCAGATCTATATATTGCAGTTGGTATTTCTGGAGCAATTCAACATTTAGCTGGTATGAAAGAAAGTAAAATTATTGTCGCAATAAACAAAGATGGAGAGGCACCTATTTTTAGTGTTGCTGATTACGGTTTAGAAGCTGATTTGTTTGAAGCCCTTCCTCAATTCCTAGAAGAATTGAATAAATTAAACACTATACAAAAATAACAAATAATATAAAAAATTACCATATGCCTAGAGAAGCAATGGAGTATGACGTGGTAATTGTTGGTGGTGGCCCATCAGGACTATCGACTGCTATTAAACTCAAACAATTAGATCCAGAATTAAATATTTGCCTACTAGAAAAAGCATCCGAAATAGGAGCTCATATTTTAAGTGGCAATGTTTTTGAAACTAGAGCATTAGATGAGTTATTACCAAACTGGAAAGAACTTAATTCACCTATAAAAACTAAGGTTTCTAAAGAAAAATTCTTATTTTTAGGAAAATCTAAATCATTAAGCTGGCCAACATGGCTGCTTCCATCAGTTCAACAAAATCATAATAATTACATAATTAGTTTAGCAAATCTATGCAGATGGCTAGCAGAACAAGCAGAAGCTTTAGGTGTTGAAATATTTCCAGGTTTTCCCGCAAGTGAAATTTTATACAATGAAGATGGATCTGTTAAGGGAGTTGCAACTCAAGACATGGGAGTTGATAAAAATGGAAATAAAAAAGATGGCTTTGAACCAGGCATAGAACTATTAGGAAAAGTTACTGTGTTTGCAGAAGGATGTAGAGGGCATCTTGGAAAACAATTAATAGAAAAATATAATTTATCAGAAGGTAAAGATCCTCAACAATATGGAATAGGTTTTAAAGAAATCTGGGAAATCAGTGAAAAAAATCATGAAGAGGGAATGGTCATGCATACTGCAGGTTGGCCACTTGATAACAATACTTATGGTGGTAGCTTTATGTATCATGCAGAAAATAAACAAGTTTTTTTAGGATATGTAATTGGTCTTGATTATAAAAACCCACATCTTTCACCGTTTGATGAATTTCAAAGATTTAAAACTCACCCTGCAATTAAAAAGATAATTGAAGGTGGAAAACGTATTTCATATGGAGCAAGGGCTTTAATTGAAGGTGGACTTCAGAGTTTACCAAAAATGTTTATGCCTGGAGCTTTATTAATTGGTTGTGATGCGGGAACTTTGAATATGCCTAAGATTAAAGGATCACATACTGCAATGAAAAGTGGAATGATTGCTGCAGAAACAATAAACGAACATTTAAAAGAAAATAAAGATTTATCAATTTATGAGAATAAATTTAAAAAAAGTTGGATTTATGAGGAGCTCCACCAAGCTCGAAATGTTAAACCAAGTTTTAGCTGGGGTTTAATTCTTGGAATAATATTTACAGGAATTGATCAAATATTATTTAGAGGAAAATTACCTTTTACCTTAAGACATAAGCATGCTGACCATGAAACATTAAAACCAGCAAATGAAATGCCAAAAATTGATTACCCTAAACCAGATAATGTGATTACATTTGATAAAACAAGTTCTGTTTATTTAACAGGAACCAATCACACTGATAATCAACCTGTACACTTACAATTAAAAGATCCGAACTTACCGATAAATTATACTTTAGAAAAATTTGATGAACCTGCTCAAAGATATTGCCCCGCAGGCGTTTATGAAGTTCAAAATGAAAATGGTGTAAATAAATTTGTTATAAATTCTCAAAATTGTATTCATTGCAAAACTTGTGATATTAAAGAACCTTCTCAAAATATTACTTGGGTAACACCCGAAGGAAGTGGTGGGCCTAAATATGGAAATATGTAGTTAAAAGGATAAGATAATACCGGCAACAATAATTAAGCAAGACGTTAATCCAACAAAAACTAGGTTTGTTAGATTTTCTTTTTCTTTTTCTTTTCTAGCTCTATTTAAAAGAATATTAATATCTACTCTTCCAGATGATGAAACTTCCTCACTCTTTTCAGGGGTTGCTAAAGGAGGAAGATCATTTAACTCTGTAGAACTTATTTTTTCAGCACTCATGCAGATAATAAACCATCAAAATACAAACGACACAAATCACTAGATGTTCATTTTGGGTTGACTCTTGCTTAAATCATGTCCATTTTGGGTGGAAATATAATTTTATGAAGAAATTATTACCCGAAGTATCAAAGCAAATCCACAGTGAGGATATACTAGAAGTAATTGAGAAAAACTTTGTTTCGATAATGCCTGATTGGATACCACTACAATTAGCTTGGGTTAATAATGTTTACAGAACTTTTCATGATTATGAAAAATTTATGATCATTATGCATTTATTAATGAACACATTTGAAGCTTATTCAAAGAATTTTGTGAAGTTAAATTATGAGGAGTATTTTGATCAAAATGAGGTTGAAATAGAAACAATAAATGTAATAGAGATATCCAAATCACTTAATATACCAAAAGAAACTACTAGAAGAAAAATTAATGAATTAGAAGAAATCGGTGTAATAAAAAGAGTAAATAGAAAGATTATAATTGATAGAAACACTTGGCCAAGCATTAAACCTGAAGAAACAATAAAAAGAATGACGAGATTTTTATCAACTCTTTCAAATATATGTGTTGAAGAAGGGATAATATCAGAACCATTCAGCAGAGAACGTTTAACAGAAACAAGCAAGGAATATTTTTCATTTGTTTGGAAACTTTATTATGAAATGCAAATGCCTATGTTATTAGGATTTAAAAAAGTTTATGGCGATCTAGAATCCTTTCATGTTCATGGCATTTGTTTAGTCAATCACGCTTTGCACTCAAAAAAAAATAATAATAGTGAAATGAATAAAGAATTTTACTTAGAAAAGTACTTCTTTGCTGAGCAAAAGTATGAAGTAGGTGTTAACGCAATGTCTATCTCAGATATTACGGGTATCCCAAGAGCTACAGTTATTAGAAAATTAAATGTATTATTAAAACAAAAATTTTTAACAATAGATAGTAAAAAACATTATTCTATAACAGGAGTTTACCAAAAAAAAATATTAGACGTACAAAAAAACACCCTAAACAACTTATCTAAATTTTCTGCACGTATTTATAATTTAAGTTTAATGAAAGATAATTAAATTAATTAAGATAAATCAATAGCATTTTTCTTTAAAACCTCCATTGAAACAAGCTTTAAAGTTTTTTCATGTGTTCTTTTTAAATAAACAGGGCATGGTTTTCCAGCATCAGCAGCTCTTGCATACCAACTAGCACATACACACCAACCATCTCCAGCTTTTAGACCTGGAAACCCAAATTCAGGATGAGGAGTTATTAAATCATTCCCAGCTTCTTTACACCACTCTAAAAATTCTGTTGTAACTTTTGCACAAACCGTATGAACGCCGTGATCATTTTCATCTGTACTACAACAGCCATCTCTATACCACCCTGTTAAAGGATCGTTAGAGCATTCTTCTAGATCCTCACCTAGAACATTTTTTTGATTGTCACTCATTTAAATTTTTGTAGGATTAGGTTGGCCTTTGTAGACAACCTCTGGATCAAATGATTTTTCTTTTTCTTCAAATTTCATTTCAATTTCTCTACCATTTTCAATTGGGCCGAGTGGAATTGATCTATAGAAACACGATCTATAACCAACATGACAGCTTGAACCATCTCCAATATCAACCGTTAACCAAATAGAGTCTTGATCATCATCAATTCTAATTTCAGTTACTTTTTGAGTAAAGCCACTAGTTTTGCCTTTGTGCCAAATTTGCTGTCTAGATCTACTAAAATAATGAGCTTCTTTAGTCTCAATGGTTTTTTTAAAAGCTTCAACATTCATGTAACCATGCATCAAAACATCTTTAGTTTTTGAACACATTGTAATAACTGGAATTAATCCATCATTATCAAATTTTGGTGAAAGGAGTTTGCCCTCCTCGATTTCAACTATATTTTCTCTTTTTTTAAACATAATTAGGTAATTATGTAGCATATTGTTAGATATATTAAATATTTTAAAAACAATGATTTACTGTATAAAGTTGCCTTATGAAATTAGTCGAAGACACAGATAGCAAGATTTTAGATACCAAAAAAGTTTCTGACAAAGAAGCTGAAGAGGCTTTTAAAACTATTTTAACTTGGATGGGTGAAGACCCTAGTAGAGAAGGGTTATTAGAAACTCCCAAAAGAGTTGTTAAAGCATTTAAAGAATATTTTGGTGGATATACTGAAGATGCTGAAAAAATTTTAGAGAAAACCTTTGGTGATGTTGAAGGTTATGACGACATGGTTGTTGAAAAAAATATTTCAGTATCAAGTCATTGTGAGCATCATATGGCACCAATAGTTGGTACAGCACATGTTGCTTATATTCCAAATGAAAGAGTTGTAGGTTTAAGTAAACTTGCAAGAGTAGTAGAAGTTTTTTCAAAAAGATTACAGACACAAGAAAGATTAACAATGCAGGTTGCTCAAGCTTTAATGAATTCATTAGATGCAAAAGGAGTTGCTGTTACAATTGATGCAGCACACCAATGTATGACAATGAGAGGCATTAAAAAAGAAAATGCAACAACAGTTACAAATTATTTCTTAGGAGAATTTAAAAAAGATTTAAGTATTCAGAATAGATATTTAAGATTTATTAGTAAGTAACCTTCCTAAGGGAGAAAAGCATGTCGGATAATTTTAAAGCACTAGTTCTTAATCAAGAAGGTGAAAATTTTACACGAGAAGTAAAATCAATAGATAAATCATTTTTAAAACATGGTGATGTACTTGTTCAAGTAGATTATTCAGACTTAAACTATAAAGATGCACTTATTTTAAATAATGGGGCAAAATTAGTAAAAGAATTTCCACATATACCAGGTATTGATTTTGCAGGTACTGTTTTAGAAAGTGATAATTCAAAATTTGTAAAAGGAGATGAAGTGATCCTTACAGGTTGGAGAGTGGGTGAAATTTACTTTGGTGGTTATTCTCAGTTTGCTAAAGTTAATGGAGATTACTTAGTTAAAAAACCAAAAGATATCTCATCTAAACAAGCAATGATTTTAGGGACTGCTGGACTAACAGCATTATTATGTTCTTTTGCAATCAAAGCTAGAGAAGAACTTTTGTTAGGTGAAAAAGTAAAAGATGTTTTAGTTACTGGTGCATCCGGTGGTGTTGGAAGTATTGCAGTGATGATTTTAAATAAATTTGGTTATGATGTTACAGCTGTTACTGGAAAGGCAGAAAATGAAAAATATTTAAGATCATTAGGTGCAAAAAACATAATAAATAAAGCAGATTTAGATAAAGACGCTAGACCATTAGACAAAGGTTTATGGGACGGTGTTGTTGATACTGTTGGTGGAAAGATACTTGCTAATGCGCTTGCACAAACAAGAGACAATGGAATTGTTGCAGCCTGTGGAAACGCCTCTGATTATAAATTAAATACAACAGTTATGCCTTTTATTATTAGAGGTGTTAAACTTTGGGGAATTAACTCGGTTACAGCATCAATTAAAAGAAGGGAGTTTGTTTGGAATGAAGTTAAAAGTCTTATTGATTTTGAACAATTAGAAAAATCAATTAAAACTGTGAGTTTAGAAGATTTAATAGACATATATCCAAAAATGTTAAAAGGTGAGACATCTGGACGATATATTGTTGACCTTAATAAATAATGGATTGGGATAAATTAAAAATATTTCATGCAGTTGCAGAAGCGGGAAGCTTTACTAACGCAACAATAAACCTAAACTTAAGTCAGTCAGCAATTAGTAGACAAATTCAATCTTTAGAACAAGATCTTAAAGTACAACTCTTTGAAAGACACGCAAGAGGTCTTACATTAACTGAAAATGGTGAATATTTATTTAAAACAGCTCATGATGTAATTAGTAAATTAAAAGAGGTTGAATCAACCCTGGGAGATCAAAAAAATAAACCAACTGGTAAATTAACTATTACAACAGTTAGAAGTTTTGGTACCCACTGGTTAACACCTCGTATTCAAGAATTTATGACTTTAAACCCTGAAATAGAAATTGAATTAATTTTTGAAGATAGGGAATTAGACTTAAGTACGAGACAGGCAGATATAGGTATTTTCATGAGAAGACCTAAGCAGCTTAATTATATTCAAAAAAAATTAGTTGATCTAAAATATTATATTTATGGCTCTAATAAATATTTAGAAAAACATGGGATGCCTAAAACTATTTCAGACCTTAATAAACATAAATTCATTTCATTTGGAAAAGGAGCACCATCTCCTGTCTATGATCCAGATTGGGCTTTAAAACTTGGAATTAAAGATGGTAAAAAAAGAAAACCAGTAATGAAAGTTAATAGTGTTATGGGTTTACTTTTAGCAGTTGAAGCTGGTGTAGGTCTTGCAGCACTTCCAGAGTATTTAGTTTCAAATTCAAATAATATAATAAAAGTACTTCCTAGTTCGGAAGGACCTATAACAGAGGCTCACTTTGTCTATCCTCAATCACTTAAAAACACAGCAAGAATAACCGCTTTTAGGAACTTTTTGTTTAGTAAAATTGGTGATTGGAAGTCTTAATTAACTAGACTTATCATTAACATAAACTGAAACACCTCTAGAATTGATATCTACATCAAATTTTTTGTGTAAAGGTGGAAACGCTCTTTGTGGACAATCCAATCTATCACAAGTTCTGCAAGATACACCAATGGGAATTTCTGTAGTTTTATCACTTACATTAATGTTTTCAGTGTACACAAAATCTTTTGCATACTTTGCGTCACAACCTAGTCCAATTGATAAAATACTTTTTGATTGACCAAATCGTCCGACACCTTTTTCAACTGTTCTTGCAATACACACATATTTTTCACCATTAGTCATTTTACTAACTGCTGCTTGAATAACACCGGGTCTTGTGAAGGCTGAATAAACATTCCATCTAGGACATGCACCACCATATCTTGGTATATCAATTCCTGATAATGAAAATCTTTTTGAAATATTTCCAGCCATATCAACTCTTAACATGTGAAAAGGAATTCCAGGTAATTTTGGGTCTTGTAAACATGTTACACGGTGAGCAACTTGCTCAAAAGAAGTTGCAAATGTATTTTGTAAAAGTTCCAAGTCATATTTTAATTTTTTACATTCAGCATGAAAGGGCTTGTAAGGCATTAAAATTGCAGCACCACAATAATTCAATAATGCAACTTTAGTTAATTTTTTAGACTCATCTGATGGAAAAGAAAATTTTGATAAATAAATATCAATATCTTTCATTGCTCCTTCTTGAGCTATCTGAGCTGCTGCATGAAGTTTTTTTGTTTCTAGGGAACTATAATCACTTAACAAAAGTTCTTTTTTGCTCTTATTATAGATTTTAGAAAAAGGCTTTCCTTCTTCAGGTAAAATATCTTTTACTGTAATTGAATATTCTTTATTTAAATACTCACATAACGCAATATATCGAGTTCTATTATTTTTTTGAATTTTATCAAAAACTTTATTTGCAAATTCTTCTAATTTTGGAAAATAGTTTTTATGCTGTTGAAGAAAATCAGATATTACTTCGCCAGGAAAAGAGTTTTTTCTATTATCCACTATCTTACCTGAAATTTTTTCTATTTTATCAATTAGTTCGTGATCTTTCTTTTTAAGAATATCTCCTAATCTAACAAGGGCTCTACCGATCTTTGGGTTTGTGCCAACAAGGTCTTTAACTTCAGGACCAAGAATATCTAAGTCTTCAAATAATTTATCATCTAAAATTTCTGAAATTGTATTTTCTAAATTAATATCTGATTTTGAAGTTAAGTCTGAAAGTTGAATATTTAATTTTTCACAAACCTTAAGTAATAAATCTCCATCTATTTTTCTTTTTCCACTTTCAATTAAATTCAAATAGCTTGGAGAAATTCCTAGATCCTCTGAAAGTTTATTAGCTTGCAGTCCTAACTGCCTTCTAAAAGCTTTTATTTTTGGACCTATTTTAATATCTAATTGACTCATATAAGTTATTTGTAAATTTTGTAAATTTTAATTTACAATAAATTATGTTGTTTTACAAGGTTTTTAACGATTTTGTTGGAATTTGTAAATTTAGTAAATTATAAAGTTTACATGGACGATAAAATTAAAAATACTGAAAATGAAGCTCAAATCATAAGAGAAGAAGACATTTCTCAATATAATGCAAAAGGCATTTATATGAGAGATGATCACTGTGATTGGGGCTCAAGTGGAATGGATGCTTTAGTTGATCAAATCAACGACAGTAATTAATTCGTTCACTTAAAATATTTTCACAACATAACAGTAAAGGACTAAATGAGTGCTGAGAACATCTCATACGATTTAAAAAGATTTGCAGGAATTAAAAGAGATTATACCCCAGAAGAGGTTGAGAGATTAAGAGGTTCATTTAAAATTGAATACTCTATGTGTAAACACCAATCCAAAAAATTATGGGATTTGTTAAATTCAGAAAATTATATTAATACATTGGGATCTCTATCGGGAAACCATGCTATTCAACATGCAAAAGCTGGATTAAAAGCAATTTATTTAAGTGGATGGCAAGTAGCAGCTGATGCAAATACGGCTGGTGAAATGTATCCAGATCAATCCTTATATCCATATGATAGTGCGCCAAAATTAGTTGAGTCGATGAATAATGCATTAATTAGAGCAGATCAAATTCAGCATATGGAATTACAAGATGGTGAAATGAAATCAAAAGATAGAACAGATTATATGTTGCCTATTATTGCAGATGGTGAAGCAGGTTTTGGTGGTCCATTAAATGTTTTTGAATTAGCAAAAAAATTTATTAAAGCAGGTGCGGCTGGAGTTCACTTTGAAGATCAATTAGCTAGCGAAAAAAAATGTGGCCATATGGGTGGAAAAGTTTTAGTTCCAACTGGCACTATGATTAAAAACTTAAAAGCTGCAAGACTTGCAGCGGATATCGCAGATGTACCCTTAATAATTTTAGCAAGGACTGACGCTAATGCTGCAAAATTAATTACGAATGATTTTGATGAAAATGATAAACCATTTTTAACTGGTGAAAGATCACCAGAAGGTTTTTATTATGTTAAACACGGAATTGATCAAGCAATTTCCAGAGGTTTAGCATACGCGCCTTATTCAGATTTAATCTGGTGTGAAACTGCAACACCAAACTTAGAAGAGGCAAAAAAGTTTGCAGATGCAATTCATAAAAAGTTTCCTGGTAAATTATTAGCTTACAATTGCTCCCCCTCATTCAATTGGAAAAAGCATTTATCAGATGCTGAGATTGCAACATTTCAGCAAAAAATTAGTGAGATGGGATATAAATTCCAATTTATAACTCTTGCAGGATTTCATACTCAAAATATTGCAATTTTTGAACTTGCTGAAAAATATAAAACAGAAGGAATGACTGCTTATTCTAAAATCCAAGAGCTTGAGTTTGCTAGAGAAAAAGATGGCTATACAAGTGTTAAACACCAACGAGAAGTTGGAACATCTTATTTTGATGCAGTTTCAAATACCATAAGTAGTGGAAAAAGTTCTACAACTGCTATGGCAGGATCAACAGAATCTGAGCAGTTTTAATTAGTCTTTAATAACCTTTCTAAATATGATTATATATTTAGATGCTTATAAGTAGTATACTTTTAGTCATTCTTTATATTTCTCACAGATACATTGTTGCTTGGATTATCTACTACAATAAGACAGATGAACGTTTTGGTAATTCTGTATGGCGTTGGTCATATGACTATCAAGTAATTGGAGAAAGAGATGTTTCAGACCTTGATGATAAGCCATTTGTAAGAAAAAGAAGAGTTAGAAACCGGGCTGTTTCAATAATGTACTGCAATTTCTTTATAGGGTTTTATGCATTCATGTCTTTTCTAAGTAATTTGCTTATCCTGATATTAACTTAAATAATACCTTGTAAATTGCGTCAATAAATGCGATTGATAATCATTCGCAATGTTAATAATAAGCATTCTAAACTAATCAAGGGTAAAAAAATAAAGGAAAAAATGAAAAAAATTATACTTATTATATTAACCTTGAGTTTTTTTAAAAGCATGACTTTAGCTAATGAAGTTAATGTTTTTAGTGCAAGACATTACGATTCAGATATCCAGCTTTACAATAAATTTACATCTCAAACTGGAATTAAAGTGAATGTCATATCCGGCAAAGATAAATCTCTTCAAAAAAGAATTATAGAAGAAGGAAAAGATTCAAAAGCTGATCTTTATATTACAGCTGATGCTGGAAAGTTAGGACTTTTCGATTTAAAAGGGATGTTTCAAAACTCTATGTCGCCAGCAATTAAATCTGCAGTACCGGCAAACTTTAGATCTAAAAATTGGACAGGAATAGCTAAAAGAGCACGAATAATTTATTACTCTCCAGAGAGAGTAAGTGACAATGATCTTAATGGATTGACTTATGAAGGTCTTGCTGATCCTAAGTGGAAAGGTAGAATTGTTATAAGACAATCTAATAATATTTATAATCAATCTCTAGTAGCTTCATTAATAGATAATAATGGAAAAGAGAGAACTACTATTTGGGCAGAAAATTTGGTTAAGAATATGGCTAGAGACTCAAAGGGAAATGATAGAGCTCAGATTTTAGCTGTAGCAGCTGGCGAAGCTGATATTGCTGTTGCAAATACTTATTATTACGCACTTATGCTTTCTGGTAGTAAAGGTGCAGAGCAACAAGAGGCTGCAAAAAAAGTATTACCATTTTTCCCAAATCAGGGTGATAGAGGAACACATATGAATATTAGTGGAGGTGGAATATTAAAATATGCTCCAAATAAAGATAACGCAATTAAACTGTTAGAGTTTTTATTAACTAAAGATGCTCAACAACATATTGTTAATAATACGTATGAATATCCAATGATTGAAGGTGTTGAGCCTCATGGATTAATTACACAAATGGGGTTTAATTTTAAACAAGACCTTAAAACTAAAGTAGCTAATTACGGAAAAAATCAAGCTATCGCATTAGAGATAATGCTTAACGCGAAGTGGAAATAAAGAGGTTATAACACAGCGCGCTTTTAATATTAAGTTAATTACCCTGCTTGATGTTATTAGTGCGTTGTTAAAAAATGGGTAATAAGATTAACATTTGGTATTTTAGTTCTTTTGTCATATCCATAATTGTAGCTGTACCCATTATAACTGTATTCAGTAGTTTCTTTGAAACAACTGGAGGCTATGTAACAGTTTTAAAAAATACTTTTCTTTTAGATTATATTTATAATTCATTAATACTTTTGACAGGTGTTTTAACCTTAACTTTTATTATAGGAGTTGGTTGTGCTTATTTAGTTTCATTTTATAAATTTCCTGGTGTTAATTTCTTTAAATGGGCTTTAATCCTATCTTTTGCAGTACCAGCCTATATTTATGCATATTCATTAACTGCTTTTTTTGAAAACTATGGAACGGCTTTTTCAATTTTAAAAAACTTATTGGGCGAGGGAAATTACAACGCTCATATTCCAAAGTTTGATGGAATGTTAGGCGCAATAATTTCAATATCATTTTCGTTATTTGGTTATATTTACGTATTAACTAGAGCATCATTTCATTATCAGTCACAAAACTTAATAGAACTTGGTAAAAACCTTGGCTTTTCTAAGCAAAAATCATTTTTTAAGATAATCTTACCTTCAGCAAGACCTGCAATAGTTGCTGGCCTTTCGTTGGTTGCGATGGAGACCTTATCAGATTTTGGTTCTGTTTCATTTTTTGGAGTGTCGACTTTAACAACAGGTATTTATAATGCATGGATATCTTTTGACGATCTTACTTTAGCAAACAGGTTATCATCTTACTTGTTAATTTTTATACTTGGACTTTTTGTTATAGAAAATCTATCTAGAAAAAAAGCTCAATATCACACATCATCAAAAGGAGGGTTTAAATCAAAATCTGTAGTTCATTTATATAATTATAAATCAATTTTAGCGTTTTTATTTTGTACGTTAGTATTTTTCTTAAGCTTTTTATTTCCAGTTTTTCAAATGTTATATTGGACAATTATTTTTCCAAAACACTTTTTAGATTTAAATTTAATTGAATTATTCTCAAATACAATGTTGTTAGTTTTTTTATCGTGTTGCTTATTAATATTATTAGCCTTTATTTCAAACTATGGAAACAGAGTTTCAAAAAGTAAATTTTTAGAAGCATTAAATACATTTTCTATTTCTGGATATGCAATACCTGGAATTATTTTAGCAGTTGCTTTTATAACATTTATTTCATGGTTAGATCTCAATATGATTAATTATCTTGGAACAGAAACGATTAAACCTATTTTTATTGGATCAATTTTTGGTCTGATTTTAGTTTACTTTATAAGATTTTATTCCTTAGCAAATAATGGAATTAAATCTGGCTACCTAAAGATTAATTATTCTATAGATGAAAGTGCTTATCTTCTTGGTTATTCAAAACTTAAAACATTTAAAAATATTCATGTTCCTTATTTAAAGAATTCTGTTTTATTAATAGGTATTTTGTTAACTATAGAGATAATTAAGGAATTACCCATTACTCTAATTATGAGACCATTTAATTTTGAAACCTTTGCAACAAAAGCATACATTTATGCTTCCCAAGATTTACTTGAAGCTGCAGCGGCCCCATCATTACTGCTTATTCTTATTGCAAGTTGCTTTATTTTAATTACATCTAGATATATCCTTAAGGATTAAAATTATGACAAAAAATTTTTTAGAAATAAATAATGTAACATTTGCAGCAAGTGCTCAGAGCAAAGTAAATAATGTGTCTCTTACAATCGAAAATCAAGGAGACATTGTTTGTTTATTAGGCCCATCAGGTATTGGTAAAACTACTATTCTTAGAACAATTGCAGGTTTGGAAAAAATACAATCAGGAAAGATTATCTTAAAAAATAAAATCTTATCATCTGATAAAACTCATATTGAACCTGAAAATAGAAATATTTCTATGGGGTTTCAAGACAATTCACTTTTTCCCCATTATACGGTTTTAGAAAATATAAAATTTGGTGCTGATAGAAATAAAAAGAAGAAGAAAGGCTTAAATTTAAATGAAATAAATAAGCTTCTTCATATCGAACACATTGCTGATAAATATCCACATCAGATAAGTTCTGGAGAAGCTCAAAGAGCTTCATTAGCAAGGTCTTTGCTATCTAATCCTGATTTATTGTTATTAGATGAACCTCTTTCAAATGTTGATCAGAACTTTAAAGAAGAAATACAGGTTAAATTAAAGCAAATTTTAACAGAACATAAAATTACAACAATTATTGTAACGCACGACTCATACGAAGCTTTTTATTTGGGAACAAAATGTGGAATAATTTTAGATGGTCAACTTAAACAATACGATGATCCGTATAATGTTTACCATTTTCCAAACTCAATAGAGGTGGTTAATTTTTTAAATCGAGGCATATTAATCCCAGCAAAAGTTACAGGTGAAAATAGTTTAGAAAATGATGATCTTGGAACAATAACTGGAGATTTTATAAAACATTATCCAAAAGGGTCTGAAGTTCAACTTTTATTGCAGCCTGAAGATCTAGAACATGATGATCAAAGTAACTTAAAATTAGAAGTAGTAGATAGAAAATTTAGGGGAACAAATTTTATCTACACCCTTAAAACTACAAGTAATAAATTAATACCAGTGTTTGTCCATTCCCACCATATTCATCAACATGAAGTAGATGAAAAATTTGGTATCAAGCGTCCTATTAATATTGATCATATAGTTTGTTTCTAATACAAAATCTTAAATTAAAATGAATAATAGATTAAAAACATTATCCAAAGGGATTATTGATGTAAGTCCTTTAATGATACCGGTAGTTCCATTTGGAATTATATATGGTGTTATTGGAATGGAGCTAGGTTTGAGCGCGTATATGACATTTGGTATGTCTATTATAATTTTTGGTGGAGCCTCTCAAATTGTCTTATTGCAATTATTTTCTGGAGGTGCATCATCATTAGTTGCAATAACATCAGTTACGGCAGTAAACTCTAGACATTTGTTGTACGGTGCAGTTTTTTCTGAATATCTATCTCACTTAAGGCTTACTTGGAAAATTATATTATCCTATGTGTTAATTGATCAAGCGTTTGCGGTCTCAAATATTTATTTTAAGAAAAATTTAAATAATAAGTATAAACATTATCACCTATTAGGTGCTGGATTTACTTGTTGGACAATTTGGCAAATTTCAACAATTTTAGGAATAGTTCTTGGATCAGTAGTACCTGAAGAGTTAGGGTTAAGTTTTACGATTTCCTTAACCTTTCTTGCTTTGTTGATTAATGATTTTAGAAAATTTAAGAACGTAATTGTAATGCTAGTATCAGGTATTGTGGCAACCATTGGTTATAATGCTATTCCATTTCAAGCTTACATTATTGTAGCAGCACTATCAGCCTTATCAGTTGCTACTATAATTACATTAATTGATAAGAAGAAAAAATAATGCATTGGACAACAATTATATACTGTGGAATTTTGACTTATATGACAAGATTTTCTATGATCTTTTTTTTAAAGAGAGATATTTTGAATGAAAAGACAAAAAAAGTTTTATCCTATGTTCCATCAGCTATTTTTCCAGCAATAATATTTCCTCCTATATTTCTTAATGCTACAGGGTCTATAGACATTGATAGTAATCCAAAATTACTAGCAGCCATATTTGCCATTATCGTTGGTTATTTTAGCAGAAGTATTATTGTTACAATTTTAGCAGGCCTAGCTTCTTACTGGTTTCTAATTTTTGTATATTATCAATAAAAAAGCCTATATTTACTCCCAAAATGTTTGCAAAAGTTAAAATTAACAATGAGTTATTGGGCATACTATATATGCTTTTATGTCAGTTTTCATTTGCAACAAATGATGCTTTTGTAAAAAATATATACCAACACTACAATGAAATATTTGTTTTAAATCAAATAATTTTTATAAGAGGGATCTTTACACTACTATTTATTTTATTATTTCTTTACATAAAAAAACAATTAAATTTTAAGTTAATTTTTTCTTCGACAGAACTAAAGATAAGAGGATTTCTTGAGTCTTTAGCCGCATTATTTTTTTTTATAGGTATTGCCTTACTACCTTTTGCAAAAGTTTATATTCTATTAAGTATGGCGCCAATTATCTTAACTGCATTTGGGGCAATCTTTATGAATGAAAAAGTAAGATGGAGAAGATGGAGTGCTGTAATTTTAGGTTTTATTGGAGTTGTTGTGGTTGTTAATCCAGGGAAATTAGAGTTTGGTTATTATTTTATATTTCCAATTTTAGCAGCAATCATGCTTTCAATTAGAGATATGTACACAAAAAATTTTAAAAAAGATTATCATAGTCTTCAAACTGCATTTATGACGTGTTTTGTTGTGACTATTTTTTTTGGAATATTAAGTATTTACAAATTTTATGATTTTACCTTAAAAGATATTTTTATTTTATTCATTTCAGCTTTTTTTTTAGCAATGGGTTATATTTTTTCAATTGCAACTATCAAGATTGCACTTGTGTCTGTTACATCAACTTTTAGATATTCAGTGATTTTATGGGGCATTATTTATGGATATTTTTTATTTGATGAAGTTCCTTCAACTAATAGTTATATTGGCGCATTAATTATTATAATTAGTGGTTTAATTATCATATCAAGACAGAAACAAATTGGAGTTATAAAATAAAACAATGAGTTGTTAATTAATCTTGTATCTTATATATTAAGATTATGAAAAAAATACTCATCATAATTTTTACACTGATTTCATTCAACTCATTTGCTGTAGATAAAAGTACTACTTTTAATAATGAAATTTTTGAAAAAGCGCAACTTGATGGAAAAATAGTTGTCATAAACTCTTGGAATGAAACATGCACAACATGTAAGGCTCAAATTAAGATCCTAAATCAAGCCGAAAAAGACTTTGAGGACATCCTCTTTTTAAGCTTTGAGCAAGAAAAGGATAAGACTATTGCAAAACAATTAGGAATTGACTATTGGACAACAATTGTAATTTACCAAAATAACAAAGAGGTCTATAGAAGCATCGGTCAAATGAATAAAGACAAAATTTATTCTGCTATTAAATCTCTTTAATCTTTAAATAACATCATCATAATAAAGTTAAAAACATTCGTATTTTTAAAGATTTTATTATCTTGTATATTACAGTTTTAGTAGTAGATAATCAGAAATTATACCCATTTAATAACACTTATTTACACACTCTATAAAAATGAAAAAAAAGAAAATTGTTAAAGATAGCTACATTGTAAGAACAAAAAAAAGAATACTTAGAGACACAATAGAGTCTGAAAAAAAATATACTACTAATTTTAAAGACATTAGAAATTACTTTAAGATATTTAATAAATCTTTATTTAATAGCAAACTCAATCCGTTTAATGATGTAAAGATTAAAAGAATAGTGAGAGGATCAGGGCAATGTGTTGAATATATTTCCTATAGAAAAGGTACGAATAAATTTGTGCTCGAAATGATGCCTAAATATAAAAATAAAATGGAATTTTTAAATACCTTGTCACATGAAATGGTTCATTTATGGCAACAAACAATTAAAATAGATACTGGTAACCATAATAAATTATTTTTTAGTTTTAGAAATAAATTTAAAAGATTAAATTTGAAGTTAAGTTATTAAATTATAATTTTATAAATCTAAACCTTCTTTTTTCCAATTCTTAAGACCACCAATTAAATGAAAACAATTGATGAATTGATAGGATTTTGATAATTGAACTGCTAGTGTCGATCTGTGGCCATGGGCACAGTAAAATAAAATTCTTTTATTTTTTAATGTATCTTTATTTTTTTGAAGGTACTCATTAATTTCTGGAAAACGAACCACTGTACTATTTTTAATCATACCATCTTTATCTATTTCATTTTGCTCTCTAAGATCAATTAAAATTGATTGAGCATCATTTTTGATTTCATTAAATTTTTCTGGATTAACACCATTATTTACTTTTTGTTTATTAAAATCTATTCCTAATTGTAAATTACTAGGGACTGCAACATCCATCATACTTGGATTAGGTAAGTTTAAATTATTCATAATATTAATATACTGATCTACGGAATTTACTTGAAGTCTTGGGTTAAATTTTTTTTCTTCTATTATTGTGCTGACCATCTCTCCTTTATAATCATGAGCAGGGTAAACTAATGTTTCATCAGGTAGCTTTAAAAGTTTATTAAAAATTGAATTATAAGAATCTCGTGCATTTCCATTTTGAAAATCAGTTCTACCAGTTCCTCTAATTAGCAATGTATCTCCAGTAAAAACCCTATCATTCATCAAGAAGCTAAAACTTTCAATGGTGTGACCTGGGGTATAAATTGCTTGTAATTCCAAGCCATCAATTTTAATTGTCTCTTCATCTGTAACTTGCATTGCAACAACATCAGCAGGTGTTTTATCACCCATTACAGTAACACAATTTGTTTTATCTCTTAGTTCAGCAATACCCGAGATATGGTCAGCATGGATGTGGGTATCAATAACTTTTACTAACTTTAAATCTAATTCATTAAGAAGCTTAATGTATTGTTCAACATTTTCTAGCACAGGATCAATGATTAAGGCCTCTCTTCCTTTTGCTGAGGCTATTAGATATGTAAATGTGCTCGAGGCTTTATCAAATAATTGTCGAAATAGCATTGATTTACAATATCATTTTATTGAGGGTAGTTGAATTTATTAAGTAGTACGAAATCTTAAATAAATTTTGTCTAAATAATAAAATAAGGATAGCGCTCTTAATATCATAAACAAACATAAAGATAGCCAAATACCGGTATTACCCATTAATTTTGTTAAATATAAAGACGTTAATAAATAAGAAAACACTGAAAAAATCATGGCATTTCTAAGTTCTTTTGTTTGTGATGCACCAATAAATATTCCATCAAATTGATAGCAAAATGATGAAATTAAAGGCATGAGAATTAGCCATACCACATAAGATGAGCTTAGATTTCTAATACTTTCAATATCAGACATTAATTCAATAACGTACTTGTTGATAAAAAAATAAATTATAGAAATAATTAATCCAGTAAGGGTGCTTAAAATAAAAGAATTTTTAACAATCTTTTTAAACAAACCTATATCTTTTTTACCCAAAGAATATCCAACCATACCTTCAGTTGAAAATGCATAAGCATCAAGAATGAAAGCTGACAAAAAGACCAAGTTAATTAAGATGGCATTGGCTGCAATGTAGTCTTCACCAATTTGACTACCAAGGTAAGTAAACCAAAAAAATGAAAAAGTTAACAATATAGTTCTAATAAATATGTTTAAATTAATATTAAAAATGTTTTTAAGATTATTAAGATCTATTAATTTACTAATATCGATATTGATTTTAGAAATTTTATTTAGATACCAAAATGTATAAATTAGAAAAGTTGCAGATATTAGAAGTGCTGAAATTAAAGTCCCATAAGCAACTCCTTTAATATTTAAATCAAATTTTGAAACTAAAATAATACTTAAAATTATATTTAGAATTGAAAAAAGACCAACTGCTAAACTTGAGATTTTGGTCTTTTGTAATCCAACAAATAAACCGGTTATAATGTAAAGTGTTAACTCACCAGGTGCTGAATAGATTCTTATTTGAAAGTAATCCTGATAAAATTGCCTAGTCGTGTCTGATAAATTAAAAATACCCACACTTAGATTGAATATATAGTTTTGTAACAAAATTAAGATCAATGAAATTAGCAAAACAAAAACTAAATTTCGAATAACAATATTAAATATTTCTGAATAATCTTCTTTACCATAAGCCTGTGAAACCAAACCAACGGTTCCCATTCTTAAAAAACCAAAGCTCCAAAAAATCATAGAAAATAAATTAGCAGCAACAGAAGTTGCTGATAAATATGATAAGTTACCAAGGTTACCCATTAAACCAGTATCAATAATACCAACAAGTGGAATAGCCAAGTTTGCAAAAAAAATTGGAATAGATAATTTTAAAATGTATTTAATCGATGGGTTTTGCATTTAAGCAATAAACTTCATAATAGATTTAGCGGGGTTTGTTTTTTTAATCCAATCTTGAGGAATACCTTTTAAGCCTTTGTAAGCTGCAAAATAAGCACCAACAAAATTAGCACGAGAACAATTACATCCACCAGCCTTAATGGTTTTTATAACCGCTGTTTTAAAACTTTTAGAAGTGATGATTGCATGTATACCTCCATTAAAAGTACCTGGATAACTACACGCCTTACCAAATTTCTTTACAACAAAATTATGAGGTTTTGACTTAATTTTTTTAACTTTTTTGATATTTTCAATAACATTTTTAAAGTATTTTTTTTTTATATTTTTTTTTAAAAAACTATTAACTGGATCTTTGTCTCCTTTATCAGCTAAATCAATAATCTTAAGTTTTGCTAAAGCAAATTGTTCGCTAATTTTGCCATTAGCAACCGTTCTTATAATTTGTTTTGTTTTCTGCTCTGAATTGTTTGAAAAATAAAAGGGGAGACTTGCGCAATATCCATCAGACTCGTTAACTTTAGTTCCTCCCGTAATAGTTTTTTTTAATTTAATATTCTTAATTGTTTCTAAAATATTTTGATGGATCCATGGACCTTTCATAGCTGTTTTCCATTTAATTTTTTTGTATTTTTTTCTTAAAGATAAATTTTTCCAATATCTTGAACCTGGTCCAAAATTTTTGACAATATTTTTTTTAAAAAGTTTAATAACCTCTTTATGATTAGTTGTCGTAGTTAATGTTTTAAACATTACTTGACCCACATCATTGTAACCAGAAACTTCTCCTGTTTTAATGGAGTAGAATGGGGATCTATTTTGTTTAAAGAATGCAATATTTTTTTTTCCTTTAATATAAGATTTTAGTTTTTTTTCATCATAGACCCAATGCAAAGGTCGGGCTGCTGCATCTGCAACAGTTGCGCCAAGAAATATATGCAACTTTTTAAACATGAGTTACTAATACTTTATTTAAATATAAGTTAAAATGTTTTAAATTAGGTAATGTTAAGTATAAAAAATTGGGATAATAAAACTTGGATTTCATCAGCTAAATATATCCAGTCCTTTAATAATTTTTTATTAAAGCAAAAAAAACTAACTAAATACTCAAAAATTCTAGATATTGGTTGTGGCCGAGGTAAGATAATGGGTTCGTTATCCTCTAAACTCAAATTAATTAATAAGCCTGTTGGACTTGATATTGAAAATCACAAAGATTTTGACAAAAGAATTAGTTTTAAAAAAACAAATGCAATTCAATATCTAGGAAATAATAAAAAGAAATTTGATTTAATATTAATTAAACAAACTATTCATTTATTTAATCTAAAAGATATTAAGAAAATTTTAACTTATGCATACTCTAGTTTAGAAGTAGGAGGGATTATTTTAATTTTAACTTTAGATACAAAAGATAATGAAATACCCACATTTTCCTTGATGAAACAAAAACTTAACCAATCTTTTAAAAGAGATAGTCTTATTTGGAAAAAACTACTTAAGCTTAATATAAAAAAAAGTACTGCTAGCTTTAACTTTAAAGTTAATATTAAGAAAAACGTATATTTAAAAATGATAAAACAACGCTATATATCTACTTTATTAAAATTTAATTCACTTCAAATTTCTAACGGAATTAATGAGATTAATCTAAATTATAAAAAAAATATTTTATTCAACGATAAGCTTAAATGCATAATATTTACAAAACTATAAAGTATTTCTCGATATTTATATTAATCTTACCAATTAAAGTATTTAGTTTTGAAAATGAGAAAATTAACTTTGGAAAATTTTCACTAAATAAATATGAAGTAACAATTATGGAGTTTAATAATTATACAATTAAAAACGAAGTCATTACAGAAGCTGAAAAAAATGGTGGAGGTTACGAATGGGGTGCTGGTTGGGTTAAACGTGATAATTGGAATTATAAAACACCTTATGGAAAAAAACCTGATAGTGAATTAGAGCCCGCTGTTCATCTAAGTAGATTTGAAGTTGAGAATTATTGCAAATTTATAAATGGCCGATTGCCTACATTTGAGGAATGGTCTTATGCAGCTTACACTCAAATATTTGCATCCAATAAATTTGATAAAGATAAAACTTATAGATACCCTAGTGGAGATATAGCTAAAGAAATGAACTCCCAAGGTTTATTAAATTATGACAAGCATGTTGATGTAACAACATTACCAGAAGGTATAAATGGGCTAGTCGCAATGGGTGGTAATGTGTGGGAATGGGTCGATGATCAGGAAAAAAATAACTCTTTAACAGCAGGGGCCTCCTGGTGGTATGGAGGTTCAAAGACCAGTATTAATGGAGCTCAATATAAACCCTCGAACTTTTATGCAATCTATGTTGGTTTTAGATGTGCATTTGATAATTAAAAATTATAAAATTCTCTTTAAAATATTTTCCCTTAATAAAAATTTATGAAACAGTACTGCTAAAATATGTAATGCAATTAATCCAATTAATACATAATTTGCTAATACATGAATTGAATAAAACTGTTCTGAGAGTTCAAAATTATAAGTTAGATTAACTTTTTTGAAAAAAATAACTAAACTTTCACCATTAAATAATTTCTTAAAAATACCCGATATAGTTATTGTTAATAAAGCTAAATATAAAAAAAAGTGGTTTAACTTTGCTAAAACTTTTTGACCAGGAAAAGCATTGTCATTGAAATTTGGTGTAGGAGATAATAGTTTAAAAGTTAGCCTTATTAGAGTTGTGTAAAATAGGATTAATCCAAATAATATATGATAATTTTCTATATCAACCCTAAATTGATCAAAGTCTAAATCAACCAAATAAAACCCCAAAGGTATTTGAATTAGTAATCCTGCGGCAGTTAGCCAATGGATTAATTTGGCAAGTAATCCATATTTTGATATGTTATTAAATATAGACATGTTTAAATTAAACATATTATGACATTAATTAAAAACACTTTATTTTTTATATTTATATTATTTTATAGCTTCAGTGCTTTTTCAGAACAAACGGTTGAAGAGATTATCAAAGAAAGAAAATCTATTTTTAGTAAAAATTACAAAACTGCCAAAAGAGTCCAAGGTCTTGCTTCTAATGGAAGTTTAGACGAAGCAAAAAAACTAATGATTGAAATGAGCGATAATTATAAAAGATTAATTGATCTTTTTCCTGAAAATTCAAAAGTAGGATTTAAAACAGAGGCTTTACCTTCTATTTGGGAAAATAAAGATGAATTTAATTTATTAATGACAAAAGCTTCAAGCAATATGATCGAGTTAACGTCTGTCATTGATGGGGCAGAAGATATGAAGGCAACTCTTGGAAAATATATGTGGAGTAGCTGTAAAGCTTGTCACTCAAAATTTAGAGCTGAACATTAAGATTTAGTTGTTTGTATTTAAAAATTTTAATATTGTTTAAATATAAATGTCAGCCGTATTACCAAAATCAGCTAAAGTAGTAGTTATTGGAGGGGGTGTTGCTGGCTGTTCTGTTGCTTATCACCTTGCAAAATACGGTTGGAAAGACACTATATTATTAGAAAGAGATCAACTTACTTCAGGAACTACTTGGCATGCAGCAGGACTTGTTGGTCAATTAGGAGCATCAGCCACTATTACACGGCTTAGAAAATATTCCTTAAATCTTTATAAAGAATTAGAAAAAAAAACTGGATTATCAACTGGATTAAAACAAAATGGTGCAATCACAGTTGCAAGTACACCCGAAAGATTACAAGAATTATTAAGACAAGCAACAGCTGCGCAGTTGTTTGATGTTAATGTTGAAAGCGTTAATAAACAAAGAATAAAAGAACTCTATCCCGTTATAAATAATGATGACATTTTAGGTGGAGTTTATATGCCAGAAGATGGTCAGGCAGATCCTATAGGGGTTACTAATGTATTAGCTAAAGCTGCAAAGATGGAAGGGGCTCAGATATTTGAGAAAACTCCTGTTGAAAAAATATTGGTTAAAGACAAAAAAATTGTTGGTGTTCAAACTAAATTTGGCAAAATTGATTGTGAATACGTTGTAATTGCAACTGGGATGTGGTCGAGGCAAATTGGAGAAGATATTGGTGTAAGTATTCCATTATATCCAAATGAGCACTTTTACATAATCACAGAACCATTAGATAAATTACCTAAAAACTTACCAGTTTTGAGAGACTATAATTCCTGTCTTTATTTAAAAGAAGATGCTGGGAAAATGTTAGTTGGAATATTTGAACCTAATGCAAAACCTGCATTTAAAGACAAAGGAGTGGTGCCACTGGACTTTTCTTTTGGAGAGTTTCCAGATGATTTTGATCACTTTGAGCCTTATCTTGAAAAATCATTTCAAAGATTACCCATGTTAGAAACTGCTGGAATTAGAAAATTTTTTTCAGGGCCTGAATCTTTTACCCCTGACACGCAATATCTTTTAGGAGAAACTCCTGAAGTGAATAACCTTTTTACGTGTTGTGGATTTAATAGCATTGGGATCGCAAGTTCTGGGGGTGCGGGCAGAGTTACTGCTGAATGGATGATTAATGGATATATGAATGAAGATTTATTTTCACTCGATATTAAAAGATTTCAAAAATTTCATTCATCTAAAAAATTTATTATGGAAAGGGTAACGGAAACACTTGGTGATTTATATGGAATGCACTGGCCTTATAAACAGCATAATACTTCAAGAGATCAAAGACTATTACCGTATCATGAAGAATTAAAAAAAGAAGGAGCGTGCTTTGGTGTATCTGGCGAATACGAAAGACCTATGTGGTATGCACTAAATAATGAAAAAGCAGAATATGAATACAGCTTTGATTATCAAAACTGGTATCCTTCAGTTGAATTTGAAACAAAAAATACAATTACCAATGTTGGTCTCTTTGAACTTTCTCCATTTTCCAAATATGAAATAAAAGGAGAGCAAGCACACAGTGAATTGCAAAGAATAAGCACAGCTAATATTAAAGATGAAATAGGAAGATCAACATATACACAAATGTTAAATGAGGCTGGAGGAATTGAAACAGACTTAACGGTTATTTGTATTGATAAAAATAATTTTAGAATAATAAGTTCAGCTGCAACAAGAACTCACGATAAAGCACATATTTTAAAACATTTGTCACCTAATTTAGAATTTAAAGATATTACTGATGATCTTGTTTGTTTGGGAATTTTTGGACCAAAAAGTAGAAATTTAATTTCAAAAATTTCAAATGATGATTTTAGCAATGAAACATTTAAATTTGGTTATGGCAAATTTGTAACGCTTGGTTCAAAAAAAGTTTGGGCCCAAAGATTGTCTTATGTTGGTGAATTAGGATTTGAACTTTATATCGAAAATAAAGATGCTAAAGAAATTTATCAATTAATTGTAGATGAGGGAAAAAACTATAATTTATCTCATTGTGGTTCACACGCAATGGATATTATGAGAATGGAAAGTGGGTTTTTACATTGGGGTCATGATATTTCACCAGAAGAAAATCAATATGAAGCAGGATTAAATTTTGCAATTAGTTATAATAAAGAAATCAACTTTATTGGTAAAGAAAGCTTATTAAAAATAAAAGATCAAAAACCAAATAGAAGATTTATTATGCTATCACTTAAAGATAGTAAGCCAGGCACACCTCTATTATTACACGAAGAGCCTATTTATCTAGAAGATAAGATTATTGGGAGAACAACATCTGGCAATTATTCCTTTAATTATAAAAAAAACTTGTCTTTTGGATATGTAAGCTCAATACATTCAAATGAAGAACTTTCAAAAATGAACCTATATATTGAAGTTGCTAAACAGAAATTCCCAGCACTAGTAGAGATCGCTCCCCTAAAAGATAAACGTGCTAGATTGTTATAATTTTAGTTGCCGAGTTTAATAATTGATGGTTAAATAATCTCATGCAAAAAACTTATTTTCATGACAGAAAACATACCAGTGAAAAAAAAGTTCATAAAAAAACTATTCCAGCACAGTATATTGATCAAAAGAGAATTGTAGACATCAATAAATTATTGAACCGAGTAAAAATAGATAAGAAAAACGAAACTAAAAGACAAATCGTTTTTTATAGTTCAGTAATTTTAGCATTAACTCTTTTTTCAACTTTTATAGTAGTTATAAAATAATCATATTGATCAAAAGTTGATTGATCTAAATTAAAAACCTATTATAAATCATCAAGAATTAAGTGGCGGGGTAGCTCAGTCGGTTAGAGCGCAGGACTCATAAGCCTGAGGTCAGTGGTTCGATTCCACTTCCCGCTACCAAAAATCAACCCTTATTTAAGGTTGAACATTTTCAAATATCAATTGCTCCACTCATGCTCCAATGAGAATTGGTCATTGCGTTATCTAGAAGAAGAAATAACAAGTGAGAAGCACGTGTTAGATAACAGATTAATTAAAAATTTAAGAACAAGTTGTTCCACTTGAACCTGAACATTTTCCACCTGCTTCATCTCTGATACTATTTTGATTTACTGCCCAAGAGCCATGGATACTTGAATCCCAACCACAATCAGATTGTGCTTGAGCTTGACTTTCTCTTTGGTCTCCACCTACAAGTATTTGATTATAACAATCATTTACAAATTCTCTCATATTACGTTGCCAGCCATCACCAGTGGTTGAAACAATTGTATTATCACACTTTCCATCAGGTGTATTCCATCGTCCTCTATCTTCTTTATAAGCAATCAACAACAATCTACATGCATCAGATGAAATAGGACATCCTCCACCGTCACCGAAACTTCCAAAATGTGAATAGCACACTAATTGAATTTGTCCTTTCCTATGTTGTGATTGCGCTAATGTATCAACTGTTACAGACTCCCATTCTAGATTGTATGGGTTTTTAAAATGACTAAAATGTTGTTGGACTGAAAATGCAAAATTATTACAAGTTGTATTTCCATCCATTTTTTCACTAACCATATTTCCATCTTCATCATATTCTGCAATAAAACTATCAAGACCATTGTTTGCAGCAGCTAATTCTAACTCAATTACTTTTGAAATTGTTTTCCAATTTGCAACAAGCACCCTGTTCTTTGCCATTTTAGTGTAACCTTGAAAACTAACAATACCTACACTTGCAAGAATACCAATGATGGCAACTACCACTAATAATTCAATTAAGGTAAAACCTTTTTTATTATTTATTACTTTCATTTTAAGAAAACATATAAATTTTCAATAGATATCAAATTCGTGTTCTATCACCTTATCACGACATTTAGTTATTAGATACAGTTGTCCCTCTGACTGCCAATTATTGCTTAATTCATTTCCACTACTATCTCTTTTTAGAAGAGATACACTACCTCTCATATCATATCTATCTCCATCATAAATTTCCCTCCTTGCAGTACCACCAGAAACAGCACCAGAACCAGTGTAGGGATTAGTCATCGTTTTAAGTGTTGTTCTTGAACCTATATTTGAGTCTGGTTTTCTATGACTATCTTGACTAGAAATATCTCTTACAGTAAGACTGACTAATTGTTCAGTTGTCGTGTACCCATACTGATACACAACTGACATGCCGTTATAGAACATAGTATCACAATCAAATTCCCAAGATTGTTCATTATTCCACAAAAAATTAATTGTTGGGTTAAGCTCACACCACATTATATTTTCATAAACAGATTTAACTATGGTTCTAAAATTACCTTTGCAAGCTGATTCTTTAGCCCCAGCTGTATACCCATTATAAGCAACAACCCCGACAGATGATAAAATACCAATGATGGCAACTACCACTAATAATTCAATTAAGGTAAAACCATTTTTAATTTTTTTCATTGATTAAATATTTTTCCCATTAATAGCTAAAATTGTAAGATCATCCTTAATTATACTTTGTTCTTCATTTGACATATTTTGCAATGCACCAAACGCGGAAATTTCTATAAAAATATTTTCCAATTGTGTTGCAATATCGTGATCTTTATTCTTATTTAACAAATCTATTATACCCTCAGCTTCAATTTCATTTCCTTCAAAATCTTTACTTTCGCTTAAGCCATCGCTGTATATATAAAAAATTTTATCCTTCAATGAAATTTTATTTAAAACACTATTTAAATCAAGATTAATAGGCTGAACTCCAAGCGGCGGAATTTTGCTAGAAACATGTTCAGTAATTTTTTTATTCTCTGAAATTATACTTTCTGAATGGCCAGCATTAATAAATTCAAGATTTTTAGATTTTTTATCGTATACAGCAAATATTCCTGTTAAAAATTTTCCTGAACGTAAATTATATAAATTATCATTTATTAATGACACAATTTCAATAAGACTCTTTTTTTCCTCAACAAGGATTTCAAACAATGAGGTAACTCTTGCCATAATGAGTCCTGCATCCACTCCTTTGCCAGAAACATCGCCAAGAGTAAAAAAGATTTTATCTTCTAAATTTTTGAAATTATAAAAATCACCAGAAACATCCAAAGAAGGTACATTTTTTGCTAAAAGAATATTTTCCTCATTATTCTTTGGAAACATGAGTCTTTGTACTCTTGTTCCTTTTTTAAGTTCTTTTTCTGCTGAACTTTTTCTATTTAAAAATTTTAGATTTGTTTTTTCAATTCTTTCCCATGCTTCCTTAGGTGTAAGCCCTTGTTCTTTTGCTAACGCTATTAAGTCTTCCCAATTATTTATTTTTATCATTAAATAAATATTATCAAAATTTATTAATTATGAATTCTGTTATTTTGATACAATATGTTCTGAAAGTGGAGCGACAACACCAATGATGGTGTCAACATCTTGGCTTTCAACATTTAGTTCTTCCAAGGTTTGTTTTAGATGTCCAGCAACTCCATTAAAGTCTTCTTGAGATATTTTCATGCCTTGATGAGCAGTTTTCATATCAAGACCAGTATATTCTTTTGGTCCACCTAAAGCTTGAGAAATGAAATTAGTTTGGTGTGAAATTAAAACTTTCATGTCAGAATTTGTAAAAAACTTTTTCAAATTTTCATCAGCCATAAGCTTTTGATAAAAGTTAATAACAATTTGACCAACTGTTTTTTTTCCACCATATTTTTCAAAAAGTGTTTGAGTCATATTTTTAAAATATACTTATGTTTAATGTAATCAAAGTCATATTATGTTTATTTTGGGTTTTATTTGAAAGCTTTTAATAATTTTGATAAGTTAAAGCTGTTAGTGATTGGAACTAACTTTTTTTGCTCCACTCATGCTCCAATGAGAATTGGTCATAGCGTTATCTAGAAGAAAACATATAAATTTTCAATAGATATCAAATTCGTGTTCTATCACCTTATCACCACATCTAGTTATTAGATACAGTTGTCCCTCTGACTGCCAATTATTGCTTAATTCATTTCCACTACTATCTCTTTTTCTAAGAGATAATTTACCTCTCATATCATATTTATCTCCATAATAATATTCACTGGGTGTGTCATCATAAACATAACGACCAGTGTAGGGATTAGAAATCGTGTTAAGTGTTGTTCTTGAACCTATTGTTGAGTCTGGTTCTCTATGTCTATCTCGATTACTAATTTCAGTTATAGTAAGGTGGGCTATTTTTTCATTTGTCGTGTACCCAAGCTGAGACGAAACTGACATGCCGCCAACGAACATAGTATTACAATCATATTCCCAAACTTGTTTATCATTACCCCCTATAAAATTAATTGTTGGGTTAAGCTCACACCACATTATATTTTCATAAACAGATTTAACTAATGTTCTAAAATTACCTTTGCAAGCTGATTCTTTAGCCCCAGCTGTATACCCATTATAAGCAACAACCCCGACAGATGATAAAATACCAATGATGGCAACTACCACTAATAATTCAATTAAGGTAAAACCTTTTTTATTATTTATAACTTTCATTTTTAAAATTTATAATTGATTTGATGTATCTTTTTATATCAAAAGACGTCCATTTTAGGTTTAATAAACTAATGATATTTAAAAACCACTTTCTCTTACAAGAATAGCAATAATATTTTTACATTCTTATTTACGTATAGATATAAGGAGTCCCATTTATAAAAAAGGGTGGTGGGGTCATAACAACTTTCAATTTTCGAAATCCACTTGGTACCTCTATTGATATAAAATCTGTGCTCCACTCATGCTCCAATGCTCCAATAGAAGTTGACTAGAGTCTAAGTTTATGTAAATCTTAGACTAGAAAGAAAAGAGCAGAGACAAAGGAGTTTTGAAGATGTTCTTGCAGGATGCGTTGGCTCCAAGGGTCATGGCGCAGGACTCATAAGCCTGAGGTCAGTGGTTCGATTCCACTTCCCGCTACCAATTAATGCCCTGGAAAATCCATTAAGTTTTCAACCTTATAACCTTTTTTAACTAAATTATCAGATCCACCTAGGTCAAAAAGATTAATTGCAAAAACAAATGCAGCAATTTTGGCATTAGACATTTCCACAAGTTTAGCTGCTGCTTCAGCTGTTCCACCTGTTGCTATTAAATCATCTATAATCAAAACTGAATCATCTTTGTCAATTGAATCTTTATGAACTTCAATAGTTGCAGTTCCATACTCTAATTCAAAATCAACTGAATGAGTTTCAGCCGGAAGTTTGTTTTTCTTTCTAAACATAATAAAAGGTTTTTTAAGAAGATAAGAAACAGCAGAAGCAAATACAAATCCTCTTGACTCAATTGCAGCAATTTTATCTATTTTATAATTTTTTGATCTTTCAATTATTTGATTAATACATTCTTCAAATGCATCTGCGTCTTTAATTAAAGTTGTAATATCTCTAAATAAAATTCCTTTTTTTGGATAATCTGGAATAGATCTAATATAATCTTTTAAATTCATGATATTAATATATTTATATCTTTAGTAAAAAAAATCTATGGACAAATTATTCCTAGCAGCAATTAAAGAAGAAACGATTGGATTAGACTATTTTAACCATGTCGGAGTTGGAAAAATTAATGCAACTTATAACACATTAAAGTTAATCAATATTTACAAACCAAAACTAATTATCAATTATGGTACTGTAGGTGCAATTAATACTAAGTTAAAAGGAATCGTTGAATGCACCAAATTTTATCAAAGAGATATGGATGTTAGAGGGTTAGATTTTGAATTAGGCGAGACGCCTTTTGATAAAATTAAAGAAATTATTACATCAAAAGAAGGTTATTCTTGTGGAACAGGAGATAGTTTTGTTAATAAAAAAATTGATATGGAAGTTGATGTAGTTGATATGGAGGCCTACGCTATTGCAAAAGTTTGTAAGTTAGAGAATATTGAATTTAAATGTTTTAAATACATATCTGATAATGCAGATGAAAATGCTGATAATGATTGGAACAAAAATCTAGCAAAAGGGGCTAGTGCATTTGCTAATTTAATTAATGCTCAGTTTTAATTTAATTAAGTAAAATATCAAAAAATTGATTAATTGTTGAAAATTATCAATACACCTATATAAAACCGAGCAACTTAATATTAATAAAAAATTATAAGAGGGAATAATTTTTATGACTAAAGTAGGCGAGCATATAACTTTAGATATCATTGGCACTACTCAAGAATATGACCCTTCAATCTACGAGAACGTAATTCGTAAAATTGCAAAAGCTGCAGAAGTTACAATTCTTGAAATTTCAAAGTATAAATTTGAACCGCAAGGTTTTACTATCCTTGCCTTATTAGCGGAAAGTCATATCAGTTTTCATACGTTTCCAGAAAAAGGAATTATTAGTTTTGATTTTTTCACATGTGGGAAGGTAAGTCCTTCTATAGCTCTCGATATTGTCAAAAAAGAATTTAAACATAAGAGAATTGTCACAAAAGCTTTTGATAGAGATACTAAGTCTTTATATCATGACATTTACAGTTCACCTGGATTACAAAAATCATATGTTGTAAATGAAGTTTTAGAAGATTTTAAATCTAAAGTAGGTCAACATATTGAAATATTAGATTTAGAACAATTTGGTAAATCATTATTTATTGATAACGAAATTCAAGTCGCAACAAATGATGAAGTTTTGTATAGCTCAACATTTGTAAACGCTGCTTTAAAATTGAATAAAGATATGGGAACTGCTGCAATCATTGGTGGAGGTGATGGAGGAGTTGCAAGAGAGTGTACGTCTAAAGGTTTTGATTTTATAGACTGGTATGAACTTGATCCAGAAGTAGTTGAGGTTTGTAATAAACACCTTGGAAGCATTGGCAATAAATCAACTGAGAAAAATTCAGTTAAATGTATTTGGGGAGATGCTTTTGAAAGTATAAAGTCTGTTGAAGACGATAAGTACGATAAAATTTTTGTAGATCTTAACGATGACCAGTTTTGTATTGATCTTGCTGCCAAAAATATGGACTCATTAATTAGAATATTAAAGCCAAATGGAGTAATTACTGCTCAAGTAGGCAGCCAAGATAAAAAACCAGAGCAAGTGGAGAAATGGCTAGATGTTTTCAATAAGAATTTTGGAAATACAACTTTGGATAGGGTTTACATCCCAAGTTTTGACTGTTCTTGGAACTTTTCATCATCAATTAATCACTAAAAATTTCTTTTTAAATTCTCAAATTTGTGAAATAAATCCTCATAATCATATGGAGGAAAAAATGAATATATTTAAAAAAACAATATTAAGTGTTCTTGCTTCTTTATTATTAATCGGAAATGTTTACGCTGATAAAATAAAGATTGGAACAGAAGGTGCTTACCCACCATGGAACTCTAAGGATGCTTCAGGTGCTCTTATTGGTTTTGAGGTTGAGTTAGCAGAAGAGCTATGCAAAATCATGGGTCACGAGTGTACTATCGTTGAACAAGATTGGGATGGAATGATTCCAGCTTTGTTAATGAGAAAGTTTGATGCGATCATGGCAGGAATGTCAATTACTGCAGAAAGACAAAAAACAATTACTTTTTCACAAGGTTATGCAGATGAAGTTGCAGCCCTTGCAGTAATGAAAGGTTCAAGTTTAGAAGGCATGGATACACCAGAAGGAATTAATTTAACTTTAGGTGGAAGTGCTGTTAAGAAAACTCTTAAAACTATAACTGCTGCACTTGCTGGAAAAACTGTTTGTACACAAACTGGAACTATTCACCAAAACTTTTTAGAGTCTGGTGATGTAGGCAAAGTAAATGTTAGAACTTATAAAACTCAAGATGAAGTAAATTTAGACTTAACTTCTGGTAGATGTGATGTTGCATTAGCTGCAGCTGTTGCATTCACTGATTATGCGGATAAATCAGGAAAACCAGTAGTATTAGTTGGACCTACTTTTTCAGGTGGTGCTTTTGGTAATGGTGTTGGTGTTGGAATTAGACAAGGTGGAGATGATGCAATCGGTACAAGAGATGCAAAACTTCTTAAAGATTTCAACAAAGCAATTAACACTGCTAGAAAACAAGGAATCATCAGCAAATTAGCGATCAAGCATTTTGGCTTTGACGCTTCTATGTAAATAATATTTTGAAAAGGCGACTATTTATTTAGTCGCCCTTTCGATATGGATCTTTTATCATTCGGAAAAACAGGCTGGGGAGACGAGTTGTTTTATGCAACTCTAATGACAATTGCAGTGGCAGTTACTGCAATGTTAATTGGTTTTTTATTTTCATTAATCTTTACGCCACTTAAATTATCAAATAATAAATTTCTAAATTTTATTGGTAATACGTACACTACAGTAATCAGGGGCGTTCCAGAATTATTAGTAATTTACCTTTTCTTTTTTGGGGGAAGTGGAGCCATAATGTACGTTGCTTCAATTTTTGGATACTTTGAATATATTGAGATTAATGCATTTATTACGGGCTCAGTTGCAATCGGTATTATATCTGGCGCTTATTCAACAGAAGTATTTAGAGGAGCGATACAATCAATAGATAAAGGTCAATTTGAAGCTGCCAAAGTTTTAGGGGTTAGTAAATTTGTACAATTTTATAAAATAATTCTACCTCAAATGTTAAGACTTGCTATTCCAAACTTAAGTAATGTTTGGCAAATCACTTTAAAAGATACATCTTTAATATCAGTTACAGGTTTAGTTGAGATTATGAGACAATCTTATATTGCAGCAGGTTCTACTAGAGATCCCTTATTCTTTTACTGTTTTGCGGCAGTTTTATATTTGATGCTTACGTTTTTAAGCATGAAACTAATTAACAGACTTGAAGTCAAATATAGCAGGGGCTTTTAATGGATTTTGATTTAATGATAACAAGTTTGCCAAAACTACTTAGTGCTGCAGTTATAACTTTAAAATTGTTATCAGCATCATTAATCATTGGTTTATTTATTGGATTTTTATTTGCAGTTTTAAGATTAAACAAAAACCCATTTATTAATAAATTTGCTTATGGATATTCTTATTTATTTAGAGGAACTCCATTATTAGTTCAGATATTTATAATTTATTATGGTCTTGGACAAATCGAGTGGTTAAGGTCAACTTTTCTTTGGGTCATTTTAAAAGAACCCTATTGGTGTGCAATTATTGCATTTGCCTTAAATACAGGGGCTTATACTTCAGAAATTTTAAGATCAGCTTTTCAAACTATAAAACCTGGAATAATTGAAGCGGGTAAAAGTTTAGGGATATCAAGTAAAATTATTTTATATAAAATTCAAATTCCTGTAGCGATCAGACAATCTTTACCAGCTTATGGGAATGAGATTATATTAATGATGAAGGGCACATCTCTTGCAAGCACGGTAACCTTAATGGATATTACAGGAGTTGCAAAACATATTGTATCAACGACTTATAAACCTTTAGAAGTGTTTCTTTTAGCAGGTGGAATTTATTTATTTATGACTTTTATTTTTCACAACTTGATAAAATATTTAGAAAAGAAATATAGTTTTCAATAAGAAGTGTATTCTTTAATCTCTTTAATCTTAGAGCCAGTGTGATTATTCATCTCTAATTTTATTTTAGCACGATCATCATTTAAAAAATGAACATCTCTTGATAATTTTATAAATTTTTCAGTAAAATCAGAATTTTTTTCACACAATCGTTTGTCATCTTCTATCACCCATAATTTTGCATTAATATCTTTCAGGGATTGAAAAAGTGTATTAAGTTTTTCATCAGATTTAACATTGCTATCTAATTGATTTTTTAAAATACTGTGCTCATCATTAATAAATTTTAATTTTTCAGGATCTTTAATTTTTTCTTGTTTAATCTCTAAAATAGAAATTTTATCTAAAAGTTCACCAACTGATACTTCAACTAGAATTTTATTCATAAAAATTTATACTATGTTAAGTTGTTAGAAATATGTCTAATATTTTAGTTATCAAACATGGTTCTTTAGGAGATATAGCCCAAGCTTGTGGGGCAATTCAAGATATTTCTGAAAACCACCCTGAAGATCAAATACATATCTTAACAACAAAACCTTATTTTGAATTATTTAGGAAAAACCCATTCGTACACAATGTTATTTTAGACAAACGTAAATCAAGATTTAATTTAATTTATCTATATATGTTAATGAGAAACTTGAAAAAGAAGAATTTTAGAAAAGTTTATGATTTACAAAACTCATCTAGAACAAAATTTTATAAAAATATTTTATTTCCAAAAGCAAATTTTAATACTTGGTCTAGCTCAGAAACAACTTTGCCAAGTAATATTTCAAAAGATGAATTTGATAAAGACCCCGTTTTAAATAGATTTGATCATCAACTTAAAACCTCTGGAATTAAAACTGAGCACACCATGAAACCAAATTTTAGCTGGGCTGTGACTAACATCGATAATATTAAACAAGAATTTAAGTTAGACAAATACTTTGTCTTATTTCCATTTTGTTCAGCGCATTTAACTCATAAAAAGTGGCCCCATTATAATGAGCTAATAGAATTAATTAAAAATAAATATAAAGATCAAATTAAAGTTATTGTAGCACCTGGACCCTCTGAAATCGATGATGCAAAAAACATTAATGCCATTTCAATTTTAGATAAAGGTAAAGCTTTAGATATTTCTCAACTTTCAAGCTTGATTAAAGAAAGCTCATTTGTTATTGCAAATGATACAGGCCCAGCTCATATGACTGCTCATCTTGGTGTAAAAGGCTTGACTTTATTTGGTAAACACACCACAGCTTTTAAAGTTAGTATTGAGCGAGAAAACTTTAAAGCAATACAAGTTGATGATTTAGAAAAATTAAGTGCAGCTAAAGTTTTAGAAAAAATATTAATTTAATTTCTTACCAATAATTTTCAATATTACAGGAACAGTGAAGAGTATCATCAGTAATCTAATAATATGATGAAATGCTACAAAGTTAGGGTCTAAATCAAAAGCAATTGCTATAACTGCTACTTCATAAATTCCCCCAGGAGAAAAAGATAAAAGTAGAGTTAAGAAATTGGTATCAACAAAATATGTTGCAACAATTGCAGCTAATAATCCAAGAGCTACAAGTATTACAGTTGCAACTAAACTATGAAATGAATTACCCGCAACTTCTTTTAATGATTTATCTGCAAAACGACAACCCACAGAGGCACCTAAAATAAGCAAACAAAAATTTATACTTTCATCCGGCAGTTTGTAGGAGGCAACTTCCGTTATTTGTAAAATTCCACTTGCAACTAATGTCCCAGATAATAATGCAGCAGGCACACCAATTTTATCAAATAAGAAAATTAATAAAATCGAACCTATTAAGAGAATTAAAAGATGAAAATGGTTTTGATCAAGATAATTAAATTTTTCAATTGTTAGGACTTCATTTGTTGAGTAATTAACAACAAAAAAGGGAATGACAGTTATTATTATAATTAATCTAATTAAATGTGATGTAGCAACTTGCGATAAGTCAGATTTTTCATGCTCTGCTAATATCATTAAAGGTCCTAAAGCGCCTGGTGCTGCTGAAAAAATAGAAGTTTTGACATTATAGCCTGAAAATTTTTGTAAATATTTTGAAACAATTAAAATACTTATTAAAATATAGACAAACATTATTATTGAAGTCCACACCCATTCAGTCATCTGATTGATTAAATTTTGATCGATATAATTTCCAATATGAAGACCAAGAACTATTAAAATTGAACTTAAAGCTAGTTTTGGCATTTTAATTTTTAATCCACTTAATGCTGCAACTGAAACTGCAAGCATAGGACCAAGCATCCACGCTAATGGGATATTAAAATAGTCAGCTACAATTGCACTTGGGATAGAAATTAAAATAACTAATAGAAATTTTTTAGAAAATAATTGTTTTAAAGTATTTTTGTTTAAGTCAAGAGAAGCGTTCATATTATGAAATTTTTTTAAGTTTTTTTTCAATCTTAATTCTTGATAATCTTAAAATATTTAAAAATGATAAACAATTTTTTTTACTAAAATTACTAATGTGTCCTGTAATTGTTAGTGATCCTAAAATTTTGTTTTTAGTTGGTATTACTGGAACAGAAACAGAAGCGATCTCTCTATCTCTTTCACCAAAAGACATCGAATATTGGTTTTTAAGAATAGTTTCTTTATTTTTAATTGGTAAATTATGAAATGATGAAAGAACATGTCCGCTTGAACCTTTGTCTAGAGGTCTTTTTAATCCAGTTTGGATTGTGTGTTTTATGGGTTTATTGGGTTCACTAGTTATCAAACAAGTTCTATAATTTTTTTGTTTTACAAAAAAACTAGCTGTTTCATTTGATTTTGTCATTATGAAATCTAATTCATCTTTTATAAGTTTTTTAAAATTGAAACTATCATCATAAACTTCTATTAGCCTACCAATTGAACTTCCAAGTTTAAATGTACCGTTATCAATTCTTCTTAAAAACCCATAATTTTCTAATGATCTTGATATTCTAGAAACTCTACTTTTATAATCACCTGTAATTTTTGAAATTTCAGTTATGCTTAATGTTTCTTTCTTTAGTGTGAAACAATTTATAATCTCTAGTGCTTTGTTTACCGCCTCAACGCCATCAATTTTTTTTTTTATTTTAATCATATTCTACTAGGTAGAATAGCATGTTCTAACTAATAGAACAACATGCCAGAGTAGTATTGACTATTGATAAAGATTTCAAGTAAATGTCTTATTAACTAATAATAAAGAGGAAATAATGAAAAACATTAAAAAAATAGTTTCAGTACTATTTTCAGCAATTGTATTATTCTCTGCAACAGCAACAAATTCAATCGCAATGGATAAAATCCATTTCGTAATTGGTGGTGGTGCTGGTGGTGGATGGGATGGAACTGCTAGAGGTACTGGAGAAGCTTTAACAAAATCAGGAATGTTAAAAAGTGCATCATTTGAAAATATGTCAGGTGGTGGTGGAGGAAAAGCTTTAGCTTTCATGATTAATACTCAACCTAAAAATACAATTTTAGTACAATCTACGCCGCTAGTTTTAAGATCTATTACTAGACACGAAGGTTATGTTACAGGATCTGGAGTTTTATCTTATAAAGATGTTACACCGATCGCTGGTGTAATTGGTGACTACGGTGCGATTGCAGTTGCAAAAGACTCACCTTACAAAAACTTTAAAGATGTAGTTGATGCATATAAAAAGAATCCAAGCTCTATTAAGATGGCTGGTGGATCAGTAAGAGGAAGTATGGATCATTTAATTGGTGCTTTAGCTTTCCAAGCTGCTGGTGCTAATCCAAATGATGTTGCTTACATTCCTTATGATGCTGGTGGAAAAGCGTTAGCTGGACTTTTATCTGGAGAAACTCAAATTATCTCTACAGGTTTAGGTGAACTTATGGGTGCAAGAGACCAAGTAAGAATTATTGGTATCACTGCTCCTTCAAGAGTAGCTGATGCACCGGATGCACCAACTCTAAAAGAACAAGGATATGATGTTCAGTTCGTAAACTGGAGAGGATTTTTTGGACCTCCAAATATGAGCAATAAAGATAAAAAAGCCTTATCTACAATGTTAGGTAAAGTTATGGAAACTCCTGAATGGGAAGCTGTTAGAAAAAGAAATGCTTGGGTTAATATTTATAACTCAGATAAGGATTTTGTTAAATTCTTAGAAAAGCAAACTGTAGAAATGACAGCTCTTATGAAGAAATTAGGAGTTATATAATCCTTTAGGATTATTTAAAAATTAGAGCAGTGAATATAAATACTACTAAAATTATATCACTGCTCTTTTTTATTTTCTCAGCATTCTATTTATATATTGCGTATCAAATTCAGGTTTTTTCATTTGATGAAAATGCACCTTTTAATGCCAGAACATTTCCAATTTACTTAGGTTATGCAGGTTTATTCTTTTCTGGTTTAAAAATTATTTTACCAGAGCCCAATACCATTAAAGTTAATCATAATAATTTAGAATATAAAAAAACAGCTATACTTGTGCTCATAGCAATTATTTATGGAGTAACTATATTAAAAGTAGGTTATTTTTTAACGACCTCTCTATTTCTAGCGTCTTCTTATTATGCGTTAGGTGAGAGAAGGTGGAAGTTAATATTTTTACTCTCTTTCCCTTTTGTGGGTGCTTTTATGTATCTTTTGCATGGAGTGCTTGAAATTTATTTAAGAGATCCATTTTTAAAAATAATTGGAGTTATGGGATGATTGAAGGCATTTTAATTGGTTTAAAAACAGCTCTTACATTTCAAAACATATTTATGGTTATGATTGGTTGTTTTTTTGGAACCATCATTGGAATGCTACCCGGTCTTGGACCAATGACAGCGATTGCATTAATGATACCTATTACTTATGGTTTTGATCCAGCTACTGGATTAATTTTAATGGCAGGTGTTTATTATGGTGCAGTGTTTGGTGGATCAACTTCATCAATTTTATTAAATGCTCCGGGTGTTCCTGGAACTGTTGCAACATCATTTGATGGATATCCAATGGCTCAACAAGGTAAAGCTGGAAAAGCGTTAGCGATTGCTGCTTGGAGTTCTTTTGCAGGTGGAACCCTTGCTTCAATTTATTTATTATTTCTTGCACCAAGCTTATCTAAAGTAAGTTTATCTTTTAGATCACCAGATTATTTTGCTTTAATGATTTTAGGTTTAACAGCCATTGCAGCTTTTTCATCAAAGGGACAATTTTTAAAAGCAATGATGATGGTTGTTTTAGGTTTAATGTTAGCGTCAGTCGGTCAAGATTCTTTATCTGATATTTCAAGATTTACATTTAATAATATGAATTTATCTGATGGGATAAGTTTCGTTTTAGTTGTAATGGCAACTTTTGCTATGAGTGAAGCCTTAACAATTATTTTAAAACGAAATGATCCATCTGCTGTCGCTAAACAAGTTTCATTAACAGAGCTTGGTTCAATTAAAATTAATAAGGAAGAGAGAACCAAAATGTTAAAAGCTATTCCTCGAAACTCAGTTATTGGTTTTTTAATTGGTGTTTTACCAGGTGCGGGTGCAACTATTGCATCATTTCTAGCCTATGGAATGGAAAGAAATTTTGTTAGTGATGAAGAAAAAGAAAAATTTGGTAAAGGTAGTGTTCATGGTTTAACTGCACCAGAAACTGCAAATAATGCAGCATGCTCTGGAGCTTTTGTGCCTTTATTAACTTTAGGAATACCCGGAAGTGGAACTACTGCGGTAATGCTTGGTGCTTTATTAGGATTTGGAATTCAACCAGGGCCTAGACTTTATATAACAAATCCTGAAATCTTTTGGTCAGTTATTATGTCTATGTATATTGGAATGGTAGTATTGCTTATTCTAAACCTGCCCTTAATACCTTACATAGCAAGAATACTTGCTGTACCTAAAAATTATTTAATTCCACTTATTTTATTTTTTTCAATTACGGGAATTTACGTAATGTCCTTTAATAATTTTGACATTTATTTAATGATTGGAATTGCAGTTGTTGCAACTTTTATGCGCTTATATGATTTTCCAATGCCACCACTCATATTAGCCTTTGTCCTTGGCGGATTAATGGAAGAAAATTTAAGAAGATCTTTATTAATAAGTGATGGTTCTTGGACTTTTTTATGGGACAGACCTCTTACTGCTGCAATAATAGGAATAACAATTCTAATTGTTGGGTGGCAAATTTATAAAACAATTAAGAGTAAAAAGATTTAGTTTAGAATTTTTTTATATTCTTCAATAATAGTACTCCACTTAAATTTAGCAGAATTTTCTTTGGCAGCTTTTCCATACTCTTGGAATTTATTATTTTCTAACATTAAATTAATTGCTGAATAGACTTCATCTAATTCATTACCATCACAAATTAAACCTGTTTTCTCATGTTCTATTGCATCAGCAGCACCTCCATCTTTTCCACCAAGAGAGGGCAATCCATATTGAGCAGCTTCAACATAAGCTATCCCAAATCCTTCAACAGATTTTTTATGAACAATAGATGGCATGACAAAAATATTAGATTTAGCAACTAGTGCATTTTTTAATTCGTTAGAAATATCTTTAAAAAACATCACTTGTGGCTGAAGGCTCAATTCTGCTACTAATTTTTTAATATTTTCCTCTTCATCACCGTAACCAACACAAATATAGACAATACCTGGATAGATTTGTTTTAAATTTCGAAGCGCCATGATTACTTTTTCATGGCTTTTTCTTTTATCAAATCTAGAGACAGTAATTAATCTGGGAGATTTATGTTTTAATAAATTCTCTACTTTATCTAAAGTTTTTTTATCTAATTCTTCAACAGGATCAACACCTGGATTTATAACTACAATTTTATCTTGCTGAACCCCCAATGAAATAGCTAAATTTTTAGTGTACTCAGAATTAGCAACGATGGTTTCAACACTATCTAAAACCTCCAATACTCTTTTATTAAGAGAGGTACCTTTTTCATGATTAATTTCTTTACCATGGATTAAACATATCTTTTTTTTATTAGTTTTAAGAAGTTCTAAACTTTTCCAATGATCAGCAATAATGCCATCAATCTTATTTTCTTTAATAAATTCATTAATCAATTGAGCTTTTCTATATTTTCTAAGAAGTTTTATGCCACCTACACGCTCTATAGAAAAAGAAACTTGCTCATCAAATAATTTATGATTTTCATGATAATCAGCGTATACTTTTATCATGTAGTGTTTTGAAAGTTCGTTTGCTAATCCCCACATTAAATTCTGCATACCTCCAACTTCTGGAGGGAACGTTTTTGTAACTATTAGGTACATTAATTATCTAACCATTTGATACTGCAGCCAACACTTGGAATTTGCGTTTCAGGACCTTTACCGGTCTCAGCTATTTGTTTCATTGCAGTAAATAAATCACTATCTCCAGCTCTTACTGGTTTTAAATTGTCTAACTCTCTTATTCGACCTCTGTATTGTAATTCTAAGTTATTATTGTATCCAAAAAAATCAGGAGTGCATACTGCATCATAACTTTTTGCAACATTTTGAGTTTCATCAAATAAATAAGGGAAACTAAACTGATGTTTTTTTGAAAATTCAATCATATTTTCAAAACTATCTTCAGGATAATTTACTGGATCATTTGCTGAAATAGCCACAGCTTTTACCCCATGTTTTTCTAAATTTTTGCAATCTTCAACAATGTCTTTAATAACTGCTTTTACATAAGGACAGTGGTTACAAATAAACATAACCAAAGTTCCATTTGTCCCTTTAACATCATTTAATTTAATAATTTCGTTATTAGTGGACTTTAATTCAAAGCTTTTAGCTGCTTGTCCGAAATCACATATTGGAGTTTTTAACGGCATGTTATAATAATATATAAGTTATGTTTTATGATTTGGAAGATAAAAAAGTTAAAAATTTAGGTGATAATTGGTCTGCATCTAATGCATCTATTATTGGTGATGTCACGCTAGAAAAAAATACCAGCATTTGGTTTAATGTAACTTTAAGAGGAGATGTTGAAAATATTCATATCGGTGAAGGCTCCAATATTCAAGATGGCAGTGTATTGCATACCGATCCAGGTTACCCATTAAAAATTGGAAAAGATGTAACTATTGGTCATTTGGTTATGCTGCATGGCTGCACGATTGAAGACAATTCTTTAATTGGAATTGGTGCTGTAATTTTAAATGGTGCAAAAATTGGAAAAAATTGCATCATAGGAGCTAATGCATTGATCACAGAAAACAAAGTCATTCCTGACAATTCTTTAGTGGTTGGATCCCCTGGCAAAATTGTAAGACAAGTCTCAACAGAAGAGGCAAAGTCAATTACTGAAAATGCAATTCATTACCAAGATAATTGGAAAAAATATTCTAAATCAGTTTTTTAAGGAATTAACCAGGTATCTTTGTTATTTTCTAAATCGAATTTAGCACGACGGTGACCTTTGGCTGCTAAATAAAGCCATTCCATACTTTTAATTTTACATTGAATAACAGTAAAATTTTTATATCCCACTTCACTTTGCTCCATTGTAAATTCAAAATTATCTAGTTCAGGCTTTAGTCCTGAAGTAGGGGTTTCAGATAATGTTCCTGGTCCGTTATCAACTAAATAACATTTTCTACTCATGTGTCCTGTTTTTAACCAGGACTGTTTTGTAATATCATTTTCATGATTAACGGTGCATTCAACTTTAAGTCTAATTTGGATTTTCTCTTCCTTGTCATAAAATAACATTGCTGCGTTCTTATTTGCTTTTAATTTAGCAATTTTATTAGATCTGATATCGCTATGGTATTGGATAATATTGTTTTCTCTATCTGATTTTCTAAGGACTACAATTCTTCCATCAAAGTCATCTTGACCACCACAAATAAATACAGGAATTCTAAATTGAGACCCTCTATCTTTGATAGCATTATCCAGCATATACCAGATTTTATTTTTGATCTCTTCAAAATCTTCGTAGTACGCTGGTTGCATACGAGATTATTTACTTAGTCTTCTAATTAAACTGGAAGTATCCCAACGGTTTCCACCCATCTCTTGAACTTCACCGTAATATTTATCAACGATTTCAGTTACAGGAAGTTGAGAGCCATTATTTTTAGCTTCATCCATAGCAATTTTTAAATCTTTTCTCATCCAATCAACTGCAAAACCAAATTCAAACTGATCATCAATCATCGTTTTATATCTGTTTTCCATTTGCCAAGATTGAGCAGCACCTTTAGATATAACTTCAATTACATCTTCCATATTTAAACCTGCTTTTTTTCCAAAGTTAATTGCTTCTGATAAACCTTGAACAAGACCTGCAATACAAATTTGATTAACCATTTTTGCTAATTGACCATTACCAGCACCACCTAATAATTTCATCTTTTTGCTGTAACAATCAATAATGTCTTTTGCTTTATCAAAGTTTGCTTGATCTCCACCAATCATAACAGTTAGAGCACCATTTTCAGCACCAGCTTGTCCACCTGATACCGGTGCATCTAAGAAACCAAATTCACTTTTTAATGAATGCTCATAAATTTCTCTAGCAATCGTTGCAGAAGCGGTTGTGTTATCAATGTAAACTGAGCCTTTTTTAATTGTTTTAAAGATACCGTTGTCACCAAAAGTTACTTCTCGTAAATCGTTATCATTACCAACACAGGTAAACACAAAGTCAGCATCCTCAGCAGCTTTTGCAGGAGTATCTGCTTTTGACCCTTTATATTCAGCAACCCATTTATCAGCTTTTGCAGCAGTTCTATTATAAACAGTTACATTGTGACCTGCTTTTGATATATATCCTGCCATTGGATAACCCATGACACCTAAACCTATAAATGCAACATTGCTCATAATTTCTATTTCCTATGTTTAAAAGTTTGAATTTTAAAGTAATTTTATTTGGATTTATATTTACATTTTTTTCAAGCTTTGGACAGAGTTTTTTTCTAGGACTGTTTAATTCAAGCATAAGAGACGCGCTTTCTATCACGCATGGTCAGTTTGGATCAATTTATGCATCTGCTACTCTATTAAGTAGTTTTGTACTTGTTTGGGTTGGTAAAAAAATAGATGACTTTAATATTTTAAAATTTGCATCTTATGTCATTGCGTTACTAGCGATCTCTTGTTTTTTATTTTCTAAAATTTCATCAGTCGCTTTCTTATTTTTATCAATTTTCTTAATGAGATTATCAGGTCAAGGACTAATGTCTCACACTGCAACCACAACAATATCAAGATTTTTTGAAAAGACTAGGGGACGTGCATTAAGCACAACTTGGCTTGGTTTATCGTTAGCTGAATTTATTTTACCCTTATTAATTATTTTTTTATTAACTTTTATTGATTGGAGAAATATTTGGATAGCCATATCAATTTCAGTTATTATCATTTTACCTATTGTCATTGTTACATTAGTTAAAAACGTTAAATTAGATTCAAGAGAAGCATCTAGTGCCACAAATATTAAAACTAAAGATATAAAACAATGGACGAGAGGTGAAGTTTTAAAAGATTATCGCTTTTATATTATATGTTTAAGCATGTTAGCGATGCCTTGGATTGCAACGGGTACATTTGTTTATCAATCTTTTATAGTGTCATCTAAAGGTTGGGGACCTTATGTTATTGCCCAATCCTTTATGGTGTATTCAATTTTATCAGTGATTACTTTATTTTTAACAGGCTTTTTAATTGATAAGTTTAGTAGTCGAAAATTAATAATTTATATGAACATTCCTTTATTAGTTGCAACGTTTGTGCTTTATTATTTTAACTCACCAATTTCATCATTTGTATTTTTAGGTTTAATTGGAATTTCAAATGGACTAGCAAATGTTCTAGGTTCTGCTACTTGGGCTGAGATTTATGGAGTAAGATATATTGGTTCCATTAAAGCATTAACCACAGCGTTAATGGTATTTTCAACTGCATTTGGTACAGCACTCTTTGGAATTTTGATTGATAATAGTCTTTCTATTGAGCAAATTGCTCTTGTTTCAGGATCTTATATTTTAATAGCAATATTGTTGTTATTCCTTGTAAAGAACAAGCTTAATCCTGATTATTTATAGAATTATCCTTGATTTTTTTTTAACTACTGTATAGATACTGCGCATGGCTAGAGTAACAGTAGAAGATTGCATAGATAAAGTAGAAAGTCCTTACGAATTAGTTTTAGTTGCTAAAGAAAGAGCAGTTCAATTAAATTCTGGTTTAGAACCAACTTTAGATAGAGATAATGACAAAAACACAGTTATATCTTTAAGAGAAATTGCAGCAGACACTATTAAAGTTTCAGACTTAACAGATAGCGCTATTCACAAACTTAGAAAACACGTTGAGCAAGTTGACGATGGCACTGATGATGATGAAATTATTGGTGATGATTTTGAAAGTATGTACAAAGGTGAAATTTCTAAAAGTGGAACTCCTATTTTACCATCTAAAAGAGCTAGAAAAATTCCTGAAAAAATTCAAGTATCCTCTGATGATTTAGAAGAATTAACTGCAAAGGCAGAGCCAGAAGTTGACGTTGATGCAGAGTTAGAAGTGGGAGATGAAGAGACAGCAGTTTCTTTAGATCAAATAGCTGAAGCCGAAACAGAAGCTGAAACAACTGAAGAAAACTCTGACGATTCAGAGACTACAAATAGCTAAAAAAATAATATAAAAGTTTAGTATGAACAGGAAAGTATCCGTTGCACCTATGATGGATTGCACTGATCGTCATGAACGTTTTTTTTTAAGACTGATTAGTAAAAATACATTGCTCTATAGTGAGATGGTTGTCTCTGAAGCTATTCATCGAGGGGATAAAAAAAAACTATTAGAATTTAATATAAATGAAAAACCAATAGCCCTTCAAATTGGTGGATCATCTCCAACTTTACTTGCAGAGGCTACTAAAGCAGGTGAAGACTTTGGTTATGATGAGATAAATTTAAACCTTGGTTGCCCTTCAAAAAAAGTTGAGAAAAATAAATTTGGGGCATGCTTGATGAAAGAACCAAATTTAGTTGCAGACTGCTTAAGTAAAATGCAATCGGTTACAAAGTTGCCGGTCACGATTAAAACAAGAATTGGTTACGATGACACTGAGGATTATGAAAATTTACATCATTTTATTTCAACTTTAAAAAGCACTGGTGTTAAAACTTTTATCATTCATGCAAGAAAAGCTATTCTTGGAAAATTTACTCCTAAACAAAATCTAAACATCCCTCCTTTAAAGTATGATTTTGTCTACAGATTAAAAAAAGATTTCCCTAATGAAGAAATTATTATCAACGGTGGAATTACCACAACTGATCAAATGAAAGATCACTTAGATAAAGTTGATGGAGTTATGATTGGACGTGCTGCTTACCATACTCCTTATTTATTAGCTGATATTGAAAGAGATATATTTAATAATGAAAATGTACCAAGTCGACAAGATGTAATTGAACAGTTGCTACCGTACGTTAGAGAAGAAATTAAAAAAGGAACACGTTTAAATCAAATTATGAGACATACGTTAGGATTATTTCATGGTCAAACAGGATCTAGCTTTTGGAAAAGGTATTTAAGCGAAAATATGTGTGTTAGAGATGCCGATGTTAAAAAGATTGATCACATCATGGATAAGATTAAATATAACAATGTCGACACGTCGGTAAGTCAATCTGCTTAGTTCTCTTTTATCTAACGAGTACATATACTTTAGCCTACTAATGGCCTTAACCGCTATTCCTGTGGGATTTGTTGCAGGTTTATTTGGTATTGGCGGTGGATTAATTACAGTTCCATTTTTGTTTTATATTTTTAATTCTTTAGGGATTGATCAACAATATGTCATGCACCTTGCAGTTGGAACATCATTTGCAATCATAATACCAACCTCAACTGTCTCAGTTTTAACTCATCATAAATTTAAAGCAGTGGATTTTGATATAGTTAAAAGTTATGGAATATTTGTAGTACTTGGTGTTATTTTTGGAGCAATTTTTGCAGCAACTCTTAAAACTAAAACCTTAGTTCTTTTCTTTGCAATCGTAATATTTTTATTAAGTATTTATCTTTTATTATTAAAAGAAAAGGAAAAAAATATAACTCTTAAAATTAAGCTTCATTTGAAAATTATTTTAGGATTTTTAGTAGGTTTTATCTCGGCACCCATGGGTATTGGAGGGGCTGTTATGAATGTTCCAATTCTAAAGTTTTTTGGTTACTCAATTAATAGAGCTATAGGTAGCGCTGCAGCTATTGGTTTTTTAATAGCATTATTTGGCGCAATCGGATTTTTGATAACTGGCAGTTATTTAAAAACAAATATTCCATTAAGTATTGGTTTTTTAAATATTCCTGCTTTTTTAATTTTTATACCGATTACAACCTTTATGGCTAGAATTGGTGCAAGAACAGTTCATACAATTGATAAGAATAGAATTAGTAAATATTTTGGAATATTTTTACTTATCATTGCTGCAAAATTTTTATATGAATATTTCAAACTGTAGTTATGGCAAATAAAGTAAGTAAAAGTTTTCTAAAAGATTCTCATTTAATAACTGAATTAAAATTATGCAGTATTCGTTTAATTGATAATGCTAAATTTCCTTGGATCATTTTAATTCCAAAGCGAAAAAATATAACCGATATCTCAGAACTTAATTCAAAAGATCAAATGTTATTAATGAAAGAAATTGTTCATTGCAGCAAGTTAATGAAAAAAATTTTTAAAACAAAAAAACTTAATGTTGAAAAAATTGGCAATATTGTTCCTCAATTACATATTCATATTATTGCAAGATCTACTAAAGACAGTACGTGGCCACTATCGGTTTGGGTTATTAAAGGAAAACCTTATTCAAAAGTTCTATTAACGAAAACTATTTCAAAAATTAAAAAGTATCTTAAGGGTTAAGGACAGAGGTAGTTTTAGTCTCCCGCCACTACCTCTTAATCATTATGTATATGATTCGTCGCAAATTTGTTAACACGTATTAATTGAAACTAGACTTTATCAACTGCTTGCTTTACTAAATAGATAACACACCGACTCATAAATAATTAAAATTTAAATACATTGATTAAAACCACACTCTCATCATTTGCAAAATCTATTGGCTTTAACTCACAAAACTATATTCCAAAAGAAGGGGCATCTTTTTCTTTATTTAGAATTGAAGTTTTATCAGGTTTAACAGTTGCTTTAGCGTTAGTTCCTGAAGCTATTGCCTTTGCTTTTGTTGCAGGTGTTGCACCTTTATCAGGACTTTATGCAGCTTTTATTGTTGGGTTGATTACAGCAGTTTTTGGTGGAAGACCTGGAATGATTTCAGGAGCAACGGGTGCTTTAGCTGTTGTAATGGTGTCCCTTGTTATGGATCACGGTGCGGAATATTTATTTGCAACTGTAGTTTTGATGGGGATTTTACAATTACTAGCGGGTGTCTTTAAACTTGGAAAATTTATTAGAATGGTACCCCAACCGGTAATGCTTGGTTTTGTTAATGGTCTTGCAATCGTTATTGGTATCTCTCAGCTTAGTCAGTTTAAAACCCTTAATGCAATGGGGCAATCAGTATGGATTTCAGGAAATACTTTATATTATTCAATCGGGTTCGTTATTTTAACGATGTTAATTATTTGGTTACTACCAAAGATTACTAAAGCAGTACCAGCAACACTTGCTGCAATTTTAGTTACATCTGTATTAGTTTTAGCATTAAAGATTGATATTCCAAGTGTTGGAGATCTTGCAAGTGTTAAAGGAGGATTACCAATATTTTCAATTCCAAGTGTTCCTTTAAACTTTGAAACTTTAAAAATTATCTTCCCTTATGCATTTATATTGTCAGCCATTGGCTTAATTGAAAGCCTGTTAACCCTTAACTTAGTTGGTGAAATTACTAATAAAAGAGGTGGGGCTAGTCAGGAATGTTTAGCGCAAGGTTTTGCAAATACAGTCACTGGTTTTTTTGGTGGTATGGGTGGATGTGCGATGATTGGTCAATCTATGATTAATGTAAAATCAGGTGGTAGAACAAGAATTGCAGGAATAGCTGCCGCATTATTCTTATTAATTTTTATTTTATATACATCAAACTATATAGAGATGATCCCAATTGCAGCACTTGTTGGTGTAATGTTTATGGTAGTGATTGGAACCTTTGCGTGGAACTCATTAAAGATATTATTTTTTGTACCAAAGAGTGATGCATTAGTTATTGTTCTTGTAACTGTTGTAACTGTTTTGGAAGATTTAGCTGTTGCCGTAATTGTTGGAGTGATTGTATCTGCATTAGTTTTTGCTTGGAAATCTGCATCAAGAATTAGAGCAGTTGAGAGACCATCTATTAGAGAACAAGGTGCTAAAGTTTATGAAATAGAAGGACCACTTTTCTTTAGTTCAACGGATAGTTTTTTAGAATTATTTAAACCAGAAGAAGATCCTGAAGTAATCATTATAGATTTTGCAGGATCAAAAGTAATTGATCAATCAGCATTAAAAGCAATTGAAGACATTGCTGATAAATATAATAGTTTTGGAAAAAAAGTTAAACTTAGACATCTAACTAAAGATTGTCATAGATTATTAAGTAGAGCAGGCCAATTAGTAGTTGATAGTGATGATGATCCTGATTACGGAATTGCAGTTGATTATGATGTTAAATTAGGTATTTTTGGCAGATAACATGAGCAAAGAGATTAAAACAGATGATGTTATTTTCAATTTCTTTAAGCAAGTTTGTGATGAAAAAGATGATGTTAAATGTGTTGAACTTGGTAATGGTTGGATTAGTGCTATGGAAACCAATCTTACTAATATGGAAAAAAATTTAGAAGAAACAGATAAAGTTAAATACCAAGAAAGTATTAATAGTAATAAACAACAGCTTGATAGTCTTAAAGGCAAAACTGCTAGTGAATGGCGTGAATATGCAACCCAGTGTATGATCGAGATCTTAGATCATAAAACTAAATCGTGAATTTCTTTAAAAGATTATTTTCAAGTAGCAATTTAGAACTAGAAATCAATGATGGAGGCAGAGCTGCTGCTGGATATAAAGGTAAAGCTGGAGACTGTGTAGTTAGATCTATAGCAATTGTATCAGGCCTTCCTTATCAAAAAATTTATGATGATCTTTATAAGGCAAATGAAGAATTTAGAACTACATCAAGAACAAGGCTTGCAAGAAGTTTAAAACAAAAAAATGACAGCCCAAGATCAGGTACCCATAGAGTGGTGGTTAAGAAATACCTTGAAAAACTAGGTTGGCAGTGGACGCCGACTATGTTTATTGGTCAAGGCTGTAAAGTTCACTTAAAAAAAGATGAACTTCCAAGTGGGACGTTAATTGTATCTTGCTCAAAGCACATAACGGTTGTTAAAGATGGTATCTTGCATGATACTTATGATTGTTCAAGACGGGGCACACGTTGTGTTTATGGTTATTGGAAAAAAATAAATTAAAGATATAATAATTATTAATGAGCTTTAAAGATAACGTTAATTTACATGTAGATAAATCAGCTAAATTACTAAACTTTAGTGATGACTTACTTGAGCATTTAAAATCTACTCACTCATTAATTAAAGTAAATGTGGGTGTTGTCTTAGATGGCAAAATTAATAACTTTACTGGATGGAGAGCGGTTCATTCAGAACATATTCTTCCAACTAAAGGTGGGCTAAGATATTCAGAAACGGTTGATCAAGACGACACAGAAGCTTTGGCATCTTTAATGACTTACAAATGTGCAATAGTTAATATTCCTTTTGGAGGTGCTAAAGGCGGTTTAAAGATTAGCCCTAAGAATTACACCATGCCCCAACTTAGAGAAATTACTAAAGCCTTTGCTAGTAAACTAATTAATAAAGGTTTTATTTCTCCAGCATTAAATGTACCAGCTCCAGATGTTGGAACTTCTCAACGAGAAATGGAATGGATTTTAGAGACTTATAAAACACTTAAACCAGATGATATAAATTATAGAGGTTGTGTAACAGGTAAACCCTTACACAGAGGAGGTATTGCTGGCAGAACTGAGGCTACCGGTAGAGGTATTGAAGAAGTAGTTAGAGAAATATTTAGACACGAAGACGTCGTTAAAGAAGCTGGTTTAAAAAATGAATTAAAAGATAATGAAATTATAGTTCAAGGCTTTGGTAATGTTGGAAGTAATTTAGTCAAACATTTATATAATAGAGATAATGCAAAGATTATAGCCATAGGTGAGTTTGATGGTTATTTATATAATAAAAAAGGCATTGATATAAATGCACTAATTGAATTTTATAAAACAAATAAAAGTATCAATAATCCTAAACTTGGAGAATTTAAAGATAATCCAAGTGAACTTTTAGAATTAGATTGTGATATTTTAATTCCAGCTGCATTAGAAAATGCAATCACCATTGATAATGTAGATAAAATTAAAACAAAATTAATAATTGAGGCTGCAAATGGACCCATTTCATTTGAGGCGGATCAAAAATTATTTGAAAAAGGCGTTATGATTATTCCTGATATCTATGTCAATGCAGGGGGTGTTGTAGTTTCTTATTTTGAGTGGGTAAAAGATATTTCTCATATACGTTTTGGTAGAGTTGAAAAAAGATTTCAAGAACAAAAAATATTAGACATTATTGATTTGATAGATAAAAAAACTAATACTAAAACAGATTTTGACACCATTAAAAAAATTATTCATGGTGCTGATGAAGAAGACTTGGCTTTTTCAGGCTTAGAAGACAGTATGAGAAATGCATTTATTGAAATTTATAATGCTAAAAAACAAATAAAAAAATCCTTTAGAGAAAGTGCTTATTACGTGTCTCTAAAAAAGATAAGAAACTTCTATACCGTAGAAGGCTTCCCTAAACGATAAATAGTGGCTTAATTTTACCTATAATTAAATTAATAGAAGACTCTCGATCTATGATTTGTTAGCATTTGATATGTTAAAATTAATAAGAGCAGGCTTTATGAGCAAGCTTTTTGCTATTTTAGTTTTAAGCTTATTATTAACTAGTGGTGCTAAAGCTGGTTGTGATGATGCTCCAACTGATGGAGTGGATTATTCTAATTGTCAATTCTCAGAAGGCCAAGATTTAAGTAGAGCCTATATACCAAATTCTAATCTTTCTTTTATTAGCTTTATTAAAGTGACCTTTGATAAAGGGGTGATGATGAATGCAACATTATCTAATGGCAATTTTGTAGAATCTTCTTTTATTAGAACTAATTTATATGAAGCAAATCTTGAAGGGGGCATCTTTGAAAAAGCCAACTTTTCAAGTGCCAATTTAACAAGAGTAAATTTCAAAGGTTCATCATTAATTGAGACCAATTTTACTAACAGCAATCTTTTTGAAGCAGATTTAACGGGTGCTAATATTTTAAATGCTACCTTTGAAGGTGCCAATTTAAATAATGCAACTTGGATTGATGGAACTAAATGTTTACTAGGTTCTATTGGTAAATGTAATAAATAAAGAAATCTTAGAAATTATTTTATTGGTTTAATTTTTTGATTAATAACGAGTACTGCACCAATTATTAAAATAGGTAAACCTATTATTAAATCTTGTTGCCATTCTAAGTTTTCAAATATTGTTGAGATTAATAAAGCAAGTACAGGCATCACAACCCCAACATAACCCGCTCGGCCAGCTCCAACTTTTTCTAATAATCTTAAATAAAATATAAAAGCAAATATCGAGCCAATTATTGATAGATAAGCAAGGGACGCAATATAACTGAAGCTATACTCGAATAATAATTCAGTACCTTTTATTTGAGTGATTAATAGTGTGACCAGTGAACCATAAAGCATTGAATACGCAAGTGTTGGTATTAAGGAAAAGTTATTATTTAAGTTTCTTTGGTGAACCATATTTCCTGTTGATGCAGAAAATGTACCAAGTAAGGCTAAAAATAATCCAACATGGGTTCCATTCGCAAAGCTAAAATTGAAAATTTCATCATTAAAGATGATTATAATTCCAATCATCCCAATACTTGCTCCAAGTAAAGTTTTTAAAGAAGGTTTCTTTTTAAAGTAAAAGCCTTCTCCTAAAATATTCATAATAACTACCGTTGAAAAGACAACTGCTGGAAATGCGCTTATTAAATAAGTGTTTGATAGATAAAAGAAAACATAGTTTAGTGAGTAGAGACAAACACCAAAGAGTAAAAACCAAAGATGCTGATTTAAAGAAAACTTAAGATTTTTCTTCTTATAAATTAGATAAACAAAAATAACTATTGCAGCTATCAAAAATCTATAAAACACCGATACTAATGGATCAACGTAACCTAATTGAAACTTGATGACATACCAAGTAGGGGACCAGCAAAAAAGTGTGACAATAAATAAGAAAAAATTGTTCATTATTAAGGACTATAATCAATCAATCTTAAAAAAATATAAGATTAATCTAACAATTTTTAATATATAAAATTATAAGTTATGAAAAAAATACTTCTAATTTCAACTCTACTTATATCATTAAGTAGCATTTCTTATTCTGATAATCATTATCCAATCACAAGAGATTCTCAATTAATGATTGCTAGAGGTAAAATTGCCTACCAAAATAATTGTGTAAGCTGTCATCAAGTTAATTTGTCAGGTGCTGAAAATTGGAAGGGTGTTGATGAAGACGGCCATAGAAAAGCGCCGCCTTTAAATGGTACAGGTCACACTTGGCACCATGATGATGAGACATTACATAAAATTATTAAATATGGTTTAGTTGGAATAATTAGTGACTATGAAGGAAAAATGGGTGCCTTTGGAGATAAATTAAATGACAAAGATATAGATTCAGTTTTAGCCTACATTAAAAGTTTTTGGCCAGATGATTATTACAAACATCAAATAAATTTAAGTAAATAAATTAAATGGCAACAGACACATTTCATTGGTCGTGTAAACACACGTGGAGAAAAAGTGCTAAGAATACGATGTGGTGTGTTATCGGCTGTGCAATTGGTGACTTTGGAACCATACTATTTTTTCAATTAAGTAAAATTCCTTTTCCAGTATTGGGCATTATGACTTTAGCAATCATAAATGGTTTATTAACCAGCATTATGCTTGAAACTTTTATTTTAATGAGACAAAATTTTAAATTAATTAATGCTTTAAAGACTGCCTGTGGAATGAGTTTCATCTCAATGGTTAGTATGGAAATTTCTATGAACGCTACAGATTATTTTTTAACTGGTGGAGCGATGCTAACTTGGTGGGTGGTACCTATTATGTTAACTGTGGGATTTTTAACACCTTGGCCTTATAATTACTGGAGACTTAAAAAATTCAATCAAGCCTGTCATTAAATATTAAATGGTTACAACTTCTGAAATCATATTAGCAATTATTATCGTTGCCTTATCTGTTGTTATGCCTATCTATTATTATTACCAAAGGAAGAAAAACCCCAAACAAGATAATAAAGCTCAAGATAAACCTGAGATAAAAAATTATATTGATAGAATTAATCAAATTACCCGTAATAAACATAAATGAAGAAACGTTTATCAGGGTGCAGTGAGTGTGGAGATGATACAGCCATCTTAACACAAGTAAGCTCAGGACCAGAGGTGATCCTACTTTGCACAGATTGTTATAATCTGAAACATTCAAACGAAACACAAAACCAAATCAGTTATGAAGAAGAAAAAAGCTAAAAAATTAAAGACTAAAAAATCTGCACCTAATTTCTATGGTCTTGGTAAATTTAACTATTTGATCTTTAAGTTTCTCTGTTCACGGTTTAAGCTTAAATAATTAATACTTGAAACTATTTTGCTTAAATTGTTAAGCCCTAAGCAATAAATTAAATGCTTAGAGCTAATAATTAAATGTTAATTGTCTTAAAACTTAAAACCAATTATTTGGAATTATGATGTAGTGAATTGCAAGTACAATTCCAACTGACACACTTAATCCGAATATCATTTTAAGAAAGTCTTTACCAATTAGTGGAAACACATATTTGAACTTATAGTCTTTATTCATTGATGCGATTGCTAACTCTCTTCCACATAATAGACCAACAAATACCCAAGTTGTTGACATCGGTAAATCATTAAGCTCTTTAAAGTAGTAAAGTACAGCTGCATAAATAATATTGATTATAGTTGCTGATCTTGCATATCTTGTTCCAGTTTTCTCTAAGACAACCTTTTGAATAGTTCCACCATGAATGTAGAAGATATAAAAAAGTAGCGCTGTAAAGTAACCCAGAACAATTAATAAAAGAGAAACATCTAATTGTCTTGGAAGGTATACAGCAATGTTTGCTACATCATGAGATAACCAAACCCACCATAACCAGCCTGAAGTTATCCAAACCGAGTTACGCCAAAAGGAAATCCATTTGTCATTAACTTCATCTAATTTTTCATTAATAAATTTAGAGATAACGATCCAGCAAATATAAGCAGCAGCTGCAGCTAAACCATAGCCGACAACACTTTTCATAAGCATCTTTTCAAGTACTACCGTTGATGCAAAAGCTGATAAAACTAAGAAGGTTGTTGAAACAGGTATACCTACTCTTGTTAATACTAGAAGTATTCCTGGTGCCACTGCGTGATACCATTGTATTTCTTGGAAAGGTATTCTTGTTAGTCTGCCGTAAGAGATATCTCCATCATTACTGTACCAGCCCCAAGTAATAGCAAGTATCATTACAAATGATGCTGCACTAGCAAGAGTGTACCATTTAAACCATTTTTGTTTTGACGCGATAAAAGTTCCCAATGTTTGAATTGAGTCATTTGCAATAACACTGTACCCCGCTAAAGCAAAGCCTACTATCGTATATATTAAGGTCATTTCCATTTTTCTATTTTCCTATTTTATGTTTTTTTTATTGTTTTTCATTTCGAACGATTCTTAGTCTTAAGGTCGATTTAATAGGTTGGTAAAAATATATCTATAGATAAGTTTATTAGTTTACTTTGAGGAGAGTTGATTCATCAATTTTTATATTATTCGAAGTTAAAATCTAGCTAGAGAATTTAATAATAAGTTTTAAGAGGAGTTGATTCATCATCATTTATATTAATTAATGATTTTGTCTAGTTGAATAATGACTTAAATTTCATTTAATACAGGATTATAATTAACATAAGTATAACACTTAATGAGTTATATGAATTTATTGATAAAAGTATTTAAAAGATTCTCTATTACAAAAATTCTTAACCAATCTTATTATTTCATTAAGTAATAATCGTCCTAGATATAGACACCCGATTTAGGACTTGTTAAGGTCTGATTATGAAAGGTTATAGATTTATTACAAGTGACGACACTTCAGAATTTTGCCATCGTGTAACGGAGGCCATATCCAATGGATGGAAATTGTATGGTGAACCCAAAATGACTTTTGATAAAAAAAGAAGTGTCATGCGTTGTGCTCAAGCTGTTATAAAAAATTCACCTCAGAAAAAGTATTCCAAAAAGATGAAGCTATCATCGATATAAATGGCAGATCAGATAATACCCTTTGTTTATATGCTAGGGATACTCTTATTAGTACTCCCAGCTTTTCTACAATCTAATTCTAAATTAAAGCAGTTTTTAACTAATCTTAGTATTTGGATTGTTATTATTCTCATAATTTTAACTATTATTTATATATTTAGATAATAATGAAAAATATTTATCATTCAGATATTTATCAATTTAACACCCCAGTTAGTAGTTATTGGGAAGATCAATCAAATGAAAATTTAAATCTAGAAAAACTTAATAAAGATGTCAGCTCAGAAATTGTTGTAATAGGTGGAGGGTACACTGGTTTATCCTGTGCAATTAATCTAATAGAAAATCATAATTTAGATGTCATTTTGGTTGAAGCTGGAAAAATAGGTTGGGGGGCTTCATCTCGTAATGCAGGTTTCTGTTGTCTGCCGCCAAGTAAGATGTCTTTTAAAAAAATGCAATCTATTTACGGCAATGATGAAACTAAAAAGTTCTTTAAAAACTCTGTTGAAGGCTCAAATTATACAAAAGATATTATACAAGAATATAATATTGATTGTGATGTAACGGGGGATAGTAATTACGTAGTCGCCCATCATCCAAATAAGTTTAAAGATATTCAAGAGCAAGCCAAAGCTTACAGAGAAGAGTTTGGCATTGAAACTGAGATTTATTCAAAAGAAGACTTTGATAAAATTGGCCATGGTGGCACAGAGCAATTTGGAGCTTTTTCTTATAAACCTGGTTTTGCAATCAATCCTCTTAAATTTGTTAATGGCATTGCAAAATATGCTTTATCTAAACAATTAAAAATCTTCGAGCACACTAAAGTGGATAAAATTGATAAAGAGAATGGTGTTTATATTTTAAGGACGAAAGAAGGATCTATTCGATCAAAAAAAATAGTTGTTGCAACAAACGGGTTCTATCAAGAAGGCTTAATCCCAGAGATGAATTCAAGAATTTTACCAGTAATTTCAAATATTATTGTGACCAGACCCTTATCAGATAAAGAAATTGTCCAACATAATTTTAAAACATTTTCTCCAATAGCTAATACTAAAAATCTTTTATATTACTATCGAAAGTTACCTGACAACCGAATTTTATTTGGTACCAGAGGGGATTTAAGTGGCAGTGATCAATCAAATTTAAATATGTCTAAGAAAATGGAAAAGTTTTTAAAAGATATTTTTCCTAAATGGAAAGATATTAATATTGATTACAATTGGCGTGGATTAATTGCTTTATCTCAAAAATTAACTCCCTCCATTGGTAAAATTGATAATGAAGAGATTTATTATGGATTTGGTTATAATGGGGTTGGAGTGAGTGCTGCTCCTTGGACTGGAAAACAATTGTCTAAGTTAGTATTATCAAACAGTAAAGAGCTGAATATTTCAAAAATTTATAAAGGATTACCTAAGAAATTTATCTTCCCTCAATTAAGAACATTTTATTTTAGATTAGCGGTGTGGTTTTATGCAATTAAAGACAGATTTAATATTTAAGAAAATATATGATAAAAACTAATTTATGAATGTATTTATAATTTTATCAGTATTGGTAATTGTTGTTGGGGTTATTTTACTAGTTGCATCACCTGCTGCGTTATTTACTTTGAACTGGAAAGAAAAGTCAGGAAAAGACAAATTTCTAATGTTCTTATTTTATGGTATTTTAGTTTATATAATAAATATCATTTTTTGGATTATTAAATAACAATATTACCCATTCTCAGGATCTCTTTATCCTTATTTAGTGTTAGCTAGTTCCATCACCTAGACACCTGATTTAAATGCTCGTTTTGGGCATATGAAGTATTTATAGGGTTACCCTTTATTGTTAATAACTAATTATGAAAAAACTTTTAGGTGTCTTAATTTTGGGTTTGTTGTTGAGTGGGAATGCTTATGCTGAGATGGCTGATCCCTTTAAAAAGTTTTTATCAAATAAAAGAGATATAAAATTTTACAAGGGTTGGATTCCTGAAGAAAACGTCAAACCAAATTATGATACATTAGTTTATGAGCTTTATAGATTTATTGAACAACAAGTAAAAAGAAATCAAAAATATGAAGTCGATCCATCTCCTAATCCTTATGAGTTTAGTTCAGAACTAATAGAAGACAAATATATTGATAAGCAATTAGAAAAAACTGCACTGCTTAGTTATTTACGCTTTGAAGATGGTCAAATTACTGTTGATAAAATTAGTCCTAATGATCGATTTGGCAAATTTATTAAAGAAGATACAAAATTAAGATCAATGTCAGTTGGAAGAAGTATGGCTTCATATACATTGGCTCATGCAATATGTGAGGGATATATTGATAGCTTTGACACAAGATTAAATGATTGGCCATTACTTGAAAATACCCTTTACTATAATCAAAAACTTTCTGACATATTAAATATGAACTCAGGAGATCACAACTATATTGAAAGTAGTGAATTTATTAATAGTAAAGAGTTGGACGAAAAATTCAGAGGATCTCTAGATGACAACTCTGTTAGTTTGAAGCAATATATTTCTCATCTTAAAAATACCAAACCATCAATAAAAAAAAGACCAAGATTTAATTATAACAGTATTAATTCATCAATAGTTTTGAACTATATTTTATTTAAAACAGGAAATGATTTTGAAAAAATTTTAGAAAAAACTTTTAAAGAAAAAGCCAAAATAAAAAATAGTGTTTTTTTCTTTAAGACTAATAATTCGACAACAGAAAGCGGCAATGTGAATATTCAGTTCTATGCAACAAGACATGATTATTTAAGAATTGCAAAAGCAATGCTGGACGATTGGCAGAATGATACTTGTGAAGGTAAATACTTAAAAAATATATTTGAAAATAGTATAAGTAAAGATACTAAAAGAATACACGCACAAGGGAAAACAGTTGCCTGGCCTTTTGCAAGACGTTATGCCGGTCAATTTCAAACTCATCCCAAAGGAATAAATAAAGATAGAGCGATAATGATAATGCATGGTTATGGTGGACAACATGTAGTAATTGATATGGAAAGATCTAGAATTGTTGTCACTAACGCAATACATGAGAATTTTAATTATAAAAAAATAGTTTATTCAGTAATTAAAAAAGGTAAGTAAAATTTTAGATTATGAAAAAACTTTTAGGGATCATAGTTCTGGGTTTGTTGTGGTGCAATATTAGTTTTGCAGAAGACCCTAAAATTAAAACTTACGGTGGAAGGTCAGAAATTCCAGAGGACGCAAAACCTAATGACGAAACATTAAAATATTATCTTAACAGATATTTAAATAGAAATTGGAATACTCACCGAACATATAGCAACATTAAAGCTTCAGATAATCCATATCAATTTCAATTTGATTTAAGAGAAGATAAATATGTTAAAAAACAAATGCAAAAGACTGCTCTTCTCAGCTATTTATTATATGAAGATGGAAAAATTGTAATTGATGAAATTACACCCAAAGAAAAATATGGGGATGTATTTAATAATTCTACCAAGTATCACTCACAATCGGTTGGAAAAAGTATTGCTTCATATATTTTGGGGCATGCAATATGCAAAGGTTATATAGAAAGTGTTGATACTAAAATAAGTGATTGGCCTGCTCTTAAAGATACTCTTTATCAAGATCAAAAAATAATTGATTTAATCAACATGAGTGCTGGTGATCAAAAATATTTAAATTCAAACAGATTTTTAAACTCCAAAAGAGCAGTAACAAATCCAACCATTAAAAGTGCTATGGAAAATGAGTTAAAAAATTCAAAAATATCAAAAAAACAATGGAACTATAATAATTTATTACCGCACATCATTTTAAATTATATTATTTTCAAAACTGGTGAAGACAAATTTCAAGACTTATTAGACGAAGTTTTTAGAGAAAAAGCTAAAACAGAGCATGATGCTCATTTTGTAGAAACTGAAATTTCTACTCAAATTGACAGAAGTATCACCAATACTTTAATGGCAACTAGATATGATTATTTAAGAATTGCAAAAGCAATGATGGATGATTGGCAAAATGATACATGTGAAGGAAAATATCTAAAATCGTTGTATGAAAGAAAAGTAAAAAAAAATAGAGATTACCGTGACAAACAAGAAGCCTATAGTATTACCAAATCATATGGTGGTTTTTTTCACTTAGACCCATCTGGAATGAAAAATAGACATATATTTATTATGGATGGTTATGGAGGGCAAACATTAACAATAGATTTTGATAGAAAAAAAATAGTTACCACAATGGCTGTTCATAGAGATTTCAATTGGATGAAGATTGCTCACTCTGCCATTAAAAAAGGGAAATGAAAAAACTTTTAGGGATTGTGGTTCTGGGTTAATTAAACATCAAATGCCTATATATTTAAATCAAATCAAAGCTCTTAAAAAAATTAATAAATCTATCGTTACTAATAATAAGTTTTTAATTAATAAAGAAGGCAATATTAAAATTTACTATGCACCTTTTGACTATATAAATTCAAAAGCCAAAATAATGATTGTAGGCATTACCCCCGGACTTCAACAAATGTTGCAGAGTTTTCAAGTAATAAATGATGGCAAATCACTAAAAGAAGTCAAAGATCTATCTAGCTTTAAAGGTAGTATGAGAACCACCCTAATTAAATACTTGGACGAATTAAAAGTAAATAAGAAATTAAAAATTAAATCTTGTGAGAGTCTATTTAATAAAAACAACAAACATCTCCATACTACGTCTTTAGTTAAATACCCTGTATTTGATAAAGGAAAAAATTATTCAGGCTCAAATATCTTAAAGAAGAAAATACTTGTAGAGTTTATTGAGAAAAACTTTTTAAAAGAGTTAAAGACCTTAAAAAAAGCCATTATCATTCCTTTAGGTAATACAGTTTCATCTACAATTGAATATTTAAATAACAAATACAATCTTAAATTAGCTTGTTTTTTAAAAGGGTTTCCTCATCCTTCAGGAGCAAATGCTAGAAAGAATATTCAATTTAAAGAAAACAAGAGAAATATGAAATTATTATTGAGGAACAGGTGAACAGAGACTCTTACTTAAATTTTTTAGAAAATTTTAATATTTCTAATGAAGATTTTATTGAATATGGATTAAATGACATAATCTTTGTCCCAAATGATAAAGTTATAAGTGAATGGGAGATTTTAAAAAATAAAGTTTATTCCAATCAAGAAGTATATATTAGAGGTATGGGCAGGGATGCCGCCAGTACAAAATATATGTTTGAGATACACAAAAGTCTCTTTGGTAATTCAAATATAAAAAAAGACGCTTCAAACAATACACATCCAACAAAAATTTTAGAAAATTTAACTGGGTTTTCAAAAAGAAAATCAAAAAACAATAATCTAATTAGCAATTATCAAGTATCTCATATTTTCGGTCATACTAAAAATGCACTTATGTTTATGGCACCATGGAATATCGTTTATATTCCAAAACTATTTGACCCATTTTCAGGTCACGAGTCTAAAGGTGAATTAACTCAAATATTTTCTACTAGATTAAAAGAAATTACTTATGAAAAATTTAAAGTACAAATTGATGATTATAATAGTATCGTAAATAATTCAAAATTTATCAGTAGTTTAAATTCATCAATTGAAAATTTAAAATCTAATAACAGTGAAGTATCGGATAAATTATTAAATTCTATTAAGGATGAATTTTCTGAGGTAAAAATATAATGATGAAACACTATGCACTTAATACAACTAAAGCTTATGATACTTTAATGGAAAGGTTAGGTGAAATATATGATTAATAAAAATAGCCCTAATATACTAAATGAATATATTAATGAGTGTAATGAACTTACTAAAAGTTACTTAAAAATAAATAAATTAAAACAATTTCATTTTGATAAGTTTCACATAAGTCGTTCTTTACCCTATTTAAAAGAGTTAGTTGAAATATTAACTAAATGCGTTAGAGAAAAAAGACTAATGACTAAAGAGGAAAGAGAAGAATTTTACCCCGTTGATTTAAATATGGATGAGGTAGATATATAAAAAACAAAAGAATTTATATTTGTTTATAAGTGTAAATTCATTAATAAATATAACAAGAGCCGTGCTGCTAAAAAATAAATGAAAAAAAAAGAATCCATATTTTATGAGGCTAATTCCTTCCCATCACCAGGACCAGATATTCTAGAACTTAAAGTAGATAATAAAGGAAGCGTTATGGAGGGTTGTTTTCAAGGGCTTGAAGATCAATTAACTGAAAGAAAGATTAAAAACTTTTGGAAAAAGATGGATGAACTAAATGTTTGGAATTGGCAAAAAAAATATGACCCAGCTGGTAGAATTTGTGACGGTCATATGTGGAAATTATACTTAAGAAATAGAGAGGGAAGATCAATGGTTGCTAATGGTCATCAAGAATACCCTTATAATTTTAAAAAAGTGCTTAATGCTTTGAATAATCTATTTGGCTCTAAAGTTGGAAAAGGAGAAAGTTTCAAAATAGAAAATGAAGTTATTGAATTAAGTGCCGAGTATTACAAGGGACATCAATATATATCCTTAGAAAATAATGTCGGTTTGGTTGATGAACTTGGAAATACTACCAAAGTTAAAATAGATGAATTTAAAAAGCAAAACTTCTGGAAAAAAATTGATGAATTGGGTGTTTGGAATTGGCACAGTAAATATCCCCATAAACAACCAAAATATGAAGCCCCAACATGCCAAGTTAATTGGTCTTTAAAAATAATTAATCATGATAAAGCAAAGTATTGTTCTGGTTACTATTTTTTTCCACGAAACTTTAAAAAGTTTGTTAAAGAACTTAGTATTTTAATGGGTGTAGAAATTAAGATTAATGATTAATCATGTTAGGACTAGAATCATGTTTTCATAAAGGTACTAATATTTTATGATAAACACGATTTAATTATGAAAAAAAGATATTGATTTAAATAATGTTAAATAGTGAATTACGAAATCAGGTAGACAAAGTTTGGAATGAGTTTTGGTCTGGAGGTATGTCAAATCCTTTAGAAATTATTGAACAAATTACATATTTATTGTTTCTCAAAAGATTAGATGATCTCCAAACTCTTGAAGATAACAAAAGTGTTCGGCTAAAAAAACCTGTAGAGCGTAAAATTTTTCCAGCTGGAAAAGATAATAAAAACTGTAGTTATGAAGATATGCGATGGAGCAAGTTAAAAAATATGACTCCAGAAAAAACTTTCAGTATTATTAGTGAAAATGTTTTCCCCTTCATGCGAGATCTAGGCGGTGATGGCAGCACTTACTCTAAGCATATGGAAGGTGCACGTTTTACTATTCCTACACCTAAATTATTAACTAAAGCAATAGATTTGCTAGATCAGATACCAATGGAAGATCGTGACACCAAAGGTGACCTTTATGAATACATGTTAGGTAAACTACAGAGTGCTGGGCAAAATGGTCAGTTTAGAACTCCAAGGCATATTATTAGATTAATGGTGGAGCTTACTGCTCCAACAAGTAAGGACACTATTTGTGATCCTGCTAGTGGCACATGCGGATTTTTAGTTAATGCAAGTGAATACTTGAGGGATACGTATCCTGAAATGTTATCTAATAAAAAAGATCGTGATCATTTTCATAACACAATGTTTTCTGGTTATGATTTTGATAACACTATGCTTAGAATTGGAAGTATGAATATGCTTTTACATGGTGTTGAAAATCCTGATATTAATTACAGAGACTCTTTAAGCCAAGATTTTGCTTTGGAAGAAGAAAAATATAGCCTCATATTAGCCAATCCGCCCTTTGCTGGGAGTATAGATATTGATAGTGCTGCAAAAGATTTACTAGCTGTTGTTGATACAAAAAGTACAGAACTACTTTTCTTAGCACTACTTTTAAAGTTATTAAAACCAGGAGGACGTGCTGCAGTAATTGTTCCTGATGGGGTCTTGTTTAAGGGTAGCAAAGCAAATAAAGAAATTCGTCGTATACTGGTTGAAGATCAAAAGCTTAATGCTGTTATACAATTACCACGTGGTGTTTTTAGTCCTTATTCAGGTGTAAGTACTGCAATATTATTATTTACCAAAACAAATAGTGGCGGCACTGATAATGTTTGGTTTTATGACATGAAAGCAGACGGGTTTAGTTTAGATGACAAAAGAGAGCCACTATTAAGTTTGAATAAATTAGGGACACACCCTTCGCTACTATTGACTAACAAAGAGCATGTAAAAAATAACTTACCAGACCTAATAAAGCGATGGAATAATCGTGAGAGTAGCGAAAAAAAACAAGTAAGAACAGAACAAAGTTTTTTTGTTAGTAGTGAGGAAATTAAATCATCAAACTATGATCTAAGTATAAATAGATACAAAGAAATTAAACACGAGCACATTGATCATATTCCCCCATTAAAGATTATTAATGAGTTAAACACTTTTGAGGATGAAATTAAAATCAATCTTAAAAAGTTAAAACATATGCTTAAATGATTTATTTTCTTTCAGATCTTTTTAAATTTATTAGAAATGGATTGAGTGTAAAACACAAACTAGATAGTGAAGGCTTACCCGTCACGCGTATCGAAACTATTGCATCTGCAAAGATAAATCTTAAAAAAGTTGGGTATGCAGGTGTTGATATTAATAATGCTAGGGATTATTTATTAGAAGATGGAGATATCTTGTTTAGTCACATCAATAGCGTCCCACATATTGGTAAATGCGCAATATATAAAAAAAGCATGGGAGAACTTGTACATGGTATGAATTTGCTGTGTTTTAGAGTGGATACTTCTAAATTATTACCAAAATATGCTCTCTATTTATTACGAAGTAAACCATTTAAAAATCAATTAGCAAAATCAATAAAGAAATCAGTTAATCAAGCGAGCGTAACTACAAGTGATATAAAAAAAATCAAACTAGAAATTCCCTCACTTATAAAGCAAAAACACATAAGCAACTTATTGGATACTGCCCACAAGATAATAAGCAAACGGGAGCTGGCAATTAAAAAGTTAGATCAGCTAGCACAAAGTGCTTTTACAGATATTTTTGGTGATCCTGTTAAAAATGATAAAAATTTTAAAGAAGAAAAGCTAGGAAATGTTTGTCAGTTTTATGGAGGAAGCACATTACCAACACCAGAAGAATATCAAATTAAAAAACAAGGGGTACACTTAATGAAAGTGTCAGATATGAATTCAGAAGGTAATAAAAAATTTATAAAGAAATGTAGGGAGTGGAGCTCACATAAACATTCTAAATCATCAGTATGTCCTATTGATACTTTAATCATTCCAAAAAGAGGTGGTGCAATTGGAACTAATAAAAAAAGATTAACATTAATACCTGTTTTGCTAGATCCTAATTTGATGGGAATTAAAGCTAATGAAAAGTATTTAAATACACAATATTTATACCAATGGTTTCTTCAGTTTGATTTAAGCACTATAGCTAGTGGAAGTTCTGTTCCCCAATTAAATAAAAAAGATTTATTTGATATTTCTATTCAAATTCCAAAATTAAATTTACAAAGTAAATTCTCTGAAATTGCAAATCAAATTCAAAAAACGAGAGAGTCATATAATAAACTATTTGTTTTTAAAAAAAATTTAATCTCTTCAATTGAAAATAAAACATTTTCTAAAACTTAATATGAAAACATTTACTGAAGACCAAACAAGAATAAAACTTATAGATCCTTTGTTAAAAGAAGTTGGCTTTCATTTAAATAAAGAAAAAGACCGCGAGTATGAAGTTAGTGGAATGCCCAACGAGAAAGGTATTGGTTTTGTTGATTATGTTTTGTGGGGTGACGATGGTCTTCCTCTTGCGGTAGTAGAGGCTAAAAAAACGATAAAAGATCCAAGAGTAGGACAACAACAAGCAAAATTGTATGCTGATTGCTTGGAAAGTGAGTTTAAGCGTAGACCTTTAATTTATTATACCAATGGCTACGAACATTGGTTTTGGGATAATTTAAATTATCCACCAAGACGTGTTCAAGGTTTTCATAAAAAAGACGAGTTAGAATTAATGATGCAGAGACGAGCTGATCGTTTACCTTTAGCTGGAGAAAAAATTAACAAAGAAATAGCTGGACGCCCATATCAAGAGCAGGCCATTAGAAGTGTTACTGAAAGTATGGAAAAAGAAAAGCGTAGGCGAAATCTACTTGTTATGGCAACTGGAACTGGAAAGACTAGAGTAGCAATTGCGCTGTCTGATTTATTGATGAAATGTAATTGGGCTAAAAGAGTTTTATTTTTAGCAGATAGGCGACCTCTTGTTAAACAAGCTACTACTGCATTTGCAAAGCATCTTCCAAATGTTGGTGTTGTTAATTTACTAACAAATCCAGACTCGCAAGGAAGACTTTATGTGAGTACTTATCAAACTATATTAAATCAAATCAATAAAACTGATGGTGAAAAAAGAAAATTTGGAATTGGGCATTTTGATTTAGTAATCATAGATGAGGCACATAGAAGTGTTTATAATCGATACCGTTCAATATTTAGTTATTTTGATAGTTATTTATTAGGGTTAACCGCAACACCTAGAGATGAAATTGATAGAAATACCTATAGCCTTTTCCAAACAGAAACAGGAATGCCTACGTATGCCTTCGGTTTAGAAGAAGCTATAAGTCAGGGATTTTTAGCTCCACCACGAGCAGTTTCAGTGCCACTCAAATGTCAACGTGAAGGAATAAAATATGAAGACCTTACCGAAGATGAAAAAGAAGAGTGGGATGAGCTTGAATGGGGAGAAGACGGTCCTCCTGAAGAGGTAGATGCCATAGCAATAAATAGTTGGTTATTCAATCAAGACACAGTTGATAAAGTTTTAAGAGACTTGATGACCAATGGTCAAAAGGTTGCTAGCGGAGATCGTATCGGTAAAACAATTATTTTTGCAAAAAATGTTTTGCATGCAGAATACATTGCAGAAAGATTTGATATTAATTATCCTAATCACAATGGGGACCTTGCAAGAGTTATTACTCATGATGCTAGTTATGCACAGGATTTACTTGATAAGTTTTCAATTAAAGAAAAATCTCCTCATATAGCAATTAGTGTTGATATGTTGGATACAGGTATTGATGTGCCAGAAATTGTTAATTTGGTTTTTTTTAAAATAGTTCGAAGTAAAACTAAATTTTGGCAAATGATAGGACGTGGAACTAGACTTTGTGAAAATTTATACTCACCCCAAAAAGATAAAAAATTCTTTTATGTTTTTGATTATTGTCAAAACTTAGAATATTTTGCAGCAAATCTAGATTCTACAGATGGTTCGAATAATGAAAGTTTAGGAACAAAAATTTTTAAAAAAAGAATTGAAATTCTTGAAGCACTACAATCTAAAAAAAATCCAATTACAACAGATGAAAAGGAGCTTCAAAAAAATATGACTAGCGAACTTCATGAGTTGGTATCTAATATGACTGTAGACAATGTTATTGTTAGAGCAAAAAGGAGATTTGTTGAAAAGTATAAGGATATATCAAGTTGGAGCGAAACGGGGTTAACAAAGTATGACGAAATTTCTAGAGAATTATCAAATCTACCTTCACAAAAAATGGATCCAGATGAAGAAGCTAAACATTTTGATTTTATAATATATAAAATTCAACTTTGCTTATTAAATAATGAAAAAAAAGGATTTATTAAGCTTCAAAACAATGTTCGAAAAATTGTTAGCGCCCTAGAACTTAAAGATTCTATTCCGGCTGTCCGATCCAAAATGCCTCTTATTCAAGAGATAGCTACAGATTTATGGTGGGAAAATATAAATATTGGAAATTTAGAACATATAAGAAAACAACTACGTTCGTTAATTAGATTAATTGATAAGACAGAGAAAAATATTATTTACACAAATTTTGAAGACACTTTAGGTGAAAGTGAAGAGATTAATTTAAATTTAAATGTAGGAACTTTAGACTTTGAAGAGTTCAAGAAAAAAACTAGAGTTTTCCTTAATGAGCATAAAGATAAATTAGTAATTAATAAACTTTGTAGAAATACACCAGTGACGGAAACTGATCTAAAAGAATTGGAAAAAATTTTACTACAACTCGCAGATGATAATGTTGAATTAATAAATAGAGCTAAAGACAACTCTGAAGGACTTGGTCTTTTTGTTCGTTCACTTGTAGGTCTTGAACGAATTTCTGCAATAGAGGCTCTAAGTGAATTTCTTAATGATAAAACTGCCACTTCATCACAAATTAATTTTTTGAATTTAATAGTTGAAGAGCTTACTAAAAATGGTGCTATAAAAGATGATCGTTTATATGAGAGTCCTTTTGTTGATGTAACACCAACAGGACCTGAGAGTATTTTTGATCAAGACCAAGTTAATAAATTATTTATAAAAATAGAAGAAATAAGACTTCGAGCTATTGCTTAAATGATATAATTGATCGTCACTACAATATCACTACAACGAGTTCTACTTTCTTCCTTTGTATAGTCTTTGTTCTACTATTTTTTCTAACTGATTCTTTTCTAAAGACTCAAAAAGTGAAATAAGTAAATGATTGTGTGGTGCCCCCGCACGGAGTCGAACCGCGGACCTATTGATTACAAATCAATAAGCTTAATAAAATTTTCTTTCATAGCTAAAGATGGAGGTTTCTACTAAAAATAAAGACGGTACATGAAGTTAACAGAGACAACTGTTAGAACAATTACGAGTAAGTAAAGAGAGATATAGTCTTTTGGAGTTAACATGGTTTATGAATACTAGACTTACTAAGAACTTGCTAGCTTCTTTTTAGGATCATAGAAAGGTTTTTCAACAACTTTTGCTTTAATGATTTTGTCATTCATTTTAACCTCAAGCACTGTTCCAATCTCTGAATTATTAATTGATACCATTGCAAGGGCAATGTTTTTTTTTAGTCTTGGTGAATAAACGGCAGATGTAATTTTACCAACAACTTCATTGTTTTTTTTGATTTCCCAAAAAGTAGTGTTAGGTCCAGTTAAAGGATCACAATCTAAGATCATTCCAACTTGTTTTCTCTTAATGCCATCCTTGTTTATTTTTTGTAAAGCATCTTTTCCAATAAAATTTATATCAGTATCAACGTTAACTAATCTTCCTAAATTCAGTTCATAAGGGTTCGTATTTATATCAGCATCAGCATGGTACGATAACATTCCACCTTCAATACGTCTAATCGATGATGTATGACCTGGTTTTAATCCGTGAGGTTTACCAGCTGCCATTATTTTTTCCCAAAGTTTGTTCCCCATAGAGCCATCTCTTAAATATAATTCATAACCAAGCTCGCTTGACCAACCGGTACGGGACACAATTAAAGGAATGCCATCTAAATCTAATTCACGTAACCAATAATATTTAAGATCATTAATACTCTCACCAAATAAAGCCTCCATAATTTTTCCAGAGTTTGGTCCTTGTAATTGAAGAGGGGAGACATCGGGTTCGATAATTTTAACATTAAGACCTGAATTGATTGCAACCCCTTGTGCCCATAATAAAATATCACTATCTGCAAGAGACAACCAATAATGGTTTTCTTTTAATCTTAATAAAACTGGATCATTTAAAATTCCACCATCATTATTAACTATTAAAACATATTTACATTGACCAACTGCAAGCTTTGATAAATCTCGAGGGGTTAATAGTTGAATAAATTTAGTAGCATCGGGTCCTGTAATTTCTACTTGTCGCTCCACTGCAACATCACATAAAATTGCTTCATTGACTAAATTCCAAAAGTTTTGTTCAGGAGATCCAAAGTCACGAGGAATATACATGTGATTGTAAACTGAAAAGCCCGTTGCACCCCATTTAACAGTTGAATTAAAGTAAGGGGACTTTCTAATCTGTGTTCCAAAACCGAAGTTTTTTTTATCTTCCATTTTCAAAACCTATTAATTATTTGATTATTTGAAAAGCTTTAATTATTATTTTTCACAATCCTCTGTCGCAAATGCAGTTAGCTCCATGATCTCTTCAGGTGTTTTACTAAAGACTTCATCGATTTGTTTGTCATTGAATTTAGCGCTTAATTTATCAATTGTGCACTGACAGTATACTTTAGCATTTTCGTTACCCAAATATTGCTTAGAGTTAGTGTAACATCCTATATATAATTCCTTCTCATATTGAGGGCTTAGTGCATGACTTTTAGAGGTAAAAAGAAGGATAAAGATTAATAAATATTTATATTTTTTGATCATATTCGCCAACTTTGCCAGTTTTTTGTAAAAGATCATCAATAAAATCAAAGATCTTTTTCTTTCTCTCATTCGATGTTGGACTTTCAGTAACAATTACAAGAGATGGTTTATTAGATGAGGCTCTAATTAATCCCCATGATCCATCTTTAAAAGAAAATCTGATACCATTAACGGTTAAGACTTCACTTATTTCTTGGTCATCAATTTTAGTTTTATTATCTTTTAATTCATTTACTTGTTTAACTAACTCTTCAACTACTTGATATTTTTCTTCATCTTTACAAAATGGAGCCATTGTTGGTGTTTGAAAAGTATTAGGCAGTTCTTTTATAATCTCATTCATCGATTTGTTTTCGTTATCTAATAAATGACACACTTGAATTGCAGAATTTATTCCATCATCATAACCAAAACCTAAAGGTTGATTAAAGAAAAAGTGCCCACTTTTCTCAAATCCAGCTAAAGCTTTTTCAGTATTAACTTTTCTTTTAATGTGTGAGTGACCTGTTTTCCAATAAATGGTTTCACAGTTATTCTCAATTAAAACTCTGTCAGTTGCGTACAATCCAGTTGATTTAACATCAACTATAAACTTAGAATTTTTATGAGTTTTAGATAAGTTTCTTGCAATTAATAATCCAATTTTATCTGAAAATATTTCATCTCCAGTATTATCAATTATACCAACTCTATCGCCATCACCATCAAAGCCAAAACCAATATCTGCGTTATTATCTTTTACCGCTTTTGCAATTGCATGTAACATTTCTAAATCTTCTGGATTTGGATTATATTTTGGAAAAGTCCAATCAAGATCACAATCAAGTTCAATTACCTCACAACCAATTCCTCTTAAAATTTCAGGGGCAAATATTCCAGCTGTCCCATTACCACAAGCAACAACTGCTTTAATTTTTTTTGTGATTTTATTTTTAGTTATTAAATCATCTTTATAAATTTGTTGAAAACCTTCTATTTGTTTTTCAACTCCTTCACCTTTTGTAAAATTTTCATTTAAAGTTATCTCTTTTAATTCTTTCATCTCTTCAGGTGCATGGGTTAAACCTTTTTTGATACCCATTTTAACTCCAGTCCAACCATTTTCATTGTGACTAGCAGTAACCATTGCAACAGCATCCGCATCTAAATTAAATTGTGCAAAATAAACAGTAGGGGATAGGGATAAACCGATGTCTTCAACATTGCATCCTGTTGAAAGTAGACCTTTTTTAAGTGCTGATTTTATTTCTTCACTATAAGATCTATAATCATGACCGACAATTACTCTTGGATTCGCTTTTTTTGTATGTTTAACAATTTGAGTGCCTAAACCTTTACCTAGATTCTCTATTCCGATTCTGTTTATATCCTTCTCATACAACCACCTCGCGTCATACTCCCTGAAGCCATATGGATCTATTTTTAATTCTGTTGTCATTGCTTATGTTTCTACAATTAATTTAATTTTTTTATTGATATTTTTTTTCTATGTTCTATAAACGTTCTGTTGAATAATGATTTATATGGTGTATCAATGCTTTCAGCATACAACATATAGTTGTTTTGTAAAAAAAACTAAAATAAACTTAAAATATGAACAAAATTCTATCACAGGCACTCAAGAAAGCTGTCTCCGAATATAGCCCAGATAATAGCGAACTTTCAAAAAATAAAGGACCAGATTTATTTTCACTTAGCAATGACACTGAACTTTTTCAAAATGAAAAAGGTATCATTATTAAAATTGATAGATCAAGAGATAGTAAATTAACAGACTTTGGTAAAGCAACTTTAAAAGATCGTTACTTAGGTCATAACGAATCTTTTCAAGATTTATTCGCTCGTGTTGCAAGTTCATACGCCGATGACAATTTACATGCACAAAGAATTTATAACTACATTAGTAATTTATGGTTCATGCCAGCAACTCCAGTTTTATCAAACGGGGGAACTAAAAGAGGTTTACCCATTTCATGTTTTTTAAATGAAGCATCAGATAGTTTAAATGGAATACTTGATCTATGGAGTGAGAACGTTTGGTTAGCTGCTAAAGGTGGTGGGATCGGAAGTTACTGGGGTAACCTTAGATCTATTGGAGAAAAAATTGGTAAAGTTGGAAAGACATCAGGAATAATTCCTTTCATTAAAGTAATGGACTCGTTAACGATGGCAATTAGCCAAGGTTCATTAAGAAGAGGATCGGCTGCTTGTTATCTTCCAATTGAACATCCAGAAATTGAAGAGTTTATTGAAATGAGAAGACCAACGGGTGGAGATCCAAATAGAAAAGCATTAAACCTTCATCATGGTGTTTTAGTATCAGACGCATTTATGAGAGCGGTTGAAACAGATGGGCAGTGGGCACTAAAAAGTCCTGCTGATGGAACTGTACAACAAACGATCTCTGCAAGAAATTTATGGATTAGATTATTAACTGCAAGAATTGAAACGGGTGAACCTTATATTATCTATATCGATACAGTTAACAGACAAATTCCACAACACCATAAGTTAGCAAATCTAACTGTTAAAACTTCTAACCTTTGTAGTGAGATTACATTACCTACAGGAATAGATAAAAATGGCAGAGATAGAACTGCTGTATGTTGTTTATCATCTTTAAACTTAGAAAAGTATGATGAGTGGAAAGACGATAACGTTATGATCAATGATGTTATGAGATTTTTAGATAACGTATTAACTGATTTTATTGAAAGAGCTCCAGAGCAATTTGATGATGCAAAATATTCTGCTGAAAAAGAAAGAAGTGTTGGCCTAGGTGTTATGGGTTTCCATTCTTATTTGCAAAAGCATAGTATTCCACTTGAATCTGTGATGAGTAAAGCTTGGAATAAAAAGATATTCAAACATATTCAAGAACATGTTGATCAAGCCTCAAAAGATTTAGCTGATGAAAGAGGAGCTTGTCCAGATGCTGCTGACTATGGTTATAATGAAAGATTTTCTAACAAAACAGCAATTGCACCAACAGCTTCTATTTCTATTATCTGTGGTGGAGCATCCCCTGGAGTAGAGCCAGTTGCAGCAAATAGTTATACGCACAAAACACTTTCAGGTTCATTTAATGTTAGAAACAGATACTTAGTAGAATTATTAGAAAAACATGGGAAAAATACTGATGATGTTTGGTCTGGTATTACAACAAATCAAGGGTCCGTTTCTCATTTAGATTTTTTAACTGATTTAGAAAAAGATGTTTTCAAAACTGCTTTTGAGTTGGATCAAAAATGGATTATTGAGTTAAGTGGAGATAGAACGCCGTATATTTCTCAAGCTCAATCAATTAACTTATTCGTGCCAGCTGATATTCACAAAAGAGAATTACATAAAATTCATTTTGATGCTTGGAAAAAAGGTTTAAAGAGCCTTTATTACTGTAGATCAAAATCAATTCAACGTGCGGAAAATGTCAATGACACTAAAGCAACAGATGTTAACGCAAATGTTTACAAATCAAAACCACAAACAACTGAACAACCAGAATACGAGGAGTGCCTATCATGTCAGTAGAAAAAATGAATACTAAAATTATTCAACCAACAAAAGAGGAAATAGTAAAACCCCAAAAAATGGGACTACTAGTTGAAAACCCAGTTTACAAACCTTTTAGATATCCATGGTGTTATGATGCTTGGTTAACTCAACAAAGAATTCATTGGTTACCGGAGGAAGTGCCACTTGGTGATGATGTTAGAGATTGGCAGAAAAACCTAACTCAGTCTGAAAAAAACTTATTAACACAAATTTTTAGATTTTTTACTCAAGCCGATGTTGAAGTACAAAATTGTTATTTAAGACATTATACAACTGTGTTTAAACCTACAGAAGTTTTAATGATGATGACTGCTTTTGCTTCAATGGAAACAGTTCACATTGCTGCTTACTCTCATTTACTTGATACCATTGGAATGCCTGAGTCAGAATATTCTGCATTCATGAAATATAAAGAGATGAAAGATAAATACGACTACATGCAAAATTTTGACATGAGTTCAAAAAAAGATATTGCATTAACAGTAGCTGTATTTAGTGCGTTCACTGAAGGCTTACAATTATTTGCAAGTTTTGCAATCTTACTTAACTTCCCAAGACATAATAAAATGAAAGGGATGGGCCAAATTGTTACTTGGTCAGTAAGAGATGAAACGTTGCACTGTAATTCTATGATTAGATTGTTTAAAGAGTTTATTCATGAGAACCCAGAAATCTGGACTCCCGAATTAAAAGCAGAACTTTACAAAGCATGTAGAACAATCATTGAGCATGAAGATGCTTTCATTGATTTAGCTTTTGAAATGGGTCCTATGCAAGGTCTTACGGCGCAAGATGTAAAACTTTATATAAGATTTATTGCTAATAGAAGATTATCTCAGCTTGGATTAGAGCCAATTTATGATGTGGATAAAAACCCACTTACTTGGTTAGATTCTATGTTGAATGCAGTTGAACACATGAACTTCTTCGAAGGTCGTTCTACTGAATATTCTAAAGCAGCAACTCAAGGAACTTGGACAGAAGCTTTTAGTTAATCTAAGTGAGTAACTTTGGTTTAGTTGTTATTGGAGCACATTCTGGTGTTTGGTTAAAATCATTATTAGATGAATATCAAAATCAAAATATTCTTTTAGTTGAACCTGTGCCTTACAATATTGCTCTATTAAAAGAAAATACCGCTAAATACAAAAATATTAATATTGAGACTTCAGCTGTATCTGAGAATAATGAAATAAAGAAGTTTTATTATGTAAAACCTGATGCGGTTAAAAGATTAGGTAAACACTGGGCCAGTGGTATTGGATCTTTTAATAAACAGCACATATTAAATCATAAATATAAAAGGTTTAAGGTAAGCGATTCTGACATTGAACAGATTGATATTCAATATTTATCCTTTTCAAACTTGATGGAAAAATACTCAGTTAGCTCCATTGACCTTCTTCAAATTGATGTGGAAGGTGCAGAGTTTGACATATTAAACTCAATTAATTTTGAAAAAATTGAAATAAAAAAAATTATTTTTGAATTTAAACATTTTGATGGAACCTTTGAAGAGGGGCCCAAACTCAAATCAATTAAAGAAAAGCTAATTAAATTTAATTACCAATTAAAAGAAATCGATAAAGAGAATATTTTAGCTGAAAAAAATTAATTATCTTTGGTTAAGCTGTATTACCTTTCTGTGCTTACTGCCTTTATAACTTGCAAGCGGTCTAATTAATTTATTAGCAGCATGTTGTTCCATAATATGAGCTGACCAACCTGTAATTCTTGAAATCACAAATATTGGAGTAAAGAAATCAGTATCAAAACCCATTAAATGGTAAGTAGGTCCTGTCGGGTAATCAACATTTGGATAAATATTTTTTTCTTTAATCATTACCTTTTCAACAATGTCATAAATTTTTTCAAATGTTTTATCTTTTTTAATAATAGCTACTCTTTTAAAATATTCTCTCATGGTTGGAACTCTTGAGTCTCCACTTTTATAAACTCTATGACCAAATCCCATCACCACATCTTTGTTTTTAAGAGCATTGTTAATCCATTTTAAAGCGTTTTCAGGCTTTTTAATTTTTTTCATCATGTGCATTACTTCTTCATTAGCACCACCATGAAGAGGACCTTTTAAACTAGCGATCGCACCTGTGATTGCTCCATGAATATCAGATAAGCTACTGGTAATAGTTCTTGCTGTAAATGTGGATACGTTAAAACTATGCTCAGCGTATAAAATCAATGATACATCGAAAGCCTTAACAATTTCTTTTTCAGGAACTTTTCCAAAACACATATGGAAAAAGTTTTCAGAAAAAGTAAGATTTTTCTTTGGAGCTATAATTTTTTTTCCTTTTCGAAGTCTGTAAAAGGCAGCTAAGGCAGTAGGTGTTTTTGCAAGAATTCTAATCGCCTTTCTTAAATTTGCTTTTGGTGAGCTATCTTTAGTTTCTTTGTCTTCAAGACCCATGATGCTAACAGCTGTTCTTGCAACATCCATTGGATGAGATTTTTTAGGTATTTTTTTTAAAATACTTAATAAATTTTTAGATAAAGTTATTTCTTTAGATAATTCTTTCTTAAATTCTTTTAATTGTTTTTTATTGGGTAATTCTTTATTTAAAATTAAGTAAGCAACTTCTTCAAAATCACATCTTGCACATAAATCTTGAGCTGCATAACCTCTATAAGTTAGAGAGTTGATTTCTGGCATAACTTTTGAAATTTCTGTTTCATCAACAACTATCCCTAGTAAACCTTTTTTAATATCATTACTCATTATTCATGTCCTTCCGTACTAAAGTTATAAATTTTTTCATCTAACGAATTATACTTTTCATATTCTACTAATTCGTAAAGTCTTTTTCTAGTTTGCATTTTATCAATAATGTTGTTCTGATGTCCATTCACAAAAATGTCTCTAAGACCATCTTCTACATTTTTCATAGCTAATCTTTGTGTGGTTACTGGATAAATCACAATATTATACCCAAAATTTTCTAATTCTTTGTAATTGAATAACTTAGATTTTCCAAATTCTGTCATATTCGCTAACAAGTAACAGGATAGTTCTTTTCTAACTTTTTCAAAATCTTTTTCATCCTGTAAAGCTTCTGGGAAAATAATTTCTGCTCCAGCATCAATATATGCCTTACATCTATCAATCATCTTATCTATTCCCTCAACTCCTTTAGCGTCAGATCTTGCTATAATTTTAAAATTTTCATCTTGTTTTGCAGCAACGCATTCTTTAATTTTCTTAACCATTGCTTCAGTTGAAATTAATTCTTTGTTATCTAAGTGCCCACATCTTTTTCGTTCTACTTGATCTTCTAAGTGAACCGCTGACACCCCAAATTCTTCAAAAGTTTTAATAGTTTCTTCACAAGACTTAAAACCAGTGTCGATATCAACGATGGTAGGCAAACTTGTAACTCTAGATATTAAATAAGATCTAGTACTAACATCTTGCAGGGTAGTTAAACCTATATCTGGAAATCCTAAGTCATTAGCCATAACCCCACCCGATACGTAAACTGCGTCATACCCAATTTCTTCAATTAGTTTTGCAGTTAATGGATTATAAGCACCAGGAACTCTTAAAATTTTATTTGATTTTAGTTTACTAACAAAGTCAGCTCTTTTTTGACTGGGCTCTTTTTCTACAAAATGCATTAAAAAATTCCTTGTTTCGTATTTTTCTTTATCTGACTTCTTTTAACCTGGATGTTTAATTTATTTAACTCTCCAGCTTTCAGGTTTTTAAGATTTTGAACAACTTTTAAGAAACGTGCACTCTCTTTTTTATCTAAGATACCGTCTGTTAACGTTAAAAACTTATTTATATAATTTTGTCTTTTAAACGGACGTGCTCCATATGGATGAGCATCTGCTCTATCTAATTGTTCTATAATTTTTTTACCATTATTTAAAGTAACTACAACTCTTGCACCAAATGATTTATTTTTTGGATTAGGATCGTGATATTTTTTAGTCCATTTTTTATCTTCAAACGTCGTAATTGATTTCCAAATTTTTATAGTGCTTTTTCTATTAGCTCTTTGTTTGGTATATGATTTAACATGGTGCCAATCAGCATCCTCAAGTGCTACTGCAAAAATGTACATAATAGAGTGATCAAGTGTTTCTCTACTTGCATTTGGATCCATTTTTTGTGGATCATTTGCACCAGTTCCAATTACGTAATGAGTGTGATGACTTGTGTGAATATCAATTTTTTTTATTTGATTTAAATTAGGAATTTTCTTATTAAGTTTTTTAGCAATATCTATTAGTGCTTGAGACTGGTATTCAGCTGAATATTCTTTCGTATAGGTCTCAAGTATTGCTTTCTTAGATTCTTTTTTCTTAGGTAGAGGCACATTATATAAAGCTTTCTTGCCATCTAATATTCTAGCTATAACACTGTCTTCTCCTTCATAAATAGGACTTGGCGCACCTTCACCACGCATTGCTCTATCAACTGCTTCAATTGCAAGTTTACCAGCATGAGCAGGAGCGTAAGCTTTCCAACTAGAGATTTCACCTTTTCTAGATTGTCTTGTTGAAACTGTTGTATGCAGAGCTTGTTGAACTGCTTGATAAATTGTTTCAGTGTTTAGTTTTAACATTGTACCCAAACCTGCAGCAACACTTGGTCCTAAGTGTGCTATGTGATCTATTTTATGTTTATGCAAACAAATTCCTTTAACTAAATTAACTTGAACTTCATAACCAGTGATAATTCCTCTTAACAAATCTAGTCCACTTTTTTTAGTTTGTTGTGCAACACTTAAGATGGGTGGAATGTTATCTCCAGGGTGACTGTAATCTTCTGCTAAAAAAGTATCATGAAAATCAAGCTCTCTAACAGCTGTTCCATTGGACCAAGCAGCCCATTCACAATCAAATTTTAATTTTGAATCAATACCAAACAAATTCGCACCATTTTTTCTAGGATGCTTTAGGGCCATTTCTCTTGAAGAGATAACCGCTTTTCTATTTAAAGAAGCAATGGCAACTGAAGCATTATCAATTATTCTATTAATAACCATCTCAATGGCGGCTTTATCTAACTTTGCATTATCAGAGGCTATTTCAGCAATTTTCCATGCTAATTGATTTTTTTTAGGTAAATCAATTTTGGATGGGTAAACTTTAACTTTATGTGAAATCATTAGGCCTCCTTAATTGTACAAACCTATTAATAGTAAGAAAAAAAATTAAATCAATCTTTTAAGTAAGTTGAAACTATTTTTTCAACACCAATAAAGTCTTTTATTAAATGATTATGGTAAATTTCATTAGAATTTTTTTCTGTATAACCATTTTCTAATAAAATAATAGGAACAGAGGCAGCCTTTGCTGCATTTGCATCAGTTTCACTATCCCCAAACATTAAAGATTTTTTTACATCACCCCCGATGATTTCAATAATACTTGTTATATGTCTAGGATCGGGTTTGCAATAATCAAAAGTATCTGAACCAGCAACGTACTCAAAGTAATCATAAATTCCAATTTTTTTTAAAAGATCAATTGCTAAGTGTTCTTGTTTATTAGTACAAACTGCCATTGAAATTTCTTTTTCTTTACACCATTTTAGAAATTCTTTTACCCCGTTGATAAGTGTGCTTTCTTTAATGATATTTTTTCCATAAAAATTAACAAAATCTTTAACCATTTCAGTTTTAATTTTTTGATCATCAATTTTACCAAACTCTTTTTTTGCTTGTCCCCATATAGATCTACCAATCATCGCACCAGCGCCTTGACCTACTAAATTTCTAATGTCAGCAGTAGATTTGGTAGGGTAACCATATTTTCTCATTACATGATTATGAGCATTCATTAAATCAGGAGCGGTATCGACTAATGTTCCATCCAGGTCAAATAATATTGAGTATTTTTGAGTCATTAATAAAGTATTTTTAAGAAATAAATTGTGAATTAAGCTATCTATACACTTAATATAAAAATATTTCCAGATGAAACAAATAAATTCTAATACTGAACAAGAAAAACTTCGTAAATTTTTTATAAAGTCTGGAGTAAAAATGATTGGTCCTGAAACTATTTTTTTTTCAAAAGATACAAAGGTTGGAAAAAACGTTACTATTAATCCATATGTTGTCATTGGGCCAAAAGTTAAAATTGGAAATAATGTAACTATCAATTCATTTTCACATTTAGAAGATTGTAAAATAAAAAATAAAGTTGAAGTTGGACCTTATGCACGATTAAGACCAGGAACTATTCTTGAAGAAGGATCAAAAATTGGAAATTTTGTAGAAGTTAAGAAAAGTACAGTTGGAAAAAAATCAAAAATAAATCATTTATCGTACGTTGGAGATAGTGAATTGGGTAAAGGTGTTAATGTTGGAGCTGGTACAATTACTTGCAATTATGATGGTGTTAAAAAAAGTAAAACAAAAATTAAAGACAATGTATTTATAGGTTCTAACTCATCATTAGTTGCACCAATTACTCTTGAAAAAAATAGTATTGTTGGGGCAGGATCAGTTATTACAAAGAAAGTTAAAAAAAATTCATTAGCTTTAACTAGAAGTGCTCAAACAGAAGTTAAAAACTACAAAAGAAGAACAAAATAAAATGTGTGGAATAATAGGTATAGCTAGTAATAAACCGGTTTCATCTACAATTATTAATTCTCTTAGAAAATTAGAATATAGAGGATACGACTCCGCAGGAATTGCCACATTATCAAATGGAATTGTAAGTGAAGCAAAATCAGAAGGTAGAGTTGATATTTTAGAAAAAAATCTTGCAGTTAAGAATATGTCGGGCCCTATTGGAATTGGACATGTTAGATGGGCAACGCACGGTATTCCAAACACTATTAATGCACATCCTCATTCTTCAGAGAGTGTGTCGGTTGTACATAATGGGATTATTGAAAATTCTACACTTTTAAAAAAGCATTTAATAAACAAGGGTCATGTATTTAAATCTCAAACAGATACTGAGGTAATTGTTCATTTAATAACAGAATATTTAAAAGAACTAAATTTAAAAGAAGCAATTATTAAAACTCTTAAACAATTACATGGAAGTTTTGCTTTAGGTATAATTTTTAAAGATCAACCAGATCTTATAGTAGGTGCTAGAAGAGGGTCTCCACTTGCAGTTGGTTATGGTCCTAATGAAAATTATTTAGGTTCAGATTCTTACGCTTTAAAATCTATGACTAATAAAATTTCATATTTAAATGATGGAGAGTTTTGCATTATAAAAAAAGACCAAGTTGAGTTTTTTGATGAAGAAGGTTTAAAGGTTAATAAAAAAGTTTTAGAATTATCTTCAAAAGAACAGGATTATGACAAAGGTGATTTTAAACACTTTATGGCTAAAGAGATTGAAGAACAGCCCACAACATTAAAGAACTGTATAAATGAGTATGTTGATAAAATTAACAATGACATCAACATCTATAATTTTCCATGGAATATTAAGGAAATTTCTTCAGTTACTTTAATTGGTTGTGGTACAGCTTATCACTCTTGTTTAATGGCAAAATATTGGTTTGAAGAAAATACTACACTTGATGTAACAATTGATATTGCATCCGAGTTTAGATACCGAAAAAATAGATTTAAGGATGACAATTTATATATTTTTGTTTCTCAGTCTGGCGAAACAGCGGACACTTATGCTGCTCTAGATTTATGCAATAAAAATAACATGAAAACTTGCAGTGTAGTTAATGTTATAGAAAGCTCTATTGCAAGGGATTCTAACTTTGTTTTACCCATTCATTGTGGGCAAGAAATTGGTGTTGCATCCACAAAAGCTTTTATGGGTCAAATGTTGGTTTTATATATTTTGGTATTAAAATTAGGAATTTTAAGAAAAGACTTGGATAAAGATTTATATTTAAACAAAATTAAAGATTTAAAATTATTACCCAAGTTAGTTGAGCAAACTTTACTTACAGAGAGTAAAATCCAGACAGTTTCAAGTTCATTTACCGATGCAAAAGGTTCGATGTTTTTAGGGAGAGGTTTTTCTTACCCAATTGCATTAGAAGGGGCGTTAAAATTAAAAGAATTAGCTTACGTTCATGCTGAAGGGTACCCTGCAGGTGAGATGAAACATGGTCCATTAGCCTTAATTGAAGATGGAATGCCAGTTGTTGTCTTAGCTCCAAGAGATAATTATTATAAAAAAACAATTTCCAATATGCAGGAAGTAATAGCAAGAGGGGCTAAAGTTTTATTGATTACTAACAAGAGCAAAGACGAAGTTTTTTCAGAAAATATTTGGGAAACGGTATTAGTTGAAAGTGCCAATGATGACTTATTACCTTTTTTATTAACTGTTCCATTGCAAAAATTAGCTTATTATTCAGCTCTTAAAAAAGGGTATGACATTGATAAACCTAGAAATTTAGCAAAATCAGTCACAGTTGAATAATAATTAAACTCTGCTACAACACCCCTAGGTTGAACATGAAAAATTGGAAAATAAATAGCTGGAGAAATTATCCTGTAAAACACATTCCTGAATATCCTGATCAAAAAGAATTGGATGGTGTTTTAAGTAAAATTAAAGATTTCCCACCATTAGTTTTTGCTGGTGAGACAAGGCATTTAAAAGAACAATTAGCTGATGTTGTCGATGGAAAAGCTTTTTTATTACAAGGTGGAGATTGTGCAGAAAGTTTTGCAGAATTTCATCCTGATAACATTAGAGATACATTTAAACTGATACTGCAAATGTCTTTAGTGCTTACTTATTCGGCATCATTACCAGTAATTAAACTTGGAAGAATTGCTGGACAGTTTTCAAAACCAAGAAGTTCTCCTGTTGAAAATATTGATGGTGTTGAACTGCCTAGTTACCTTGGAGATAATATTAATGGAATGGAATTTAATGAAAAATCAAGAGTTCCTGATCCAAAAAGACTTTTTAAAGCTTATTCTCAATCTGCATCAACGCTTAACCTTATAAGAGCCTTCTCTCATGGAGGTTTTGCTGATCTTAAAAAAGTACATACTTGGAACTTAGGGTTTATTAAAAACTCTCCAGCTGCAAAAAAATTTAAAGATTTAGAAGATAGAATTGCAGATGCCTTAGCATTTATGGATGCTTGTGGAATTAATTCTGACTTTAATAGAAGATTAAAAACAGTAAACTTTTGGACTTCACATGAGGCTTTATTACTTCCTTTTGAACAAGCAATGACAAGAGTAGATTCTACTACAGGTGAATATCACGATACCTCAGCTCACTTTGTTTGGATAGGAGATAGAACAAGACAACTAGATGGTGGACATGTTGAGTTTTGTAGAGGAATTGAAAATCCAATTGGAATTAAATGTGGACCAACATTAAAAGCTGAAGACTTGATAAACCTTTGTAATAAAATTAATCCAACAAATGAAAAAGGTAAAATAACTTTAATTTCTAGATTTGGTCATGAAAATGTTTCTAAATTTTTACCAAAATTAATTAGAGCAATTAAAAAAGAAGGTTTAAATGTAATATGGTCATGTGATCCTTGTCATGGAAATACAATTAAAGCTACAACTGGATTTAAAACAAGACCATTTAATAGTGTTGTCAAAGAAGTAAAAAATGTTTTTGAATGTCACCAAAGTGAAGGAAGTTATGCAGGTGGATTACACATTGAAATGACCGGTCAAGACGTTACTGAATGCACAGGGGGTGCTCAGAAAATATCTGACCAAGATTTATCTAGCCGTTACCACACTCATTGCGATCCAAGACTTAATGCTAACCAAGCGTTAGAGTTAGCTTTTTTAATTTCTGATGAGATTAAAAAAAATGCTGCTTATTCTAAAAAAAATATTAAAGCGGCATCTTAAAGCATTGTATTGAATACAATTTCGTTTAAATTTTAGGAAATGAAACCATTAGAAAAAGCACAATTTATAAGTAATTGGATTAAAGATTATGTGAACAAGATGCCAAGTAAGGCTCAATCTTTAATCATTGGAATTTCTGGGGGAATAGATTCTTCTGTATCAAGTACATTGAGCGCAATGACAGGTATTAAAACAATTGTTTTATCAATGCCCATTAAACAAAAATCATCACAACATGACTTAAGCTTAAAACATCAAGAATGGCTTGTTAAAAACTTTGATAATGTTGAAGCGCACACAATAAATTTAGATAAATTATTTGAAACCTTTGAGAGTACGTTATCAAATTTTGATAGTGAACTTGGAATGGCAAATTCTAGAGCAAGAATTAGAATGACCACTCTTTATCAAGTAGCAGCTGCAAACAAAGGTATTGTAGTTGGTACTGGAAATAAAGTTGAGGATTTTGGAGTAGGGTTTTATACAAAATATGGAGATGGTGGAGTTGATATATCTCCTATTGCGGATTGTAATAAATCTGAAGTATGGGAAATAGGTAAATCTATTAATATTCTTCAAGAGATAATTGATGCTGCTCCAACAGATGGATTATGGGATGATGGTAGAACTGATGAAGGTCAGTTAGGTCTTAAATACGAGGAATTAGAAGAAGCTATGAACAATGTTAATTCAATAAATCGTGAAAAATACGAAAAAATAAGAAAGATGAACTTGCATAAAATGGAACCAATCCCAGTTTGCAAGATTCCCAACTAATCTTATAGATTCACAAATCTATAATTAAAGTATAATTCTAAGATAATGAACATGGATATTTTTTTAACAAACAATCTAAATAATAAAAAAGAAAAATTTGTTCCAATAAATAGAGAAAACATTGGAATGTATGTTTGTGGTCCAACTGTTTATGACAACCCACACATAGGTAATGCTAGACCTCTTGTTATTTTTGATATTTTGTTCAAAGTTTTAAAATCAAAATATGGTCATGATAAAATAAATTATATAAGAAATATTACAGATGTTGATGATAAAATAATTAAATCAGCAAAAGAAAAAAATCTTTCAATATCTGAATTAACAAACAATGTTATTAAAGATTTTAATGATGATTGTAATTACTTAAATTTAGATAATCCAACCCAACAGCCAAAAGCTACAGATCATATTGATCTCATGATTAAAATGATATCAACTTTAATAGAAAAAAATTTTGCCTATGAGGCAAAGAACCATGTTTATTTTGAAGTTAGCAAATTTGATGATTATGGAAAGCTATCGAATAAAAAATTAGAAGATTTAATTGCAGGATCTAGAGTTGAAGTTTCAGAGAATAAAAAAAAATCAGAAGACTTTGTATTATGGAAACCCTCTAAGGATGATGAACCTTCTTGGGATTCTCCTTGGGGTAAAGGAAGACCTGGTTGGCATTTAGAATGTTCTGCAATGTCTAAAAAATATCTAGGTAACGTATTCGATATTCACGGAGGTGGAATTGATTTAATTTTTCCACATCACGAAAATGAAATTGCACAATCAAGATGTGCGAATGATAGTAAAGTTTTTGCAAATTATTGGATCCATAACGCATTTATTACTATGTCAAATGAAAAAATGGCTAAATCAACTGGCAACATACTTAAGATTAAAGATTTTAAAGATAATGTTGACGGACAAGTTTTAAAACTTGCTCTTATGAGTGCTCACTACAAACAACCATTAGACTGGAACGAAAAGCTCTTAGAAGATTGCAAAAATACTATTGATAAATGGTATGAAGTTTATTTACCCCCAAAAGACAAAATAGTTTTAGATGAAGATATTTTGTCTCCATTATACGATGATTTGAATACACCTGGCTACATTGCAAAGTTACATCAACTTTATGATAAGGCCTTAATAGGAGGAAATGAAGAGAAAAGTTTATTTGTATTAGCTTGTAATTTTATTGGTATTTTAAATAAAACAAAAGAAGAGTGGATTGAATTTAAAAAGAAAAAATCATCCATTAGTGAAGATGATATTTTAGAAATGATTTCACTTAGAAACAAAGCAAGAGAAGATAAAAATTATAAAGAAGCTGATATCATTAGAGATAAGCTTTTAGATAAAGGGGTTTTAATAGAAGACAAAGATGGTAAAACAATTTGGAAACTAAAATGAGCAAACAACAACTTTTTATATTTGATACAACACTAAGAGATGGTGCACAAACACAAGGTGTAGACTTTTCTGTAGATGATAAATTAAAAATTGCCTCAGCTTTAGATAATTTAGGTGTTGATTATATTGAGGGTGGGTGGCCAGGAGCCAACCCTACGGATACTGAATTTTTTCAAAAAAAACATTCATTTAATAATGCTAAACTAACTTCTTTTGGTATGACCAAAAGAACTGGTCGAAGTGCCGATAATGATCCTGGACTATCAGCACTTTTAAACTCAAACACACTGGCAGTTTGTATTGTAGGAAAATCTTGGGATTTTCATGTTGATATAGCACTTGGGATTTCTAATGAAGAAAACTTAGAAAACATTAAAGAGACAGCAAAACACTTTGTTAAAATGAATAAAGAATTCATGTTTGATGCAGAACATTTCTTTGATGGATACAAAGCCAATCCAAATTATGCTTTATCATGTCTTAAAGCAGCATTTGATGAGGGAGCAAGGTGGATTGTTTTATGTGACACTAATGGTGGAACCTTACCTCATGAAATTACAAAAATAGTTACAGAAGTTTCTAAAACTATACCTGGAAAAAATTTAGGGATACATGCACACAATGATACGGGTAATGCAGTTGCGAATTCTTTAGCTGCAGTTTGGGCTGGAGTTAGACAGGTGCAAGGAACCATTAATGGTTTAGGTGAAAGGTGTGGTAATGCTAATTTAATGTCACTAATCCCTACTTTTTTTTTAAAAGAAGATTTTGCAACTAATTTTCAATTAAAAATTAAACCAGACAATATTAAGAAATTAACAGAATGCTCTAGATTGTTAGATGAGATTTTAAATAGAAAACCTAACAAACATCTTCCATACGTTGGTGCTGCTGCTTTTTCTCATAAAGGTGGCCTTCATGTATCCGCGGTTCAAAAAGATCCAAAAACTTATGAACATATTGATCCAGTAGAAGTTGGAAATTCTCGAAACATAGTAGTTTCAGATCAATCTGGAAAATCCAATATAATCTCAAGATTAAAAACTATTGGTATAGAAATAGAAGAGAGCGACCCTAAAATTAAAAAACTTTTAGACGAAGTAAAAGATAGAGAATTTATAGGCTATAGTTATGATGGTGCTGACGCATCGTTTGAATTATTAGCTAGAAGAATTATCAGCAAAATACCAAGGTATATATTGATTAAAGAATACGATGTCTCTGTTAAAAAAGATTCGTCAGGAGCAATTGTTTCTTCTGCAAAAGCTCAGCTTGAAGTTGATGGTGAAAAAATTATGTGTACGGGTGAGGGAAATGGTCCTGTTAATGCACTAGATAATGCTATTAGACAAAATGTAGATCGATTAAACAAATACTCTAAATATTTAAAAGATTTGAAATTAGTTGATTACAAAGTTAGAATTTTAAATACAGGTACGGAAGCAATCACTAGAGTTTCAATAGAAAGCACAGACTCAAAAGGTAAGAACTGGTTCACTATTGGTGTCTCAGCAAATATAATTGATGCTTCATTTAAAGCATTGGTTGATAGTTTAGATTATAAATTATTTAAAGATAAAGCTCCAGCAAGTCTTTAATGTCTTTTAATAATATCTCATTTATTTTACATCAACCTCAATTATCTGAAAATATTGGAGCTTGTGCGAGAGCTCTTAAAAACTTTAATTTTAAAAAGCTAGTTATTGTTAAACCAAAACCAATTTTTCCAAATGATAAAATTTTAGCAACCTCAGTTGGTGCTAAAGACCTAATTATTAATGCTAAAGTTCATGAAACTTTAGAATCTGCTGTAAAAAAGGTAGATTATGTTATTGCAACATCTGCAAGGTTTAGAAATAAAAATATTAAACATATTAATTTAGACGATTTAAAAAAAATTGATTTTAATAAAAAGATAGCTTTTTTATTTGGTTCTGAAGCGTCTGGCTTATCTAATAATGAGATTAGTTATGCTAATTACACTATGCAAATCCCAACTAACCCTGATTTTAAATCTTTAAATCTGTCACATAGTGTTATTATTATTGCTCATACAGTAGCAAGCATTATTAATTTAAAGGGTGTAAAATATTCTAAATCAAAAAAAGTAACCTTAGCTAGCAAAAGTGACATTCAAGCTATGACTAACTTATGCATCAAAAAACTAGAGGAAAAACACTTTTTTAAACCCTTGGAGAAGAGACCTATTATGCTTGAAAACTTAAGAAGCATTTTTTCTAAAATGGAGCTTTCTGAGAAGGAAACGCGTATTTTATCCAGTGTATTTGCAAGTTTGTCCAAAAAAGGTTGATTGACAAAATAATGAGTAAGTTTATAACCCCACCTATCAAATGACAAAAAGAATAAGCGCTAAACATAAAATAGATAGAAGGTTAAAAATTAACCTATGGGGTAGACCTAAAAGTCCTTTTAATAAAAGGGATTATGGTCCAGGACAACACGGACAAGGTAGAAAAGGAAAACCTTCTGATTACGGAATTCAGCTACAAGCTAAGCAAAAATTAAAAGGTTACTACGGTAACATTAACGAAAGACAATTCAGAAATATTTATAAAAAAGCTACCATGTTAAAAGGGGATACGGGTGAAAATTTAATTGGTTTGCTTGAAAGAAGATTAGATTCTGTTGTTTATAGAGCAAGATTTTCAACAACAGTATTTTCAGCGAGACAACTTATTAACCATGGTCACGTAAGAGTTAACGGTAAAAAAGTTAACATTGGAAGTTACGTTGTTAAAGAAGAAGATATAATTGAAATTAGAGATAAATCTAAACAGTTGGCTATAATTGATATTGCTCTAGCTAGTAAAGAAAGAGAAACTCCTGAATACATTAATTTAGATGAAAAAAATAAAAAAGTTACTTTTGTTAGAACACCTAAGTTTGACGAAGTTCCTTATCCAGTAATAATGGAACCTAATTTGGTTATTGAATATTATTCAAGATAAAAATTCTTGATGAGCAAAATCAACTATGATGGTTTTGAGCTTGATACCTTTGATGCTGCAAAAAAATTTAGAAATTATCAAATTTATTATCTTAAAAGTTATATTAAAGATCCATTTTTAGAGGTCGGTGCAGGAAAAGGTGGTTTAACAAATTTATATGAAAAATTTACAAAAGATATAACGTTATTAGAACCTGATAATAAACTTTTCCAAATATTAAAAAAGAAATTTAAAAAAAAAAAAATTAAAATTAAAAATCAGACCATAGATAAGATAAAGTTTAAATATCAAACAATAATTTATTTTGATGTTCTTGAACATATTAAAGATGATTTAAAAGAAGTAAAAGTAGCCTCTAAAAAATTAAAAAAAAGTGGAAACTTAATTTTTAATGTTCCAGCCCATCAATTATTTTATAATGAATTTGATAAAGCAGTTGGTCATTTTAAAAGATATAATAAAAAAGATTTTCAAGATATTGAAAAGAAAACTGATTTAAAAATTGAAAAATTAATTTATTACGATTCTATTGGTTTATTATTTTTAATATTAAATAAGATATTTAGGTTAAAAAAAACTAATTTAAAAAATAAAATCTATTTTTGGAATATACTAATACCACTATCAAAAATAATTGATAAACTTACCTTTAATAAATTTGGCAAATCTCTTCTTTGTGTATTTAAAAAATGATAGATACAAAAAATCATTTATTTAGAATTTTTTTTATTTTATATCTATTTATCGGTATCTACTTGAGCTTAACTACTGGTATATCTCATGATGAATACCACGAGCAGTTAAATTGGGAAAAAAATGTCGAAGGTATAATTAGTTTTTTAAGCACTGGTAAATACCAAAATTTGATTAATTATATTGATAAATATCATGGAATTGGTTTTCATTATATTTCCATACCATTTCAAAAGTTATTTAATGGAATTGTTTATAATTTTAATGATATTTCTCAATATGGAGCTTTACTTGTAGCAAAACATTCAGCTATTTTTTTTGTATTTACAATTTCAGGTTATTTTTATTTTTTAATTAACTTTAAAATATCCCAAGATTTATTGTTTTCAAAAATATCTACAATTATATATTTATTGTATCCCTATCTTTTTGGTCACGCACAGTTTAATCTTAAGGATATTCCTTTTTTATCATTTTGGATAATATGTTCTTATTTTTTTTTAAATATTATTGAAGATTTTTACTTAGATAAAAAAATTAAATTAAAATCACTTTTCTTTCTTTCTTTTTTAACTGCATTTTTAATTAGTATAAGAATTTCAGGATTAATAATTTTTATCCAATATTTTATTGGATTAATTACGCTATTTAATTTTAAAAAATTTAATTTAAATAATATAATTTTAAAAAATGTATCAAATATTTTTATTTCTATATTTTCATTTTTGATTTTTGTTTATATTCTTAATCCTATTACATGGCACAATCCCTTTGAGATTATAAATTCATTAGAATGGATGAGTAAATATTACCATAATACCTGCACCCTTACACTTGGTGAATGCATGAAAGCTTTAAATTTACCTTCAAGCTATTACTTCATCTGGTTATTTTTTAAGTTACCTTTAATTATAATTTTGGGTATTTTTTTATTTCCTATTTGTGAAAATAAAATTTTTAATAATAAAAATATTTTGACACGAATTTATTATCTAATTTTTTTAATCACACCTTTAATAATAATTTTAATCTTTATACTCAAAAGTGTTGCAATTTATGATGAGATTAGACATGTCATGTTTTTAGTGCCATTAATTTTTATAACCTCATTGTTTAATATATATATTTTTAATAAAAAATTATTTTACTCTCTTTCTTTTTTGACATTAATTTTTTTTATTTTAGAAAATATAGCTTTAAAACCATATCAATATACTTGGTTAAATTCTTTTGCCAAATTTACAAATATAGAAAAAAATTTTGAAATTGATTATTGGGGTATAAGTAATAAAAAATTACAAAAAGAAATAATTAAAGATTTTAATACAAGAGACTTAGATGAAAATATTTGTATCTTTGGTGATGCTTATACTAAAGAATTTTTAAGTAATACAAATTTTAACTGCTTTAAAATCTATTCAGAAACTGATGCTGAAACAAATAGACCTTTTTATGCATATAAAAATGTTAGAAATGTTAAACGATCTGATCCTAAAGATTGTGAGTTAATTTTTAATGAAGGGTATAAATATACTTTTCTTAAAAAAAAAATTAGTACAGGGACTTTATGGTTCTGTGATTAGTTTTGATTAGCTTCTTCTAATTCTTTTTTGATCTTATTTAAAAAAGTATTAATTAATTTGGCATCTTCTTTTGAAAGGTATCTTTCTTTCTTAATGCCTTTATTTATTTCTTCTCTAATTTTATTAACACCTTCTTTACGTCCCTCTTTAGAAGTGAAAGCGCTTATTTGATTTGAGTATTTACTTATTTGTTTTCCTATAGTGAACTCATAAATAAGTATTACTGCTATTACAGAAATTATTATTTTGTATATAAACGATTTCACTTAGTCTTTTTTCTTAAAATTAATTCCTTTTAATTCAAATGTTTTTTGAAGCTCACCATTTTCGTACATTTCCTTAACAATATCACAGCCACCAACAAATTCACCTTTGACATAAATTTGTGGAATAGTAGGCCAGTCACTAAATTCTTTTATACCTTCTCTTAAAGACTGAGATTCAAGAACATTTATTCCTTTGTAATTCACTTCTAAAATTTTTAACATGTTTGATACAGCCATAGAAAATCCACATTGAGGAGCATCTGGCGTTCCTTTCATAAATAAACATACATCGTTAGTATCTATGTAATTTTGAATTAAATTTTTTGTGCTATCGTCCATTATTGTTCCTTTGTTTTAATTGCTAATGCATGAAGTTCGTTACCCATTTTTCCTTTTAAAGAATTGTATACCATTTTGTGTTGTTCAATTTTACTTTTTCCTGAAAACTCTTTAGAGGTTATTGTCGCTGAGTAGTGATTACTATCTCCAGCAAGATCTTGAATTTCTATTATAGCATCTGGTAAAGCTTCTTTAATGAGTGTTTCAACTTCTTTTATATCCATTGCCATTTTAATTTTCCATGTAGTTCGTTAGCCAATTTGTATGTGATTTAATCAAATCGTCAATTGATACTTTTGTCTTATCGTCAATTATTAAATTATCTTCATTTACTAACCCAAGTTCATCAAAATGTACGGAGTTTTCTTGAAGTATTTTAGTAGCATTTTCTAGATCATCTTTACTAATTTCAATAATGTATCTTCCCTGATCTTCACCAAATAAGTATTCAAATTTATTAATTAAGTAATTAGATTTTTTAAGAGTTGCACCTTTTTTACCTTTAATACACATTTTGGAAAGAGCAGTAATTATTCCACCTAAAGAAACATCGTGAGCAGATTTTATAAATTTTTTATCAATAAGCTTTAAAATTGTTTCACCATTATTTTTTTCATTAAAAAGATTAATTTCAGGAGGAGGTCCATTTTTTTCATTTAGAATATCTCTTGCAAATAAACTTTGATCCAAGTGACCTTCAGTTTTACCAATAACTAAAAGTATATTATCAGCTTCTTTTAAATCCATTGTAACCATGTTTTGGTAATCTTTAATTAAACCAACCCCCCCAATTGCTGGTGTAGGTTTAATCCCAATATCTTTAGTTTGGTTGTAAAATGAAACGTTCCCAGAAACTACTGGAAACTTTAAGTAAGCGCTCGCTTCACCTAAACCTTGAACACATTCAACAAACTCACCCATATTTTCTTCATTTTCAGGACTACCAAAATTTAAGCAATTAGTAATAGCAATTGGTTTAGCACCAACTGAAATTAAGTTCCTCCAACTTTCACAAACAATTTGCTTTCCCCCACTTAAAGGGTGAGCCCAACAATATACAGCAGATGAATCTACAGATGCAGCAACAGCTTTATTGGTACCATGAACCCTAACAACACCAGCATCTCCACCAGGTTTTTGAATGGTATCTCCCATAACAGTATGATCGTATTGTTGCCAAATCCACTCTTTGCTACACACATTTGGATTAGATAATATTTTGTTTAAAACATTTTTTATTTTTAAGGTTTTAAATTGTTCTTTCTCAACTTTAATTTTTTTAGGTAATTTAGCTTTTTTCCATTTTCGATCATACATAGGTGAGTTCTCAACCAATGTGTTAACAGGAATATCTGCTACCTTTTCTTCATTAAAATGAAGTTCAATTTTTTTACTTTTTGTTGTTTGACCAATTACAGCGAAATCTAAATTCCATTTATCAAATATTTTTTTAGCCATTTCTTCTTTGCCATTTTCTAAAACAATAAGCATTCGTTCTTGGCTTTCAGATAGCATAATTTCATAAGGGGACATATTTGCTTCTCTACAAGGAACTTTATTCAAATTGATTTCAATTCCTAAATTTCCTTTTGAAGCCATTTCAATACTTGAAGAAGTTAATCCAGCAGCACCCATATCCTGAATAGCAATAATCGAATCTCCTGCCATTAATTCTAAACAAGCTTCTAATAAAAGTTTTTCTGTAAATGGATCTCCAACTTGAACAGTTGGTTTTTTTTCTTCAATTTTATCATCAAATGAAGCTGATGCCATACTTGCACCATGAATTCCATCACGACCTGTTTTTGAACCAACATAGATCACAGGTTTTCCTAAACCTGCAGCTTTTGAATAAAAAATTTTATCTTTTTTTACATGACCTAAGGTCATAGCATTTACTAAAATATTACCATTATAAGACTCGTCAAAACTAGTTTGACCAGCAATTGTTGGAACCCCCATGCAATTACCATATCCACCTATACCGTGAACAACTCCACGTAATAAATTCTTAGTTTTTTTATGTTGAGGTGAGCCAAAATGAATTGAGTTTAAATTAGCTATTGGCCTTGCTCCCATTGTAAAGACATCTCTCATAATTCCACCAACACCCGTTGCGGCACCTTGATAAGGTTCAATAAATGAAGGGTGATTATGACTTTCAATTTTAAATACTATTGCATCATTATCACCAATATCAATAACACCAGCATTTTCACCAGGACCTTGAATTACGTTTTTTCCTTTAGTAGGTAAGTTTTTAAGATGAAATCTTGAAGATTTATAAGAACAATGCTCATTCCACATTGCTGAGAAGATACCAAGCTCAGTAATATTGGGAACTCTTTTTAACAAATCACAGATTTTTTTATATTCATCTTTTTTTAAACCATGATCAATTGCAAGCTGTTCGTTAACTATCATTATTTCAAATTATTAATTAAGTTTTGAAAAAAAATTGAACCATCTTCACCTGAAAGAGCAGGGTCTATCATTCTTTCTGGATGAGGCATCATTCCTAAAACATTTTTTTGTTTATTAAACACACCAGCTATATTTTGTAATGAACCATTTGGATTAGATTGCTCATTAACATTTCCGTTTTCATCTGAATAAAATAAAGCTATTTGATTATTGTCATTAATTTCTTTAATTTGATCATTAGAGCAAAAGTAATTTCCTTCATTATGAGCTATATGAAACTCGTAGACGTTTTTTTTATCATTTTTAAAATAAGAGTTATCTTTATTGTTAGCTTTAACAAAAACATTTTTGCAAATAAATTCTAGGTATTTATTTCTAAGCAGCACACCTGGTAGCAAACCAGATTCTACTAAAATTTGAAAACCATTACAGATCCCCATAACTTTACCACCCCCTTGAGCAAAGTTTAATACCGATTTCATAATTTTTGATTTTGATGCCATACTTCCACATCTAAGGTAGTCCCCATATGAAAAACCACCCGGTAAAACTACTAAATCACTTTTGGGTAGCTCAACATCATCATGCCAAACCATTTTATTTTTAAAGCCAAATTTTTTTAAAGCAACATCCATGTCTCTATCACAATTAGATCCAGGAAAGGTTATTACGGATGAATGCATTTTTTATTATTGTGATCCAATAATTTTAAAGTCTTCTATTACTAAGTTTGCTAAAAGTTTCTTACACATTTCTTCAACTTTTTTTTCAGCCTTTTTCTTATCGTCTTCTTTAGTGTCAATTTCAAAATATTTTCCTTGTCTTACTTCATTAATTCCTTCAAAACCCATACCATCCAGGGTTTGATGGATAACTTTACCTTGAGGATCTAAAACATCTTTTTTAAGAGTTATAATTACAGATATTTTCATATTATTTTCTTTTTTTAACTGATCTTAACTTTGTAACATTAACAGCGCTTAAATTTGATTGCTCATGAAATATACCAAGTCTTTTTGCAACTTCAGTATATGCGGGTATCAAATCACCTAAATCTTTACGAAATCTATCTTTATCTAGTTTTTTATCAGTAATACTGTCCCATAATCTGCAAGTGTCAGGACTAATCTCATCAGCTAGGATAACCTCATTTTTCCCATTTTCTTTAAGTCTTCCAAATTCAAGTTTGAAATCAATTAGTTTAATTCCAACTCCTCTAAACATTCCAATCATAAAATCATTAATTCTAAGGATCATTTTTTTAACTTTTTCTAACTCAGATTTTGTAGCCCAATCAAAAGCTAAAATATGCTCTTCAGCAATAAGTGGATCACCCAATTTATCATCTTTAAGGCAATACTCTAATAGTGGCTGTTTTAGAACTGTTCCATCTTCGATACCTAATCTTTTAGTAATAGAGCCTGTTGCAACATTACGAACAATAAATTCAATAGGTATAATCTCAACTAATTTGATAATTTGTTCTCTCATATTTAGTCTTTTTACTAAATGATTTTTAATCCCAATTTGAGTTAGGTTTGATAAAATATGTTCTGAAATTCTATTGTTTAAAACACCTTTGCCTTCAATTGTTGATTTTTTCAAATTATTAAAAGCAGTTGCATCATCTTTAAAATATTGAATAACTAAATTTTTATCAGATGTTGCATAAATTATTTTAGCTTTACCTTCGTATAATTTTTTACCTTTTTTCATTATTTGAATACTCTTCTAAAAATTAAATCTACGTTTTTAAAATGCGATGAATAATTGAATATAGCCCTTAATCTTTTTGATGAAATTTTAGCCATTATGAATTTATCATCTGATATAACATCAAATAAATTTAGATTTTCTGCAAAACATTTTTTTGCATAATTTTGAACCATTTTGTAAGATTGTTCTCTACTTAAACCTGATTTTGTTAGCTCTAACATTACTTCTTGTGAAAAAATTAAACCTTTAGTTATATTTAAATTTTCAATCATTTTTTTTGGATAGACAATCATTTTATCTAAAATATTACTTAGTCTTGCTAAAGCAAAATCTAAGGTAATATTTGCGTCTGGACCAATATTTCTTTCAACACTTGAGTGAGAAATATCTCTTTCATGCCATAGTGCAATATTTTCAAGAGCAGGGATAACAGCACTTCGAACCATTCTAGCAAGTCCTGTTAAATTTTCACTTAAGATTGGATTTTTTTTATGAGGCATTGCAGAAGAACCTTTTTGATCCTTTGAAAAAAACTCTTGCACTTCATAAACTTCAGTTCTCTGTAAATGTCTAATCTCAATTGCAACTCTTTCAACTGATCCTGCAATAATTCCAAGAATTGAAAAATAAAAAGCATGCCTATCTCTTGGTATTACCTGTGTTGATATAGGCTCAACTTTTAATCCAAGTTTTTTTGCTACATGTTTTTCAACATTAGGATTAATATTTGCAAATGTGCCAACAGCACCAGAGATTGCGCATGTTGAAATTTCATCAATTGCATCAACTAATCTTTTTCTATTTCTCTTAAACTCCTCATAAAATGAAGCTAATTTTAAACCAAAAGTTATAGGTTCAGCGTGAATTCCGTGACTTCTACCCATGCAAGGAGTGTATTTGTATTTTTTGGCTTGTTTCTTTAAAACTTTTAGAATTTGATCGATATCACTGAGTAAAATTTTACCAGATTGAACTAATTGAATATTTAAACTGGTATCTAAAATATCAGAAGAGGTCATACCTTGGTGAAGGTATCTTGCTTTAATCCCTGCTTTTTCAGTAACAGATGTTAAAAATGCTATAACATCGTGCTTAACTTTACTCTCAATTTGATGAATTCTTTTAACGTTTATTTTAGCTTTTCTTCTAACAATTGATGAAACACCTTTTGGAATTTGACCTAATTTTTCCATGGCTTCTGCTGCTGCAACCTCTACATCGAGCCAAATTTGGTATTTGTTTTGCTCTGACCATATGTCAGTTAGTGGTTTTCTAGAATATCGTTCAATCATTAATTATAAGTAAGGAGGCTTAGAATAACCTTTAACAGATTCTGTAAAGATTTCATAACCATTTTCAGTAATACCTAGCGTATGTTCAAATTGTGCTGATAAAGATTTGTCTTTTGTAACTGCTGTCCAGCCATCTTTTAGCATCTTTACATCCCATTCACCGATATTTATCATAGGCTCAATTGTAAAAGTCATTCCAGGTCTAAGTTCCATCCCTGTATTTCTTCTTCCATAATGTAAAATATTAGGTGGTTCGTGGAATGTTGTGCTTATTCCATGACCACAAAAATCTCTAACGACTGAGTAGCCTTTTTTTTCAACAAAAGATTGTATTTCATATCCAATGTCACCCAATTTTAATCCTGGTTTTAATAAGTTGATTGCTCTCATCATCGACTCGTATGTAGCATCAATTAAGTTATTAACTTTAACAGGAGTTTTTCCAACACAAAACATTCGACTTGTATCACCATAATGTTCATCAACTATAGCTGTTACATCAACATTTAAAGCATCACCTTCAACTAAAACTCTATCAGAAGGTATACCGTGACAAACAACATGATTTAAAGAAGTGCATAATGATTTTTTAAACCCTCTATAAAAAAGTGGAGCTGAGTAACCACCGTTGTCCCTAATAAATTCATATCCTAATTTATCTACAAACTCTGTGGTTACACCTGGCTTAATATTATCTGTAAGCATATCAAGAGTTCTTGCTGCAAGATTTCCAGCAACTCTCATCTTTTCAAATTTTTCTAAATAATCAGGCATTAATAATTTTAATTTTTTTATCTATTTTAATTTCTTTTGAATTTATTTTACATTGATAAGCCAAAAAGTTAACCCCAGCTTTTTTTGCAAGTAAATAATTTTCATAATATTCTTTATCAATGTCTTTTGCTATTTTAAAATTATCCACACCCTCTATTTGGACTAAAAATAATAGATAGGATTTATAGCCCTTTTTAACCGCCTCTATAAGTGTTTTTAAATGTTTTGACCCTCTAGTGGTAACGGCGTCTGGAAATTCTGCAGTTTTTTCTTCTCTGAATAAAGTAACATTTTTAACTTCTACAAATATTTTTTGTTTATTTTTTTCAAGTAAAAAATCAAACCGTGTTTCTTTATCAAAAAATACCTCAGCCTTGATACTGTCATTGTTTGCAACTTCTTTAACTAAATTATTTGTTAAACCATGGAAGGCAATTTTATTTGCAAAATGAGTATTAACACCAACTAAATTTTTTTTAACCTTAACTATTTCAAGGGTATATTTTAATTTTCTTTTTGGGTCATCATTTTTAGATACATAAACTTCATTTCCTTCATCTAATAAGCCCTTCATAGATCCAGTATTAGGGCAATGCGCTGTAACAATTTCCTTGCCAATTTTAACGTCTGTAAAAAACCTCTTATAACGTTTGATCAGTTTGCCTTTTATTAAAGCTTTGGTAAATTCCATATTTAAATTGTATATTTAATAATGACCCAAAATACAAAATTTAATGCAGCAATACTTATTATTGGTAATGAGATCCTATCTGGAAGAACGCAAGACACTAATACCAGCACAATTGCACAATGGTTAAACTCAATTGGTGTAAAAGTTAACGAAGTTAGGGTTATTCCAGATATAGAAATTACAATTATTGAGACCGTTAATCATTTAAGAAAAGTAAATAATTATGTATTTACAACTGGTGGTATAGGACCAACTCATGATGATATTACTGCGCAGTCTATTTCTAAAGCATTTAATCTTGAGTATGAAATTCACAAAGAAGCTTTTAAAATATTAGAAGCTTACTACAAAGTAGGTGAATTTAATGAAGGTCGACAAAAAATGGTATGGATGCCACGTAATGCTAATTTAATATTAAATCCAACAAGTGGTGCTCCAGGATTTAGTGTTGAAAATGTTTTTTGTTTACCAGGAGTTCCTTCAATTTTAAAATCAATGTTAGGTGGATTAAAAAACAAGATAGTAGGGGGAGATCCAATATTAAGTCATACAATAAGTTTAAAAACTGTTGAAAGTGAAATTGCAAACTCTTTAACCAATGTTCAAGATAACAATAAAGATGTTGAAATTGGAAGTTACCCATTTTTTCATGCAGGAAAATTAGGTGTATCGATAGTGATAAGATCTGAAGACCAACTTAAAATTGATAAGTGTAGTTCTGAAATATTAGAGTTTGTTAATCAAAAAAAAATAGAAGTAGTTGTTAGATAGTTTGATGCTTTATTTTGCTTACGGAAGTAATCTTAATCATTTTCAAATGAAAAGAAGATGCAAGGATAGTGTCTTTTTAAAAAAAATTAATTTAACTAATTTTAAACTAACCTTTAGAAGCAAATATAGAGCTGCTGATATAGAGCCTAAAAAAAACTCAATTGTTCCTGGTGCTTTATTTGAAATATCTAAAAGTGATGAAAAAAAATTAGACGTTTATGAAGATTATCCAGTTCTATATAAAAAATATTATTTTACTTATTATGGTAAAAAAGTAATGACCTATACCATGACTAAAAAAACTTTATTTGCATATCCAACAGAACGATATTTAAATGTTGTAAAGAGAGGTTATAAAGATTGTAATTTAGATAATCGTATTCTTAAAAAAGCATTAAAAGCTTAATTAAAATATTGATATGATTTGTTAACAAAAAGAAGTTGAGTTATAAATAAAAACAGTTAAACAAATGAAAATAGTACATGCCCTCGTGGTGAAATTGGTAGACACAACGGACTTAAAATCCGTGCCTTTTTGGAGTGCCAGTTCGAGTCTGGCCGAGGGCACCACTCAATGAGAGATAAAGTATATTTAGTATTTGATAAAACCAAAGTCTCTCTTAAGATTAAATCAATCTTAATTAAAAAAGTTAACATTACATCTTTAAGAAAATCCAACATAATAATTGTTCTAGGAGGAGATGGTTTCATGCTTCAAACTTTAAAAAAATTACACAAATATAAAAAACCTTTCTATGGAATTAATTCTGGAAACTATGGTTTTTTGATGAATAAGTTTTCTAATGAAAACTTTATTAAAAATTTGAATATCTCTAACAGTGTAATGATTTATCCTTTACAAATGACTGTGACTAATAAAAAAAATCAAACAAAAAAATCAATAGCTATCAATGAAGTGTCAATATTAAGACAAAGTAAGCAGGCATCATCAATTTCGATTACTGCTAATAAGAAAAATATTATTAAAAATTTAATCTCTGATGGCGTATTAGTTTCAACACCGGCAGGTAGTACAGCTTATAATTTATCAGCACATGGACCAATTCTAAATTTAGATTCAAGAAAGCTAGCAGTAACTCCGATTAGTCCCTTCAGACCTAGAAGATGGAAGGGTACAATTATTAGTGATAAATCTAAAATTTTAATAAAAAATTTAGATACAAATAAAAGACCTATCAGTGCTGTTGCAGATAATTTTGAGGTTAGAAATGCAAAAATAATTAAAATTCAAGCCAATAAAAAAATTAGCTTTGAATTATTATATGATAAAAATAACAGTCTTCACAAAAAAATAAAGATTGAACAAACACGTAAAGAAACTTCAAATAATTAAGTGATGGTGCCCCCGCACGGAGTCGAACCGCGGACCTATTGATTACAAATCAATTGCTCTACCAGCTGAGCTACAAGGGCATAAACGATTTCTATTAAGAAATCTTAGACTAATCAAGAATTTTTTTTCAAATAACTTAAATGATGAAACACAATCGCTGCACTATTTGAGATATTTAAGCTTTCTACATCCTTATTTATGTCAATCTTCACAAAAAAATCTGTGTACTTTCCAGTATGCTCTCTCATACCAAAACCTTCAGATCCGAACAAAAGAACATTTTTTCCTTCCCATTTGATATCTGTAAAGTCTTTTTCTCCTCTTGCATCAAATCCATAAACCCAAAAATTTTTTTCTCTTAAATTTTTAAGTGTTGAATTTATGTTTGATACTTCAAAAATATTAATATGCTCCATGCATCCACTTGCGGCTTTATACATAAGCTTACTATCAGACGGAAATTGTCTTTCTTTAACTATTAATCCATCTATATGAAATGAAGAAGCACTTCTAATTAACGATCCAATATTTCTAGGGTCTGTTACTTCATCAATGCAAACAAATGTTAATTTATTTTTTCCTTTTATAAATTCTTTTAGGTCTGGTTGATCGATATGCTCAACTTCTGCAATGTACCCACCGTGCATAATTTGATCTTTAGAAGTATACTTATCTAATTCTTTTTTTGATTTAAAATAGACTTTAACGTCTTCAAGGACATTTTTCTTCGGGTTCTTTCTATGAATATTTTTTTTACTTTCTTCTGTTAAAAAAACTTTTAAAACCTTTCTTTTGGGGTTTCTTAAAGCCTCAATTACAGCATGTTGACCAACGATTAAAAAAGATGATTTATTCATAAAATTATCTTTGTTTTATACGTATTTTCCTCCATTTTCACAGTAAATCTCGTGTTGCAATTGCATAATAAAAATATATAAAACGCATGTTGTTTGAAGCTTTATTGAGCAAGGGGACACTTCCCCAAAAAGGAGGGGTTCCAGAGCGGTCAAATGGGGCGGGCTGTAAACCCGTTGACTTCGGTCTTCGAAAGTTCGAATCTTTCCCCCTCCACCAATCAATAAAATTTTTTATAACAATGGAGTGTTATTCTTGATGTTGTGCGGGTGTAGTTCAATGGTAGAACGCTAGCCTTCCAAGCTGGATGTAAGAGTTCGATTCTCTTTACCCGCTCCAAGAAAAAAAGAAATTATTAATAAAACTAAAACTGAGGTAAAAACGTAATGTCAAAAGAAAAGTTCGTAAGAAATAAACCACACTGTAACATCGGTACAATTGGTCATGTCGACCATGGTAAGACAACATTAACAGCTGCTATCACAATTACATTAGCAGAACTTGGTGGAGGAAAAGCTGTTGCTTACGATCAGATTGATAAAGCTCCTGAAGAAAAAGAAAGAGGGATTACAATTTCAACTGCTCACGTTGAATATGAAACTGAAAAAAGACACTACGCACACGTTGATTGCCCAGGTCACGCTGACTATGTAAAAAATATGATTACAGGTGCAGCTCAAATGGATGGAGCTATCCTAGTAGTTAATGCTGCTGATGGTCCTATGCCTCAAACTAGAGAACACATTCTTTTAGGAAGACAAGTTGGTATTCCTGCAATTGTTGTTTACTTAAATAAAGTAGATCAAGTTGATGATAAAGATATGATTGAACTTGTTGAAGAAGAAATTAGAGAACTTTTAACTTCATACAAATATCCAGGTGATAAAACTCCTATCGTTAAAGGATCTGCATTAGCTGCTGTTGAAGGCAGAGATGAAGAAATTGGAAAAAATTCTATTGTAGAATTAATGAAAGCTGTTGATGAATTTATTCCTCAACCAACTAGAGATATTGACAAGCCTTTCCTAATGCCTGTTGAGGATGTTTTCTCAATTTCAGGTAGAGGAACTGTTGCAACTGGAAGAATTGAATCTGGTGTTATTAAAACAGGTGAAGAAGTTGAAATCGTAGGGGTTACTGCAACTAAAAAATCAGTTTGTACTGGTGTTGAAATGTTCAGAAAGCTTTTAGATTCAGGTGAAGCAGGTGATAACGTTGGTATTCTATTAAGAGGTGTTGAGCGAGATGACATTCAAAGAGGACAAGTTCTTTGTAAACCCGCTTCAATTACACCGCACACTAAATTTGAAGCTCAGGCTTATGTACTTAAAAAAGATGAGGGTGGAAGACACACTCCTTTCTTTACTAAATACAGACCTCAGTTTTACTTTAGAACAACTGATGTAACTGGAGAAGTTACATTACCAGCTGGAACTGAAATGGTTATGCCTGGTGATGACGCTAAATTCACTGTTACATTAATTACTCCAATTGCGATGAGCGAAAAATTAAACTTTGCTATTCGTGAAGGTGGTAGAACAGTTGGAGCTGGAGTAGTAACTAAAATTATAGAGTAAACTCTATAGGAGTGTAGCTCAATTGGTAGAGTGCCGGTCTCCAAAACCGGAGGTTGAGGGTTCGATTCCCTCCGCTCCTGCCAATATGCTAAACAGTATATTATGAAAAACCCGATAAAATTTATCCAAGAAGTAAAACAAGAAGCTTTTAAAGTTTCTTGGCCTACAGGAAAAGAGACAATGCAAGGTGCATTAATGGTGTTTGCTATGGCAGTTATTATGTCTCTTTTCTTTTTGCTTCTTGATCAAGTACTTAAATTTTTATTGGAAGCTTTACTAAAGGTAAGTATTTAATGAAAAATTGGTATATTGTTCAATCTCACTCAAATTTTGAGAATAAGGTTGCAGGATTAATTAAGGAAGAAGCTGAAAAAGCAAAAATTTCTGACAAAATTGAAGAAATTGTTGTTCCAACACACGATGTAACAGAAGTAAAAAGAGGAAAGAGAATTCAGAGAAAAAAGAAATACTTTCCTGGTTATGTTTTGATTAAAAGTGAAATGGATAATGATCTTTATCATTTAATTAAAAACTTAAAGCGTGTGAGTGGTTTTTTAGGCTCAAAGGGCATTCCTGTTCCTGTTTCAGATAAAGAAATAGAAAAGATTTTAGGACAAATAAAAGATGGTGTAGCTCAGCCAAAATCTGGTATAGAATACAGCATTGGTGAAAAAGTTCAGGTCGTTGACGGTCCTTTTGCATCATTCAGTGGTATGGTTGAAGATATAGATGAAGAGAAATCAAGACTTAAGGTTTCAGTTTCAATATTTGGAAGACCAACACCAGTTGATTTAGAATATAACCAAGTAGAGAAAGCAAGTTAATGGCAAAAGAAATTAGTGGATATATAAAATTACAAATTATGGGTGGCCAAGCCAATCCAGCACCGCCAGTTGGTCCTGCGTTAGGTCAACGGGGAATTAATATAATGGAATTTTGTAAAGCTTTTAACGATAAAACAAAAGCATTTGCTGGAAAACCAATTCCAGTAGTTATCACCGTATATAAAGATAAAAAATTTGATTTTGAAATTAAATCACCGCCAGCATCACATTTTATTAAAGAAGCTGCTAAACTTAAAGGTGGATCTAAAGAGCCAGGCAGAAGTATTGCTGGATCAATTACAAAAAAACAAGCAGAAGAAATTGCAACCCAAAAGATGAAAGATCTTAATGCTCACGATCTTGAGCAAGCAGTAAAAATTATTGCAGGATCAGCAAGATCAATGGGAATAGAGGTTAAAGACTAATGCCATCAAAAAGATTTAAACAATTACCTGAAAAAACAAAAGATTTAACTGCTGACGTTATTGAAAATCTATTAGCGACTGTTAAAAAAAATTGTACTACAAAATTTGATGAATCAATTGACTTGAGCTTTCAAGTGAACAACAAACAAAAAAAAGGTGAAGTAAATATTAGAACTGTAGTTAACTTACCAGGTGGAACAGGTAAAAAAGTGAAAGTAGCTGTTGTTTGTGAGGATACAAAAGCCAAAGAAGCCAAAGATGCTGGTGCTGATATAGTTGGTAGCGATGAATTTATAGATAAAATTAAAGCAGGTGAACTTAATTTTGAAAAATTAATTTGTACACCAGGTATGATGGTTAAATTATCTAAGCTTGGAAAAGTTTTAGGACCAAAAGGATTAATGCCTAACCCTAAATTAGGATCAGTTTCAGAGGACATTAAGCAAGCAGTAACAAATGCTAAATCAGGACAAGCAGAAATTAGAAACGATAAAGATGGAAATATTGGTGTAAGTATAGGTAAGAAATCTTTCCATGATGATCAATTGCTTAAAAATTTTCATGCTATTTTAGATACTTTAGATAAAGAAAAAGGAAACCTAACTTTAAAAGGTGACTTAATAAAAAATACTTTTATAACGTCAAGCATGGGTGTTTCGTATAAAGTTAAATTAGGAAAAGCTATATAGTTATGATGAACAAGGAACAAAAAAAGAATTATATTAGTGAAATGGAAACACAGTTTCAGAATAATGAAGCTGTAATGGTAACTCACTACCAAGGCCTTACAATGTCTCAACTTGATGAACTTAGAGCGCAAATGAGAGAACATGGCATTAAGTTCACTATAACAAAAAATAGAATTACTAAAATTGCACTAGAAAAAACTAAGTGCAAGGAACTATCAAATTTATTTACAGGAGCTACTGCAGTCGCTTTTTCTAATGACGCGATAATATCAGCTAGAATTTTATCTAAATTTGCCAAAACAAACGAAAGTTTGAAACTTTTAGGTGGAATTATGGGTAATGAGGTATTAGACCAAGCTGCAGTTCAAAATGTAGCAAATTTACCAACCCTTGATGAAGCAAGAGCTAACCTTGTGGGAATTTTGGCTACACCAGCATCAAAATTAGTAAGTATTTTACTTGCACGATCCGAAAAAATGAGTAGTTTGAGCCCAGAAAATTCTTAAAAAAACAACCTAAAGAGTAAAAAAAATATGCCTGATCTAAACAAAATTATTGAAGACTTATCAAGTTTAACTGTCGTTGAAGCAGCTGAACTTTCAAAACAGCTTGAAGAAAAGTGGGGCGTTACAGCTATGGCTGCCGCAGCACCAGCAGCAGCAGCAGGTGGAGCAGCTGAAGAAGCAAAAGATGATTTTACAATCATGTTAATTTCTGCAGGTGATAAAAAAATTAATGTTATTAAAGAAGTTAGGGCAGCAACATCTTTAGGTCTTAAAGAGGCAAAAGATTTAGTTGAGGGTGCACCAAAAGAAGTTAAGTCTGGTGTAAACAAGAAAGACGCTGAAGAGATCAAGGCTAAGTTGGAAGCAGCTGGCGCAAAAGTAGAACTTAAATAAATTAATTAGAAAGATTTCATAACTGGTTAATTTATTAATCAGTGATTAGTATTAAATGCAATTATCTTTTACTCAAAAGAAAAATGTAAGAAAAAGCTTTGGAAAGCTTTCGGAAACTTTATCTATTCCAAATTTAATTGAAGTTCAAAAAAACTCATACAAACAACTTACTGATTTTGACAGTGAAGCTGGGGATTTATCAAAAGGATTTGATAGAGTTTTTAAAAGTATTTTTCCGATAGAAGATCTAAATGATAAAGCAACATTAGAATACGTTTCTTATAGACTTGAAAAACCAAAATTTGATACTGAAGAATGTATTCAAAGAGGATTATCTTTTACGTCAGCATTAAAATGTACTTTAAGATTGGTTGTTTACGAAATTGACCAAGAAAATAATACTAAAGATATTTTATCTGCCAAAGAGCAGGAAGTTTATATGGGTGAAGTACCTATGATGACTGATAGCGGAACTTTTATAACAAACGGTGTTCAAAGAGTTGTTGTAAACCAAATGCACAGAAGTCCGGGTGTTTTCTTTGATCATGATAAAGGCAAATCACATGCAAGTGGTAAATTATTATTTAATTGTAGAGTTATTCCTAACAGAGGATCTTGGTTAGATTTAGAGTACGATGTTAAAGATTTTTTATATTTTAAGATCGATAGAAAGAAAAAAATATTTGCTTCAACTCTTTTGATGGCTTTAGGTTTAACTAAATCAGAAATAGCTGATGAGTTTTATGATAAAGATACTTATTCATTTGATGCGAAAACAGGTAAATGGAAAACAAAATTTAATCCTGAAAATTACAAAGCAAAAAATTTTTCTGAAGAAGTTACTGATGCTAAAACAGGAAATGTAGTAATTAAGCTTGGTGATAAAATTAATTTTTTAACTGCTAAAAAGTTAGCTTCAGATGGGCTTAAAGACATTCTAGTATCTCAAGAGTCTTTAATTGGAAAATATTTGCATAATGAAGTTAAAGTTAGTGATGATGAAGAAGAAGGTACTTTTGGAATTGGTACAGAGTTAGATGATACCATTATTAAGCAAATTTTAGAGGCTAACATTAGCTCAATTGAAATTTCTATTACTAATTCTATTAATAAAGGACCTTATTTATTAACAACTATCTTAAATGATAAAAATAATTCAAAAAATGATGCAATTACTGAAATTTACAAGGTTTTAAGACCAGGTGAACCGCCAACAGTTGAGATTGCTACACAGATATTTAATAACCTGTTCTTTAGTTCAGATAGATACGATCTTTCTGATGTTGGTAGAGTTAAGATGAACTCGAGACTGAACCTTGAGTGTTCTGATAAAATTACAATTTTAAGAAATGACGACATAATTGCTATCGTTCATAAAATGTTAGATTTAAGAGATGGTAAAGATGAAGTTGATGATATTGATCACTTAGGTAACAGAAGAGTAAGATCTGTTGGCGAACTTGTTGAAAACCAAGCGCGTATTGGTGTTTACAGAATGGAAAGAGCGATTAAAGAAAAAATGACAACTCTTGATATTGAATCAGCAATGCCACAAGATTTGATTAACGCAAAACCATTAACAGTTTCTCTTAAAGATTTTTTTGTAAGTTCACAACTTTCTCAATTTATGGATCAAACAAATCCATTATCAGAAATTACACACAAAAGAAGAGTTTCAGCTTTAGGACCAGGGGGGTTAACTAGAGAAAGAGCTGGGTTTGAGGTACGTGATGTTCATCCAACTCACTACGGAAGAATTTGTCCAATTGAAACACCTGAAGGACCGAACATTGGTTTGATTAATAGCTTATCTACTTATGCTAAAATTAATAAGTATGGTTTTATTGAAAGTCCTTATAAAAAAGTTTTAAACGGTGTAGTTCAAGATAAAGTTGAATATCTTTCAGCGATGGAAGAAACAAAATATACAATTGCTCAAGCTAATGCAAAAATAGATAAATCTGGAAAAATTTTAGAAGAACTTGTTCCTTGTAGAGAAAATTTAAACTTCGTTTTATCAAATCCAAGTAAAATTGATTATATTGATGTTTCACCTAAACAGTTAGTTTCTGTTGCAGCCTCTCTAATCCCTTTCTTAGAAAATGATGATGCGAACAGAGCTCTAATGGGATCTAACATGATGAGACAAGCGGTTCCTTTATTAAAACCAGAATCTCCTTTAGTTGGTACTGGAATTGAAAGTGATGTTGCTCTTGATTCAGGTGTAACTATTGTTGCTAGTCGTGATGGTACAGTAGATAAAATTGATGGAAAAAGAATTGTAATCAAAGCAACTGAAGAAACGGATTTCACTAAATCAGGTGTGGATATTTATAACCTGCAAAAATTTAAAAGATCAAACCAAAATACATGTATTAACCAAAAACCACTTGTTAGAGTAGGTGATAAAGTTAAATCAGGAGATATTATTGCTGACGGACCATCTACTAAACTAGGTGAGTTAGCACTCGGAAAAAATGTGACAGTAGCATTTATGCCTTGGCAAGGTTACAATTTTGAAGACTCTATTTTAATTTCTGAAAGATGTGTCACGGATGATGTATTTACATCAGTTCATATTGTTGAATATGAAGTTATGGCTAGAGATACAAAATTGGGTGAAGAAGAAATCACTAGAGATATTCCAAATGTAAATGAAGAAGCGCTAAAAAACCTTGATGAATCTGGAATTGTTTATATTGGCGCTGAAGTAAAAGCTGGCGATATATTAGTTGGTAAAGTTACACCTAAAGGAGATTCAGCATCTGGACCTGAGGAAAAATTATTAAGATCTATTTTTGGTGAAAAAGCAATCGATGTAACTGACACATCATTAAAAATGTCTAGAGGAAGCAGTGGAACGGTTGTTGATGTTAGAGTATTTAATAGACATGGTATAGAAAAAGATGAAAGATCTATTACAATTGAAAGAGCAGAAATTGATACTGTTCAACAAGACAAAATTGTAGAGGAAGAAATTCTAGAAAGAAGCATAAAACAAAGAGCTAATCAAATTTTATCAGGAGCTTCTTTAACTAAAAAAATAAAAGATTTAGACGTAGGTACCAAACTTGATCTTGAGACAATTAATAAAATTAATATTAACGATGTATTCAAAATAACAGTAGACAATGTTAATGATGAAGCGAGTATTGCTCAATTAAAAGATCAATACAATCAAGCAAAACAAGATATTCAAGAAAGATTCGAAGATAAGGTTTTAAAGATTAGAAGTGGTGATGATTTATTACCAAGTGTTATGAAAATGGTAAAAGTTTTTGTTGCGATTAAAAGAAGATTAAGACCAGGTGATAAGATGTCGGGTAGACACGGAAACAAGGGTGTAGTCAGTAAAATTGTCCCTGTTGAAGATATGCCTTATAGGGAAGATGGAAGACCTGTTGACATTGTATTAAATCCACTTGGAGTTCCAAGTCGTATGAACGTAGGTCAAATTTTAGAAACTCACCTTGGTTGGGCTTGTAAAGAATTTGGTGAAGAAGTTAAAAGATTAGTTAATGAAAATAATAAAAAATTTGAAAAAACTGAAAAAATTTCATCATTCCTAAAATCTGTTTATGGTAAAGAAGTGTTTGATGGGGGAATTGACAAATTAAACAAAACTGAATTTTCAGATTTATGTGAAAACATACAAAATGGTATAGCTATTTCAACTCCAGTATTTGATGGAGCTAAAGAAAAAGATGTTTCTGAAATGCTTGAGTTAGCAAAATTACCTACCTCAGGTCAAACTAATTTATGGGATGGCAGAACAGGTGAAATGTTTGATAGACCTGTAACCGTTGGTATTATTTATATGCTTAAACTGCATCACTTGGTTGAGGATAAAATTCACGCAAGATCTACTGGTCCTTATAGTCTTGTTACACAGCAGCCATTGGGTGGTAAAGCACAACTTGGTGGACAAAGATTTGGTGAAATGGAAGTGTGGGCTCTTGAAGCGTATGGAGCTTCGTACACATTACAAGAAATTTTAACAGTTAAGTCAGATGACGTTGCTGGAAGAGTTAAAGTTTACGAAACGATTGTTAAAGGTGAAGAAAATTTTGAGTCTGGTATTCCAGAGTCATTCAACGTTCTAGTTAAAGAAATTAAATCATTAGCACTAAACATAGAGTTAAATTAAATATGAAAAAAGAATTAACAGATTTATTTAAAAATAGTGAAGTTTCTGAAGCACAAAATTTTAATAGCATTAAAATTACTTTAGCCAGTCCTGAAAAAATTAAATCTTGGACATATGGTGAAATTAAAAAACCTGAAACTATTAACTATAGAACTTTTAGACCAGAAAAAGATGGTTTGTTTTGTGCTAGAATTTTTGGACCGATAAAAGATTACGAATGTTTGTGCGGTAAGTACAAGCGTATGAAGTTTAGAGGTATTATTTGTGAAAAATGTGGAGTTGAAGTTACAAAATCCAATGTAAGAAGAGAGAGAATGGGTCACATAAACCTTGCAACTCCCGTTGCACACATTTGGTTTTTAAAATCTTTACCTAGTAGAATTTCACTAGCCGTTGATATGAAGTTAAAAGAAGTTGAAAGAGTTCTTTATTTCGAAAACTTCATAGTTATTGAGCCTGGTTTAACTGGTCTTCAAAAAAATCAATTACTTAACGAAGAAGAATTAGCAAAATACCAAGACGAGTTTGGTGAAGAATCATTTGAAGCTGGTATTGGAGCTGAAGCAATTTTATCTATTCTTAAATCAATAGATCTTGAGCTTGAAAGAAAGCTTTTAATTAATACAATTAAAGAAACAAAATCAAAAGTTAATGAAGAAAGATCAATTAAAAGACTTAAATTGATTGAGTCATTTATTGAAACTGGTCAAAAGCCAGAATGGATGATTTTAACTGTAATACCAGTTATACCACCTGAATTAAGACCTTTAGTTCCATTAGATGGTGGAAGATTTGCTACATCAGATCTTAATGATCTTTATAGAAGAGTTATAAACAGAAATAATCGTCTTAAGAGATTAATGGATTTAAAAGCTCCTGATATCATTGTTAGAAATGAGAAAAGAATGCTTCAAGAATCTGTTGATGCATTATTTGATAATGGTCGTAGAGGAAGAGTAATTACTGGTACTGGTAAACGTCCACTCAAATCTTTAGCAGAAATGCTTAAAGGTAAACAAGGTAGATTTAGACAAAACTTACTAGGAAAAAGAGTAGATTATTCAGGAAGATCTGTAATCGTTGTAGGGCCAGACCTTAAATTACATGAATGTGGTTTACCTAAGAAGATGGCTTTAGAATTATTTAAACCATTCTTGTATGCTAGATTAAATAAACTAGGATTAGCTTCGACAATCAAACAAGCAAAAAAATTAGTTGAAAAAGAAACCAATGCTGTTTGGGATGCATTAGAACTTATTGTAAGAGAACACCCAGTTTTATTAAACCGTGCACCAACACTGCACAGACTTGGGGTTCAAGCTTTTGAGCCTAAGTTAATTGAAGGAGATGCAATTGAACTTCATCCTTTATGTTGTGCAGCCTTTAATGCTGACTTTGATGGTGACCAAATGGCGGTTCACGTTCCTCTAAGTTTAGAAGCCCAACTAGAAGCGAGAATTTTAATGTTATCAACAAATAACATTTTAAGTCCATCAAACGGTAAACCTATCATAGTACCGAGTCAGGATATGATCTTAGGTCTATACTATTTATCTCAAGCACCTTTTCAAACTGAAAAGCCGGATGGTTACTTCATAAATAATGATGAAATTGAACATGCCCTATCTACAGGTCAAATAAAAGTTCACTCTACTATTGTTTCTAGATTTGAAACATTAGATGAGAAGGGAAACAAAAGAGTTGAAAAACACACAACGACTGCTGGAAGATTCTTATTAGCTAATTTACTTCCAAAACATAAAGATATTACTTTTTCAATGATTGATAGATTGCTTCCAAAAAAAACTGTTTCAGAAATTATTGATAGTGTATTTAGATTTTGTGGTCAGAAAACTACAGTTATATTTTGTGATCATTTAAAAGATTTAGGTTTCAAACATGCATTTAAAGCTGGTATTTCTTTTGGTAAAGATGATTTGGTTATTCCTGCAAATAAAGGACAACTAATTGAAGATACTAAAAAATTAATTGCAGATTATGAAAATCAATATTCAGAAGGTTTAATTACTAGAGGTGAAAAATATAACAAAGTTGTTGATGCTTGGTCAAAATGTACGGATAAAGTTGCTGGTGAAATGATGAGAGGTATTTCGGCTACGGAAAGCACTCCTGATGGCATGAAGATTAACTCAGTATTTATGATGGCAGATAGTGGAGCTAGAGGTTCAGCTGCGCAAATGAAACAGTTGGCTGGTATGAGAGGTCTTATTGCAAAACCATCTGGAGAAATTATCGAAACACCAATTATTTCTAATTTCAAAGAAGGTTTAACAGCCCTAGAATATTTTAACTCAACACACGGAGCCAGAAAAGGTTTAGCTGATACAGCCCTTAAAACTGCAAGCTCGGGTTATTTAACAAGAAGACTTTGTGACGTAGCTCAAGATCTTACTATATCTAAAATTAAGTGTGATAATCCAGGGTTTATTGAATTAGCAGAAATTTTGGAAGGTGGAAATGTTGTTGTTAGTTTATCAGAAAGAGCGCTTGGAAGAGTTACAGCTTTCGATGTAAAAAATCCAATTACTGGTGAAGTAGTTATTAAAAAAGAAACAATGATTGATGAAGCTGGTTGCGATAAAATTGATGCAGCTGGTGTTAAATTTATCAAAGCTTATTCAGTTATGACTTGTAGCTCTAAACTTGGTGTTTGTGCTACTTGTTATGGAAGAGATTTATCTAGAGGAAAAATGGTTCATGTAGGTGAAGCTATAGGTATGATTTCAGCACAATCGATTGGTGAACCAGGTACGCAATTAACAATGAGAACCTTCCACGTTGGTGGTACTGCTTCTGTTAAACAAGAGTCTCAGATCGTAACAAAAACAGCTGGAACTTTAAAAATTATAAATTCTAACTTATTAGAAGATTCTAAGAAAAATTTAATTGTAATGGGAAGAAACACTCAATTATCAATTGAAGATAATAATGGAGTTCAAGTTGCTGTTTATAAGGTTGCTTACGGCTCAAAATTATTTTTCCAGAATGGTGATAAAGTTAAAGCAAATGAAAAAATTTGTGAATGGGATCCTTATACAACTCCAGTTATCGCAGAGAAAAGTGGTATAGCTGGTTATGTAGATTTAATTGATGGTGTTTCAATTCAAGAAACAACCGATGATGCAACAGGAATTTCATCTAAATCTGTTATTGATTGGAGAGCTCAATCTAAAAATACTGATTTAAAACCAAGAATTACTTTAAGAGATGATAAAGGTAATGTTATTAAAAAAGCTGATGATAATGAAGCCAGATATTATTTAGTTCCAGACTCAATTCTTTCAGTGAAAGATGGTCAAAAAATATTTGCTGGTGACATAATAGCTAGACTTCCAAAGGAAACTACTAAAACAAAAGATATTACTGGAGGATTGCCTCGTGTTGCAGAATTATTTGAAGCTAGAAAAGCAAAAGATAGCGCAATAATTGCAGAAAATGATGGCCAAGTTTTATTTGGTAAAGAAGTTAGAGGAAAACAAAGAATTTCCATACAACCAGATAATGGTGAACCTTCAAATTATCTAATTCCAAAAGGTAAACATATTAATTTTAACCAAGGTGAAAAAATAAAAAAAGGTGAGTATCTTTTAGATGGACAACCTTTGCCACATGATATTTTAAGAATACTTGGTATAAAAGATTTAACAGAATACTTTGTTAACCAAGTACAAGAAGTTTATAGGTTACAAGGTGTAATTATTAACGACAAACATATCGAAACGATATTAAGACAAATGCTTAAAAAAGTTGAAATCAAAGAGTCTGGCGACTCGTCTTACTTACCAGGTGAAATGATAGACAGAATTAAGTTTGATAATACAAATGAAAAACTAGTTGCTGAAGGAAAGAATCCAGCATCTGGTGAAAGAGTTTTAATGGGCATTACTAAAGCTTCACTTCAAACTGAGTCATTTATTTCTGCTGCTTCATTCCAAGAAACTACTAGAGTTTTAACTGATGCTGCGATTAAAGGTAAAGTCGATCCATTAAATGGCTTAAAAGAGAACGTTATTGTAGGTAGATTAGTTCCAGCTGGAACAGGTCACATTAAGAACAAATGGAATAAGAATGCCATTGATGCGGATAATAAATTCTTAGCTGAGCAAGAGAAAATTGAGCCTTTAGAGACTACAGAAACTCCAGCAAATTAATAAAAAAAACACGTTTAACTTGTAGTTTTAGTTTGACAATCAGAGATTTAATAGTATTTTGACGCTGTTTTTGGTTGGAATGTAGTACCTACTTTACGGAACTAAACGCTGCCACAAAATAACCTGTCAGTTATTTTCACTCAAAAATATATTAATTAATTTAAAAAATTTATGCCAACTATTAACCAGTTGTTAAGAAAAAAAAGAATTAAACCTGTTGCTAGGAATAAAGTTCCTGCACTTCAGAAACAACCTTTGAAGAGAGGTGTTTGTGTAAAAGTTTATACAACAACTCCTAAAAAACCCAACTCAGCATTAAGAAAAGTTGCTAGAGTTAGACTATCTAATGGTTTTGAAGTTACAGCTTATATTGGTGGTGAAGGTCACAATTTACAAGAACACTCAGTCGTTTTAATTAGGGGCGGTCGTGTAAAAGACTTACCTGGTGTTCGTTATCATATCCTTAGAGGAAACCTAGACACACAAGGTGTTGCAAATAGAAAGAAACGTAGATCTTTGTATGGAACTAAAAAAGGTAAATAATTATGTCTAGAAAAAAAACACAACCCAAAAAAGTTGTTACTCCAGACCCAATATTTAATTCTACAATAATCCCTAAATTAATTAACTCAATAATGTACGACGGCAAAAAAGTAGTTGCTGAAAAAATTGTCTATGAAGCTATAGAAAAAATAAAATCAAAAACAAAAGAAGAGCCCATTAATGTTTTTAATGAAGCAATAAATAACATCAAACCTACTGTAGAAGTTAGATCACGTAGAGTAGGTGGCGCAACTTATCAAGTTCCTGTTGAAGTTAAAACTAAACGTGCACAAGCACTAGCAATTAGATGGTTAGTTGATGCTTCTAGAAAAAGAAAAGACAAACATATGTCAGATAAAATTTTTAACGAACTGTATGATGCTTATGAAAAAAAAGGTTCTGCTGTTAAAAAAAGAGAAGATGTACATAAAATGGCAGAATCAAATAAAGCTTTTGCACATTTTAGGTGGTAATAAATTATGGCTAGAACACACACATTAAATAAATATAGAAATATTGGTATCATGGCTCATATTGATGCTGGTAAAACTACTACCACCGAAAGAATTTTATATTACACAGGAAAAAGTCATAAAATTGGTGAAGTACATGATGGTGCTGCAACAATGGATTGGATGGAACAAGAACAAGAAAGAGGTATTACGATTACATCAGCAGCAACAACTTGCTTCTGGAATGATCATAGAATTAATATCATCGACACGCCTGGACACGTTGACTTTACGATTGAAGTAGAAAGATCATTAAAAGTTTTAGATGGTGCTGTTTGTGTTTTTGATGGTGTTGCCGGTGTAGAACCTCAATCTGAAACAGTATGGAGACAGGCTGATAAATATAAAGTTCCAAGAATTTGTTTTGTAAACAAGTTAGATAGAACGGGTGCTGATTTTTATAGATGTGTTGAAATGATTAAGGATAGATTAGGCTGTAAACCTCTACCAATTCAAATCCCTATTGGTATTGAAGCAGATTTATCTGGCGTTGTTGACTTAGTTAAAATGAAAGCTCAAGTTTGGAAAAATGAAGCTTTAGGAGCTGAATGGGAATACAAAGAAATTCCTGATGATTTAAAAGAAATTTCACAAAAATACAGAACTGAATTAGTTGAAATGGCTGTAGAGCAAGATGAAAAACTAATGGAAGCTTACCTAAATGGGGAAGAAATCAAAGAAGAAGATTTGGTAAAATGCATAAGAAAAGGAACATTAAATTTTAGTTTTGTTCCAATAACTACAGGTTCAGCTTTTAAAAACAAAGGTGTTCAACCTTTACTTGACGCTGTAATTAACTACTTACCAAGCCCGATCGATATTGGGTCTATTAATGGAACTAAACCTGGTAGTGAAGATGTTGTTGAAATGAAATTTGATGATGGCACAGGGTTTTCTGCATTAGCATTTAAAGTTGCTAATGACCCATTTGTTGGTTCATTAACTTTTATTAGAATTTACTCGGGAACGATTAGAACTGGAACTGCTGTTTATAATACTTCAAAAGATAAAGAAGAAAGAGTTGGTAGAATGCTTTTAATGCATGCGAACTCAAGAGAGGATATCAAAGAAGCAAATACGGGTGACATTGTTGCTTTAGCTGGTTTAAAATATACGATAACAGGACATACTCTTTGTGATGAAGCTAATCCTGTTTTATTAGAACCAATGGAGTTCCCAGAACCTGTAATCGAAATTGCCGTTGAACCTAAAACAAAAGCTGACCAAGAAAAAATGGGTGAAGCATTAGGAAGATTGGCTAAAGAAGACCCATCATTCAGAGTAACGTCAGATGAAGAATCTGGTCAAACTATTATTAAAGGAATGGGTGAGTTACACCTTGATATTATTGTCGATAGAATGAAAAGAGAATTTAATGTAGAGGCAAATGTAGGTGCTCCTCAAGTTGCTTATAGAGAAACATTACAAAATGCCTCAGAATTTGAATATACTCATAAAAAACAAAGTGGTGGTGCTGGTCAGTTTGCAAAAGTTAAACTTTTGGTTGAGCCACAAGAGCCTGGTTCAGGTAGATCTGTCGAAAGCAAAATTAAAGGTGGTGCAATTCCTAAAGAATTTATTCCTGGTGTTGAAAAAGGAATTGAAACAATTTCAGATGGCGGAATTTTAGCAGGGTTTCCAATGATTGATTATAAAGTTACAATTTTAGATGGATTACACCATGATGTTGACTCAAGTGTTCTTGCATTTGAATTAGCAGGTAGAGCTTGCTTTAAAGAAGCTTGTACTAGAGGAACTTTGAAATTATTAGAACCAGTTATGAGAGTTGAAGTTGTTACACCTGAAGATTATATGGGTGATGTTATTGGTGACCTGAATAGTAGAAGAGGCCAAATCAGTACTCAAGAAAATAGAGGAAATGCAACAGTGATTACAGCTATGGTTCCTTTAGCTAATATGTTTGGTTATATAAATAGTTTAAGATCAATGTCTCAAGGTAGAGCTCAGTATTCAATGTTTTTTGATCATTACTCTAAAGTCCCACAAAATGTTCAGGATGAAGTAACTAAAAAGATTGCAGGCTAATTATTATGGAAAAACAAAATATAAGAATTAAATTAAGAGCATACGACAATAAGATTCTAGATGCATCTACAGAAGAAATTGTAAATACTGTAAAAAGAACAGGTGCCACGATAAAAGGACCAATACCTTTACCAACTAGAATCGAAAGATACACTGTTTTAAAAGGTCCTCACATTGATAAAAAAAGTAGAGAGCAATTTGAAACAAGAACACACAAAAGATTAATAGATATTATAGAGCCAACACCTCAAACTGTTGAAGCTTTAATGAAACTTGATTTAGCATCAGGTGTTGATGTGGAGATAAAAATTTAATTATGAGTGAAATTGCATTAATTGGAAAAAAAATTGGTATGACTAGAGAGTTCTATAAAACAGGACGTTTAGTTCCAGTAACTGTTATTAAAATGGAAAAGGCTAGAGTGATCCAAGTTATTGAAGAAGAAAAACGTGGATACAAAGCTGTGCAATTAGGGTTTGGTAAAATTAAAGCATCTAAACTTACAAAAGCAATGAAGGGCTTGTATGCAAAGAAAAATACAGAAGCTAAGAAAAAATTAAAAGAATTTAGAGTTAAAGATACAGAATTATATAAAGAAGGTAACGAATTTGGTCTTGAAATATTTAATGAAGTTAAGTTTGTTGATACAACTTCAAAAACTATTGGTAAAGGTTTTGCAGGTGCCATGAAGAGACACAATTTTGGTGGGTTAAGAGCTACTCACGGTGTTTCTGTATCACATAGATCTCACGGATCTACTGGACAAAGACAAGATCCTGGTAAAGTTTTTAAAGGTAAAAAAATGGCTGGTCATATGGGTGATAGAGTTAGAACTATGCAAAATTTAGAGATTATTAAGACAGATATTGAAAATGAATTGTTATATTTAAAAGGATCAATTCCTGGATCAAAAAATACTGAAATCTTAGTTAAAAAATCAGTAAAAGTTATAAACAAAATGACTATTAATGAAAAAATTGCTGCTGCTGAAGAAGCTAAAAAAACACCAGATAAAAAGAAAAAATAATGAAAATTGATAAATTAAACTTAGACGGTAAAAAAGATTCAATTGAAGTTTTAGATAAAATTTTCTCTGCTAAAATTAACAAAAGATTGGTTGATAACGTATTATATAAAACTAATGCTAATTACAAAGGTAGACACGCAAAAACTAAACAACAAAATGAGATTACTGGATCTACATCTAAAATTTATGCTCAAAAAGGTACTGGTGGAGCTAGACACGCAAGTAGAAAAGCACCTATTTTCGTTGGTGGTGGTGTTGCACATGGACCTAAAGGTGAACTGGCATACAAAAAAAGAAAATTAAATAAAAGTGAAAAAAAACTAAGTATTGCTTCACTAATTACTGAGAAGAATAAACTTAATAATTTGATAATTTTTAGTGATTTTGGAAATGAGATTAAAAAAACTAAAGAAATGCATTCAATTATTAAAAAATTTGAAATTACAAATTCATTAATCATTTTAGATAAATCATCTAAAGAGAAAATTGAAAAGTCAGTTAGAAATATTCCAAATGTTAAAGTTACGGATATTAATCATTTCAGTGCATTTGATATTATAAAGTTTAAAAAAGTAGTTTTTACAGAAAGTTCAATTAAAGAACTAGAAAAGAGATATTCCTAAAATGGATAAAATACATTTATACGATAAAATTCTGTCACCAATGGTTACTGAGAAAACTACTAATTTGTCAGAACAAAATAAAATTGTTTTTAAAGTACCCAGAGCTGCCAACAAGACTAATTTGAAGAAAAATATTGAAAAGATTTTTAAAGTTAATGTTACAAAAATAAATATTATCAATAAACAAAATAGAACCAAAGTAACTAGAGGTAAAAAAGTTAATGTTCAAGGTTACAAAAAAGCAATAATAACACTTAAAAAGGGTCAAAGTATTGATCTAACATCTGGAATTTAAAAATGGCATTAAAAACATTCAAACCCTATACAAAATCAACAAGAGGAACAATCTTAGTTGATAGAGCTGGTCTTTGGAAAGGCAAGCCATTTAAGGCCTTAGTTGAGCCAAAAAATTCAATGCGTGGAAGAAATAATAATGGACACATAACTTCTCGTAATATGTCAGGCGGTGGGCACAAGAAAATGTATAGGTTGGTTGATTTCTACAGAAAGAAAATCGACATGCCAGGCACTGTCGAAAGAATTGAATATGATCCAAATAGATCTTGCTACATCATGTTAGTTAAGTTTGATGATGGACAACATTTTTACTATTTAGCTCCTCAAAAAATTAAAGTAGGTGATAAAGTTGAAAATGGATCGGAAAAAGAAATTAAAGTTGGAAACTGTATGCCACTTAGAGATATTCCTGTTGGTATCAATATCCATAATGTAGAGCTAAAACCTGGAGCTGGTGGAAAAATAGCTAGATCTGCAGGTACATCTGTTACTATCAGTGGGTTAGATGGAAATTACTCATTAATTAAAATGACCTCTGGAGAGGTTAGAAAAATTGATTCAAGATGCATGGCAACAATTGGTGTGCTTTCAAACCCAGATCAAAAAAACATTAAGATTGGTAAAGCTGGAAGATCAAGATGGCTTGGTAGAAGACCTCATACTAGAGGAGTTGTGATGAATCCTGTTGATCACCCACACGGAGGTGGTGAAGGTAAAACTGCAGGTGGAAGACATCCAGTATCTCCAACAGGTCAATCTGCAAAAGGATTAAAAACTAGAGACAATAAGAGTACAGATAAATTTATAGTTAGAAGAAGAAATAACAGGAAGGATTCTAAAAAATAATGGCTAGATCAGTATGGAAAGGACCTTTTGTTGAAGAGAGCTTGATTAAAAAAGTTGAAAAACAAAAATTAGATCCAAAAAAAATGCCTATTAAAACGTGGTCAAGAAAATCAACAATTATTCCTGAGTTTATAGGGGTTAGTTTTTTGATTTATAATGGAAAAAAATTCATTCCAGTTACTATATCTGAAGATATGGTGGGTCATAAATTAGGTGAATTTTCTCCCACTAGAACATTTTTTGGACATACACCAGCTGAAAAAAAAGGAAAACCAGCTGAGAAGAAAAAATAATTATGAATAAAAAAAAGAAAATTAACAGAACTAAAGTGGATACAGTTAGATCTGTGAATAATAATATTAGATCTAGTGTTAGAAAACTTAACCCAATACTTAAAGCAATTGTTGGAAAAAAAGTTGATGTAGCTATTAGAGAGCTTCAATTTTCTGCAAAAAGAATTACTAGGGAAATAAGAAAAACAGTTTCATCAGCTGTTGCTAACGCTGAAAATAACAATCAATACGACATAGATAAACTAATTGTTAAAGAAGCATACTGTGGGAAAAAAGTTGTTATGAAAAGATTTAGACCAAGAGCAAAAGGTAGAGCTGCACCAATTTTAAAACCTTATTCAACTATTACAATTATATTATCAGAAGCAAAACAAATGGAGAGTCATGGGTCAAAAAGTTAATCCTGTTGGTTTCAGACTAGGTGTAAACAGAGGTTGGGATTCTGTCTGGTATGCAAAAAAGAAAGATTTTGGAAATTATCTTATCGAAGATTTTAAGATCAGAGCTTATATCAAGAAAAATGTTGTTAATTCTGGTGTATCTAAAGTTATGATAGAGAGAACCTCTAATAAATGTTTTGTTACTATTTACACATCAAGACCGGGATTTGTAATTGGAAAGAAAGGTAGCGATATTGATAAAATAAAAAATAATTTATCTAAATTTACCAACAATGAAGTAACGCTTAATATTAAAGAAGTTAAAAAACCGGAAACAAATGCTTATTTAGTTGCTGAAAATATAGCACAACAATTAGTTAAAAGAATATCATATAGAAGAGCCATGAAGAGAGCTATGCAATCATGTTTAAGACTTGGTGCAAAAGGCATTAAAGTTTCTATTAGTGGTAGACTAGGTGGAAATGAAATAGCTAGAACTGAATGGTTAAGAGAAGGAAGTATACCATCACATACTTTAAGAGCAGATATTGACTATGCAGAAGCTGAAGCATTAACAACATTTGGTATTATTGGAATAAAAATTTGGATTTACAAAGGTGAAGTATTCGCTAAAGAATTTAGCCAAGAAACTAACAAGATAGTTCCTAAAGAGGTTAAAGAATAATTATGTTACAGCCAGTTAGAACAAAATACAGAAAAGCACATAAAGGAAGAATTCATGGAACAGCTACACGCGCTAGCAAGATTAACTATGGATCTTTTGCATTAAAAGCTATGGCGCCAGAGAGAATTATAGGAAAACAAATAGAAGCTGCTAGAGTTGCTTTAACAAGACACATGAAAAGACAGGGACGTGTTTGGACAAGAATCTTTCCAAATATACCTGTTTCAAAAAAACCTGTTGAAGTACGTATGGGTAAAGGTAAAGGAGCTCCTGAATATTGGGCTTGTAGAGTGAAGCCAGGTAGAATTTTATTTGAAATTGATGGTGTTTCAGAAACAATAGCAAAAGAAGCACTTTATAAGGCTTCAGCTAAACTACCTATAAAAACAAAATTTATTAAGAGATTTGCATAATATGAAAAAACAAGAAATTAAAAAATTATCTAAGGACGAAGTTATCAAAAATATTGATAAATTAAAAAAAGATTTATTTAACTTTAGATTTCAAAAAATTAATTCACAAGTTACAGATCCATCTAAAATTGGACAAACTAAAAAAACTATAGCTAGATTAAAAACTACACTAAAAGGAAAATTAAATGCCTAAAAAAATATTAACAGGAGTAGTAACAAGCGATAAACCAAACAAAACTATAACTGTATCTGTTGAAAGAAAATATTCGCACCCAGTATTAAAAAAAGTAGTTAAAGTTAGAAAAAAATATAACGCACACGATGAAAACAATAAATTTAAAACTGGAGACACAGTGTCAATTATTGAGTGTAAGCCTTTTTCTAAGAATAAAAAATTTCAAGTAATGGATGAATCTAAATGATACAAGTACAAACTGAATTATTAGTAGCTGATAACACTGGTGCAAAAAGAATAGAATGTATTAAAGTTTTAGGTGGCTCTAAACGTAGATACGCAAGTATTGGTGATACTATCGTTATCGCAGTTAAAGAGGCATTACCTAAAGGAAAAGTTAAAAAAGGTTCTGTTCATAAAGCTGTTGTAGTTAGAGTTAAAAAGGGAATTCATAGGGAAGATGGATCTAAAGTTAGATTTGATAATAATGCAGCTGTTTTAGTTGATGATAAAGGTGAACCAGTGGGGACTAGGATTTTTGGTCCAGTAACAAGAGAATTAAGAAGTAGAGGTCAAATGAAAATAATTTCATTGGCTCCAGAGGTTTTATAAATGATTAAAAAAGGATTAAAAGTTAGAGTTTTAACTGGAAGAGATAAAAAAAAAGAGGGTGAGGTTATTGAAATCGATAGACCTAATAACAGAGCAAAAGTTCAAGGAATTAATATTGTGAAAAAACATGTTAAAACTACAAAAGAAAAAAAAGGTGGAATAGTCTCTAAAGAGAGCTTCATCCACATTTCAAACCTTAAACTTATTGACGAAAAAGCTAAAACAAAAAAAACTGAGGCTAAGAAATAATGATACCTAGATTAAAAGAACTTTATTACAAAGAAATCCAACCACAGCTTAAAGAAACCCTTGGATATAAAAATACCTATATGGGGCCAAAAGTTGAAAAAGTTGTTATTAACATGGGTCTTGGTCTTGATGGTGCTGATGCAAAGATTATGAAATCTACTGAAGAAGATTTAGGGAAAATTACAGGTCAAAAACCAACTGTGACTAAATTTAAAAAATCAGTAGCAAACTTTAAAACGAGAAAAGGTACAAACGCTGGTTTAAAAGTTACTTTAAGAGGTAACAAAATGTATGAATTTTTAGATAGACTTGTAAATATTGCTTTACCAAGAATTAAAGACTTTAGAGGCTTATCACCCAAAGGATTTGATAAGTTTGGTAATTATACGTTTGGCATTAAAGAACATATAATTTTTCCAGAAGTTAATTTTGATAGAATTGATAAGATTAGAGGTCTTGATGTTGTAGTTGTGATCTCTGCTTTAAATAAAGATCATAGTTTTGCTCTTTTAGAAAAACTAAATTTTCCATTTATTAAAAAAGGAGACAATTAAGAATGGCTAAAGTAAGCGCAGTAAATAAAAATAATAAAAGAATTAAACTTTCAGATAGGCTTTTCAAAAAAAGACAAGCATTAAAGAAAATTGTAATGGATAAAAAAATATCATTAGAAGAAAGATTTAAAGCACAACAAAAGCTTTCAAATTTACCTCGTAATTCTGCAAAAAACAGAGTTATGAATAGATGCCAAATTACTGGAAGACCACACGGTGTTTACAGAAAATTAAAAATATCAAGAATAGCCTTAAGAGACTTGGGACTGCATGGATTAATTCCTGGCATGACTAAGTCGAGTTGGTAGAAAGGATAATATGAGTTTAAGTGACCCAATAGGGGATATGATTGCAAGAATAAAAAATGCACAAGTGAGAAATCATAAGAAAGTAGCATTACCTTCTTCTAACTTTAAAGTTAAGATTGCAGATATTCTTAAAAGTGAAGGATTTATAAAAGACTATAAAATTGAAACTGAAAATAATAAACCCACATTGTCAGTTGACTTAAAATATTATTCTGGAAATCCAGTAATTAGTACTTTTGAGAGAGTATCTAAGCCTGGTAGAAGAATATTTTCAAGTGCTGATAGTTTGCCAAAAATTAATGGCGGACTAGGAATAGCTATTGTATCAACACCAAAAGGTGTAATGACTGATATTGAAGCTAGAAAACAAAAAGTTGGTGGCGAAATAATTTGTAAGGTATTTTAATGTCTAAAATTGGTAAAATAAGTATTTCAATCCCTGAAAAAGTTAAAGCAGTACTATCTGGTAGTGTTCTTAACATTGAGGGACCATTAGGTAAAAAATCACTTAATATTGATCTTGAAATGTTTAATCTTGACGTTACCGAAGGAAAAGAAATATCTATCAGCCCTAAAGTAAAGGATCAAAACTCAAAAAGATTATGGGGCATGAATAGAAGCTTAATCAATAATGCTGTTATTGGGTCAAGTACTGGCTATGAAAAAATTCTTGAGCTTGTTGGAGTGGGTTACAGAGCTGCATTAAAAGATAAACAGTTAAATTTGCAATTAGGTTATAGCCACGATATTAATTTTGATATTCCTGAAGGAATTAAAATTGTTGTTGAAAAACAGACGGTAGTTAAAGTTAGTGGATCTGATAAACAGCAAGTAGGTATGGTTGTTTCAAAAATCAAAGCTTTTAGAAAACCAGAGCCATATAAAGGCAAAGGTATTAGAGAGCAAGGTCAATACATTCTAAGAAAAGAAGGGAAGAAGAAATAATGAAATTAAATACCATCCAAAGAAAGAAATTTAGAGTTACTGGTAAATTAAAAAAAGTTGCATCATCTGATAGATTAAGACTTAGCATATCAAGATCTGCAAAAAATATTTCAGCTCAAATTATTGATGATGTTAAAAACATTACTTTAGTGTCATGTTCTTCTGTTGAAAAAGACATTCGTTCTATGGACAAAGTAAATAAAACAGAAATTTCTAAAATAGTAGCAGAGAAACTTGCAAAGAAAGCCCAAGAAAAGAAAATATCAAAAATATTTTTTGATAGAGGTATATACAAATACCACGGCAGAGTTAAAGTTTTTGCTGAAACACTACGTAAAAATGGAATGGAATTTTAATTATGGATTTTAAAGATAAAAAAGACGACGGTATTTTAGAAAAATTAGTTCACATCAACAGAATTACAAAAGTAGTAAAAGGTGGTCGTAGATTTGGTTTTTCAGCTTTAGTAGTAGTTGGTAATCAAGCAGGTAAAATTGGAGTAGCGCATGCTAAAGCCAAACAGGTGCCTGATGCAATTAAAAAAGCCAATGAAACAGCAAGAAGAGTTTTAATCCATGTGCCGCTAAGAGAAGGTAGAACTATTCATCATGATGTTTATGGTAAAGATGGTGCTGGTAAAATTATTTTAAGATCTGCTCCTAAGGGAACAGGTATTATTGCAGGCGGTCCTGTAAGAGCAGTTTGTGAAGTTTTAGGAATTAAAGATATAGTTGCTAAATCAATGGGTACATCAAACCCTCACAATATGATAAGAGCGACGATGAAAGCTCTTTCAAAACAAAATTCACCAAAGCATATTGCAACAATTAGAAATAAAAAAATTTCTGATGTAATCGAAAAAAGAGGATAATGACTACATTAAATACTACAGGAAAAGTTTTATACAAAAAAAAGATGAGAGTCGGTAGAGGTATCGGTTCTGGAAAAGGAAAAACATCTGGCAGAGGTGTTAAAGGTCAAAAATCTAGATCTGGTGTTGCTATTAAAGCTTTTGAAGGTGGTCAAATGCCTTTATATAGAAGATTACCTAAAAGAGGCTTTAATGCAATTAAGAGATACCAAGCTGTTATTGCAATAATGAACTTGGAAAAAATTCAAACTTTTATAACTGAAAAAACAATTAATTCTGGTGATGTTATTAATATGGCATTACTTAAAAAACTTAAATTGATCAATAAAAATTCACAAAAATTAAAGATACTAGGTACAGGTGAAATTAAAGATAAAGTTAATATCGAAGCTGACTTAATCTCTAAATCTGCTGTAGAAAAATTAGAGAAAGCTGGCGGAACAATACAATTAAAAAAATAATTAAGATATTATGAGCTCTTCTTCTCAAACTAATGATCTTAAAAATCGTATAATCTTTACAATATTTATCTTAGCAGTTTATAGATTTGGTACTTTTGTGCCAATTCCAGGCATTGACCCTGAGCAATTACAAACAATGATGAGTGGTAATCAAAAAGGATTACTTGGAATGTTCAATGTTTTTTCAGGCGGGGCTGTAAGTAGAATGGCTATATTCGCACTTGGAATTATGCCTTATATTTCATCTTCAATCATAGTTCAGTTATTAACTGGCGTATCTGATTATTTTAAAAATTTAAAGGCACAAGGTGAAACTGGAAGAGCAAAAATAACTCAAATCACAAGATATGGAACTGTAATTCTTGCTACTATTCAGGGTTACGGATTATCTATAGGTTTACAATCTTCTGCTGACTTAGTTATTAATCCAGGCTTATTTTTTACTATAACAGCGGTATCAACCATTGTTGCTGGTACAATGTTTTTAATGTGGCTTGGTGAACAAATAACACAAAGAGGTATCGGTAATGGTATTTCGTTGATTATTTTTGCTGGTATTGTTGCTGAAATTCCACGTGCTTTAGTTACTACATTCGAGTTGGGTAGAACGGGCGCTGTATCTACAATTATGATTATTGGAATTTTTGTATTATTAGTCGCAACAATTATGTTCATTGTTTTCATGGAAAGAGCATTAAGAAAAATTTTAATAAATTACCCTAAAAGACAAATGGGAAATAAAATGTACGGTGGTGAATCTTCTCATTTACCTTTAAAGATTAACCAAGCCGGTGTTATTCCAGCAATCTTTGCTTCAGCTTTATTATTATTGCCTGTAACCTTTTCTAATTTTAGTTTTTCAGACAACGACACATTCTTAAATTTAAGTTCATACTTTACACAAGGACAACCCCTTTACATGTTGCTTTATGCTTCTGGAATAATATTTTTTACTTTTTTCTACACATCCATAACATTTAATCCAACTGAGACTGCTGATAATTTAAGAAAATATGGTGGTTTTGTACCTGGGATTAGACCAGGTGAAAATACAGCTTTGTATATTGAAAAAATTGTGACAAAACTTACGACAATTGGGGCATTGTATTTAACAATAGTTTGTTTAATGCCAGAATTTCTAATTGCTAATTATCCAATACCCTTTTATTTAGGTGGGACTTCAATCTTGATTGTTGTTGTAGTTGCAATTGATACTGTTACACAAATCCAAACTAGATTAATGAGCTCTCAATATGAGCAATTAATTAAAAAAACAAAATTCGGAAAATAATTAAGTGAATATAATTCTTTTTGGTCCTCCAGGAGCGGGTAAGGGGACTCAAGCTCAATCTATTGTTAAAAAACATAATTACTTCCAATTATCAACAGGAAATCTATTAAGAGATGAAGTTAAATCTAAAACTGATCTTGGAGTGGATATAGAAAAGCTAATATCTAATGGCAAATTTGTTTCAGATGAGATCGTAAATACTTTATTAAGACAATCTTTAACTAATTTAAAATATAGAGATAGAATTATTTTTGATGGCTATCCAAGAAATGTTGAACAAGCTATTAATTTAGAAGTTTTATTAAATGAGTTTAACCAAACAATAGGGCATACTATATTTTTAAATGTATCAAGAGACATTATTGAAAAACGTATTATGGGCAGAATGACCTGTGAAAAATGTAATATGACGTTAAATGAATATTTTAATAAGGAGCAAATAGAGCTTCATCCTTGTGGTGTTGAACACTTAAAGAAAAGAAAAGATGACAATCTTGAAATTGTTATTTCTAGATATGACACTTATATGTCTTCAACAAAACCAGTGTTAGAATTCTATTCAAAAAATTCAAATTTCACTGAAATTGATGGAGCAGGTGAAATTGATCAAATAACCAATAAAATTAATGAAATTCTTAAGGTTTAAGACGTTGACTTTGGAACATCTTCTTATATAAAAGGCTAAATTTATTCTCAAAAATATGGCTCGTATAGCAGGTGTAAACATTCCGCAAAACAAACTTGTCCACATAGGACTAACGTACATCTATGGTATTGGTAATAAATTTTCTAGCCAAATTTGTACTTCTTTAGAAATTCCTAAAGCAAAAAGAATAAATGAACTTACTGACGAAGATATTTTAAAAATTAGAGAATACATTGATGCAAATTTTAAAGTCGAAGGTGATCTTAGAAGAGATTACTCTTTAACTATTAAAAGATTAATTGACCTTGCTTGTTACAGGGGATCTAGACATAGAAAAAAACTTCCTGTTAGAGGACAAAGAACAAGATGTAATGCAAGAACAAGAAAAGGTAAAGCAATAGCAATTGCTGGTAAAAAATTAACTCCACTTAAAAAATAATTAATTTATGGCTAAAGTAGATAAAGTTGAGAATAAAGATGCTGTTGTAGAAAAAAAAGTAGATAAAAAATCTAAGAAAAGTTCTTATTCCAAAAAAAAGAAAATAAAAAAAAATATTCTTAATGGTATTGCTTATGTACAGTCTACTTTTAACAATACAATAATTTCAATTGCAGATACTAATGGAAATGTAATTTCTTGGGCATCCGCTGGACAAAAAGGTTTTAAAGGTTCAAGAAAATCAACACCTTATGCTGCACAAATTGCTGCAGATTCTGCTGCATCTAAAGCTTTAGAATATGGAATGAAAACTTTATCAGTTGAGGTTAAAGGACCTGGTTCAGGAAGAGAAACCGCATTAAGAGCTTTACAAGCGAGAGGATTTAAGATTCTTTCAATAAAAGATACAACACCAATGCCACATAACGGCGTAAGACCACCAAAAAAAAGGAGAGTTTAATAAATGGAAAGTTTAAATGTAAATGCTAAAAATTGGAAAGCATTAATTAAACCAGCTCAATTAGATGTTAAAATTAGTGATGACAAATCACATGCAAAAATTATCGCAGAACCTTTAGAAAAAGGATATGGTTTAACTTTAGGTAATTCTTTAAGAAGAATTTTACTTTCATCAATCAGAGGTGCTGCTGTAACTTCAATTCAAATTGATGGTGTTTTACATGAATTTACATCTATCAAAGGTGTTAGAGAAGATGTTACTGACATAGTTTTAAACGTTAAATCATTAGCTTTAAAAAGCTCATCAGAAACTACTAAAAAACTTATTTTAGATGCTAAAGGTCCTGGAGAAATTAAAGCTTCTGACATAGCACCAGTTGCCGATATTGAAATTTTAAATCCTGATCTGGTTATTTGTAATTTAGATGAAAATACGCATTTCCATATGGAAATGAATGTTGGAACAGGTAAGGGATACGTTCCTGCAGTAATGAACAAACCAGAAGAACCACCTTTGGGATTAATTGCTATAGATTCTTTATATAGTCCAGTTAAGAAGGTTTCTTACTCTATAAGCACAGCAAGAGAAGGAAAAGCCCTTGATTATGATAAATTAATTATGGAAGTTGAAACTAATGGATCAATTTCTGCTGAAGATGCCGTTGCTTATTCTGCTAGAATTTTCCAAGATCAACTAAATATGTTTGTTAATTTTGACGAACCTGTTGAAGTACCTGTAAAAGAAGTTTCATCTGAGCCTGAATTCAATAAGAATTTATTAAGAAAAGTTGATGAACTTGAATTATCTGTGCGTTCTATGAATTGTCTTAAAAATGATAATATTATTTACATTGGAGATCTAGTTCAAAAGTCAGAAGGTGAAATGCTTAGAACACCTAACTTTGGAAGAAAATCACTTAATGAAATAAAAGAAGTTTTAACTGGTATGTCTTTATACTTAGGTATGGAGATTCCGAACTGGCCACCAGAAAATATAGCTGAAATGTCTAAAAAGTTAGAGGAGCAAATCTAATGAGACATGGTATGGCTAATAAGAAGTTAAATAGAACTTCTGAACATAGAAAAGCTTTATTGAAGAATATGCTTAATTCTTTAATAAAATATGAGCAGATCACTACAACACTTCCAAAAGCTAAATTCTTAAAACCTCAAGCTGATAAAATCATAACTTTAGGAAAAAAAGAGACTCTTCAAACTACAAAAATGTTAATGTCTAAATTACAAGATATAACATCTGCGAATAAAGTCAAAAAAACATTGTCAAAAAGATATGAAGCAAGAAATGGTGGCTACACAAGAATCATCAAAGCTGGCTTTAGATATGGTGACAATGCACCTATGGCTGTAATTGAATTTGTAGATAGAGATGTTGAGGCAAAAAGAGTTGATAGAAAGAAAAAAGATCCAGCTAAAGATAAAACTGAAGAGAAAAAATTAGCTACTGCTTAATTTTTTATATAAAATTATATCATCATGAAAAAGTCTTTTAACGTTGATTCAACGTTTAACGATATGCGTATCGATAGATGGATACGTAATAATCTTGGCAATTACCCTCAAGGTCTAATTGAAAAAAGTTTAAAAAGTGGAAAAGTTAAAATCAATAATAAAAAAATTAAAAGCTCTCATAAAGTAAAGACCGGTGACACTATAGATTTATTCAACTTTGATTTTAAAGAAACAATTGTTCAAAAGACAATTAAATTTGTACCTTCAGAAGAAGTTATTAAAGAAAATGAAGAATTAATAATTGATAATAATGATGATTTCATTGTTCTTAATAAAAGCTCTGGTATTTCAGTTCAAGGTGGAACTAAATCTAAAAAAAATCTTGTAGATATATTTGCTCGTAGTGAAATTTTTCAGGACACTAAACCATTTTCTGTACATAGACTTGATAAAGATACGTCTGGAGTTTTTATTATGGCAAAACATAGACAATCTGCCCAGTTATTAACCTCTTTATTTAGACTTCGAAAAGTTCATAAAACTTATCTGGCCATATGTCATGGAGAGCTGCAAAAGGACTCTGGTGAGTGGAATGATGATTTAACCAGATACGATAATGATAGAGAAGTAGTTGAAAAAGCTAGAACACTTTACAAAGTGTTAGATAAAAATTCTATATGCAGTCTAGTTGAAATGAAACCAATTACAGGAAGAAAACATCAATTAAGAAAACAACTTTATGCTGTAGGATGTCCAATCTATGGGGATCAAAAATATAAATTTAGTAACACAGATAAAGCAATAAATAAAAATTTAATGCTTCATTCATATCAAATTAAATTTATGATAAATGATAAAAAATATACCTACACAGCATTATTACCAGATTATTTTAAAAAACTTTTAAAAACAAAAAGACTTAGATTTCCAAATTCTTAGAAAAGGTTTCAATAATAATTTCATCTAAATTCTTATAGTCTTGATCTTTAATTTCTTTAAGATTGATTACGCCTTTGTCTGAAATACCACACGGAATAATATTTTTATATTTTGAAAGATCGTTATTAATATTTATTGCAAATCCATGATATGCTATCCACTTACTTACTCTTACACCAATTGCTGCAACTTTATTAATTTTACCTTTATGGTCAGTCCAAATACCAATGTTTTTTGGATCACCAAATGTCTTAATATTAAATTTTGATAAACTGTCAATAATCGTCTCTTCAATTAAAGTTATAAATTTTCTTATATCTTTTTTTCTTTTTTTTAAATCTATCACAAAATAACAAATCAATTGACCTGGACCATGATAAGTAATTTTTCCTCCACGGTTTGTTTTTACTAGACTAATATCTTTATTAAGAATTTCTTTTTCTTTGTAACTCGTACCTGCTGAATAAACCTCTTCATGTTCTAAGATCCATATTAAATCCTCTTTTTGACCATTGTTTATCTCTAATAATCTTTCTTCAAGTAGTTTTATTGCATCTTCATATTTTATTGGTTTTATTGACTTTTTAATCTCTATATTCATTTATAAATTGTATTATTTTTATTATGCACTATTAGTGCAAAATTGATTTATAGGTAAATTTATGTCTTTAATAAAAAAAATAAAAGATAAAAAAGTTAATTTTGAGTTTAATAAAGAGTACATAAAAGTTGTTACTTCTAAGATTGCTAATAATGATGCTCAATTTATTACTAATTCTTTTAATGAGATGCACCCAGCTGATGCGGCTGATATAATTGAACATCTTGGTCAAAATGATAGAGAAAGCTTAATTAAACTTAATAATTTCAATATAGATCCAGAAGTTTTTATTGAATTAAACGAGTCGGTGCAGTCTGAAATCATAGCTTATCTTTCACCTGATACTATTGTTAGACTTTTAAAAAATCTTGAATCTGATGATGCGATTACAATTTTAGAAAATGTTGATGAAAAAGATAAGAATACAATATTAAGCTCCTTACCTCCAAAAGATAGATTTGCTTTACTTGAAAGCTTAAGTTATCCGGAAGACACAGCTGCTAGAATAATGCAACGTGAATTCACGGCTGTTCCTAGTAATTGGTCAGTTGGTCAAACAATTGACTATTTAAGAGAAAATAAAGATTTACCTGAGGAATTTCTTGAAATTTTTATTATAGATGAAGATTTTAAACCGATTGGAACTGTTCCATCATCTAAAGTTTTAACTACTTCGAGAGAAACTAAAATGCTTTCTATTATGTCAGAATCTCAACTACTTATTCCTGTTGATATGGACAAAGAAGAAGTTGGTAACGTGTTTGAAAACTATAGCTTAAATTCAGCAGCTGTTGTTGATAAATCAAACAAGTTGGTTGGTATGATCATGTATGACGATGTTTTAACTGTATTAAAAGAAGAAGCCGAAGAAGATGCCTTAAGATTAGCTGGGGTAGGGGATGAAGAAATTACTGATGGAGTTTTTAAGAAAACTAGAAGAAGATTTAACTGGCTTTTATTAAACTTATTTACAGCATTTCTTGCAACGTGGGTTATTAGTTTATTTGGTGCAACAATCGAACAAATGGTTGTGCTTGCATTTCTTATGCCAATCGTTGCATCTATGGGTGGTAATGCTGGAATGCAAACTTTGGCTGTAACTGTAAGAACATTAGCAACAAATGACTTAACAAAAAACAATTTTACTCAAAATATTTTAAAAGAATTTAATATTGGTATTTTAAATGGTATCATATTTGCAATAATAAGTGCTTTAGTAGTTCAAGTTTGGTTTCAAGATTCTCTACTTTCTTTAATAATTTCTATGTCAATGATAGTTACGATGATTGTTGCAGGTTTATTTGGAATTTTAGTACCTATAACTTTAAAAAAAATGGATATTGATCCTGCTATTGCATCAAGTGTGTTTGTAACAACTATTACTGATGTTATAGGTTTTGTTTCATTTCTTGGTGTTAGTGCTTATTTTCTCTAAAAATTGTCAATTAAACGTACGTTATTAATAAAGTAGGCCACAAAAAGTTTAAAAGGTTTGTTCATAATATTTGTGCTTAAATTATGTGTGTTTCTACATTCCAAATATTCAATTTTAATATCAAAATTTTTAGATAGCTCTTCCTTTAAATAAAATATCATTTTTTTGTAATTTTTTTTGTTTTTCTTAATTTCATTTTTTAAAGATAATAATTTTTTTGCAATTATTCCTGAATTAATAAAACTTTTCTTATTTAATAAAGAGTTTCTGGAAGATAAAGCTAGTTTGTTTTTTTCTCTGACTGTTTTACATACGTGAACTTTGGTATTGTACTTATTTTCAATATAGTTTTTAACCAAGAAAAATTGTTGAAAATCTTTTTCTCCCATAAACATTTTTTGTGGAGAAATTAATTCAATAAAACGATCTAAAACATTAAGTACACCTTCAAAATGTCCTTTTCTAAATTTTGCACATAATATTTTTTGTGATTTATTTAGTTTAATTTCATTATTTTTTTTCCAATAAATTTGTTTAATGGTTGGCAAATATACATAGTCAACTTTAAGTTTTTTAAGGTAACTCAAATCTTGCTTTAAATTCTTTGGGTATGTTTTATAATCTTTTTTATTATTAAATTGAGTTGGATTAATAAAAATACTGACTAATGTTTTTTTGCAGTTTTTTTGTGATGTTTTTATTAATGTTTTGTGACCTTCGTGCAAACTACCCATTGTTGGGACAAAACCTAATCTTCTATCTAACTCAATTGCCTTAATTAAATCAGTTTTTAATTTTATTAATTTCATTTGTAATAAGAATATTAATAAGTAAAACATTTATATGATTAAACAAGCTATAATTCCTTTAGCTGGTCTTGGTACTAGACTACTACCACTAACAAGTGTTTTTGCTAAAGAGCTTCTACCTATTAATGGAAAACCAGGCTTAGAATATATTATCGAAGAATGTATTGAGGCTGGTATTAAGGAAATTGTATTTATTATTTCTAAAAAAAAATTGATGATAAAGAAATATTTTTATAATGATAAATTTTACAAAGATATTATCAAGAAAAAAAATGATCCAAAAATTATCAAAGAATATAAAAAAATTCTCAAATATAAAAAAATGATTAAATTTGTTTTTCAAGACAAACCATTAGGAACTGGTGATGCTGTCTACAAGACTAAAAAATTTATTACAGATAAATATTTTTTAATGTTATTACCTGATGATTTGATAATTAAAAAAAACTGCTCTAAGTCAATGATTGCCGTGCATAATAAATTTAAAGCATCAGTTATGGCAAGTATGAAGGTTAATAAAAATGATGTATCTAGGTGGGGTATCTACAACATCAGAAAAAAAATTGATAAAAATAATTTTATTATAAATAATGTTGTTGAAAAACCTTCTATAAAAACTTCACCTTCTAATAATGCTGTAATAGGAAGATATATATTACCTAAAACAATTTTTTCTAAATTAAAATCTCTTAAACCAGGTAAAAGTGGTGAATTTCATATCACTGACGCTATCCAAGCTTTAATAGAAGATGATAATCAATTTATTGGTCACAATTTTTCTGGTAAATACTTAGATTGTGGAACAATGAAAGGTTATATTAAATCAACGTTGGAGATTTCTAAACAATGAAACTTTGCATGATAGGAACGGGGTATGTCGGTTTAGTTAGTGGAGTTTGTTTTTCTGATTTAGGAAATGACGTTATTTGTGTTGATAAAGATTTAAATAAAATTGAAAACTTAAAAAATGGTATTATCCCAATATATGAACCTGGTTTAGAAGAATTACTCATTAAAAATTATAAAAATAATCGTTTACGATTCTCCACAAATTTAAAAGATTCAATTTCAAAATCGGATATTATTTTTATTTGTGTTGGCACTCCCACTAAAAAAAATGGAAATAATGCTGATTTAAGCCAGGTATACAATGTTGCAAAAGAAATTAGCAAATCTATTAAAAGATTTAAAATTATTATAACTAAATCTACTGTACCTGTGACAACTGGAGACGAAATAGAAAAGATTATTTTAAAAAAAGTATCAAAAAAACTTTTTTCAGTGGTTTCAAATCCTGAATTTTTAAGAGAAGGTGATGCTATAAGAGATTTTACCTACCCTGACAGAGTAGTTATTGGGACTCACAATAAAAAATCTAATAAGATTTTAAAAAATCTTTATTCGCCATTGATATCAAAAGGTGCAAAATACGTTAATACGTCTCGAAGAGCAGCCGAATTAATAAAATATGCTTCTAATGCTTTTCTAGCAACAAAGATTACTTTTATTAATGAGCTAGCCAATTTATGTGAAAAAATTAATGTTAACATTGAAGATATCTCTATTGGTATGGGCCTTGATAATAGAATTGGCAGTCGTTTTTTAAGAGCTGGTCCTGCTTATGGTGGATCTTGTTTTCCAAAAGATACTAAGGCCATTACAGCCACTGCAAATAAATTCAAAACTAATTTAACAGTGATTAAAAGTGTTATTAAATCAAATGAAAATAGATCATCACTAATGCTAAAAAAAGTTTTCGAGATTTTAAAAAATAAAATAAAAAATAAAAATATTTGTTTCTTAGGGGTAACATTTAAAGCCAATACAGATGATATGAGAGATTCTTCAAGCCTAACAATGATCCCTGCATTAATTAAAAAAGGTGCAAAGATAAATTATTTTGATCCAACTGGAGAAAAACTAGATTTTAAAAAATTTAATAATGTTACTTTTTCAAACAACATTAAAGACGCAATTAAAAAATCAGATTTAATCATTATTCACACAGAATGGAATGATTTTAAAAATATTAATTTTAAAAAAGATGTGAAAAATAAAAAATTCTCAATTTTTGATATGAGAAATATTTACTCAGCTGATAAAATGAAAGATAATAAAATTAAATATTTTAGTATTGGAAATTAATTTAATTCAAAAATAGCATCAACCTCAACTGACACACCAAGGGGCAAACTGTTTGTACTAACAGCTGCTCTTGTATGCATTCCAGAGTCTCCAAAAACTGAAACTATTAAATCTGAAGCACCATTTATTACTTTAGGTTGTTCTGTAAAATCTTCTGTTGAATTAACAAATCCTGTAAGTTTTATACAAGATTTAACTTTTGAAAGATCATTACCACAAGCTTTTTTAACTTGAGATATAATGTTTAAACCACAACGTTTAGCTGCTTCATATCCATCTTCAGTTTTTAGATCCTTACCAACCTTACCTTTGATTAATTCTCCATTTGCTGCAGTAGAAATTTGTCCTGAGATGAATAACATCTTACCAATTTGTTTTGATGCAAGATATGATCCAACAGGATCTCTTGCTTCTGGCAGTTCTAACTTTAATTCTTTAATTTTATCTTCATATGACATGATTATTTCTCCATAAATTCAGTTAATGTTTTACTGTTTTTAAATTTAACAAGTTTTTCTTTTAAATTAAGTTTGTCAAATTTCTTTTTTCCACTTTTAGCATTAGTAGTTATTTTATCTTTAAGTTCTTCAGCTCCAACCGTTGCTTTTAATTTAAGTTCTGAAGATTTTTCTTTTAGATTTTTTGCTGAACACTCTATGTATTTAGCACTAACCTTTTCAAACTGATTACAATCAATTTTTTCAGCCATAGCATTAGACATAAGTGCTGATGTAATTAATGTTATAAATATTATTTTTTTCATTTCTTTTTCTTTTTTTTAACTTTTTTATTTTTATCGTATTCTTTTCTTTTCTCAATTAATATTAAAGCTTCTTCCATATTAAGTTCTAAAGGGTCTTTTTCCTCTGGAATTGTTGCATTAAGAGATTTATATTTAATATAAGGCCCATATTGTCCTTTCATTACTCTAACAGGTTTTTTGTCTTCAGGGTGCTCTCCTAGATCTTTTATAATTGATGCAGACATTCTACCAGGTTTAGCCTCTGCTATTAGAGTTATTGCTCTATTAAGCCCAATTGAGAAGATCTCCTCAACATTTTCAATCCTTGCTGATTTGTTTTCACATTTCAAATATGGGCCAAATCTTCCTGAGTTTAATATTATATCTCTCTGATTTTCAGGGTTAATGCCTAAACTTTTTGGTAATGAGCATAAAAATTTAGCTCTATCAAGATCCACGCTATCTAATGTAATTCCTTTAGGTATTGAGACATTTCTTAAATTATTATCTTCTTTTTCTATCTTTTTTTTTTTGTTTTTTTTTTCTTTTTTGTTTCAATTATAATCTCATCTTTTATTTCCTCAATTTTTTCATACTGTAAGTAGGGACCAAACCTTCCATTTTTAAGGTACATGTCATTTCCATTTTCATGCTTACCTATAAATTTTGGTTCAGCTAATTGAGATTGAGCAGCTGCTTTTGCTTTAGACAGGGGTCTGGTAAATTTACAATCTGGATAATTTGAGCAACCAATAAAAGCACCACCTCTAAAACTATTTTTTAAACTTAATGATCCACCGTTACATAACTTGCATTGTCTATTAATATTTCCTTCTGTATCTCTTTCAAAAATTAAACTTCCTAGACTATCGTTTAATAGATCTAAAACCTCCCTAGTTCTTTTCTCTTTAACGTCAGATACGTTTTGATTAAAGTCTTTCCAAAATAACTCTAGAACTTTTATCCATCCTTCCTTCCCGGTAGTAATATCATCAAGTTGATTTTCTAAACTTGCAGTGAAATTATAGTCAACATATTTAGAGAAAAGCTTTTCAAGAAAAGCAGAAATTAATTTACCACGATCAGTTGGGTGAAATCTTTTATTAATTGTTTCCGCATATCCTCTAGTAGATATAACAGATATTATACTTGCATATGTTGAAGGTCTTCCAATACCTAATTCTTCTAATTTCTTAACCAAACTAGCTTCTGAATATCTTGGTGGTGGCTGTGTAAAATGCTGTTCATCTAATAGAGATTCTATATTAACTGGACCCTTGTTCATTTCAGGAAGGATATCTTCATCATCATCTTTTTTAGTATCTTTCATAACTTTTAAAAAGCCATCAAATTTAATAACAGATCCACTAGCTTTACAAATTGTTCCATTATCATCCGAAGTTATCGTTATAGTATTTCTATCAAATTGAGCGGGTTTCATTTGAGAGGATAGGGCTCTACTCCAAATTAAATCATATAATTTATGCTGATCTGGACTTAGGTATTTTTTAACTGTATCTGGTGCTCGCATTATATCTGTGGGTCTAATTGCTTCATGTGCTTCTTGAGCATTTTTAGCTTTTTTTCCAGAGTAACTTGCAGCGTTATCTGGAACATATTCATCACCAAATTCATTTTTTATATATTTTCTAAAAGTATCTATAGCGTCTGTGGACAGGTTAGTGCCATCTGTTCGCATATACGTGATAAGACCAATAGTTTCACCATCAATTTCTATACCTTGATAAAGTTTTTGAGCTATTTGCATTGTACGTGACGCTCCAAATCCTAACCTACCAGAAGAAACTTGCTGTAATGTGGAGGTAGTAAAAGGGCCAGAAGGGTTTCTATTAACAACTTTGCTAGAGATGTCATTTATATTGAAATTCTTAGATTTAACCTCTTCCATTGCTTTATCAATTTCAGCTTTATTTTTAAAAGAAAATTTTTCAATTTTTTTATCATTCAATTGAGTGATACTTGCTAATATAGAATTTTTATTACTATCGTTGAATTGAATACTTAAAGTCCAAAATTCTTCAGGATCAAAAAGCTCTATTTCATGTTCTCGTTCTGTAATTAATTTTAAGGCAACTGACTGAACACGACCAGCAGATTTAGAACCTGGTAACTTTGTCCACAAAATTGGTGATATATTAAAGCCAACTAAATAGTCTAAGGCTCTTCTAGCCATATAGGCATCAACAAGTAATGGCTCTATTTGTCGAGGGTTTTCAATTCCATGAATAACAGCTTTTTTTGTAATTTCATTAAAAACAACTCTTTCTATATGCTTGTCTTTAATTAATTTTTTTTCATTTAAATATTCTTTAACATGCCAAGCAATTGCTTCTCCCTCTCTGTCTGGGTCAGTTGCTAATATGATTTTTGATGAAATCTTAGCTGCATCTGTAATTTCTTTAAGATATTTTTTAGAAAAACTATCGACTTCCCATTCCATTTTAAAATTATTTTCTGGATCAACAGAACCATTTTTTGAGGGAAGGTCTCTAATATGACCATAACTCGCTAAAACAATATAATCATCACCAAGATATTTGTTGATAGTTTTTGCTTTAGCTGGACTTTCTACGACTACAAGATTCATTACTAAACAAATTACTTAAAAGACTTAGATAGTCAAATCAATAAATTTTAGTCTTAGTTTCTTCTTTGTTTTTCAATCGTTTGACGTTTTCTCTGTGCGTGTAGAATATAAGCACAAACATTATTATGAAAAATATTGAATTATAATTTTCAAAAACTATTAAATACATTGGCACCATTAAACTACCAACTAGTGATGAAAGTGATGAGTATTTTGAAATAAGAAATGTAACAGCCCAACTAATAATAAATACCAAACCCAAAAAAATGTTTATCGAAAATAATATTCCAACATATGTTGCAACACCCTTACCCCCTTTAAACTTAAGCCATATTGGAAAAACATGACCTAAAAATGCACTTAATGATGCAATGAAGATGTAATCAGGATAATTAAATTTTACATATAAAACAGGCAATACAGCTTTTGTTATGTCCAGTAGTAAAGTTGCGTAGCCTAATGTTTTATTGCCTGTTCTAAGAGCGTTTGTTGCCCCAATGTTTCCTGAGCCAATATCTCTAATATCTTTTTTTAAAAATATTTTTGTAAGTATAAAACCAAAAGGTATTGATCCTAATAAATATGAACTTAATGCAACAATTAAATATTCCATTATTATAACTTAAATAATTCTTCACCTTTTACAAATGTATTGGTGACTTTTCCTTGAAGTTTTTTGTCTTCAATAGAGGTATTTTTTGATTTGGAGACAAGCTTATCTTTTTTGACAACCCATGGCTTGTCAATATCAACAATGCAAAAATCTGCTTCATTGCCCACTGAAAGATTACCCTTATCAATTTTTAAAATTTTTGCAGGGTTTGATGTTAAAGCTTTAATGATAGTTTCTAATTTAACAGAGCCATTGTGATATAATTCTAGACTTAATGATAAAAGCGTTTCTATTCCAGAGGCCCCTGTAGATGCTTGTGCAAACGTTAATCTTTTTTGCTCTTCATCTTCTGGTTTGTGATCAGATACAATAACGTCTATCGTTTCATCTTTTAATCCTTGTACTAGAGCAATTCTATCTTCTTCAGTTCTTAATGGCGGTGATAATTTTAAAAAAGTTCTAAAATCTCCTATATCATTTTCATTTAATGAAAGATTATTTATGGAGACACCTGTTGTAAATTTAACTTTATTTTTTCTTTCCTCAATAATTTCTACTGATTTAGCAGCTGAAATCTGTGATATGTGATATCTGCATTTAATGTTTTCAAGTAACGTTAAATCTCTTTCAATAATTATTCTTTCAGCAACAGCAGGTATTCCAGATAATCCAAGTTTAGTTGCAATAATTCCAGAATTAATCATTCCATTTTTGGATAAATCATAATCTTCAGCGTGTTGCATGATCAGTGTACCCAAGTCTTTAGCTGAATTCATTATGCGTGACATTAATCTAGTATTTTGAATTGTTTTAACTCCATCAGTAAATCCAATTATTCCTCTACTTTGAAGTAGACCAAATTCAGTCATGGTAGTTCCTTCAATATTTTTGGTAAGGGCTGCACTTGGAAAAACATTTATTTTAGATTTATCTCTTCCACGTCTTTTTAAAAAATCTACTATTGAAACGTTATCTATAATTGGGTCAGTATTAGGCATAGTAACAACTGAAGTAACACCTCCTGCAAGAGCTGCGTTACTTAGCGTTCTAAAATTTTCTTTATATTCATAACCAGGTTCACCTGCAAAGACACGCATATCAACTAGACCTGGGAATATATATTTGCCATTTAAATCTATTACTTTTTCTCTTGAAGGAATGTTATTAGTATTTACTTTTTTACCAACAGCTTCAATAAAGCCATCTTCTCCAATAATTAATCCACCTTTCTCATTGATAGAGTTATAAGGGTCAATTATATTTGCATTTATAAAGTATTGTTTTTTCATTTATTCACAAAATATTTTTAAACAAGCCATTCTTACTGCAACACCTAGTTCAACCTGTTCCTTAATTACGCTTCTGTTAATGTCATCTGCTAATTTAGTGTCAATTTCGATCCCTCTATTCATAGGGCCTGGATGCATAATTAAAGCATCATCTTTTGCATGAGCAAGTTTATCTGGAGTTAGTCCATAATATTCATAGTACTCTCTATTAGAAGACAAGAAAGAACTAGTCATCCTTTCATTTTGTAACCTTAACATCATTACAATATCACAATCTTTCAAACCTTTTTTCATATCTGTAAAAGTATTAACCCCAAACTTTTCTATTTCTTTTGGCATTAAATTTGATGGTGCAATAATGTTAACTTCTGCACCTAACATATTTAAAAGATAAATATTTGATCTTGCAACACGTGAATGAGTTATGTCACCACAAATCGCAACTCTTAAACCTTCAATTTTTTTTTTTCGATTTATAATTGTTAAAGCATCTAGTAAAGCTTGAGTAGGGTGTTCACGGCTTCCATCTCCAGCATTAAGTACTGCGCAATTTACTTTTTGAGATAAAAGATTACACGCACCTGAATCTTGGTGTCTAATTACAATTATATCAGGATGCATTGCATTTAAAGTCATTGCAGTATCTATGAGTGTTTCACCTTTCTTAATAGCTGAATTTGCCATATTCATTGACATAACATCTGCACCTAATCTTTTTCCAGCTAATTCAAATGAACTCTGTGTTCTTGTTGAAGGTTCAAAAAACAAATTAATTTGAGTTTTACCACTTAAGACATTTAATCTTTTGTTTTTACTTTGATTTAATTTGATGAAACTTTTAGCTTCTTCTAAAATAAAATTAACATCATTAATTGATAGATCTTGAATACCTAGGAGGTGTTTTTGAGAGATTTTAATAGCTTTATTTATTTTGGTTGCCATTAAAATTAACTCTATAACTATTAACCATCACTATGGCAAGTATTAATTATTTAAAAAGTCTATTGCCCCTTGTAAAATAAAGGCCGCAGCATTTTGATCAATTGTTTTAACTCTTTTTGAAACGTTAACGTCTAATAAACTCGATAGATTAAATGCTCCAACTGTTGAAAGTCTCTCATCCCATAAAATTACTGGCAGGTCTATAGATTTTGATATATTTGATGCAACATCATTAACTGATTGAGCTGATCTACCTAGACTGCCATCCATATTAACTGGGTTCCCTACAATTATTCCACCAATATTATTATCCTTAATTATTATCTTAAGTTCATCAATTAGTTCGTTTGTGTTGGTTTTGTTTATGGTTTTAAAGGGTGTGGCTATGGATTGTCTTTCATCACAAATTGATACACCAATTCTTTTAGACCCTAAATCTAAACCAATAAATCTCACCTTATTTGTGTGTTTTATTTTAAAATCTTCAATTGTGATCATATTGTATATTTTATACTTAAGTGATAGTTTGCCGACATATTTAATTACCACATGACAATTGATCTTAAAACAATAAAGCATATATCTAAATTATCAAGAATCTCAGTTGATGATGCAAAAGCTAATAAATTAGCTGGAGATCTTAACTCTATATTTGATTTCATTGAAAAATTAAATGAACTCAATACTGATAATATTGAGCCTTTAACTTCTGTTGCAGAGACCACATTAAAATTAAGAGCCGACGAGGTTAAAAGTGAAAATATTAGAGATCAAATATTAAAAAACTCACCAGAGGAAAATGAAGATTTTTTTGTAGTACCAAGGGTTGTTGAATAATGTCTGATATTACATCACTCACTTTAACTGAATTAGTTAAAAATATTAAAGATAAAAAGATTTCTTCTGAAGAAACTACAAAAGCTTTTATTGATAGAGGAGAAAAATCTAGAGATTTAAATACATACATAACAGAAGATTTTTCTAATGCACTTTTGAAAGCTAAAAGTTTTGATCAAAAACCAAATTTTGATTTAAAACTTCCGGGTGTTCCAATAGCTGTTAAGGATTTGTTTTGTACCAAAGATGTTAAAACTACAGCAGGTAGTAAAATTTTAAATAATTTTATTCCACCATACGAGTCTACTGTTACTCAAAATATTTGGAATGAAGGTGCGATATTACTTGGTAAGTTAAATTGTGATGAATTTGCAATGGGCTCATCTAATGAAACTAGTTTTTTTGGAAATGTACAAAGTCCAATAGACAAAGGTTTAGTACCAGGTGGCTCTTCAGGAGGCTCTGCATCAGCTCTAGCAGCTAATTTAACGCCTATTACAATTGGAACTGATACAGGTGGCTCTATTAGACAACCTGCTTCATTTACAGGTACCGTTGGATTAAAGCCTACTTATGGAAGTTGTTCACGATATGGAATTGTTGCTTTTGCATCTTCATTAGATCAAGCAGGACCAATGTCTAAAGATGTAAAAGATTGCGCATTGCTTCAAGAAATAATTAGTACTTATGATGAAAAAGACTCAACATCAATTGATTTTAAAAGAAATGAATACAGTAAAGAATTAACAAATAATATTAAAGGTAAGAAAATTGGAATTCCTAAAGAATATAGAGTTGATGGAATGCCAAAGGAAATAGAGGATTTATGGACGAAGGGCATTGAGTATGCAAAAGATTGTGGTGCTGAAATTGTAGAAATTTCATTACCTCATACAAACTATGCTCTACCTACTTATTATATAGTGGCCCCTGCGGAAGCTTCTTCAAACTTAGCAAGATATGATGGTGTTAAGTATGGTTTTAGATCTAAAGGTGAAAACCTTATTGATATGTATGAAAAGACAAGATCTGAAGGTTTTGGTAGCGAAGTTCAAAGAAGAATAATGATTGGGACTTATGTTTTGTCCTCTGGTTATTATGATGCTTATTATCTAAAGGCTCAAAAAGTTAGGAAATTAATAAAAAACGATTTTGATGAAGCTTATAAAAAAGTTGATGCAATTTTAACCCCATCAACACCAAGTGCTGCTTTTAAAATTGGTGAAAAAACTAATGACCCAGTTTCAATGTATTTAAATGATATATTTACAGTTCCAGTGAATTTAGCTGGATTACCAGCAATTTCAATTCCAGCAGGAATAGATGTTAAAGGTTATCCATTGGGACTACAAATTATTGGTAAAGCTTTTGATGAACAAAATATTTTAAACATTGCTTATGCTATGGAAGAGAAAATTCAGTTTAAAAATAAAATTACTGACTGGTGGATTAAATAGATGACTAAAGATAATTCAGAATATTTAATTGAAAGACGAGATAATGTTTATGAAGTAGTAATCGGCCTTGAAGTTCATGCTCAAGTTACATCGAATTCTAAATTATTTTCATCTTCATCAACTACCTTTGGTGCTGAACCTAATACACAAGTAAGTTTAGTGGATGCTGCATTTCCAGGAATGCTTCCAGTTATTAATGAGTACTGTGTAAAACAGGCAATTAAAACGGGCATAGGTTTAAGAGCTCAAATTAATAAAAGATCAGTTTTTGATAGAAAAAATTATTTTTATGCAGATCTTCCACAAGGTTATCAGATCTCACAGTTTAAGTATCCAATAGTAGGAGAGGGAACAGTTATTCTTGATATGGCACATGGCCAAAAAGAAGTAGGGATTGAAAGATTACACCTAGAACAAGATGCTGGAAAAAGTATTCATGATATGGACCCACAAAATACATTGGTTGACTTAAATAGATCTGGTGTAGCTTTGATGGAAATTGTTAGCAAACCAGACATGAGAACTCCAGATGAAGTTAGTGCTTATATTAAAAAATTAAGATCTATTATGAGATACCTTGGTACGTGTGATGGAAATATGCAGGAAGGCTCTTTAAGAGCTGATGTCAATATTTCTGTTAGAATTAAAGGTTCTGATAAACTTGGAACTCGTTGTGAGATTAAAAATGTTAACTCAATTAAATTTATGCAAATGGCTATTGATTATGAAGCTAATAGACAAGTTGATTTAATTGAAGATGGTAAAACAATTGATCAAGAAACAAGATTATTTGATACTAAAAAAAATGAAACAAGATCTATGAGATCTAAAGAAGATGCTCATGATTATCGATATTTTCCAGATCCAGACCTATTACCATTAGAAGTAACAGATGAATTTATTGAAAAACTTAAAGCAGATATCCCAGAATTACCAGACGATAAGAAAAAAAGATTTATTGATGAGTTTAAAGTCTCTGCTTACGAAGCAACAATTTTAGTATCAGATATTGAAACAGCTAAATATTTTGAAGAGGTAGTTGCTAAAATGGGCAAAAACAAAGATATGAAGTTAGCAGTTAACTGGATTACAGGTGAATTATTTGCTGTTTTAAATAATAAAAATTTAGAAATATCTGAAAGCCCAGTAAGTGCCAAAAATTTAGCAAAGTTAATTAATCTAATTAAGAATGGAACAATTTCTGGAAAAATAGCTAAAACAATATTTGAATTGATGATTGATGGAGACATAGATCCTCAAATAATTGTTGAAGAAAAAGGTTTAAAACAGGAAAGTGACCCTAAAGCTTTAGAGGCGTTAATAGATAAAATAATTGATACTAATAGAGAAAAAGCTATTGAATATAAGAATGGTAAAGAAAAGCTATTTGGTTTCTTTGTAGGTCAAGCAATGAAAGTTTCAGGTGGTAAAGCTAATCCACAACTAATAAATGAAATATTAAAGAAAAAACTTCAATAGTCTTAAAATAGGTAGACACAAAGGACTTAAAATACCATGGGTAAAGCAATTAGAATTACTGAAAAGCTTGAAAAATATATAAATAATTTTAGTTTAAAGTTAAATCCCATCCAGCAAGAAATAATCGAATACAATAATACACTTGGGGATGTTAAGAGAATGCAAGTTGCAACATCTCAATGTCATTTTCTTCATTTAATTATAAAAACCTCTAACATTAAAAATGTACTTGAAATTGGTACTTTTACTGGGTTAAGTGCACTTTCAATAGCTTTAGCACTACCAGATGATGGCAAACTTATAGCGCTAGATAAAGACAAAGAAACCAACAAGATTGCAGTAAATTTTTTTAAAAAAGCTAATCTTAATAATAAAATTCAAACAATTGTTAAGCCTGCATTAGATAGTTTAGATGAATTAAAGAATAGTAAATTTGATATGGTTTTTATTGATGCCGATAAAATGAATTATAAAGAATATTATGAAAGATCACTGAAGTTATTATATAAAGGAGGATTGATTATTGTAGACAATGTTTTATGGCATGGTGAGGTCGCTGATGAAGATAATTTAGATAAATTCACTGTAAATATTAGAGATTTTAATACTTATGTTGCAAACGATAAAAGAGTGGAACAAATCATTGTCCCTTTAGGTGACGGTATGACTGTTTGTAGAGTGATATAATGTTTGATGTTTTTGGTTTTTACAAATTTAAAAAACTCACTTCTTTAAAAAAAAATAAGATTTTACTACAGGATTATTTGATTAAAAAAAATATTCGAGGAACAATAATTATAGCTAAGGAAGGAGTAAATGCAACAATCTCAGGAAAAGCTAACGATCTAAAGTCAACTATCACCAAGATTAAAAAGATATTGAATTTTAAAAAGTTTGATAGTGAAAATATTTCAAAAAGTAAATTTCAACCATTTCATAAGCCAAAAGTAAAAATTAAAAAAGAAGTAGTTCCCATGGGTCTTTCTTTGTCATCAAAAAATAAGAAAAATAATCATATAGATCCTAAAAAATGGAATAAGTTAATTAATGATAAAGACACATTAGTTTTAGATTCAAGAAAACCATTTGAATATAATGTGGGTACCTTTAAAAGATCAGTTAATCCTGATGTTGCTAATTTTAGAGAATTTCCAAAATACCTGAATAAACTAAAAAAAACAAAACCAATTGCAATGTTTTGTACTGGTGGAATAAGATGTGAGAAAGCTTCAGTATTTTTAGAAAAAAAAGGTTTTAAAAATGTTTATCAGTTAAAAGGTGGAATTTTAAATTATTTAAAAAATATTAAGAAAAAGGAAAGTTTATGGAATGGGGAATGTTTTGTCTTTGATAACAGAATCAGTGTTAAACATGGATTAATAACTGGCACATACTCAATGTGTAGTGGATGTAGAAAACCGGTTTCACCAAAAGATAAGAAGTCTAAAAAATATGAGGAGGGTGTTTCATGCGTAAACTGTCATGATAATTTAACTCAAACTCAAAAAGAGAGATTTCGAATGAGACAAAAGCAAATAAACCTTGCTAAAAAGACTGGATCGAAGCATATATTTCAAAAAGAATTTAAATAGGAAAAATAATTGTCCAAAGCCATTAAATTAACTAAAGATCCAATTTGGGAATTACTTAGAAAAGTAACTATCCCAGCAAGTGTTGGTTCATTATTTCAAACATTTTATAATTTAGTTGATACATGGTTTGCGGGTAGAATTTCTGCAGAAGCTATAGGTGCTATTGCTAAGTCATTTCCCATATATTTTGTTATCATTGCTGTTGGTGTTGGTATTGGAGCTGCAACGAACTCATGTATTGGCAATTTATTAGGTGCTAAAAAAATTAATAAAGCTTCACTATTTATTGCTCAATCAGTAATTTTTTCATTGGTTACTTCTATTGTAGTTACTTTATTTGGATTAAACGCCTCTAATTTTCTCTTGAGTGTTATGGGCTCTGATGCTGCTGGTATCGCTTTAACTAGAGAGTATTTAGATATAATTTTTTATGGAACATTTATAGTTATGATCCAAATCTCTTTAAATGGAGCTTTAAATGCACAGGGAGATACTAAAAGTTATAGAAATGTTCTTATCTTTAGCTTCTTTTTAAATATTTTTTTAAACCCATTATTTATCTGGGGATACGGAATTGTTCCAGCTTATGGTATAGGTGGCCTTGCAATAGCAACTGTTATCGCTCAATCTATTGGTACTATTTATTTAGCCTATAAAATTAACTCATGTAAATTAAGAAAGTATTTATCTATTAAATGCTTTATTCCTAAGTTTATTCTTCTTAAAGAATTGTTCGCACAAGCAATGCCAATTATGATTAGTATGTTGTTTATTGGAGTAGGTATTTTTAACATATTATATTTTATTGGACAATTTGGTGATCTTGCAACAGCAGGCTATGGTGCAGCTTTAAGAGTTGAGCAAGTCTTCTTACTTCCAGTAATTGGTTTAAATACAGCAGTACTTTCTATCGGTGGACAAAACTTTGGTGCTAAAAATTATAACCGTATTAGAGAGCTTTATACTAAGGCATTATTTTTTGGATCATCGTTTATGGCCGTAGCAGGTGTGGTTTTATTCTTCGGTGCAGAGTTTTTTGTATCTCAGTTTACAGATAATGTAGAAGCTATTTATCATGGTGCTATATATTTAAAAGTTGCTGCATTAATAGCTCCTATTTACCCAGTATTCTTTATTACAACAGCAGTCTTTCAGGCACTTAAAAAACCAATTTATAGTCTTTACTTAAGCGTTCTAAGGTTAACTGCATTTCCGTTCTTATCATTATGGTATGTAATTAATATTAGAGGAGGAGATTATGCGGATATTTTTTATACCATCATGGCAACCAATTGGTTTATGGGTATTGCAGTAATCATCTTTATTGGATATTTTTTAAATAATGTTTTTAAACAAAAAAAAAGCCATTTTTCTTATTAGTGTTTCCGCACTAATATTTATTTTAACTATTAACCAAGTCAAATCTCAAACAATTAAAATTGTAGATGGAGACACAATTCATCTTAATGGAGAAAAAATTAGATTTACAGGGATAGATACACCTGAATTAAAACAAACTTGCCTTAACGAAGGAGCTAAGGATCCTTGTGGAATTACAGCAAAACAAATCCTTATTGATAAAATTTCAAACAATAGCGTTGAATGTATTAGTGAAGGAAAAGATCAATACAAAAGAACACTGGCTGAATGTTTTGTTAATAACGAAAGCTTATCAAGTTATTTAGTTAGAAGTGGTTATGCATTTGCCTATAGAAGGTATTCAAAAAAATTTGTATCTGATGAAGATTATGCAAGAATTAATAAAATAGGTATGTGGTCTATGGAATTTGATTATCCTTGGGATTACAGAAAATCTAAGAAAAATTAAAGCTAATAGGGTAGTTCTGTTAACAGGTGCCCAAAATTCTAGTTAATCTCTTGTTTATTAATTTTAAAGAGCTTTTCACCTAAAGGACTGATTGGGTCTTGAGGTGTGGGTTTGATTTTAGTTTTTTCCTCAACGATACTTAATAGTTTTTTAGCAAGTCCTTGACGTCTAAACATGGGGTTAACAAAAATATACTCCACTTCGGCTGTCTCATTATACCGAACAAAACCAAGTGTAGTATTAATGTTTTTAAAAGTAATAACACCATCATTTAGTTCAACATCATAGTCTAAATTACTCATTAATTATTACCATCTTGTTTAAGTTTTTTTTCAAATTTTCTTACTATGAAAGAAACAATTAATATCAAAATTAAATATTCCAAGATTAAAAATGTATAAATTTCTAATGGTCTATAGGTTGACACAACTAATTCATTTGCTTTTCTTGTTAAGTCACCAATACCTATAATTGATACCAATGAAGACATTTTTAATACATATACAAACTGGTTGCCTAATGCAGGAAGGATATTTTTAATTGCTTGTGGAAGAATTACTAATCTTAACCTTTTATAAAAAGTTAAACCCAGTGATGAGCCTGCTTCCCATTGTGATTTTTTAATTGAGTTTATTCCTGCTCTAAAAATTTCTGCTTGAAAAGCACTTTCACTTATTGCCAGCGCAATTATTCCAGACACAAATGGACTGAAACTTAATCCAGTCATTATAGGTAAACCATAATAAATCCATAATATTAAAACAAGTAACGGTATTGCTCTTACAATTTCCACATATCCAATATTTATGTATGTTAAAAATTTATTCTTAGCTAAAGAAGGAATTGCAACGATAAACCCTAAAATTGCAGATATAATTATAGATACTACTGAAATATAAATAGTTGTAGTTAAACCACTTAATAAAAATTTTAGGTTTGTTAAACCTTCAACATTGTTAGGTGATAGAATAAACCAACCCAATTCCTGACCACTACAAGAGGTAAGGGGTAAAATTAAAAGTAAAAAAAGTAAATTTTTCACTCTTAAAGTTATAATGAATTAGAGATTAATATCTAATTTTTTATAAGCTTTTTAAATTATATTTAGCGAGTAGTTTATTAAAGAAACCAGAGGATTTTTTACTTTTGATCCACTCATTTACATAATCATTCCAAACTTGATCATTTTTACTAACCATCATTGCTAAAAAGGCAGGATTTTTTTCTCCATCAGGAACAATTGCTAATTGAGGGTACTTGACAACTAATTTATTAGCCTCTGTTGAACTTGTAATGTTTCCATCAGCTCTACCAGCTAATACTTCTTGAAAGTCTCTTGCAGGTGACTCAACTGATTGTAATTTAGACAAAGGAAAGAACTCTTTAGCTTTTTCCTCTTGAGAAGTCCCAAGTGTTGTAGCAATCGTTACATCTTTATTGTTTAAAGATTTCCATGTTGAATATTTTTTTAAATTCTTTTTAAGTACCAATGGAACAGTTCCATACTTGTAATAAGAATCTGTAAATCCAGCAACTTCTGCTCTTTTTGGAGTTTTAGTGACACTTGTGGAAATATCATATCTTCCTGCGGTAATTCCTGAAACAATTGTTTTCCATTCAGTTGGTACAAAGGTAATTTTCACACCCATATCTTTTGCTAATTCTTGCATGACATCAATATCAAATCCCTTATATTTATTTGTAGCAGGATCTTTCATGGTCATTGGATCCCAGTCGCCTGTTGTTCCAACTTTTAACTCACCAGAGGATAAAATCTGATCAAGTTTTGATTCTGCGTTAAGAGAGAAGGGTAAAAGTGCTAATAGCACCACAAGAAGTATTTTTTTCATAAACTTTTTATAACAATAATTTTAATAAATATAAGCTTATAACCTTGACGCACTATCACTCAACCAAGAGTGTAAATGCTCAGAAAAAGACCTTCTAACAAATAAATTTACCTCATTAATCTCTTTATGATGAATAATTACATCAATATGAGATAATATTGTTTGAACAACTGGTCCTTTTTTTGTTTTAAAATCATTAAAATTGAAAGGGGAACCTGTAGCAAATAAATCAAAAACCTTACCACCTTTGATATTTAACATTACAAATTGGTCGCTAACATCAGTTACAGCGCCCAATTTAACTTTAGATATATTTTTAATTAATTCATCTTCAACTTGATAAGTGTTACTTTCCTCACTCACAGTTTCATTTGATATTAACATCCATTCATCGGGACTTAACCAAAATGCAGTTAATTTCTCTGCTGATGTAGACGTATTAGCCTCAGTGGGTAAAACCATATTAAGATTTTTACCTACTGCAGTAATAAAATCTTTTGTTTTACCTCTTATGATTAATTTCATAATAGGTTTGATTTCTTTAATTTCTAAATCAGAATATGTTATATCCCCTTTAATAGAAGTTTTATAATTAAGCATTTAACCTCAAATTTTCTTTGTCAAAAAAAACAGGATCAACAATCGTCACATTAATATTTTTATTTTCCATTGGGATAAATAATTTTTGACCTAGCATATTTTTTCCACCTCTAACTACTGCTAGGGCAATTGATTTATTTAAATTAGGGCTATAGTAACTTGAAGTTACATGACCTAGCATTTCAACTGGTTTTAAACTAGTGTCAGCAACTATTTGAGCTCCTTCTTCTAAAACTTCACTTGGATTATCTGTCAGTAAACCTACTAATTGTTTTCTATCTTCTTTCATGGTGTCAGATCTATAAAGAGATCTTTTACCAATAAAGTCATATTTCTTTTTACTAACAATCCAATCCATCTGTAAATCTATAGGTGTCATCGTTGCATCCGTATCTTGGCCAACAATAATAAATCCTTTTTCTGCTCTTAATAAGTGCATTGTCTCAGTGCCATAAGGAGTGATGTTAAATTCTTTACCTGCTTCCATGCATTTTTTCCATAAGTCTTCACCATAGTTAGCTTGGATATTAATTTCATAACTATGTTCACCAGTAAAACTAATACGCATAATTCTACATTTAATATTGCCAATTTTTGTATTTTTGAATGACATGTGTGGAAAGCTTTCATCTGAAAGATCAAGATCAGGTATTAATTTATTAAGAATTTTTTTACTATTAGGCCCACAGATGCTAGCTGTTGCATAATGATCCGTTACAGATGACAAATACACATCTAGTTCAGGCCATTCAGTTTGTAGGTAATCTTCTAGTTTTCCTAATACGTTTGCAGCACCACCTGTTGTTGTGGTCATAATATAATGATTTTCATCAAGTCTAGTTGTGACCCCATCATCGTAAACCATACCATCTTCATTAAGCATTAAACCATAACGACATTTTCCAATGGCAAGTTTTGACCAAGCATTTGTATAAACTCTGTTTAAAAATTCTGAAGCATCCGTTCCTTGAATATCAATTTTACCAAGAGTTGAAGCATCTAATATACCAGCGCTATTTCTTGCAGCTTTACTTTCCCTTTGAACGGCCTCATGCATTGTTTCATTATTTTTTGGATAGTACCAAGCTCTTTTCCACTGACCAACATTTTCAAATTCAGCTTTATTTTCTATGTGCCAGTCATTCATTGGCGTTCTTCTAAATGTATCAAAATATTCACCAACATTTCGTCCAACAATTGTTCCAAATGTTAATGGAGTGTAAGGAGGTCTAAACGTTGTAGTTCCAAGCTCACCCATCTTAACACCAGCAGTTTCTGCAATAATACCAAGGGCATGCATATTACCAAGCTTTCCTTGATCGGTACCCATTCCAGTTGTTGTATATCTTTTTACATGTTCAATCGATCTAAAACCTTCTCTTAGAGCAAGTTTAATATCTTTTGCAGTTGCATCATTTTGATAATCTACGAAAGGTTTTGTTTTTCCTAAAACTTTATCGGATGGAAGTAGCCAAATATTTCTAATCTTATTATCTTTAGGACAATTTATTTCTAAATTGTCAAATTCAGTTTCATTTATATTTAAAAATTCTTTTAAAGATTTTGTAGAATTTTTTATAACATCATCTAAATCAAAATCACCATTACAAGAACCAATGCTAATTTGAGCTGATGAATATATATCAGGAATAAATACTTGATCTTTTTCTCTAAATTTTAATTTACCTCCTGATTGAGTAAACAAATGAACGGCTGGCGTCCATCCACCTGCAATTGCTAGGCAATCACAATCAAGTTCTATTTTTTCTGGATTTGCAAAAGATTGACCATCTTCTGACAATTCCATTATTGTAATTTTATTAATTCTTTTATAACCCTCAGTATTTACAACTGTGTGTGATCTATAAACTTTAATCCCTAAATCGTCAGCTTCTTTAGTAAATGCAGTTTTAGATTGCTTTCTAATATCTATGATTGCTTCAACTTTAATACCTTTTTTTTGTAATGAAATTGCACTTTCATAAGCTGTGTCATTATTAGTAAGAAATATATTTTTTTGACCAGTTGCAACACCATAATAATCTGCATACTTTTTAACTGCAGATGAAAGCATAATACCAGGTCTATCGTTATTATTAAATACCAGAGGTCGCTCTAAAGAACCAGTAGCAACAATAACTTTTTTAGCTCTAATTTTTAATAATCTTTGTCTTACTTTTTTATTTTTTTCATTTTTAGGAAGGTGATCAGTTAAATTTTCTCTAGCTAATAAATAGTTATATCCATGATAAGCAGCAACACTAGTTCTTGTTTTAATTTCTAGGTTTTCAATATTTCTTAATTCATTAATTTCATTTTCTAACCAAACAGAAGAATTTTGATCGTTTATTTTTATATGATCTGAATTTTGGAAAATTGTAGATCCTCCGATTTCATTTTTTTCATCAAGTAATAATGTTTTAAGATTATTTTTTGCTGCAGTTTTTGCAGCTATAATTCCACTAATGCCAGCTCCGATAACCAAAACATCACAGTGAATGTATTTATGATCATATATGTCAGGATCAGGCACTGTTGGAGATTTTCCTAGTCCTGCTGAATGTCTTATAACATATTCATACTTTTCCCAAAAATTAGCAGGCCACATAAATGTTTTATAATAAAAACCAGCAGGCAGAAGTGGGGATAAGAAATTATTTATACCTCCAATATCAAAGTTAACACTAGGCCAACAATTTTGACTGTTTGCCTCAAGCCCATGATAGATTTCTAGTTCGGTTGCTCTAACATTGGGTTCTGTTAGTGCTGTGTTGTTATTAACCTGTACAATTGCATTAGGCTCTTCAGATCCTGAAGTCATTATTCCTCGTGGCCTATGATATTTAAAACTTCTTCCTACTAAATGAATACCATTAGCTAGCAAAGCTGAGGCAAGGGTATCACCTTTGTATCCAAAATAAGATTTTCCATTGAATTTAAAAGAAACTCTGGAAGTTTCATCAATATATTTACTAGTTGTAACTCTTAAATTTTTTAGCATTAAATTATTTTATAGGAGGTTTTTCACCCATTTTATAAACAGCTTTAATTTGGTCATTTGAAGTATCCCTCACCATGTTAAACCACTTTCTACATCCGTGAGCATGGTTCCATCTTTCAAATTGAATTCCTTTAATGTTTTTTCTCATAAATAAGTATTCTGCCCATTCATCATCACTTAATTCTGTGGGTTGTTTAGGTCTTTCAATGTGAGCTTCACCACCAGCTTTAAATTCACTTTGTTCTCGTTCACCACAAAAAGGACAAGTAATTAAAAACATTAATGAGCTACCGCCGCTGCACCATGTTCATCAACAAGGTCTCCACTGATAAACCTATTTAAATTAAATGCAGCATTTAGTTTGTGTGGTTCATCATTTGCGATTGTGTGAGCAAATAAATCACCTGATCCAGGTGTTGCTTTAAATCCACCAGTTCCCCAGCCACAATTAAAGTACAAACCTTTTATCGTCGTTTTACTAATAATAGGACTAGCATCTGGGCAGATATCTACAATTCCACCCCATTGTCGAAGCATTCTCATTCTACTAAAAATTGGATAAAGTTCTAAGATTGCATTTAATGTTCCCTCAACAATATCGTGACTACCTTTTTGTGAATAAGAAACATAATCATCAGTGCCTGCACCTATTACTAGCTCACCTTTGTCAGACTGACTAACATATGCATGTACAGCGTTAGACATCACTACTGTATCAATAATAGGTTTAACTGGTTCTGAAACTAGAGCTTGAAGAGGTTTACTTTCTAAAGGTAATCTTAAACCTGCCATGTTTGCTAGCACACTTGAATGACCAGCAGCAACTACTCCAACTTTTTTAGTTTTTATAAAACCTTTGGTTGTTTCAATACCTTCTACTTCATCACCATTTCTTTTAATTCCTTTAACTTCACAATTTTGAATTATATCTACACCCATTTCATCTGCACCTCTAGCATACCCCCAAGCAACAGCATCATGCCTTGCGGTACCAGCTCTTCTTTGTAAAGTTCCACCCAGTACAGGATATCGAATATCTTGTGAGGTATTAATAATAGGGCAAAATTTTTTGACTTCTTCTGTGCTTAAGTAAACTGCGTCTATGCCATTTAATCTATTAGCATGTGTTCGTCTTTTTAAATCTCTAACATCCTGTAAGTTATGTGCAAGATTCATCACACCTCTTTGACTAAACATTACATTGTAATTTATTTCTTGAGATAAACCTTCCCACAATTTTAAAGCATGATCATAAAGACCAGCACTAGCATCCCATAAATAATTAGATCTTATAATCGTAGTATTTCTTCCTGTATTACCACCACCAATCCAGCCTTTTTCTACTACCGCAATATTTGTCATATTATGTTTTTTTGCTAAATAGTAAGCAGTTGCCAAACCATGACCACCACCACCAATAATAACTGCATCATATTCTTTTTTTACAGTGGGATCTTTCCAGGCTTTTTGCCAATTTTCATGATAGGAAAAAGCATTTTTGACTAATGAGAATATTGAATACTTATTTTTCATAATATTATTCAAGAATTACTTTATAAATATTGAATATTCAATACAATCGGTTATATCAATGTCGCAGTGGAAGAGTGGGTGAGAGGCTGAAACCAGTCGTTTGCTAAATGACCGTGCGGGGAAACTTGTACCGAGGGTTCGAATCCCTCCTCTTCCGCCATTAAAATAAAGGCTGATCTTTAAAAAAGTCTTTAATTTTAATAGGCTTTTTTTCCAAGATATATCTGTAAACATTGTAGTTTTCCATAACACGTTGAACATAGTTACGAGTTTCTTTAAATGGAATTAATTCAACCCAGTCTACAAAATCAATTTGTTTTTTTTGAGGATCTTTGTTTATTTTTTTCCAGTGTTTAACTCTTTTAGGACCGGCATTATATGCTGCGGTAGCAAAAGGGTAGGCACCATCATATTGTAAAATTAAACCAGCTATATAATGAGAGCCTAGATTAATATTATATTCAGGATCAGAAGTTAACCTTGATTTTGAATATGGAAGTTTTGCTTGTTTAGCAACTAGCTTAGCCGTATAGGGCATTATTTGCATTAAACCTTGTGCACCAACATGACTGTTTGCTCTCATGTCAAATTCACTTTCTTGTCTTATAAGAGAAAGTATAAAAGCTGTTTCAGGTATTTTTCTGCCATTAACATACTGGGGGACACTTATAATTGGATAATTAAAAGTATTATGAAATCTTTTTTCATATGAGGCTAACTTTGATATTTGGATCGCAAAATCGTATCTTGATATATTTGTAGCAAGCTCAGCTGCTAAAATCTCACTTCCACTTGCAATATTGTCATTAGCCAAATGTCTCAGTATATTTTTGGTATATTTATCTTTATTTAATTCATTTAAAAGATGTGTAATTTTTACAAGCTCTTTATTGTAAAAATATTTTCGATAGTCATCTTCAACATCAGCTTGTTCTTCAAGTTCAAAATTTTGACTAGGGTTGATTTTTAAAAAGGCTAATTGACCATAGTAAGTTGTTAGATATTTTGTTGCTTCACGATACCAATCTTCTGATTGTCGTTTATCACCAATTTTTTCATAAGATCTACCAAGCCAATAAGCGCCTCTTGCCAAACTTATAGGGTAGCTAACGTTTTGATAAAAGTTATTGAAATGGTCAACTGCTAAAATAGGGTCATTTAAAAAACTTAATGCAATCCAACCACTCAACCATTCAGCCTCAGCAAACTCTGATCCTTTATCTAGTGAGTGTTGGCTAGCAACTTTATAAGCTGTCTCATATTTATTTTTATAAATAAGAGCTCGTGTCATGATTGCTCTCTCAACCCACCATTTATCTGGTCTCACTAGATAATCTTTATTATTTTTAATTGAAAACAATATTTCAAGTGAACTATCAATTCTGCCTCTTTTTCTTCTCCATTTAAGTCGATCATGATTGAGACCAGCATCATTTTTGAATTTTTGTGGAACATTTTTTATTGCCTGGTCAACACCATAAGATTTACTCATCAAAATTTGTCTAGCTGTATAAAGTAGTTGATAATCTTTAGGTAAATAAGGAAGCATTCTTTTTAAATCCCAATATTTATTTTCCCATGCTAAATAATCAGCTCTATTTATATAATCTTTTGAGTCTAAATATTTTCTATATTTTTTACTTAAAGATTTCATGCTAGCTCTAGAAAGTTCTGCTGTAATCCAGCCTCTCTTAATTAAAGCAATTCCTTTTTCATTATCTCCAGTTTGTATAAAGCTTTCACCTAATACCAGCATACCATAGCCACTTAAGGGCTCATCAACTCCAAACCAATTAATAATTTTTTTAGGAGAAATTTTATCCGTTGAAAGTTTTTGTTCTGCTAAATATTTTATTCTACTTATTCTTGGGTAGTGTTTATTGTTTTGTATAAAAGTCATGTAGTCATAAAACGTAGCTTGGTTTCCTGTTGTTAATAAATGTCTCCATTGTATAAAATTATATATGGATTTATCTTTAGCATTTTTTGAATTTTTCAATGCAGTTGTCCATTGACTTTTTTCCATTGCCTGGATAGATTTTTTTGCAATATCATAGTCTTTTTGGCTGTAGTATTTTGATCTTTTTTGAACTACAGATTTTTCACTTTTAACTATTAATGGCTTACTTTTAGGAATGAGAAAATTAATTTTTTTTTTATTTTTTTTGACTGTTACGATTTTGACTTCTTCTTTTTTTTGTGATGGTTTAGGTTTAGGTTTAAGGATCCCTTGAGATATCTTTTGCTTCTTAACTTCTTCATCTAAAATAGGTTTTTTTAAAGGAATTATTGATATTTCAGCAGCAAATATATTCCCTATAATTACCAAACTTAATAATAGTGATTTTATAAAAAAAATTATCTTTCTGGGCATAAATTTACTAAATGAATCTTTAAACTATGTTATAAGTATTTATGTTCAAAGGATCAAATGTTGCTTTAATAACCCCGTTTAAGAATAATGAGCTAGATGTTGAGGCTTATATTAAGCTAATTCATTTTCAAATATCAAACGGTACAAACGGCTTGGTTCCTGCTGGGACAACAGGTGAGTCGCCAACATTAAGCCATGATGAACATCAAAAAGTAATAGATTTATGTGTTAAAGAAAGCAATGGAAAAAATATAGTTATTGCTGGCACTGGCTCTAATTCGACTAAAGAAGCAATTTCTTTAACAACTCATGCAGAAAAAGCGGGAGCAGATGCGGCTCTAATAGTAACTCCATATTACAACAAACCAACTCAAGAGGGTTTATATCAACATTATAAAGCAATAAACGATAAATGTGGGATACCAATTATAATTTATAATATTCCTGGAAGATCTGTAATTGATATGTCTGTTGATACAATGGCTAGATTATTTGAATTGAAAAATATTGTTGGTGTTAAAGATGCAACTGGTGATCTAGATAGAGTTAATCAACAAAAAGATAAAATGGGAACTGATTTTGTTCAACTAACAGGTAATGATGATAACGCTTTAGAATTTAATAACAGAGGTGGGGTAGGCTCTATAAGTGTAACTGCTAACATTGCTCCTAAGTTATGTTCTGATTTTCAAAAAGCCTCAAAAATAGAAAATAATGAAAGCAAGCTTGAAGCAATCAGATCAGATAAAATTTTACAACCCATTCACAGCTCAATGTTTATAGAAAGCAATCCAAGCCCTGTTAAATATGCCGCAAAACTTCTGGGTCTTTGTGATGATGAGGTTAGATTACCTTTAGTTAAAGTTACAGACCCAACTAAGGATATTGTTAAAGAAGCTTTAGTATCAGCAAATCTACTCTAATGAACAAGAAAGCCAATCCTGGTTTAAAAATTATTTGCTTAAATAGAAAAGCAAGTTTTAATTTTTTTTTTGAAGACTTAATTGAAGCTGGGATAGTTCTTAAAGGGTCTGAGATTAAATCAATTAGAGATGGAAAAGTTAATATTGCAGACTCTTATGCTGTAGAGAAAGACGGTGAAATAGTTTTAATTAACTCTCATATCGCTGCATTTAAGCAAGCCAGTTATTCAAATCACAATCCAACAGATGAACGAAAATTATTATTAAACAAAAAGGAAATTAACAAATTAATTGGTAAAATGCAGAGGGATGGCTTTACACTTGTTCCAACAAAGATGTATTTTAAAAAAGGAAAAGCTAAAATAGAAATAGCAGTAGCAAAAGGTAAAAAACAATTTGATAAAAGAGCTACTAAAAAAAATAGAGACTGGAATCGTGAAAAAGCAAGACATATTAGAAAATCAAGTTAAACAATCATATTTAGCAATAGGATCAAATTTAGGTAATAAAATTACCAACATTCATATAGCCTTGTCTGAACTTAAGAAAAATAAAATTAAGATAAAAAAAGTTTCATCTCACTATTTATCAAAATCTTGGCCAAATCCTTTAATGCCAAGTTTCATAAATATTGTAATAGAAATCGAGACAATCTTAACACCTTTAGAATTATTAGAAATTTGTAACAATATTGAATTAAAATTAGGCAGGGTTAGACTAAAAAAAAATGCTCCACGAACATGTGATATTGATATAATTGATTATGATAAAAAAATTTTGAATATAAATAGTGACAAATTAATAATACCTCATCCAGAGATGACCAAGAGAAATTTTGTATTGTTACCATTATTTGAGATAAACAGAAGTTGGAAGCATCCAGAATCTAAGATTAATATAGTAAATTTAATTAATTCTTTATCAATTAAAGATTTAAGATCTATTAAACAAATATAAATTGATGTTATAGTTAAAAATGATTAATTCAGAAGAGTTAATAAATAAAGTTAAAACTTATAATAAATTTTTAAATCCAGAAAAATTAAGTAAAGCATATAATTATGCTGTTAAAGCTCATGAAAACCAAAAACGTGATTCAGGTGATCCTTATTCAAATCACCCTATAGCTGTTGCTTCAATACTTAGTGAGCTAGAGTTAGACAGTGCTACTATTGTTACAGGGCTTTTACATGATACGATTGAGGATACTCACGCAACTTATGAAAATATTAAAGATGAATTTGGAGAAGAGATTGCTAATCTTGTAGATGGTGTAACCAAAATTTCTGTTTTTGAAAACCAAGCAACATCATCATCTAAAGCAGAAAACTTTAGAAAATTAATCTTAGCTACATCAAAAGACATAAGAGTATTACTTGTAAAGCTGGCAGATCGTTTACATAATATGAGAACTATTGATGCTATATCTAAAGTTGAAAAAAAAGAACGTATAGCGAGAGAGACAATGGAAATTTATGCTCCTTTAGCAGATAGAATGGGCATGCATAGAATTAGAGATGAACTTGAAGACTTATCATTTAAAGTTTTGAATAATGAAGCACGTGAACTTATTAAAAAAAGATTAGACGAAATTAAAGAAGACAAAGTAAATAGTTTTAATTCTATTTCTTTACAATTAAGTGAGCTTTTAAACGAACATAAGATTAATGCTGAAATTTTTGGAAGAGAAAAAACTCCATTTTCTATATGGAGAAAAGTTCAAAAAAAAAGAACATCATTAGAGCAAATTACAGACATAATTGGATTTAGAGTTATTCTTAATAGTGGAGAAGATTGCTATAAAGCATTAGGAATTTTTCATCAACACTGGAATTGTATACCAGGAAAATTTAAAGATTATATATCATCACCAAAAATAAACAATTATCAGTCATTGCACACAGCTGTGATAGGTCCAAATAGAAGACCTATTGAAATTCAAATAAGAACTATGCCAATGCATGAATTTGCAGAAAGAGGTATTGCATCCCATTGGAAATATAAATCATCTGAAAAATTTGATTCATTAACATGGAAAGAATATGACTGGTTAGCCGACCTTGTGGAAATTATTGGTAAAAATGAAAACCCTGAACATTTTTTTGAGTATACAAAACTACAAATGTTTCAAGAAAATGTTTTTTGCTTTACACCAAAAGGCTTAGTTATCAAATTGCCAAAAGATGCAACACCAATAGATTTTGCATATGCTGTTCATACAAAAGTTGGCGATCATGCAATATCTTGTAAAATTAACGGTAATGACAGTGAATTACAAAACATACTTTATAACGGTGACGTAGTTGAAATCATAACCTCTAAAAATAAATCACCATCATTGCATTGGATACCAATTACAAAAACTGGAAAAGCAAGAGCTGCTATTAGAAGATACTGGCATTCTAAAGGTGAACAAAAAGAGGAAAGAATAAAAAAATACAATACAACACTTTGGATTTCTCTCCCAGATCAACCTGGTAAACTTGGTGAAATAACCACATCATTAGGCTCTCATAAACTGAATATATCCAGTGTAGAGATGAAAGAAAAAACTAAAGATTATATTAACTTCAGATTTAACCTTATTATTAGAGACTTGAAAAACTTTACAAATTTTATTAGTGAGCTAAAACAAAAAGATATTAAATTTAAAATCATTAGACATGAGGAAAAAAGAAATGCTTTCACACAAAAAATCTTTAAATATTTTAAAAAAAACTAATGCTCTTTTAGAAGGTCATTTTGTTCTATCATCAGGTTTGCATTCACCTAAATATATTCAATGTGCCAAACTTTTAAGTTTTCCACATTTGGCAAAAGATATTTGTAATTCATTAGCAAAAAAAATTAAAAAAAAATTTAAATCTATAGATTTGATTTTAGCTCCGGCAATGGGTGGAGTTATTATTGGTTATGAAATTGGTAAAATTTTAAAAAAAGAAACAATTTTTTGTGAAAGAGTTAATGGCAAATTTGCTTTAAGACGAGGTTTTCATATAAAAAAAGGATCAAAAGTTTTAATAATCGAAGACGTTATAACAACTGGTAAATCGAGTTTAGAGTGTGTTAAATTAATAACAAAACCTGGTGCAAAACTTATTGGTTTTGCTTCAATTATTGACAGATCAACCAAAAATTCATTAAAAATAAAAAAAAATATTATCTCTCATATGAAGATAGATGTTCCAACATTTAAGACTAATAAATTACCTGAAAGTCTTAAAAATACTCCAATTACAGTACCAGGAAGTAGATTTATTAAATGAAAAGACTAGGAGTTAATATTGATCATGTTGCTACAGTTAGAAATGCAAGAGGATCTTTTCATCCTGACCCATTTACTATTGCCAAACACGTAATTAAATGTGGAGCACATTCAGTTACCATTCATTTAAGAGAAGACAGAAGACATATAAAAGATTCTGATGTTGTTAAAATTTGTAAAAGTAGAAAAATAATTACCAATTTAGAAATTTCACTCAACAAAGAAATAATTGATATAGCATTAAAGAATAGACCTAATTTCATTTGTATAGTTCCTGAAAAAAGAAAAGAGGTGACAACAGAAGGTGGATTAAATTTAATTAAAAATAAGAAAAAAATTAAATCTATAATATCATTATTTAATAAGAAGAGTATTAGAACAAGTCTATTTATTGACCCAAACTTAAAAGATATAAAAATTGCAAAAGAATTAAATGCTACTTGTGTTGAGCTACATACAGGAAAAATTTCAAATTTAATAAAAGTAAATAAAAGTTATAAAAATGAATATTTAAAAATAAAAAAATGTTCAGAACTGGGCGTTAAACTTGGTATCGAGGTTCATGCAGGTCATGGTCTTGACTACAAAACTACCTCTATACTAAGTAAAATTAAAGAAATTACGGAATTTAATATTGGTCATTTTATAATTGGTGAGTCACTTACTCATGGTTTAAAAAAAACCATTACAATATTTAAAGAAATAACCAATAAATAAATATGAAAATTCTAGGTATTGGTGTTGATATAGTAGAAAATATTAGAATACATAAATCTTTAAAAAATGTTAATTTTATTAAAAGAGTTTTTTCTAGCTCAGAAATATTGTTAGCAAAAAAAATAACTAATAAAAAATCTTTTTATTCTAAAAGATTTGCTGCCAAAGAAGCATTTTCTAAAGCAATTGGAACTGGTTTTAGAGAGAATTTGAATTTTAAGGATATAACTGTAATTAACGATAAGTTAGGTAAACCCTCATTTGTGGTCACAGACAAAATAAAAAAAATTGTTAAAAAGAGATTTAAAATATCATCCTTTAATTTCTTTCTGTCAATTTCAGATGAAAAAAAATATTCTGTAGCCTACGTGATTTTACAAAAAAAATGATATCAAAAAAAATTATAATCGATAATATTAAAACAATTTTTTATGCTTTAGTTATAGCTATTGTTATTAGATCTCTTTTTATTCAGCCTTTTTATATTCCTTCATCATCAATGGAACCAACGTTATTAATTGGTGATAGATTGTTTGTTACGAAATATTCTTATGGTTATAGCAAGCATTCTTTTCCTTTTAGTCCACCAATAATAAATGGAAGACTATTTTATAATAAACCTAAGGTTGGAGATATTATTGTTTTTAAAACACCAGCTGATAACAGAACCGATTATATTAAAAGATTAATTGGCCTACCAGGTGACAATGTTCAATTTATTAACGGCGATTTATTCGTAAATAATAATCAAATATTAAAATCTAGAATTTCTCAAAAGGATAAAATTTATTGTGGAAATCAAACAATAGATGTTAATACATTTGAAGAAAAGCTTCCAAACGGCAAAACACATAATAGTGTATATTTAAAAAGTTATAGTTTTCAAAGTTCAGATAACTTTATAGTTCCGCCTCAACACTACTTTTTTTTAGGAGATAATAGAGACTGTTCTAAAGATAGTAGATATTTGACTAGTGTTGGATATGTACATGAAGATAATTTAGTCGGTAAAGCTCAATTTATTTTTTTTTCATCCGATTTTAGAATTGGAAATATTTTTTCTTTTTGGAAATGGCATAAGACAATTAGATTCGACAGGTTTTTTAAGAAAATTATTTAATGAAAACTAACCCCATAAAATTAGAAAAAAAATTAAAGTTAAAGTTTTCTGATCAAAAAATTTTTATTAAGAGTTTAACCCATAAAAGTTTTGACTCAATAAACAACAATGAAAAGATTGAATTCTTAGGGGATAGAGTTTTAGGTCTTATTATTGCAAAAAAATTACTAGAACTTTATCCTGATGAAAAAGAAGGGGTGTTAGATAAAAAATTTGCTTCATTGGTAAATAAAAAAAAATGTTTAGAAATTGCAAAAAAAATAGAACTAGAGAAATATATTTTAGTTTTAAACCCCAAGAATAAAAAAATTGAAATTGAAGATAAAATTGTAGCGGATTGTTTAGAGGCCTTAATCGGAGCGATCTATCTTGATAAAGGTTTAAATTTTACTGAAAGATTTATTCTTAATTTATGGAGCGAACATATTACAGCAAGTGTTATAACTCAAATTGATGCTAAGACAAAACTACAAGAATACTCACTTAAAATTTTCAAAGTTTTGCCTATTTATAAACTAATCTCAAATACAGGGCCCCGACATAAACCTCTTTTTAAAGTTGCCGTTAAATTAAAAAATACTAAATTTTTTACAGCAGAAGGAACTTCTAAAAAAGATGCAGAACAGAATGCTGCTTCTTTATGTTTAGAGGATATTTTTAAAAAATGAATTGGGACGATAGCGCTTATTTAGTTTCAAAAAATAAATATAGTGAAAATTCAATAATCGCTGAGGTCTTTACAGAAAACCATGGAAAAATCTCAGGGATAATTTTTGGTGGAACTTCAAAAAAAATCAAAAACTACTTGCAAATTGGTAATAAGATTTATGTAAACTATAATTCTAAAAGTGTTACTAGAATTGGTTATTTCAAAATAGAGATTTTAAAAGCTTTAACACCGCTCTATTTTGATGAAAATCAGAAACTATCATGCATTACATCGGCAATGCACCTTATAAAACTTCTTACTGCTGAAGCACAATCTAATAAAGAAATTTTTAAATTAATTAATAAATTTTTTGAAATATTAAACTCTGAAAATTGGATTCAAAAATATATTTTCTGGGAGTTAGAACTTTTAAAATTATTGGGATATGATTTGGAATTAAAAACTATGGCTGAAAAAGAAATTGTTGATAGTGAAGTCAATTATTACGTTAAATCCTCAACTGAAAAAAAAAGTATTCCAAATTTTTTAATAGATGAAAATGATATGGATGTTAATTTAAATAATTTACTTAAAGGTCTCAAGCTTGTTAGTGATTACCTTGAAAAAAGTATTCTAAAACCAAATAATTTAAATCTTCCTACTTCTAGAACTCATTTTATTAATCTTTTAAAATAGTTATTTTATTAAATCTTCAATTCTATCTGCGTAATAGCTTACTATAGCGTTTGCTCCGGCTCTTTTAAAAGCAATCAAGCTCTCTAACACTGAGTTTTTATCTATTAGACCTTTTTTGATACTATTACTTAATAGTGAGTATTCACCTGATACTTGGTAAGCAAGAACAGGAATTTTAAAATTATCTTTAACTGTTTTAATTATATCAAGATAGGGCATACCGGGTTTAACCATAACCATATCAGCTCCTTCTTTAATATCTAGCGCCACTTCTCTTATTGCCTCATTGCTATTTCTAAAGTCCATTTGATAACTTTTCTTATCACCCTTTAACAAACCTTTAGAACCAACTGCATCTCTGAATGGACCATAAAAACTTGAAGCATATTTTACTGCATAAGAAAGTAGTTGAACCATTTCATGACCCTCCTTATCTAAAGCTTTTCTTATTTTACCTATTCTTCCATCCATCATGTCTGAGGGAGCCAGAATATCACAGCCAATTTCTGCTTGTAACAATGATTGATTTATTAATACTTCAATAGTTTCATCATTTAACACGTAGCCTGATTTTATTAAACCATCATGACCATGTGAGGTATAAGGATCTAAAGCTACATCACACATAATACCAATTTCATTTTTATATCTTTTTTTAATATATCGAATGGCCTTACAAACAAGATTGTCTTCATTCAATGCCTCAGTTCCAATTTCATTTTTTTTTGTTTTATTTGTATAAGGGAACAATGCAACCATAGGTATTTTGCTTTTGATTGCTCTATCAACAATAATTCCAAGTTTATCTATTGTGTATCTATAAACATCAGGCATTGTTTTAATGGATTGTTTTATATTTTTTCCATCAATCAAAAATATAGGTAATATAAAATCGCTAGATGACAGGCTATTTTCTTGAACTAATCTTCTAGACCAATCATTTTTACGACTACGTCTAAGTCTTAAATTTGGGTAATTTCCTGTAATCATGTTTAAATCTGCTTTTAAAATGCGACAAATGTATTATACAAATATATATTAAAAAAGGTAGAAAACAACTGCATGAGCTTAGACAACAAAAACATAATTGACTTAGATCTAAAAAAAGATCAAAAAGTTTTAGATTTTAGTGATTTTCAAAAACAAGATATTAAATTTGATATTAATAAACTCCAAGAGGCTTATAACCAAATTGTTCAAACAAGAAAATTTGATGATGGCGGTGGTATTGCTCACTTTGGGGCTATTTGTTTAACACAAATTCCTGGAGATCCAGATTCTATTAAAGGAAGCAAGACTAGAGGCTCTTACTGGACAAAACCAGACAAATCAGGAAAAGAAGTTACTAGAGATGTTTCAATAGATGAGGCTGCATACTCTGAATTTATACCAGACTATGAAAACACTTATTTCAAGGAAGTATTTGATGCACTTTCTTCAAAATACAAATTAGGTAGAGTTAGAATTTTACTTAAGGAGCCAAGATCAACATTGAGTTGGCATAGAGATCCAGAGCCAAGGTTACATATACCTATAATTACAAACCCTGGTTGCTTAATGGTTATTGATAATGTTGCAAAACATATGCCTGCTGATGGCTCAGTGTGGGTAACTAATAATGTAAAATACCATAATGCCTTTAATGGTGGTGAAGAAAACAGAGTTCACTTGGTAGCCTGTGTTTTAGATTATAAGTTTAATTAAATTGAAAAAAATATTTTTATCCTCTGATCACGCTGGCTATAAATTAAAAGAATTAATTAAACTTCATTTAGATAAAAAGAAAATTAACTATACAGACTTAGGTCCATTCAATAGTCAAAGTGTTGACTATCCAGACTATGCTCATAAAGTTGCTAAAAAAGTTAAAACAAACAATAATCATGCCGGCATACTCGTATGTGGCTCTGGGATGGGAATGAATATTGCTGCAAATAGACATAAAAATATACGTGCTGCTCAGTGTTTTAATTTGAAATCAACTAAATTATCAAGATTGCATAACGATGCAAATATCATTACATTAGGATCAAGACTTCTTACTAAAAAAACTGCTTTAAATTGTGTTAGCGTTTTTTTAAATACAAAGTTTGAAGGTGGAAGACACGCAAAAAGAATTAAAAAGATTTAATTATGTCTAGTGAAAAAAACTATTTAAATGAAAATTATAAAAGCTTTTTTGAAGACAGCTTATCTGTAACTGATCCAGAATTACATAAAGCCATAAGTGATGAGCTAAAAAGACAACAACAACATATAGAATTAATTGCTTCTGAAAATATAGTTTCTCAAGCTGTTTTAGAGGCTCAAGGCTCTGTATTAACAAATAAATATGCAGAAGGATATCCTGGAAAAAGATACTATAATGGATGTGAGCATGTTGATGTTGCTGAAAATTTAGCCATAGAGAGATTAAAAAAAATTTTTGATTGTAAATTTGCAAATGCCCAACCACATTCTGGGGCTCAAGCAAATGGAGCTGTATTTTTAGCGCTATTAAATCCTGGTGATACATTTATGGGGATGAGCTTAAATTCTGGTGGACATATTACTCATGGGTTGAAAATATCAATGTCAGGTAAATGGTTTAATCCCATAGGGTATGACGTTGATAAAGAGTCCGAACTTATTGATTATGATAATGTTGAAAAACTTGCATTAGAACATAAACCAAAACTCATAATTTGTGGTGGTAGCGCTTACTCTAGAGTAATCGACTTTAAAAGATTTAGAGAGATTGCTGATAAAGTAGGGGCATATTTGATGGTGGATATGGCTCATTTTTCAGGTTTAGTTGCTGGTAAAGGTTATCCTAACCCATGTGAACACGCACACGTAGTTACCTCAACAACTCATAAAGTTTTCAGAAGTGCTAGAGGTGGAATTATTTTAACTAATCATGAAGACCTAGCAAAAAAATTTAATACTGCAGTATTTCCTGGTTATCAAGGTGGACCGTTGATGCATGTCATCGCTGGAAAGGCTGCTGGGTTTTTGGAAGCTTTAAGACCAGATTTTAAAGATTATATCAAATCAGTTTTGGCAAATGCAAAAATTTTATCTGAGACACTTAAGAATAATGGTTTTAAGATTTATTCTGGTGGAACGGATACTCATTTAATGTTAGTTGATCTAAGACCTTTCAATGTCAAGGGCAATGCTGCAGCCGAAAGTCTTTCAAATGCTAATATTACCTGTAACAAAAATGGAATACCTTTTGATTCTGAAAAGCCAATGATTACTTCTGGGATAAGACTTGGAACTCAAGCTGCAACAACTAGAGGCTTTGGATTGAAAGAGTTTGAGAAAGTAGGTGAATTAATTACTAAAGTTGTAAAAGGTTTGTCTGAAAACCCTGAGAATAACAGTAAAATTGAAGAAGAGGTTAGAAATGAAGTTATAGATCTTACATCTAACTTTCCAATATATAAAAATTTAAAATAATGATTTGTTCAATTTGTAAAAAAGGTGAAACATCAGTAGTAGATTCTAGACCTACAGAAGATGGAACAGCCATAAGAAGAAGAAGACTTTGTGTGTGTGGAGCTAGATTCACAACTTTCGAAAGAGTACAATTTAGAGAAATAATGGTAGTCAAAAAGAATGGAAGAAAATCATCGTTTGATAGAGATAAACTTTCTAAATCAATTTATATAGCCTTAAAGAAAAGACCTATTGATACCGAAACTGCAGAAAAATTTATTAGTCGAACTTCAAGAGCTTTAGAAGAACTTGGTCAAAGTGAAATTTCATCAAATACAATTGGCACAATGGTTATGGAAGGTTTGAAAGATCTTGATCCTGTTGCATACGTTAGATTTGCATCTGTTTATAGAAATTTTAGAGAAGAAAAAGACTTTGTGCAATTCGTGGACAAATTAGATGTCTACAAAAAAAGATAAATTTTCAATTAAAGATAAAATTTTTATGGAGCTTGCCTTGAATTTGGCAAAAGCTCGTCATGGACTAACTGGAATTAATCCTTCTGTAGGTTGTGTGATTGTCAAAAATAATAAAATACTTTCAATTGGTCAAACAGGTTTTAAAGGTACACCTCATGCAGAATTTAATGCCATTAAAAATTCACATGAAAATATAGAAGGCTCAAAAATGTATGTCACCCTTGAACCATGTAGTCATTATGGAAAAACTCCTCCATGCACAAATATTATAATTAAAAATAAAATTAAAGAAGTTGTCTATGGAGTTGAAGATATTGATAAAAAAGTTAAAGGTAAAACTTTAAAAATTCTTAAGTCAAAAAATATTTTAGTAAAAAAAGATTTACTCAAAAAACAAATTAATAAATTTTATGCACCTTATTTTTTTAATAGAAAAAAAAACCTTCCTTATGTTACTGGTAAAATTGCAATTTCTAAAAATAATTTGATATATAGCAAAGATACTAAAAGAATTTCAGATATTCATACTGATAAATTTACACATTTTCTTAGATATAAAAATGACTCGTTAATGATTTCCTCCAAAACTTTAAATAAAGATGACCCAAAACTCAATTGCAGACTAGAAGGTTTGAGTAAATTTTCTCCTAAAAGAATAATTTTAGATAGAAACTTAGAAATTAAAAAGAATTCATATATTTTTAAAACAGCAAATAAAGACAATACTATAATTTTTTATTATAACGCCAAAGCTGAGGTGAAATTAATGTTAAAAAAAAAAGGTATAACTTTAATCAAAAGTAAATTAAATAAAAATAGCTTTGATATTAAATCAATTTTAATGAAACTCTATGTCCTTGGCTGTAGGAATTTATTAGTTGAAGGGGGAAATGATCTTTCTAAACACATTATTAAAAAAAAATTATTTAATGAATTTTATTTATACAAATGTAGTAAAAGTTTATCAAAGTTAGTTAATCATAAAGAGTTTGTTTTTCTTAAAGAATTAAAGAAAAATTATAAAAATAAATTGAAAATTAATAAAAAATTAGGCAAAGACGTAATCACGCTTTACAAATAATATTATGTTTAATGGAATAATTTTTAATCAAGGTTTAATTACTAAATTTGAAAAAAGATCAAAAGGTATTAATATTTTTGTAAAAGCTAATTTAAAATTAACTCGTAAAGATTTGGGTGTATCAGTTGCTTGTGATGGTGTTTGCTTAACATTAATCGATATTAAAAATCAGATAATGGAATTTTATCTTTCTGATGAAACTATACAAAGATCAAAATTTAAATTCTTAAAAATAAATGATAAAATTAATCTTGAACTTCCTTTAAAATTTGGCCAAAAAATATCAGGACATATTTGCCAAGGCCACATCGATGCGGTAGGCAAAATACAGAGTATTAAAAAAATTGATAAATCATATTTATTTAATTTTGAAATTCCTAAAAAAGAACGAGCAAATTTAATTGATAAAGCCTCTATATGTATAAATGGAATTTCTTTAACAATTTCCAAAGTAACCAAAAAAGGTTTTCAAGTTTGGGTTATTCCACACACCTTTAAGCTAACTAATTTATCTTCGTTAAAAAAAGGCAGTCTAGTTAATATAGAGATAGATATCTTATCTAAATACGTTAGAAATTATTTTAATGAAAAAAAATAATTATGCATCCATTGAAAGTATAATAAATATCGCAAAGAAAGGTGGTATGTTCATCTTAGTTGATGATGAGAAAAGAGAAAACGAAGGAGACTTAATAATATCAACCACTGACTCAAGCGCTAAAAATATAAATTTTATGGCAAAATATGGTCGTGGATTAATTTGTTTGGCGCTAGATAGTGTACAAGCAAAGCGATTAAATTTATCTTTGATGTCACCAATCAATCAATCAAGGAATAAAACTGCATTTACAATTTCTATTGAAGCAAAAAAAGGAATAACAACAGGTATCTCAGCAAAAGATAGAGCAAAGACAATTAAAATTGCTTCAAAAAAAAATGCAAATAAGAAAGACATAGTTTCACCTGGACATGTTTTTCCAATTATTGCGAAAGACGGCGGCGTTTTAGTAAGAGCTGGTCACACAGAAGCCTCTGTTGATATTTCAAAACTTGCTAAAAAAAATAACTCTGCAGTTATTTGTGAAATAATGAATGAAGATGGGACAATGGCCAAAGGCCAAGATTTATTTGATTTTGCAAACAAACATAATTTAAAGATAGGTAAAATTGAAGATCTTATTGCTTATCGTTTAAAAAAAGAAAAATTAATTAAACTTAAAAAACAATCAGATATTAAAGTAAAAAATCAAAAATATAAAATTCGAATTTATGAAAACCTTTTAGATGGATCTGAGCATTTTGCTTTGATTAAAGGAAATATTAAAAAAGGGATAATACCAAGAGTTAGAGTAATTTCTTCTAACGTAGTTCAAAATTATTTAATCAATCAACAATTACCAAATTCATTTGATAAAACTTTAAATTATTTTAAGAAATTTAATAACTGTGTTTTAGTTTTTATAAAAGATACAAATTTAAAATCTGTTACACAAACACTTAAGGATTATAAAAACAAAAATTTCTATAAAAAAGGAAATGATAAGCTTATAAGAAATTATGGTATTGGTGCTCAAATAATTAAAGATTTAAAGATTAAAAATATGATATTAATTACTAAGTCTCTTAAAAAAGTTATTGGTTTGGAAGGTTATGATATAAAGATTACTAAACAGGAAATTATTTAATGAAAAGAAAATATCTAATAGTTATTGCTGATTATTATAAAGATATATCAAAGGGTTTACTAAGTAGTGCAAAGAGCATATTACCTAAATCTAGTTTAATAAAAATTATTAATGTTCCTGGTGTTTTTGAAATACCAGTTACGATTTCAAAGAATATTAAGAAATACGATGCTTTTTTAGCTCTTGGTTGTGTTATTAAAGGCCAAACACCTCATTTTGATTTTATTTCTCATTCTTCAACTGATGCAATAATGAAACTTTCTGTAGATAGCAAAAAACCCATTGGTAATGGAATTATTACCTGTCTTAATATGCGTCAAGCTATAGCTAGGAAGAAAAAGGGTAGAGAAGCAGCTCAAGCTGTAATATCTGTTCTTTCTCAATAACAATGAGAACTCCATATAATCCCAATCAAAGTCCGAGGGTAATTATTATCCAAAAATTATATGGAAATTTTTTTAATGATGACACAGACTTAACTTTTCCCAAACATAGATTTAAAAAATTCATTAAGGATGTTGTTTTAGGTACTATTGAAAGAGATGAAGTTATTAAAGAAGAGGTTAAAAAATATCTAAGTGAGGACTTAGAGTTAACTAATTTAGACCAGGTTTTTCAAGTGATAGTAAAATCTGCTATATTTGAGTTTTTATACAAACCTAAAGTTTCTTCTAAAATAATTATTAAAGAATATCTTGATGCATCAAACTTTTTTTTAGAAGATGGTCAAACTAAATATTTAAATGCAATATTAGACAAAATAGCTAAAAAAATAAGAACCACTAATGCATGAATTTGAATTAATAAAAAATTATTTTCAAAAACTTTCTAAAAAATCACCAAGTGCCTTAAATTTGAATGATGATGTTTTTTTTGATAAAAAAAATAAATTAGCAGTATCTGTTGATACTTATACAGAAGGCAATCATTTCATAGACTTTAAAAGACCTGATCTTGTCATTAAAAAAATAATTAGATCATCAATTTCAGATTTAATATGCAAAGGTATTAAACCAAAATATTATTTTATTTCTGGTTCTGGTAATAAAAAAAGTTTTTCTAAATTAAATTTATCAAAAATCAGCAAATCACTTAATCAAGAACAAAATAAATATAAAATATTTTTAAGTGGTGGAGATACAGTTTTTTCTAACAAGTTAAGTTTTACAATTACTTCAATAGGTTTTGCTGACAATATTATCTATAGAAACAAAGCTAAACTTTATGATGATGTATATGTCTCTGGAAATATAGGAGACAGCTATTTAGGGCTATTAGTTTTAAAAAATAAAATTAAGCTTAATTCAAGATTAAAAAAATATTTTACTAATCAATATTTTATGCCAAATATTCAATTAAAATTAATTGATCAAATTAAAAAGTTTGCCAATACCTCAATTGATATATCTGATGGACTTATAGCGGACCTTGATAAAATGATTAATAATCAGAAATTATCTTATAAAATTTTTTTAAAAGATATTCCAATTTCAAGTAACCTAAAGAAGATACTTGCTCTTAAAAAACTATCTAAGATTAATTACATTTCTAATGGTGATGATTATCAGGTCTTATTTACAGCTTCTAAAAATAAGATGAGAATCATAAGAAAAATAGCTACTAATTGCAGAGTTAAGCTAACTAAAATTGGCACAATTCAAAGCCATGTTAAAAAATCATCCATTGTAGATGTTGAAAATCGGCAAATTACCCTTAAAAATAAAGGTTATTTTCATAAGTTTTAAAAAGTTAAATATTGCCTTTTATTGCTTTTTTTGTATTGTCCGGACTTTAAAGAATAAAATTTAACAACCAAACAACCAAAGGCAAAATGAACTCACTAATAGAAACAATATTATTATTTACCATAGCAACTGGATCTCTTTCAATCGTTTATGGTTTTTTTACAGGAATGAATATCCTTAACTCAAGTGCAGGAAATGCCAAGATGCAAGAAATAGCATCAGCAATTCAAATTGGTGCTAAGGCTTATTTAGCAAGACAATATAAAACAATTGCCGTGGTTGGAGTTGTTGTTTTAGTCATTATTTTCTTTGTGTTCAGTCCATTAGTTGGTTTAGGTTATTTTATTGGTGCTACATTATCAGGTATAGCTGGTTATGTTGGAATGTTAGTTTCTGTTCAAGCTAACGTTAGAACTGCTGAAGCATCAAGAAAAGGTTTAGCAAGTGGTCTTGCAGTTGCATTTAAATCAGGTGCTGTAACTGGAATGTTAGTTGCTGGATTAGCTTTACTTGCAATCGCAGTTTATTACTATTTTTTATTAAAAGCAGGCATTGATGACAGAGAAGTTATTAATGCATTAGTAGCATTAGGTTTTGGTGCTTCTTTAATATCAATTTTTGCAAGATTAGGTGGTGGAATTTTTACAAAAGGTGCTGATGTTGGTGCTGACTTAGTTGGTAAAGTTGAAGCAGGTATTCCAGAAGATGATCCTAGAAATCCAGCTGTAATTGCTGACAATGTTGGAGATAACGTTGGTGATTGTGCTGGTATGGCAGCAGACTTATTTGAAACTTACGCTGTAACAATTGTTGCAACAATGGTTCTTTCTTCGATATTTTTCTATGGTGATATAAATATGATGATCTATCCTCTAACTATTGGTGGGGCTTGTATTTTAACATCAATCTTAGGAACTTTCTTTGTTAAACTTGGAAAAAGTAAAAATGTTATGAACGCTTTATATAAAGGGTTTGTAGTTTCTGCTGTTTCTTCATTAATAATTTTATACCCTGTTACTGATTATGTAATCGGATTTGCAAGTGAATACACTGTTAATGGTAAAAGTTTTACTGGTATGAGTTTGTATTACTGTGGAATAATTGGTTTAGTTATTACTGGACTATTAATTTGGATTACTGAATACTACACTGGTACTGAATACAGACCAGTAAGAAGTATTGCTAAATCTTCTACAACTGGTCATGGAACAAACGTTATCCAAGGCTTAGCTGTTTCTATGGAAGCCACTGCTGTACCAGCTTTAATTATTGTTGCCGGTATATTAGCAACAAATTCAATCGCTGGTCTTTATGGTATCGCTATTTCAGTAACTACAATGCTTGCATTAGCAGGTATGGTTGTTGCTCTTGATGCTTATGGCCCTGTAACAGATAATGCTGGCGGTATTGCTGAAATGGCTAAATTACCAAATAGTGTTAGAAAAACTACTGATGCATTAGATGCAGTAGGTAATACGACTAAAGCTGTTACTAAAGGTTATGCTATAGGTTCAGCAGGTTTAGGTGCTCTAGTATTATTTGCAGCTTATGTTGAGGATATCAAACACTTTTCAGGTGTAGCAGGTTCAAAGCTTGAAGGAATTGTTGTAACTTTTGATTTATCGAATCCTTACGTTGTGGTTGGGTTATTAATTGGTGGAATGCTTCCATATTTATTTGGATCAATGGGTATGCAAGCCGTTGGTAGAGCAGGTGGTGCAGTGGTTGTCGAAGTAAGAAGACAATTTAAAAAATATCCAGGTATCATGAAGGGTAAACAAAAACCTGATTATGCTAAATTAGTAGATTTATTAACTTTAGCTGCAATTAGAGAAATGATTATACCTTCATTATTGCCAGTTCTTTCTCCTATTGTTTTATACTTTGTAATAATAGCTATAGGTGGTCAAGTTGCTGCTTTAGCTGCAGTAGGTGCAATGTTGTTAGGTGTAATTATTACAGGTTTATTTGTAGCTGTTTCAATGACTGCGGGTGGTGGTGCTTGGGATAATGCAAAAAAGTATATTGAAGACGGAAATCACGGTGGAAAAGGTTCTGAAGCACACAAAGCTGCTGTAACTGGTGACACTGTTGGAGACCCGTACAAAGATACTGCTGGTCCTGCTGTAAACCCAATGATTAAGATTACTAATATTGTAGCTTTATTATTGTTAGCTGTAATTGCTGGCTAAGAAAAGATTAATTTCTTTTTCTTTTACCTAAGGGGTCGTTAATTTTCTGTCTCATACTGGATAGAAAGTCGTATACAAATGTGTTTTTCTTGTATTGATTTTCAGTGGTTTGTTCTGCGAATTTCAATTCTTGCATATTAGTGAGATCTAGAAACTCTTTCGTTTCTAGAAGACCCATACTGTTGATTTCTAATAATAGAACATTGTTTACAATAATTCTTTCACTGCCAAATTTTGTAAGAGATGAATTATCTGTTTTTCTTTCAATATAAATCCATAAATCATTGTCAAAAGTACTTTTAGTTGATGGTGAACCTAATAATTTTAAAATATCGTTTTTATTTGACTGATTAACAGTAAGTTTTTCTTGTTTTTTATTTAAAAAATGAACACCGTGGTGTTTTTCAACTTTTTTTAAAGTACAAGCTGAAATAAATAATGATATTATAATAAATACAAATAATTTTCTCATGGATAAAAACTATATAAATATTTACAACAATTTAGTTCAATTAACTAGAAATAAAGATTTGTATAAAGATTTTAAAAACCAAGACACTTTTTCTGATAGATTAATATTCTTTTTACTTCATTTTGCTTTCTTTTTGAAAGTTTATAAGGAAAATAATGATAAAAAAATACTACAAGAGATTTATGATTTTACCTTCAGACAAGTTGAATTAAGCATCAGGGAAATTGGTTATGGTGATCAATCAATTAATAAAAAAATGAAAGATTACCTAAACTTATTCTATGGAATGATCGACAAAATTCACAGTTGGGATGAATTAGATATAGAATCTAGAAACTCTATTTTGGTAAATTTTTTAGATAATTCATCTAATATTGAGTATTTGGTTAATTATTTTGAAAATTATAGGTTAAATTTAAAAAATAATACTTTAAATTCTTATATAAAAGGTGTAGTTAAGCACTAATTTTATTATGGCTGTACCTAAACGAAAACAATCACCGTCAAGAACTGGAATGAGAAGAGCTCAGAATATGAAGTTCAAATCTACCAATATTGTTGAGGACAAGAAATCTGGAGAATACAGATTGCCTCATCACTTAGATCTAAAAACAGGCATGTATAGAGGTAGACAAGTTTTAGATACTAAGGAATAAAAGTCCAAAATTAAATGAGCAAAATAATAAAAATTGCAGTTGATGCAATGGGTGGAGATAATTCACCAAAAAAAATTATTGATGGAATTAATCATCATTATAAAAGTAACACTAATACTTTTTATCAAATTTTTGGTGATAAGGAAAAAATCCAAAATTATATCAATCAATTACCCACATCTTCATTTGAAATAATTCACACCAAAGATTTGGTTAAAGGAACTGATAGTCCTTTAGAAGGAGCTAAAAGAGGAAAAAATACTAGTATGTGGTTAGCCATACAAAGTGTTAAAGAAAAAAAATCTGACATAGTTATTTCTGCCGGTAACACTGGAGCATTACTTGTTATTTCAAAACTTAATCTAAAGATGATTGAAAACATTGATAAACCAGCTCTTTCTGCTTTATGGCCAAATAAAAAGAATATGAGTGTAGTGTTAGATTTAGGAGCTAATATCGAATGTAGTCCAAAAAATTTAATTGATTTTTCTATAATGGGATCTTCGTTATTTAAATCGTTATATCCTGATGATACCGCTAAAGTTGCTTTATTAAATATAGGGTCTGAAGAAATTAAAGGTAATGAGACTATCAAAGAAACTTACCAACAATTAAATCAAAGAAATAACACTGACTTTGAGTTTAAGGGTTATATAGAAGGTAATCAGTTAATGAATGGCGATGTAAATGTTATCGTTGCAGATGGATTTACTGGGAATATTGCTTTGAAGACAGCCGAAGGTACTGCAAATTTTATTACCAGTGAATTAAAGAAAGCCATGACAGGTAATATTATTGGTAAAATTTCATCTTTACTAAATATTTCAAATTTAAAAAAATTTAAAGAAAGATTAGATCCAAGACTTTATAATGGTGCAATTTTCATAGGTTTAGATTCTCCTGTTATTAAAAGCCATGGTGGAACAGATTATATAGGTTTTTCAAACTCATTAAGTGTTTGTACTAGAATTGTCACTGGAAATTTAATAGAAAAGATAAGAAACAACATAAGTTAATGCAAAGAACAAACTTAACAAAAAAAGATCTTATAAATTCAATTTATATGCAAATTGGTTTTTCAAAAAATATATCTGAAAATTTAATTGACGATTTTCTAATTACAATAGTAGACAATTTAAAAATAGAAAAAAAATTAAAGCTCTCTAAATTTGGTACTTTTTCTATAAGAGCAAAAAAAAGTAGAATTGGACGAAATCCCAAAACAAAAGAACAAACAACTATATCTAATAGAGATGTTGTTTTATTTAAAGCTTCTAAGGAATTTAAAGATTTGGTAAATTCTAAGAATGATTCATAAAAATAGTGATGCTTATAAGTCAATAGGTGAGGTTGCTAAAATTCTTGGTCTTGTAAACAAAAAAAAGGGAACCTTAAATACTCATACTATTCGATTTTGGGAGAAGGAATTTAAGCAAATTAAGCCAAAAATTTTAAATGGTAATAGAAGATATTATAATAATGATACTATTGAGGTTTTAAAAAAAGTTAAATATCTACTCAAAGATCAAGGAATGACAATTATTGGTGTTAAAAAAGTTTTTAATTCTGATAAATCATTAAAACTTGACGAATTACCAAATAATTCTATAAATGCTGATTATAATTTAAAAAATAAACTTAAGAAGATTTCTGATTTAATAAAAAAAATAAAAAGTTTAAAATAAAATGGCAAAAAAAACGCACGTTAAAGTTAGATTAGTACCAGAGGCTAAACCTGATAGTCCTTTTTTTTATTATGTTAAAAAACCTGCGGGTGGTGAAAAAGCTAAAGTTAAATTGTCTGCAAAGAAATATAACCCTTCTACAAGAAAACATGAAATGTTTGTGGAAAAAAAATTACCTCCACACAGTAAATAGTACTATTTTTTTCTAAAATTTCTTTTTTCGTAATCAATAAAAGACCAAATCATATTTTTCCAAATTCTATTAGTGATTTTTGGGTCAATATTAGTTTGTATTGATTTTTTTTTAATTTTTTTAAGTATAAAATTGATCCTTTTTTGATCAATTATTTCTTTTTTATGGATTTTTACTTTTAGCACTTCATTGACTAATGAAGATCTTTTTTTGATTAATTTAAGTAAATCATTATCAAGTTTATCAAGCTTAATTCTAATCTGATTTAGTTTTTTTTTATTTGTAGGCGACATTTATTCAATTGGTTATTAAGATAATTATTATAAGTATAATTTATGTTTGTAAATAGCGACAACTATATAAAATATTTAAAATTGTGGTTAATAACTTTATTTTCATTAATTGTTCTTATGGTAGCTGTCGGTGGTCTTACTAGATTAACAGACTCTGGTTTATCAATCACAGCTTGGGAGCTTTTTACTGGAATACTCCCACCTATGAATATTAATGAGTGGAATTTTTATTTCACAGAATACAAAAAAATTCCTGAATATAAAAATATTAACTACGGCATGTCCTTAGATGAATTTAAAGTTATTTTTTATTGGGAGTATGCTCATAGATTGTTAGCAAGATTTGTAGGTTTGTTTACTTTAGTGCCTTTGCTTTTCTTTACTCTCTATTTTAAAAAAACTCTGCATTATTCTAATAAATATTATTGGATTTTTTTCCTTGTGTGTCTTCAGGGGTTCATCGGTTGGTATATGGTATCTAGTGGATTAATTGAAAATAATGACGTTAGTCACTTTAGACTTAGCATTCATTTATCTTTGGCTTTATTTATTTTATGTTTAATTTTTTGGTATATTTTAGATATTCATAAAATTAAAAAATTTGAAAATAAAATTCCAAATTTATTTTTATTATTCATACTTAAATTGATAGTTTTGCAGATTGTATTGGGTGCTTTCTTATCAGGTTTAGATGGTGGTCTCATCTATAATTCATGGCCTGATATGAATGGTAGTTTTTTTCCAAATGATGTTAGTTATGGTGATTTAATTACTACTCAATTATTTAACAACCCATCAATTATTCAATTTTTGCATAGATCAACTGCATATTTGCTTCTTTTTTTTATAATCATTTTAAATTTTATCTATTTTAAAAAACAATATGATTTTAAATATGTATTATTTTTTGATGTTGCTATCTTGTTTCAAATTTTTTTAGGAATTATAACTTTGATTTCTGGTGTAGAGATTACATATGCTTCACTACACCAGCTAGGTTCAATATTAGTTTTGAGTTCTTATTTTTTGATATTATATAAAAACTCTAACTAACTGCTTTCAAATTCCCTTTAGAAGATTTATTTAAAGCTTGGTCTAAATCCTCAATAATGTCATCTATATGCTCAATACCAATACATAATCTTACGTATCCAGGAGTTACACCTGAGGCTAACAATTCTTTTTCTGTTAACTGACTATGAGTTGTTGTTGCAGGATGAATTGCTAAACTTCTTGCATCCCCAATATTTGCAACATGATAAAACATTTTTAAAGACTCGATAAATCTCTTACCTGCTTCAATACCACCTTTGAGCTCGATACCAACTAAACCACCATTTCCTTCATTAAGGTATTTTTTAGCACGATCAGCAATTTTACCTTCATGTTCTGTTGGATAGATTACTCTTGTTACTTCTTTATTTTTCTTTAAATAGTCAACAACTTTTGATGCATTTGAGCAGTGTTGTTTCATTCTGAGAGCAACTGTTTCGAGCCCTTGAATAATTCCAAATGCATTGTCAGGTGATAGGGCAGAACCAAGATCTCTTAGTAATGTAACCCGCGCTCTTACTGCAAAAGAAACATTAGCCCCAGTTAATTCTGGAACCACTTTTCCCCATATAGCTCCACCGTAACTTGCGTCAGGTTCGTTAAATAAAGGTTGCCTTTTGGGATCAGCTGTCCAATCAAAATTACCTCCATCAACCAAAGCTCCACCTACAACCGTACCGTGACCACCTATATATTTTGTTAGTGAATAAACTACTACAGCAGCACCATGTTCTAAAGGTTTGCAAATTACAGGAGCAGCTGTGTTGTCCATTATTAATGGTATATTGTATTTTTTACCAATATCAGAAACTTCTTTAATTGGAAAAACTCTCAAATAAGGATTTGGTAAAGTCTCACCATAAAAAGCTCTAGTTTTATCATCAACAGCTTTTTCAAAGTTTTTTGGGTCAGAAGGGTCTGCATATCTAACTTCAATACCAAGTTTACTTAATGTATGCGTGAATAACGAAATAGTACCTCCATATAAATCCGTAGAGCTGACTATATTATCTCCGGCTTGTGCAACGTTTAAAATTGCAAAAGTTGATGCGGTTTGTCCAGATGCTACTGTTAAACAGGCTAATCCTCCTTCTAATGAAGCAACTCTTTTTTCAAGAGCATCATTTGTTGGATTCATTATTCTTGTATAAATATTTCCAAATTCCTTAAGAGCAAACAAATTTGCAGCATGTTCAGTACTATCAAATTGATACGATGTTGTTCTATAAATTGGAACTGCTACTGCTTTGGTTGTTGGATCACTTCTATAATCACCACCATGTATAGCTATAGTCTCAGGGTTTTGTCTTTTTGTACTCATCTTAATACTCCTTTTTTAGTACTTTTGCTTTATGCAAGGCGTACAATACAGTTCAAATGCGCCTACCGATAATGTGGTTAAAAAATCCTTTTTAGCAATAACTAGCCTGCAATAGGAACAAATCGGCTATATAAAAATATCATTTAAGCAAGATATTGCAAGAGAAATATAAAATTGACATTATATCTAATAATAGTATTAATCCTCGCACAATGACAAAATTTCTAAAAAGTGGTGATTTAAACAGTAACTGGTTTGAGATAGACGCTAAAAATGCTGTAGTTGGCAGATTAGCTTCTATTATTGCTTTGATTGTTAGAGGAAAAAACAAAACAACTTTTACACCTCATATGGATGATGGTGATTTTGTTGTTGTTAAAAATGTTGAACAAGCAAAGTTCACAGGAAAAAAATTTAAAGATAAAAAATATTATAGACATACTGGTCACCCAGGTGGAATTAAAGAAATTACTCCTGAAAAGTTATTAGAAAAAAATAAACCTGGTGAGACATTAAAATTAGCTATTAAAAGAATGTTACCTGGGGGAGTTCTAGGAAGAAAACAGTTAACTAAAGTAAAAATTTATGCTGGTGAAGAACACCCTCATGCAGCACAAAACCCAAAACTTTTAGACCTAGGTAAATTAAACAGTAAAAATTTAATAAGAAATTAATATGGTAACAGCAGCTACACCAAATAAAGTATCTACAAAAAAACCTAAAATTAAATTAGATTTTAAAGATAGTAAATACGCAACTGGTAGAAGAAAAAAATCTATTGCAAAAATTTGGGTGAAAAAAGGTACAGGTAAAATTTACGTTAATGGCAGAACTATGGATGAGTATTTCACTAGCGGAAGTCACAAAATGCAAATCACAAGACCATTTGAGATTATAAACCAAGCAACTGATTATGATGTAAGATGTAGCGTAGCAGGTGGTGGTCACACAGGTCAAGCTGGTGCAATGGTTCATGGTATTGCTAAAGCATTAATCTTATTTGATTCAGAGAATAGAGCAGTACTTAAGACAGAAAAGCTTAATACTAGAGACTCTAGATCAGTTGAAAGAAAAAAACCTGGTCGTAGAAAAGCAAGAAGAAGCTTCCAATTCTCGAAAAGATAATTCTTTTTTAACTCTAAACTGTTATAATAAAAAAATGCCTAAGCTTAATGTTTTAGTTGCTGGATCAACAGGTTATATTGGTGTTCAATTAATTAAATTATTAGTTAAACACAGCAATGTTAATATTAAACATCTTTGTGGTAATACGTCTGTTGGAAAAAATATTTCTAGTTATGAAAAATCATTAAGTTCAAAAAAATTACCTAAAATTATTAGATACAATAAAGAACTTTTAAAAAACATAGACCTTGTTTTTACAGCTCTACCTAATGGTGAAGCACAAGATATTTCAAATGATTTATTAAAATACAATATATTAATTGATTTAGCTGCAGATTTTAGACTTAATAAAGCATCAGAATATCTAAAATGGTACAAACAAAAACACAGATCTGTTAAAAATATTAAAAAATCAATTTATTCATTACCAGAAATCAATGGTGATAAATTAAAGAAGTTTAATATCATTGGATGTCCAGGTTGCTACCCAACATCAATACTTTTACCACTTATTCCTTTAGTTAAGAAAAATTTGATAAAAACAGATAATATTATTATAGACTCAAAATCTGGTTACTCTGGTGCTGGGAGAGGTGTACATAAAAAATATAAGGATAAAAATCTTTATGAATCCTTAAGCGCTTATGGTGTGGGTTTCCATAGACATAACTCTGAAATTCAACAAGAAATCGAAAACTACACTAAAAAGAAATTTTCTTTTACATTCACACCCCATTTAACACCAATGTTTAGAGGGATACTTAGCACAATTTATCTAGACCTTAACAAAGGTGTAGGTATTAAAAATTTAGAAAACACTTTAAAGAGCCAATATTCAAAAAACAGATTCGTTAAAATTTTAAAAACAAATTCATTGTTAAGTACAAATGACGTAATTAACACAAATAATTGCTCTATAGTAATTTGTAAAACTAAGTATAAAAATAGAGTAATTATTTTATCTGTTATTGATAATTTGATTAAAGGTGGGGCAGGTCAAGCAATACAAAATATGAATATCAAATATGGTTTTAATGAAACAAAAGGATTAATTTGAAATACTTATTTTTATATTTGATTGTATTTTTAACTTCGTGCTCATTAAACAAAGACTCTGCTTATTGGAATGAAGATCCAATAAGAAAATCTGCTGAAGATAAAAAATTATCTAAGATATTATTGAAAACCGGTGATTATAAATCTATGACATTTGATGAATTTAACCTTTTTCTTAAAGATTATTCAAATAATGCAGAATATCCAGATATTAACCAATAGATGAAAAATATAATTAACATTGCTGTAGTTGGTCTAGGACAAGTTGGCATCTATTTGTTAAATGAACTTAACACTAAAAAAAAAGATATTGAACTTAAGACGGGTAAAAAGATTAATGTAGTAGCTGTTTCAGCAAGAAGCATTTCTAAAAAGAGAAGATTTAAAGTTAATAAGAAAATGTTTTTTAAAAACCCATTAGAAATTTTTAATAAAACCAAAGTAGATATTTTATTCGAAGCCATAGGTATGTCGGATGGGATTTCTAAAAAAGTTGTAGAAACTGCCTTAAAAAATAAAATACATGTAATCACTCCAAATAAAGCGCTCATCTCTAAACACGGCGATTATTTAGGAAAATTAGCAGAAGATAATAATGTTAATTTAGAATTTGAAGCATCAGTAGCAGGTGGCATTCCAATATTAAGAACCATTAAAGAGGGTCTTGCAACTAACAAAATTTCTAAGGTTTATGGAATTTTGAATGGTACTTCTAACTATATTCTTTCAGAAATGGAAAATTCTAATGATAGTTTTTTAAATGTATTAAAAAAAGCTCAAAAATTGGGATACGCTGAACCAGGTAACCCTAAATTAGATTTAAATGGTTTTGATGCATTTGCTAAAGTAAGAATTTTGTCTGCTCTAGCTTTTAATACTAAAATTTCAAAACATAAATGCTTATTGGAAGGTATTGAAAAAATTGAATTAAAAGACATAGAAATTTCCAATCAATTAAATTTACGAATCAAACTCCTTGGCATTTCAGAACTAATTAATGGCCAACTTTTTGAAACTGTACACCCATGCTTAGTTAGTAAAAGTTCTTATATTGGTAACGTTGGTGGTGTTATGAATGCTGTTATTCTCGAAGGAAAACCTGTGGGTGAAAGTATATTGCAAGGGGAGGGAGCTGGCCCTGGACCTACTTCTTCATCTTTATTATCAGATTTACTTTCAATTTTAAGAGGTAATATTAAGAAGCCATTTGGTATTCCAGGCAGTAAACGTAAATTGATTAAATGTTACAACGTTAATAATTATGTAAATTCACTATATTTGAGATTTGAAGTTAAAGACAAACCAGGTGTTTTATCAACAATCACAAACCGACTAGCTAAGTATAAAATTTCAGTAAAAAGATTAATCCAAACTCCTGACAAAAAAAATAATAAAGCTACTATTGTTATTATTACTCATAAAACTAATGAACTTAATTCTAAGAACTGTCTTTCTGTTTTTAATAAAGACAAAAATATTCTAAGATACCCAACATTGATTAGAATTTATAATTAATGGAAATATATCTAAAACTGTTTGAGGTTTTATTTCCTGTCTTTTTTGTTGTTGGTATTGGTTATTATCTTGGCAAAAATAATCCGAAATTAGATACATCTTTTATTACTACCTTTGCAGCAAATATTGGTACTCCAGCAATGATAATATATTCTTTAACATCAACTGGAATGTCTTTTGACATTTTTAAAAATTATTTTTGGTACTATTTGATAGCAATTTTTATTTTTACAATAGTAGGTATAGTTTTTTTATTTTTTTTAAATACTAAAGATATTATTCGTGAGTTACCCCCTTTTGTTATGCCTAATACTGGTAATATGGGTTTACCAATATGTTTATTCGCTTACGGCACTCAAGGTTTGGGTATAGCTGCTGCAATTTCAGCCTTAATAGTGCTATGCCATTTTACTCTTGGAGTATTTCTTGCTGATAGAAAATTTGATTTAAGTGTAATTCTTAAAAACCCACCTTTTTATGCAATTATAATTTCAGTAATCTTTCTATACTTTAGAATAGAACTTCCTCTCTTCGTTGAAAATACAACTTTTCTGCTAATGTATGCTACGATTTTTTTAATATTAATGTCTTTAGGAATTGCTCTTACTCGTTTTAAGATTTTTTCATTCAAAAAAGCATTTATATCATCAATAGGAAGGGTAATACTTGGCCCAATAATTGGTTTTTCAATAATAAAATATTTTAACCTTTCAGGTTTTGCTGCTGGTGTTCTATTAATTCAATGCTCAATGCCCAGCGCTGTTTTAAATTATCTTGTGGCATCAATTTATTCGCCAAAAAAGATTGTAGATAGTGTTGCTAGCACCATTGTTGTTTCAACAGTCATGTCTTTTTTTACTATTCCTGTTGTCGTATTCTTTGCTTTAAAATACTTTAATTAAACTGTATCTATTGGCTTATGAAAGCCATCATATTTAACCTTTTAGCCTGGGTAATGCTTCCAATCATGGATGGTTTTGCAAAATATTTAAGTGCCGATATGCCCGTTTTACAGATCACGTGGGCTAGATATTTTTTTACGGTCGCATTCACTCTTCCAATAATGTTCTTGTTTTATAATAAGCAGCTTGTTTGGACAGATAAGCCTAAGTTACAAATAATAAGAGGGTTAATACTACTTTCTGCTAATATTTGTTTTTTCTACGCAATATCTGTTATCTCTCTAGCTAAAGCTCTGACACTTGCTTTTGTAGCACCTTTAATTGTTACTGCATTTTCTCCTATATTTTTGGGTGAGAAGGTGGGTATAAGAAGGTGGACTGCTGTTATTATAGGATTTATAGGCTCTCTAGTGGTTATAAGACCAGGTTTTGTGGAGATTAACTTGGCCAGTCTAGCTGCATTAGGAACAGGTGTAATGTATGGTTTCTATTTAATAATTACACGTAAATTAAGCACTTCAGATAACCCTTTATTAACTTTATTACTAACTGGATTAGTTGGGTTAATCGCCGTTTCAGGATTAATGCCATTTGTATGGGTTAATCCAACTCCTTCTCAATGGTCTATGATGGCCTCAATAGGCGTATTTGCCTGCATTGGGCACTTATTTCTTATATTATCACTTAAATACGCTGATGCCTCTAAATTGGCTCCATTTAGCTACTTTGAAATCATTACTAATATAATTATTGGTTATTACTTCTTTAGTGACTTTCCTGATAATTGGACATTCTTAGGCTTATCCATTATTATTATGAGTGGAGTTTATATATCTAGAAGAGAATCTTATATTAAATCCTATTAACTAAGTATTACTTGTTTACTAATATCTAATATTATACATTAATAATATATTATATATTACTGTAATTATTAGATTAATTATAATATTATTAATTTCTAAAAATTACAAATTAAATATAATAATATTTAAAAATAGTTAAATTATAGTTACTAAAGTAGGCTTAAAATAAAATAAAAGTAGCATAAATCTATTTTTCTAACGTTGAAAAAGCGAGAATTGGGTAATTTTAATTTTTAGTAAATTAAACATAGTTTTTAAACTGGCTAAAATGGTGATTTAGTATTGATATTAAATACTTATTTCAATTAATAGGGTATTTTTTTTAAAATTAGATTATTTATGCAGTAGAATAGAGGTTTAAAAAAGCTAGTAAAATGGTCTTTTTAACTCTCTCTATAATCGTTGCTATTGTTGACAAGTAGAGCAATGCAGTATGAGAATATACTGTTTAAACGCTCATAGGATAGTCTATTTTAGCCAAAAGTCTATTTGTAGTACAACTGAAGGATGTATTACAGTAATTAAACGAAAATAGGGCAAAATATCTAAAAAGTGTTTAATAACAAACGTTTTTGGCGTTTTTTGAGGTTAAAAGTACTATTTTATGAAGACTTTTTCTGATCTCAATAAACGTCGTTTTTGTTGAATTCCACCTTTTCCAGAGTATCCGCCGAGACTTCCATCTGATCTGATGACTCGATGGCAGGGTATTTTAGGTGGATAGGGGTTTTTACCCACTGCATTAGCAACAGCTCTGAATGCCTTAGGTTTTCCAATAGCTTTAGCAACTTCCAAGTAGGTTTTAACTTTACCTTTGGGTATTTTCTTTAGGTAATTCCAAACTTTTAGCTGAAACTTAGTTCCCTTTAAGTTCATAGAGTTCAAACCCAGTGTTATTAGCTATTTTATCGTATAATTTCTTTGCATTTTCATTGGAAGAGTGGGTGATCCAACGAATTCCATCCCAATTATTGGCTTTAGATAATGATTTTAGGTGACTAATAAGTTTTTGAGCTATTTTTTGACCTCTAAATTCTGGATCTACAAACAAATCATCTAAAAAACCAATGTATTTTCCTTTTATTGGCCTTGGCATTGTTCTGTAATGGGCAATTCCAACGATTTTACCCTCTAATTCAAAGCAAATAGCATTAACATTATGAGACTCATCATGAATCCATCCCCATAAAATGTCTAAAATCCCTGTATTCATTGGGACTTTGTAAAAATTAGCATAACTATTGTATAATTTGGCCCAATTTTCCTTATCTTTTTTCACTAGTTTTCTAATCATTTGCTTTAAATAACAATTTTAGATTATTGATATCTATATACTAATTACCCAAATTTCCAAATCTTGCAGCCTTTTTACATTTTTCAATTTTTTTTATATATGGCTTATAATGTTCTTCGCAAACTTTTAATTTGGCTCTAAATTCATAAGTAGTTCCCATATATGTCGCTGTAGCGAAAATGATCGAACCAAAAAGTATGGATAAGATAATAAGATATTCTTTTTCATTGCCTTAAATTATAGCTATTGACATAATTATAAAGATATTATATATTTCCGATAATTAATGGTTATCGGAAAATATGAATAATTTAATAACAGATATCAAAAGTCTTGAATTAGAAACAATAAAAAATTTAAGAAACTCAAAATCAGTTAATACACTTAGAGCATATCAATCTGATTATAATGATTTTTCATTATTCTGTTCCAAAAATGGTTTACAAGCAATGCCAACACAACCAAAAATTTTAGCATTATATCTAACTCATTTATCATCATACTCTAAATATAGTACTTTAAAGAGACGCTTAGCATCAATAAGCATATTACATAAAACAAAAGGTCATTACATTGACACGAAACATCCAATAATAATGGAAAATTTGATGGGTATTAAAAGAACAAATGGAAGTAATCAAAAAGGTAAAAAACCATTATTAATCAGTGATTTAAAAGTATTAATTCAAGCAATACATCAATCTAAAGAAAAAGATTCTAAAAAAATTCGAGATAAAGCTTTAGTATTAATTGGATTTTCAGGTGGCTTTAGAAGATCAGAGTTAGTTGATATTGAGTATGAGGATATAGAATTTGTTAACGAAGGTCTTAAAATCTTTGTTAAGAGATCTAAAACTGATCAATCTGGCGAAGGTATGACTAAAGCCATCCCCTACTTTGATAATAAAGATTTTTGCCCAGTAAAATCATTGAAAAATTGGATTGAAGTTTCTGGTTTAAAGAAAGGTAAAATTTTTAATATTTCAGACAAGAGTGTTGCTTTAATAATTAAGAAATACGCAAACTGCGCTGGGTTAGACGGCCATAAGTATGCTGGACACAGCTTAAGATCAGGGTTTGCAACATCTACTGCAGAATCTGGTGCTGAGGAAAGAAATATTATGGCAATGACAGGTCATAAATCAGCAGAAATGGTTAGAAGATATATAAAAGATGCTAATTTATTTAAAAATAATGCTCTAAATAAAATTAAAATATGAAAGATAAAATTAAAAATGTGTCAATTATAATTGTTACATATAACAGTTCAAAAAAATTAGTTAAATTAATAAAAAAGATACCTTATCAATCACCAATTTTAATAGTTGATAATTCAAATGATCAGAAATTAACAAAAATATTTAATAAAAATAAGAATATTACAATATATTTTAAAAAAAATGATGGGTATGGATCATCAATTAATTATGCAGCAAAAAAAATTAAAACAGAATATTTTTTTGTAATACAGCCAGATGTTAGTGGAATAGATGAAAATGCAATTATTACTTTTTATAATTATGCAAAAAAACTAAAAAATAAGTTTTCGGTAATTGGACCACATTTTTTAAAAGCACCAAAAAGTGGTCATTATCAAACAAATTTAAAGTATGAGATAAAGAAAATTCACAATGTGCATGGATCAATCATGTTTTTTAAAAGAAGTAATTTTATTAAAAATAATGGCTTTGATAAAAATATATTTCTATATTGGGAGGAAACAGATTATACAAAAAGAGCTTTAAAGATTGGTTTATCAGCCTATCAATTAAATAAAGTAAAAGTTTATCATGAAAAAGGTAAGGCAGTTGATCTTAAAAATTCAAAAGAAAAACAAAAGTTGAATATATTATATAGTTGGCATTTTATATGGTCAAAATTTTATTATTTCAAAAAACATTATGGTAAATTCTTTGCTATTCTTTATTTTTTACCAGTAATATTTAGGATTTATTTTAGAATATTTATCTATAATTTAACCAAAAGTAGAAAATTAATTAGATATAAATATAGGTTAAATGCTTTAAGCACTTCAATTTTAGAAAAAAAATCATTATTAAGATTAGGTCAGATAAGTTTAGAAAATTAATATCTATATTTCTTTATCAATAAATAATTTCAAATATTTGATCATATAATTTACATCAGAATCTTTAAGCCCGTGATGACAGCCTATTAAAATACCATTTTTCATAATATAGTTACTGTTTATTTCAGCATTTTTAACTTTTTTAAACATTTTCTTCTTCATAATTGGCTGCCTAAGAATATTTCCAGTAAAAATTATTCTGGTCATAGTTTGAAATCAGGTTTTGCAACATCAGCAGCAGAATCTGGAGTTGAAGAAAGAAGTATAATGGCTATGACAGGTTATAAATCAACTGAAATGGTAAGAAGATATATTAAAGAAACAAATTTATTTAAAAACAATGCTTTAAGCAAAATTAAGATTTGATGATCAGTATAATAAGAATTTTAGTGAAGATAAAAATTTTTAAACGATTAATACCTTCGTTAACAAAAAAAATTTTTGAATTATTTAATATAAAAATTTTATTATTAAAAAAGAAGGTATTTTTCTATCAATTAATCTAAAAAATCCTATTGATAGACAGATTTTTTTTAAAGATGATTATGAAGAAGAGCAAATAAATTATCTAAAACGATTAATAAAAAAATATAATATAAAAAGATTTATTGATATTGGTGCTCACATGGGAATCTACTCTTCTTTAATTTCAAATAAAAATATAAAAGTAATAGCATTTGAGCCTTATAAGAAAAGTTTTGAACAACTAAAATTGAATAAACAGCTAAATAATTTTGATAATCTTACCATCAACAATTATGCTTTATCTGATAAAAGTAAGAAAATAACGATGTGGGTATCTGAAAAATAAAAAACAGGTGGTATGTCTATATTTGATAAGAATGATGAAGAACTTAAGAAATATGAAAATAAAAATTTAATGAAAGTTGAGGCAGATAGTTTTATTGGTGATGATGTTTTAAAATTCGAGAAAGAAATTTTAGCCATTAAAATAGATGTTGAGACACGAATATAAAGTATTGAAAGGAATAAATAAACTTTTAAAAAAAAATGATGTCGTAATACAAGTAGAAATATTCAAGAAAAGACAGAACGATATTATTAGATACTTAAAAGAAAATAACTTTATAAATTTTCATTCCATTAATAATGATTTTTATTTTAAAAATTTTTAAAAACAAATAGTTAAAAAAAATTCAACTAAAGATCTCTATAGAAAATATTATTCATATTTAACTATATCTATTTTTTTTTTTATACTTAAAAAAATTTCATTTATATTAAACTTACGTTCAGGCTCTGATTTATAAACAAAATAATGAATGGTATTTTTTGGTTTCCAACAATCATACCAAATTTTATCTTTTTGGTTTATAATATCTATAATAGTTGAATTGTTAGCACCAGCTACTTGAGCCAAAAAGCCTGAATGACAACTTATAGAAGCTAGGGAATATCTGATAAATTGTTCAAATAAAAATAATTCTAGATTATCAAGTATTATAACCTGACATTTATTATTAGAAGTTTTAGATAAATTTACTTCTTTTGAACAATCAATATAGTTGAAGTATTTTTTTAATTTTTTGTAATAACTAAACTTATTATTGTATGCTGTTAATATTATTCTTTTATTAGTATTGTTCTGAAAATTTTCAATAGATTTTATTAGATCCTCATCTATACCATTAATATCATTCCATTTTTCATCAAAATGAATAAGGAGATACTCTTTGTAATTAATTGAATCTACTATCTTTCTATAATTTTCTTCATAAATTTTATTTGTTTCAAATATATATTTTGTAGATGTTTCGATTTTTTTATTATTAAAATTTTTGAAAATATTTATGTATTTCTGACATAAATTTTCAGATAGGACTAAAGAATTCCTGCTAGTAAATACTTCATATTTGTTAAAGAATATTAAATTGTAAAAATGAGAGGGTTTTTTTACCCAATATTTAAACATAAAAATTTTTTTTTGTGATGTATATACAAGTCCTAATTTATTTTTTGACCTAATGAAAATATTACATATATGAGAAAATTTCTTTCCATCAATTATAAATGCTGCATGATATTTTTTCCTTATTATTTTTAAAAAATTTTTAAATTTGATCAAAAATTTATCTTTTTTATTATAAATTATGACCTCATCTATAAATGAATAGCTAGATATCAATTTTTTATTTAAATCTGAACAAACAACAGTAATATGTGATTTTGGATATTTAATCTTTAATTCGTATATTGGTCTAGAATGAATAATAAAATCTCCTAATCTATCTGTCCTAAAAATGATGAAATTGTAATAAAAATTATTCATATACTGAAAATATTAACTTTTATTTTTCCCAAGCAAATTTGTATTTGCTTTTGTAATCAAAAGTTTTTGAAAGAATAAAGTCAGCCACAATTGTAGAATTAAAATTTCTTAAGTAAGTATCGCGACCATTTTTTGCAATCATTTTCGCTTCTTTTACATCTTTTTTATATTTATTAATTTTATAGCTCAGATCATTTATATCATTATAAAATATAATTTCTTTATTAGAGAAGAAATCATTAAAACAAGTTTTTTTATCAATAAATGTTAATAAACCATTTCCCAAAAGTTGTGCAATCCGGTCACTACTATAGTATTTAACAGGCTCTCCCCTACTCAAGTTAATACCCATTTTTGATTTTGAAATTGCTTTTATAAAATTATCACCCCATATAGGCTGAATATTGTTCATGCCATAAATATCAAAATTAATTTCCTTATTTAATTTTCTAAGTTTATTAATAAATAATTCTCTCTTGTCATATTTTCCTTTTTTAAGCTGACCTCTATGAACGCCATGACTCATTGCAAAAAAAACATCATTTTCACATTTATGTTCATAATTTTTTAAAATTTCAAACGATTTATCTGAAGGATTAGGAATGAAATATGAATTTTTGATTTCTTTATATAAAACGCTCGGGCTTGTAGTTAAAAATGTGCTATCAATAAAATCAACTTTAGCTAAAATTCTATTATTATTTTTTAGGTAATCTGGGCCTTTTTTACCAACTGGGTCTAAGAACCATTGACAAATTTTCAAATTTTTATTTTTATTTTTAATAATGTCTAAAGTTTCATTTGTAATTGAATCTGCGTGTCCCAAAATTAGGCAGTCTGCCTTAAAATTAGTTAAATTTTCTATTAAATCTTTTTGTAATTTTTTTTTACCTTTAATATCAAATATATTCTTATTATCATGGGTCAAATCCCTATCACTTATCGTTAATACGTTGTGACCAAGTCTTACAAATCCATTATTTAGTCTTCTACCTGTATTATAATGAAGCCTACCATTAAAACGTCTATTAAAGTTTGTTGCATGTATTATTTTTAGAACAGTTTTCTTTTTGATATTGAATAATTTGATAGAATTATCATAGTAATCAATTTTTCTTAAATCATCTACAATTTTAACAACATAAGAATGTGTTAATTTAAAATTTTGGTAATTTTTTTTTTGTAAGGATAATAATCTTTTTTTATTAAGAATAAGAGCTTCAATTTCTTTGAAAATATTTTCTGAATTCAATGTCTTTATTTTTATAGCATCAGGTGCTGTTTCAGGAAGACCCCCTCTATTACTTATTATAACCGCAGATCCTCTACTTGCTGCTTCCAAACTAGTTCTTCCAAATGGCTCCTCCCATCTTGAGCAAATAACTGAAATACTGGCTTTTTTTAATTTATTAAGAATAATATTGTTATCTTTAAAACCAGAAATTTTAAGATTTTTATGATTAAAAATATGTTTTTCTCTTGGTTCATCACCATAGACCATTGATTTCCAATTAGGGTATTTATCTAAAATTTTAATTATTGCTTTACCAAATAAGTCATAACCTTTTGCTCGATTTAATTTTCCAATAAAAGTGATTATATTTTTTTTCTTTTTGAAATTAATCTTAACCTCAGATGCAGATTGAAAACATATGGATGTTTTTTTAATAAGATTTTGATAATTATCTAAATTGATAAAAAATCTACTTCTGCTCCACTCACTATTAAATATTATTCTATCAACATTACTGAGTAAACTCATGCGCTCTTTACTAGTTTTGGATCCATTCATTTGTAACGGGTCATTATGAAAATATAAAAATAACCTATTTTGATATTTTGCTTTAATGTTTTTAATATAATTAGGTCTATTATGGACTTCGATTAAATCTGAATTTAATGTTTCTTTGTATTCTAAAAATTTTTTTACATACTGATTATTAGAACTAAAAAATATCTTCTTGTCAAAAGTAAGGTTGATATAATTATTAGACAGAACTTTTTTATAAATTGTATTACCAAAAATTTTTGTAGTTTTTTGAAACATACTATTTTTAGTAATATCATTAACAAATAATGATACAGCACCTGCTTTACTAGAAACAAAATTTTCTTTATAAGGTAGTAATATAGAAATATTCATTAAATAGACTTATCTAAAAGCTCCTTTCTTAATATTTTATTTTTTTTAAGGCTGTACTCAAAAGACATTGCTTCATTTTTAGTTTTAAATTTTTTACTATATATCAGAATCCATTTATATCCTTTTGTTGATTTGGCGCCTTTATTAGAATTGTGTTTATTTAGTCTTAAATTCAAGTTGTTAGTATACCCGACGTAAGTCTTTTTAACTCCATTAGAAATAGATTTGAGCATATATGTATAATAAAACATATTATTGGCGGTCCCTGGGGGAATCGAACCCCCCTTTGCAGGATGAAAACCAGCTGTCCTAACCGATAGACGAAGGGACCATGTTGTGACCTTTTATTTTAAAAGTTAATATTTATCAAGTGCAATAAACTACAAGATTATGTCCTTAATAGTTAATTGAAGAGATTTTTTATTATTCCATATATTTTCATTGATTTGACCTATTACATCAATGTTATTTTTATAATTTATTAAGCATTCACCAACTTTAGTATTATAGGAGTTAAACGAAATTGATTTAATTGAAAATCCAGTTTTTGATTTTAGTATCAAAGACACGTGTTTATTATTTAATATTACGGACTTAATTATTTTTAAATCTCTTAATAAAAAAGTTGGTACAGGGTTTCCTGTCCCAAAAGGTTCTAATTTCTTTATATCTTTATAAAAATCTTGATTAAATGCTAGTGATGAAATTTCAGATTCATATGAAAATATATTATTAGTTACAGTATTCAATTTTACAAAATCCTCTAAAATGTAATTTTGAAAAGTCTTTAGATTGTCTCTATTCAATGTAAATCCTGCTGCCATATTATGACCGCCACCATTTAAAATTATCTTTTGGTCTAGTGAATTTTTAATTACGCGGCCAATATTATAGTTATAAACTGATCTAGCGGAACCTTTTAACAATTCATTAGAGGCGGTAATAACAATAGAGGGTTTATTAAAGTAATCCTTTAATCTTGCTGCAATAATTCCTATTAAACCTTCATTAATATTTGGATTATAGTAAATAATTACATCCTTATTTTCTATTTCAATCTTTTTAAAGTCAATTTCTTCTAATATTAAATTTTCAATTTCTTTTCTTTTATCATTTAGTTTAATTAGGGATTTTGATCTATCATTTACAATTAGATCATTATTAGAAGATAATAATTCTGTGGCATATTGAGACTTTCCCAATCTACCACCAGCATTTAATATAGGACCAATTAAAAAACCTAGATCATTAATATTAATTTTATTTTTTTTTTCATTTAATTTAAATAAAGTATTGATTGGTGAATTTTTTGTTATATCAAAATTTTTGAGAGTATTTAATGCAATTAATCTATTAAGTTTTCTCAAAGGCATAACATCACATACTGTAGCTAACAAAACATATATTAAATAATCAGATATATTTATTTCACTTTTTATTTTCTTAATCAGTAAATCTAAAAAAAAATATGTAAGTGTAGTTGCGCATAAATAATAATATTTTTTATAACCATTATCTTTTTTTGGGTTTATAATTGAGTTAGCATTTGGAAATGGCTTATTAATTTCGTGATGATCAATGATTAAAGATTTTATTTCATTATCATTTAAAAAATCTATTGCTTCATTAGATGTTGAGCCACAATCCACCATAATAATTAATTTAGGCTTTTCCAAGATCAGTTTTTTGAATAGTTTTTTGGTAGCTCCATAACCGTCTTTTTCCCTATCAGGTATATAGTAAAAAAATGGATGATTAATATCTTCAAAAAACTTAACAAATAAAGATGTAGCAGCGGAGCCATCAACGTCATAATCACCTAAAATGCATATTTTTTCATTATTATTGATAGAATTTACAACAAGATTAATAGATTGATTAAAATCTTTATTATTTAAAAAAATGTTGTTTAAATCTAAATCTGTATTGATTGTTGCTATTTCCTCATTATCAAATTTTCTTGAAATAATTAATCTAGATAAAATTTCACTAAAATCATATTCTTGTTTTAATTTATCAACAATGTTTTGATTAATTTTTTTTTGTTCCCACTTCTTACCTGAGACAGAAATCATTCTGAAATTTGATTTGTTCTCTTTAAGATTTTTGTAAATTTTAAACTTTTATGTGTAACTAATGTTTCGGTTATATATTTGTTATTATTGATATTTACACCAGTTAACATCTCACTTGTAGTGATTCCTGTAGAGCAAAATATAGAGTCTCCTTTAATAATTTCATTTAATTCGTATTTTTTATTTAAATCAGTTATTCCCATATTGTTTGCATCTTTAATATCTTTGTCGTTATCAAATATAAATCTCCCTTGAAAATGACAGTCAAAAGCATCAAGGGCTGATGCAGCTAACACTCCTTCTGGACCACCGCCAATACCCAAAAATAAATCAACATTATATTTTTGATTTGTTACATACAATGCACCAAGTACATCACCATCAGTAATTAATTTAATATTTATATTTAGTTGCTTTAATTCATCAATTATTTTTTTGTGTCTTGGTCTATCCATTAGACAAGCTGTAAGTGATGAAATATCTTTGTTTAGAAAGTCCGCAAGATTTGTTACATTTTTCTTCAGTGGAAAATCTAGATCAACTAATCCTTTTTCAATTGGTCCAGTTGCAATTTTATCCATATAAGTTTCTGGTGCATTAAAAAGATTTCCCTTTTCAGCAATAGCAATAACAGAAGTTGCACCAGGCAAATTATTTGCAGCAAAATTTGTACCCTCTAAAGGGTCAACAGCAATATCAAAATAGGGTCCATTCTTATTTCCAAGTTTTTCACCTGTATAAAGCATGGGCGCCTCATCGAGTGAACCTTCGCCAATAACAACTTCACCATTCATATCTATTTTATTTAATTCTGATCGCATAGCGTCAACAGCTGCTTGATCTGCTGCAATCTTGTCTTTTTTTCCAACCAAATAAGAAGAGGCTAGTGCTGCTTTTTCAGAAACTTTTAAAATTTGATCAACATATTTTTTATCGATAGCCATTATTCTTTTTGAGTGATTGATTCAGTGGTATTAATTTTAGATTCAAATTCTTTTAATCTTTTATAAACACTGGCTAATTCTATAATTGTAGGCCATGATCTGAAAATATATTGCATAGACCCCTCTACTCTTCCAAAAGCTCTTATAATTTGTTGCATTACCCCTAATGTCACAACGCCTGCTACTATTGCTGGAGCTAAAAAAACATAAGCTGAAAGAACATTAGCTTGAAGATAAGTTATACGACCTAAATTAAAATAAAAATATCTTAAGTAAGACTTAAAATGAATTTTTCTTACATCATTAAATAATTCATCTAAGTTTTTTGGTCTTACTGTTATATCATCTTCAGCTATAACAAGTAATTTTCTATAAGAAGCCTCGTTCTTTTGGAGATCATACTCAACACCAACTAATCTTAAAATTGAACCTAATATGATTAAAAAAAGAGTTCCACCTACAGTCCATATAAATGCACCTGTAACCAAACCATAATTCCAATCCCCAAAAAATAAAATAGGTATTCCAATACTTAAACCAAATAATATAGGGGTGAACTCAACAAGCATCATTATTGCTTCTATAAAGCTAGTACCAAGTCCTTCCATAATTCTTGAAAACTTTATAGTATCTTCCTGAACCCTTTGTGAAGCCCCTTCAATAGTTCGGGCCTTATCATAGACACTGTGATACCAATCAATCATTGCAGTTCTCCATCTGAATAAATAATGTGAGGTAAAGAAAGCAACAACCGTAGCCAAAGCCACATAAATACCTGCTAATGTAATAAATGATAATAAGCTTGCCCAGTACTCTCCAATTGTGATTGAGTTCGGGGCTGCTAGGGCTTTTTGTATCATGTCATAGAACTGACCAAACCATTCATTTATTTTAACATCAATTTGTACCTGAACCCAAAGCGATGAAAGAATAATAAATGAACCAACCCATGACCATAATCGCCATTCTTTTTGAGTAAAAAATTTAAACATTTTTATTTTAAAAAATTATCTGCGTAAGATTTTTTAACCGTTTTTCTTTTTTGAGGTTCAATGATTTCAAAGTCAATTTTATTTTTTTTTGCATATTCTATTGCTAATTCTTTAGAGGAAAATTCTAAATTTAATTCTGAAAGAGTATTAGAGTTAGTTTCCCAACCCATTAAAGGATTAATTCCTGTATCTTCAGTTTCAAATTCAATTAACCATTTGTCTGATTTACCCAAACCAGACTGCATTGAATTTTTAGTGGGTATATAAATCTTTGCTTTTTTCATAAAATGGTCGGGGCGGCAGGATTTGAACCTGCGACCCTCTGGTCCCAAACCAGATGCGCTACCAGGCTGCGCTACGCCCCGATTGAGGTACTAATACATTAGATATTGATAATTTCAAAGAATAAAGAGCATCAAAAATAAGGCTTTTTTGTAAGAATCAGATATACATCAATTATGATCATCACTTGCAATAATTGTAATAAAAAATTCGATATAGACCCAAGTTTAATTCCGGACAAGGGTCGTTTATTACAGTGTGCTAGCTGTGATCATAAATGGTTTTTTAAAAAAATAGTTCTTGAAAACACAGTAAGTCTAACTGATGAAGATATTAGTAATGATAATGTTAATATTTTTGAACAAAATAATTCACCGATCAATGATGTAGAAAGTGTATCAGACACATCTAATGACGAAGTTGAAGTAAATTTAGAAGAAGAAATTAAAGAAAAAATTGAGATAAACAATGATGAAAGCACACAAGTAAATACACAGCCAAAAAAACAAAAAAAATTTAAAATATTAAATATTTTTGTTGTATCAATTATTTCATTCGTAGCTTTTATAATTATTGTGGACACGTTTAAATATCCTATTGGGAAAATTGTCCCAAATGTCGAATTTATACTTTATAATCTGTATGAAAGTATTAAAGATATCTCATTATTTATTAGAGATTTAATATAAAATTATGATCAAAAATCTTTCAAAACCTTTTAAATGGTTTTTTCAACTAGAAGCAGCAAGTGGTCTTGTTTTATTAATTGCAGCAATTATTGCTCTTGTAATAAGCAATTCTAGTTTAAGTAATTTATATTTTGATACATTAAATCAATATCTATTTATAGGTATTAATGATTTCGGTTTAAAACTTTCCGTACATCACTGGATTAATGACCTATTAATGGCAATTTTCTTTTTCTTTGTAACACTAGAAATAAAACGAGAGTTCATTCAAGGTGAGCTTTCTAATTTAAAAAAAGCATTGCTGCCAATTATAGGAGCTGTTGGAGGAATGGTGGTCCCTGCTCTAGTCTATGTTTTTATAAATCTTGGTAATTCTGAAACATTGAATGGTTGGGCAATTCCATCTGCTACAGACATAGCGTTTTCATTGGGAATTTTATCCTTACTTGGTTCAAGAGTTCCAATTTCTTTAAAAGTTTTTTTAACGGCTCTTGCTATAATCGATGATCTTGGTGCAATATTAATTATAGCTTTTTTCTACTCAGGTGACTTAAGCATAAGTTATTTAAGTTTAATCTTAATTTCATATATTTTACTACTTACTTTAAATAAATTTGGTGTTAAAAAGTTTATTCCCTATTTAATAATTGGTGCCTTCATGTGGTTCTTCACTTATAAGTCCGGAATTCACGCAACAATAGCAGGTGTTCTTTTAGCATCAACCATACCTCACAGAATTAAAGAAAAAGATTTCTCTTTATTAATTAAATTAGAGCATGCAATCAGTCCTTATGTTGCTTTTATGATAATGCCAATATTTGCATTTGCTAATGCAGGCGTATCTTTGGAGGGGTTATCATTAAGTTCATTATTAGAACCTGTTCCATTAGGTATTCTTTTGGGGTTATTCGTGGGTAAACAAGTTGGGGTTATGGTTGTTTCTTTCATTGCTGTTAAATTTGGTGTGGCACAAATGCCAGATAAGTCTAGCTGGTTAAGCTTATACGGAGTTTCAATATTAACAGGGGTTGGTTTTACTATGAGCTTGTTTGTTGGAAACTTAGCCTTTGCCGAAAATATTCAATATATTGATGGAGTAAAAATTGGTGTTCTTGCTGGATCCTTACTGTCTACTGTATTTGGATATTTTATATTATTATATGCTTCTAAAAAATAAGACATGGTTTATAAAAATAATTTATTAATTCTATTAATCCTATCTATGTTTACATTTTTTGAAAAAGTTGATGCTAAATACGAAAAGCTATTTTTTGATCATTCGATAAAAAATATAAATAATGAAACTATTGATTTAAATCAATACAAAGGAAAAACTATACTTTTGGTAAATGTTGCTAGTAAGTGTGGATTTACTAAGCAATATACAGGCCTGCAAGAACTTTATGAAAAGTATAAAGACAGAGGCTTCTATGTAATTGGCGTTCCATCAAATCAATTTGGTGGTCAAGAACCAGGCACTAATTCAGAAATTAAAGATTTTTGTGAAACTAATTTTAATATTACTTTTCCAATAACAGACAAAACTGATGTTAAAGGTAATAATGCCCATGACTTATATAAATGGGCAAAAAAAAATTATGGTAATTCAACTGTCCCTAAGTGGAACTTTCATAAGATTTTAATTAATAAAGAAGGAAAAATACAGGACACGTTCAATTCTTTTATTACACCAATGTCAGATAAGATAACAAAACAAATAGATTTAATTCTTTAAACTAACAGTCAAACCATCAAAACCAGGAATAATATTTTTGGGTAATTTTTTCTTAAGTTTTACATAATCTAAATCGCTATGCATATTTGTTAATATAGTTTTTTTAGGAGTAAGGATTTTAACTATTTCTAAAACCTGATTTAAATTGAAATGAGCTGAATGATTACGGTACCACAGACAATCAATAATTAAATATTCTAAATTTTTTAATTTTTTGAAATCTTTTTTAAAGAATAAGCTAATATCACTTGCATAGGCTAATTTATTGTTAATTAAATAGCAAATACTTTTAATCTTACCATGTTGAACAGGTATTGATTCAATTTTAATTTTTTTATCTTTAATTATAAATTCATGTTTTTTTTTAAGGCTATTAATATTTAAAGTTGATGGATAACCATAGGATGATTTAAAACAATATTTAAAAGTTGAAAGCAGATATTTCTTAGTATTAATGTCCGCATAGACTGGAATTTGTTTCTTGTTTATCAAAAAAAATGGTCGAAGGTCATTAATACCATGTGTCTGGTCAGCATGAAGATGGGTATAAAAAACTTTACTAATAGATTTAATTTCATTTTTTAGAAGTTGTGACCTCAAATCTGGCGATGTATCTATTAAAATATTTTGATCATTAAATTTAATTAGAGCAGAACACCTTGTTCTAAGATTCTTTTTATTATTTAAATCACAATCTCCAGCATATCCATCTGCTCTAGGTACGCCCAATGAGCTACCACTACCCAAAATGACAAATTTAAGAGACATTATAGATTAAAAAGTTTATTAAAATTTTGAGTAGTTAAATCTGACATTTCTTGATCAGTTTTTTCTTTTAAAATAGATAATTTTTCTAAAGTATATTTAATAAAACTTGGTTCATTTTTTTTTCCTCTCATTGGTATGGGCGCTAAAAATGGACTATCTGTTTCAACAAGCAGTTTATCTAAGGGAATATTTTTAAAAGTTTCCTGAAGTTCTAAACTATTTTTAAAAGTAATTATTCCGCTTGCTGAAAAAAAGGCATTTAATTCTATTAATTTATTTGCAAAATTTAACGAACCAGTAAAACAGTGCATTAAAATTTTAAGTTTTTCTGATTTATATGATTTTAAAATTTCATACGTTTCATCCTCTGCATTTCTAGAATGTATGATAATAGGCATATTAAGCTCTATAGAAGCCTCTATATGAGCTTTAAAGCTATCAATTTGCCTTTCTTTATTACTATGATTATAAAAAAAATCTAAGCCTGTTTCACCAATACCAATAATTCGTTCATTTTTATTTACTTGATTTGTTATATAATTTTTATCAATTAAATGACTTTTCTCAGTCTCATGAGGGTGAATACCAAAAGTTCCATAAATCATCGGGTCGGTTATAATAATTTTTTTTATCCTATCAAAACTTTCAGGTGTAGTGCATATGGTTAATAATTTTGAGATTCCGACTTCTTTAGATCTTTTTATAACTTCATTTAAATTTTCAAGTAAAGGTTCATGATCTAAATGACAATGAGAATCAATCATGTTTTCTTTCAATTTTTTTAAACATAATATCTATTTTGTTGATTGGTTTTCCAGATATTAGATAGTCATGGTTTGCGATAGATTCAAAATTAATTGCATCAATATTTAAATCAAAAATCTTTAAGGCTTTTTCTATTGAGCTTGGAATTATTGGATAAAGCATAAATGAAATTTTTCTAATCATTTCTAATGATGTGTAGACAATGGTATTCAATCTATGTTTATCATCTTTTTTTTTCCAAGGTTCTTGATCGTTAAAATACTTATTTGCTTCAAATAAAGCACTAACAATGAAATTAATATAATAATTAATATTTTGATTATCAATTTCAGTTCGTATTAGATCTAAATTATCAGTAAATTTATTTAGCATCACTAAATCTTCATCATTAAATTTTATATTATCTGGTACTAATGAAGAGCAATTCTTCTCAGCAAATGCAGTCACTCTTTGACATAAATTACCATAATTATTAGCCAAATCACTATTGATACAATCCTCTAATCTATCTTGTGAAATATTACCATCATTTCCAAATGAAACTTCTTTAATCAAATAATATCTTAATGGATCAAGTCCATAAATTTCGATAATATCTAAGGGATCAAGAATATTTCCTTTTGATTTTGACATCTTTTCATCACCAGATAAAATCCAGCCATGACCATATACTTTCTTAGGTAAAGGTATTTTTGCAGCCATTAAAAATGCTGGCCAATAAACAGAATGAAATCTTAATATATCCTTACCTATTAAATGAACAGATGCAGGCCAAAATTTTTTAAACAGCTCATCATTTGTATCTGGGTAGTTTAAAGCACTTATGTAATTGGTTAGAGCATCAAGCCAAACATAAATTACATGATCTTGACTATTAGGAACTTTGATGCCCCAAGAGAATGCTTTACGGCTTATGGATAAGTCTTTTAACCCACCTTTTACAAAACTAATTACTTCATTTTTTCTGGATTTTGGTGAAATAAAGTCTGGATTTTTTTCATAATATTTTAGTAGTTCATCTTGCCACTTAGATAATCTAAAAAAATAAGATTCTTCCTCTATCCATTCAACCGAAGAACCAGATGAAATGGCTATTTTAACGTTTTCTTTCTCAATAATTTCTTCATCACTGTAATAAGCTTCATCAGAAACAGAATACCAACCAGAATATTTTGATAAATAAATATCGTCATTTTTTTCAAGTTCATTCCACAGATGTTGAACTGTTTTTTTGTGTCTTTCTTCAGTAGTTCTAATGAAATCAGTATTAGATAAATTTAATGTTTTTGAAAGATCTCTAAACGTTTGACTAATTTCATCACAAAAAGTTTGAGGATCAATTTTTTTTCTCTCTGCTGCTCGTTGTATTTTTAAACCATGCTCATCCGTACCTGTTAAAAAATGAACATTGAACCCATCTATACGTTTAAATCTTGCAAAAAAATCAGCAACAATACTTGAGTATGCATGACCCATATGAGGTCTCGCTGAAGGATAATAAATTGGTGTAGTTATATAGTAATTTTTATCCATTTATAACAATTTTGATTTAAATTCTAAAAATAAACTTTCTTCGTCTAGATTAAATTTTTCTGTATTATAAATTTTTTTTATAAATTTTTGATAAAAATTAATTAATGTAACCTTTGAATTTGTTATCAGATATTTTTTCAAAAAGAATAGCTCGATTAAATTTATTAATAAAATTTTGACAGGTTTATTTTTCTTATAGTAATTATTTTCTATTATCGAACTTATAAAACTTGAAATAGTGTGATCCTTTAAATTAATAGATTTTTCTTCTGCAAAATTGAACAAACTAATGATTTCACCAGGTGAATTATAAAAACTTAGTAAGTCATAATTAATAAAATCAAGTACATTTTTATCCAGTATTAAATTTGAAATACTTAAGGACTCATTAAATGTAAAATTAATCTTGAAAGTTAAACATCTTGATTTTAGTGTGGGTAGTATATTTTTTTCACTATTATTTATTAAGATAAAAAAAACATTTTCATTTGGTTCTTCAATAATTTTAAGTAATGCGTTGACAGAATTCTTATTTAGATTTTCAACATTATCTATTAAAATAAATCTTGCCATATTATTAAATGTTGATTTATTTGTGTAACTAATCATTTCACGTATTTGACCTACATCAATGCTTTTTTTTTCTGTTAATAAATCTATTAAATAGAAATTTGGATGGGAGTTATTTTGCAAAAGTTTATAAGATTTATTGTCCTTATGGATGCAAAAATTTTCTAAATTATATTTATAATCCTCATTTTCGGATAAAATATAGTTGATTAAATGATAGGCTAATGTTGATTTTCCTAATCCTTTTTTTCCAGACAGTAAAATTTTATTAGGCAATTTTTTGAGCTTATATAGTCCACTTAATTCATGAAAAAAATTTTCCATACCATAAATTTTAGTGTTTTCAGATGGTTTTAAATTCATAAATCTAAATTAAGTCTTTAATTTTATTTAATATTATATTTTCATTAAGATCTATATCTAGATTTGAATTTATTCTAATATATTTTTTAGGATTTTTTTTTAATATCTTTATAAAACCATTTTGTACTTTTTCATAAAATTTACTGTTAAATTTATCATATCTGTTAAGCTTTTTTCTTAGTTTAAGCCTTTTTTTCATATTTGATAAATTTACTGTATTTAAAAAAGTAAAATCAATTTTAATATTTTTTAAAAGATGATTGTTAATATTTTGTATAAACTTGAGGTTTACACCCATACCATAATGTTGGTAGGCAATAGTTGAATCTGAAAATCTATCTATTAATATTATTTTTTTACCAAAATTTTTTCTTATAATTTCCATATTTTCACTTCTTGCCGAAAGATAAAGCAGTAAATCAGTTTCTTTATTAAATGTAGATTTATTATTAAGAATAAGATTTCTTATTTTTTCTGAATTTGCACTGCCACCAGGTTCTCTAATTTGAATAAATTTAATTTTTTTACGTGTTAAGTAGTTAGCAACATTTTTAATATGATGAGATTTGCCTGTCCCCTCTATACCTTCAAATACAATTATTGGTTTTTTAGACATCACCCCAAATTAAAAAATTAATTGATTTCATTAACCGTGAAAAAACATTTAATTTCTTAACATCTTCATAAGCAAGTAGATCATATTCTTCGATAAGTTCACCATCAAAGATTAGCTTTAATTTTCCTAAGATATCATCTTTTTTAATAGGTGCTTGAATTGGACCATTATAATTCAATGATACCTTCAATAGTCTTTTTTTTGCTTTAGGAATAGTTTTGTAGATATCATTTTTTATATAAGTTTTAACAGTATCTTTTTTACCCAACCAAACATCAATGTCTTCTATTGGTGTGTTTGCTTTTGTAATTTCAACCAGGTCAAAATTAGTTAAACCCCATGTTAAAAGTTTGGCACTTTCACGAGATCTATCATTTTTAGTATTAAAGCCACTACCTACAGCTATTAGTCGTCTTCCATTTCTTTCAACAGATGATGCTAGTGAGTATTTTTCAACTGCTAAATAACCAGTTTTAATTCCATCTGCCCCAAGGCTTTTATATAATAACGGATTTCTATTACCTTGAGTAATGGGGTCACCCCCTGTTCTATTCCAAGTAAATTCTTTTTCTGCAAAATACTTATATTCTTCAGGAAACTCTTTAATAAGATAATTAGACATAAGCATAATATCTCTTACAGTTGATAGGTTTTCAGTATCATTAATGCCTGATGAATTAGCAAAATTAGTATTATTCATTCCTATTTCTTTAGCTTTAGCCGTCATCATCACTGCAAATTCATCTTCTGTTCCAGCAATACCTTCAGCTAACGCAACACAAGCATCATTACCAGATGCAATAATTATTCCCTTAAGTAAATTTTCCACACTAACTTCATCACCAACCATTATAAACATTGAAGAATAGCCAGCTGATGAAAGTCTCCAGGCATTCTCTGATACTAAAAATTTTTCATCTAAACTTAGATCACCACTTCTAATTAAATCAAACGCAATAATGGCTGTCATAATTTTTGTCATTGATGCAGGATAAATTGATTTATCGGCATCTTTTTCAAATAATATTTCACCAGAAAGATAATCTTGTAATATTGCTGTTCTAGCCTTTACATCAAATGCTGCATTAGCATTAGTTGTTAGTAAGAGGGTCAATAAAATCGTTATAAGTCTTGATTTAATCATTTTTTATAATCTCAATATTTTCAAATTCAAGTATGCTTATATCATTAAATGATTTTTGTAGAGAGTTAATGTTATTAAAAGGACCTGCATATACTCTATATTTTTTTTCATTAATTTTTTTGATTTTGACATTTTTAATCATGGTTTCTTTTACGATTCTATCAACTAGCAATGATGCTGTATCATTGAAATAAAAATCAGCTATTTTTATTTCATAAGAAAATTTTTTACTTAGTTCATTTTTAGTGTTTTTTTGTTTAGTATTAAGATCGCTAATATTAATATTGTTAACTGGTGCTTTGTTTGCAACTTTTTTTTCTTCTTCAAACGTCTTTGCTCTTTTTGCAACAAATATTGCATCTTCAAGGACTTCTAAAATCTCTACATAAGGTTCATTTTCATTCAAACCAATTTCATCTGCTATTCTCAATGATAATACTGCATTATTAAATAAAGGATAATCAGCATTACTACCGACTGTGCCTATAATTGATTTGTTATTTAAAATATTAGTAATTTTAACAATTGTATTTTTTTTTAAATTTTTTTGAAAAATAATTAAGCTTCGTTCATCAATTTTTTTGGAAATAACCTTATCATAATAAAACGTATCATTATAAATAAGGCTAAATCCTTTATTTATAAATGGATTTTCCAATGAATTAAGATTTTTATTTTTGGTTGAGGTAATTGGTGTACAGTTATTTAATAAAATTAAACAGCATAGAATTAATAGTTTTTTATAAAGCATTTTCAAACTTTTCTTTTAATGTGCATACTGCAAGACTGAATCTTAAAGATCTATTCCATTGTAGTATTTTTTCATAATTATCAAAAACTATGTAGGCCGGATCTAAGTTTTGTGCATCTGGTATTATATCTTTGTCTGGCGTTATTATTGATGCAATCAAATTTTCATTAATAGAATTAAAACTATCTTCATTAATTATATATTTCTTTAAAAGCTTAAATTTAGTTTTATTGTGAATTTTTTTTGCAGATGTATTTAATATATTGCTAGGTATATTTTCTTTTAATTTTACTTTAATGAAACAAGGTTGGTTTTTTTTCCATCCTATTTTATTTATGTAGTTAGCTGCAGATGCAAATGAATCTTTAGTTGATTTAAGCTCAATAATGTTATTTTTATCATAGTCTATTGCATAGTTGTCTATTGTAGATGGCATAAATTGAAAAAAACCAAAGGCACCTGCCCATGACCCATATAAAATGTTATGGTTTATTTTCCCCTCATCTATTAATTGAAGAATAGTAATTAATTCTTTGGTAAAGAAATCAGATCTACGTTGATCATAACTTAAAGTTGCAAGTGATGATAATATATCCATTTTTCCAACATAAGTTCCAAAATTAGTCTCTATTCCCATTAATGCTAAAAGCAACTCTTTCTCAACAGAAAATTTATTGTCGACAGAATTTATGAAATCTTTATTTAATTCATAAAGTTTAATGCCCGCACTTACTTTTTGTTTAGAAGTTCTTTTGGATATGTAAGTTTTGGTATCTTCATAAAACTCAGGCTGAAAACGGTCATATTTTATTACATCAGGTAAAAACACAACATCAGACATTGCTAAATTGAATGTCTTTTCTGAAATTTTTTTTTCTAAAGCATAGGCTTTGAAATTAACCAACCACTCCTTAAATCCTTTTTCATTGGCATTTAATGTTCCGTGAATAAATGTGAAAAATATAATTATAAAATATTTAATTATGTTCATATAAATCTTTTAAATAAATAATTACAGCAATCCATATTAAAATGAAACTTAATGATTTATCGAAAGAAAAAGCCTCATCATAATAAAAAAAGCCCAATAAAAATTGAAATGTTGGGGTTATATAGAAAATCATTCCAGTGGGTCCAAGGCCACACAACTCAACACCTCTTACATATAGAAATAGAGGTATAACAGTCATTGGTCCAGCTAACATTAATATAAACATCAATGAAGGCTCGTTAATACTAAAGATATTTAAATTATTTTTAAAAAGTAAAAAAAAAGCAAATAACGCAAATGGTAATATAAAAAGACTTTCTATTAAAAGTCCAACATCGGTATCAACATTTACTTTTTTTCTAAGAAGATTATAAAAACCCCAACTTAGAGCTACAATTATTCCAACCCACGGTATTGAATGAAAACTTTTAAATAAAAGAAATGATATAGACACCAAAACAAGAATTATGGAAAGACCTCTTCTTTTATTAATTTTTTCACCATAAAATATATATCCCAGGAATACGCTTAAGATTGGCATAATAAAATAACCAAAGCTTGCATCGATAATTTTTTCAGTACCCACTGCATAAATCCAGGTTGCCCAATTTATAAAAATTAGTAAGCTTGAAAAAAATAAATAAATTATATTTCTTTTATTTTTTATAATTTCAAAAAAAATATCCCATTTAGAAAAATAAAAAGTAGTTATTATTAAAGCTACAGATGTCCACACACAACGATGGATCACTACCTCTATAGGGCCTGCAAATGAAATATATTTGAAGTAAATAACACCAATAACACCCCACCAAAAAGAACCTAGTGCAGTTAATCCTATACCTGTATTGAATTTTTGCTTTTCCACAGTAATAAATTTATACCTATTAAATGATTATCTGTTTAATTTATCAATTTTATTGTTGAATTAAAAATTTATAATAATAAAACGTTGCTAACGGAGAGATGGCAGAGTGGTTGAATGCACCGGTCTTGAAAACCGGCAAAGGGGCAACTCTTTCCTGAGTTCGAATCTCAGTCTCTCCGCCACTATTCACTTGCATAATTATAGTTTTGAAACATCTCTGTAACTTTGTTTAATTCAATTTGAATCGTTGGATTTTGACCTTGATTAAATTTATAAAGATTCTCATCATCTAAGTCTAACAAATCACACAAAAGGGTTAGCTCTTGTTCATTAAACTGATCAATATATTTTTTAGTAAATGAACCTAACAATTTATCCATTTCTTTGGTGCCTCTATAGTTAGCTCTATAAGTTATTTTATTTTTTAAATCCTTTATATTAATGGTCATAATATTTAATATATTACAACTAATATGAAAAATAAGAATAATTATGATTATTTATTAGCTGATCTAACCAAATTAAATGGTGTGGGTAAAAAAACCATGGAAATTTTGAAGAAAAAAAAAGTAAATAATATTTTTGACTTGCTGTGGAGACTGCCTAAATCTTATACAGATAGAACACTTGTTAGTAAAATTTGCGATCTTCAAATAGGAGTAATCCAAACTATCAGAATTGTTCCATTAAAATATCAATTTCCAAGAGTTAGAAACTTACCCAATAGAGTTAATTGTATTGATGAAACTGGAAAGATTGATTGTATATTCTTTAATAGTCATGAAGGATATGTAAGAAAAATTTTACCACTAAATGAAGAAGTGACAATTAGTGGGAAGATAGGCAATTATAAAGGCCGATATCAAATAACGAATCCCACATATATTTCACAAGACAGTTCATTAATTGAAAATATTGATAATAAATACTCATTAACAGAAGGTATTACTGAAAAAACCTATAATAAAATTATTAATCAAATTTTAAAAAACTTACCTATTTTACCAGAGTGGCACGATAAAGATATTCTAAAAATTTTTAATAATGAAAGTTGGAATGAATCTATAATAAAATTACATGATCCAAAAAATATTGAAAATTATAAATCTGATTTTTATAAAAGACTTGCTTATGATGAAATATTAGCATCTTTTTTAGTTAATTCGGAAATTCGAAAAAAAATTAAGAAAATTAAAAAAATTTCTAAAAACTTCAGCGAAAAAGCTCATAAAAATATAGTTAATAAATTAAACTTTACACTTACCAATGATCAAAAAATTTCATTGGGTAATATTAATAAGGATCTAAATTCTAAAAGTAAAATGTTTAGACTTTTGCAAGGTGACGTTGGGAGTGGTAAAACTATTGTTGCATTGATTTCTTCGTTGAATGTCATTAATTCAGGGTTCCAAGTTGCATTAATGGCTCCTACTGAAATATTGGCAAGACAGCATTATACTTTAGCAAAAAAACTATTTCCTAAAGATATCAAAATTGAATTACTTTCTAGTAAGAGTGAAAATAGTGAAAAAAAGAGAATTATAAAAAACCTGGAAAACAATGAAATTCAAATGGTATTTGGCACACATGCAATTTTTCAAAAAAAAATTATTTTTGCAAACCTTGGTTATATTATAATTGATGAACAGCACAAATTCGGTGTTAGACAAAGAAAACTTTTATCAGATAAAGGGGGTGATAATTGTGATGTTCTTTTAATGTCAGCGACACCAATTCCGAGAACTCTAACTATGTCAGTTTATGGTGATATGGATGTTTCTATTATTAAAGAAAAACCAAGTAATAGAAAAGAAGTTAAAACTTATAGCAAATTAGAAAGTAAAATAGATGATGTTATCAACTTTGTAAAAAAAGAAATAAAAGAAGGAAACCAAATCTTCTGGGTGTGTCCTTTGATAGAGGAATCAAAAAAATTAGATCACCAATCATCAGTTACGAAATATAAATTTCTTAATGAAATTTTTCCAAATAAAGTTGCACTACTACATGGAAAAATTGCAAATGAAGAGAAGGAAGAAATATTAAATAAATTTCTTAATAAAAAATATTCAATTTTAGTTTCGACAACAATTATAGAAGTTGGTATTGACTTTCCTAATGCTAATGTAATCATAATAGAAAATGCTAACAAATTTGGATTATCTCAGCTACATCAGTTAAGAGGAAGAGTTGGACGTGGAACAAAACAGGCAAGCTGTATATTGATGTTTAAGTCGAATTTAAGTGTGAATGCTAAAAAAAGAATTAATATTTTAAAAAACTCTAATGATGGTTTTGAAATTTCAGAAGAAGATATGAAGTTAAGAGGTTTTGGTGATTTACTTGGTTTTAAACAAAGTGGAATTAAAAATTTTAGGTTAGCAGACCCCATTCAAAATGAAGATTTATTTTTAATGGCAGAGAAACAAATTAAAAAGATAGAATTAGAAAATACTGATATCAAAAAATATAAAGCTTTACTCAAGTTATATGATCAAGCAGATATAATTAATGATATGGTTTAGCTTTTAGGCTTAGAAGTTCCAGCCGAGACTATAAATTTTGATGCTTCTTCAAATGTCATATCTAAATAGATCAAATCATCTTTTGGTATCATTAATAAAAAACCACTTGTTGGGTTAGGAGTTGTTGGAACAAAAACATTAACTAAGTTAATATTTGTTTTTGCTTTAATTTCACCTGTATTTTCTTTCGTAGCAAAACCTACGGCCCAAGATCCTTTTCTTGGATACTCAACTAGTACAACACTTTTTTTATTGCCTTCTTGCTCCCGAAAGGAATCTGTCATTTGTCCAATGGCAGAATAGATTGTTCTTAATATTGGCATTCTTTTAAACAAATCATCAATTATTTGTAAAAATTTTTTACCGATAAAAGTTAAAGAAAGACCACCAACAACTGTAATAAAAATAATTGTTAAAATTATTTCAATACCAGGTATCGCATAAGGAAGATAAGTATTAGGATTTAGACCTGATGGTACTAATTTAGTAGAAAAATTAATTAAAAATTTGCTTAAATAAAGGGTAAAACCAATTGGAATTAAAACAATTACACCTGTAAAAAAATAGTTTCTTAATCTTAAAGCAAATGATTTTTTCTTCTTAATAGACATAAAAATTTAATGATAGCTAGAATAAATTACAAAAGATACAGCTATAACAAAAAGCACAACCAAGATTTTATTGTTTAAATTCATAAAAATATATATTTATATGATTATCAAAATTTTAATAAAATGAATAGAAGAAAATTTTTAAATTATATTGGATGTGGATGTTCGGGCTTAATGCTCGGTGCTTGTTCTACGGCCCCAATAACAGACAGAAGACAATTGAAAATTATACCTGAATCAAAATTAAATGCTCAGGCAGCTCAAATTTTTGAAAAAGTTAAAGAAAAAGAAAAAATGAGTGATGACACTAAAACACTCAATGAAATTAAAGATATTGGAAAAAGAATGGAAGACGCTATATCTGAGTATTTTTATAGAGCAGGTCAAAATGATCCAACTGTTAATTTTGATTGGGAGTATATTTTAATAGATAATAAAAAAGTAAAAAATGCTTGGTGCATGCCAGGTGGTAAAATAGCTGTGTATACAGGAATACTTGATGTAACAAAAAATACAAACGGTCTTGCCTCAGTTATGGGTCATGAGATTGCACATGCTGTTGCTAAACATTCAGTTGAAAGAGCCAGTAGAAGTGCACTTTTACAAACTGGAACTTCTTTGATCGATATTTTTTCAGGTGGAAAGTTAGGGCAAATCAATCAAGCTACAGGCATGAACACCGTAGGTTTATTATCACAAATAGGAATAATGAATCCTTTCTCAAGGACTCAAGAAAGTGAAGCTGATTACCTGGGAATGATTTTTGCATCTTTATCTGGCTTTGATATAAGGGAAACTAAAAAGTTATGGGAAAGGATGAAGGCAGAAAATAAAGGCAAAGAACCACCTCAATTTATGAGCACCCACCCATCATCCTCAAAAAGAATAAAAGATTTATCAGAATGGGAAAATAGTGTCATATTAGACTATCCACCGATTACAATTAGCTAACATTTAAAAGATTATTTTAGTGGTGAGCCCTGATGGACTCGAACCATCGACCCATTCCTTAAAAGGGAATTGCTCTACCAACTGAGCTAAGGGCCCACATATAAATTATTAAAGTTGAGATTAATGTTTTTTTTTATTTAATTTTAAAAAAAAACTTTTGGTGAAGTCTTCTTTAAAATTTTTAAATTTCTTTACACTTAAAAATTTAAACAATAAAAAAATATCTAACTTAAATAATTTTTATTACCAAAAAACAATTATTTATTCCATAACATCGGAAATTGCAAATATTTAAATTACAACTTATCAATGTATTCATCATGAAATTTATCAAATGTACCTTTTTTAATATTTTCTCTAATAGAAGACATTAATTCTTGATAAAAGTTGATGTTATGTAAGGTTAAAAGTGTAGAACCTAAGATTTCGTTTGTATTGAAGAGATGATTTATATAGTTTTTTGAATACTTGTTAAGATTTAAATTTGAACAATTTGGATCAAGAGGTTCATTATCATTTTTATATTTATTATTTTTAATATTCACACGACCATTCCAAGTAAAAGCTAAACCAGTTCTTCCAGATCTCGTAGGCATTACACAGTCAAACATATCAACACCTCTCTTAACAGCTCCAAGAATATCGGCTGGCGTCCCCACACCCATTAAATATCTTGGTTTATCATCAGGCATAATATTTTTTAAATCATCTAAAACACTAAACATTTCATTTTGACTTTCTCCTACAGCAAGTCCACCAATAGCATATCCATCGAAGCCAATTTTAATTAAGTTATTAAGAGATTTTGTTCTTAGATCTTTGAATAGACCACCCTGGACTATTCCAAATAAAGCTTTATGTGGATTTAATCCAAAAGCTATTTTAGATCTTTCGGCCCAATATATGGATAGTTCCATGGATTTATTAATTACTTTATAGTCAGTAGTTTTCTTAGGACACTCATCCATAATCATAACAATATCAGAGTCTAAACCCTTTTGAACTCTTATGCTTTCTTCTGGACTTAATATAAATTTTTTACCATCTACATGAGAGTTAAATATTGCACCCTTTTCTCTGTCTACTTTGTTTAATTTAGAAAGAGACATAACTTGAAACCCACCAGAATCTGTAAGTATGGGAAGTTTGCAATTCATAAATTTATGTAGACCACCAGCAGAAATAATTCTATCAACACCTGGTCTGATCATTAAGTGATAGGTATTTGATAAAATTATTTCAGATCCTGTTTTAATAACATCGTCAATAAGACAAGCTTTTACAGTTGCCTGTGTTCCAACAGGCATAAAAGCAGGTGTTTGAATATTGCCTCTATGAGTTTCGATTACTCCAACTCTAGCAAATTTATCACTTTCTATGACATTAAATTTGAAATTCTTTAACGCCATGAAATTTGTGAACTAAAATTATTTAAAGCTAATGATTTTATCTGGGTTAGAAACAGAACCGTTATTGTTTTGATCTCCTCTTTTGATTTTATCAACAAGATCCATGCCTTCAATAACTTTACCAAATACCGTATATTGTCTATCTAGAAAAGACGCTTCTTTAAAACATATAAAAAATTGGCTGTTTGCACTATTTGGATCTTGTGATCTAGCCATAGATAGCGTTCCTCTTTCATGAGGTAAATCACTAAATTCCTCTTTAAGATCAGGTAAATCAGAGCCACCCATTCCAGCTCTTCTTAAATCAAATTGATCATTAGAAGAGTTACCAAACTGAACATCACCAGTTTGCGCCATAAAGCCATCAATCACTCTGTGAAATACAACACCATCGTATTTACCATCTTTTGCTAATTGCTTAATTCTTTTGACATGATTAGGTGCCACATCTTCAAAAAGTTCTATTTTAACGTCTCCATCTTTAAGCTTTAAAATCATAATATTCTCCTCTGCGATTGTGTTGTTGGTTAGTATAAAAAATAAAATTAAAAATTTTGTTATAAGTTTATTCATATTTTTCTTTTAAAGATTTTATTGTGCTTTTTGTAGTAAATTTTTTGATATCGCCTTTTAGTCTAACTATTTCTTTAACAAATCTTGATGAAATGATTTGATTTTCAACATCAGACATTAAAAAAATTGTTTCTATATTATTGTTCAATTTTCTATTCATTCCAGCTAGTTGAAATTCATATTCGAAATCAGATACTGCTCTTAAACCTCTTAAAATAATATTAGATTTATATTTTTTGCATAAATCAGTTGTTAATGATGTAAATGAAATAACTTCAATCTTCTTTTTATCGAACTTTAAATCAACAAATAAGGCTTTTTTAATTAATTGTACTCTTTCAAGTGAATTGAAAAGATAATTTTTATTAGCACCATCAGAAGCAGCAATAATAACTTTATCAAATAATTTTAAAGCTTTATTTATAACATCAATATGACCAAAGGTAATTGGGTCAAATGTTCCAGGATATACGGCAACTTTTTTCATTACTCCAAGTTATCATCAATTTTTATTGCTGAAACAACTTTTTCATCACCAGATAATTTGATAATTCTTACACCTTGAGTATTTCTTCCCGCTGTTCTGATTTCTTTAACGGCAACTCTAATCACTCTACCTTTATTTGTTGAAATCATCACATCATCTCCCTCTATAACAGGAAATGACGAACATATACTGCCATTTCTAGGTGAGTTAACAATTCCAATTATGCCCTTACCACCTCTATTGGTAACTCTATATTCATTGTTTAAAGTTTTTTTGCCGTATCCATTTTCTGTAATTGATAAAACAAATCTTCCATCAGATTTAGTATCTTTTTTGATTTTTTCTTTATTTGTTATTGAAAGAGAAACAATCTCATCATTAGGAGATAGTTCTATACCCTTTATACCTTTGGAGGATCTACCCTTAAATATTCTTAGTTTCTTTGATTCAAATCTAATGCATTTACCATTTTTTGTACTTAGCATTACATCTTGATCATCTTTACAAATTTCAACTCCTACGATTTTATCATTGGGATCTAATTTTATTGCAATTTTTCCAGCTGAATTAATGGAAGAAAAGTCTTCTAGACTGTTTTTTCTAACCTTGCCCTTTGCAGTTGCAAAAACAATTTGAAGATTTTTCGTATCACTTTCTTCATCAGGGAATGGCATAATTGAACTGATTGATTGATGATTTTTTAAAGGCAAGATATTAAATAGAGATTTACCTTTTGATGTAGTTGATCCCTCAGGTATCTTCCAAGCTTTAATTTTGTAGACAAGTCCTTCTGTCGAAAAGAAAAGAACAGAAGTGTGTGTGTTAACTGATAAAGTTTGTACTACAGAATCTTCATCTCTCGTTGTGATCCCAGATTTACCCTTGCCACCTCTTTTTTGTTGTTTGACGCTGCTTAATGCTCCTCTTTTAATATATCCCTGAAGTGTAACTGTAATTATAACAGACTCTTTTTGAATAGTTTCTTCAATATCATAGTTTAAAATAGCATCTATAATTTTAGTTCTTCGTGGTACAGCAAATTTTTCTTTAATAGTTTTAAGCTCTTCACTTATCACGTTTAAAAGTTCTTTTTTGGAATTAATTATTTTCTTATATCCCTTAATTAAATCAGCTAATTTTTTAATTTCGACTTCTATTTCATTAATACCAAGGGCTGTAAGTTTTTGAAGTCTAAGTTCTAAAATAGCAATTACTTGTGGGTCAGATAATGAGTATAAATTTTTCTCCTTCTTATCTTCGACAAGTGAAATTAACTTTAAAGATTTATTAATTTTCCACTTAGTGTTTAATAATGATTTTTTAGCATCATCAGGAGTTTTTGAAGACCGTATAATTTTTATAATCTTATCTAAATTCTCAACAGATACAGATAACCCAATCAAAATATGAGCTCTGTCCTCTGCTTTTTTTAAGTCAAATTTAGTTTTCTTAATAACAACATCTTCACGAAACGTTAAAAAATTTGTTAAAAACTCTTTTAAATTACATATTTTAGGTTTGCCATCAACGATTGCTAAAGTATTAAAACCAAAAGAACTCTCTATCGAAGTATTTTTATAAAGTAATCGCTTAATAGTTTCTGGCTCAACACCATTTCTTAAATCAATTGCTACTCTAATCCCTTCTCTATTAGACTCATCCCTAATATCTTTTATTCCTTCAATTTTTTTCTCTCTAACCAGTTGGGCAATTCTTTCATTTAAAACTGATTTATTTACTTGATAAGGTACAGATGTAATAACTAGTCTTTCTCTACCATTTTTTTGTGCTTCAACACTTATTTCACCTCTAATTTTAAATGATCCACGACCAACATTATATCCTGCTTTAATAATTTCTTTACCAATGATGACACCACCTGTAGGAAAATCAGGACCTGGAATGTGTTTCATTAATTCTTTAATCTTAATATCTTTATTCTCAATTAAGGCTAATGTTCCATCAATGATTTCACCTAAATTATGTGGAGGTATGCTTGTTGCCATTCCAACTGCTATACCACCGGCTCCATTAACCAATAAATTAGGATATTGAGCGGGTAAAACTGATGGTTCTTTTTCTGTTTCATCGTAGTTACTCTTGTATTCGATGGTATCTTTTTCAATATCGTCTATTAAGTATTGTGAAACTTTAGCCAATCTAGTCTCGGTATATCTCATAGCCGCAGCCGGATCTCCATCAATAGATCCAAAGTTACCTTGGCCCTGAACAAGAGGTAAACTCATAGAAAAATCCTGAACCATTCTAACTAGAGCATCATAAACAGATTGATCTCCATGTGGGTGATATTTACCAATAACATCTCCAACTATTCTTGCAGATTTTCTAAATTGTTTTGACCAATCGTAACCACCTTTATACATGGCAAATAATATTCTTCTATGAACTGGTTTAAGTCCGTCCCTAACATCAGGAAGAGCCCTACTCACAATTACACTCATCGCATATGACAAATACGATGAACTCATCTCATCATGCATGGAGATAAGTTTAATATTTTTATCTTTAGGTATTTCTGTGTCTTTCATAGAAACTAAAATGGAATTTCGTCATCCATATCATTTGAAGTTTGTGGACTATCTTCAAAATTATTAGCAGGTGCTTGTGTGTTATCATTTTGGATTCCACCACCAGTATTTCCTCCACCTAACATTGTTAGTGAAGAGTTATATCCTTGAATTACAATTTCTGTAGAATATTTGTCTTGTCCAGATTGTTCATCTTTCCATTTTCTAGTAGCTATTTGTCCTTCAACATAAATTTGAGCTCCTTTTTTTAAATATTGCTGAACAACATTTACTAACCCATCATTGAATACAACTATTCGGTGCCACTCAGTCTTTTCTTTTTTTTCACCTGTTGTCTTGTCTTTCCATGATTGACTAGTTGCTAAACTCAATCTTGCAACGCTTTTGCCGTTTACCATTTGTTTAATTTCAGGGTCTGCGCCTAAACGCCCAATTAATAATACTTTATTTAAACTTCCAGCCATAATATTTTATAAGTGTTTATTTATTTATTTAGTTTTATATCACAATATAAACTCAATATTAATTTTATTAATTTAAAGCAACTAAAATTATGATCAAAAAGATAGTTATCAAGGGTGCAAAGGAGCATAATTTAAAGAATGTTTCTGTAGAAATACCCAAAGATCAATTTGTTGTTATTACTGGACTTTCCGGTTCTGGAAAATCTTCATTAGCATTTGACACTATCTATGCAGAAGGACAAAGAAGATATGTTGAAAGTTTATCTGCTTATGCTCGTCAATTTTTAGATAAAATGAAAAAACCTAACGTTGACCTTATTGAAGGATTGAGTCCAGCAATAGCTATTGAACAAAAAAATACATCAAAGAACCCAAGATCAACTGTTGCTACAGTTACAGAAATTTATGATTACATGCGAGTGCTCTATGCAAGAGCTGGTGTGCCCTATTCTCCATTTACTGGAAAGCCAATAACTTCACAAACAATTACACAGATTGTTGATTTAATAAAAAAACTTCCCAAAAAATCTACAATTTATATATATGCGCCAGTGGTCCGTGGCCGTAAAGGTGAATATAGAAAAGATATTTTAAGCTATAAAAGAAGAGGCTTTAGAAAAATTAAAATTGATGAGGTTCTTTATGACATAGATAAAGCACCTGAATTAGATAAAAAACTTAAGCATGATATATCTGTTTTAATTGACAGAATTGTTTTGAACTCAAATCTAGGAAATCGTTTAGCAGAAAGTATTGAAACAGCTGTAAATTTATCAAATGGTCTTGTATTTGTTGAGTACGAAGACGAAACTTTACCTCAAAAATTTAGAAAAATTGAAAAATTAATTTACTCGACAAAATTTGCATGTCCAGAAAGTGGTTTTACAATCGAAGAAATTGAACCAAGACTTTTTTCTTTTAATAGTCCATATGGGGCCTGTGCTGAATGTGAAGGTATTGGTATTAAATTAAATGTAGATCCAAATTTAGTAGTTCCTGATGAAAAAAAAAGTATAGCTGATGGTGCTATAGAACCGTGGGCTAAATCAACCACACTATATTATGCTCAAACATTAGCCTCTATTGCTAAGCACTATGGATTTTCTTTAGATGAAAAATGGAAAAAATTACCCAAAAAATTTAAAGATGTGATTTTATTTGGATCAGACGAAGAAGAAATAAAATTTGTCTATGATGATGGATATGAAAAATATTCTCATAAAAAAACTTTTGAAGGTGTCATAAACAATCTTGAAAGAAGATTTCTTGAATCTGACAGCGAGTGGAAGAGAGAAGCTATAGCGGAATATCAATCAGATTCTGCATGTGAAGGTTGTAATGGTAATAGACTAAAAGAGGAAGCTTTATGTGTTAAAATTGATAATCAAAATATAAGCGATGTTACAAAAAAATCCATTTTAGATGCTGCTAACTGGTTTAAAGGGTTGGAACAAAATCTTGATAAAAGACAATTTAAAATAGCAGAACATATTTTAAAAGAAATTAATGAGAGGTTAACGTTTCTTTTAAATGTTGGACTTGAGTATTTAACTTTATCAAGAGAGTCTGGGACTCTTTCCGGTGGAGAAGCACAAAGAATTAGGCTTGCTTCGCAAATTGGTTCAGGATTGACAGGAGTATTATATGTTCTTGACGAACCTTCTATAGGTTTGCACCAAAAAGATAATGTTAAACTAATTAATGCATTGAAAAGACTAAGAGATCTTGGAAACACAGTAATCGTTGTTGAGCATGACACTGAAACTATGGAAAATGCTGACCACATAATAGATTTAGGACCAGAAGCTGGTACTAACGGTGGTGAGATCATTGCACAAGGAACTTATAACGAGATACTTAAAAATAAAAATAGTATCACTGGTCAATACCTATCTCATAAAAAATATATAGAAATTCCGAGAACTAGAAGACTTGCTAAGAATGGTAGATTTGTAGAAATTAATGGAGCTAGTGGAAATAATTTGAATAACGTTAATCTTAAAATTCCAACAGGAAGCTTTACTTGCGTTACTGGAGTTTCTGGCAGTGGTAAATCTACATTGATATTGCAAACATTATATCATGCATTAAATTTAACTTTAAATAACAAAGCTAGAAAAGTACCAAAAGCATTTAAAGGTTATAAGGGTGTTGAGCTTATAGATAAGATAATTGATATAGATCAATCACCAATTGGGAGAACACCAAGATCAAATCCAGCAACCTACACCGGAGCCTTTGGGCCTATCAGAGATTGGTTTACGGCACTACCTGAGTCAAAAACAAGAGGATATAAACCTGGAAGATTTTCATTTAATGTTAAAGGTGGAAGATGTGAAGCTTGTGAAGGCGATGGCGTAATTACATACGAGATGCATTTCTTACCTGATGTTTATATACAATGTGATGAATGTAAGGGAACTAGGTATAATAGAGAAACTCTTGAAATAAAGTTTAAGGATAAAAGTATAGCCGATGTATTAAATATGTCTGTTGATGAAGGATGTGAATACTTTGAAAATATTTCAAATATAAAAACCAAACTATTAACATTAAAAAAAGTTGGGCTTGGTTATATAAAGATTGGACAACAGGCTACAACATTATCTGGTGGAGAAGCTCAGCGTATTAAGTTAGCCAAGGAACTATCGAAAAGATCTACAGGAAGAACTATGTATATTTTAGATGAACCAACTACTGGACTTCACCAGCATGATATTAAAAAATTATTAGAAATACTACATACGTTTGTAGCACTAGGAAATACCGTTGTTGTTATTGAGCATAATTTAGATGTAATTAAAACAGCTGATTATATTGTTGATATGGGTCCTGAGGGTGGTGTCAAAGGAGGAAATATTATCGCAGAAGGCAAACCTGAGGATATTATAAAAATAAAAGGTAGCTATACTGGGGAATTCTTAAAACCTATGCTGGAAGAAAAATTTAAAAAGAAGTTAAAGATTTAAAAAATTAGTGTATAAGTGATTCTAATTATGGGTAATTTACTATCATCTCTTCCAAAGACAATTCATGCATCATTAGCTTTAGCTATTATCCTTTTTCTAGGATTATTTTATGGTAATGGTGGTTTTGATTTTGATACAATTTTTTGGAGTTGGTTAACAAGATTTATTCACGTAACGGTCGCTATTATGTGGATTGGACTTCTTTGGTATTTTAACTTTGTTCAAATTCCAAACATGCCTAAAATTCCTGACGAACAAAAACCTGCTATAGGTAAAGTTATTGCGCCAGCAGCTTTGTTTTATTTTAGATGGGCAGCTTTACTAACAGTATTGTCTGGATTAATTTTAGCTTATTTAAATGGTTATTTGCATGATGCTATGACTTTAGGTGGTGGTGGAAAAAGTACAGCTATTGGTATTGGAATGTGGCTTGGCTTATACATGGCTTTTAATGTTTGGTTTATAATTTGGCCAAATCAAAAAAGAGCACTAGGTATTGTTGAGTGCGAACCTGATGTTAAAGCAAAATCAGCAAGGACAGCAATGTTGTTTTCAAGAACAAATACTCTTTTATCGTTACCAATGTTACTTTCAATGGTAGCAGCTCAAAATCTTTATTAAATCTATTCTGTATCTTCTTTTAGGATTGTTTTTTGGGAAACTCTAAGTTTCACAAGTATAGGATTAGCTATATAAATTGAAGAATAAGTTCCAAATACAACACCCATTATCATAGCTAGAGAAAAACCTTTTAATATTTCTCCACCAAATAAATAAATTGAAACTAAAGCAAGCAATGTTGTGGCTGATGTAATTATAGTTCTAGAAAGTGTTTCATTGATTGAGATATTTGTAAGTTCATAAATTTTGATATCAGAAAACTTTCTTAAATTTTCTCTAACTCTGTCATAAATGACAACAGTATCGTTCATTGAATAACCAACTATAGTTAAAACGGCTGCAACTATTGATAGATTTATTTCCAAACTAAATAGTGAAAAAAGACCAAGTGTTATAATGACATCATGAAATAGGGCTAAAATAGCACCTAAGCTAAATTGCCATTCAAATCTTATCCATATGTAAAATAACATTGCAGCTAGAGATAGAGCGATTGCAATAATACCAGACTTTAATAATTCAGAACTAACTTTTGGACCTACATTTTCAACTCTTCTGAAATTAAAAGAACTCCCCAATGAAGATGTTAAATCTTTTTTAATAACCTCTATAGCATTTGCACTTGTATCTTTTTTTTCTATTTTGATTAAAAAATCATTTTCATTGCCAAATTTTTTAATATTAAAATCTCCTAATTTCATTTTGTTAAAAGATTGCCTTAAAGAAGTAACGTTAATATTTTTATCGTTAGACCTTAGTTCTATTAAAGTTCCACCTTTAAAATCTACACCAAAATTAAGTCCTTTAAAAAATAATAATAGAACAGATGCAACAACTAAACTTAAAGAGATTAGATTAAATAGTTTATAAAATTTATTAAAATTAATCATTATATTAGTTCAGTCTTTTCTTTATTTCTTACGACATAAAGGCCAGTAAGCATTCTTGCAATAAAATAAACTGAAAACAGTGTTGTAAAAATTCCTATAGCTAAAGTCACAGAGAAACCTTTAACCGGTCCAGAGCCCATAAAGAATAAGATTACAGCTGCAATTAATGTGGTTATATTTGCATCTATAATTGCAGTTTTTGATTTCACATAACCTGTATCAAAAGCTATAATATTATTTTTTTCTTTCTTGCATTCTTCTTTAATTCTTTCAAAAATTAACACGTTAGCGTCAACTGCCATACCAACCGTTAAAATGATACCTGCTATTCCAGGAAGTGTTAATGTTGCTTCAAATAAAGTTAAAATACCAACTAAAAAAAATAAGTTAATTAATAGTGTTATGTTAGCAATTAGACCAAAAATTCTATATTTAACAAACATAAAAATTATCACCAATAAGAAACCAATCATAAGGGCGATAACTCCTGCATTAATTGAATCTTGACCAAGGTCAGGTCCAACTGTTCTTTCTTCAATAATGTTAAGTGGTGCTGGTAACGCTCCTGATCTTAGAAGTAATGCCAAGTCTGTTGCAGATTGAAATGTGAAATTTCCACTGATCTGACCATTTCCACTTGCTATAGTATCCCTTATTACTGGAGCACTAACAATTTTACCATCTAGAACAATTGCTATTTGTTTGCCAATTCCTGTACTGGTTGCTTTACCAAATCTTTTTGCCCCCACTCTATCAAGTGTAAATGATACTACTGTTTCGTTGGTTTGATTATTCATTTGTGGTTGAGCATCCAATAAATTCTCACCATTTAAGATTATTCTTTTGCTAACCATTGCTTCGCTAGTTCCATCTTCAAATTGAAGCATTTCAGTACCAAAAGTGTCATTATTATTTTGAGTTACAAATCTAAATGTTAAATTTGCAGTTTTTCCTAAAAGTGACTTGATACGCATGGGATCATCAAGTCCTGGAAGCTCAACTAGAATTCTATTATTACCTCTTTTCAGTATATTGGGTTCATTTGTACCAACTTCATCAACTCTTCTTCTAACTATTTCTATAGCTTGATCTTGTGAAGATGTTTTAATTTCAATAAGTCCATATTTTGATAGAGTTAGCGTAAATTCATTATCTTGAATATTTACATCAAACTGATGTGATTTATATTGAAAATAATAAGGGTTAATATCACTTTCTTTATCAAGAAAAAAAGATTGAACCAACTCAATATTATCATTGGGTATACTGAATATTATTTTTTTATCTTCAATTCTTAGATCATTAAAAGTTATTTTCTTATCTTTTAAAAAATTTCTAATAACAGTTGTTGTATTTTGTAATTTTTGAATTTCAACGGGTTCATTATCAATTTCTAGTAAAAGATATGATCCGCCTTGTAAATCTAAACCTAGATTTATCTTTTTAGAAATAAAACTGTCTTCAGGGTTTTGAAAATTTGATGCAGCAATAAAAATAAAAAAAATTGATACTAAAGAAACTAAGGTAATTCTTAATTTAGAAAAGTATAACACTTTAGTAAAATGTTATTTTTTTACTTCAGGGGAGTTAAGTAATCCTTGAATACCTGTAGATTTAATAATTTCTACTTTAACGTTGTCAGCAATTTGCACTTCAACTTTTTCATTATCAATAATTCTTTCAACTGTCCCAATAATACCAGCAGAAGTTACAACCTTGTCTCCTCTTGATAAATTTTCTACCATGGCTTTATGCTCTTTAACTTTCTTTTGTTGAGGTCTTATTAAAAAAAAGTAAAAAATAACAAAAATTAAAATTAGTGGTATAAATTGGCCTATTCCTTGATCCATAATTCTCCTTAATTAAAATGAATTCTTACAACATCTATCTAATTAAAACAACTTTAAATCTTAACGATTTTTTCAATATTATTCATATAAGGCTTTAAAGCTTCTGGCACTAGAATAGACCCGTCTTCTTGTTGATAATTTTCTAATATAGCAACTAATGTTCTACCAACTGCTAAACCACTGCCGTTTAAGGTGCCAACAAGCACAGTTTCTTTTTTTTCGTTTTTATATCTGGCTTTCATTCTTCTAGCTTGAAATGATCCACATGAAGAGCAACTTGAGATTTCTCTGTATTTATCTTCTGATGGAAGCCACACCTCAATATCAAAAGTTTTTTCAGCACTAAAACCCATATCACCAGTACATAAAACAATTTTTCGATATGGAAGTTTTAGTAAATCTAAAATTTTAGTTGCACAATCAGTCATTCTATCAAGTTCTGGTAAGCACTTATCAATTTCAACAATACTCACCATTTCAACTTTGTAAAATTGGTGCTGTCTAATCATTCCCTTAGTATCTTTACCATAACTTCCTGCTTCTTTTCTAAAACAGGGTGTTGAGGCAACCATTCGCATTGGAAGTTTTTTTTTATCAATAATTTGGTCTTTTACAATATTGGTTAAAATAACTTCAGCAGTTGGAATTAAAAATTTTCTGTCACTAGAGTCGTCTAATTTAAGTTCAAACTGGTCATTATCAAATTTAGGTAATTGTCCCGTACCATACATAGTAGCATCTGTAGCAATTAGTGGCGGAGATATTTCTTCATAACCATTAGTATTCACATGTGTATCAAGCATAAAATTTGATAAAGCTCTCTCTAGCATGGCCAATTTATCTTTTACAAAAACAAATCTTGAACCAGTAGTTTTCGTTGCTAGATCAAAATCAAGCATGTTTAAGTCTTCACCTAATTCATAATGTGATTTAGGTTTAAATTTAAAATTTGGTATTGTTCCTGATTTAGAAATTTCTACATTTGAGTTTTCATCTTTACCTGTAGGAACGTCTGGATGAGGTATATTTGGTATTGATGACAAAATTGTTTCCAATTCATTTTTAACACTAGCTTGTAATTTACTAATATTATCTATTTCAACAGTTATCTTTTTTGATTTTTCAAAAAGTGATTGATCTTTAGACTTTGAGATATCTTTTTTTTCTTTTTCAAGTAATTCTCTTTGTTGGATGTACTCTCTATTATTCTCATCCAACGATAAAATCTTATCTACATCTATTTCTATAAATCTTTTATTCAAAGCTTTTTTAAAAGCCTCAACATCATTTCTAATTTCTTTAATATTATGCATTTTTTTTATTTTTCTTATCAATAATGTTTACAGAAAATATAGATAATTCATATAAAATCAATAATGGTATTGCTAGTCCAATTTGAGTTATGGGATCGGGTGGTGTTAATAGTGCAGCTGCAGCAAAAATCATTACAACGACATATTTTCTTTTTTTTCTAAGAAATTCAGCATCAACAATACCTACTCTAGCTAATAAGCTAAGGACAACAGGTAACTGAAAACTTATACCGAATGCAAAAATTAATTTCATAACCAGAGAAAGATATTCGCTAACTTTAGCTTCCAATTGAATGGGTAATCCTGTTGAAGCTCCTGTACTCTCAAAAGAGAGAAAAAACTTAATAGCTAGTGGCATTATTAAATAATAAACAAGCATGCCTCCTAGAAAAAATAATATAGGCGTTAAAACTAGATAAGGAACAATTGCAATTTTTTCATGCTTATAGAGTCCTGGTGCAATAAATTTCCATATTTGTACCAATATATAGGGACATGTAACAAAGAATGCTGCAAAAAAAGATACCTTTAAGTATGTTAAAAATGTTTCCTGCAAAGCTGTAAAAATTAACCTTCTATCAGTTCCACTTTCATTTACTGCTTTAGCAAAAGGCTCAACTAAAAAACCATATAAATGTTCTGAAAAAAAATAACATCCAATAAAAAAAATGAATAAAAAAATAAAAGAATGAATTAATCTTTTTCTAAGTTCAGTTAGATGGCTTACAAAACCGCCTTCATTTTCAGATTTTGTCATTATCTTTTTTTTCTTCTATAGGTTTTTCTATTTCATTAGAATTGATATCAAGGTCAGCTACCTCATTTTGTATATTGCTAATATATCTTTTTGTGGTTCCAATCCACGAACCAACTTTTTTTAACATATAGGGGAAGTCCTTGGGTCCAATAACAATGATTGCAACAGCAACTACTATTAAAATCTCAAACCAGCCAATAGTGGGCATTTAATCTATTCTTTGTCTTTGCTATCTTGATTATTTTCTGAAACATTTTTAGGCTCAGGTTCGTCTGTAATGTCTGTAGCCATACCTTTTTTAAAACTTTTTATACCTTTGGCTACATCGCCCATTAAGCTAGATATCTTGCCTCTACCAAATAAAAGTACAACAAGAATAACTACGATTGCTATTTGCCAAATTCCAATGCTCATAATATTTTATACCTCTTTTAAATTTATTTTTAAAGTAACTTTTTACTTTTCTTCATCTGGACTTAGTGTTCCTCCTAACATCTCATCGATATTTTCATAAATATCCTCTTTTTTTTCTACTTGTTTCTCTTTGTAAAATTTACCAGTACCAAATATTGCATTATCAATATTTGAGCTATCAATAAGGCCGGCAGATCCCAATTCGTCAACTGTAGGTAAATCAGACAATTTTTGAAGACTAAAATGACTTAAGAAATCATCAGTTGTTCCATACTGAATTGGTTTACCGGGTACATCTTTGCGGCCTTGTGGTTTTACCCAATTTAACTCCATTAAAATCTCAAGTGTGTTTGTTCCAAAAGCAACACCTCTTATTTCTTCTATTTCAGCTCTAGTAACAGGTTGGTGATAAACAATTATTGCTAATGTTTCAACTGCAGCTCTTGACAATTTTTTTTCTACAGTTTTTTCCTGAGACATAAGGTTCGATAAATTTTCAGAAGTTCTAAAAGACCATTTATTAGAAATACAAACTAAATTAATTCCTCTTGATGAATATTCTTTTTGTAATTTCTGTAATGATTTTAAAACATCAATTTTTTTTGAAATTTTAGATTCGATAGTGTCAATATCTAATGGTTCAGCAGCAGCAAAAATTATTGCCTCAACTTCTCTTTCACCATCATTCATTTTTGATGGGAAAGTAACTATATTGTTATTTGTTTCTTTTTTTATTTTTGTCATTTTAATTCTTTAATATAAATATCATCAAATAAGTTTTCTTGCTTTATAGTCAGATTGCCCTCTTTAACCAGCTCTAAGGAACCAGCAAAAATTCCTGCTTTACCAGTTGTTTTATATTTTGAGCCACTTTTAAATGAAGAAGGTATTAGTTCATTAATATTTCTCCAATCAATTAACTTACCAAAGAATTCTTTTATTCTTTTAATGCCATCTTCAGTGGTAAAAACTGGAAGTTTAGGAATATTCATCCTTTGAAAATCTTTGGTCATAATAATTGAGGAATAAGATTTTAAAAGTTCGTAAAGATTTAGTTTATATTCAGTACTATATATAGATCGTATATTTCCTTTAATTCCTCTAGTTCTTATTTCTCTACCAAGTCTTTTTCTTTGTAACATTTGGTCAGAAAGTAATCTAATCAATTCTAATTTTTTTAATTGTAATTTTAATTTTTCAGCAACTTCTAAAACTTTAAATTCTTCTTCTGGATTTCCTGGCAATAAAAGTTTTGATTTAAGATAAGTTAACCATGTAGCCATCAACAAGTATTCTGATGCAGATTCTAGATTTAGATTTTTTTCATTAGTAATATAATTGTGAAATTGATCAGCCAGTAAAGTTATAGAAATATCCTCAAGGTTAACTTTTTGAGCTTTTGCCAAATCTAATAACACATCAAGTGGGCCGTTATAATTGTCAAGATCTACATTAAAGTTTTTAGAATCAGTATCAGACATGTCAAATATTAGCTTATAATCTTATAAAATTGTGATGTTTTTTTTATAATAAACTTACTTATAACTGGTGAATATAGGGCTACATCATTCATTTCTTTTAAATCTCCATTACAATGAAGAACTAAATCACAACCTGCAGCAAAGGATTTCTTTGTATTAATTGCTATAGAGCCCTTTAAACTTTTCATTGATATATCGTCAGACATCAAAATATTTCTAAATTTAATTTTATTTCTTATTAATTTTATAATTTTCTTTGAATGTGTTGCGGTATTAGCTTTGTCAATTTTTTTATAAATAAGATGTGCTGTCATTGCAAATAAACTGTTTTTATTTTTGAATGCCATAAAGTCATGATTATTCAAATATCTTAATTCCTTATTGATTGTAGGAGTTTTTTTATGACTATCGACCTTTGCTAAGCCATGTCCTGGTATATGCTTTATCACAGTGGCAATTTTATTATTATGAAACTCTTTAATACAAATATCTCCAATTTCTGAAACAATCTTTGCATTGTCTGAAAAGGCTCTGTCACCAATTATTGCACTTGATCCTTTGGATCTAACATCAAGGACTGGTAAAGTATTTATGTTAATTCCTACATTTTTTAATAATAAGACAGTTTTATTGATAAACTTTTTATATTCGATATAAAATTTTTTTTTATCTTTAAGATAAAGATTACCAAAAAATTCTCCAGTAAACGTATCTGCTTTAAAAAATTTTTTTAATCTATTAACTCTACCACCCTCTTGATCAATTAAAATAGGATATTTTTTATCATTGAATATTTTTCTAATTTGACCTGTTAATTTTTTTAATTGTTCAATATTTTTAATATTTCTTGAAAAAAGTATTATTCCCCAAGGCTTGTGTTTAATTAGAAATTTTTTTTCACTAGTCAATAATTTAGTAGATTTTAAACCAACTATGAAACTTTTACGATTATCCATCATTATTAATTAGTTCCCAAAACTTGTAATTCTTTTTATTTTTATCTATGGTTTTTTCAACATATTCAACAATATCAACAGTATCACTTTTAAGTATAATAAGATTACGAGAATAATTTTCAGTTTTATCCTCAATATTTTTCAAAGATCGGTATGAATTTTTTTTATTTTCATTTGAAAAATAATATTTGAAAGATAGAAAAAAAAATAAAATTATAACAATCAAAAATAAAAGATATTTAAGTTCTTTTAACATTACATTTTTTGAGGAGTGTCTACTCCAACAATATCCATTCCAGATTTGATAACATTAGATATAACTTTTAAAAAAACTAATTTATCATTTGAAATTTTCTTTTGTTCGTTAATAAACCTTTTTGATTGATCCTCTTTGCCCATATTCCAATAAGAATGAAATTCTGATGATAGTTCGTAAAGATAAACTGGTATTCTGTGGGGTTCAAGTCTTAGACTTGCAGCTTCAATACACTTAGGCCATTCTGCTATTTTTTTTAATATCTTTATTTCATCACCCGTATATGCAAATTCGTAATCTTTTATATTCAAATCATTTTCTATATTAAGATTTACGTGTCTAAAGACAGATGATATTCTAGCATAACAGTATTGGACATAATAAAGTGGGTTATCTTTAGATTTTTCTTTAACTTTTGTAAAATCAAAATCTAACTCTACATCGCTACTTCTATTAAGCATAATAAATCTCGTGGCATCTTTACCAACTTCGGCTATCAAGTCTTCAACTGTTATATAGTCACCTTTTCTTTTTGACATTTTAAAAGGTTTTCCATCTTTAATTAATTTGACGAGTTGACTTACTTTACAAATCAATTTTTTTTTATCTCCTGATAGAGCTTCAACGACAGAAGTTATCCTTTTAATATAGCCAGCATGGTCAGCCCCTAATATATTAATAAGTGTATCGTAATTTCTATTTAATTTATTATCATGATAGGCAACATCACTAGCAAAGTAAGTCCACGATTTATCAGACTTTTGAAGTGCTCTATCTTTATCGTCACCAAAATCTGTTGATTTAAATAAAAGTTGCTCCCTTTCTACCCAGTTTTCATCATCTTCACCTTTGGGAGCCTTAATTTTTCCACTATAAACAAGCTTTTTTTCCTTTAATTTATCAATTGCTTTCTGAACTTCATTATTTAAGACAATATCAGTTTCACTTGTAAATCTATCGTGCACTATTCCAAGATTTGATAAATTATTTTTAATCAATTTTAAAGATTCTGAAACCGATAATAAAGTTAGTTCTTTTGAAACATTTTCAAATTTATCAAATTTTAAAACTTTATTAGATTTTATAATATTTTTAGCAATACCAACTAAGTAATCACCAGGATATAAATCAGAGTTTTCAATTGGGAATTTTTCATTAACAAGTATTTCCCTAATTCTAAAAAAAACAGATTTTGTAAAATTTATGATTTGATTACCATAATCGTTAACATAATATTCTTTTGAAACATCATGCTTGTTAAAAATTAATATATTTGAAATAACATCTCCCAATATTGCACCTCTACAATGTCCAACATGAAGAGGGCCAGTGGGATTAGCTGAAACAAATTCTATAAGATATTTTTGTTTTTTTTCTTTATTATTGACACCGTAATCCTTGTGATTTTGATTAATACTTTTAATAAAATTATTCCAATATATTGTCTTAAATTTAATATTAATAAATCCTGGTTTTGCTGCAGAAATAGATTCTATTTTTTCATCTTCATTTTTAATTAATTCAATTAAAATATTTGCAATATCAATTGGAGATTTTTTATTAGCCTTAGAGAGCACCATGGCTACATTGGTTGATATATCGCAGTCAAAATTTGATGGTGGTATATCTACATTAATTCCATTTAAAGATTCAGGTAATTCTAAAGAACCATCTTTATTAAGCTTTTTAATCAAGATTATTATTTTATCCAAGTAGAGATCAAAAATGTTCATTAAATACCTTTATTTAAATTGATTGCATATCTATCTGTCATACCTGAGATAAAATCAGCTATTGCTCTATTTAGGTCATTCTTTAATTGATCATCGTTTAAAAATTTTTTGGGCTTATTCTTAATTTTATAAAAGAGTTTATTAATAATTTTTTTTCCATGATTATTTTTTAATAATACTTTTTTATTGTTATACATTTTGCTTCTAAGGAAAAACCTAACTTCTTTTTCAATTTTAAGAAATTTACTTGAAAAACACACTATAGGATCATCTAAGTTATAAACATCTTTTAAAGATTTGACTTTATTATTTTTTAAATTATTTTTAGTATTCTTAATTAAATCTCTAACCATTAAATCAATTGAATCTCGTATTATTTGATATATCAAAATATCTTTATTGTTGTTTTTAATATTATTTTTGTGTGATTTATAAATATCTTTAAAAAAATTAATTTCAATCAAGTCGTTTAAATTAAACATTTTAGCTCTAATTCCATCTTGTATGTCATGATTATTATAAGCAATGTCATCTGAGATTGCTGATATTTGAGCTTCCAATGAACCAGAGTTAGTAAAGTTTATTTTATTCTTAAAACTTTTTAATCCAATCAACCTATTAACTGTGGAGAGATCATCAATTGCGCCATTGTGCTTTAATAATCCATCTAAAGTTTCTAATGTTAAGTTCAGGCCTTTAAATTTAAGGTATTTATGCTCAAGAAACATAACTATTCTTAAGGTTTGAAGATTGTGGTCAAACCCTCCAAAGTTAACCATACATTCATTAAGAGCATCTTCTCCAGCATGTCCGAACGGAGTATGCCCTAAGTCGTGAGCCAAACTTAAGGTTTCAGCTAGATCATCATTTAAACCTAAATGTTTAGCTATTGATCTTGCAATTTGCGCAACCTCAATTGAATGGGTAATTCTAGTTCTAAAATGATCCCCTTCTGTGTTAACAAAAACTTGTGTTTTATGTTTTAACCTTCTGAATGAGGCACTGTGAATAATTCTATCTCTGTCTCTTTGAAATGGAGTTCTGTAAAGTGAATTAGCTTCTTTAAAAATACGACCTTTGCTTTTAGATAAAGCTAAATTTGAGTAATTATTCATACTTTAAATTTAATAAATAGATATTATATTAGTATTATCAGTGTTGTTATATGATTAAAGAAATTAAATTTACAGATAAAGCTATAAAACAGATTAATAATTTGTTGTCTCAAAAAGATCCAGGGTCATTTTTTAGAATCGCTATTAAAGGCGGTGGTTGCTCAGGTTTTCAATATGAGTTTACTTTTGACAAAAAATTGGAAGCAGATGATTTAAAGCATGAAAATATTCTCATTGATAAAACTTCAGCAGACCTTTTAAAAGGCTCAGAAGTGGACTTTGTCTCGGAACTAATTGGTGATCAATTCAAAATCTCTAACCCACAAAGCAAATCTTCTTGCGGTTGTGGTGTTTCATTCTCCATATAATGATTATCACATCCTGGAATGTTAATTCTGTTAGAGCAAGAATTGAAAACATTAAAGAATACCTTCAAAAATTTTCTCCTGATGTTGTCATGATGCAAGAGATTAAAACTCAAGATGAATCTTTTCCTTATGATGATTTTTCATCATTAGATTATGAAAGTCATGTATTTGGACAAAAAAGTTACAACGGTGTAGCAATTATTTCCAAACATAAACTAGAAAATGTTAGATTAGATTTGATTAAAGATAAGTTAAAACAATCAAGAATTATTTCAGCAGAAATAAAACATAAGAAAAAAAATATTCAACTAATTAACATTTACACTCCAAACGGTAATCCTGTAGATACTGATAAATATAGTTATAAAAAAGAATGGTTAGATAATTTAATTAAACAACTAAAAACTCTTTCAAAAAAAAATGAAAACATTATTTTAGCAGGTGATTTTAATATTCTTCCCTCAGCAGAAGATGCTTATAATATTAAAGGGTTTGAAGATGACGCTTTATACAGACTTGAGATAAGAAAAAAATTTAGAGAAATGATCAATCTAGGTTTTCATGATGCTTACCGTCACATTCATGGTGAAACAGAAGGTTATACTTATTGGGATTATATGAGAGGTGCTTGGCAAAAAAACAATGGATTAAGAATAGATCACTTTTTAGTGTCAAATTCTTTATTAAATATAGTTAAGAATGTTAATATTAATAAAGACCCCAGAGGAAAAGAGAAACCTTCAGATCACACACCTATTGAAATTGAATTAAGTTAAAGATTTAATTTTATTAACAAGTTCTTCGTTAATATTTCTTGGTCCTATATCTAGTCTATTTTTATGTCTTCTTTCACCTGGAAGTCTAACACCATCCATAGCTGACATTTTACTAAAAAACTCATCAGCGTGTTTATCCCAACCTTTGCCAGAAATTTTCTCTGGTGAGATTGCTATAATAAATTCTCCACCACTTGGAGGACCGCCATCATTATTATCTTTAGCAGCAGTTTCAAAACTAAAATTTTCACCAATTAATGCTCCAGCTAATAGTTCAACCATCATTGCTATACTAGATCCTTTATAGCCACCAAATGGAAGTATAACTCCACCATCAGCAATTTCTCCAGGATCGGTTGTTTCTTTACCCTCTTTAGTTAAACCCGTTCCAAGGGGAACTTTGTGCCCTTCTCTTTTTGCAATTTGAACTTCACCCATTGCCATTGAAGCAGTTGCCATATCATAGACAACTGGAGTTTTACCAGGTCTAGGCCAAGCAAAAGAAATTGGATTTGTTCCATATAAAGGTTTCGTAGCACCCGCTGGTGCAACAGCTGGCTTATAAGATGTGCAAGCAATACCAACAAGTCCTGCTTCAGCAATAGCTTCAGTTTCAGGCCAAAGGGCTGCCATATGATGTGAATTTTTTATAGCAAGAATTGCTACACCATTTTTTTTTGCTAAATCAATAACTGCAGGTAATCCAAAGTTTAAAACCATAGGAGCAACTGCATTATTACCTAATACTTTAATAATACTTGGAGCAACAATTTCTAATTCAGGTCTAGCCTTACCATTAATCTTTTTACTTTTTAAGCCTGCTACATAAGCAGGTAATCTAAACAAGCCATGTGATACTGAGCCATCTCTTTCAGCCCTCATAATAGTATCTGCTAAAATACTAGCATTTTCCTCATCACAACCATTAGCTAATAGTGTTTTTTTGGCTAGTTCTAAAATTTCTTTTAATGTTAAGGGAACTGTACTCATCCCAATATTAAATATTATTTATGCTTGCTTTTCAAATCTTTTTTTAGATCTTCATGATCACCAACAACATTATGGTATTGGCTTTTCGTTACATATTTTTCTAAAAAAGGTACCGCTAATAAAGGTAAGAAGCCACCAAGAACAATTCCAAAGGCAGCACTTTTTAAATTTGGATCAAGTAATGCTGCTATAAAGTCTGCTATAATATGAGCTAAAACTATTCCAATTATTCCAGCAATTGCACCATTAGAAACTAATTTCAAAAAACGGTTTATGCTCCAACCTGAATAAAAACCAATTAATGGTATTAACGTATGAACAAAACCAAATACAAATCCTCTTAATATTCCATATTCCTCTATAAGTTCTTCTAAAAAGTGAAGAAATTCTGGTAATTCATGTGCGTGTTCCATTAGTTACATCTCCTACATTTTGTTGAGACTTCAAGCTGAAAATCACTGAAGTCATATTTTTTGATTGGGTTTTTTTTAAATATTGTTTCAAATAATTCTGATTTAAGCTCTTCTGTGTCTCCACAATCTCTACAAATAGCTATAGATGGATTATGCTTAACATGCTCATGACTACACAATACATAGGTCTTATTTTGATTAGATTTATGTATCTTATCTTCTTCAATTAGTTTTTTTAAAGATCTGTAAACAGCCATTGGCTGTATCTTTTTAAATTTTTGAAATTTATCTAATATTTCATAAGCCGTTAAATGCTTTTTAGATTTCTTAATTATATCAAAAACTATATCGTGATTATTCATTTTGTTATGTTATAACATAACATTTTTTTATGTCAATACCCCAGTAATAAAGGTTTTTGTTTGTTCTATAATTGTAATAAATTCCTAACAAAACTTACATTTAAAGGAGACTATGCTTATAAAAAAATACCTAAAATGGATCAGCACTGCTTTAGTATTAACTGGAATATTATTAACCAACTTAAATATCTACCCTATTAACATCTACTTCCATGGTCTTGGAGTTATTGGTTGGACAATAGCTGGTTTTATATCAAAAGATAAAGCCATATTAACAAACTTTGGGTTACAGATACCATTATTTTTAATTGGAATTTATAAAATTATATTTTAGGATTAATTGAATAGAACAAGCTGTATCTTACATCTTTATGTAGCTGTATTAATATTATTAAGTACGACCATACACATCTTGAAACCTGACAATATCACCTTCTTTTAATATCGATCCAACTTGTGCTTCAATAATTTTAACAGGCTTTGTGCCTTTATTTTCAATTCTATGAATTGCTTCTAATGGAATGAATATATGATCATTTTTTTTTCTAAAAAAACTATCTTTATTAAGTGTAATTTTAGGCGTTCCTTGAGTTACAAACCAATGTTCTGATCGATGATGATGTTTTTGTAAACTTAAAACACCTTTAGGCTTAACAAATAGTTCTTTGATTAAAAAACCTTTACCTTCGAATAAATTAACGTACCTACCCCAAGGCCGGTAATAAACATTTTTTTTCTTATAATATTTATTCTTATTTTTATCATACATTTTTAAGATCTCTTTCCAGCTGCCAAGATCTGACCAAGGAATGTCTAATTTAATAGCATTAATTTGTTTGGTTTTTTCTAAAATTGCATAATCAAAAGATTTTGCTGTAGCTTTTTCAAATGAAGTTTTATTTAAATAATAAGTGTTATTTTTAAGTTTAGCTTTTGAAACAGCATTAAGACAATTTTTATACATTGTAGGTTGGTATTTCTTAAAGTTATTTATTATTGAGTCTTTTCTCAAAAAAAACATACCAGAATTCCAATAACCTTTTTGTTTAATGACTTGTTTAGCTTTAGCTTCTTTAGGTTTTTCAATAAATTTTGTTACTTTATTAATATTTCCTTTAACTTTTTTTGTTAAAAAATAACCATATTCACTTGATGGAGATGTTGGTTTAATTCCAAAGATGAATATATTTTGGTCTGTTAAATTAGTTTTATTTTTATTAATAGCTTTATTAAAAATATTAGCTTTTTCTATTAAGTGGTCTGCTGCAAAAAACATTAAGGGTTGTTCATTTGGAATATCTTTAATTAATGCTGATGCAAGAATTGCTGGTGCTGTATTTCTTTTTGCGGGTTCTAAAACAATTTTATATTTACTTATCTTATGTTTCTTAAGATGTTTTTTTACCTCTTTTAAATATTTAAGATTTGTACTTATGATCGGTACATCAAAGGTCGAAGATTTAACTCTTTCAAGAGTTTTTCCTAATAAAGTCCAATTACCAAAATCAATAAATTGTTTTGCTTGATGATTTTTAGAATTAGGCCAAAGTCTAGTTCCTGCTCCGCCACATAATATAACGGGTCTAATTTTCATTAAATATCAGCGTAAACTTTTACTTCTTTTCTTTTACCGGGATGTGTTGGTGCACCTAAATAAGCGGGACCTACTGTTTGAGCATATTTCCAAATAGTACCCGATCCAAAGCTTGATTTTTTTGCTTTCCACTTCTTATGTCTTGTGGCTAATTGTGATTTAGTTAATCTAACGTTAATAGTCCCTTTTTTGGCATCTATATCAATTACATCTCCATTGCGTAAAAGAGCTAAAGGGCCGCCTAAGGCCGCCTCAGGGCCAACATGACCCACACAAAAACCTCTTGTAGCCCCAGAAAATCTACCATCTGTAATTAGAGCAACCTTCTCACCCATACCTTGACCATAAATAGCACCCGTTGTTGAAAGCATTTCTCTCATACCAGGTCCACCAACTGGTCCTTCGTAACGAATAATAATTACATCACCTGCTTTATATTTTTTCTTTTGCACACAAGCCATTGCTGCTTCTTCATTATCAAAACATCTAGCTTTTCCAGTGAATTGTAATTTTTTTAAACCAGCAATTTTAACAATTCCACCATCAGGAGCTAAGTTACCTTTAAGACCTACAACACCGCCATCTGGTGATAAAGGATTATCATATGCTCTTAATACTTTTTGCTTAGGATTAAATTTAATATTTTTTAAATTTTGTTTCATTGTTTTTCCAGTAACAGTCATGCAATCACCATGTATAAAACCACCATCAAAAAGAGTTTTTAATAACATAGGTACTCCACCAGCTAACCACATATCTTTTGCAACATATTTTCCACCTGGTTTTAAATCTGCAAGATATGGAGTTTTTTTAAAAATTTTAGCTACATCCATTAAATCAAACTTAATTCCAATTTCATTAGCTATAGCTGGTAGGTGTAAAGCAGCATTTGTCGATCCACCAGTAGCCGCTACAATTGTTGCAGCATTTTCTAAAGATTTTTTTGTAACAATGTCTCTTGGACGAATATTTTTTTGTAATAAATTCATTACAGTCTTGCCACTTAATAATGCATACTTATCACGTTCTTCGTATGGAGCAGGTGTTCCAGCTGAATAAGGTAATGCTAAACCAATAGCTTCAGAAACGCAGGCCATAGTATTTGCAGTAAATTGACCTCCACATGCACCTGCACTTGGGCAAGCAACTAACTCTAATTTTCTTAATTCCTTTGCAGACATTTTTCCAGCTGAGTGTTTTCCAACTGCTTCAAAAACATCAACAACAGTTACATCTTTACCTTTATATTGACCTGGAAGTATTGAGCCACCATAAATAAATACACTTGGAACATTTAATCTAACCATTGCCATCATTAAGGCAGGTAAAGATTTATCACAACCAGCAATACCAACAAGCGCATCATAACAATGACCACGCACAGTAAGTTCAGTTGAATCAGCAATTACCTCGCGAGAGATTAAAGATGACTTCATTCCTTCGTGACCCATGGCAATACCATCAGTTACTGTTATCGTACAAAATTCTCTAGGGGTTCCACCTGAAGCTCTAACGCCTTTTTTGACAGATTGAGCTTGTCTCATTAAAGCAATATTACAAGGAGCAGCTTCATTCCAAGTTGACACAACACCAACAAATGGCTTTGCTACATCTTTTTCTGTTTCACCCATTGCATAGTAAAATGATCTATGTGGAGCTCTATCAGCACCTAATGAAGTATGTCTGCTTGGTAATTTTTTTTTATTAAATTTTGCCATTATAAACCCTTTATAGTTATCGATATTCTCTCAACATCATTTTTTAAATTATTATAATTAGTTTTTTCCTGATCAACAATATCTTTTGGTGCTCTATCAACAAAGCCTTTATTAGCTAATCTTTGTGATATTTTATTCATTTCTTCTTGGTATTTATTTTGCCTTGTAGTTAAGTTTTTTTTAATTAATTCTAAATCGACATCTTCATCAAAATACACTTTGAATAAATCTCCAGAAACCATCAATGTAGCAGTTGGTTTATCCAGATCTTTATTATATAAATTTTTGATACGACCAAGTTTTTTTAGAATAATTTCATTTTCAGTAAAAAATGATTGTTCTTTTTTACTAACTGTCTCTATTGAAATATCTATAAATGACCCAGGGCTTACACTTAATTCATTTTTAAATGATCTTAATTCAGAAACTATACTGATAATTTTTTCAACTTGATTAATGGATGTATCTCTTTCAAACTCTCCAGAAGGCCAATTAGCTAACATTAAAAAGTCTTTACCTGTGTTATCAAATTTATTATTTAGCCAAATTTCTTCAGTCACAAATGGAATAAATGGATGTAATAATATTAGTATCTGTTTAAATACGTAAGCTGATACCTGTCTTATTTCATCTTTTGCCTTTTCATCTTCTGAAAATAGGATTGTTTTAGATAGCTCTAAATACCAATCACAATAAGAGTGCCAAGTAAATTGATAGGCATTTTTTGCAGCTTCATCAAACCTGTAATCTTTTAGATTTTTTTCAATTTTATTTTTAGTTTCTATAAGTTCAGCATAGATCCATTTGTTAATATTAATTGATAAAATTGGTTTTTCATCAATTTTAGAAAAATCACAATTATTGGTAATTAAAAAATTGTTTGCATTCCATAATTTATTTAAAAAATTTCTATAACCCTTAACTCTATCTTCAGAAAGTTTTACATCTGTTCCGGGTGACGCCATTGACAGTAGAGTAAACCTTAAAGCATCTGCACTATATTTTTCAATTAGGTCTAAGGGATTAATTACGTTTCCTTTAGATTTAGACATTTTTTGTCCCTTCTCGTCTTTAACAAGGGCGTGAACGTAAACATCTTTAAAAGGCTCTTTGTCTAGAAACTCCATTCCAAACATGATCATGCGTGCTACCCAAAAAAATATAATGTCAAACCCTGTAACCAGTACTGATGTCGGGTAAAATTTATCTACATATTCTTTATTGTCAGGCCAACCCAATGTAGCAAAAGGCCATAGACCTGATGAAAACCAAGTATCCAATACATCTGGGTCACGAATTAAATCTACATCTTTATTATAGAATTTTTTTGCATCCAATTTTGCTTCTTCTTCATTTATTGCAACGAAGATTTTTTTATCTGGTCCATACCAAGCAGGTATTTGATGTCCCCACCAAAGCTGTCTTGAGATACACCATGGCTCAATATTGTTCATCCATTGAAAATAAGTTTTTGACCAATTAGCAGGAAAAAAATTAGTTTTTTTAGAGTTAACTATATCTTTAGCTTTAATTGATAATTTTTTTGCATCGACAAACCATTGTTCTGTTAAAAAAGGCTCAATTATTGAATTAGACCTATCCCCATAAGGAACTTTATTCTTTATGTTCTCTTCCTTAACAAAAAACTCTTTTTCTTTAAGTTCTTTTATAATTCTTTTTCTAGCTTCAAATCTATCAAGTCCAATATATTCTTTAGGAGCGTTTTCGTTTACTTTGCCACCTTCAGTAAAAATATTTATGATTTCTAAATTATTTCTTTGTCCCACTTCATAGTCATTAAAATCATGTGCTGGTGTTATCTTTAAAGCACCCGTTCCCATCTCAGGATCAGCATATTCATCTTCAATAATTTTTATTTTTTTTCCAACAATTGGTACTGTTACAAACTTACCAACTAAATGTTTAAATCGATCATCCTTTGGATTTACAGCTATCGCTGTATCACCCAACATGGTTTCAGGTCTTGTTGTTGCTATAGTTATAAAATCACTAGAAGCTTCTATAGGATATTGAATATAGTAAATCTTAGAATTAACTTCTCTTTGATCCACTTCTAAATCAGATATTGCTGTTTTTAAAACCGTATCCCAGTTTACTAGTTTTTTATCTTTATAAATTAAACCTTTTTTGTGAAGCTCTACAAAAACTTTTAAAACTGATTTTGAAAGGTTTTCATCCATTGTAAAAGCATTTCTTGACCAATCACAAGAGCAACCTAGTTTTTTTAGTTGATTTAAAATGATATCACCATGTTCTTCCTTCCATTCCCAAACCTTTTCTATGAACTTTTCTCTTCCAATTTCATTTTTATCAATACCATCAGCGGTTAATTTTTTCTCAACTAAGGCCTGTGTGGCAATACCTGCATGATCTGTTCCAGGTTGCCATAAGGTTTCATAATTATTCATACGGTGGTATCTAACCAAAAGATCTTGAATTGAATTATTCAAAGCATGACCCATATGAAGGCTACCAGTTACATTGGGCGGAGGTATAACCACTGAAAATTGTTTCTTATTTTTAGTGGGTTTAAATAAATTGTTTTTTTCCCAATAAGAATAAATCTTATCTTCAACGTCTGTATGTATATATTTATCGTTACTCATAGGTGATAATAAGTTTATAATTTAATAATATTAATTAACAATAATCATTTTGAAGGCTTATTTGGTAGACTAATTTTATATATTTAATATATAAAAGGCTCTCTATTTAATTTAAATTGAGAGGAGAGGGCATCGTGGCGGAATGGTTACGCAGAGGATTGCAAATCCTTGTATCCCAGTTCGATTCTGGGCGATGCCTCCAAAAAAAAATCTTGTTTTACTCTTAAAAAAAAGTAAGTTGTGTTTTTGATATTCCTCGGTAGCTCAGTTGGTAGAGCAGTTGACTGTTAATCAATTGGTCGCAGGTTCGAGTCCTGCCCGAGGAGCCAAAATCTTTATCTTTTAGATTTATCGAATTATACAATTGGGATTGAAACCAATTAGATCATCTATCCCATCAGGCGTATGCATTTTTCTTTTTCGTAAGTATATCGGATCATGTTCCAATTTTATACCTGTCACTATTTCCATAAGAGTGTCTATAGCTATAGCCATTTGATGTGTATGAGGTGTTGCTTTTTTTGGATCTGTAATTCTATTTCTCGCTAGACCATTAGGATTTTTTCTTTCTAAAAACTTTTCAGGATCAGTAATCGCTAAATTTACTACTTTTACTGAATTAAATAGTTTCTCATGTATATTTTTTGGAACATTAGCTCCCCATAATTCAGCAATATAAATATATCCTAGGGCAATATCAACTCCATATGAATGGTACCATTGCCCTCTGAGACCCCTGAAAGAGTTATCGTTAATGTATCCATCATCATAAAATAGTTTGTCTATTTGTTTTAATGTGTGATTAATTTCTTTAGCAGCAAGTTTTTTATCTTCTGTCCATGATGCATAAACTAATGTTGATAATCCTCCATTAGCCATTGCATAAAACCCTTTGTCATTTTTTTTAAATTGAATTGGTTTTAAGAACTTTTTGTACATTTTTTTAATGTAATTATTCACAATCTTAAACTCCTCTTTATTCAATTCAGATTTAAGCATTACTGCACTAATCATATAATTTCCAAACCATTGACCTGCAAATTCATATTCATGGTACCAACAAGGAGCTTTGGGGTTATTATCTTTCCAACACTTTCCTTTTTTTTTAATTCTTCATAACTTATGCTGTTATATAAAGTATTTGCCTTAGCTATTTCTAATAATAAACCTTTGGCTATATTGATGTTAGTTTGATTTTTATCACCAATAGCCATGTGGGTTCCTGCAATCATAACTTTTATAGGTTTCGTGATTGCTGCATGTTCTACCAAAATAGAATTACTATATTTCTCATGGTAAGCTGACCAATCAAAACCAACTACACTGTTAACGGTATCAATAGTTGATTTATTACTAAATGATTTATCCTTAGGAATTGCTGAACAAGTCTTAATTTCTTTAGTATAATATTTGCCTGGAAAATTAATGTCTTTAGATTTTACTTTTGCAAAAGCATTTCCACTTAATAATATAAATAATAAAAAAACTTTTAATAAACTTTTCATTACAAATATGAAATTATAAAAAATTTTTTTTAAAATGATTTTCAAAATTTATAGGGGTCATTAATTTAATAAAAATTAAACTGCTTTTGAAATCCCAATATTTGAAGACTGTAAAGATTTACTAAACTTTAACTTTTGATCGTTATTAAGTTCAGAATATAATTTAACTAAAAAATTATAATTTACATTCATGTGACCTTCTTGAGATCTTTCTAGATTTATTAAATATTCTGAAAAATCTTCAAAAAAATAATTTACTGGAACTTTTAAATAATTTGCTAATTGAAGAAGTCTTATTGAGCTAACTCCATTAGTTCCTTTTTCATATTTTTGAATTTGTTGAAATGTAACATTAATTGCTTTTGCTACTTTTGTTTGTGTGAGACCTAAAGCTAATCTTCTTAGCTTTAATTTGTTACCTAAATGTTTGTTGAAATTATCTTCCATTAAGACCCCTCTTAAAGTTTGTTTTTAAAAACATATTGAACTAATTTTTGACTGTTATCGCAACACAAAAATTTATTTATTTTATAAAGTTAAGTAGAAAATAACAAAATGTGTCAAGAACTTATAATATAAAATGAAAAAATAAAATTGTTGAACTATAAGCTTTAAAAAGACTTATAAAATTTGGCTTAAAAAAAGTTTAGTTCGATCATTTTTGGGATTAGCAAAAAAGTCTTTTGTTGTGGCCTTTTCAACTATCATTCCCTCATCCATAAAAATCATTTGATCGGCTACCTCTTTAGCAAAGCCCATCTCATGAGTTACAACAATCATCGTCATACCTTGTTTTGCTAAATTAACCATAACATCTAGCACTTCTTTAATCATTTCAGGATCTAATGCTGATGTAGGCTCATCAAATAACATAATTTTAGGTTCCATACAAAGTGCTCTTGCAATGGCAACTCTTTGTTGCTGTCCGCCTGATAATTGACCTGGAAACTTTTGGGCTTGATCTAAAATTTGTACTTTTTCAAGGTGTTCTAATGCTAATTTTTCTGCTTCTTTTTTGGGCATTTTTTTTACCCAAATTGGAGCTAACGTACAATTATCTAAAATAGATAAATGAGGAAATAAATTAAATTGTTGAAAAACCATCCCAACTTCAGCTCTAACTTGTTCTATATTTTTTGTATCTTCTGAAATTTCAGTACCATCAACAATGATTGATCCTTTTTGATGCTCTTCTAGTCTATTAATACATCTAATTAGTGTAGATTTTCCAGATCCAGATGGTCCACACACAACGATTTTTTCTTTAGGTTTAACTTCAAGATTTATTTCTTTTAATACTTGAAAATCCCCAAACCACTTGTTTACATTTTGAATTTGAATAATTGAATCTGACATAATTTATCTATCTGTTTTATATTTTAATTCTAATTTCTGGCTATATTTACTCATACTATAACAAATAATCCAGAATATTATTCCAGCAAATACGTATCCTTCCATCGAAAATCCTAGCCATTCGGGATTAGTTTTAGCTAAATTTAACATACCAACTACCTCTAAAAGACCTACTACAAAAATTAGTGGTGTATCTTTTACAAGTGCTAAGAATGTATTCGCAATTCCTGGAATTACTAATTTTAAAGCTTGTGGAAGAATAACAAAGATATGAAGTTTCCAGTAACCCATCCCAAGTGACTTAGCTGCATCATATTGGCCTCTTGGAAGAGCTTGTAGTCCTCCCCTTATAACTTCAGCTGTATAAGCCGCTTCAAATAAAGTAATTGCTACAACAACTCTAATTAGTTTATCTACATAAGTTCCATCAGGTAAAAACATTGGAAACATTACAGCTGACATAAATAAAACTGTAATTAAAGGAACACCTCTCCAAAATTCAATGAATGAAAGAGATGAATATTTAACAACGGGTAAATCAGATCTCCTACCAAGAGCCAGCATCATGCCAATTGGAAAACAAAAAATTAGAGAGAAAAAAGAAACTATAAAGGTTAAAGATAAGCCACCCCACGCACCTGTTTCAACCCACTCTAGTCCAAAAGAACCTCCTGAAATCAAATAGTAGATTAAGATAAAAGAAATAATTGGTAATATAAGGGTGTAATAAAGAGAAAGATAATTTCTAAATTTAGTAGGTACAAAAAATCCAGCTGCCATAAAGGCTAATACAGCAATAAATGTAATATTAATTCTCCATTGTTCTGCATTAGGATACATTCCATACATAAATCTATTAAACCAAACTTTGATATAAACCCAACAAGCACCACCACCAGTACACGCTTCTTTAGTGTCACCAGAAATATTAGCATCAAAAATGAGCCAATTTAATAATGGAGGAAGTGAAAATATTATAAGAAAAATAATACACAAACTTAAAGCTGCGTTAAAATTACTTGGGTTAATATTTTTATTAAGGCTATCTAAAATTTTAATACCTGAAAATTCAATTCTAATAAAATGAAGACCAATTACCCCAAAGATTAAGGGAGTAAAAAAGTTAATAAACCTAGGTAAGAAAGAGGTAATATTTGTACCAAAGAAATTATTTAAACAAAAATCAAAAATACCTAAGAAAAAAAATAAAATTCCAATAATAAGAGAAGTATTTCTATTTATTTGAATTTTAGCTTTTGGTAAATCAAGATTTTTTGAATTCATTATTTTTCCTTTATCGCTATTCTTTGGTTGTACCAATTCATTAGTAATGAAATTGCTATACTAATAGTTAAATATGTGGCCATTGTAATACCAACAATTTCAATTGCTTTTCCTGTTTGCATCATAGCAGTACCCGCAAAAACTAAAACTAGATCTGGATAAGCAATTGCTGCTGCTAAAGAAGAGTTTTTGGTTAAATTTAAATATTGATTAGTAGTAGGTGGTATAATTATTCTTAACGCTTGAGGCATAATTACTAATTTCAAAACTTGGCTTGGTGTTAAACCAATTGATGCAGCAGCTTCTTTTTGCCCTTTGCCAATACCTTGAATACCTGCTCTTACATTTTCTGCAATAAAAGTTGCCGTATAGAGAGTTAAGGCTAAAGTTAACGCAATTAGTTCAGGTGGTATACCCATACCCCCATCAAATGTGTAAGAAGATTGTGACATTTTTCTTAATTCTGGAAAGCTAAAAGATAAATCAACACCACCTACTAAAAATGTTAACAGTGGTAGACCTATAAAAATAGCTAATGAGACAATTAATACAGGCAACTGTTTTCCCTCTTGTTCTTGTTTCTTTTTTGCAAATTTGACAAAAAAGAAAATTAAAATCATTGCAGCAATTAACGTTGTAAAAAAAATATCGAAATTTGTCCAAATTGGAGCTGGTGTATAAAGTCCCTTTATGGTCATAAAAGATGAACCTAATAATAATGTAGCATCTTGAGGCATTGGCAGAGCTCTTAGGGCTGCAAAATACCAAAAGAAAATCTGTAATAATAATGGAACATTTCTAAAGAATTCTATGTAAAAAGAAGCAGTTTTTCTAATCAAATAATTTGGGGATAATCTTGCAACACCAACAATAAGACCCAATAATGTAGCTAAAATAATTCCAATGAAAGCTACTAAGAGTGTATTTAATAATCCAACAAGATATGCTCTTGCATAAGAGTGTGACCCATCATAATCAATTAAAGAAAATTGTATATCAAATGAAGCTTCTTGGGTTAAAAAACCAAAACCAAACTGAATACCTCTTGTATCCATGTTCTCTTGAGCATTCATGGTAAAGAAACCAAATATTAAAACTATAAATAACAATGTTAATAGTTGAGGTAAGATTTTTTTTAATTTCATGTGATGAGTATTATAAAAAAAGGGCTAGATAAATCTAGCCCTTTTTATGTTTTGTTAGATAATAATTATCTTGCTGGTGGTACGTATAGTAGTCCACCTTTAGTCCAAATTTGGTTTGGACCTCTGTCAGGTAAAATACCAGTATCAGCGATATTTCTCTTGTAGCTTTCTCCATAATTACCAACTTGTTTGATAATTCTTAAGCTCCAATCGTTATCTAAACCAAATGCTGCACCTAATTCACCTTCAGAACCAACAAGTCTTTTGATTTGTGGGTTTTCAGAAGTTTTCATCATGTCAGCGTTTGCAGAGTTAATACCGTACTCTTCAGCTTCGATCATTACGTTTAGAGACCATCTTACGATGTCTTCCCAAACTGCATCACCTTGACGTACAACAGGTCCTAGAGGCTCTTTAGAAATAGTCTCTGGTAGCACTACGTGATCATCAGGGTTAGTCATTTTTGTTCTTTGTGCTGCTAGACCAGATTTGTCAGTTGTGTAAGTATCACATCTGCCTGAGTCATAAGCCGCAACAACTTCATCAGCTTTTTCAAAAGCAACTGGTTCATAAGAAATTCCTTTTGAATTAAAGAAGTCTCTCATGTTTAGTTCAGTTGTAGTACCAATGTTAGTACATGCTGAAATTCCATTTTTGAATTGGCTCGTAGAAGTAATTCCTGAGTCTTTTCTTACCATGAAACCTTGGCCATCGTAGAAGTTAACTCCAACGAAAGTTAAACCAATGTCAGCATCTCTAGAAAGTGTCCAAGTTGTGTTTCTTGATAAGATATCAATCTCACCAGAAGTTAGAGCTGTAAATCTTTCTTTAGCACTTAGTGGAGTGAACTTAACTTTGTTCGCATCACCTAATACTGCAGCAGCAACCGCTCTACATACATCAACGTCAACACCAGTCCAATTTCCAGCAGCATCAGCATTTGAAAATCCAGGTAGACCTTGAGATACACCACATCTTACGAAACCTTTTTTCTGAGTGTTCTTAAGAGTTTTTGACTTCTTAGCGGCCATTGTTTCTGTTGTAAAAGTAAACAGAACTGCAACCATAGCAACTAGAGAAGTTAATTGTTTTACGTATTTAAACATATTTTATTCCTCTGTTTTATTTATTTATTTGTTAACAAATAATTCAAAATGATTTGAATTAAGTGAGATGTTTAACATTTTATAACTAGCATCAAAATAAAAATTTTGTTTTTAGAATTATTCTAACAATATGTGGTGCTACATTAAGAACAATGTGTCACATATAGTGATGGTGCGCTCTGGTGGACTCGAACCACCGACCCTCGGTTTAGAAAACCGATGCTCTATCCAGCTGAGCTAAGAGCGCAAATTAATATTAGTATATTTATAGTACGAATTTAATTTTTAAAAAGAAATTTTTTACAAATAATTAATAAAGTTAGAAGCTCTAGTCTACCAATAATCATAAATAAAATTAGATAATACTTAGTGATAAAATGTAGATCATAAAAACTAAAATCAGCCAACCCAAACATTGAGGAGTTTACTGTATTCATTATGGTTAATATTGAGAGTTTAAAAGAGCTTTCAAAATCAATTCCGCTTAAAGTTAATAAAAATGTTAAAATTAATAAAGAAATTATAAAAACTATTACAGATAAAAAATATTTATAAATTTCATCTAATTTGAATGTATCTTTTGAAAACAAGTGTTTATTTATGTAAATATTTTTAGGTCTACTGTAAGAAAGAATTTCGTTAATTGAATATTTAAATAAAGAATAGATTTTTAAAAACCTAATACCAGAACTTGTCGAAAAAAAAGATCCTCCAATAATAACAAGTATTAGAAAAACAAAAGATAAATTACTAGAAGAATTATTAAGAGAAAAACCTACATTAGAAATACTACTTGTTAAGGATAAAAATAACTCACTAAAATTATTTTCAAAATTTAAAAATACAAAAAAAATAATCAACAAAAATAAGAAATAAAACAACAGATGAATATCTTCATTAAAGAAATTAAGATTATGGTTTTTTGTAAAGATTAAATTGTAAATTAAAAAAATACTAAAAAAGGAAGATAGTAATAAAATTGATATAATTATAACTTGAGAATTATTGACCAATAAATTAGACAAATTATTAGATGGTAAAAAACCACCTGATGAAATTATGGTCATTGCTAAATTTAGAGAATTAAATAACCTAATATCAAATAAACTTAAAATTATAAAAATTGAAAGTGTAATTAATGAATAAAATAAAAAAATTTTGAATGCTTGTTTGAATGTTTCAGATTTATTAAAAGATAAAAAATTAGTTAAAGATTTTTTAAAACTATGATCAAAAATATCAATTAAAAGTATTATAGAAAATAAAAAATAAAGACCCCCTATCCATTGAGATGCAGATCTCCATAATATTAAGCTTTGATCAATATGATTAATATTATCAAAAATAGTAAAACCTGTTGAGGTGAATCCAGAAATTGACTCGAAGAAAGCGTTAACAAAAGTTAAATTATAAATACTAAAATAAAAAGGTATAGAAATAACTAGTGGTAATAAAAAATAACCAAGAAGTATTGTTAATATTTTATCATATATAGTTATTTTTTTTTCATCATTATTTTTTGAATAATAAAATAATATTGTTAAAAGAATAGATACTATAAATGTAAATATATAAGTATTTAGATTTAGATAGAGGTTTAGATAGTAAGAGTAAGTGATATTAAAAAAAGCTAAAATTGAAACTATTCCAAAAAAAACACTCAAGTAAATGAGTTTAAAGTATTTCATTAAATTAAATAGAGCTTATACGAAACATGTTTTCTACAACATGTAAGAAATCTTTATTAGCCAAAAGAACAACAATATCCTCTTTTTTAAATACAAAATTTGATCTAGGGATAATTACTTCTTCACCTCTTAAAACTGCACCTATTCTTATTTCATCTGGTAAGTTAGAATTTTTTAACTCTTTATTTACTAACTCTGAAGTTTCAATAATTTCAGCTTCAATAATCTCATATTCACCATTCAAAATACTATAAGCATTTTCAATAGTGCCTTTGTGAATATGTTTTAAGATACTTGATACAGTATTCATTCTAGGGTCAATAAAATCATCAATTTTTAAAGAAGATTGTAAAAGAGAATAATTGGGCTTGTTAATTAAAGCCATAGTTCTTTTGTCACTTAATTCATCATTGTCTTTAGCAAATTTTTCAACCAATACACTTATCATTAAATTATCTTCGTCGTCATTTGTTAAAGCCAAAACAGTTTGAACCTCTTCTAAATTTGCCTCCAATAAAACTTCTTCATCTAATGCATCTCCATTTATAACAATTGTGTTATTTAATTGACTTGCAATAAGTTCTGCTCTTTCCTTATCTTTTTCTATTATTTTAACTCTTGCAGAATCAAAACTTTCTTCTAAATTTTTTGCTAAGTTAAATCCTATATTTCCTCCTCCAATTATTAAAATTTTATTAGAAATTTTTTCTGTATGACCAAAGGCTGCTAAGGTTTCATTCATTTGTGAGGCATTAATTACAACATAAGCTTTATCTTCTTTAAGCATTACATCCGTTTTTTTTAATAAAACAAATTTTTCATCTCTAATTACTCCCATTATATTAGAATTAAGTTTTGGAAATTTTTTTGTAAGTTCATTAAGTTTGATATCTTTTATTGGACAATTTTCATCTATCAAAATCTCAAGCAATCTAATTTTATTATTAGCAAAAGGAACATTATCTAGTGAACCAGGGGCTTCTAGTTTTCTTTGAAGTGACTTTGCTATCTCAATCTCAGGTGAGATAATAACATCTATTGGTAAATTTTCTTTATTATAAACTTTTGTAAATTTTGGATTTAAATAATCTTGTGATCTGATCCTTGCTATTTTTTTTGGAACATTAAATATTGAAAATGCAATTTGACATATCAACATGTTAATTTCATCATTACGAGTTACTGCGATAATCATATCAGCTTCGGTTGCGTTTGCCTTTTCTAATATTGATGGATAAGTAGCTTTACCCACAATTGACTTTACATCTAGTGTGTCATCAATCTTTTGTATATCTTCACTTGATTGATCAATTATAGTTATTGAGTGACCTTGCTCACTTAAAATTTTTGCGATAGTAAAGCCCACTCTACCAGCTCCACAAATTATAATATTCATTTAGTTTAATTCCTTGATCCCTAAACCTTTAAGCTTTCTATGTAAGGCAGATCTTTCCATTCCAATAAAATCAGCAGTTTTTGATATATTGCCATTAAATTTTTTTAATTGTGTAGTTAAATACTCTTTTTCAAAATTTTCTCTAGCTTCTTTTAATGGTATAGATAAAGAGTTTTCTGATGGTATATTTCTAATATCAGGTGTTTTTAGAGATTCTTTAATAATATTTGAAATTTTATCAGTACTATCAGGCGCAAGTATTGCTATTCTCTCTATTAAGTTTCTTAATTCTCTAACATTTCCTGGCCAATCATAATTGAGTAAATATTTATTATTTGTATCAATACTTAGTTTTTTTAAATTATAGTTTGTTGAAATTTTTTCAGAAAAATATTCAACTAACAAAGGTATATCTGAAACCCTGTCTTTTAAAGGGTCGATGTTAATTTCAAATACATTAAGTCGATGATATAAGTCCTCTCTAAAATTACCATTTTCTATTTCTTTTTTTATATCTTTACTAGAAGAACATATAATTCTTACATCAACGTTAATATCATGGCTGCCATTAATTCTTCTAAATTTTTGATCAATTAAAACTCTTAAAATTTTAGATTGAGTATCGAGTGGGATTTCAGAAATTTCATCTATTAAAAGTATACCCTTTGTTGATTTCTCTAAAGCGCCATAAGTTATTGAGCCATTATCTTTTTCTTCGCCAAATAATTCTAATTCATATTTTTTAATATCAAGTAATGCACCATTCAAAATAACAAAAGGACCCTTCTGTCTTTTGGATTCCTTATGTATTTTTCTTGCTATCAATTCTTTACCTGAACCAGTAGGTCCATTGATAAAAATTCTACTTTCAGAAACTGATATTTTATCTATTTGATCTTTTATTTTTTTAAAATTGTCACTAACACCAATTAGTTCATAAGAATAAAAAAGTTTACTTTCAAATTCTTTATTCTTATTTTTAAGATTTAAGTTTTCAACAGCTCTATTAACAAAGTTTAATAATCTCTCCTGATTAAAGGGTTTTTCAATAAATTCGAAAGCGCCAGCTTTTAAAGCTTTGATTGCCATTTCAACATTCGCATGCCCTGTAATTATTATAACTGGAATATTTTTATCCTTAGTTTTGATGTGTGATAACAGCTCTAAACCATCATTGTCACTTTTATCTAACTTAACATCTATTATTGCAACATCTGGGAGTTTTTTATCAATCTCATTTAATGCTTGATTGTAGTTTGCAGCTAATCTTGTTTTGTAACCTGCTTCAATTATTAGATCATTAATAATGTTTCTAATATCTGCATTATCATCAATAATTAATATTTCAGTGCCCATTATTTTGTAAATGTAATTTCAATTTTTGCACCCTTTTCAAGTGATATAAAATTTATTTTACCATTATGATCATTTATTATTTTATTAACAATAGACAAACCTAAGCCAGTACCTTTTTTTTTGGTTGTAAAATAAGGGTTTAGAATGTCTTTTATATTGTTTTTAAATATTCCAAATCCTAATCCATTATCGATAATTATGAAGTTAATTACTTCCTCATTCTCATTTATAGAAATATCGATTTTTCCATTAAAATTAACATTATCATTTTTCTTATCCTGTATACTTTCAATAGAATTTTTAATTAAATTGAAGAAAACTCTGCTTAATTGTTCACTATCAGAGTTTAAAAGAATTTTAGATTTATTTGATTTAAAATCAATTATTATTTCATTATCTAATTCATTTATTAATTTAATATTATCTTTTATCAAAGAAACTAAGTTGTTATTTTTGAGAATTGGTTTTGGCATTCTTGCAAAATCCGAAAATTCATTAACTAGATTTTCAATTTGTTTAATTTGTTTTCCAATAATCAATAAACTTTTGGAAAAGTCTTCTTTTTCATGATCTGCTACTTTTTCTGAATATTTGCTTTTCAATTTATCAATGGTTAATTGAATAGGTGTGAGTGGATTTTTAATTTCATGAGCTAATTTTCTAGCTAAATTTTCCCAAGCTTCGTGTCTTTCTTTGATTATAATTTTTTCTTGTTGTGATTTTAATTTATCTATCATTAAATTAAAATTTTGATTTAAAGTCTCCATATCTTTATCAGTTTTAATTTCTGGTACTTTAATATCTAGATTACCTTTTCCAATATTAGAAGATGCAATAATTAAATTATTAATAGACCTAAAAAACCTTGATGAAAATCTTATAGCTATTGAAATGGATAAAAATAATAATAATGAAACTATAACAAGATAAATAAATACAAATGATATCTTAATTCCAGTTTGTTTATTTAGAACTGTGTAGTAAAAATTAAGAGCTTCTTGAGATTCTAGTAAATATTGAGAAATTTTTTTATCTAAATACTTAACTATATATAAATACTTACCTTCAAAGTTTTCAAGCTTTATAATGGATGCTGTTTGATTTTTATAAGCATTAATAATCTTAAGTGGTCTTTTATCATTTTGTACCATTTCTAAAGCATCACTTAAAGGAGGTGTATATAAAGTAGTATCTTCTAAAGTTGATAAATATAAATTTCCATTACTTTCAATAATATGGACTTCATCCATACCTCTAATTAGTTTTTGAGTTTTAAGAAAACTTTTAAATTGATTAATATTTGTATTTAAAAAATTGATACTTTTGTTTAAATCAAATGCTATTAAAATGATTTCTGATTGTGTTTTTGTTCTAACTTCTTCAGTATAGCTTTTTGCAATTTCATAAGAATTATTAACAGCTGTTGTTATTTTTTTATCTAAATATTTATCAAGAGCAAATGAAAGGAGAAATAATGAAAATAAAGAAATTAAAATCGAAGGAATTAAAGTAAATAATGCAAAGAATGTTATATATTTTCTATTGGCTTTAGAACCACTTACATCAACATCTATCTTTAAAGAACTTCTTACTTCTGAAAATATCATAAAAAAAAGAAGTATTAACAATGCAATATTTCCAATTAATAATAGTTGGAGATTGTCATCAGATAATTTTAAAAAACTTTTATCAATAAACGTTAAAAAAGTTATAAAACCTATGAATAAAGTAATTAAAAATACTACAATGATAAATATATTTTTTTTAATAAAATCAATCATTTTGAACAATATAATGTGTTATATATTTTTATCATGAATAGTTGCTTTATAATACTTGCTGGAGGTGAAAGTAAAAGATTTAATTCAAATACTCCAAAACCCTACACAAATTATAAAGGTAAACCTTTATTATTGCATTCAATTGATAAAGCTAAAGTTTTTAATAAATTTAATAAAATTGTTCTGGTAGTAAATAAAAAACACAAAAATTTTATCAAGAAACTTAATATTAAAAACATCAAAATTATCACAGGTGGAAAAACAAGAGCAGAGTCTGCTTATAATGCCTTAAAAAGTATTAAAGAAAATAATTTTAAAAATGTAATAATTCATGATGCTGCAAGACCAAATTTTTCTTTAAAACTTTTAAATAAATTAATGAATGAATTAAAATCAAATGATTGTGTAATTCCCGCAATTCAAACTGCAGATACTGTTAAACAGAAAATATCAAATAATGTTAATAATTTAAAAAGAGAAAATATTTTCTTAATCCAAACACCTCAAGCATTTAACTATAAAAAACTTTTTGAACTTCAAAATAATAAAAGTGAGGAAGTTACTGATGATGCTAACTTATTTGTAAGAGCTGGTAAAAAAATAAAGATTATAAAGGGCGAAACTACTAATAATAAAATTACAATAAATTCAGATATTAAATTTAATAATTTAATAAAATTTGGAATAGGTTTTGATGTTCATAGGTTGGTTCCTAATAAGAAGCTTTACATAGGTGGAATTAAGATACCCTCACCTATAGGTACATTAGGTCATTCAGATGGAGATCCTGTGTTACATGCTGTAACAGATGCTATACTTGGAGCTTGTTCTATGGGTGATATTGGTGAAAAATTCTCTGATAAGAATAAGAAATTTAAAAATATCAGATCTACAATTCTGTTAAGCGAAATAATAAAGCAAACTGTAAAAAAAGGTTATCTAATAAATAATCTTGATATTAATATCATTACTCAAAAACCTAAAATTCAAAAATATAAAAAACAAATATTAAACTGTATTGCAAAAATTTGTAATATCTCTCCCACTCAAATTAATATAAAAGGTAAAACAACTGAAAAGTTAGGTGTAATTGGTAAAGAAAAAGCTATAGCTTGTGAAGTAATAGCCTCAGTTATTAAAAATGATTAATTCCTTCAACTCATTATTAGTTACTATGTTAGGTCTTGGTAAAATTAAATATATGCCCGGAACTTTTGGGTCACTGACGACTGTAATTATTCTCTATTATCTATTCCACACTTTAAATATTTCACCAAATATAATTTTATTTGGATTGATAATAATATTTATTTACTCATTTTATGCCGTTTCAAGTTATATAGAAAATAGTGAAAATAAGGATCCTGGTGAAATAATAATTGATGAATTTTTAGGTCAATCAATACCCATATATCTTTATGAGATATCTCATGGAACAACAAAAGATGCTGGTGAAGCAATTGTTTATTATGCTCTATTTTTTATTCTTTTTAGATATTTTGATATCATGAAGCCATTTCCTGTAAACTTTTTTGATAAAAACTTTAAGAATAGTTTTGGTGTAATTATGGATGATATCTGTGCTGGTTTTTATGTGGTTCTAACCCTTGTGTGTTTCATGATTTTAAAGAGCTACATTTTATAATGAAAAATATTGTAAAAAAATTAATCAAAAAAAAACTTAAAATATCTTTTGCTGAGTCTTGCACAGGAGGGATGTTAGCTGCATCTATTACTTCTATTAGTGGTGCATCTAAAGTATTCAACATAGGTCTTATTACCTATTCTAATCAAGCAAAAATCAATATTTTAAATGTAAATAAAAGTATTATCGAAAAATATGGTGCTGTTAGCGCTGAATGTTGTGAGGCTATGGTTAAGAATTTAGCAAAGATATCTAAAGCTCAAATAAATGTATCTGTCACTGGAATTGCAGGTCCTAATGGTGGAACTAAAAACAAACCCATCGGATTAGTCTATATTGGAGTAAAAAGATCTAATAAATTGTTGATAACAAAAAATATTTTTAAACAAAAAACAAGAAGCTCAATTCAAAAAGCTTCAGTTAAAAGGGCCTTGGATATTGTTAGCTCTTTAATTTGAGCAGTTTTTTACATTTTTTTATATTGTTTCAGCTCTTTTTTGGAAAGCATCAGCAATTTTATTTAAACCAAATTCAAAAGATTTTTCCATTAACAAATTTAAAAACTTATTTTTAATTTCAAAATCAACATCAAAATAAACCTCAGTGATGTTGTTATTTTCTTTAAATTTCCAATTATTTTGTAAGTGTTTTAGTGGCCCATCTAAATTAGTAACATTAATCGTGTCATCTTTTTTATTAAATCTAACGTCACTTTTATAAGTATCGCTAAAAGGACCCTTTCCAATTGTTAAATCCGCTATGATTAAAATTTGATTATTTTCTTCTTTTCTATCGTAGACTTTTGAGTCAAGGCAAAAAGGGATGAATTCTGGATATTTTTCAATATCTAGAACAAACTCAATAAGTTTAGTTTTTTTTTTATTTATGCTTCTTTTAACTGATGCCTTAGGCATTAATGATTGTTAATTCTATTTTGTTGAAGTTTAGCAAAATCTTCATCTGCATGATATGAAGATCTAGTTAAAGGTGTCGATGAAACTAATAAAAATCCTTTTGATTTTGCAATAGTTTCTAACTCTTTAAATTCATCTGGATGGTAATAACGATCTAAAGGGTGATGTCTTACAGAGGGTTGCAAGTATTGACCAACAGTTAAAAAATCTACATCAGCTGCTTTTAGATCATCCATCACTTGAATGATCTCCTCTTTATTTTCACCTAATCCAACCATTAATCCTGATTTTGTGAAAACATTTTTATTAACTAATTTTGCATTCTTTAAGAGTTCTAATGATGAAAAATATCTAGAGCCTGGTCTTACTTTTAAATAAAGTCTAGGCACAGTTTCAATGTTATGATTAAAAACATCAGGATTAGCTTCTAGTACTTTTTTATAAGCATCTCCTTTTCTTAGAAAATCAGGTGTTAAAACTTCAATTGATGTATTAGGATTTTTTTTTCTTGTTTGATCAATTACCTCAAAAAAATGATTTGATCCTCCATCGTCGAGATCATCTCTATCAACGGAAGTGATTACGACATGTTTTAAATTTAATTTTTTTACGGCTTCAGCTATTTTAACGGGTTCTAATGAGTCTAGTTTTCCAGGCCTGCCTGTTTTTACATCACAAAAAGCACATGCTCTTGTGCAAGTATCACCCATTATCATAAATGTTGCATGTCTTTTACTCCAACATTCTGTGATATTTGGACAGTTAGCTTCCTGACATACCGTTACTAAATTATTATTATTAACAATTGTTTTTGTTAGAAAAAACTCTTTACTATTAACAAGTTTAGATCTTATCCAATCAGGTTTTTTTTTGATTGGATTTAAAGGTTTGTTAACTTTTTCTGGATGTCTTGGCTTAGTTGTCATTCTTTTTAATTATATAAAGGGTCTCTCCTTCTTTGCCAAACATAAATTTTTCTCTAATTAAGGTTTCAACATAATCTAGGTCTAATTTAGTACTTAATAGAGAGTTTTTAAATTCAAGCTCTTTGATTTTATTAGATAAATTAGCTTCTTCAATTTTTAAATTAACTAAAATTTCTTTTTTTTTAAAATAAGAAAAAAGGCCTCTTTCACCATCTAGAAGGTTAAAGAAAAAATAAAGTATTAAAAAAGTAGAGATTAATAAAAAATAATTTTTTTTTAATTTACCCAGCATTAATGAATTTTACTCATTGATGCTTTTTTTCCAAGTTCTTCTTCTATACGTAATAATTGATTATATTTTGCAACACGTTCTGATCTAGCTAAAGATCCAGTTTTTATTTGATTTGAATTTGTACCTACGGCCAGGTCTGCTATAAAAGTGTCTTCGCTATCTCCAGATCTATGAGAAATTATTGTTTTATATCCAATAATTTGTGCAAACTTTATAACTTCAAGTGTTTCAGATACCGTACCAATTTGATTGAGTTTAATTAATATAGAGTTTGAAGAATTATTTAAAAAGCCTTTTTTAAGTCTTTCTAAATTAGTTACATACAAATCATCTCCAACTATTTGCACATTATTAGTATTTTTCATTAATTTACTCCATGCCATCCAATCATTTTCTCCAAATGGATCTTCTATTGATTTAATTTTGTATTTATTTATTAGTTTTTGATATTCTTTAATAGATTGATCTACCGAAACAAATTTTTTTGAATGAATAGAATACTTATCTTTCTTCATTAATTCATTTGCCGCTACATCTAAGCAAATCGAAACATCTTTGCCATTTTTAAAACTAGACTTATTAATTGCAGCAACAACTAAATCTAAAGCTTTTTCATTATTACTAATCATTGGAGCAAAGCCCCCCTCATCTCCTACAGATGTTGACAACCCTTTCTTTATAATTAGCTTTTTTAAGTTATTAATTACAACAAAGCATATTCTCATAGCTTCTGAAAAACTCTTAGCTTTATCGGGTCTAATCATGAACTCTTGAATTCTTAATCCGTTATTAGCATGTGCTCCACCATTAATAATATTCATTAATGGATATGGTAATTTATAATTATTTTTTACTAAAAAAGTTTTATAAAGTGGAATATTCTTAATCTTTGCTGAAAGTTTTTTAGCAGCCATTGATACTGCTAAAATCGCATTAGCACCTAAATTTGTTTTTTGTCTAGTACCATCAAGATTAATTAAGATTGTATCGATACGTGTTTGATCATGAATATTTTTACCTGATAGTTTTTTAGAGATTTTAGTATTAATTAATTTTACTGCATTTAAAACACTTTTACCCAAATATTTTTTGTTAGCACTATCTCTCTTTTCAAATGCTTCGTAAGTTCCCGTTGAGGCACCCGATGGACAAATGGCAGATGCACTTAATTTTTTTGAATAAACTTCAGCTTCAATTGTGGGGTTTCCTCTGCTATCAAAAACTTGACGAGCTCTAATCTTTAAAATTTTACTCATTTATTTTTTAATCAAATTATCTATTTCGTGTAGCTGAGATAGTAATTTTTCTAATTTATCTAACGGAACCATATTAGGTCCATCAGATGGAGCATTATCTGGATCTTGGTGTGTTTCAATAAAGACACCTGCAACACCTACAGCTACTGCAGCTCTTGCTAAGTATTCTACAAACTCTCTTTGACCACCACTTGTTTCACCTAAACCTCCAGGTTGTTGCACTGAGTGCGTAGCATCAAAGATAACTGGATATCCATTTTTTGCCATTATAGGAAGTGACCTCATGTCAGATACAAGTGTATTGTATCCAAAACTAGCACCTCTTTCGGTAACTAAAATATTATTATTACCAGAGTCAGCAATTTTTTTTGTAACATTAACCATATCCCATGGTGCAAGAAATTGACCTTTTTTAACATTTATAATTTTTCCAGTTTTAGCAGCAGCAATTAATAAATCTGTTTGCCTACATAAGAAAGCTGGAATTTGTAATACATCAGCATAAGGAGCTACTACAGAACATTGCTCAGCATTATGTATGTCTGTTAAAATCGGAACATTTAATTCTTTTTTAATCTTATCAAAAATAGGTAAAGATTGTTCGAGACCCGCACCTCTTTGACCCTTTAAACTTGTTCTATTAGCTTTATCAAATGAGGTTTTATAAATAAAACCCATATTAAATTTTGAAGTAATTTCTTTGATTTTACCCGCCATATCCATGGCATGTTGCTCGGTTTCAAGTTGGCAAGGACCCGCAATAATGCAAATTTTATTATTATTTGCGATTTCAATATTTCCACAATTTACTTTAATATTTTTCATTTATAATTTTTTGCAGCCTTGATAAATGATGAGAATAAAGGATGTGGTGCTAAAGGTCTAGATTTAAATTCAGGATGGAATTGAACTGCTATAAACCAAGGATGGTTTTTTAACTCAATAATCTCTGGCAGTCTTTTATCTGGAGATAGCCCTGAAAAAATTAAGCCATTTTTTTCAAATTGGTCTTTATAGCTTATATTAACTTCGTATCTATGTCTGTGTCTTTCTTGGATTGATCTTGATTTATAGATTTTTTTAATTAATGAATTTTCTTTTAATTTAGCCTCATAAAGACCAAGTCTCATCGTACCACCTAGATCTTTATCTGTTCCTTTTATTAATTTTCCATCTCTATTCCATTCTGTAATTAAACCAATAATTGGAGTACCGGTGTTTCCAAACTCACTTGATGTAGCTTTTTTAATTTTTAACTTATTTCTAGCAAATTCAATAATAGCCATTTGCATTCCAAAACAAATTCCAAAAAAAGGTATCTTTTTTTCTCGTGCAAACTTAATTGCTTCAATTTTACCCTCTGTACCTCTTTTGCCAAATCCTCCTGGTATTAAAATTCCAGAAACTCCCTTTAATTTATTTTTTATTTCAGAAATTTTTAAATTTTCAGAATCTATTCTGACTAAGTTAACCTTTAAATTGTTATCAATACCACCATGAGTTAGTGCTTCATCTAAGGATTTGTAAGCATCCTTAAGGTCAACGTATTTACCAATTATTGCAATATTAATAGATTTTTTTGTTTGTAAAACTATTTTTGTAATCTTTTTCCAAGGATTTAAATTAACTTTTTTCCTTGATTTAATTTTAAAATATTCAAGCACCTGTTTATCTAAGTTTTCTCTATTGAAACTAATTGGAGCTTCATAAATAGTTTTAACATCAACAGTTTGAATTACATTTTTAATATCCACATTACAAAATAATGATATTTTTTTTCTATGATCTAATGGAATAGGTCTTTCCGATCTACAAATGATGATATCTGGTTGTATACCAAGGCTTCTTAATTCTTTTACAGAATGTTGTGTAGGTTTTGTTTTAATTTCATCTGATGCTTTAAGGTAAGGAACTAAAGTTAAATGAACAAATAAAGCATTTTTTTTCCCCACATCATTTGAAAATTGTCTGATAGCTTCTACAAATGGAAGGCTTTCTATATCTCCTACTATTCCACCAATTTCACAAATTACAAAATCTTCCTTTGAGGTATCATTTTTTATAAACTCTTTAATACGGTCAGTTATATGTGGAATAACTTGAACAGTTTTTCCAAGATACCCTCCTTTACGTTCTTTTTTAATTACATCACTATAAATTTTTCCTGTTGTGATATTGTCAGATTTTTTTGCAGATATTCCTGAAAATCTTTCATAATGACCCAAATCTAAATCTGTTTCAGCACCATCATTTGTCACAAAAACTTCACCATGTTGAAATGGGCTCATAGTTCCTGGATCCACATTTAAATACGGATCTAGTTTTCTAATTCTAACTTTGTAACCTCTTGATTGTAATAGATAAGCTAACGATGCTGAAGAGAGACCTTTACCAAGAGAAGAAACCACACCGCCGGTGACAAAGATATATCGCGCCATGGTAGTATCTTATAGACATTAAATATGAAAATGGAAAGAAGTATTTTATGTTAATTATTTATCCATTTTAAGAAAACATATAAATTTTCAATAGAAATCAAAATCGTGTTCTATCACCTTATCACCACATTTAGTTATTAGAAACAGTTGTCCCTCTGACTGCCAATTATTGCTTAATTCATTTCCACTACTATCTCTTTTTCTAAGAGATACATTACCTCTCATATCATATTTATCTCCTTCATATAGTTCCCTGGTTCCGGTAGGATGAAAAACACCATAACGATTGTAGGGATTGGCCATCCCGTTAAGTGTTGTTCTTGAACCTATATTTGAGTCTGCTTTTCTCGATAAATCTGTAATAGTAATTTCATTTATAGTAAGCCTGGCTAATTTTTCATTTTTCGTGTACCCATACTGATACACAACGTCCCTGCCGCCAATGAACATAGTATTACAATCATATTCCCAAGATTGTTCAGGATTCCACAAAAAATTAATTGTTGGGTTAAGCTCACACCACATTATATTTTCATAAACAGATTTAACTATGGTTCTAAAATTACCTTTGCAAGCTGATTCTTTAGCCCCAGCTGTATACCCATTATAAGCAACAACCCCGACAGATGATAAAATACCAATGATGGCAACTACCACTAATAATTCAATTAAGGTAAAACCTTTTTTATTATTTATAACTTTCATTTTTAAAATTTATAATCGATTTGATGTATCTTTTTATATCAAAAGATGTCCATTTTAGGTTTAATAAACTAATGATATTTAAAAACCACTTTCTCTTACAAGAATAGCAATAATATTTTTAAACAATTTTGTAAAAGGGCTCAAAAAAGGCGGAAGTCTCGCATTATCTTATCTATACGTATAATAATTTGAGAAAATTATTATTCTCACTTTAGTAGTCTTAACGTATTATTCTATACAAATGAGATTTTAATATATTCTATACGTATGAGATTATAAGAATTGTAATTATTAATATTATTATATTCTTACATTCTTATTTACGTGAAGAAAACATATAAATTTTCAATAGAAATCAAAATCGTGTTCTATCACCTTATCACCACATTTAGTTATTAGAAACAGTTGTCCCTCTTTATTCGCAGCTATTTCATTTCCACTACTATCTTGTTTTCTAAGAGTTACTTGACCTCTCAGATCATATTCATCTCCTTCATATAGTTCCCTGGTTCCGCTAGCATTAAAAACACCATAACCAGTTTTTCCCGCGTAGGGATTAGTCATCGAGGTAAGTGTTGATCTTGAGCCTGATTTCGTCTTTTTCCCCCGCGCTATGTCACCTGGTAGCGATAAATCATGAATAGCAATTTGATCTATAGTAAGCCTGGCTATTTTTTCATTTTTCGTGTACTCCGTATACACAGTGTCCCTGCCGCCAACGAACATATTATTACAATCATATTCCAAAGATTGTGTGGTATTCCACAAAAAATTAATTGTTGGGTTAAGCTCACACCACATTATATTTTCATAAACAGATTTAACTATGGTTCTAAAATTACCTTTGCAAGCTGATTCTTTAGCCCCAGCTGTATACCCATTATAAGCAACAACCCCGACAGATGATAAAATACCAATGATGGCAACTACCACTAATAATTCAATTAAGGTAAAACCTTTTTTATTATTTATTACTTTCATTTTAAGAAAACATATAAATTTTCAATAGATATCAAATTCGTATTCTATCACTTTATCACGACATTTAGTTATTAGAAACAGTTGTCCCTCTTCCTCCGCCTTCCAATTTGCAAAGCCTAATTCATTTCCACTACTATCTTTTTTTCCAAGAGTTACTTTACCTCTCTGATCATATTTATCTCCATAATAATATGCATTGGGTGAAGCAGCATCAAGAACAGTATAACCAGTGTAGGGATTAGTCATCGTTTTAAGTGTTGATCTTGAATCTAATTTTGTCTCTTTCCCTCTTGCAGCGGCAAGCTCTCTAATTCTATCCATATTACCAAGTTGATTTACAGTAAGCTTGGCTAATATTTCTTCTGAAGTTGCATTTAAGTTTCTGTTATAGTTTTCTTCCTCCAAATTACCACAATCATATTCTCGAGATTGTTGTGAACTCCACAAAAAATTAATTGTTGGGTTAAGCTCACACCACATTATATTTTCATAAACAGCTTTAACTATGGTTCTAAAATTACCTTTGCAAGCTGATTCTTTAGCCCCAGCTGTATACCCATTATAAGCAACAACCCCGACAGATGATAAAATACCAATGATGGCAACTACCACTAATAATTCAATTAAGGTAAAACCTTTTTTATTATTTATAACTTTCATTTTTAAAATTTATAATCGATTTGATGTATCTTTTTATATCAAAAGACGTCCATTTTAGGTTTAATAAACTAATGATATTTAAAAACCACTTTCTCTTACAAGAATAGCAATAATATTTTTAAACAATTTTGTAAAAGGGCTGTATCGACTCCCTTCAATATGAACATAACCAGGTAATTCGAATTGAATTTTACTACGTTTCGCAAGTTTGAAGTCTGCAATATAATGTGCTGTTTGTGGACGATATTGAAATTTTCCTCCTGTAAAATTTCTTATAGCAACTGGACCATTATGAATTGAGCTTAATGAAATGTAAGGAAGATTATTAACAGCAGATAAATCTAGTGATTTTGAAACTAAATAAACTTTATCATGAATTCCATCGTTTGGAATAAAGACAGCTGGGTTTTTTTCTAAAAATCGATCTATTTGTTCTTCTTTAATAAATCCTTTTACCTTTCCAGTACCGAATTGAACAATACCTAAAAGTTGATCTAAATTACTAACCCACATATCTTCAGATAAATTATAAAAATCTTTTATCTTTCCTTTAATGGGTGCTTTAATTAAAAGCTTATTTTGAACTTTTGTAAGACCAGATAATTCTGTTTGTAGAGCAATTAATCTTTGTTGTAACGTTAAGTATTGATCCATATTTCCTGCTGAATTACTTAATCGATTAATCTTTGTCTTGATTAGTTTTATATTTCTTCTTAATGAAATAATTTCATTCTCTAAATCAGGCGAATAAAGTTCAATTAGATTTTGTCCTTTTTCAACTTCATCATCTTTTTCAACTAATATTCTTTTAATCATTGAAGGATAAGGTGCGTAAATTTTTAAATACTGCTCAGAAATATATACTGCAGGTATTTTTAAAGATGACTTCCAGGGTAAGAATAAAACCATTAATAAAGCAGTAATAATGATTAAAGTTCTTTTGGTTTGTTTGTTAAATTTTATTTCAGATTTTAATTTGTACCAATTATTCACTTCACGAATTACCGGTAACATAATGAACCAATAAATTTCAACCGCAAACAGTATGATTCCTAAAAATTTAAATGCTAGGTGATAAACTAAAAGTGCAATACCTAAAAATAGAAAAAATCGATACAGCCATGTCGCCCAAGCATAAACGATAAAAGTCCATCTTCTTGAGGGGTTAATTTCTTCTGGAGGACTATGATTAAGACCAAATAAAGTTTCCCTTATTTTCCACCTTGCAAGAGCAAATGAACGAGGTTGTAAATTTTCAGCTTTTAACCAATCGGAAAAAACATAGTAGCCATCAAATCTCATGAAAGGACTTACATTAATTGTTAAGGATGAAATCCATGATGTTGTTGCAATGAAAAAGGCTGCACTTTTAAATCCACCCTCAGGTAAAATTCCCCAAATAAAAGTTGCAAATAACGCTAGATGTAATTCTGTAAGTATACCACCAAAGTTTATTAATAATCTTTCTTTGTGATTTCTAAGTCTCCAGGCATCAGTTGTATCGGTATATAAAAATGGAAAAAAAACTAAAAAAGCTATTCCAATCGCAGATACTCTGCAGCCATAGTGTTTTGCAATATAAGCATGTCCTAATTCATGAAGACATTTTACAAAAACTAAAGTTAAGAAATAAAGCATTAACCCTTGAAAAGAAAAGAAATAAAGAAAAGTGCTTTTAAAGGTTTCAAATTGTTGAGCGACTAAAAATAAACCAACAAAACCAAAGAAGTAAGTAATATTTCTAAATCGTTTTGAACCAAAATATTTTACATATTTTAAAGTTTTAGAAAGCCAATTGTCTGGTTTAAATAATGGAATTTTAAAAAATAGATAACTGTGTATTAAATATAATAACCAGCTCTTCTTCATGCTATTTTTTTGTTGTAGTAAATAGCTAACGTTTTGACCGGAAGGTTGGACAATTAAATTATTTTGGTGAAGAAAACTAATAAAACTTTTTATTTCATCTTCACTGGTTTCAATTCCTGATGAATTAATTTTCTTTTCAAAGTTTTTAATATCTTCACCTCCACTCCAGTTTTTAATAAGTTTAAAAGCAGTTAAACCAAGTGTGAAGTATTTATTTCGAATTGCATCATATAAAAGCCATGCGGGCGAACCATCTTCACGGCTATTACCACGAAAAACTTCTAAATCTTGTCTTAGATAAGGAACGATCATATTCCTATTAATTGTCTTACAAAAGTAATTGGTTTTCTAAGAACATAATAGAATAGAAAAACTCTTGAACCATAAACTTTAGCCGTTCCTCTCAATCCTATTCTTGGAGGTTTTTTTCCCTCAAAACTAGCTCCTAATTTATAAGATAATATTTCTTCAGGAGACAAAGAAGGTTCGTAAGAAGATCTTAAAAGTTTTCCTTTTAACGAGCTAATTGGATTGATGTCTAAAAACACTTTAACTTTAGAATTTTCTTTAATCACTAACGAGTCTTTAACCGGCAACCATATCAAAAACTCAACTTCATCAGGATTTGCAACAGTCATAATTTTTTCACCCACTGCAACGGGTCGTCCTTGCCAATCATTTTTTTGATCTACAATTGCAATTCCTTTTTGTTTTGCAAATAATTTTGTATTTTTTAGCTTTTCTTGTGCTGATGCTACTTCTACTTTTTTTAATTCAACTTGTGCCACTAATTCTGCTAATCGAGCTTTTTCCTCATTATTCGTAAAGGATGATTGTCTGCTTCGAAGAAGTTCTTTTTGAGCTACTTGAAGGGATTGGTTTGTAATATTTAAATTATTTTTAAGTTCGATATCTTCTAATAAAACCAATAAATCACCTTGCTTAATTTTATCGTTATTACTTGCTACAATATTTTTAACCACCCCATCAAATGGTGAAGTAACTAAGCTTGGATTTTTTGCTATAACCTCAACTGGAGCCGTACTAGTTATTCGAATAGGTAAAATTAAAATTATAAAAATAGCTGCATAAATTTTCCATGATTTTTTTCCAGTTAAATATTTTTTATAATGATTTTTAATTGAAAAATCTTTTAAGAACGAATTAAAAGCATGACCATAAGTTGAAGACAAATGTCCGGCAAGTTCAATTTCGTTTTCAGAAAATTTTTCACTTCTTACTAATAATAAATAACCTTGTAGGCCTTTTTGAGGTGAAATAATTGGAATAAATAAAATGTTTTCGGGTAAATTTTTTGGTTTCTCAGAATTAATATTTTTAGCAATTTTGTCTAATTCTAAATTTTGAATTTCTTTATCACTTAACGATTTATCGTTGTTCACAAAGTTTTCTATAAAAGTAAGTAAAGGTGACGTTCTATCAACTGTAGCTAAATCAGAGGTTGCTTTAATATTAAATTTATCCGCTGGTGTTTTTAATAATAAAAACGCACTGATATAATCGATAATTTGTCTTGTCTCATTTGCGATTACAAAATGTAGTTCGTCTTGAGATCTTGCTTCTCTTGCTTTTTTTTCTAAACCAAATAACCGAGCAACTTTTATGTTTTTATCTTCACTCAAAATTTAACGATCCCACTCATTCCAGGTATTAATGAATCGTATTTTTCATTAAACTGTGCTTTTAATTCTATTGTTTGACTAATTGCATCCACTGTAGCTCCTAAACTAATAACGGTTGCATCTAACGTTTCTCCAGTTTCATCAATAATGATTTTTACGTTATGTCCTTTTTTTAACCATTTAAGCCAATTACTTGGAGCAACAATTTCAGCTTCTAATAATCCATCCCCAACAATGTCCATTAAGGGTTGTCTTTGTTCTATACTGGTAAAAATAGTTGTATAAACATCCATCACTTTTCCATCATAAGGAGCAATGATTTCACATCGATCCACATTTAAAGTTGCAATACTCAATTCTGCTTTAGCCTTTTCATAATTTGAAACTGTTAATTGGTATTGGAGTTTACCAATTGATCTTAGTTCTAATAACTCTTTATCATTTTCTAATTGTATTCTTGCACTCTCATGTTCGGCTTTAATTACATCTTTTTGTGCTTTATAAATTTCACAATCAAAACTAATCAGCACATCCCCTTCTTTAAAGGCATCTCCTAATAAAAAATTAATACTTTGAACTCTTGCAGCAATTTCACTGGAAATTGAAACTTTTTCAGTTGCACTCACTAAACCTCGAGCTTCCCTTTCTTCAGAATGAACAGAGTTTAAAGATGATAAATAAATGAATAATATAAATAGTAATTGTTTCATGAGGCTAAGTTATTTTATAGTCTATTAATAAGGTCATTACCATAATCTTCCCAATCATTAAATTCTTTATCTAATTGGTCGCTTAAAGTAACAAATTTATTATTTTCACCCCCATCAAAATTTTGGGATACATTTTGCTCTTGTAAATCAATTTCTAAATCTTTTACAATAATTTTTCCATCCTGCTCAATAATAAGTTTTAATTCTAATTGAGAAACATCTTCAGGTGGATTTTCTGCAATAATTTGACCCGTTACAGGATCATACTCAAGCCAGTCAGGTACTTCGGTTCCATCTTTAAGAACAAGTTTAGTATTATTAAAATTACCCTTTAGCTCATTGGGTAAATCTATAATTAAATCATTTCCAATATTTAAAGGTTTAAGTTGAAAAATTGTTTCTGGTTTAAACGTTTCAATAATTTCATTGATATCTGCTGGATTGTTAAAATTTAATGTTTTGTTAAATGATCTTTCAACTAATCCATCTTCATTTTGTTTTACAATATTAACCGTACCATCTTCATTAACAGTAATTGAAGAATTTGTTCTTTTTGCTTGTTTGATAATTTTTCTATCTTGTTTTATTTTTTCAGGATCAATCTCAACTGCAATTTCTCGAGTTTCATTGTTTTTATCCGTTGCAATAATCATAATTTCAACTTTATCTACACCTTCTGGAATATTTGTGGTTGTTTGACCTGTTTTAGGATTAATTTTAATCCACTCAGGTAATGCAGAACCATCACTCATTTTTCCATCAAATTTAACAATCTCATTGTCGGCTTCATTCATGACACCAAATTTCAATTTTAAACCTTCTTGTTTGTCTTTAACTTTAAGGTTTGAAAGTTCTCCTTCTGAAATTTGAAGAGAGTCTGTTTCGGCAACTAAATCAACTAATTTGAGACCTTGGGAATAATCTGTTTTTCTTGCGGTTTGTTCAAATTCAAAATTATTTAAATCAAATTCTGTTGATTGATTTAGTTCTGTGAAAGTATTTTCAACTTGAACTCTTGCTTCCATTTTAGATTGATTTCTAATAATTCTTTCAGCTTTCTTTTCTCTAATTTCTTTAACAACACCACCACCATTTTGTAATTTTAATACAATTGAACTTGTATCCGTAACACCGCTGCCATCTCTAACTGTATAATTAAAATATTCATAAACTATTTCACCTGGATCCAATGTATCTTTTAAACCTTCATTAACTATATATGTGTAGCTACCATTTGAGTTCATTATCAAAGAACCATAAGTTCCAATTAATGCCTCCCCTAATGTTCCAGCAGTACCTGAGCCTTCAGTTGATCCTGTTTTTATCTCGGTTACTATTGATGTATCATTTGAATCTGGATCAGTATCGTTAGTTAACACATCTTTTTCAGAGTCATTTGTGACTGTTAAAGTTGAAGTTGCTGCTATATCAATTGTATTACTATCATTAACACCAACTGGGGCATCATTAGCACCTGTAACCGTTATAGTAAGTTGTCCTGTATCTGTTCCACCATTACCGTCAGAGACTGTATATGTAAAATAATCTATTCCAGTTTCTCCACTACCTAAAACATCATTAGGCGTATAACTATATGTTCCATCTGAATTAATTGTTAAAGATCCATAAGTACCAGTTAAAGGTGTAGCTATTGCTCCAAACGTTCCAGAGCCAGACTCTGTTCCTGTTCTTATGCCTGATATTTCTAATGTATCTCCCTCTGTATCTGTGTCGCCATAGAGAATATCTGAAGTCCCGTCTGTGACTGTTGTAGTAGTGCCTTCTGTTGCAGTATTTGTCTCATTATCAGCAACCGGATTATCATTTATAGCGGTTACGTTAATTGTCATAGTGTAACTTGAAGCACTATCTGCATCGCCATCATTTACAGAGAAACCAATTGTTGTATAAGGAGATCCATTTTCATCTGCAGTAGGATTTAATCTTAAATAACTATTTGAGATATCTGTTGCAGTTATTACTTGATTTAAGGTTACATCTACCCAGTTTGATCCATTATAATATTCTAAAGCACCAGCAGATTCTAATGTTGTAATTTTTACACTTACTAATGCATCGTCATCATCTGCATCTGTGTAGCCAAAATCAGATGTTGAAAATACATATGGTGTATCCTCTTCTGTTGAAACTGCATTGTTTGATGCTGTTGGCACATCATTAACACCAGTTACTGTAAAGATTAATGTTGCAGTGTCTGTCGCATTACTATCTGAAACTGTGTAAGTGAAACTATCTGTTGCAGTATCTGAGGCATCTAAATCGTCTGACGCTGATTGATCTGCAACGTAAGTGTATGTTCCGTTAGCTCCTATTTTTAATGTTCCATAAGTTCCAGTAACTGAGGTAAAATTATTGTTATAAGTACTACTTCCAGCAACTGAACTATTGGATTCACCTGTTACTGCAATTTGAGTTACTGTTAAAGTGTCACTATCAGCATCCGTATCTCCATGTAAAACATCTGAAGTTCCATCGGTGACTGTGACCGTTGCATCTTCATTCACTGAATTAATTTCGTTGTCAGCTACTGGAGCATCATTTGTATTGATTACATTAACGGTCATTGTATACGAAGATGAACTGTCCGCATCTCCATCATTTACAGAAAAACCAATTGTTGTATAGGGTGAGCCTGTTTCATTTTCAGTAGGATTTAATCTTAAATAATTATTTGAGATATCGGTTGCAGTTATTACTTGATTTTCAGTTACATCTACCCAAGCTGATCCATTGTTATATTGTAAAGCACCAGCATCTTCTAATGTTGTAATTTTTACACTTACTAACGCATCATCATCATCTGCGTCTGTGTAGCCAAAATCTGATGCTGAAAATACATAAGGAGTATCTTCGTTTGTAGTTACAGTTTTATCTGCAGCTTCTGGTACATCATTAACACCAGTTACTGTAAAGATTAATGTTGCAGTGTCTGTCGCTGTTCCATCTGATATTGTATAAGTGAAACTATCTGTTGCAGTATCATTTAAATCTAAATCATCCGCAGCACTTCGATCAGCTACATATGTATATGTTCCATCAGCTCCAACAGTAAGTGTACCATAAGTTCCTGTTACTGTTTCTGGTGAACCAGAATTATAAGTACTGCTTGCAGTAACTGCATTATTTGATCCACCTGTTACTGCTATTTGTGTAACTGTAAAACTATCATCATCATCAGCATCACTATCATCATCCATTAATAGACTTGATCCTGAAGTTCTTGTAACTGTTGCATCTTCATTTACAGCATCAGTATCATTGACTGCAGCTGGAGCATCGTTAACACCAGTCACTGTTATTGTAATCGTTCCGGTATCTGTTGCCGTTCCGTCTGATAGTGTATAGGTAAAGATATCTGTTGCAGTATCTGAGGCATCTAAATCATCAGCAGCACTTTGATCAGCTGCATAAGTATACGTTCCATCCGCTGCTAAAGTTAATGTACCATAATAACCTACAACGGCACTTGATCCTGCAGTTCCACTATTCCCATTTCCAGATGATGCACTTCCACCACTTTGATTTGTAGCTGAAGTATGAGAATAAGTTGTAGCTGTTAAAGTATCACCACTATCAACATCAGTATCACCATGTAAAACATCTGAGGTTCCATCCGTAACGGTTAATGTTGCATCTTCATCGACTGAGTTAGTTTCATCATCTGCAACAGGTGCATCGTTAACTGCTGTTACATTGACTGTAATGGTATTAGCTGAGGCACTATCTGCATCGCCATCATTTACTGTAAAATTAAAAGTAGTGTAAGAAGATCCATTTTCATTTGCAGCTGGATTAAATCTTAATTTGTTAGCAGCAATGTCAGTTGCTGTTATCACTTGATTTTCAGTTACATCTACCCAAGCTGATCCATTGTTATATTGTAAAGCACCTGCATCTTCTAATCCTGTAATTTTTACACTTACTAACGCATCATCATCATCTGCGTCTGTGTAGCCAAAATCTGATGCTGAAAATACATAAGGAGTATCTTCGTTTGTAGTTACAGTTTTATCTGCAGCTTCTGGTACATCATTAACACCAGTTACCGTAAAGATTAATGTTGCAGTGTCAGTTGCCGTTCCATCCGATATTGTATAAGTGAAACTATCTGTTGCAGTATCATTTAAATCTAAATCATCCGCAGCACTTCGATCAGCTACATATGTATATGTTCCATCAGCACCAACAGTAAGTGTACCATAAGTTCCTGTTACCGTTTCTGGTGAACCAGAATTATAAGTACTGCTTGCAGTAACTGCATTATTTGATCCACCTGTTACTGCTATTTGTGTAACTGTAAATGCATCATCATCATCAGCATCACTATCATCATCCATTAATAGACTTGATCCTGAAGTTCTGGTAACTGTTGCATCTTCATTTACAGCATCAGTATCATTGACTGCAACTGGAGCATCATTAATTCCTGTCACTGTAAAGATTAATGTTGCAGTGTCAGTTGCCGTTCCATCCGATATTGTATAAGTGAAACTATCTGTTGCAGTATCATTTAAATCTAAATCATCCGCAGCACTTCGATCAGCTACATATGTATATGTTCCATCAGCACCAACAGTAAGTGTACCATAAGTTCCTGTTACCGTTTCTGGTGAACCAGAATTATAAGTACTGCTTGCAGTAACTGCATTATTTGATCCACCTGTTACTGCAATTTGTGTAACGGTAAAACTATCATCATCATCCGCATCACTATCATCATCCATTAATAGACTTGATCCTGAAGTTCTTGTAACTGTTGCATCTTCGTTAACAGCATCAGTATCATTGACTGCAGCTGGAGCATCGTTAACACCAGTCACTGTTATTGTAATCGTTCCGGTATCTGTTGCCGTTCCGTCTGATAGTGTATAGGTAAAGATATCTGTTGCAGTATCTGAGGCATCTAAATCATCAGCAGCACTTTGATCAGCTGCATAAGTATACGTTCCATCCGCTGCTAAAGTTAATGTACCATAATAACCTACAACGGCACTTGATCCTGCAGTTCCACTATTTCCATTTCCAGATGATGCACTTCCACCACTTTGATTTGTAGCTGAAGTATGAGAATAAGTTGTAGCTGTTAAAGTATCACCACTATCAACATCAGTATCACCATGTAAAACATCTGAGGTTCCATCCGTAACGGTTAATGTTGCATCTTCATCGACTGAGTTAGTTTCATCATCTGCAACAGGTGCATCGTTAACTGCTGTTACATTGACTGTAATGGTATTAGCTGAGGCACTATCTGCATCGCCATCATTTACTGTAAAATCAAAACTAGTGTAAGAAGATCCATTTTCATTTGCAGCTGGATTAAATCTTAATTTGTTAGCAGCAATGTCAGTTGCTGTTATCACTTGATTTTCAGTTACATCTACCCAAGCTGATCCATTGTTATATTGTAAAGCACCTGCATCTTCTAATCCTGTAATTTTTACACTTACTAACGCATCATCGTCATCTGCATCTGTGTAGCCAAAATCTGATGCTGAAAATACATAAGCTGTATCCTCATTTGTAGTTACAGTTTTATCTGCAGCAGTTGGCACATCATTAACTCCTGTCACTGTAAAGATTAATGTTGCAGTGTCAGTTGCCGTTCCATCCGATATTGTATAAGTGAAACTATCTGTTGCAGTATCATTTAAATCTAAATCATCCGCAGCACTTCGATCAGCTACATATGTATATGTTCCATCAGCACCAACAGTAAGTGTACCATAAGTTCCTGTTACCGTTTCTGGTGAACCAGAATTATAAGTACTGCTTGCAGTAACTGCATTATTTGATCCACCTGTTACTGCAATTTGTGTAACGGTAAAACTATCATCATCATCCGCATCACTATCATCATCCATTAATAGACTTGATCCTGAAGTTCTGGTAACTGTTGCATCTTCGTTAACAGCATCAGTATCATTGACTGCAGCTGGAGCATCGTTAACACCAGTCACTGTTATTGTAATCGTTCCGGTATCTGTTGCCGTTCCGTCTGATAGTGTATAGGTAAAGATATCTGTTGCAGTATCTGAGGCATCTAAATCATCAGCAGCACTTTGATCAGCTGCATAAGTATACGTTCCATCCGCTGCTAAAGTTAATGTACCATAATAACCTACAACGGCACTTGATCCTGCAGTTCCACTATTTCCATTTCCAGATGATGCACTTCCACCACTTTGATTTGTAGCTGAAGTATGAGAATAAGTTGTAGCTGTTAAAGTATCACCACTATCAACATCAGTATCACCATGTAAAACATCTGAGGTTCCATCCGTAACGGTTAATGTTGCATCTTCATCGACTGAGTTAGTTTCATCATCTGCAACAGGTGCATCGTTAACTGCTGTTACATTGACTGTAATTGTATTAGCTGAGGCACTATCTGCATCGCCATCATTTACTGTAAAATCAAAACTAGTGTAAGAAGATCCATTTTCATTTGCGGCTGGGTTAAATCTTAATTTATTAGCAGCAATGTCTGTTGCGGTTATCACTTGGTTTTCAGTTACATCTACCCAAGCTGATCCATTGTTATATTGTAAAGCACCTGCATCTTCTAATCCTGTAATTTTTACACTTACTAACGCATCATCGTCATCTGCATCTGTGTAGCCAAAATCTGATGCTGAAAATACATAAGCTGTATCCTCATTTGTAGTTACAGTTTTATCTGCAGCAGTTGGCACATCATTAACTCCTGTCACTGTAAAGATTAATGTTGCAGTGTCAGTTGCCGTTCCATCCGATATTGTATAAGTGAAACTATCTGTTGCAGTGTCTGAAGCATCTAAATCATCCGCAGCACTTCGATCAGCTACATATGTATATGTTCCATTAGCTCCAACAGTAAGTGTACCATAAGTTCCTGTTACCGTTTCTGGTGAACCAGAATTATAAGTACTGCTTGCAGTAACTGCATTATTTGATCCACCTGTTACTGCTATTTGTGTAACTGTAAATGCATCATCATCATCAGCATCACTATCATCATCCATTAATAGACTTGATCCTGAAGTTCTTGTAACTGTTGCATCTTCATTTACAGCATCAGTATCATTGACTGCAACTGGAGCATCATTAATTCCTGTCACTGTAAAGATTAATGTTGCAGTGTCAGTTGCCGTTCCATCCGATATTGTATAAGTGAAACTATCTGTTGCAGTATCATTTAAATCTAAATCATCCGCAGCACTTCGATCAGCTACATATGTATATGTTCCATCAGCACCAACAGTAAGTGTACCATAAGTTCCTGTTACCGTTTCTGGTGAACCAGAATTATAAGTACTGCTTGCAGTAACTGCATTATTTGATCCACCTGTTACTGCAATTTGTGTAACGGTAAAACTATCATCATCATCCGCATCACTATCATCATCCATTAATAGACTTGATCCTGAAGTTCTGGTAACTGTTGCATCTTCGTTAACAGCATCAGTATCATTGACTGCAGCTGGAGCATCGTTAACACCAGTCACTGTTATTGTAATCGTTCCGGTATCTGTTGCCGTTCCGTCTGATAGTGTATAGGTAAAGATATCTGTTGCAGTATCTGAGGCATCTAAATCATCAGCAGCACTTTGATCAGCTGCATAAGTATACGTTCCATCCGCTGCTAAAGTTAATGTACCATAATAACCTACAACGGCACTTGATCCTGCAGTTCCACTATTTCCATTTCCAGATGATGCACTTCCACCACTTTGATTTGTAGCTGAAGTATGAGAATAAGTTGTAGCTGTTAAAGTATCACCACTATCAACATCAGTATCACCATGTAAAACATCTGAGGTTCCATCCGTAACGGTTAATGTTGCATCTTCATCGACTGAGTTAGTTTCATCATCTGCAACAGGTGCATCGTTAACTGCTGTTACATTGACTGTAATTGTATTAGCTGAGGCACTATCTGCATCGCCATCATTTACTGTAAAATCAAAACTAGTGTAAGAAGATCCATTTTCATTTGCGGCTGGGTTAAATCTTAATTTATTAGCAGCAATGTCTGTTGCTGTTATCACTTGGTTTTCAGTTACATCTACCCAAGCTGATCCATTGTTATATTGTAAAGCACCTGCATCTTCTAATCCTGTAATTTTTACACTTACTAACGCATCATCGTCATCTGCATCTGTGTAGCCAAAATCTGATGCTGAAAATACATAAGGAGTATCTTCGTTTGTAGTTACAGTTTTATCTGCAGCTTCTGGTACATCATTAACACCAGTTACCGTAAAGATTAATGTTGCAGTGTCAGTTGCCGTTCCATCCGATATTGTATAAGTGAAACTATCTGTTGCAGTATCATTTAAATCTAAATCATCCGCAGCACTTCGATCAGCTACATATGTATATGTTCCATCAGCACCAACAGTAAGTGTACCATAAGTTCCTGTTACCGTTTCTGGTGAACCAGAATTATAAGTACTGCTTGCAGTAACTGCATTATTTGATCCACCTGTTACTGCTATTTGTGTAACTGTAAATGCATCATCATCATCAGCATCACTATCATCATCCATTAATAGACTTGATCCTGAAGTTCTTGTAACTGTTGCATCTTCATTTACAGCATCAGTATCATTGACTGCAGCTGGAGCATCATTAATTCCTGTCACTGTTATTGTAATCGTTCCGGTATCTGTTGCCGTTCCGTCTGATAGTGTATAGGTAAAGATATCTGTTGCAGTATCTGAGGCATCTAAATCATCAGCAGCACTTTGATCAGCTGCATAAGTATACGTTCCATCCGCTGCTAAAGTTAATGTACCATAATAACCTACAACGGCACTTGATCCTGCAGTTCCACTATTCCCATTTCCAGATGATGCACTTCCACCACTTTGATTTGTAGCTGAAGTATGAGAATAAGTTGTAGCTGTTAAAGTATCACCACTATCAACATCAGTATCACCATGTAAAACATCTGAGGTTCCATCCGTAACGGTTAATGTTGCATCTTCATCGACTGAGTTAGTTTCATCATCTGCAACAGGTGCATCGTTAACTGCTGTTACATTGACTGTAATGGTATTAGCTGAGGCACTATCTGCATCGCCATCATTTACTGTAAAATTAAAAGTAGTGTAAGAAGATCCATTTTCATTTGCAGCTGGATTAAATCTTAATTTGTTAGCAGCAATGTCAGTTGCGGTTATCACTTGATTTTCAGTTACATCTACCCAAGCACTACCATTATAATATTGTAAAGCACCTGCATCTTCTAATCCTGTAATTTTTACACTTACTAACGCATCATCGTCATCTGCATCTGTGTAGCCAAAATCTGATGCTGAAAATACATAAGGAGTATCTTCGTTTGTAGTTACAGTTTTATCTGCAGCTTCTGGTACATCATTAACACCAGTTACCGTAAAGATTAATGTTGCAGTGTCAGTTGCCGTTCCATCCGATATTGTATAAGTGAAACTATCTGTTGCAGTATCATTTAAATCTAAATCATCCGCAGCACTTCGATCAGCTACATATGTATATGTTCCATCAGCACCAACAGTAAGTGTACCATAAGTTCCTGTTACTGTTTCTGGTGAACCAGAATTATAAGTACTGCTTGCAGTAACTGCATTATTTGATCCACCTGTTACTGCAATTTGTGTAACGGTAAAACTATCATCATCATCCGCATCACTATCATCATCCATTAATAGACTTGATCCTGAAGTTCTGGTAACTGTTGCATCTTCATTTACAGCATCAGTATCATTGACTGCAGCTGGAGCATCGTTAACACCAGTCACTGTTATTGTAATCGTTCCGGTATCTGTTGCCGTTCCGTCTGATAGTGTATAGGTAAAGATATCTGTTGCAGTATCTGAGGCATCTAAATCATCAGCAGCACTTTGATCAGCTGCATAAGTATACGTTCCATCCGCTGCTAAAGTTAATGTACCATAATAACCTACAACGGCACTTGATCCTGCAGTTCCACTATTTCCATTTCCAGATGATGCACTTCCACCACTTTGATTTGTAGCTGAAGTATGAGAATAAGTTGTAGCTGTTAAAGTATCACTATCTGCGTCTGTATCTCCGTGTAAAACATCTGAGGTTCCATCCGTAACAGTTAATGTTGCATCTTCATTAACAGCTCCTGTTTCATCATCTGCAACAGGTGCATCGTTAACTGCTGTTACATTGACTGTAATTGTATTAGCTGAGGCACTATCTGCATCGCCATCATTTACTGTAAAATCAAAACTAGTGTAAGAAGATCCATTTTCATTTGCAGCTGGGTTAAATCTTAATTTATTAGCAGCAATGTCTGTTGCAGTTATTACTTGATTTTCAGTTACATCTACCCAAGCTGATCCATTGTTATATTGTAAAGCACCTGCATCTTCTAATCCTGTAATTTTTACACTTACTAACGCATCATCGTCATCTGCATCTGTGTAGCCAAAATCTGATGCTGAAAATACGTAAGGAGTATCTTCGTTTGTAGTTACAGTTTTATCTGCAGCAGTTGGTACATCATTAACTCCTGTTACTGTAAAGATTAATGTTGCAGTGTCAGTTGCCGTTCCATCCGATATTGTATAAGTGAAACTATCTGTTGCAGTGTCTGAAGCATCTAAATCATCTGCAGCTGATTGATCGGCTGTATAAGTATAAGATCCATTGGCACCAACAACTAAAGTTCCATAAGTTCCAGTAATTGAGGTTCCATTAGAATGAGTAGTACTTGAAGTAACTGAACTATTTCCTCCACCTGTAACTGCAATTTGTGTAACAGTTAAAGTATTTCCATCTGCATCTGTATCATCTGCAACTAATAATTTTGATCCTGAGCTTTCAGTTATAGTTGCATCCTCATTTACAGCATCTGTATCATCTGTAGCTGAAGGAGCATTGTTACTACTATTAACTGTAATTGTTAAAGTAGCTGTATGTGTTGCTGTTCCATCTGATAATGTGTAAGTAAAAACATCGGTACCAGTACTTGAACCTGCAATGTATTGATAAGTACCGTCTGCACCAACTCTCAAAGTTCCCTTACTACCAGTAACTGATGTGTAACCTGAATTATAAGCAGTTCCTGGATTAACAGCAGTTGCACTTCCACTTGCTGTGGTTGCAACAATACTCGATACACTTAATGAAGCACTAGCATCTGCATCCGTATCCCCATGTAAAAGATCTGAAGTACCATCAGTGACTGTTAAAGTTTGAGTTGTATCAACTGAACCTGTTTCAGCATCTGCAACAGGTGTATCATTAATTCCATTAACAGTAATAGTTAAAACTGCCATATCCGTTTCACCTTGTCCATCTGAAACTGTGTAGTTAAATGTATCAGTAACCACATCCCCTGGATCTAAAGCATCTGCTGCATCTTGATTAGCTACATAGGTATATGATCCATTTGCTGCAATAGTTAATTGACCGTATGTTCCTGTTAAAGCTGAACCAACAGATCCTACGGTACCCGATCCCTCACTTGATCCTGTTCTAATTGCAGTAACTGTAAGAGTATCGCTGTCAGGGTCTGTATCATAATTAGCAGTTGAACTTGTGTTAATGACATCTCCTGAATGTTCGCCGCTAACATCATTTGTCAAATTAAAAGGTGAAGCTAGATTCCATTCCTTAATTTTTACTGGAGTACTACTATTAGCTCCGTTAAAACTAAAGAATTTTGATCCATCATTGTTAAAAGTGATATATCGAGCAGGGACTCCATTACCAAGAGAACCAGTAGCTTCACCAGTATCAAAATAGGTGCTATTTGAACTTGCAGTCATAAGATCATAAGCAGTTGACAATGACCACTGTAATATTTTTGCTGTAGAACCAATTGTTGCTGTTTGATGAACTGTAAATAACTTTGTACCATCGTTATTATATTGCATACCACTAAAGCTACCTACAGACAAATATGAGGAAGTTTTTGAAGCAGTTGAAGTATCAAAAGGATCACTTAAAGTATATTTGTATATTAAATAATCATGTTCACTAACAAACATCTCTGAACCATCGTCATTAAAAAGAAATGTTTTAAAATTATCATACTGATCCCCTAACAGGAGGGAATTACCCGCTGTTACAGTGCTGGTAATATCGTAAGGGGTGCTTAAAGTGTATTGATACATATAACTTCGAGTATTTTGATTAGTAGAATCATTAAGAACAAAAAGCTTTGTTCCGTCATTATTAAATCTCATAGCATAGTTGTATAATTCATAACCTCCAACAGTAATATAATCACTACTTGAAACTGAAGCAGTCGATACATCAAAAGGAGTTGACAATGTGTATTGAAAAAGGGTTTTACCAGAGACATTAGCATTATATCCTAGTGTGTACATTTTTGTTCCATCAGGATTAAAAAGTAAATCGTTAAAAGTACTTTGAGTAGTAGCAGGATTTGAATCTGAACCTGCAATAGTAAAGCTATCGCTATCATCGTAAGATGCTGGTGCAACAGTTGTTAAATTATCACCATCATCAACTTCTAACGTTGCATCTTCATTTACAGTACCATTATCATCTCGTGCAGTTAGATCTTGGCTAGCAATAATATTCATTGTAAGGGTTGCAGTAGATGTAGTGGAGCCATCTGAAACGATATAAGTGAAGACATCCTTTATATTTGCATCTCCTGCATCAAGGCCTGATATATTTGAGTTTGCAACATAAGAGTAAGAACCATCAGAGTTAATTGTTAAAGTACCGTACTCACCTATCACTGTTTCAGAGTTACTTGAAAAAGTTGTTTGTGCATTTCCACCTGCTGTCGTTGCAGTGATACTAGTAATATTGCTACCATTATCAGTAATATCTCCAGTATGATTACCGGTGCTTGCTCCAGAGTTAGCGGCCGCACTATTTGCAACAGTTAAAGTTCCACCTTCTTTAATGAAACCTGCATCATTAACTCCAAGAATTGTAATTGTAATTACTCCAATGTCTGTTGCTGTTCCATCTGATAATGTGTAATTAAATGATTCTGTGACTGAGTCACCTACCGCTGCATCTTGATTAGCTACATAAGAATAAGAGCCATCTGCTGCAATGGTTAATTGACCATAAGTACCCGTTAAAGCTGAACCAATTGAACCAGCGGTTCCTGAACCTTCGCTTGAGCCTGTTCTAATTGCTGAAACTGTTAGAGATGCACTAGCATCGGCATCACTATCTGTATGAGAACTTGAACTAGTATCAATTACATCACCAGAATGTTCACCTGTTGCATCATAACTTCCTGAAACATTGGCATTAGCACTATTTGCAACTGTTAAAGTTCCATCTTCAACAATAACCCCAACATCATTTTGTGCAACTGGAGTATCATTCATACCAATTACTGTAATTGTTATAGTTGCTGTATCAGTTCCACCATTTCCATCAGATACAGTATAAGTAAATACATCTGTTACAGTATCTCCTGAATCTAAGGCCTGAGTTACTGTTAGATCTGCAGTATAAGTGTAAGAACCATTACCTTCTAAATCCAATGTTCCATAATAACCTGTAACATTGTTGGTTCCAGCTGTTCCAGTACTGCTTGTTGAAGATATACTACCCCCATCTTGATCTGTTGCTGATGTATGAGAGTAAGTTGTAACCGTTAGTGCGTCGCTTTCAGGGTCTGTATCATAATTATCTGTTGAACTTGTGTTAATGACATCTCCTGAATGTTCACCTGATACATCTATTAAGCTGAAAGGAGTAGTAAGCGAATATTCAAAAAGTTTATCTTGTTGTGAGCCTGTCACAAACATTTTTGTACCATCATTGTTAAATGTAATACCGAGTGGATACCAATCTTTAGATGAAACATCAAAACTACCTACAAACTCAAAAGTAGATGATAAGTCAAAACCAGTTGAGAGTGTATATTCATTAACATCCTTTCCCAATCCAGATATAAACATTTTTTTTCCATCATTGCTAAATGCAAAACCGTATGGACTTGCTTCTTGAGTGCCAACACTTACATAATTATTTGTACGAGATGCTGAAGTTACATCAAAGGCAGTTGAAAGAGAGTATTCATGCACTTCACGTTGTTGTGCATCTAGCGCAAATAATTTGGTTCCATCGCTATTAAATGCTACGTTTACACCGGATCCCATATTACGCGTATTTGGGTACTCCAGTATTAAATCAAAGAAATTATTATTATAAGAGCTTGTGGAAATATCATAAGCAGTTGATACGTCATATTCATATAATCTACCCGAATAAGCTGAATAGAATTTGGTTCCATCATTATTAAATGTGAAATTACTCGATGAAGAATTCTCATTACTAAGGTCAAAAGTTTCATCTGCACCATCAAATGAAGCACTAGAAATATCAAAGGCGGTTGTTAATGTATATTGATGAATTTCATTTGTATTTTGATAAGTATCAAGCACAAACATTTTTGTTCCATCAGGACTAAATTTTGTTTCCTGACTTTGATATCCTGCATCCCCTAAAGATTTAGATCTAACAAATGAAGCTGCAGTAACACTTGTTGTTGCATCACTACTATTAGAAACTGTTAACGTTGCATCTTCATTTACAATACCAGTGTCATCTCTTGCAGTTGGTGCATCGTTAACTGCTGTTACATTGACTGTAATGGTATTAGCTGAGGCACTATCTGCATCGCCATCATTTACTGTAAAATCAAAACTAGTGTAAGAAGATCCATTTTCATTTGCGGCTGGGTTAAATCTTAATTTATTAGCAGCAATGTCTGTTGCTGTTATCACTTGGTTTTCAGTTACATCTACCCAAGCTGATCCATTGTTATATTGTAAAGCACCTGCATCTTCTAATCCTGTAATTTTTACACTTACTAACGCATCATGATCATCAGCATCCGTGTAGCCAAAGTCAGATGCTGAAAATACATAAGCTGTATCCTCATTTGTAGTTACAGTTTTATCTGCAGCTGTTGGTACATCATTGATACCAGTTACTGTAATAGTTAAATTTGCTGTAGCACCATCTGCCGTATAGACAAATACATCTGTTACTACGTCATTTAAATCTAAATCATCAGCAGTACTTTGATCGGCTGTATAAGTATAAGAACCATCCGCACCAATTACTAAAGTACCATAAGTACCCGTAACAGAAGTTCCGTTAGATGTATAAGTACTACTACTAGCAACTGTTGAATTTGGTCCACCATCTTTTTTAATATGGGTGACTACTAAACCATTAGTATCAGCAGCATCATCATTTAATACATCGTCTTGAGAACCAGTTTTAGTAATTGTTGCATCTTCATTAACACTATCCGTGTCATCTGTTAAAGAAATTGAACTTGCAACGGTAAAAGTAATGCTACCTACGTCATAGGCATTAGATCCTGAATTACTTTCATCATCACGTGTAGTAAATGTAAAAATGTCTGTTGCAGTTGCATCGTACGCAATATTATTTGTTGAACTTGCTGTATAAGTATAAGTACCGTTTGCTGCAATATTTAAAGAACCATAGGTTCCAGATACTGCTGAACCAACTCCAGTATTATTTGTAACAATTGTATTATTTGAACTTTCATTTCCAGATGCAACACCGGTTACCACTAAAACACTATCATTATCATCGCTGTCAGCAACGCCGTCATGAACATCGCCAGAACTGGTTCCACCTGCAGCAACTGTTGATCCAACGGTTGCATCTGTAACATTGGGTGCAGCATTAACAGATACTGTCATTGTGTAAGCTGATGAACTGTAATCTGTTCCATCATGAACTTTGAAACCAAACGTTGGATTACTTTCAGAGTTTGCAACTGGGGTAAATCTTAATCTATTATTACTAATATCTGTTGCTGAAATTTCTTGGTTCAATGTAACATCTGCCCAAGATGATCCATTATTGTATTCTAAAGCACCCGCACTTTCTAATGTAGTAATTTTAACTTTTGATAAACTTCCACTTGTATCATCGTCAGCGAAGTTAAAATCGCTTACTGCAAATACTTTTGTAATATTGAGTGGAGTTCTATCCCCTGCTGTAGATGCTTGATTATTTTCATTGATATTAACAGTTCCATTTGAAGCCGTTGGTGCATCGTTAATACCAATAACTCTAATTGTAAGAATAGATATATCAGTTCCACTATTTCCGTCTGAAACGGTATAATTAAAACTATCATATACAACATCCCCTGCATCTAATGCATCTGCTGCATCTTGATTGGCTACATAAGTATAAGAGCCATCTGCTGCAATGGTTAATTGACCATATGTTCCTGTTAAAGCTGAGCCAATAGATCCTGCTGTACCTGAACCCTCAACTGAACCAGTTCTAATTGCACTAATGGTTAGTGAATGACCGTCTGCATCTGTATCAGAAGTATCAGTGTTACTTGAGTCAATAACATCTCCTGAATGTTCACCTGAAATATCTATTAAATTATAAGGACTAGCTAAATTATATTCATGAACTTTATCTGAATCATAACCCAACATAAACATTTTAGATCCATCGTTATTAAACCTTAAACTAAAAGTGTTTCCGTCTTGTGATGACGTATCGTATTCGCCATGATATGTTGCTGTAGAAACATCAAAAGCAGTAGATAATTCATATTCCGTAATATCATCACCCGTACCTCCGGTAATAAATAATCTTGTTCCGTCGCTATTAAATTCAATGTCTCTAGGATTAGTTTCATAAGACGATGTATTTAACCTTTCACTATCACCTGCATACGTAGCTGAAGATGAAGATATATCAAATGCTGTTGATAGAGAATATTCTTCAATTCGTTGACTATCAAATCCAGTTACGAATAATTTTGTTCCATCATTATTAAAACGAATTCCACAAGGTCTATTGTCTACAACAGATAAACTAACGTTATCGTATGTTCCTGATGAAATATCGTAAGCTGTACCTAAACTATATTGAAAAACTGCATCAGCTGTGTTAGCACCAGTGAAATACAACTTAGTTCCATCATTATTAAAAGTTATACCAAAAATTTCGGCATCTCTTGCTGAGACATCTAAAGAATCTACATAAGAAGCTGACGATACATCAAATGCTGATGTTAAAGTGTATTCATGAATATCATCATTATCATTTCCTGCATGAAACATTTTTAAACCATCTTTGCTAAAAGCAAGTCCAGCAGCTTTATTTTCTTGAACACTAATACTCTCAGCATCATCTGCACTATATGAGGTTGCAGCAGTTGTAATACTGTTAGCATTATCACCATCTGCAACAGTTAACGTTCCATCTTCATTTACTGTTCCTATATCATTACGTCCTATTGGATCAGTATTAGATAAAGTAATAGTTAAAGTAGCAGTATCAGTAGCTGTCCCATCAGATAAAGTATAAGTAAAAACATCCGTTCCAGCACTTGAACCTGCAACGTATGTATACGTTCCATCCGCTGCTAGAGTTAAAGTTCCATAAGTACCCGCTAAACCTGAACCAATTGAGCCAGCAGTTCCACTTCCCCCTTCAGCTCCAGTTCTAATTGCTGAAACTGTTAAAGATGCACTATCATCTACATCCGTGTCTCCAAATAAAAGATCTGAAGATCCATCGGTGACTGTTAAAGTATTGCCTACAGCAACTGATCCAGTTTCATTATCTGCAACTGGTGCATCGTTAGCACCATGAATAGTTATTGTGATTGTAGCAATATCTGTTCCACCGTTTCCATCTGAAACTGTATAATTAAAAACATCAGTTACAGTATCACCAACATCTAAAGCATCAGCTACTGATTGATTAGCTATGTATGTATAAGACCCATTTTCTGCAATAGTTAATTGACCGTATGTTCCTGTTAAAGCTGAACCAACGGATCCTGCTGTACCTACTCCTTCAGTAGACCCTACTCTAATTCCTGTAATAGTTAGTGTATCACTATTTGCATCAGTGTCTTGGTGTGTACCGCTTGATGTTTGAAGAACATCTCCTGAATGTTCACCTGCAGCATCATAAGATCCTGAGACATTTGCGTTATCTCCATTATCAACTTGTAAAGTTCCATCTTCAGCTACATGACCAACGTCATTTCTTGCAACGGGAGCTGAATTACTAACAGCATTAACAGTAATGGTTAAAGTAGCAGTATCAGTAGCTGTCCCATCAGATAAAGTATAAGTAAAAACATCCGTTCCAGCACTTGAACCTGCAACGTATGTATACGTTCCATCCGCTGCTAGAGTTAAAGTTCCATAAGTACCCGCTAAACCTGAACCAATTGAGCCAGCAGTTCCACTTCCCCCTTCAGCTCCAGTTCTAATTGCTGAAACTGTTAAAGATGCACTTGCATCTGCATCCGTGTCTCCAAATAAAAGATCTGAAGATCCATCGGTGACTGTTAAAGTTTGATTAGTATCAACTGAACCTGTTTCGTTATCTGCAACTGGTACATCATTTACACCCGTAATCGTAATTGTGATTGTTGCAGTATCCGTTGCGGTTCCATCCGATACTGTATAGGTAAATACATCTGTTGCAGTATCACTTGCATCGAGCGTATCAGTGATATTTTGATCGGCTGCATAGGTATAAGTTCCATCTGCTGCTAAAGTTAATGTACCATAATAACCTACAACAGCACTTGATCCTGCTGTTCCGCTATTACCGTTTCCTGATGATGCACTTCCGCCACTTTCATTAGTAGCTGATGTATGAGAATAAGTTGTGACCGTTAAAGTATCACCACTATCAGCATCAGTGTCACCATGTAAAACATCTGAAGTTCCATCGGTAACAGTTAATGTTGCATCTTCATTAACAGCTCCCGTTTCATTATCTGCTACAGGATCATTGTTTATTTGTTTAACTAAAATACGAATGTAGTCACCAGCTGCTGTGTTGCTATTTTTGGCTCCAAATTGTAAACGATTATTTGTTCCACTTCCATAATCTGAAACTGAAACCCAATCAGCACCATTACTGTTTGTCATAGAACTACTTAAGGAACTTTTATAAGAATTGAAAAAATTGGTATAAGTAGAATTGGTTGTAGACTTACCTTCCATAATTCTAGCACCGTCCGTATCAGAAGAATTACTATTTCCTCCGCTACTTCCCATCGCATAAACAAAATTAGAACTATGATAAGTAACACCATCTACAGTTGATGCTCGCGTATATGGTTGATCAAATAGTATTCCAACTATTTCGCCATCAAATACAACTTCACCAGCAGAAGACGGAGACCTTTTGTTGGTATTATGGACAAGCATCATTAAATATGAATTTACTGATATATTGCTAGAGGCATCTACATCAATTCCACCATTCATATATGCATATGTGTAATTTCCAGAGTCATTTAACTTGTCGCTTGTATCAACATTGACATCCGAAATATGTTTACCTGATGAAACTGAAACATTCTGTTTTTCAATAGCTAAACCAAAATCAGAACCAATTGATGAATAAGCTCCTGAATTTCCAAGACCTACATTACCAGAGCTCATCATTGTTACATTGCTATCAATATGAGTAACTCCTGAGTTTGCTATAACCCCTGAGGTAGATAGTGATCCTAATGAGTGATCGTAATTTTCAACTCTTAGTTCTTTTACATCAATAAAACCTTCTTCTTTTTCTAAATCCCAGTCTCCACCTTTACCAGTAAGGTCATCTGACGCTGCAATATCTGCTTTGGTAATCTCTGAGATTTTTTTAATTAAAATTTCACCTTGTTCAGTAGAAGCTATATTACAACCATAAAATAAAATATCCCCACTTGTGGTTAACGATTGACCGATGGATGCTAAAGTTGATTGGTAATTAGTGATGGTATCGTTATTTAAAAAAGCATTACCAAATAAAATTTCTCCAGCACTACCGTGACCAATGATGTGCAAACCATCAATATCTTTTCGATCATTTAAAATTTCACTAATTCTTTTAAATCCATCTTCATTGGAGTTGATTAAATAAAACTCAGTGTTTTCTTTAAATGAATTAATAATGGTTTCATAATCAGAGACAGCACTATCAATGAAAACTACATTTTTTTTGTTTTGGTCTCTTGCAGTGTTTGCAAAAGGAACTTCATTGTTGTCTTTAGTGGTATCGATTATTTTAGAGTTTTTTTTTATCTCTTCTTGATTGCGTTCATCAATTAAATCTAAAAAGGTTGAGGCCCCTGCTCCATCGAGCATTATCCTCTGCTCAAGGGCTTCTATAAATATTTTCTGTTTCTTTTTAGGTTTTTGGGTCAATTGGTTCTTCGTCTAATTTTACCAGTTATTGTTTGTCCTGGTTTTGCAATTGATTTATTGGGTGTCTTTCTAATACCTCCAATTTTACCTGTTATAGTTTGTCCTGCTCTTGCTTTAACCACACGAGGTAATTTGTGCGTTTTAGGTGCATTCAATATGTTTCCTGAAACTTTTTTTTTATTCGAGGCAACTTTAACCTTAATATTCTTTGTAATTTTCTTCATTAGATCTCCTTAATTTATTGGATTTCTGAAGCTTTAACTATTTCAGCTTTTTCTTTTAATGTGGTACCTATTATTTTTGCTAAATCTTTTTGGCTCTTTAAAATTGGATCCACTATCAAAGTAAATTGATCATCAACTGTAGAATTGATATTTTTTGCATTAACAATGAGCTCTATTTCATGAATGTCACCTTTTAGTACCGAGTCTATTAAAAACGCTCTTTGCGTTGGTAAAAAATCTATCCAACTAGGTAATGGTTGATCATTTCCTAATCTTGCCGAATATTGTACAGAACCTTGACCTTCAAGTTTGAATGTTTTATCTGAAAATTCAAATTTTTTATAATTTTCATCAAATTGTTTAGCAACTGGATTTTGTTTTTGAATAGGTTCTGTTACTTTTGCAATGTATTTTTTACCTAAACCACTAAATTTATTCTTAATTTCATATGCAAATAATTCCGTTCCCCCTACTATGGTGTCTCTGGTGGTAATATCAATTCCAACTGAGGTATAAACTTGTGCAATTGAATGTTGCATTTTAGAGAATGAAATATCTCTTCTTAGTTCAGCAACAAGAGTACCCGCTTCTTCTCTAATTAATTCTAACTCACCAAATCTTGCAATTTTTTGTGCGTTTCGAACTTGGTCGGCAATTTTTGTTGAAACTTTTAAATAACGTTCAGCCGTATCATATTCTTCCATGCTCATTTGAAAATCAATATTTGCTAAATGAACTTGTGATAAGATAGCCATAGATAAAGCAAGACGTTGTTCTTTAATAATTTCTGTATTTGCCTCATTCATTTTCTTAATCGATGGTGCTCTAAAGACATTTAATAAGTTTGCGCCAACTGAAGAACCAAATTCAAAATTTGATTTATTTTGTAAATAATCATTTGAAGAACTTGTGAAAGCTGCGTTAATATTAAAATTAGGTAACAAAGATCTTAATCCAACTTTAGTTTCAGCAACGGATATTCTTTCTTGATATCGATTTTCTAATAACTCTGCTCTACTAACTAAAGCATGTTTTTCCATGTTTTTTAAATCCATGTCTAAAATATTGATAGGTTGATTGGTTGCTACTAATTTATAGCTTTGGTTGGGCAACAATCCCATTAAGGTTCCTAATTCAATTTTAGAATTAATTAAAGTTTGTCTTTGTGTAATAAGAGCTCTCTTTATATCTAGCAATTCTTTTTGATACAAAAGTGCATCCATTGGTTTTTGTAGCAACATCTCTTCTATTTTTTGAGAGTCGCTTAAAGCTATTTTTACTTTTTTAATTAAAGGATCGTATTTTTGAATTAACTTATCTGCAGAAAGAGCATTCCAATAAGATCGAATAACTTCTTTTGCAATATTGTTGGCTGATTTTTTTTCTATCTCTTTTGCAATTAAAAAACGATCCCCTGTTTGTCCTGCTCTAATATAAGACAAACCAAAATCAAGTGCGTTCCAAGCAAAACCTATATCTTGATCAACAACATCTCTATTTCGTGATGTAGAGTATGTAGACCCTTTGGATGCTGCTATATCATTATTTCCAACAGTTGCACTTGTGGATGATTGATAATTGTCACTTCCAGAATAACCTGCATTAGCTGACATGGTTGGTAACATGTCAAACTTTACGTCTTTCAATTGACGGTCCGCTAATGCGGTTTCGAATAATTTTACTTTTAAATCTTTGTTATTTTCGATTGCAAGGGCGATCGCTGTATATAAATCAATGTCTAAGTTTTTTTGTAATATTTCATTTTGCTTTCTAATTTTTGAAATTTTTTCAATATCTTCATCAGCAGATTTCTTTAAAAAATCAAAAGAAAATGGCAATGGGCCTCTATTGGCGCACGAAGCCAACAAGCTAAGGCTTAAGATTAATACAATTTTTATAATTTTTTGGTACACGAACTCTTTATAAATCATTAGAAATATTCTAATAAAGGTTGAGTGACCAGTTTGGGGTTTTAAAGGGAAAAAAGTATTTATTTCTTAAACTTTTTTTTAATTTTTTAATTATTTTCAGGAATTGAAGGTGTATCACTAGACTTTTCTTCAATGATATCCAAAACTGATTCAGTAGGTGTTAACTCACCTCTAGATATAATTGTTAAAGCTAAGCTACAAATTATAAATAAAGTTGCAACTACTGCAGTAGCCTTCCCCATAAAATTACCTGCAGATCTGGAAAGCATAAAATTATCCTGAGAGACACCTATGCCAAGAGCACCACCTTCTGATTTTTGTACAAGTATCAAAAGTACAAGTATTGTTGCTAGTACTAAGTTGACCACTAATAAAATATTTTCCATGTGGCTTAACTATACGTTTTTTTGACTATATCAATAAATTTTTTAGCACTTTGAGATGCACCACCAATCAAAAAACCATCAATATTATTAATTTTTTTTAAGTTTGTAATATTTTCAGGGTTGACTGAACCTCCATATAAAACTTTTGGCAATTTATCTCTAAATTTACTTTTAATAAATTCTATAGTTTTAAAAAGATCATATGATTTTGGTATAATGCCACTGCCAATAGCCCAAACAGGCTCATAAGCAATAAAAATATTAGATTTATTTTTAATATTTTTTAGACCAATTTTAATTTGTTTAGATAAAATTGAACGTGTCTTTTTTTTTCTTTTTTCACTTAAAGTTTCACCAATACAAAAAATAACTTTTAATTTAGCTTCGAGAGCACTTTTTATTTTTAGATTAATTAGTTTATCACTCTCACCTTGTTTTCTATTTTCAGAATGACCAATAATTACAAAATGCGCACCAATGTTTTTTAACATACGGGAATTAACATGGCCAGTGTGAGCACCATAATCTTTGCTTTCATGACAATTTTGTCCACCAATACCAATTTGACAATTATTAAATTTTTTAGCAAAAGAACTTATTAAAGTATTTGGAGGGCAGTAAATTAATCTACCTCCCTTTATTTCTTTAGATTTTGAAAATCTAATAACTTTATCCAATGTATTTAAAGAAGATAAATTCCCATACATTTTCCAATTAGCTACAAAATACATATATTTATTTGTCATAATGAAAAATTTAATCTATAGCTTGGTATTTTAAAGATCAATAAATTAATGAAGTAATGATAAATCCTTTTAAAAATTTTTCTAAAAAGAAAATTGGTGGTCTACTACTAATTTTTGTAATTATAGTAGCTTTTGGTTTTGGTGGTTTTGGTGGAGGATTTAGCACTGGCAATCAAAACAACATAGCTAAGATAAATAATACTAATATTTCTACACAAGATTTTATGGATTATTTAAATGAATCAGGATTAAGCCAACAGGTAATTAAAGAAAATATCGATAAAAATATTATAGAAGAACTTTTATCTACATTAGTATCCACGACTCTTCTTGATCTTGAAATAGAAGAACTTAATCTTTCAATCACAGAAGACGTATTGATTAGAAAAATTAAAAATAATAAAAATTTCCATGATGAAAATGGATTATTTCAAAGAACATTATATGAAAAATTTTTATTAACAAATAATTCTTCTGCAGCCATGTTTGAAATACGCTTGAAAAATAATGAACTTCAAAAACAATTATTTACCTACATAAGTGGTGGAACAAAATCACCAGAATTTTTAATTAATAAATTTTATAAAGAAAATAACAAAAAATTAGATATCGAATATATCGATCTAAGTACCTTTTATAAAAAAAAGGAAATGTTTACAGATAACGATATTAAGTTTTTCGTTGAAGAAAATGCAGAAAAATTAAAACAAGATTATATTGATTTCTCTTTTGTTGAAATTAGCCCAAAAAACTTACTAGGTATTGATGATTTTAATCAAGCATTTTTTGATAAAATTGACGATATAGAAAACCAAATATCAAAAAATATTGACTTTAAAACTATAGTTAAAAATTTGGATATTTCCCCTACCGAAGTTAACTCATACATAAATCTTGATAATAAAAAAATAATAGAAAATATGATCTATAATTCAAGAGAAGATAAAATTGAAATTCTTGAAAATAATGGTGCTTATATTTTTTACAATATAAATAATTCAATCTCTAAATTGCCAGATCTTGAAAATCCTATAATTAAAGAACAAATTACAAATCTTCTATTTCAAAAAGAAAAGTTAGAATTTAATAAAAATATTTTAGAAAAAATTAATAAAAAAACATTCAATCAAGTGTCATTTGATGAGTTTGGTAAAAACAATATAAAAGAAATTAAGCTAGATTCTATAAATGATACTAAAAAATTTGAGACAAACTCAATTCAAATACTCTATTCTCTTCCTATTAATTCTTTTACATTAATTGCAAACAATGAAAATGATGTGTTTATTGCAAAGACTATAAAATACGAAGAAAAAAACATTAACAAAAATTCTGCTAATTTTGGAAAAATATCTTCTGAAGAGGGAGCTCAAAGTAAAAATAATATTTTAAAATCATATGATTTATTTTTAAATAACAGATACCAAGTTGTTGTGAATGAAAAAACACTTGAGCGAGTTAAAAATTATTTTAAATAATGTTAAACAGAAACTTTAATGATTTTAAGTTTCAACATAAAAGAAACAAAAATCAAATCCTCTACACCACTAGGAAAATAAGAAATGATGACGAAATCCTAAATCTAATAGATAATTTTCTTATAGAAAAAAATAGTTTTGTTTTTGAATCCGTAGAAAAGGGAAAAATAAGAGGTAGATACACTATTTTTGGTAAAAACCCTGATAAAATTTGGGAGTTCAATAATAATAATTCATATTTAGTTACAAACAAAACTAAAAAAAGAATTAAAGGAAAACCTGAAAAAATTATAGAAAAGATAATTGAAGAATTTAAATTTAAAATACCATCAGGGCTTCCTCCTATTAGTTCATTAATTTCTGGTTATTTTTCTTATGATTCAATTAGATACATAGAAAAAATTCCAAACAAATGTAGAGATGATTTAAAACTACCTGATGTAAGGCTTTTAAGACCAAGGGTGTTAGTTGTCCACGATAACTTGAAAAAAAAGATTTTTTATATTGTTAATATCTTTAAGGATGAAAAAATTACAAACTATAAGAATAAATACCTTGAAATTGAAAAACAAATAAATGAATTATTAATTCAAGCTTCTCTCCAAAAAAAAGATTTTAATAAAGCCATTGTCAAAAATATAAAAATTAAATCTAATACAACCAAAAATAAGTTTTTAAAGATGGTAAACAAAGCTAAAAAATACATAAAAATTGGAGATATTTTTCAAGTCGTCTTAAGTCAAAGGTTTGAAGCTAAATTGTCTAAAAGACCATTAGAAATTTATAAAAAACTTAGAATTACTAACCCATCTCCATTTATGTATTTTTTTAATTTTGATGATTTTCAAATTATAGGCGCTAGTCCAGAAATTTTAGTAAGACTAAGAGATAACAAGATTACTGTTAGACCAATTGCTGGAACTAGACCTAGGGGTAAAGATTTAAAAGAGGATAACTTTTTTGCAAAAGATTTGCTTAAAGATAAAAAAGAACTTTCTGAACATTTGATGCTACTTGACTTGGGCAGAAATGATGCTGGTAAAGTTTCTAAAATAGGAACTGTTAAAGTTACAGATAGTTTTATGATCGAGAAATACTCTCATGTAATGCATATAGTTTCCAATGTGATGGGTGCTTATAATAATAAAATTTCAAAATTTAAATCACTACTTGCTGGATTTCCTGCAGGGACTGTTTCTGGTGCACCTAAAATTAGAGCTATGGAAATTATTGATGAGCTAGAAACCACTAAAAGAAAAGTATATGCTGGGGGTATAGGTTATTTTTCTGCGAATGGTGAGTTTGACACATGCATTGCATTAAGAACTGCTGTTGTAAAAAATAAAAAATTTTATGTCCAAGCTGGTGCAGGAATAGTAGCTGACAGTAATCCAATTAAAGAATACGAAGAAACTGTTAATAAAGCCAAAGCTTTAATGAATGCATTAAAATAATGAAAATTTTATTAATAGATAACTATGATAGTTTTACATTTAACTTATATCACTATGTATCATCACTAGGCGTTAAAGTTGATGTGGTTAGAAATGATAAAATCACCCATACACAAATACTAAAAATTAAATATGACAAAATTATTATATCACCAGGACCAGGTAATCCAAATCAATCAGGAAATTGTATTAAAATAGTAAAAGCACTTTATAGAAAAATACCAATTCTTGGAGTATGTTTAGGTCATCAAATTATTGGCCAAGTTTTCGGTTCAAAAATTATTCAAGCAAATAAATTAATGCATGGAAAGACCAGCACCATAAAATCAAAAAAAATAGGTATACTTAAAAATCTTCCCTCTAAATTTGAAGCTACAAGGTATCACAGTCTTATAGTTGATAAAAAAACGTTATCTGATCATCTTGAAATTACTGCAGAAACTGAAGATGGAATTATAATGGGCATAATGCATAAAGAATACAATATTCACGGTGTTCAATTTCACCCTGAAAGTATAAAAACTACCATTGGAATTAAAATATTAAAAAATTTTATTAATTACAAAAGTAAATGAAAGTTTTCATAGATAAATTAAAAGATAAACAAGACTTATCATTTGCTGAAAGCAAAAATGCTTTTGAAATACTAATGGATGGTAAAGCATCAGATGATGAGATATTTGATTTTTTAACTCTACTTTCATCTAAAGGTGAGAGCTCAGATGAAATTGCTGGAGGGGTTTTTGTTTTAAGAGATAAATCTAAAAGAGTTAACGTTAATGACTGTATTGATACATGTGGAACGGGTGGAGACGGTATGAACACACTTAATATTTCAACCGCTTCAGCACTACTTCTATCTAGTATGGGGATAAAAGTTGCAAAACATGGCAATAAAGCTGTTTCCTCTAAATGTGGTTCAGGAGATGTTTTGGAAGCTTTAAATATAAAGATAGATTTAGAGCCTAAAAATATTGAGGAACAAATTGAAAAAAATAACTTTGGTTTTATGTTTGCACCTAACTATCACAGTGCAATGAGATTTGTTGGTCCTACTCGAAAAAAAATAGGAAAAAGAACAATTTTTAATATGATTGGTCCCTTAAGTAGTCCTGCACTAGTTAACAGGCAAGTAATTGGTGTTTTTGATAAAAAACTATTAAAAATTTTTGCTAATGCTTTGAATAATTTAGATATTAAATTTGCCTGGATTGTAAATAGTGAAGATGGATTAGATGAAATATCACCCTATTCAAAAACTAATGTTGTTCAATTAAAAGATGGTAAAATTTCTGAAATATTAATTGATCCTATAAAACTAAATATAGGTGCAAATAAATTTGAAGATTTACTTGGTGATGATGCAAAATTTAACGCAAATAAAATGTTAGATATATTCAAAGGTGAGGATAATGATTTTTCAAAGGCTGTTTGTTTAAATGCTGCTGCAGGCCTTATTGTTTCAGAAAAACATACAATTTTTATTGATGCTTATAACGAAGCAAGAACACATATATTGTCAGGAAAAACATACAATGACTTAAAGGAAATTCAAAATGTCTAAAGATGTACTAGAGGAAATTATTAAAAAAAAAATTGAAAAAGTTGATTTATTAAAAAAATCAATTTCATTAAATTTTTTAAATGAACAAATAGATCAAAATAAATCATTTATTAACTTTAAAGATAAAATTCAAAACAACATTGATAATAATAAAATCTCTCTAATTGCAGAAATAAAAAAGGCAAGCCCATCTGCTGGTATTATAATTGATGATTATAACCCTATAGAAATAGCAAAAATCTACAATAACAATAAAGCAACATGTTTATCAATTCTTACTGAAGAAGATTTCTTTTTGGGCAGCCTAAGTGACATTAGTAAAGTGAAAGAAAAAATAAATTTACCTGTTTTATGTAAAGATTTTTTTATTGATAAGTTTCAAGTACCTCTTGCAAAAAGTTATGGTGCGGATGCAATATTAATTATATTAGCTGGTGTCTCTGACGACCTTGCTAATGAATTATATGAAGAAGCAATGAGACTTAATATGTCAATAATTGTTGAGGTGCATACAATTGAGGAAGCTGAGAAAGCTCTTAACTTTAAAGAAGCATTAATTGGAATAAATAATAGAAATCTTAAAACTTTAAAAACAGATCTTAATACAACTTATGATATCTATAACGTCTTAAGTAATCACTCCTCCCCTTTAATTTCTGAAAGCGGCATTAAAACAAAGGAAGAACTTCTTTCTTTAGAGAACAAAACAGAAATAAAAACTTTTTTAATTGGTGAATCACTTTTAAAAAATTTAAATAAAAATTCTATTTTTTCCGTTCTCTAGTAAAATAAGCCCCTATTTTAAACATTTTTTAGCTATTGCAAAATTAAAAGAACACTTGTAGAACAGATTTTGTACTTTATTTGTTCTTATGCTAACAAAAAAACAAAAAAACCTGCTTTTATTCATCAACAAAAAGTTGAGAGCCTCAGGTGTATCTCCTTCATACGAAGAAATGAAAGATTCTTTAAATTTAAAGTCTAAGTCAGGAATACACAGATTAATAAGTGCCTTAGAAGAAAGAGGTTTTATTAGAAGGTTAGCTCATAAAGCTAGAGCTTTAGAGGTTATAAAACTTCCTGAAACAGCTTCTGCTAATGATATTTACAATAGCTTTTCACCTAGTGTTATCAAGGGTGGTCTAGATACAGAAAATACTAACTTAAATGAAATGGAAATACCTGTATTAGGTAGTATAGCAGCAGGAACACCTGTGGAGGCAATACAAAATGAAGTTTCTCGTATACCTCTTCCAAGCAACCTTGAAAAAAACGGTCAATATTTTGGTCTAAAAGTTCAAGGTGATTCAATGATTGAAGCTGGTATTAATGAAGGTGATACTGTTATCATAAAAAGATCTGACACTGCTGATAATGGTAAAATTGTAGTAGCTTTAATAGATGAACACGAGGCAATGTTGAAAAGAATTAGAAGAAAAGGAAAAACTGTAGCGCTTGAAAGTGCTAATAGGAACTATGAAACCAAAATATTTGGTCCAGATAGAGTAAAAGTTCAAGGTGTTCTTGTATCTTTATATAGAAACTTCTAAGAAAATAGTCTAAAAATCATTGATGTCAAAAGTAGCAACAAGATTTGCTCCCTCTCCTACTGGAGCTCTTCATATTGGTGGTGTAAGAACTGCCTTATTCAATTGGCTATATTCTAAAAATAAAAACGGGACCTTTCATTTAAGAATTGAAGATACAGACAAGGAAAGATCTAAAGATGAACACAAAATTCAAATTATCAAGTCTTTAAAATGGATTGGCATTGATCATGATGGTGATGAATACATTCAATCAACTAAAATTAATGATCATGTAAATGTAGCTAATGAACTGCTTAAAAATGGACATGCTTATAAATGTTATTGTTCAAGTGATGAAATAGAAGAGCAAAAAAAACGAGCAAGACAAAAAAAACTTCCTTATGTTTACAATAGAAAATGTAGAGATCTTCAAGAGACTAATGCACCTACAATTATCAAACCAGTAATTAGATTTAAAAGTAAAATTGAAGGAACTTCAGTACTAAAAGATTTGGTGCAAGGAGATGTTGAAATTGAGAATACTACAATAGAGGATTTTATAATATTAAGAAATGATGGAACGCCGACATACAACCTTTCAGCTACTGTGGATGATCATCAAATGAAAATGACACATATAATTAGAGGTGATGATCATAAAATTAATACATTTAAACAAATACAAATATATTTAGCAATGAGTTGGGATCTTCCTAATTTTGCACATATTCCATTAATCCATACTATTGAAGGAAAAAAACTATCAAAAAGAGACAATGCATCAACATTGGACGATTACTCTAAAATAGGAATAATGCCCGATGCTTTAAGAAATTACTTATTAAGATTAGGCTGGTCTTATCAGGATAAAGAAATATTTACACTAAAAGAAAGCATTGAACTCTTTAATTTAGAAGGAATTGGTAAGTCTCCATCAAAACTAGATATGAGCAGAATATTATCAATGAATGAACATTATATTAAAACTATTAATGAAAATGAACTTTACGATCATCTTGTAAAATATTGTGAAATTTATAAGGAAAAAATTAAACCTGAAAAAGAAACAAAAATTAAACCTTCATTAATCTTTCTTAAAAATAAAGCAAAAACATTAGAAGATATATTTAATAATGCTAGATATATAATTTTTGATGATGTGAAATTTGAAGATAAAGATTTAGAATTAATTGATGATAAAGCAAAAAGTATCATAAAAGAGTTTAAGGAAAAATTAATTTCAATAAATACATTAAATAAAGAAACACTTGAACCCATAATTAACGATTTAATAAAAAGATATGAAACTAATTTTAAAGGTGTAGGTCAGCCCTTAAGAATTGCTTTAACGGGATCAAAATTTGGTCCTGGCTTGTATGATATAATTATTTCTTTGGGGAAAGAAGAAGTGGAACGAAGATTAGGAAACAAGATAATTATTTAAGATTAAAGCTGCTTCACTTGATGAAGAAGATTTTGACTTAATTCCCTCTAAAGTTTTTTTACAATCAACTAATTGTTTTTCAATTAACTCTGGGTTTTTAAGAAAATATGTAACAGTTTTATATATCTCTTCAGCATTACATTCTTTTTGTAATAATTCAGGTATTACCTCCTTGTCATTAATAATATTAATGATGTTTGCAAATCTAACATTAACTAACAATTTAAATATCATAAAATTTATAAAACCTAATTTATAAATGATTATTGAAGGAATATTGGCACTAGAAATTTGAAGTGAAATTGTACCTGATTTAGAGACCGCAAAGATTGAATTAGATAAAACCTGATCTTTAATATCTTCATCTGAAATTATATCTATATTATCTAAATTAGTTTTTTTTACTTTATTGACTATAAATTCTTTATTTTCGTCTGTTGCATGAAAAACGAATAAATGATCAAGGTTTTGTTTGTTCATTAATTTAATAAAATTTAATAAAATTGGCAAAAGAACACTCGTTTCCGATTTTCTACTGCCTGGAAATAAGGATATAATTTTTTTATCTTTAGAAATTAAATTATTTAATGATGTAACTACATTATCTTTTTTTTCAATTAAGGGATGCCCAACAAAAGTGTTTTTAATATTTTCTTCATCAAAATATTTTTTTTCGAAGTTAAATAATAAAAGTATATGATCAATAAACTTTTTAATTTTTTTAACTCTATTTTTTCTCCAAACCCATACCTGTGGAGCAACATAATGGATTGTCTTTATGTTGTTATTGATATTTTTTACTTTTTCAGCAACTCTTAATGTGAAATCAGGACTATCAACACTAAATAAGATATCAGGATTAAATTTTATAATCTCCTCAACAGTTTTGTTAATTTTTTTTTTAATTTTAAAGATATTAAACAGCACACTAGTAAAACCAAGATATGTAATCTCTTTGAGATCAAATATAGATTTAATTCCTAATTTTTTAATATGCGTTCCTCCTACTGACAAATATTCAATATTTGGATTATTTTTTTTGAGTTTAGAAATAACTGTTGAGGCTAATTTATCACCAGAGGGTTCACCCGTTAAAATAAAAATTTTTTTCATATAATCTTAACAAAGATCTTATTTTTATTAGCAAATGCTATACATTTGGCCTTATCTAAAAATATATTTTTTTTAGATCTTAATACTATTCCTTTTAGGCCATATTTTTTACAATCTTTCAGAGTTTGAAGGCCAATAGTTGGTAAATCCATTCTTAAATCCTGTTTTTTTTTAGGTAGCTTAATCAATATTCCTTCAGATTTTTTCTTTAATTTTGATAACATTTTCTTTGTTCCCTGCTGGTCTTCAATAGCTAGAATAGTATTATTTTTAACAATGATTGCTTGAACATGGTCTAGACTTTTTAGTTTATTAAAGTAAGTAATTCCCATTTTAATAGAGTTGATGTCCTTCCTATTAGCTTTCCATTTAGTATAATTTCCTCTTTTAACCGTTAATTCAGGATTAAAAAAGACAGAACTAATAACTTTTATTTTTTCATTATCTAAAATTTTTATTATAGCTTTAATAATTGCTGCATCACCTAACTTTGCTGCTTTTAAGATATTAGGCATATAGTAAATACCTTTAAGGTCCAATCTTAATGTTGAAAATTTTGGTTTTGCAATTTTACCTGCAAATAAAACTTTTTTTGATTTTTTTTCTTTAATTAAATTTATTATTTTACCAAACTTACCAATGCTTATTCGATTAGAGTTTATATCGTTTTTAAATTTATTATTTTTTGAAAAATCAATAATAAAATATCTTTTATTTAATTTTTTTATATTTTTAAGAACAGCTTCTGAAAAATCTGTATCTCCTAAAAATAGTCCAATCATTTTATTTTGAAAATGGTGTACAAATAGGTCTTTTTTTATCTTTCTCTAAAAAATTCACTACCTCTAATACAAGCTCATTCTTTTTAAAATCTTGATCTAGTTTGATCAAATTTTGAGTTAAATTCTCATCCTTAAAAATTTCTTTATAGGCATCACTTAAATTTAAAATTTGTTTATTTGGAATATTTTTTCTTCTTAAACCTATTAAATTTAATCCTTGTAATACACTTCGATTACCATGAGCAATTCCGTAGGGTATGACGTCTCTTACAACTCCACACATTCCTCCTATCATTGCTGACCTTCCAACTCTAGTAAACTGCTGTACAGCTGAATTACCTCCTATTATGACATTACTTTCTATATGTGCATGTCCTCCTAAAGGAACGTTGTTAGCTAAAATAACGTTATCTTCGACTAAACAATCATGTGCTATATGTGAAGAAACCATAAATAAACAGTTATTTCCTACTTTAGTTATTCCACCACCGCCAGCAGTTCCGGGGTTAATGGTTACATATTCTCTAATTTTATTGTTGTCACCAATTTCAATCTTCGTTTCTTCACCTTCAAATTTTAAATCTTGAGGATCATTTCCAATTGATGCAAATGAATAGATCTTATTATTAATTCCAATTTTGGTATGTCCAACAATGCTTACATGTGATTGTATTATAGAATTTTCTCCTATTTCAACATTGGGACCTATTAAAGTGTAAGCTCCAATACTAACATTGGCACTAATTTTAGCTTTTGGATCAATAATTGCTGTTTTATGTATCATTTATTATCTTTTAAAAAATCTCTAATATTTTTTGCAGGGTATCCCATTACTTTTGAATTATCTTTAATATCTTTTATCACTCCACTGCCACCTGCTATTTCAACATTATTGCCAATAGTTAAATGACCAGAAATCCCAGCTTGTCCACCAATTCGAACGTTATTGCCAATAATAGAGCTACCAGCAATTCCTACTTGCCCTGCTATAATTGAATTGTCTCCAATTTTAACATTATGAGCAATATGAATTTGATTATCTAAAAATGAATTTTTTCCAATAACAGTATTAGACATAGAGCCTCTATCAATGGTGCAACCGCACCCGATTTCAGAATTTTCACCAATTATTACAATTCCAATATGCGGATATCTTAAATTTTTTTCATTAATAGGAAAAAAACCAAACCCATGCTTACCAATAACGCAATTATCTAAAACTGTAACGTTATTATCAATTAACGTATTTCTTATAATAACATTTGATCCTATTGAGCAATTATCACCAATTGAAACATTTTGTTCAATAATAGTATTATGACCAATTAAGCAATTAGATCCAAGAGTAACATTATTACCAATTAAAACATTTTTTCCACATTTTACTTTATCTTTAAATTTTGTTTCAGCTATATTTCTTGCTGTATAATCAAAGTTATCATTAATTGAAGTGGGATAAAATTTTGATGTAACTTTAGAAGTTGAAACTAAAACATTCTCAACAATTAATGGTGTGCAGCTCTTTGGTAATTCGTCTTTTAAAATCTCAGTTGTTAAACAAAAAGAGGCTTTGGTATTTTTTGCAAAATTTTTATATTTCTTAGAATGAAAAAAAGTAATGTCATTTTTTTTTGATGTAAGTAGATCTTTAATATCATTAATTTCTTGATCATTATCAATATTAAGGTCATTAAGATTTATTAACTGTGTAATATCAGATATTTTAAATGGACCACAATTTATAAAAAAAGGATTAATCACAAATCCTTTTTACCAAAGCTAATTAAGCTGTGTTATCAAGATTTGTTGCTGATTATTTCTTATCAACAATAGTAGCTGACCATTGAGCATCAGCCATTTTTTTTCCATCAACAAAGGCATCTCCTTTATACTTCCAAACCCTGCCGTGGGTTCTGATTGCTTGAATTTTTAATTCTAATTTACAATCTGGTATTACAGGATTTCTAAATCTTGCTTTTTCTATACCCATTAAAAAAACTAGCTTATTTTCATATGTTTTTTTATCTAAACCATGAGCTGTTAATGCTGCAGCAGCCTGACCAAAAGCCTCAACTATTAGAACTCCTGGCATAACAGGATTGTCTGGAAAATGACCTTGCACAAAAAAACTATCTTTTTTTACATAAACAATAGCTGTGGCAGAAGATAGTTTTTCAATATCTTGCAATTCATCAATTAGTAACATTGGCTCCCTATGAGGTAGCAAATTAGCAATTTGTTTTTTATCTAGCATTTATTTATTCATTAATCTTAAATTCTTTAACTTCTGAATTTACAATTTTAATAACTTCGTCTGTAATGTCTAGTTGTGTTTTAGCAACAACTAAATCTTTTTTTTGTAAAATAATAGCTATTTCTTTGTCATTTGAAAATTTAATTAAAATTGGATTAATCAATTTTAAAAGATTATTGGTATTATCTACTTTTAATTTATTAAAATCAGATAACATTTTATTTCTATTTTGATTGTAGTTATTAATCTCAGATTTCAGTTCATTAACTTTTTTTTTAAAATCATTTTCAGATATAATATTTTTTTGAGAAATCAATTTTGTTTCTTTTTCTTTGAATTTTTTTTCTTCCTCATTTAAAAATTTTAAATTTTTTTTATTAAGATCTGTTAATTGTTTTAAAATTGAAGAGCCTGCTTTAGATGTTGAAATAACTTTATCCATATCTATGAATGCTATTTTTTGTTCAGAAAAAACTGTATTCGTAGAAAATAAAAAAATAATTAAAATTAATGAGAGTAGTTTTTTCATTAAAAAGTTGTACCTAAATTAAACCTGAAAGATTCAGTTATATCATTTTTACCTTTAGTAATAGCTTCAGTTAAAGAAAAGTTTAGAGGACCAACTGGCGTGAGGAAATCTACAGCTATTCCTACAGATGATCTAATTTTACTTTCATCGCTTAATGATGAACTATAATCTATACCCCAGACATTTGCTGCATCAAAAAAAACAGAAAAATTAGTATTTTGTGAATTTGGTAATATTTGAGATAGACTTGTTGCTATATTTATTGAAGCTGCATAATTTCCACCAACAAAATCCGCACCATCTTTCGGACCAACTTTTCCAGACTCAAACCCTCTTAGTTTGCTTGACGGTAAAAACAATCTATCAGAAAGTTTAATATCTTTACCAGCTAAAGAATTTGCAGTTTTACCAAAAAAACCAATCGAAAAAATATTTTCGCCTAACCATTCATTATAGATTTTATAATCATATGAATTAGTTAAAGTATAGCTTTCACTTATTAAAGGAATATTTTGAGAAAACCTACTAATATAACCATCAGAGGTTTTGTATCTTTGATCTCTCTTATCATAACTAAAAGTATGATTAAAAAAAGTATCAAAATATGATCCTTCTTGTTTTTTCATACTAGCGGAAGCTGTGCTATCAGTTTCTAGTTTTTCAACATACGAAGAAACACCTGTATTCCAATAAAGGTCATCATAAAACTCGAAACCACTTCCAACAGAAAAACCAGTTTTATTTGACTTATAACCAAAATTTTTAAGTCTATCTGTGATCGTACTTTCCAATGAGGTGTTTAATGATCTGTTAGAGCCCTTATAGTTTGGATTATTCATTGAAATAATTCCTTTAAGACTTTCAGTGCTGACTGAAATATCAGATGCAAACTCTATACCTCTACCAAGAAAATTATTTTCTGAAACACCAAAAGCAAAAGTTCCACCACCAGTACCAACACCAGCTCCAGCCATAATTTCCCCCGTAGGTTTTTCTTCAACTGTAATATTAATTATTTTTTTATTTTCATTATCAATATCTAAAATTTCAGACTCAACTTTACTAAAAAAATTAAGTCCTCTTAAGTTATTTAATGTTCTGGTTTGAAGTAACTCATTAAAAGCATCTCCTTCATCAACCAGAAGATTATTTCGAATTACTTCTTCACGGGTAACATTATTACCTAATATGTTAATTTTTTCTACATAGAATTTTTCTGACTCATCTATATCAAATGTAAGATTAATTAAATCGTCTTCTATACTCTCGTTAACAGTAGATTTTAGAAACTCAAATTGTTCATTCAAAACAATTTTATCAATTTCTTTTAAAATTTTATCAATGGAGTTGAGAGAATAATTTTCTCCTTTAAGCTTTTTAAAAATATTATCTAATTGCTGAAAATTAGCACGATCATAATCTAATGGAAGATTAAGATTAAATTCATTAAAATAAAATTTATTACCAGATGAAATATTGTAGATTATTTCAAACTCATCATTACCAAGATAGTTAGCAAATGACGACTCAATTACAACGTTAAAAAAACCTTTATTTTTATAAAAATTATTTAACAATCTTTTATCATAACTAATTAAATTTTCATTCAAGTATTTTTTACCAGAAAGAAACTTCCAAAATTTATATTCCTCACTAATAATTATGTTTTTTAATGTGCTGTCTTTAAATTTTTTATCCCCAATAAATGAAATTTTTGAGATTTTTGATTTTTCACCAAGTTCAATTTGGTAAAGGAGATCAATTTTATTATCCCCTAAATCTTGATAGGAGGATGTGACTTTAGAAAAGTAATAACCATCATCTTTAAGAAAACTTAATATAGCTGATTCATCTTTTTTAATTAAAGTTGAGTTATAAGAAGATCTATTTTTTAAAGATAAAATTTCATATAAAGATTCTTCGGTTTTTTTTCTTTTAATTCCTTCTATTAAAACTGTTTGAATTATTGGATTTTCCAATACATCTATAGTAAGATTATTATTTTCAATTTTAACTGTAACATCTTTAAAAAAACCAGATTTATATAATTTTTTTAAAATTTCATTTATGGAATTTTCGTCTAAAGGTATGTTATCTTGAATTTCTGAAAAAACTAATATTGTTTCATTAGATATTCTCTCATTACCATTAATAATGATTTTTTCATAATTTTTTGAGTATGACGAAAATGTCAAAAAAATAGAGAGTAAAATTAATTGAATAAAAAATCTAAACATAGCGAGTTTATACACTCATAGAGCTAATTTTTAAACTTACATAATCACTTAAATTTTGAATTTCATCAATATTTCTGGGCTTCATTGACTTAAATTTATTGAATTCAGGAGTATTACAAATTTTTATCAATGTATTAGATATATCATTAAATTTAATCTTATTATTTAAAAAAAGTTTCACTAATTTATCATTTGCACTCACAATTATAGTCTCAAATAAAGAATCTTCATTACTCAAATTATTAAGAATTTTAATTACTGGGAATCTAATATTATCAATTTTTTTAAGATTTAGATTATTTAAGATTTTAATATTGATATTTTTTGATTTAAGTTTTTTGTCGGTATTAAAATAAATTGAATTAAATATTGGAATTTTCATATCAGTATCATGAACTAAAAGTTTAGATAAACCATTATTAAATTTTACTATTGCATGTAGGTATGACTTTGGATGAATTAATATTTCAAGTTGTTTATAATTTAAGTTAAAGATTTTTTTTGCTTCTATAATTTCAAAAATTTTATTCATCATTGTAGCAGAGTCGATTGTAATTTTTTTTCCCATCGACCAATTAGGATGTTTTAATGCATCTTTAACTGAAATATTTCTAAATTTTTTTAATGGTAAGTTTCTAAAGGGACCTCCAGAAGCTGTTATGTAAATTTTTTCAAAATTGTTTTTTTTATTGTTATCTAATAGTGACCAAATAGAAAAATGTTCAGAATCTACTGGTACAAAATATGTTTTATATTTTTTTAAATCCTTTTTAATTAAATTCCATCCACATATGATGGATTCTTTGTTTGCTATCGCTATAGTTTTGGTAAATTTAATAATATCCAAAGTTGGTTTTAATCCGTCAAATCCTGAAATTGCACACATTGAATAATCAATTTTATTATTTGTATTAAAAATTTTGTTTAATGAATCAAAGTTATTAAAAACTTTAACTTTAGCATTCTTCAAAAGTTTGGTTGTAATTAAAAAAGAATTATAATCGGTGACAATTACATTTCTAACATTAAACAATTTAACTTGTTTTATTAATTTCTTATAATTTTTATTTACTGTGAGCAATTCAATTTTAAAGTTTTTTTGATCATCTTTAATAATCTTTAATAATGATGATCCAATAGAGCCTGTAGATCCAAAAATTGCAATTTTTTTCATACTAAATAAATATAAACAAAAAAATCCCAAGTGGTATTGCAAAAATTATTCCATCTATTCTATCTAAAACTCCTCCATGGCCAGGCAGCAAATCACTCGTATCTTTAACTTTTGCTTTGCGCTTTAAAAGTGAAATGAATAGATCTCCTAATTGAGATATTAGGGAAATAATGATTGTTATTAAAAAAAGATTTACTAATGATTGATCAATTTGAACTTTATAAAAAAAGGGGATCATCAATATAGAGAACATGAAAGAACCAATTGATCCAGAAATTGTTTTATTTGGGCTTACTTTAGTTAGTTTTTTTCCTTTAAATATTTTTCCACAAACAAGCCCTCCTATGTCTGACAATATTGCAACTAAAACAGAATATAAAAGGTATATTTTAAGATTAGAATTCTTTGATTCTATAGTAAAAATTAAATAAACTAACCCTGATAAATAAATTAAAGATAAAGCTTTATAAGAGAATCTAAAAAATTTATCCTTTAAAATATCTTTTTTAAAAATTTTTGATATTAATGCATAAAATTCAATCCATGAAATTATTGCTATAATAATTAAAGAAATTATCATTATATAAGAGTAAAAAAACATTCCTATTAAAAGAGCAATAAGAAGTATTGAAGTTAAAATTCTTTTTTTGATATTTGAGTTCATTAAATTGATCCAAAATTTCTTTTAATATTTTTAAATTTATTCATAATTTTATCAAAATCTTTACCTTTAAAATCGGGCCATAATTTTTTTTCAAAAAATATCTCTGTGTAAGATAGTTGCCAAAGTAAAAAGTTGCTTAATCGATGGGTATTTCCAGTTCTTATTAAAATATCAGGATTCGGTAGATGCTTTGTATACAAGTTGTTATCTATATTTTTTTCATTTATTGTAATTTTTTTTTGTTTAATTTTTTTTATGGTATTAATTAATTCAATTTTCGAACCATAGTTTAAAGCAATATTAACTTGTAACGTTTTTTTATTAAAAGTTTTTTTTTCTGATAATTTAATTAATTTTTGAAGTTTTGCAGGTAATTTATTTAATTCACCAATAAACTTAAGCTTAATATCTTTTTCAATAATTTTACTAATCTTTTTTTGTAAAAAGTTTTCTAATAATTTAAATAAAAAAACAATTTCATTTTTGGGTCTTTTCCAGTTTTCAGAAGAGAACGTATAAAGAGTTAAAAACTTAATTTTATGATTAATGCAATGATTAATGATTAGATCGACTGTATTTAAACCAGCTCTATGACCTGCATTTCTTGATTGTTTATGCTTAACGCCCCATCTACCGTTTCCATCCATGATGATGGCAACATGTTTAATTGGGTTCATATGGTCATTATTTCTTTTTCTTTGGCTTCAACTTTTGTATCTATGATTTTAATATGTTCATCTGTAAATGATTGTACTAATTTTTCATTAATCTTTTCTTCATCTTCACTAATTATTTTTTCTTTAACTAGGTTTTTTAAATCATCATTGGCTTCTCTTCTAATATTTCTAATTGAGATTTTACACTTTTCACCCATTGATTTGATTAATTTTTTAATCTCTGTTCTTCGTTCTTCATTTAAATCTGGTACAGGAAGCCTAATTAATTGACCATCAATTTGAGGATTTAAACCTAATTCTGATTTTTTAATTGCAGTATCAACAAGTGGCACATTATTAAGATCCCAAACTTGAATATTAATAGTTCTAGAATCGGGAGTTGTTATGCTTGATACTTGATTTAAAGGCATTGCTTGACCATAAACTTCAACCTTAACAAGATCTAACATCGAGGCATTTGCTCTGCCAGTTCTTAATGATGTTAACTCTTTCTGAAAAACTTCAATGGTTTTATCCATCTTTTGGCTATATGTTTTTTCATTAAACATTTATTCACCTATTTTAATTCTTAAAAAATTGTTAATCTTTAAATCGGGTATGTTTAGTTCTTTTATGATGTCTTGAACTTTCTTTTTTGGCTCCATAACCCAGGCCTGTGTTAATAATGCATTTTCTTCTTTAAATTTATTCATTTTACCTAAACTAATTTTTTGTGCAATCTCCTCTGGTTTTCCTGAGTTTTTTAACTCTTCTGCAACAAGATCCTGTTCTTTTTGAAGAAGATCTTTATCAATCAAATCTGAACTTAGTGCCAAGGGATTTGAAGCTGCAATATGCATTGAAAGTTGTTTACCAAAAGCTTTAACATCTTCACTATCGTTTGAGGTCTCAAGTGAAGTTATGACTGATAATTTAGACAAATTATCTTTAACTACAGTATGTAAATAATTAAAATTTTTAGAACCTTGTTGGCTAAATGTTTTAGCTTTACCAAGTGTTATCTTTTCTCCCATTTTTGCAATTAATGCAACAAGACTATCTTCAACTGTTTCTCCATTTGCCATTTTTGATTTATTAAGTTTCTCTAAGTCAGATGAATTTTGATTATTCAGTTCACTTAATTCTTTTGCAAAGGATACAAAGTCATCATTTTTAGCAACAAAGTCTGTTTCACAGTTAATTTCAATAACAGATATTTTATTTTCATCACCTGAAGTTGCAATAACACCTTCTTTAGCATCTCTTGACATTTTTTTTGAAGCTTTAGAAATTCCTTTTACTCTTAAAATTTCAACAGCTTTATCTAGGTCACCTCCAGATTCTTTGATTGCTAAATTGCAATCTTTAAATCCAGCACCCGTTGCTTCACGTAATTGTTTTACTTTTTCTATATCACTCATGTTAATTTAGTTTTTCCTTATCTTTTTTTGAAAATTTAGCATCTAACTTCTCTCTATCAATCTCCTGAATAGTTTTTGATGAAGTTTCTTTTGTTTTTGTATCATCAACATCTGGTTTTTCTTCAGATTTAGATGGAGCAGCTTTTTTTGCATTTTCAATAGTTTCTTTTACTAAATTGCAATACAAATCAATTGCTCTTCTAGCATCATCGTTACCTGGAATTGGGTAATCAATACCATCAGGATTAGAATTGCTGTCAAGTATAGCACAGATTGGAATGCCTAATTTAGAAGCTTCAGCAATAGCTAGAGATTCATAATTAGTATCAATAATAAAAACTAGATCGGGAACCTTTTTCATTTCTGCAATTCCACCTAATGCTCTTTCTAATTTATCTTTTTTAACACTCATCTTTAATAGTTCTTTTTTTGTAAAGCCTCTATTTTCAGCTACAAGATCTGCCTCATATTTTTTCATCTTTTTAATTGACCCTGAGATTGTTCCCCAGTTGGTTAACATTCCACCTAACCATCTGTAGTTTACAAAGTATTGTCCAGTTTCTTTTGCAACTTCAGCAATAGCTTCTGATGCTTGTTTTTTTGTAGATACAAAAAGAATTTTGCCATTATTGGCTATCGTATTGTAAACTTTTTCTAAAGCTACATTGGTTAATTCTAATGTTTGAGTTAAATCAATAATGTGAATTGAATCTCTTTTTCCAAAAATGTATTTTTTCATCTTTGGGTTCCATCTTAAGGTCTTATGACCTAAATGAACGCCTGCTTCTAATAGTTGTTGGATAGTTAGACTTGGTATTTTCATATTTATTCCCGGTTAAGCCACCACAGTAATTTCCATTTAAGGACCGGAGGTATAAAACCACAAACTGTGTGCGTGTTAATTTAATTTAAGAGTTATTTACAAATTATTTATAAAACAAACAAGTCTTTTTTAATGAATAGTTGTCGAAATATCTTTATTTCTGATAGTATTAATAGCTTTCCTGTCAATAAGACGCTTATTTTTCAATTTAAAGCTAATTTCATTGTTTTTATCAGTTATATTAATTTTTACCTCAGTTGTCCCCTCTTCATTCACTAAATCAGATATTTTATCGATGTCTTTAATTGATTTAATATTAAATACAATTTCGTTAACAGGCTTATTAAAAAGATCCTTGAGAGATGCAATTTTTTGAACATTTATTCTTTTAAATCTATTTTCATCGTTAGAAATGGTTTTGATCAAGGTTATGATTAAAGAGCTACCTTCAACTAAAGACTCTCTATTAAGTTCTAAAATATCTGAAAAAATAAAGAGCTCAAAAACACTGGTTAAATCAGTGAACTTAATAACTCCGTATGAATTACCTTTTGCAGTTTTTCTTTCAGTGATTTTTAAAAGTGTAGCTGCGATATTTGCCTCTTTTATTGTATCATCCAAATTAAATTGTGCGTAATCGACAATTTTATAATCATCAAAAATTTCTTTGAATTGATTTAAAGGATGGTCAGATATAAAAAAACCAATAGCTTCAAATTCTCTTGATAAACGATCCTCAAACTTCCAATCTTCAATATTTAGAACTATTTCATTATCCTGTTCTTCATCTGAGCCAAAAAGATCAATTTGATTTGCTGCTTTGTTTTCATAAATATTTTTTGTTTTTAAAATAAAATTTGGAATAGAACTAAATAAGGCTTGTCGATTGTTATCTATATTATCAAAAGCTCCTGCTTTAACCAACCCTTCTAATTGAAGTTTATTTATATCTTTAGGATTAACTCTATTTAAAAAATCATTTATAGATTTAAAATCTCCATTTTCATTTCTCTCTTTAACAACATTTGATATTGCTTCATAGCCAACACTTTTAATTCCACCGAGAGCATAATAAAAATTATTGTCATCAAATTGAAAATCTGCAAAGCACTTATTAATATCAGGTCGTATAACTTTAATATTAATTCTTTTTAGTTCTTCATGGAATTCACCCAATTTATTTTGATTTGAAATATCCATTGTCATAGATGCTGCAAAAAACTCTTTAGGATAATAGGTTTTTAAAAAAGCTGTTTGATAAGAAATTATAGCATAAGCAGCAGCATGACTTTTGTTAAATCCATATTCAGCAAATGGTTCAATTTTTAAAAATATACTAGCTGCAACTTCTTTGCTAATTCCATTTTTCAAAGCACCAGCAATAAATCCCTGTTTCTGCTTTTCTAATTCGGCTCTTTTTTTTTTACCCATAGCTCTTCTTAAAATATCTGCTTCACCAGCGGTAAAACCAGAAAGTTTTTGCGCTATTTGCATCACTTGTTCTTGATAAATAATAACTCCATAAGTAGGCTTTAAAATATCTTCAAGTAATGGATGCAAATAATCAGGTGTTTGTCTTCCATGTTTACAGTCATTATAAATTGGTATGTTGCTCATAGGTCCTGGACGGTAAAGAGCAACAAGAGCAATAATATCTTCAATATGGTTGGGTCTCATTTGCAACAAAGCTTCACGCATACCAGCACTTTCAACTTGAAATAATCCAACAGTGTTACCAGAAGATAAAAGTTCAAAAACTTTTTGATCATCAAAATCAATATCTTCAATTTTGAAATCTTTAACTTTTTTATTAATCAATTTTTGTGTTCTATTAATAACTGTTAAAGTTTTTAATCCTAAAAAATCAAACTTGATTAAGCCAGCATTTTCTGCTGAATACATGTCAAATTGTGTTGATGGTAACAGCAAGTCTGCTGCAGCATCTTTGTATAAAGGTACAACCTCTGTTAATTTTCTATCAGCTATTACAACACCTGCTGCATGAGTCGCTACATTTCTATTTAAACCTTCTAATTTTAAAGAAAGATCAGTTAATTTTTTTACACGTGGGTCTTCATTAACTAATTTTTGAAGTCGTGGTTCACTATTTATACACTCAGTTAGACTTTGAGGTCTAGAAGGATCAAAAGGGATCATTTTTGAAATACTGTCAACAAAACCATATGGTAGACCTAATACTCTTCCAACATCTCTAATAACCATTCTTGCTTTTAATTTTCCAAATGTAATTATATGAGCAACACTATCTTTATATTTTGTAGTTAAATATTTAAAAACAAGATCTCTTTTTTCCTCACAAAAATCTATATCAAAGTCAGGCATTGATACTCGATCTGGGTTTAAAAATCTTTCAAATATTAAATTAAATTTAATCGGGTCAACATCCGTAATGGACAAACACCAAGCAACTAGTGAGCCAGCCCCAGAACCTCTACCAGGTCCTACTGGAATATCGTTATTTTTTGCCCATTTAATATAATCAGATACAATCAAAAAATAACTTGGATATTTCATTTCGATTATGATTTTTAACTCATGATCTAGTCTGTCTTTGTATTTCAAAAATTTATCATCTGTTTTTAAATTGTTTTCTTCAATTTTAAAAACTTTCAGGAATTTTTCTTTTAATCCATCTAGCGAATCTTTTTTAAGTATTTCATCAGCACTGCCTCCTTTTTCAGAACTAATATTTGGAAGTACGGGTTTTGAAAACTGTGGTCTAAAATTACATTTAAATGGTAAATTGAAGTTATTTTCTAAAGCTTCAGGAAGATCTGAAAATAGCTTTGACATTTCTTCATTAGATTTAAAATAATGCTGGTTGCTATATTTAATTCTATTTTTTTCATTAACATAAGTTTTAGAACCAATGCACGTTAAAGCATCATGAGCTTCGTGCATGTCAGGTGTTAAGTAATAAACTTCATTTGTAGCTATAATTGGTGTCTTAATTTTTAAAGATTGTTCTAAATTAAATTTTTCAAAAGCAATTTCGTTTTGATCACCATGTCTTTGGATTTCTAAGTAAAAATTATCATTAAATTTTGATGATAAGCTTCTATATAATTTTGATATTTCATCTAAACGACCTTTTTCAAATAGTTTACCGAACAAACCTTGAATAGTCCCAGAAAATAAGGACACACCCTCAGTGTCTATTAAAAGTTCTTTTACATCTAAATGAGGGTCAGATAATGCATCATTTTCAAGGTAAGACCTTGAGGAAAGTTCAATAATTCTCTTATATCCATTTTCGTTAAGAGCTATTAGGGGTAATAGCCCTGTTGTATCTTCAAATCTAAAATAAATTTGAGTGCCAATAATTGGCTGTGTACCAACCTTAGAAATATTTTCAGCGAACTCTAATGCACCACATAAATTAGATGTGTCTGAAATACCTAAACAGGGTATTTTTTTTTCTTTACAAAAATCTTTTAAGTTATCAATTTTGATAGCACCTTCACAAATTGAATACTGTGTGTGAATTTTTAAGTGATTAAAATTTTGATTATTTAATTCTGGCATTGATAGCTTTTATATTACCATCAATCATTTCTAATTTGCAATCAGCCATATTAGCAAAAAATCTATTGTGAGTTGCATAAATTATTAATCTATTTTTATTTTTTAATTTATATAAAACATTAAAAACCTCTTTAGCAGTAGTATGATCTAAGCTGCCTGTAGGTTCGTCTGCTAATATAATTTCAGGTTCATTAATTAGTGCTCTAGCCATTGCAATTCTTTGCATTTCACCTCCTGATAGTTCAGATGGAAAATGAGCTTCACGTGATGAAAGTCCCATTGTTTTTATAATTTCTTTTGCTCTTTCAATTGAATTTTTTTTATCATTAATTAAAGCTAAACCAGCTAAATAAACATTCTCTAATGCAGTAAAATCTGGAAGTAAATTATTTTGTTGATAGATAATACCAATCTTACTTGATCTAATTTTATCATTTTTTGCATTTTCATTAAAGTTTACCGGTGTTTTATTAATTAACAATGAACCAGTGGTAGGTTTATCTATTAGTGACAAAACATTTAATAATGTAGACTTTCCAGATCCAGATGGACCAACTAGAGAATAAATCTTACCTTTTGTAAAAGAATAATTAATTCTTTTTAAAACATTTATTTTTTTATTGTTAGAAAAAGATTTAGATATGTTCTTTAATGATATCAAATTATTCATACTTAAGTCCTTTAACAGGGTCTAATTTTGAAGCTTTTATTGCTGGAAAAATTGAAACGATAATAGTTATAAAAATTGAACAAAGAGAAATTATAAAAATTGAAGTTGGGTTTATTTCAGAAGGCATTGTGCTCAAAAAATAAATCTCTTCAGGAAACAAGCTAATATTAAATGTATTACTTAAGAATTCTCTCAGGTTTTCAATGTATAAAGAAAATATTACACCTAAAAAGATTCCAAAAAGTGTTGCTGTAGTTCCAATAATAACACCAACAAGGAAAAATATCTTAACAATAGACTTGTTCATGACACCAATTGACTTGAGTATAGCTATATCTCTTGTCTTATTTTTAACTAAAATTGTAAGACCCGAAATAATGTTAAAAGCAGCTACTATAATAATCAAAGATAAGATTATAAACATTACATTTCTTTCAACCTTTAATGCAGAAAACAATGAGCTATTCATATCAGCCCAACTATATACAAATTCATTTTTGAATATTTCTTGAATTTTATTTTTTGCTTCTTCAATATCTGATGGTTTGTTCAAATAAATTTCTAGGTTACGGTCTTCTTTTTTAAAACTAAAAAAGTTTTCCAATGTTTCTAAATTTATAAAAGCAATATTTGCATCAAAATCCGCTAAACCACTATCAAAGATAGATCTAATAATAAAAGTTTCTTGCCGGGGTAGACTTCCTATTATTGTTTCAATGCCTACTGGAGACATTATTGATACTTTATCTCCTACACTAAGATCTAAATTAAAACTTAATTCTTTACCTATTGATATCGAATTCTTTGTTAATTGGTTTGATTTACCAATTAAGTTTCCTTTTTTTACAACATCAAGTTTTAGAAAGTTTTCTCTACTATAACCTCTTAAAATTAAACCTTTAGTGTAGTTTTTGCTAATAACAATTGCTTCACCAGAATTACTAAGTATTAATTCTTTTGAAATTAATTTTAGATTTTCACTATCTAGTTTTTCTAAATCAATAGAAGCCTCATATGGCTTAACAGTAATATGAGCATTAAATCCTACAATCTTATTAATTAACTCACTTCTAAAACCATTCATAACAGACATCACAATAATAAGTACTGCAACACCAAGGCTAATTCCAATAAATGAAAAAATGGATATTATATTTAAAAAACCATCTTTTTTTCTGGTTTTTAAATATCTAAGTGTAATTTCTTTTTCTAATGCTGAAATCAATTTTTTAATTTTTGTTCAGTTAAAATTTGAGTTATTTGATCTAGTGTTAAACTTTTAGGATCCTTTCCAATCTCTTTAAACTCTAATAAATTATCTTCTGAATTTTTTCCTAAAATTATTTGATAAGGCACACCTATCAAATTAAATTTTTTAATTTTAGATGAAAGATTTTCATCCATATCATCAATAATTGTATCAATATTTTTACTTTCAAAATGTTTAAAAAGTTTATTCGCTTTATCTAATGCCGATGTATCATTTTTGTTAATCATAGGTATTATTGCAAGTTCGTATGGTGCTACAGAAAATGGCCATTTCATTATTTCATCTTTTTGATCATATTTAGCTTCTATAATTGCACCAACTAGCCTTGATACACCAATTCCATAAGATCCCATTTTAACAAAATCTTTTTTGCCACCTGGGAGATCTACAGCTGCATTTAAAGCTTTTGAATATTTATCTCCAAAATAAAAAATGTGACCTACCTCTATACCTTTTGTAATTAACCTATTTTCTTCTGACACCTTTTCTTCAAATTCATTTTTATTAAATTTTTCATCGGCTACAGCGTAATATTGTTCATATTTTTTTCTTAAGTCTTGTAAGGATTGTCTATCCAATACAGTTCCTTCACTACCTAAATCAAAAACTCTTTTATCTGTAAAAATTTTACTTTCTCCTGTATCTGCTAAAATAATAAATTCATGAGATAAATTTCCACCAATTGGTCCCGTATCAGCTGCCATTGGTATTGCTGAAAGTTCTAATCTTTTAAATGTTTTTAAATATGAGAAAAAGAATTTATTATACGAGAATGTTGCATCTTCGTCATTAACGTCAAACGAATATGCATCCTTCATATAAAACTCCCTACCTCTCATTATTCCAAATCTTGGTCTAACTTCATCTCTAAATTTCCATTGTATATGATATAATAATTGAGGAAGTGATTTGTAAGATTTTACACTTGATCTAAATATATCTGTAACTAACTCTTCATTGGTTGGTCCATAAAGCATTTCTCTACCTTGACGGTCTTTAATACGAAGCATTTCATCACCATAATCGTCATAACGACCACTTTCTTTCCAAATATCACTGGGCTGTATAGTTGGCATAAGTATTTCTTGGGCACCAATTTTATTTTGTTCTTCTCTTACTATTTGTTCAATTTTTTTCATCACCTTAAAACCTAAAGGTAGCCATGAATAAATACCTGCTGAGGATTGTTTAATCATACCAACCCTTAGCATTAACTGATGTGATTTAATTTTTGCTTCTGATGGGTTATTTTTTAATATTGGAATGAATGACTTTGAAATGTACATTTTAATTAATTATATATCTTAAATTTAAATATTCATATTTTATCAATAAATAAATTATCACGAAAATAACTGTTGTAATACCAGTACAAAAAATGAATTTTTTTAGCATCTTAGGATTTTCAGGAGAACCTGCGTCTTCACCATCAATTTTGATAGATTTTTGTCTATTTACATCAATTGGAAGGATTGTAAAAAAAACTATCCACCAAATTATTATATAAATTATAGCAAGACCTGTTGCACTCATTTAAATTCTTACTAGGTTGATATTGATAAATGGTCTTTTACCAGTGAAATCTTTAGCACATTTTCTACATGTTATTTTTAAAGCATCAATTAAATTAAATTCTTGCTTTTTACTTTTTATAGAAAAAGTTCTAGTTGTTTTTTCGATTGCTTCTTCTAATTCGTATATAAACTCATCGACATCATAAACAGGCAGTCCTCTAAAAGTTAATACCGGTCTTTTGTGGATATTACCTTTTGCAGTAATTAAAATAGTAACCTCCATATATCCATTTGCACTAATGTTTTTTCTATCTTTGATTGATTGAGCATCTTCTTCTACACTCATATTACCATCCAAATAAAGTCTACCACTTGGTGCTTTATCAAAAACATGTGGTTTGCCAGGTGCTAATTTTACAATATCTCCATTTTCAACTTGAACAGGATGTGGAACTTTCATTTCTTTAGCAAACTTCATATGCTCAATCATATGTCTGTGTTCACCATGAACAGGAACTGCACATTGAGGTTTTACCCAATCGTACATCTCTCTAAGATCATCTCTATTGGGATGTCCAGAAACATGAACAAATTCGCTTTCTTCTGAAATAACTTCAACACCATCTTTAACTAGTTGATTTTGTAATTTATACAATTTTTTCTCATTACCTGGAATAATTTTTGAAGAAAAAATAACAGCATCATCTTTTTCAATGAATACATCCGGGTGAGTATTACTAGAAATTCTCATTAGTGCTGCCATAGGTTCCCCTTGGCTACCTGTACAAAGATAAACTATTTTTTCTCTAGCAATTTTTTTGGCATCACGCGCATCGACAGGTTCTATAACATTTTTTAAATAACCACATTGTCTTGCTGCTTTAAATATTCTATGCATGGACCTTCCTACTAAAGATATTTGTCTACCAGTTTTTTCTGCACAATAAAAAGCTGTTTCCATACGTGCAACATTTGAAGCAAAAGAAGCCATTACAATTCTCTTTTTAAGGCTACCCATGATATTTAATAAGCTTTTTCTAACATCTAACTCTGAACCAGCTTTACCCATGCTAAATACATTTGTTGAATCACAAATCATAGCAAGCACACCCTCATTACCAATTTCTTTAAGTCTATCTGAATTGATCTTTTCACCAATAAGTGGCTCAGGATCAATCTTCCAATCACCAGTATGCAATATTACACCTGCTGGAGTTTCAATTCTAAGACCATTGGGCTCAAGGATTGAGTGAGTTAGAGTTATATATTCTATTTTAAATGGATCTAAATTTACTGTTCCATTTAATTGAACTATTTTGAGAAACTTGGTTACATCTATATTTTTTTCTTTAAATTTTTCTTTTATTAAAACCGCTGTAAATGGAGTTGCAAAGATTTTACATTTAAGTTGAGGCCAAAGATGTGCGATCGCACCAATATGATCTTCATGTGCATGAGTTAAAATAATTCCTAAAAGGTCATCTTTTTTATCAACAATAAATCCAGGATCTGGGTAAATAAGATCAATACCGGGTAAAGTATCATCAGCAAATGTAACCCCAATATCAACCATGATCCATTTATGCTCACCAGGTTTACCGTAGGCAAATAGGTTCATATTCATACCAATTTCTCCGGACCCTCCTAGAGGGCAAAATAATAATTCATCTTTCATATTTATTTAATTAAAGTAGTGGCTCTGATTAGGCCTTTAATTGTTATGTCTTTATTTAATGTAACTTTCGTTTTTATTGAATTTTTGAATAAACCAGAAAATCCTCCAGTAATAATAATTTTAAAGGACATCTTAGTCTCTTTCTTAATTAAATTAACAATATTGTCAATTAAACCCTCATATCCCCAAAAAAAACCTGCTCTAACAGCACTAATAGTGTTTAAACCAATTACTCTATTTGTTTTTTTTAAATTGATCTTTGGAATTTGTGATGCTTTATCGGTTAATGTATCCAATGAGAGTTTAACACCAGGTGCTATAACGCCACCATGATAAGTATTTTTAATCAAAACATCAAATGTGGTTGCAGTTCCAAAGTCTAAAATTATAAAATTATCCTTATTATTAATGATGCTAATTGCATTTGCTAATCTATCTGAACCAATTTGTTTATAATTAACTTTAATCTTAATCAATTTATTTAAATTAAGTTTTTTTAGTTCGTGACACTTAATTTTATAAACTTTTTTAAAAAAGATTTTAACTGCATTAAATTTTTTTGGTACGACGCTGCAAAATAAACATTTTTTAATTGATTTATTTTTTAAATTTAGGCCAAGTAAAGATTTATTAAGTGAGGAGTGATTTATTTTTTTTGTTAATAAAGTAACACGTTTAATAATAATGTTTTTAGAGTTTACTAAACAAATTTTAGTTTCAGTATTTCCTATATCGCCAACAATAATCATTTTAAATTTCTATCTAAGTTTTTTATATTAAATTTAGGAAACATTGGAATAAAAGTTTCATAAATTTTTTTTAACCTTAAAGCAGCATAATTAGGGGTAATTTTGGTACCAGTTAAGTCAAACAAATTTGTAGTTAAATAGTTTTTTATAATTGGACTCTTAGTCAAATTTATACCCACTCCAACAACAATAAATTTTTCACCAGATTTGGTTAATATTTCTTGTAAAATACCTGAAATTTTCATTCTATTAATTAATAAATCATTTGGTTTTTTAATTGTAATTTTACCATTATAAAATTTTGATAATAATTTTTTAACTAAAAGACAGTTAACTTTTGTTAAATCTTTCAATGATAATTGGACTTTGTTAATTTTAAAAAAAATACTAACAAATAAATTTCCTTTAAAAGAAGTCCATTTTTTTCCATATTGACCCCTTCCCTTTTTTTGTTTTTCAGCAATTATAATTCCAGATTTATTATTGGTTTTTTTAATTATTTGTATGGCTAGATCGTTAGTACTATTTACAGTTTTAAAATTAAACTTTTTTAATTTCATTAAATAATATTAATTCTAGATACAATTTCCACTAATTTGCTTGGAAAAATAAAATATAAGAGAATTAATAATGTTGAAAAAGTCAGGGATCCTTTTAGCCAAATATTATGATCTGTGTCATAACTTTCTTTTTCTTTATCAAAGTAAATAACCTTAATTATTTTGAGATAATAAAATGCAGCTATTACTGTTGATAAAAGACCCACAATAGCCAAGAAGTACATTGACTGCTCTATGACAGCTTTAAAAATATAAAATTTTGCAAAAAAACCAGCTAGTGGAGGAATCCCTGCTAATGAAAAAAGAATAGCTAGTAATGATAATGATAAAATTGGATGATTTTTTGATAGCCCTGATAAATCATCAATGGTTTCATAGTAAGCATCATTTCTCTTTAACATCAATAGGGAACTAAAAAAGGCAAGATTCATAACCAAGTATATCGACATATATACAATGGAGCTTTGAATGCCTTCGTTTGAACCTGTAGACAAACCAGCTAGAGCATAACCCATATGACCAATTGAACTATATGCAATCAACCTTTTAAGATTATTTTGACCAATTGCAGCAATAGCACCAAAGATCATAGAGGCGATTGATAAAAATATTAATATAGGTTGCCATTGATCGATCATATTAACAAAAGGTATATATAAAAATCTTATGAAAACCGTAAGAGCTGCAACTTTTGGTACAATTGCAAAGAATAATGTGACAGCAGTTGGAGAGCCTTCATACACATCTGGTGCCCACATATGGAATGGTACAGCTGATATCTTAAATGCCAAACCAACAAGTATAAAAACAATTCCAAATGTTAAACCATAATGAGATGAATTCATTAAATCACCAATAACATTAAAATTAGTTGATCCAGAAAACCCATAAACCAAAGAACATCCATACAACAATAATCCTGATGATAAAGCACTCAAAACAAAATATTTTAGTCCAGACTCTGAAGACTTTAATTGATCTCGATTAAATGATGCTAACACATATAAAGCTAAAGATTGCAACTCAAGACCTATATAAAAAACCATAAGATCATTTGAACTGATCATTACCATCATGCCTAAAATTGAAGAAAGAATTAAAACTGGATATTCTATTAAAAAAATCTTAAATATTTTGAGATATCTTGTTGAAATTGATAAAACAAATGCACCTCCTAAAATAGTGAGTATTTTCATAAATGATGAAAGATTATCCACAACGTAACCATCATTAAATAGTGAAATATTTTGATCTAACGGATTATTAAAAATTAAAATACCCGTAATAAGTAAAGATCCTACTGCAAGATTATGAACTATATTTGAGCTATTCTTTTTATAAACTCCAAGAAGCAATAAAAACATTATAGACAAAGATATAAATATTTCAGGTAGTATAAAATTTAAATTATCCATTAATTTTGTACCTCTGTTATATTCATATTTAAGTTAAAATTGTACATCTCTATTAAATCTTTTACAGAAATTTCAATCGTATTAATAAGAGGCTCTGGATAAAATCCAAAAAATAAAACTGGTATTGCTAAACACCACAAAATAAATTTTTCTGAATTATTAAGGTCAGGCATTTTTAAAAGTTCTTTATTTTTAATCTCTCCAAATACAACTCTTCTATATAGCCACAACATATATGCGGCGCCAAAAATAACACCTAAACTAGCTATAACTGCTACTAAGAAATTATCTTTAAATGCCCCCATTAGTATTAAAAATTCACCTATAAAACCACTAGTACCGGGTAAGCCTAATGCAGCTAAAGTGAAAAGCATAAATAATATAGAATATTTAGGCATAACCGAAACTAAGCCACCGTAAGTTGCTATTAATCTGGAGTGCATACGATCATAAACAACTCCAACACATAAAAACAATGCTGCTGAAACCAAACCATGACTTATCATTTGAACTATACTTCCTTCAATACCTTGTTGGGTAATTGTAAAAATACCTAATGTAACAAATCCCATGTGTGCAACTGAAGAATACGCTATTAACTTTTTCATGTCTTCTTGCATCAGCGCAACAAGAGATGTGTATACAATAGCAATCAAACTCAAGGCATAGACTAGAGGCGTAAATAAATCAGAAGCTACTGGGAAAAGTCCTAAAGAAAACCTAATAAACCCATAACCAGCCATTTTAAGTAATATAGCTGCAAGCAAAACAGAGCCAGCAGTAGGCGCTTCAACGTGTGCATCTGGCAACCAAGTGTGTACAGGCCACATTGGAGTTTTGACAGCAAAAGAACTAAAGAAAGCTAACCATAATAAATTTTGATATTTAGTGTCTATACCAAGTTCATAAAGCTGAGTTATATCTGTGGTTCCTGATATCCAGTAGATCGAAATTATAGCAATTAGCATTAAAACAGAACCAAGTAATGTGTATAAGAAAAATTTAAATGCTGAATATACTCTTCTTGCTCCACCCCATATTCCAATTATTAAAAACATAGGTATTAATCCAGCTTCAAAAAATAAATAAAATATAACAAGATCAAGAGAGCAAAAAACACCAATCATTAAACTTTCCATTACTAAGATAGCAATCAGGAAATCTCTAAGTCTGTCTTTAACAGTATTGTTAACTGAGATTATACAAAGTGGTGTTATTAGCGCAGTTAAAACTATAAATAAGATTGATATTCCATCAATACCTATCTTATAATTAATAATTCCCTTTAACCATTCTCTATCTTCAACAAACTGAAAATCAGAAGTGGTTGGGTCAAACTGATACCAAAGGTATAAAGAAATCAAAAAGTTAACAAACGATGTAAATAAAGCAACATATTTACCTGTATTAGAATTCTTATCTTTGGAAAATAATAGAAACAAAGAGCCCACTACAGGAAGTAAAATTAAAGATGATAAAATTGGAAAATTCATTAATTCAAAATTAAAAATGTTAATAACGCAGAAAATCCTAATAATATCATAAATGCATATTGATAGATAAATCCACTTTGAAATTTACTTGCTTTTAAAGATAGCCTATTAATCAATGAAGAAACTCCATCTGGTCCAAATTTATCAATAATTTTAACATCAACCACCTTCCAAAAAAATATTCCTAAATTTTTTGAAAATTTAATGAACAAAACATCATAAAGTTCATCGAAATACCATTTGTTTATTAAAAAATTATGTAATGGTTTATTGGATTGAGCAATTCGATTTGGAATATCTTTATCTTTAACAAATAAATAATAAGCAATTGGAATGGAGGTTAATACAAGTGCTGGTGTAGTTAAAAGAAACCATAAAGGAGGATGTTCTGTACTTAATGGATTTAAAAATTTAATTGAATCTCCCCAAAAACTATTTCCACTACTATTACCAATGAACAAATCCTTAAATAAAAAACCAGCAAAAATAGCTCCAATAGCAAGTATAAATAAAGGTAAAAGCATTACTAATGGGGATTCGTGCATTTCGTTAATATTAATTTTTTTATTATTATAATCACCATGAAACGTTTTAAAAATTAATCTCCAAGAATAAATTGATGTTAAAACAGCAGTCAAAATTCCTACACCTGCTGCATAATATCCTGTTGTATTTCCTTTAAGATACGCAAATTCTATAATTGCATCTTTTGAATAAAAACCAGATAAGAATGGAAAACCAGTTAGAGCTAATGTTCCAATAATCATAAATATATAGGTGTATGGAAGTTTTTTATAAACACCTCCCATCTTATTAATATCTTGCTCATCTTTAAATGAGTGAATTACAGATCCAGAACCTAAAAAAAGTAAAGCTTTGAAAAAGGCATGAGTAAATAAGTGAAACATAGCAACATTATAAGCACCTACTCCTGCCGCAAAAAACATATAACCAAGCTGACTACAAGTTGAGTATGCAATTATTTTTTTTATATCAGTTTGCACTAAAGCTACAGTTGCAGCAAAAAAAGCTGTAGTCATTCCAACAACAGTAATTATATTTAGTGTAAGAGGTGAGTATTCAAAAATTGGAGAACATCTTACAACTAAAAAAACACCAGCTGTAACCATGGTAGCCGCATGAATTAAAGCTGAAACTGGTGTGGGGCCTTCCATGGCATCTGGCAACCAAGTGTGTAAGAAAATTTGTGCTGATTTACCCATTGCACCTATGAATAAAAGAATACAAATTAAATCAATTGCTCCAACATTCATTCCTAAAAATAAAAGTTTTTTTTCAACAATTTGTGGAATTTGATTAAAAACTTCTACATAGTTTACAGTACCAAATAAATAAAAGATTAAAAAAATTCCTAAAGCAAAGCCAAAATCACCTACTCTATTTACCACAAAGGCTTTTATTGCAGCTGCATTTGCTGTTTCTTTTTTAAACCAAAAACCAATCAAGAAATATGAACAAAGCCCTACACCCTCCCATCCAAAAAATAGCTGAAGAAAATTATCAGAGGTAACCAATGTTAGCATTGAAAAAGTGAAAAGTGACAAATAAGCCATGAATCTTGGTTTATGCGGATCATGAGACATATAACCAATTGAGTAAATATGCACTAAAGCTGAAACTAAAGTTACAACAACAAGCATTACAGATGATAAAGCATCAACTTTAATAGACCAATTAACATCTAAAGTTCCAGAGTTAATCCAAGTTGCTACAACTACATTACTTTCATATCCGTTAACAATTACTTGATAGAATAATATAATTGAAAGTAACGCTGAAATTGACACAAAAAGACTAGTTATAATTTCTGAATTCCTATCACCTAAATATTTACCAAAAAAACCTGAAGTTATTGAGGCTAATAATGGAAGAAATATTAAAGCTAATTCCATATTATCCTTTTAAACTGTCAATTTTCTCAACATCAATTGTTGATGAGTTTCTATAATAGACAACAATAATTGCTAAACCTATTGCCGCCTCTGCCGCTGCAACAGTTAATATAAAAAGAGTGAATATTTGACCAGAAATATCGTTTAAAAATATTGAAAATGAAACTAAATTAATATTTACAGCTAATAAAATAAGCTCAATACTCATTAAAATTACTATAATATTTTTTCTATTTAAAAATAATCCGACTATGCCGATAGTAAAAATTATTGCAGCCAATGTAAGATAGTGACCTAAACCTATACTAATCATCAGATTTAACTCCTTTATTGTTCTCAACATCAATTAATTCAACACCATCTGATCTTTCACGAGATATTTGACTAAAATAACTTTGTCTTTTAACTCCAGATCTTTGTCTAAATGTAAGAACAATAGCACCTATCATTGCAACTAATAAAATCATTCCACTTAACTGAAAAACATGAATGTAATCTGTATATAGAACGTAACCAATTGAATGAGTATTGGTTATATTTTTATCTATTGTTAAAGACATTGCCGAGACAAGATCAGGTTTATATTTCCATCCACCAATTACGATTATTAATTCGAAAAATATTATAACACTTACTATTAGTCCAATAGGTATATGTTTTGAACTTTCCTGTGCACTAAACCACTGATTTTTTTGTTGAGCTACATTTAACATCATAACTACAAATAAAAATAAAACAGCAACCGCACCTACATAAACAATCAACATGATCATTCCCAAAAATTCAGCGCCAATCATTATAAATAGGCATGAAATGCTTATGAAATCTAAAATTAAAAAGAAAACAGAATGAACGGTGTTTTTAGATACTGTTACCATTATAGCAGAAACAATTGCTATAAAAGAAAACGTATAAAAAAATATTGCGTGCGCTAACATAATTATCTGTGAGGGTTATCAGCTTTAATATTGGCTGCTAAAACATTTTCCCATCTATCTCCATTATCGAGTAATTTTTCTTTATTATAATAAAGCTCTTCTCTTGTTTCAGTTGAAAATTCAAAATTAGGCCCCTGTACAATAGCATCAACTGGACAAGACTCTTCACAAAGACCACAATAAATACATTTCATCATATCAATATCATATCTAGTAGTTTTTCTGCTACCATCAGCTCTTTCAGAGGATTCAATTGTGATTGCTTGAGCTGGACACACAGCTTCACATAACTTACATGCAATACATCTTTCTTCACCGTTAGGATATCTTCTTAAAGCATGTTCACCTCTAAATCTTGGGCTTATTTTTCCTTTTTCAAAAGGGTAATTTATTGTTTTTTTAGATTTAAATATTTCTTTGATAGCAATATTTAAGCCACCTAAAAAATCTAATAAAAAAATTGTTTTAAATATTCTTGAAATTTTCATAATTAATTAACTGGTAATAAGTTGAAGTAAAACAAATAGCTAGCTGTTAGAACTACCCATGTTAATGATAATGGTAAAAATATCTTCCATCCTAGTCTCATTAATTGATCGTATCTATATCTTGGAACAATAGCTTTAACCAAGGCAAACAAAACAAATAAGAATAATATTTTAAAAATCATCCAAATTGCGCCTGGAATTAAGTTAAATGGATAAAGATCAATGGGCGATAGCCACCCACCTAAAAAAAGTATTGACCCCATAGCGCACATCAAAAGAATATTTGCATATTCTCCAAGCCAAAACATTGCATACATCATGCCTGAATATTCAGTTTGATAACCCGCAACAAGTTCTGCTTCTGCTTCAGGCAAATCAAATGGCGGTCTGTTTGTCTCCGCTAATGCAGAAATAAAGAAAATCACAAACATTGGAAATAATGGAATTATAAACCATAAATTTTCCTGAGCCATAATTATATCGTTTAAATTTAGTGAACCAACACAAAGCAAAACGTTAATAATAATGACTCCAATTGATACTTCGTAAGAAACCATTTGTGCGGCAGATCTAATAGCGCCTAAAAAAGGATATTTTGAATTTGAAGCCCAACCACCCATAATAATTCCATAAACACCTAAAGAAGAAACAGCAAATAAATAAAGGACACCTACATTAATATCAGCCAATACTTGAGTTGTGCTGAATGGAATAACAGCCCACGAAACTAAGGCCAAAGTCATAGTTACAATTGGTGCTAGTATAAAGATTACTTTATTTGAACTTGAAGGAATTATAACTTCTTTAAAAATATATTTTAATGCATCAGCTAATGATTGAAGCAAACCAAAAGGTCCAACAACATTAGGTCCTTGCCTTTTTTGTACAAAGGCCCAAATACGTCGGTCAAGCCACACAATCATAGCCACAGAAACTAAAACAGGAACTAATAAAAATAATATTTTGTAAGTTTGTAAAAAAATAATATTAAGATATTCCATAAATTAACCTTCTGTTCCTGTAGACTTTAAATCTGCTTTTAAATGTCTACACTCAGACATAGTTTTTGAAGCTCTAGCAATTACATTTGAATAATAATAATCATTATCTATTTTAATCAATTCATTTTCAAAAATTAATTCCTTAACTTTTGATGAAGTTAAAGAGTTATTTTTTTCAATATGTAGATTTATCTGATTAATTAAACTGCTATCCAGCTCATCTTTATCATTAAATAATTTTCTATGATTCATGGACTCTGCAAGTTCATTTATTATTACCCAATCATCTTTTGCAAGTTCTGGTGGATAAGATGCTTTGTAGGCTTTTTGTAATTTACCTTCTAAATTTGTAAAATAACCATTTTGTTCTGTATAAGCAGCCCCTGGCAAAATAATGTCTGCTATTTCCGCTCCTTTGTCTCCATGAGAGCCTTGATAAATAATAAACTCATTTTTTTTTTCAAAATTAATAGTGTCTAGACCTAGAAGATAAACAATTTCAAACTTGTGATCTTCCAAGTCTTTCAAAACTTCATTGTCACCATCAGTTGTTTTATATACCCCAAGATCAAACGCACCTACCGTGGATGCATTTTCAGAAATTATATTTAAAGCATTCCAATCATTGGAAAGTTTATTATTTTCACCTAAAAATTGCTTGATTGATTCAAAAATATATTTAGATGATTTACTTTTTAGTGCAGATTGACCCATTATAATCATAGGTTTCTTTGCTTGTTTAATTAAATCAGATACCTCATGTTTACCTTCGATAATTTTTTTAACAGTTTCAGTGTTTCCATCTAAAGACTGGTAAGGGTATGTAAGGTCACCTACTTCATTTAGCGAAATAATTTTAGTTTTGTTTTGAAGATAGGATTTTCTAATTCGGGCATTTAAAATAGTTGCTTCAAATCTAGGGTTTGTCCCTAAAAGGAAAATAAAATCAGCTTCTTCAATTCCATTAATTGATGAGTTGAATAAATAATTTTCTCGCTTTTCTGTATTTAAATAACTGTAATTATCTCTAGACTCTATATTTTGAGAACCTAATGTTTTATTAAAAAATTCTTTAAATATATAAAGTGTTTCCATATTGACTAAATCACCAGTTAACCCACAGATTTTTTCTTTATCAGTGTTTTTAAACTTAGATTTAATTATATTAAAAACTTCAGACCATGATGCTTTTTCAAATTTTCCATTATACTTAATATAAGGTGTATCTAGTCTTTGATTTGATAAACCATCGCAAGCATGTCTTGTTTTGTCAGAAATCCATTCCTCGTTAATGTCTTCGTTTATTCTTGGTAAAATTCTCTTAACTTCCCAGCCATAGGTATCAACTCTTATATTAGAGCCAATAGCATCCATAACATCAATAGATTCGGTCTTTTTTAATTCCCAAGGTCTTGCTTCAAAAACATATGGTTTAGATGTTAAAGCTCCAACAGGACACAAATCAACAACATTAGCAGATAATTCTGATTGCATTGATTGCTCAAGGTAAGTAGTTATTTGCATATCTTCACCACGTCCTATTGCTCCTATTTCTGGTACACCAGCAATTTCTGTTGCAAACCTAACACATCTAGTACAATGGATACACCTAGTCATTTGAGTTTTAATTAAAGGACCCATATTTTTTTCAGGAACTTGTCTTTTATTTTCTTTAAATCTAGATTTATCTACCCCATAAAACATTGATTGATCTTGAAGATCACATTCGCCACCTTGATCACATACAGGACAATCTAATGGGTGATTTGCAAGTAAAAATTCCATCACACCTTTTCTTGCTTTTTCAACAAATTCAGTATTCGTTTTAATATTCATACCTTCAGCAGCAGGCATCGCACATGAAGCAACTGGTTTTGGAGATTTTTCCATTTCAACTAGGCACATTCTACAATTTCCAGCAATTGAAAGTTTTTCGTGATAACAAAATCTTGGAATTTCAACTCCAGCTTTTTCACAAGCTTGTAAGACTGTTAAGCCATCTTCAACTTCAACTTCAATATTGTTAACTTTTAATTTAGGCATTTTTTTTATCCAATAAATGTTGATCGACTAAATAAGGAACTTCATTATTTTTTTTTATTGTTGGTTCAAAATTGTTTCGTTCCTCAATTTCTTTTCTAAAATGTCTTAACAAACCCTGGACAGGCCATGAAGATCCCTCACCAAAAGCACAAATAGTATGACCAGCAATTTGATTTGTAACATCACCAAGCATTTCTACTTCATCTTTTGACGCTTCTCCCTTAGCCATTCTTTCTAACATTCTCCACATCCATCCAGAACCTTCTCTACATGGTGTGCACTGTCCACAACTTTCATGTTTATAAAATCTAGCAATTCTTGCCATACATTTAATAATATCCTGATCATTATTTATAACGACAATACCTGCGGTTCCTAAACCACTTTTCTCAGCAACAAGTGAATCAAAATCCATTGTTAAAGTTTCACATGTTTTTTTTGGTATGATAGGCATAGAAGATCCACCTGGTATTACTGCTTGTAGATTATCCCATCCACCAATTACTCCGCCAGCATGTACTTCTATTAACTCTTTAAGAGATATACTCATTTCCTCTTCAACGTTACATGGTTTATTAACATTTCCAGATATACAAAATATTTTAGTTCCTGTATTTTTCGCTTTTCCTAATGACGCAAACCATTTACCACCTTTTCTCAAAATCGTCGGAACAACAGCTATAGTTTCCACGTTATTAATTATTGTTGGACATCCGTATAATCCTATTAAAGCTGGAAAAGGAGGTTTTAATCTTGGCTGACCTTTTTTACCTTCGATGCTTTCTAGGAGTGCTGTTTCTTCACCACATATATAAGCGCCTGCTCCATAATGAATATAAATATCTAAGTCCCAGCCAGTACCAGAGGCATTTTTTCCTATAAGTTTTTTTTCATAAGCTTCATCGATTGCTTTTTGAAGTTTTTGTCCATCAATAAAATATTCGCCGCGTATATAAATATAGCAAACATGGGCCTGAACTGCGTAAGCAGCAATCAAACATCCTTCTATTAATTTGTGAGGTTCAAACCTTAAAATATCACGATCCTTACATGTGCCAGGTTCAGATTCATCACCATTTATAACTAGATAGTGAGGTCTAGAACCAAGTTCTTTTGGAGCAAAAGACCATTTAAGACCCGTAGGAAATCCAGCACCACCTCTTCCTCTTAATTCCGATGATTTAACTTCTTCTATAATCCATTCTCTACCTTTTTTTATTATTTCAGCAGTATCTACCCAGTCGCCTCTATTTTTTGAAGACTCAACATCTAAACCTTTATCATTATATAGGTTTTGAAATATTCTATCTTTATCGTTAAGCATTTTTTAAATCCAAAAGTGTTTTTCTGTTATTTTCAGGTTCATTATTAACTCTTCCTCTATAAGATCCTGGCTTTGGCGTCTTACCGTCAAGTATCTCATCTAAAATTTTTAAAGTTTTTTCTTTATCTAGGTCTTCATAATAGTCATCATTAATTTGCATCATTGGGGCATTAACGCATGCACCCAAACATTCAACTTCCATCCATGAGCATGATTTATCAGTGGATAATTCATTTTCATTTTCTGAAATTTTTTCTTTGCATGCTTCAACAAGTTTATAAGCTCCTCTGATCATGCATGGTGTAGTTGTGCAAACTTGAATAAAGTGTTTTCCAACTGGTGATAGGTTATACATTGTATAAAAAGTGGCCACCTCATAAACTTTTATATAAGGCATATCTAAAAACTTTCCGATATATTTCATTGCTGCAAGTGGTATCCAGTTATCATTTTGTTTTTGAACGATATATAGTAATGCCATTACAGCGCTTTGTTGTTTTCCTTCTGGATATTTGGAAATCATTTCTTTTGCTGCAGCTAGACTATCTGCTGTGAATTCAAATTTTTCTGGTTGTTCTTTTGCAGGTTTTCTTAAACTCATTATCTATCAACCTCTCCAAAAACAATATCTAACGAACCTAAAACAGCAGGTACATCAGCAAGCATATGACCTTTAATCAAATAATCCATTGCTTGTAGGTGAGAAAAGCCAGGAGCTCTAATTTTACATTTGTAAGGTTTGCTGGTTCCATCAGATATTAAATAAACACCAAATTCACCCTTTGGTGCTTCAACAGCAGTATAAATTTCATCTTTGTCAACACGATAACCTTCAGTGAATAATTTAAAGTGATGAATTAAAGCTTCCATTGATTGTTTAATATCTTTTTTAGGTGGAGGACTAATTTTTCCATCTAATGATTTAATTGGTCCTTTTTCCATTTTACTTAAACATTGTTTGATTATTGAAACACTTTCTCTCATTTCTTCAATTCTACATAAATATCTATCAAAACAGTCTCCATTTTTTCCTACTGGAATTTTAAATTCTAGTTGTTCATAACAGTCATAAGGTTGAGATTTTCTTAGATCCCAAGGAACTCCAGAGCCTCTAATCATAACACCGCTAAAAGAATAATCTAACGCATCTTCCTTGGTTACAATTCCTATATCAACATTTCGCTGTTTAAATATTCTGTTGTCAGTCAATAATGTTTCTAGATCATCTATTATCTTCGGGAACGACTCACAAAAATTACCTATATCCTCTTCAAGACCCATCGGTAAATCTTGATGAACACCACCGGCCCTGAAGTAATTGGCATGTAGTCTTGAACCAGATGCTCTTTCATAAAATGTCATTAATGTTTCACGTTCTTCAAAACCCCATAGTGATGGAGTTAAAGCGCCTACATCAAGAGCTTGAGTTGTAACATTTAATATATGACTTAATATTCTTCCAATTTCACAAAACATTACTCTGATTAATTGGGCTCTAATTGGAACATTTATCTTTAAAATTTTTTCTATAGCTAAAGCAAAAGCATGTTCCTGATTCATTGGAGCAACATAATCAAGTCTGTCAAAATAAGGGACTGCTTGCATATACGTTTTATTTTCTATTAACTTTTCTGTTCCCCGGTGTAGAAGACCAATATGTGGATCAGCTTTTTCAACAACTTCTCCATCTAATTCTAAAATTAATCTTAATACACCATGCGCTGCAGGGTGCTGTGGTCCAAAATTTAGATTTAATGTTTTAATTTTTTTTGTCATTTTCTAGGTCAGTTTGATCTTTAATATATTTTGTTCCTTCCCAAGGGCTTTCGTAATCAAAATTTCTATAATTTTGCTCTAACTTAACTGGTTCACTAATAACTTTCTTTTGATCTTCGCTATATCTAACTTCAGTATGACCAGTTAGAGGGAAATCTTTTCTTAAGGGGTGTCCTTCAAAGCCATAATCAGTAAGTATTCTTCTCATATCTGGATGGTCTTTAAACTTAACTCCATACATATCAAAAACTTCTCTCTCCATCCAATTTGCTGCAGGATAAATGGGTGTTAATGATGGAATAACTTCATTTTCACTTATTAGGTAACTTAATATAATTCTTTGATTAAATTCATGACTTAAAAACAAATACACAACTTTAAAACGTTGAGCATTTTCAGGGTAATCAACAACTGTAATATCAATTAACTGTCTAAATTTTGTATTCTCGTTACTTTTAATAAATAACGTTACATCTATCAAATCTTCATTATCAATATTAATATATAACTGTTCATGTCTAATCTCAGTTTTTTTAATTTTAGTTGTAAGTTCCGAGTTAATTTTTTTTTCAAGATCAATTAAATTTTGCATATAAATTATCTTTCAAAAGATCCTTTGTTTCTAATTTTTTTTTGTAATTGCAAGATTCCATAAAGTAATGCTTCAGCTGATGGAGGACATCCTGGCACATAAATATCCACAGGTACTATCTTATCACAACCACGGACTACAGAATAAGAGTAGTGATAATAACCACCACCATTTGCACAACTACCCATCGAAATAACATATCTCGGTTCAGGCATTTGATCATAAACTTTTCTTAATGCCGGTGCCATTTTATTAGTTAAAGTTCCAGCTACAATCATAACATCAGATTGTCTTGGTGACCCCCTTGGTGCAGCACCAAATCTTTCTAAATCATATCTTGGCATTGCTGTTTGCATCATCTCAACAGCACAGCAAGCTAAACCAAAAGTCATCCAGTGTAATGAACCAGCTCTTGACCAGTTTATTAAATTATCAAGTGAAGTTGTGATAAAACCATTTTTACTAAAGTCTTCAGCAAGTTTTTTAAATTCTTCAGGAATTTCTTTATTTTTATTTTCTAAGTTCATAATCTAAAATTTTATTCCCAGTCTAGTGCACCTTTTTTCCATTCATAAATAAATCCAACCGTAAGAATGAATAAAAATATCATCATTGAAGTAAAGCCAAGACCTCCAATATTACCCAATGATATTGCCCAAGGAAAAAGGAAAGCTATCTCTAAATCAAAGATTATAAATAGAATTGCCACTAAATAAAACCTTACATCAAATTCCATTCTTGAATCTTCAAAGGGTTCAAAACCACATTCATACGCAGATAATTTTTCTGGATCTGGATGTTTTGGTGATAATATTAAGTTTACAACAACAAAAGCACAACTCAGACCAAGTGCAATAATCAAAAATATAATAATTGGTAAGTAATCTTTTAAAAATTCTGAAAGCATTTGAGTCTATATAGCAGTTTTTACCTCTTGTTGAAGGGTACTTACGTCACATTTTTAATAATATAAATGTTAATTAATAGGGAAAAAGTGGCGGGAGTGAAGGGACTCGAACCCTCGACCTATCGCGTGACAGGCGATCGCTCTAACCAACTGAGCTACACCCCCACTTTAGTTGTTTTGGTGGGCAGTAAAGGACTCGAACCTTTGACCCCCTCGGTGTAAACGAGATGCTCTACCAACTGAGCTAACCGCCCAAAACAAGCGCTACTATTACATCAAGGAATAGATAATGTAAATTGGTAATTATTGAATACTGGCTTGAGATTTATCATTAGATTGAGAAATTTTCTCAACCTCGACCCACTCAACTCTTTTTAATTCTTTTGTTAAAGCTATTTTTAATACTTCGTCAGCTTGCTCAACAGGAGTAATTTTTATATCATCAATAATTTTCTTAGGCATATCAACAAGATCTTTTTCATTTTCCTTCGGAATTATAACTTGTTTTATCCCAGCTCTGTGTGCTGCTAATAGTTTTTCTTTTAATCCACCAATTGGTAATACTTGACCTGTTAATGTTACCTCGCCTGTCATTGCAACATCTCTTCTGACGGGGTTATTTGTGATTGCAGAAACTATTGAAGTGACCATACCAATACCTGCTGAGGGTCCATCTTTAGGAGTAGCTCCTTCTGGAACATGAATATGAAAATCCTTTTTTTCAAATAAAGGAGGAATGATTCCATAATCTAAACTCTTTGATCTAATAAAAGATTTTGCAGCTTTGATAGATTCTTGCATAACCTCACCTAATTTTCCTGTAATTTGCATTCTGCCTTTTCCTGGCATTATAACAGTTTCAATTTTAAGAATTTCCCCACCGTATTCAGTCCAAGCTAAACCAGTAACAACACCGATTTTATCTTTACTTTCAAGTTCACCAAATTTAAATTTTTGAATTCCTAAATAGTCTGGTAAATTTTTTAAATCAATTTTAACTTCTTTCTCTTCTCCAGAAACTACTTTCTTAACAACTTTTCTGGCTACTTTTGAAATTTCTCTTTCTAGGTTTCTTACACCAGACTCTTTTGTATAGCTTTGGATAATTTCTTTAATTATATCCTCAGATAAAGTCATTTCATTTTCTTTAACTCCATTATCTTTAACCTGTTTGGGTAGTAGATACTTATTTGCAATACTAATTTTTTCATCTTCTGTATAACCAGCTAATCTAATGACTTCCATTCTATCTAATAACGGTGGTAAAATATTCAAAGTATTAGCTGTAGTAACAAACATGACATCAGATAAATCATAATCAACTTCTAGATAATGATCATTAAATGTTGTGTTTTGTTCTGGATCTAATGCTTCTAACAAAGCAGAAGATGGATCTCCTCTATAATCATTTCCAATTTTATCTATTTCATCAAGAAGAATAAGTGGATTTTTTGTACCTGCTTTTTTCATCATTTGAATAATTTTACCAGGTAAAGAGCCTATATAAGTTCTTCTGTGTCCTCTTATTTCCGCTTCATCTCTCATACCACCAACAGAAACTCTTACAAATTCTCTGTTAGTAGCTTTTGCAATTGATTTTCCTAATGATGTTTTACCAACACCTGGAGGACCAACTAAACATAAAATTGGACCTTTAATTTTTTCCATTCTTTTTTGGACTGCTAAAAATTCAATAATTCTTTCTTTAACTTTTTCTAAACCAAAATGATCTGCATCAAGAACTGCAAGTGCTTTTTTTAGATCAATATCAACTTGGCTTTTTTTATACCAAGGTAGATCTGTCATCCAATCAAGATAATTTCTGATAACAGTAGCCTCAGCAGACATTGGGCTCATATTTTTTAATTTTTTAAGCTCAGCCATGCATTTCTTCTCAACATCTTTTGGCATTTTTGCTTTAATAATTAATTTATTCAAACTTGAAGTTTCATCTTTTCCATCTTCAATTTCACCTAATTCCTTTTGAATAGCTTTAAGTTGTTCATTTAAATAATATTCTCTTTGAGTTTTCTCCATTTGAGTTTTAACTCTTCCTCTAATTCTTTTTTCTACTCCAATAATACTCGTTTCATTCTCCATTATTTTAATTATAGAATTCAGTCTTTTCTTAACATCTATAGTTTCAAATATTTGTTGCTTCTCTGAAATTGTAGCTGTTAGGTGAGATGCGATATTATCAGCGATGTGTGATGCATTAGTTAATTTTTTAATATTATTAATTGTTTCACTTGATACTTTTTTATTAATTGAAGTTAGTTTTTCTAATCTTCTTACAGCAGTCATTGCTAGTGGTATTAAGTCTTCATCTTTAGTCACTACATCATGGTGATGAGCATATTCACAAATAATAAATTTCTCATTATCTTTAAAATCTAAAATTTTTACTCTTTTACTTCCTTCTACTAAAACTTTTACTGTACCGTCTGGTAATTTTAATAACTGAAGAATATTACCTTCACAACCATACATGAAAACATCAGTTTTTTTGGGGTCATCTATTTCTGAATTTTTTTGAGTAACTAGAACAATTTTTTTGTCCTTTTTCATAACTTCATTTAAAGCGGCAATAGATTTATCTCTGCCAACAAATAATGGGACTACCATATTTGGAAATACAACAATATCTCTTAACGGTAATAAAGGTCGTTCAATTTTTACATCCATCATCTAAATATGGATATTAAATATGATATTGCAATAGCTATTTATTACTTATTAACGTGAAATTAGGCAGCAGAAGTTTTGTCAGTCTTTGTTTTGCTACTATTTTTTGAATGAACTATGATTGGTTGAGATAGTCCTTTGGCCGCACTAGCGTCTACAATAACTTCCTCCACATTGTCTTGACTTGGAAGATCGTACATTGTTTTTAATAAAATATTTTCTAAGATTGATCTAAGGCCTCTAGCCCCAGTTTTCTTATTAATTGCTTTTTGTGCAATCTCTTTTATCGCATTTTCTTTAAAACTTAACTTAGCTCCATCTAATTTAAATAATTCTTGGTATTGTTTAATTAGTGAGTTTTTTGGTTCTTGTAGTATTTTAACTAGAGATTTTTCATCAAGATCTTCTAATGTAGCTATCATTGGAAGTCTTCCAATAAATTCTGGGATTAAGCCATACTTTAACAAATCTTCAGGTTCTAAAGTTTTCATCCACTCACCTGTTTTTTTATCATCTGTTTTTTTTACATTTGCACCAAATCCTATTGATGTACCCTTATCTCTTTGAGATATTATTTTATCTAAGCCAGCGAATGCTCCACCACAAATAAACAAAATATTTGTAGTGTCTACTTGTAAAAATTCTTGTTGTGGATGCTTTCTGCCACCTTGAGGTGGAACGCTTGCCACTGTCCCTTCCATAATTTTTAATAGAGCTTGTTGTACACCTTCTCCAGACACGTCTCTAGTTATAGAAGGGTTTTCTGACTTTCTGCTAATCTTATCAACTTCATCGATGTATACAATTCCACGTTGTGCTTTTTCAACGTTGTAATCAGCAGCTTGTAATAATTTTAAAATTATATTTTCAACATCTTCACCAACATAACCTGCTTCTGTTAAAGTGGTTGCATCTGCCATTGTGAAAGGAACATCAAGGATTCTTGCTAGAGTTTGAGCTAATAAAGTTTTTCCACAACCAGTTGGACCAACTAAAAGAATATTTGATTTTGAAAGTTCAACTGTTTTGCTAGTTTTAGTCTCGTAATTAAGTCTCTTATAATGATTATGAACAGCAACTGATAAAACTTTTTTTGCGTGAGGCTGCCCAATAACATAATCATCTAATACAGCACAAATTTCTTTAGGCGGTGGTAACCCATCATGATGTTTAACAAACGTGTCTTTACTTTCTTCTTTGATGATATCCATGCATAGTTCAACGCATTCATCACATATAAATACAGTTGGACCTGCAATAAGTTTTCTAACTTCATGTTGGCTCTTTCCACAAAAAGAACAGTAAAGAATATTTTTATTATTTGTTGTCATATAATTTATAAACGAATCAGTAAAGTTACTTTAATATAGAAGACTCATACTAATCAAGTATCAGTTTAAAGGGGTGTCAAGATGTTGTGTATTAAGATCTATTTTCAACTACTTCATCTATCAAACCAAACTCTTTTGCTGTATCTGGAGTCATAAAGTTATCACGTTCTAGTGCTTTCTTCACATCATCAACAGATTTTCCAGTATGTTTTGAATAAATCTCATTAAGTCTTTTTTTCAAGGCTAAAACTTCGTTAGCATGAATTTCAATATCTGTAGCTTGTCCTTGAAAACCAGCAGAAGGTTGGTGAACCATAATTCTAGAATTTGGCAAAGAAAATCTTTTACCTTTTTTACCTGCAGCTAATAAAAATGAACCCATTGATGCAGCTTGACCAATACATAATGTTGAAACATCTGGTTTAATGTATTGCATAGTATCATAAATTCCAAGACCTGCTGTCACTAGTCCTCCAGGACTATTGATATATAAATTGATTTCTTTTTTTGGATCCTCAGACTCTAAAAACAAAAGTTGAGCTGTAACTAAAGATGCTACGTTATCATTTATTGGTCCTACCAAAAAAATAATTCTCTCTTTGAGAAGTCTTGAATAAATATCATAAGCTCTCTCACCTTTATTTGATTGTTCAACAACCATAGGTACAAGAGTATTCATTTGATCTAATAAATTTGTTGTCATAAGTTGATTCTCTTACTTATACAACTTGTGATTACTTTTTACTAACTTTTTTTGTTGAAGGTTTTTTAGATGCTGAGGGTTTTGGTTTTTTTTCAATTTTAGTAGATTTTGAAGCTTTTTTTTCCTCAGGATGATCGTGGTCATGATTGTGGTCATGTTCATGATTATGATCTTGTTTTTGATGTTCCTTTAAAATTTTTTCTGCTTCTTCTTTGCTAATTTCTTTTTTAGATGGTTTTGCTTTAGTTTTAATTAAATCGATAATTTTTTCTTCATACACGGTTCCTCTTAAGCTAGCTAATGCTGATGGATTTTTTTGATAAAATTCCATAACCATCTTTTCTTGGCCAGGCATCATTCTAAGTTGTTTTTGAACTTCAGCTTGAACTTCTTGTTCGGTTACTTTGATTTTATTTTGTTCACCGAATTCATTTAAGATCAACCCAACTTTAATTCTTTTTTTAGCGATTTCCTCAAAATTTTTTCTACTTTTTTTAGAATCTTCTTCAGTCATACCTTGAGATAAAATCTTAACTTCTTCTTCAATTAAGTTTTCTGGAATTTCATCTACTTTAAAATTTTCAATTTCTTTTAAGATTTGAGTTTTTGCCAATTTATCTAGAGAATTTTTATATTCATCATTAATTTGTTTACTAACTAATACTTTTAAATCAGCAAGATCTTTTGCACCTAAGTTTTTAGCAAAAACATCATCTATTTTTACTTCCTCTGATTTTTTTACTTCTGTAATTTTACAAATAAAATTAGCTTTCTTATTTGCGTATTCTTTTTGTGGATAATTTTCAGGCAGAGTAACGTCAACAGATTTTTCATCATTTTTTTTAACGCCGATAAGCTGCTTATCAAAGCCTTTAATAAATAAGTCCTTACCTAGAATTAATTGAGTATTTTTTCCTTCACCACCAGTAAAATCTTTTCCATCAATCGTTGCTTTGTAGTCAAAAATAACTAAATTTTCCTCTACTGCTCTAACATCTGCTGCAACTTCTTTAAAATTGTTCTGACTTTTGGCAATTTCTTTAATTCTTTTATCTGTTTCATTTGTGTCAATTTTAACTGAATATTCATCAAATTTAATATTTTCAACAGACTTTAACTCTACTTTTGGAAGTTCTGTTATCGACATTACATATTCTAAATCCTTATCTTCACCATAGGTTTTAAGATCAAGCTTTGGTTGTCCGGCTGGCTTAATTTTATTATCTTCTAAAGCTTTAACTGATGTGTCTTTTAGAACTTTATCTAGAACTTCACTAAAAATTGCTTGGCCAAATTGTCTTTTTAAAACTTCTTTAGGCACCTTCCCAGGTCTAAAACCTTTTAAGTTAACAGTCTTTTTAATTTCTTCATATTTTTCATCCATATAAGAATTCATAGTTTCTTTATCTATGAAAACTTTAATGTCTTTGTTTAAACCTTTTTTATTTTCTACTGTAACTTTCATAATTTTTTAAACTTGTTGGTAGGCGAAAAAGGACTCGAACCTTCACATCTTTCAATACTGGTTCCTAAGACCAGCGCGTCTACCAATTCCGCCATTCGCCCACAATTCTTGTGGCTTTATATAGGATAGTTTCTATTTGTCCAATGACAATAATAATGAAATATATTAATAATCAATTATATTTACTAGTAATTTAAAAAAATGATTATTTCTCCATGTATAAGTATATGTAAAACAGATCCTCAAACAGGATATTGTTATGGATGTGCAAGAAATAATGAGGAAAAAAAAATGTGGAAAATGCAAGAAACTACAGAAGAATGGAAAAAATCAAACTTAACAATCATTCAAACACGTCTGAGTGGCTGGCAATTAGAGAGTTTTAAAGAATCTTATGGTCATAAAATTGAAAATGGAATTTCACTTTATAAAAAGAATTTAAATAATGAGTAAATCTACTTTAGCTATATTAATTTATGTTGCAGGGTTAATCTTTGGAGCATTGGTTTTAAATATATGGAGTGCAGAAACTGGACCCAAAGCTTTTATAGGGATAATTTGGACAGCAATTTTATTAATTGCACTTTTTTACGCTGATAAACATGAAAAAAAGTAAAAAAATAATTTTTTTTGGTATCTTTTCAGTCTTATTAGTAAGCTTCCAGACATTTGCTTTATCTGAAATTATGTATTTAACAGGCTGTAAGAATTTAAAAGATGGTTTTATTAAAAATGAATATATTTTAGATTTAGAAAAGTCTTTAATGAAGAGAAATTATATTTATGACAGTAAAACTTTTAAAAAATATAAATCTACTGATCTTAGTGTTAAACAAGAAAATTTAATTGAAAGATTTATCTATGAAGATGAGAACTTAATACTAACAGACAAAATTGGTTACCCACAATTTTATACCCAACTAGTCTTTGAAAAAAATAAACCATTAATAAAAATCAAAACAGTCATAAATGGAGAGCAAGGTATCTCAAAAATTTCAACATGTGATAAAGTGGAAGTTTTCGTAAAAGAAAGTTAAGATTTTTTACTTTTCTTATTTACTTTACTTGTAAAATTTATTTTTTTTGAACCAAATCTACTATTAGTTATATTGCTTCTATGTTTAGCATAAGCCTGTTTTTGAGCTAACTTCATGGCTTTTTTAGATGACATTTTATTAGTTTATATTTTTTAAAAATTTTGTCGAGCAAGAACATCAAAATTTTTATCTGAAATGATTATCTCTCCAGAAGAAGGTGAAATGTTTAGTACTTCTTGAATTGTTACATAATGTGTAACTAACACTAAATTGTTATCACCGTTCCATTCGTTAATATATTTTTTTAAATCATAAATTTGTTTATTTTTATTACTTGCAAATTTTGCACTGAAAAATGAATTTAAAAAACTTTTTGTTTCATATTTATCAAAAGCATGTTGAGCTGTTTGTTTGCATCTACACCACTCACTTGATAACACCTTATCAATTTTAATATTATTTTCTGAAAAAAACTTCCTAATGTTTTTAGATTGTTCAATACCCTCTATACTTAAATTTCGTTGAGTTTCACATTTTAATATATCAAAATCTAACGGATCACCTCCACCTGGTGCAATTGCATGTCTTATAAATATTAATTTTTTACCTTCTTTTAACAAACTTTGTATTTCATCATTTGAATTTGCTTTTACTGAAATATTGAAAGATAAAAGTATTAATAAAAAAAATTTTATAAATTTCATATATGAGTATAAAATTCAAAAAATTAAATAATTCAATAGTTAAATGTAAAAGTTGTCCTAGGTTAATTGCATTTAGTAAAAAAATTTCTATAGAAAAAAGAAAACAAAATATGAAAGATACTTATTGGGCTAAACCAGTTACGGGATTTGGTGATATTAAAGCTAAATTATTAATTGTAGGTCTGGCGCCTGCAGCTCACGGAGGTACTAGGACAGGCAGAGCGTTCACTGGAGATAAATCTGGAGATTTTCTATTTAACTGTTTATTTAAAGCTAACATATCGAATATATCAACTTCTAAGCATATTGATGATGGTTTAAAATTAAATAAAACCTATATTACAAATATTCTTAAATGTGTCCCTCCAGAAGATAAACCTTTAAAAAATGAATTATCCAACTGTTCAACATTTTTTAAAAATGAATTGACCTTATTAAAAAATTTAAAAGTTATTATAGCATTAGGCAAAGTTTCATTTGATAATTGTATAGAATTTTATAAAAAAAATTATCATTTTGATAAAAAATTAATCTTCATTCACGGTGTAAAATATTTATTACCTGATAATAAAATTCTAATTCCTAGTTATCACCCTAGTCCAAGAAATGTTAATAGAAAAATAATTAATACACAAAAAATGGTAAGCTTGTTAAAGAAGGCTAAGAAAATTATTTAATTTTTATACTATCGCAAAAATAAGGTTTAAAAACTTTAAAAATGTCCTCTGGAACTTTTATAGGTTTTCCATTTTTATCTACAAAAACTAAATGTACTTTTGCCTCAACAATTAATTCGTCATCTCTAGAAATAAATTGTGACATAAAAAAAGAAGTCTTTGTAATAGATTTAACAAAGGATCTAATTTTTAACTCATCTTCAAGATAGGAGGGTTTTTTGTACTCAATGTTACAAGATTTAACAACAATTAAAGCTCCATAATCTTCTTTAATTTTTTTATTATTAAATCCGATTGTAAACAATGCTTCTGTTCTTGCTCTTTCAAGAAACCTCAAATAGTTCGCATAATAAACAACACCACCAGCATCAGTGTCTTCATAATAAACCTTTATATTGTGAAAAAAATTTTCGTGCATGAATTTATACTATCAAAAATAAATATTTTTAGCATCAAACTAAGATATAATATAACAATGAAAGTTTATATTATTTGGCTTTTAGGTGTAATTGCTTGGAATTATTTGGTCCCTAATGCTGCACCCATTGAAGATGTAATTGTTGCAGTACTTTTATCTTTTTTAAGTATTGGTCTTAAAAAAATATTTAAATAATCTTATTCAGCTGAAAAATAAATATCTTGATAATAAGAGATAGCTTTTAATTTCGAATTATCAGTGTCAGTCATTATAGCTATACCTGAAATTTCTGTAACATCAATTTCATGAAGTTTCTTAAAATCTTTTTGCACATTTGCTTTAACAGTAACCCATGTATTTTTGTTATTTTTTGTAGTTGAGAGAACATAATCAATAGATTTTTTTGTATATGGACTTGGCCAATATTTTCCAACATCATTATTACTTGAAAAAACATAATTAATTGCCCTGTTAGATAATGGTGTAGAACCTGTTTTTTTTATAACAAAAACTCTAGCAGCATAATCGTGCCCTTTTTTACTATTTTCAATAATTCCAGATAAATCTTTCTCAACTTTCCATGTAATATTAATAATAGGAGTTTTATTAAGATCAATGCTAATTTCTTTTCCCAAGCCTGACCCAACACCTTCAGCCTCTGCTCTTATAAAGTTACCATTTTCGTTAGACCCAACAGCCCAGCTGGTCTCTCCTTTAACTTTTTTAACTTTTAATGTATTTAACTCATCGTTAGTAAAATCGAAAACGTAAACATTTTCAGCTAACAAAGGTTTTGTTATTAAAAATAAATATCCTAATAATATTAAAAAAAATTTCATCAGTATGGGGGTATATCTAAATTAAATTTTAAAACAATATTTGAACACACTTTAATCATTAAATTATCAATATTGGATACTATATAAATAGAATGAAATTAATTTCTATATTTGTTTTATTAATATATTGGTCCATAATTCTACTGGCACCAGTTATTTCTAAAGAAAGTAAGTCTCTTAATATTGATTCTAAAGTGCTAGTTAGTAAGTAGAACGACCACCACTAATATCAAAAACAGCAGCTGTTGAAAATGAGTTTTCTTCTGAAGCTAGCCAGCAAATTAATGAGGTAAACTCTTCTATCTCTAAAAATCTACCTCTAGGAACCTTAGAAAGCATTCTGGCAACATGTTCTTTTGACATTTGATCAAGAATTCTTGTTTTTGCACCAGCTGGGGTAACAGCGTTTACAGCTATATTTTTATCAGCCAGTTCTTTACCTAATGATTTAGTTAAACCAATAGCTCCTGCTTTAGCTGAACTGTAGGCACTAGCATTAGCGTTACCATCCTTACCAGCTACAGATGCAACATTGATGATTCTACCATAATTATTTTTAATCATATTGGGCACAACACACTTGCAACAATTAAAAGTCCCCATTAAATTTATTTGTACTATTTTATTCCACTCATCAACATCATAATCCCATAGAGAGGATGTCGAACCTGTAATACCAGCATTATTAATTAAAATATCAATGTTAGTAGATTTTGTTATTTCATCTACAGTTTCTTTAACATTTTTATAATTGGAAACATCAACAACTTTATAAGACAGATTTGGGTTGTTTAGTTCCTTAGTAGCTTTTTTAAGTTCATTTTCATCTATATCCCAAATAATAGTTTTAACACCTGAGCTTAAAAATCTTTTTGCTATATCAAGACCAAAACCTTGAGCTCCACCTGTGATAATTGCTGTTCTATTATTTAAATCAAACTGATGCATTGGTTTATTTACTAGCTAAAAGATAATAAGTCAAAGATGATACAAATGCTCCAATGATCCAAGAATAAGAGTGAAAACTCATTAAACTTTCATTCCAGATAGTTGAGGCTGCAAAAATAAAACCTAAAACTAAAGAGTAGATAGCTTTCAAATGCCAACCATTAGAATAAAAATACATACCCTTGTCGTCTAAAGAAAAAATCTCATTGTTATTTAAGTTAGTTTTTTTTAATAAATAATAATCAACAACCATAACACCAAATAATGGGCCAAAAAAAGAACCAAGGGTATCTACAAATGCTAATATTCCAATCTGACTTAATAATGGTAACCAAAGCATACCAACAATAAAACCAATAATCGTAATAACAATAGCAGATTTTTTTAAATCTAGAGTTTGAGGAAAAAAATTCAGTAATGAATTTTGAGCTGGAACATAATTTGCTATTAAATTTGTTGATGCAGAAGCAAAAACAATAAAAAATAAGACAATCACAGTTAACTGAGAATTGTCAATTTTACCAATGATATCTGTAGGATTTGTTAAAATTCTTTCCATGAGTTCTAAATTTTTGTTTAGAAAAATATCTGATCCAATGACTATAAAAACTGCAAAGAAAGAAAAAATTATCAAATTTAATATTAAGCTTAAGTTTCCTTTTTTTAATTCACTCTCATTTTTTACATATCTACTAAAGTCACCGTAGTTGACTATAACTACTGAAAAATAAGCAAATAAAGTTGCTGCCACAGTAATCAATGGAGCAACATTGCTACTATTTAAAATGTTTTGTATCGAAAAAATATCAAGAAATGCAGCAGAAGTAACCTTAACATCATAAAGAAAAACTGTTAAAAAAAATATAAGCATTCCTGAATAAACGGTAATCGCAGAAACTTTTATTATAAGTCTATTAAACTGATGGCTTTTACTAAATAAAAAAGCTTGTAATAAAATTGCAAAAACAAATGCTATCCAATCAATTAAATTTAAACCAAAAACAAATACTAAAAAAATATCCTGATCTAAAAGTGAATTATCAATAGAATATAAGGTTATTCTAATTAAGTAGCTAAAAAGTTTTGATAAAAAATATGTTTGAATTCCAAACATGAAAATTCCAACCAATCCTCTTAATAGAGCAAAATATTTAGCTCCTTTTATTCCAATCGAGGTTCTTAAAATTACTGGAAAAGGAAGTCCATATTTTTGAGATGGTTTACCAATTAAATTTGCAAAGAAATAAACAAATATTGAAGCAATTAAACTTCCAGTTAAAACTACAAAAACATTTAATTCATAAACTAAATAAAGTGAGGCAATTAAAGAAAAGGCAATCAAACTTTGGATATTATTTGCCCAAAAATAAAACAGATCTTTCCAATTCCAATTTTTATCATTTGGATTAACTGCAACTAATTCCCAGTTAATTAGAGTATTTTTTGATTTGATCTGATTCACTAAAACTATAATAAACTAATAAGTTCTACTGTCCATATAGATAGGTTGGTAACCATAAAGCTATTTGTGGGAAGATTATTATTAAAATCAATCCTATAATTTGAATTACCATAAATTGCATCATGCCGTAGTAAATATCTTTAAGATCCCACTCTGGAACAACACCTTTAAGAAAATATGCTGATAAGGCGACTGGTGGTGAGAGCCAGGCTGTCTGGAGATTAACTGCAACAAGTATTGCAAACCAAGTTAAATTAAAACCAAGCGCTTCTACTAAAGGCAATATGATTGGAACTATTATCATTACGATTGGTACCCATTCTAGAGGCCAACCTAAAAGAAAAATTATAACCATAATCATTGCAAGAATTAAGTATCTGTTCATCTCTAGACCAAGTAAAAATTCTGTAAGAAGCATGGGTGTTCCAAGTCTTGAAAATACAGCTCCAAAGAAGTTAGATGCAGCAACTAAAACCATAATTAATGCTGCTATTTCTAATGTTTTAACAAGAGAGTCTTGTAATTTTTTGAAAGTTAATTTTCTATAAGCTAAAGCTAAAAGTAAAGATCCCATAGCTCCACACCCTGCAGCCTCTGTTGGTGTTGCAAATCCAAACAAGATACTTCCAAGAGCAGCAAACACTAATGCTGCAGGTGGAACTAATCCTAAGAAAAATTCAACCCAAACTTCTTTCATACTTGTTGCTCTTAATTCTTTTGGTAATACGGGTCCTAAACTTGGATCTATCCAACATCTAATTGTTGTGTATGCCGCATAAAGAGTTGCAAGCAATACACCTGGTATTATTGCTGCAGCGAACAAATCTGTTACAGGAATTTCCATTATTGGACCCATCACAACAAGCATAATGCTAGGTGGGATTAAAATTCCAAGTGTACCACCAGCAGTAATAGTTCCAGCTGCTAATCTCACATTATATCCTGACTTATTCATTGATTTTGCAGCCATGATCCCAAGAATGGTAACTGATGCACCAACAATTCCGGTTGCTGCAGCAAAAACTACAGAAACGAAAAGCACAGCATAATAAAGTGAGCCTCTTACTTTAGCTAACATGAGTTGGAAAGCTGAGAATAATCTTTCCATTAATCCAGCTTGTTCCATCATAATTCCCATAAAGACAAAGAGGGGAACTGCAGCAAGTGTTTGCTCTGTCATGACCATAGAAAACTGCAAGGTCATTAAATAGAATACTAATTTACCAAATCCCAAATAACCAAATACGAAACCTAAGAAAATTAAGGTAAATGAAATTGGAAAACCTACAAAAATTGAAAAAAGCATTACTCCTATAAGAATAAATCCTAATAAAGCAGGATCCATAAATTCAGCTAACATTATTTCTCCTCTCCAGGCCACTTACCTTTAGTAGCTGCCCAATAACTTTTAAATAATTCCGATATCCCTTGAACAATCAAAAGAATAATTCCGACAAACAAACAAGCTTTAATTGGCCACATATAAGGCATCCATGCTGTGTCCATACCCTTTTCACCTCTCATGATAGACTCTTGAAGAAAGCCAGTTGACATGTAAAGAAATACACTTAGTCCTGGAAAATAAAATATTAGGTAAAGCCAAAAATCTATTCTTCCTTGGTTTTTGGTTTTAAAATTTCTGTATAAAAAGTCTGCTCTAATATGAACACCTTTTGAAAGCGCATAACCAGCTCCCAACATAAATAAGGCTCCATACATAAATCTACTCATGTCATAAGCCCACATAGTGGGTGCATTGAAAAGTTTTCTGGCTAAAACTTCATAAACCATTGCAAATATTAACGGTATAGTAATCCAGCAAACTGTGTTGCCAACCCATTTATTAAATAAATCAATTTTTGTAATTGCTAATGCCATCCACTTAGGCATATTTCTTGGCATTTTACCTGAGCCACCTCTTCTTTCAGCAATCATTTCATCTGAAATGTCTAGTTTCATAGGCTTTATAGATTTAAGAGGTTTTTTAGATTTGTGGTTTCTTGGCATAAATATTTAAAAAAAAACTAAAGCGGATCGTAAAATCCGCTCTAGTTATATTTATTTTTTATCTAAATACTACTTTAAAGTAGCTGCGTGAGCCATTCCTAGCTTAGCATTAGACATTTGAGATCCAGACCAGAAAGGAACTGCAATATCAGCAAACGCTTTTTGAGAGTCCCAAACTTCTTTAAAGAATTTGTTCTCATTAGCATTTTTTTCTAGACTTGCTTTTGCAGCAGCCATATATGCTGGGAAATAATCTGCTGGAGTGTCATGTAAAATCACACCGTGTTTTCCAGTCAACTCAGCAAGAGCTTTTCCGTTTTCATATATTCTGTAACTCATAGATTTTGATAGAGATGCATTCGCAGCAACTTCTAAAGCTTTTTTTTCTAAAGCAGACATCTTTTTATACTTAGATCCTGTAATGTAGAAATCAGCATTTACTACTACTTGGTGAAGACCTTGTAGATAGTAATGTTTTAGAACTTTCTGGAAACCGAATGTCATGTCTGGCTTAGGACAACACCATTCAGCAGCATCAATTGTTCCTGCTTCAAGTGCTGGTAAAATATCTCCACCACCCATTGCAACAGAAGCTACACCAATGTCTTTATAAGTTTGGCCAGGAATTCCCGGAGGAGTTCTGAACTTGTACTTTCTAAAGTCGGCCATGCTATTAATTGGCTCTTTGAACCAACCTAAAGCTTCAGGTCCTACTGGTTGTAACATAAATCCTTTGATGTCTCTTCCCATCTCAGACCATAGTTGGTCGTAAAGTTCTTTACCACCACCATATTGGAACCAAGATAAAAAAGCGATGTTATCGATACCAACACCTGCACCTGCTACTGGCGAACCAAATAACATAGCTGCTGGGTGATCGCCTGACCAATAGTGAGTCCAAGCAAAACCACAATCAATTAATCCTTTATCAACTGCATCTAAAGTTTCTTTTACACCCACTACAGATCCAGCTGGCATAATTTCGAACTTAAGCGATCCACCAGTTAATTCTGTTACTGTATCAGTGAAGTCTTTCAACATTACCACTTCATCAGCTTTTGAACTAATTACTGTTTGACACTTAAGAGTTTGTGCAGATGCACCCGTTACTGTCATTACAGTAAGTAGAAGCGATCCAACAAACAAAGATATGATTTTTTTCATATTTATATTTCCTCTTGTTGTGTTTTTTTATAAAAAAACTACCTTTTCAAAAATAAAAAAATAAAACAAGTCTTAATATTAAAAAAATACTAATTATAAGCATTGGTAGTACTAGAATTTTAATTTTTACTATTATAGACATTCTAAATTGATGGAAAATTTTGATTATATTATTTTAGGAGCTGGATCTGCTGGTTGTGTTCTTGCAAATAGATTGTCAGAAAATCCTAATAATAAAGTTCTTTTAATTGAAGCAGGTGGCAAAGACAATTATCCATGGATCCATATTCCAGTTGGTTATTTCAAAACTATGCATAACCCAGATGTTGACTGGTGTTATAATACAGAACCTGATGAGACTATGAACAATAGGTCTATAAGATATCCTAGAGGGAAAACTCTTGGCGGCAGCTCATCAATAAATGGTCTACTTTATGTTAGGGGTCAACACAGAGACTACGATGTTTGGAGGCAGCTAGGAAATAAAGGCTGGAGCTGGGAAGATGTATTACCTTATTTTATAAAAGCTGAAAATCAAGAAAGAGGAAAAAATGAATTTCATGGTGTTGGTGGACCTCTCTCAATAGAAAATCAAAGAATGAGTCTTCCTTTGTTAAATGAATTTCAAAATGCTGCTCAAGAATTTGGTATTCCCAAAACTAAAGATTTTAATACTGGGAACAATCATGGTTGTGGATATTATCAAGTAACAGAAAAAGATGGATTTAGATGTAGTACAGCTGTTGGATATTTAAACCCTGTTAAAAAAAGACCTAATTTAAAAATAATTATTAAAGCCCATGTTAAAAAAATTAATTTTGAAAATAAAGTTGCTAAAGAAGTTGAATATTGGATTGAAAATGAACTATTCACTGTAAGTGCAAATAAAGAGATCATCTTATCTTCAGGGGCAATAGGCTCTCCACAGCTATTGCAGGTCTCTGGAATAGGAAATTCGAATAGATTAAAAAATCTTGGAATTAATGTGGTTCATGAATTAAAAGGTGTTGGGGAAAATTTACAAGATCACTTAATGTTCAGACCAATTTATAAAATTCAAAATATTAAATCTCTTAATAAGAAAATTAATAGTTTATTTGGTAATTTATTAATTGGATTAGAATATATTTTTAATAGAAGTGGACCTATGACCATAGGTGCTAGTCAGTTGGGCATGTTTGCTAAAAGTGACCCTTCTCTTGAACTTCCTGATTTACAATGGCATGTTCAGCCAATGAGTATGGATACATTGGGAGCTACCAAAAACCATGATTTTCATGGTTTTACTCCAACAGTTTCACAAATTAGACCAACTAGTAGAGGTCATATTAGTATAACAGATAAAGACTCACGAACTTACGCAAAAATAAAAATGAATTATTTGTCGACAGATGAAGATAGAAAAATTGCAGCAGCTGGTCTTAAATTAACAAGAAAAATTGTTTTAGAATCTGAGACATTTAAAAAATTTAGCCCAGAAGAATACCGACCTGGAATTCATTTAACAGAAGATGAAGATATTTTAAAAGCAGCAGCAGATTATGCTCAAACTATTTTTCATCCTGTTGGAACATGTAAAATGGGTCAAGATGATATGGCCGTTGTTGATGATCAGCTAAAAGTTCATGGAATTAAAAATTTAAGAGTAATAGATGCATCAATCATGCCCAATATCACCTCTGGAAACACTAACGCACCCACAATAATGATTGCAGAAAAAGGTGCTGATATGATACTAAGCAGCTGATGTTTGCAGAATTATTCGGGCCTGAACAACTTATAATTTTAGGCCAAATTATATTTATCGATTTAGTATTAGCTGGTGATAATGCCATTATTATTGGAATGGTTGCCTCTAAATTTCCACCCGAACAAAGAAAAAAAGTAATCTTTTGGGGAATAGGTGGTGCAGTAATTTTAAGAATTATCTTAACCATGTTAACTGCTTATTTATTACAAATAACAGGATTAAGATTAATAGGAGGATTGCTTCTTCTTTATATAGTCTACAAACTCTACACAGATGTAATTAAAGGTCAGTCAGGTGAAGAAGATATTAAAGTAGATAATTCAAGCTTTATGAAAGCTATATGGACAGTTTTACTTGCTGATTTTACGATGAGTTTGGATAATGTTTTAGGTGTAGCTGGCGCTGCTGGTGATCACTATGTGTTACTAGTATTTGGTTTAGCTTTATCAATAGTTCTTATGGCAACAGCTGCTACTGTTATATCAAGATGGATCAATGAATATAAATGGATAGCTTGGATTGGTTTAATTGCTATACTAGTTGTTGCAATCGAATTGATCTATACTGATTTAAAATTATTTATTTAAATGTACTTACAAAAAATAAATCTTAAAAACAAATATGCATTAGTTACAGGTGCAGGTAAAGGATTGGGAAGAGCTTGCTCAATTGCTCTTGCTGAAGCTGGAGCTACAATCATTGCTTTAAGTAGAACTCAATCAGATCTTGATAAACTTGAAAAAGAAATAAAAAAGATAAAAGGTAAAGTTATCAAAGTTAATTGTGATGTAATGAATTATGAAGATCTTAAAGAAAAACTAGATAAGATTAAGATTATAGATATTTTGGTTAATAATGCTGGGACAAATATTCCAGAACCTTTTGAAAAAATTAAACAAGAAAGTATGAACTACTTAGTAGATTTAAACCTTAAAGCTGCTTTTAATGTTGCTCAATTAGTTGTTAAAAAAATGTTAAAGAATAAAAAAAGAGGTGGATCTATTATTAATATGTCATCTCAACTTGGTCATGTTGGAATGTCTGGTAGAAATGTTTATAATATGACAAAATTTGGTATTGAAGGTTTGACTAAGGGTATGGGTGTTGAGCTTGCAAAAAACAATATTAGAGTAAATACGGTGGCCCCTACTTTTGTAGCAACACCAATGGTTAAAAGATTTTTTAAAAATAAAGAATTTAAAAAACTAGCTTTAGGGAATATTCCTATGGGAAAATTAGCAACAGAAAGTGATGTTGCAACAAGCGTTTGTTTTTTAGCTTCATCCGCTTCATCGATGATTACAGCCACATCAATCCTAGTAGACGGTGGATGGACAGCAAAGTAATATATAGATTACTTTCATTAGTAGCGTTATTTTTTTCAACTCAATCTTTTGCAGTAGAGTTTCAGGGAAAATTCATTCAAGGACATTACATTATTGGAAAAACTGAGCCTGGTTCATCAATTTTTGTAGATAAAAAAAAAGTTAAAGTCACAAAAGATGGTTATTTTGCATTTGGAATTGAAAAAGATAGAAAATTTGACATTACAATTACTGAAAATAATAACAAAATTATAAAAAAAATTAAAAAAAGAAAATATAATATTCAAAAAATTGAAGGCTTACCTAAAAAAAAAGTTACACCACCTGAAGAATTTTATGCAAGAATAAAAAAGGAAAACAAATTAATAGCTGATGCAAGAGAAATTGAAAGTGACTTACAGTTTTTTAAAGAAAAGTTTATTATCCCAGTTGATGATGCAATAATTACTGGTGTTTATGGTAGTCAAAGAATTTTAAATGGCATACCCAAATGGCCTCATTACGGTTTAGATTTTGCTCAAAAAAAAGGCACACCAGTTAAAGCAATGAATAACGGTGTTGTTACTCTAGCTGAAAAGGACTTATTTTATACTGGAGCAACTTTAATATTTGACCATGGTCATGGTATTTCAACTCTTTACATGCATATGGATGAAATTTTTGTAAATGTAGGTGATCATGTTAAAAAAGGAGATATCATTGCTACAGTTGGTTCCTCTGGTAGATCAACAGGACCTCATCTTGATGTAAGACTTAATTGGTTTGGTACTAGACTAGATCCTGCAACTATATTAAACATTCAATAATGAAAAAAACCATATTAGAAAAAACAGCAGATAAATTAGTTAATGCATTTGTTAACAATAAAATTATTGCACCACTCCCAATAAAATTTACAAAAACATTAAGTGAAGCTCAAAAGCTAAGAAAATTATGTGAGAGTAAAGTTAAAGATCCAATAATAGGATTTAAAGCTGCAGGGACAGGTATACCTGTCATGAAAAAACTTAAAGAAAAAAAACCTTTCTATGCTGCAATCTTTAAAAAGAATTTTATAAAAAGTGGAAAAAAAGTAAAAATTAATAAATCAACTTTAGGTATAGAGCTTGAGGTTTGTTACCTAATTAAGAAAAACTTTTTTTCATCAAAAGGATTAATTACAACGAAAAATATAACAAAACATATTTCTCACATGGCAGCTTGTATTGAGGTTATTGGTTACAGGCAAAAGAAAAAAGGCATTACTAGTTTTGGAGATTTATGTAGTGACTTTGGTGCTAATGTTAAGTTTTTAATTGGGCAAAAGAAAAAATATAAAAAAATTAATATTGGAAATTTAAAGACAAATATTGCTAATAAAAAAATTGGACAAAGTATTAATGGAAATACAAATACCGTTTATATAAATCCATTAAACTCACTTAGATTTGTTTTGAATGAATTAAAAAAAGATAAAGTCACTCTTGATAAAGATTTTTATGTATTTACAGGATCGACTGTTGGTGTTGTTCCAATCCTTGGTAAAGGTCTTTATACTGGAAAAGTTGATCAACTAGGTTCAGCTAAAGCTATTATTCATTAATTTTAGATTATCATTTAAAAAAACCTTAGTATTTAACAATAATTTGGGTTCGTTTTACCAAAAAAAATCTTAATTTATGGCTACTTGTGATTAATATTTTTAAAAGTTATAGTTTTTATTATGGCACTTCATTTTAGCAAACAAGAATTTGAGAAAAGAAAACTAGCTACATTAAAATCTATGAAAGAGCATAATCTTGATGCTCTTTTAATGTTTCGTCAAGAGTCTATGTTTTGGCTTACAGGCTACGATACCTTTGGTTATGTTTTCTTTCAAACATTAATACTAGACAATAAAGGAGATATTATTCTTTTAACAAGGGCTCCAGATTTAAGACAAGCAGAAAATACTTCAAACATTGAAGACATAAGAATTTGGGTAGATAAAGACCAGTCTAACCCTACAGATGATCTTAAAATAATTTTAAATGAATTAAATCTAAAAGATAAAAAAATCGGAGTTGAATACGAAGCTTACGGTATGACAGGTCGTAATGCTTTAAGACTTAATAAATCGCTAGAAGGTTATTGTGAGGTAGAAGATCAATCAGAATTAATCACCAAACATAGGGTTGTTAAATCTACTGAAGAAATTGTTTATGTAAAAAAAGCTGCAGAACTTGCGGATCAAGCGCTTGATGAGGCTTGGAAATATGCAAAAGCTGGTGCTAGTGAAGCAAAAATTTTAGCTGAAATGCAAAGAGTTGTTTTAGAGGGTGGCGGTGATTATCCAGCAAATGAATATATTATAGGCTCTGGACACAATGCATTATTATGCAGATATCAATCTGAGAAAAGAATTTTATCAGATACTGATCAGTTAACTATTGAATGGGCTGGAACTTATAAACATTATCACTCTGCAATGTTTAGAACTATTCCTATTGGTAAAGCTGATCCAAAGCATATTAAGATGCATGAGTCTTGTCTTGAGGCTTTGACTAATTGTGCAAAAACTCTAATACCAGGAAAAACTGCGGGAGATGTATTTGATATACATGCTAAAACTTTTGATGATCTTGGGTACAATAAATCAAGAATGAATGCTTGTGGCTATTCATTAGGGACAACCTTCTCACCCAATTGGATGGACTGGCCAATGCTATACACAGGTAATCCTTATGTAATAACTCCTGGTAATGTCTTCTTTATGCATATGATCTTAATGGATTCAGATAGTAAACTTGCTATGAATTTAGGTGAAACCTATTTAGTGACCGAGAATGGTAATGAGAGATTAGGTAAGCAAAAGTTGGATTTGGTTGTTCTTTAAATTAAATCATATTGATACTGTCTAGCTTTAACAACATCTTCTGGAAGATCTAACTCCACATCATCTAATCTTATAGATTGATCTTTATTAATATCTTTCTTAACAATTGCTCCATCAGTTAAACCAAGAGGTAAAATTTTTTCATCTTTTGATTTTTTAGAAGTAATTAATTTCCCTCTAGCACAAAAACCACCCTCACCGTCTAATCGCTCACCAATTTTTAAATCTTTTTTAGCATAAGCTGCAACATCTGCATTATAATTTATAGTTTGACCTGTTGCTTTTTGATCAAGTGCAATTGCATATATTGATTGAGCAAGTTCTAAACCAATATAATGATATGGCCTCCATATAGCTGAATAACTGCCAGACAAATCGGTCACCATTCCATAATCTTTAAAGCAATTTTTGACATATTGATTTTGAGCTTTAATTACTATGTAAACACCCCATCTAAGATCATTTGGAATATCTTTTTGATTTAAATCAATGCTAGATATCACCTCTACTTGACCTTCATAATCAATTAATCCTCCTTCCACTTTTGGAATTAATTTTTTAGCAATGTCATAAACCCCAACAGGTGGAAAAGTTAATCCATTACTTGGACATTTTAAATTTGATGCATTACTGACTGCACACATTTCAATTGCAGATTTATCTCCACATAAAAAACTATTAAACATTTTAGGATTCATACCAGATTCAATTTCAGCACGTTCTTTACTTAAACCGTAGTGACCCCAAACCGTGTCTGGTGTTGAATATTCAAAATCTGGGTGGTACTTCGTTCCTTTTCCTGCACAAACTACAAAAAAACCGTTTAACTTAGCCCATTCAATCTGTTCCATAATTAATGAAGGTTGATCACCATATGCCATTGAACAAATAACATTGTTTTCTTTTGCAAGATCAGCAAGGTATTTCCCACAAGTAACATCAGCTTCAACATTTACTAATATGATGTGTTTTTTGTTTTTAATAATCTTTACAGCATGAACTGTTCCTATAATTGGATTTCCAGTAGCTTCTATAAAAACTTCAACATCTCTATCAATTGCCTCATCTAAAGTAGTTACAAAATTTATTTTATTAACTGTCTCTGTAGTTAAACCGCTCTTAAGACAGTTTTTTTTGGCGTTATCAATATTAATATCAACGATAGTATCAATAGTAATTTTTTGTAATTGATTGTATTGAGCAAGAAACATGCTTACAAATTTTCCACAGCCAATGAATGCAACTTTTATCGGTTTTTTTCTGGATTGTAGTTTAGTATTTAAAAACATTTGATCACGATATACTATTTTTTTATAAAATTGATGATACTTTTTGTAAGTGTATCACTTATAATTATAGTTCCTTTTTCATTTGGGTGCATACCGTCATCTTGATTAAGTTCAGGTTTTAAAGCAACACCCTCTAATAGGAAAGGGATTAAATTTAGTTTATATTTTTTAGCTAAACTTGGATAAATATTATCAAATTTTTTTTTATAACTAATTCCATGAGTTGTTGGAGCAATCATTCCTGCTAAAATTATTTCTATATTTTTTAATTTTGCTGTTTGAATAATTTTTTCTAAATTTTTTTCAGTCTCGATTGGGCTTATTCCTCTTAACATGTCGTTAGCACCCAATCCTAAGATCATTAAGTCAATATTTGGTTGAGATAAAGACCATTCAACTCGATTTAATCCTCCAGCAGATGTGCTTCCAGATACACTTCCATCAATAATTCCAAGATCATAACCACTATCATTAAGATTATTTTGAAGGACAATGGCTAAATGTTTTTCCTGTGGAAGACCATAGCCTGCCATTAAGCTATCGCCAAATAAGATAACGTTTTCTAGAGCATTGACGTTTATGCTCACTAGACAGACGGCAATAATTTTAATAATAAATCTTTTAATCATGGATAGTCTTCTTAAGCTAAAAAACGTTAATCTTAAATACCAAACTGGTAATGATACTATTAAGGTTTTAAAGAATGTTAATTTAGAAACTAAAAAAAATGAGTCTATTTCAATAGTGGGTGAAAGTGGATCTGGAAAAACTAGCTTAATCATGCTTGCTGGGGGACTAGAGAAAGCAACCTCTGGTAAGATATTTTTTGAGGATCAAGAAATATCTAAAATGAGCGAAGATGAAGTTTCTAAAATTAGAAGAAAAAATATAGGTATAGTTTTTCAATCTTTCTATCTTATTCCAAATTATACTGCTGTTGAAAATGTTGCCTTAACCTTGGAGTTAAATAATTTAAAAAACCCTAATGATAGAGCCAAAGAGTTGTTGGATCGATTTGGGTTAAAAAATAGGTTTAATAATTTACCAAGCCAACTTTCAGGTGGTGAACAGCAACGTGTAGCAATTGCAAGAGCTATAGCTATGAAGCCGAAATTAATTTTAGCAGATGAGCCTACGGGAAATTTAGACAGTGAAAATTCTCAAATGATTGCAGATATTTTGTTTAAATATATTAAGGAAGAAAAATCATCTTTAATTATGGTCACTCATGACCCAAAACTTGCAAATAAAGCAAAAAGAAAAATTAAAATCAAAGATGGAAAAATTGTCTAAGCTTTCAGAGTACAAGTTAACTTTGATATATGCCTTAAGAGACTTGAGTAGAAATTATAAAAAAATTTCTAGTATCATTTTAACACTTTTTATCAGTTTATTTATCTTAAGTTCAATTTTTACAATTGAAGATAGTTTAAATAAAGAATTAAATAATAACTCAAGAGCGCTTTTGGGTGGTGATATTGAAATCGATTATAATCGTAATGTTGGCAACTTAGAATTGATTAACCAAGTTAAAGAATTTGCTACTGTTTCACAAATGGTTGAGTTTAGCACCATGATCTCAACTACCAATCAATCTAAAAATAAATCAATATTTTCTAGAATTAAAACAGTAGATCAAAATTACCCATTATTTGGCAAGGTAGGTTATGAGCCAAGTGGTGCATTTAAAAAATTACAAACTACAAAAAATACAATCCTTGTTAATGAAAATATCTTCAAAAATCTTAATTTGGAAATAAATGATAAAATCAAAGTTCAAGACAAGCTCTTTACAGTAATTGGTATCGTAAAATCCGTACCTGATATTGGAGGTGCTTTTGTATTTGGTGATTTTGCTTTAGCAGGAAAACAAACATTAGAACTATTAAAACTTAACAACTTAGGTAGTTTTTTAAATTATGAATATAAAGTAAGATTTAATGATGGAGATAATCCAAAGGCTTTATCTAAAAAAGTTGAGCAATTATTCAAAGATGAAAAAAAGGTTAGACTTAGATATCATGAAAAATCTGACGGTCCTTTAAAGAGAATAATTGATAATTTCTCTCAATTTTTGTCCCTTGTATCGATTAGTGCAATGTTAATTGCAGGAATTGGAATTGCTAACACTCTACTTTCATTCATTAATCAGAATAATATGTCTATAGCAGTTAAGAAGTCTTTAGGCTTTTTCTCAAAGAATATAAAGATAGTCTACTATTTACAATTACTCATTCTACTATTCATAATATCCACTGCCGCCTACTCTTTTAGTTTCTTTCTAGTCCCTATTGTTGATGTTTATTTATCAGCTGGTCTTGGGTTAAATATTAAAGGTAGTTTTTCTATTTTTAATTATTTCAAAGTTTTTTCAGTAGGGTTATTAGTATTAATCATATTTTCTATACCAACTATTAATGCAATTGATCAGGTTAAGGCATCAAACTTATTTAGAAATGTATTTCAAAACCTTCAATTTTATTATTCAAAAAAATCAATCGTTTTAAGTCTATTTTTATTGTCAGTTTTAATATCTTTATTTACTATTGGTTCAGCTCGACCTGTTTATAGCTTGGGTTATTTTGGTGCTTTCTTTGTTTGTCTATTAGTTTTTTATTTATTATCAAACTTAATTATTAAATTATTTAAAGGACTTAAAGAGCACCCAAATATTTCAATTAAAGTATCCGTTAAAAATATCACTCAAACTAAAAGTATTACTCCTATAACCATTATGTCTTTAGGTTTAGGCGTCACTTTATTATTAACTTTGGCTTTTGTGGGCTCAAACTTTAAAAGAGAAATTGCAAAATCTATACCTGAGCTTGCGCCAGATTATTTTTTCATTGGTATTCAAAACAATGAAAGACAAATATTTGAAGATTTAATTTTTGATATGGATAAAGAAGCTAACCTTGAAATTGTTCCAATGGTTTCAACGGGTATTCTAAAAATTAATGAAATAGATCCAAATACTTATATCGATTCAAGTAATGATAGCCACTGGGTGATTAGAAATGACAGAAGGTCTTCTTGGGCTGATAAAGTTTTAAAAGATAACCCAATTGTGGAAGGTAAGTGGTGGGATTTAGATAGACCTGATAAACTTCAAATTTCACTTGATAGCAAAATTGCTAAAGATTTTGATATTAAGATTGGTGATATTTTTACTCTTAATATTTATGGACGTGAAATTGAAGGTGAGATTGTAAATTTCAGGTTAGTAGACTACAGAGATTTTACTATTAACTTTGCAATGTTATTAAACCCTCAATTTGCAAAAAATATACCTCACGAATATTTGGCTACTTCAAAATTTAAAAGCTTAGAGAATTTTAACGAAACTGCATTACTAGATAAAATGCCTAGTCTTTCTATTATAAAAATCACTGATTACTTGGAGAAAGTAACAGATCTTTTAAACAAGGTGTTTATTGCAGTAACCGTTATCTCTGCAATAACTATAGTCATTGGTTTAATTGTAATATCAAGCGCAATTATAGTTCAGGGTAAAATTAAAGAATTTCAAAACTTAATATTTAAAATTCTAGGTTTTTCCAAAGTTGAAGTTCTGCTCTCTTCAATTATTGAGTTTTTTATTATATTCACATCCATAATTTTAATATCTCTCTTTTTTGCAGTTATAGGTTCACAATTTATCATTGAAAATATTTTTCAAATCACTTGGAAGTTTGATTTAGTAATATTTTTGCAGGTAACTATTGGAATTGGACTTGCTACTTTAATGTTAATTATGATTACTAATTTTAAATATTTAAGCCCTAAGGTTTATCCACTTATAAGAAATCAATAACTACACATCAGATTTAGATCTAAACCTTTCAAACATCAATCTTGTTTTAACTCCAATATTTAAAAAAGGCTGAGGTGGAAGCCAAGTAGGCTTAGTTCGAGATTCTATTATATTAATTTCATCACTATTTTCATTACTTGCTTTAATTGCTATCTGTTCACCAAATAAAGTTCCAACTCCAATACCAGAACCATTATAGCAACCTGCAACAAAAACATTGTCTTCTACTTTTTCAAAAATTTGTGAACTATTTCTAGTTCTAGATACAACGCCAGACCAACTAGATTCAATAATATCATCTGCTAAACTTGGAAACCTTTTTTTGATACCAAGTTTTTGATTTAAAGATCTTTTATCCAACTCTGGTTTAGACATTTTAAAAGGACTATGAACTTCTGCAGTATTTCTAATTAAAATTCTTTTATCTTTTGTCATTCTAATAGTTGCTCCCATTGGTCTAACAGGCAGCACACCCCACTCTCTGGGCTCACCAATAGACTTATACTCTGTATCAGTTAATGGTCTGGTCATGCTTGCAGTTAAGGTTAAGGGAAAATTATAATTATTTTTAATACCAAGTGATTTTAAAAATCCATTTGTGCAAAAAATAATCTTTTTTGTAATTATTTTATGATTATTAAATTTACAAATAATTGTATCTTTATTTTTTGACCATTCATCTAGCTGAGAATTTTCCAATAGCTCAACATTATCTGGCAACGTGTCAATCATAGCTCTTACAAGTTTTCCTGGATGTAATAAAATTCCACCCTTAGTATAAAGTGCTAAGTTATAAAAATTCGTACCTAATCTTTTACCTAAATCATCTTTATCAAAAATATTATGTTCAAAATTTAATTTAAATAAAGTTTTGCTAAAATTATCTAGTATCTTTCTATCTTTTTCATTTGATGAGGCAAAATATTTCCCACATTCATTCCAATCACAATCTACCTGATGCTCTTTAATAAACTTTTTCACAACATCAATTCCTAATTTATAAATGTCAGTTTTCTTTTTATAATTAGAAAGTTCTTTATTTGAGGTGAAACCATCATTAAGGGTCGTATCGACTAAATATCCTGAGTTCCTTCCACTTGCACCCTCACCTGCTAATTGAGCATCAACAATAATAATTTTTTGATTTGGGTGTAGTTCTGATAATTTTCTAGCAGCAGACAAGCCTGTATAACCAGCACCTATAATTAGCCAGTCACAGGATTTTTCTTTATCTAAATTTTTTATATTAGATCTTTCATTAAGATCATTTAACCAAGAACATGTGTTATCGTTAACAATATTCATGATTTATAATTAATCTAATTCAAACTCTTTGGCATAATCTTTTTTTAATGCTGGATTTTGATCATTTTTATCTAAGTAGCAATTACCAATCACTAACTTATCTAAGTCTGTACCCATAAAACAATTGAATGCATCTAATGGAGTATTTACAATTGGCTCTCCTCTTACATTAAAAGATGTATTTACAAGAATAGGGCAATTTGTTTTCTCTTTAAATTTTTCAATTAATCTAAAATATTTTTCATTTGTTTCTTTATGAACAGTTTGTATTCTTGCAGAATAATCCACATGAGTAACTGCTGGTATTTCTGATCTTTTTACATTTAGTTTATCTATGCCAAATAAGTTTTTTTGATCTTCTGTCATCTTAATAGTTTTATCTTTATTAATATTTGCAACCATTAGCATGTATGGGCTATCCACGTTAATATCAAACCACTCTGATAAATCTTCTTTTAATATTGAGGGTGCAAATGGACGAAAACTTTCTCTATATTTAACTTTTAAATTTAAATTCTTTTGCATTTTTGCTGATCTTGGATCACCTAAAATAGATCTTCCACCAAGTGCACGTGGACCAAATTCCATTCTTCCTTGAAACCACCCAATTGCTTCTTCTTTTGATAAATCTGCAGCAGTTTTATCTAGTAATTCTTCATCTTTAAAAATTTCATATTTTGCACCAGCTTTATCAAGATATTCTTCAATTTCTTTTTGTGAATATTCTGGTCCTAGATAAGATCCCTGCATATTGTCTTTAAGATCAACTTTTCTAGGATTATTTTGATCAATGTGCCACAAAGCTTGAGCAGCACCTAAAGATCCACCAGCATCACCTGCTGCAGGTTGAACCCAGATATTATCAAATATTTTTTCTTTTAATATCCTTCCATTAGCAACACAATTAAGAGCAACACCTCCTGCTAGACATAGATTGGATACATTAAATTCTTCTTTTAAAGATTTAGCAATTTTAATCATTATATCTTCTGTCACTTTTTGGATGGATGCTGCAATATTCATATGAAATTGTGTTAGTTTTTCATGTCCAGAATCTCTAACTTTTTGACCAAATAAGTTATCAAATTTTTTATTAGTCATTGTTAGACCAGTTGCATAATTAAAGTATGACTGATCTAAATGAAATGATCCATCTTCTTTTACATTAATTAGATTATCTTTTATTTTATCTTCATAAATTGGAACTCCATAAGGAGCTAACCCCATAAGTTTATACTCACCACTATTCACTTTAAAACCTGTGTAATAAGTAAATGCCGAGTAGAGCAATCCTAAAGAATGAGGAAAATGAATTTCTTTTTTAATTTCTAAGTTGCTTCCCTTACCAATAGCAACTGTTGTTGTTGCCCATTCACCAACACCATCAGCAGTTAATACTACTGCTTCTTCAAATGGAGATGGGAAAAAAGCACTTGCTGCATGACTTAAGTGATGATCTGAAAAAAAAATTTTTTTATCATCATTAAAATTATTATCATGTCTCTTCAATTCATTAAAAAGCATTTTTTTTTGAAAGAGTTTATCTTTTAGCCAGACTGGCATTGCCATACAAAAAGATTTAAAGCCTCTTGGAGCAAAGGCAACGTAAGTTTCAAGTAATCTTTCAAATTTTAAAAAAGGTTTTTCAAAAAAAATAACCTGATCAACGTCACTAAGTTTAATTTTTGCAAAATTTAAAACAAATTCGATTGCATTAAATGGGTAGTTTGCATCATGTTTTTTTCTAGTAAATCTTTCTTCTTGAGCAGCAGCTATAATCTTGCCATCTACAAGAATAGTTGCTGCACTATCATGGTAAAAAGCAGAAATACCTAAAATAGTTTTCACTTAAAAAATTGTATAAATAAATGGAGCTACAGCTGAACCTTGACTTAAGACAATTAATCCACCAAATAATACTAAAACTAATAGAATTGGTAGTAGCCAATATTTTTTTCTAACTTTTAAAAATTCCCAAAATTCTTTTAAAAAATCCATAACTAAAATTGATTTTTCATCTTACTTTCAATTTTAGATCTTTCAATCCAATATGTTTTTTTATTGCCTTTTTTTAAATTTAGTAAATTCTTTCCTAAAACCCTCATAATTAGAGATGTGGGCGTAACAATAGCAAAGAAAACTATACCCATAACTATTGGTGAAACAAAGCTACCTAATAAGATTCCAAACTTAAACCAAATTTTGTTTAATGGGGTTAGAATTTTTGAATTTAATAATCCTAAAATTAAAAAAATTATAGCAATTATTAAAGGCCAAATTCTAATATTTCCATCCTTAAATAAAGGAAATATTGAAACAATTAAAAAGAATAAAAAAAAAACTATTCCAAAACTTTTATTTGATCCGATTTTAATATTACTATTGCTCAAATCAAATTAGTGAAGGTTGCTTGATCATATCTTCTTTTTTGATCCCTGCTACTTTAACTGGTCTTTTCATAGCATCTCTTCTGAAAGGCTCTCCCAGTTCTTGGTTAAGAATTACTTCAATAAATGTTGTAATCCCTTTCTTTTGATCTTCACATGATTGCTTGATAGCAACAGTAGTCTCTTCCATGGTTCGAACAGTGACACCTTTTAATCCACAAGCATCAGCAACTTTTGCATAACTTAATTCTGGATCAAGCTCTGTTCCAACGAAGTTATCATCAAACCATAAAGTAGTATTTCTTTTTTCAGCACCCCATTGGTAATTTCTAAAGATTACCATTGAAATTGCTGGCCATTCTGGTCTAGCACATGAGCTCATTTCGTTCATGCTAATACCAAATGCACCGTCACCTGCAAAACCAATTACTGGTGTATCAGGACATCCAATTTTTGCTCCAAGAATTGCTGGAAAACCGTAACCACAAGGACCAAATAATCCTGGTGCTAAATATTTTCTACCTTTTTCAAATGTTGGATAAGCATTTCCAATTGCACAGTTATTACCAATATCACTTGAGATAATTACATCATCAGGCATACCTGCTTGAATTGCTCTCCATGCTTCCCTAGGAGACATTCTATCTGCATCTCTTTTTCTAGCTTCTGCATTCCAAACTGTACCTTCATCATCATCTTCGTGATCTAAACTTGATAACTCTTGTAACCAAGCAGATTTAGTTTGGTGAATTGTATTTTTTCTCTCTTCTCTATTTGTATCTCCTGCTGTTGAAGAAAGTTGAGCTAAAATTTGTTGTGATACTAATTTTGCATCCCCACAAATACCAACTGTGACTTTTTTAGTTAAACCAATTCTATCTGAATTCATATCAACTTGAATGATACTTGCATCTTTAGGCCAGTAATCCATTCCATAACCTGGTAATGTTGAGAAAGGATTTAATCTTGTACCAAGTGCAAGAACAACATCAGCTTTCTTAATTAATTCCATTCCAGCTTTTGATCCGTTATACCCTAAAGGTCCAGCTGCTAATGGGTGACTTCCTGGAAAACTATCATTATGTTGATACCCTGAACAAACTGGAGCATCTAATTTCTCAGCTAATTTTTTACAATCTTCAATCGCTCCACCAATTACAACACCTGCGCCAGATAATATTACTGGAAACTTAGCGTTTGACAATAAGTCCGCTGCTTTTTTAATTGCATCAACACCACCTGCTTGTCTTTCAAGTCTAACAATTGGAGGAAGATCAATGTCAATTACTTGTGTCCAATAATCTCTTGGAACATTTATTTGTGCTGGAGCTGATCCTCTGATTGCTTTTTCAATTACTCTATTTAATACTTCTGCCATTCTTGAAGGGTCTCTAACTTCTTCTTGATAGCAAACCATATCTTTAAATAAGTTCATTTGTTCTACTTCTTGAAAACCACCTTGACCCATAGTTTTGTTAGCAGCTTGAGGTGTTACTAATAATAATGGTGTGTGGTTCCAGTATGCAGTTTTAATTGGTGTTACAAGACCAGTAATTCCAGGACCGTTTTGAGCAATAACCATTGACATTTTTCCAGTAGATCTTGTGTAACCATCAGCAATTAATCCACCGTTTGTTTCATGAGCAACATCCCAAAAAGTAATTCCAGCGTCAGGAAAGATATCTGAAATAGGCATAAAAGCTGAACCGATAATTCCGAATGCGTGTTCAATTCCATGCATTTGTAAAACTTTTACAAAAGCTTCTTCTGTTGTCATTTTAGTCATAATAATTAGGCCTTCCTGCTTAAGTTGTTAAAAAAATCTATAAATAATTTGTTAATTTTTAAGATTAATATATAAGATTTAAAAAATTTCAAACAAACAAATCGACACAATTATGGCTACAGATATTATTATACACGACGAAAAAGATAACGTAGGAGTAGTTGTTATTGATAAAATTACTCCAAAACAAGATTGCGCATGTTGGATTATGGAGAATGATAAAACAGTTCAAATTCAATCAGTAGATGAAATTCAATTAGGACATAAAATTGCAATGGTTGACCTTAATGAAGGTGATACTATTTTAAAATATGGTCATGATATTGGAAAAGTAGTTAAATCAATCAAAAAAGGTGAGCATGTTCATGTTCACAATGTAAAAACGAAGAAGTGGTAAAAAATATGGAAATTCCAAAAAGTTTTTTAGGTTATAAAAGAGAAAATGGCAGAGTTGGTACTAGAAATCACGTAATCATCTTACCTGTAGATGATATCTCTAATGCTTGTGCTGAAGCTGTAGCAAATAATATTAAAGGTACGATTGCCCTTCCACACTCTTATGGAAGACTTCAATTTGGTGCTGATTTAGATCTACACTTTAGAACAATGATTGGGACTGGAAAAAACCCTAATGTTGCTGCTGTAATTGTCATTGGAATTGAACCTAAATGGACAAAAAGAATTGTTGATGAAATTGCTAAAACTGGAAAACCAGTTGAAGGATTTCATATTGAAAGAACTGGTGATATTGGAACAATCATGAAGGCTTCTAAAAAAGCTCAAGAATTTGCAATGTGGGCTTCTGAAAAACAAAGAGAAGAGTGTCCTTTAAGTGATTTATGGATTTCAGTTAAATGTGGTGAATCTGATACAACATCAGGTCTTGCTGCTAACCCAACAGTTGGAAACTTAATGGATAAATTAGAGCCATTAGGAGTTCATTTATGTTTTGGTGAAACCTCAGAATTAACTGGTGCTGAAAAAGTTTGTGCTACACGTGGTGCCACTCCAGAAGCTTCAGAAAAATTCATGAAAACTTGGAGCGATTACAACGACTTTATTTTAAAAGAAGCAACAGATGATCTTTCCGAAAGTCAACCAACTGCAGGAAATATAGCAGGTGGATTAACTACAATTGAAGAAAAAGCATTTGGAAATTTCCAAAAAATTGGAAATTGTAAGTTTATTGATGTTTTAGAGCCAGCTGAAGAACCTACTAAAGGAAAAGGATTATACTTTATGGATACTTCATCCGCTGCAGCAGAGTGTATTACACTTCAAGCAGCTGCTGGATTTAACATTCACTTATTCCCAACAGGTCAAGGTAATATCGTAGGTAATCCAATTGAACCTGTTGTTAAGTTAACTGCCAACCCATTAACTGTAAAAGGTATGGGTGAGCATATTGATTGTGATGTATCAAAAATTCTATCTCGTGAAATGAATTTATCACAAGCTGGTGATGAATTAATCAAATCAATGATTAGAGTTGCTAACGGTAGATTAACTTGTGCTGAAGCTTTAGGTCATAAAGAGTTTGTTATGACTAAACTTTACAGAAGTGCTTAAAAATTTATCTATAAAGTAATGTTATTTAAAAAATATCTGGTCATTTTGCCAGGTATTGTTTTAGCGTTTGTTCTCTACAGTTTATCTCAAGGATTTAATAATATTATTGGTATTGAATTATTAGGTTACGATAAAAGTCCAATATCGACAGCCATGATTGCTATTTTACTCGGAATGCTTTTGGGAAATATATTCAAAATGAGAGACAACTTTGTAAAAGGTTTGGACTTTACTCAATCATATATTCTCAAACTTGGAATAATTTGTTTAGGAATTCAATTAAAACCTTTTGAGTTTTTAGAATTTGGAGCAGTCGCAATACCTTTAATCATAATTTGTATTGTAACAGTACTAATAGTTATAAAACTCTTAATTAAAAAACTTAAAATCCCAACAAGAATGGCTTACTTAATAGCTATTGGTAGCACAGTTTGTGGGACAACAGCAATTATGGCAACTGCTCCAGTAATTGGTGCAAAAAAAAATGAAGTATCATATGCAATTGCTAACATCACTTTGTTTGGAATTTTATCGATGCTTATATATCCTTATTTTGCTAATTATTACTTTGGTGCTGAACCAATGTTTGTTGGTTTATTTTTAGGCACATCAATTCATGAAACATCACAAGTTGCTGCAGCTGGACTTATTTACGATCAACAGTTTAATAGCCAAGAAACATTGAATATTGCAACAGTCACAAAATTAATAAGAAATACTTTTTTAGTAATAATGATTCCGTTATTTGCATTTCTTTATAATAGAAACAATGTTGTTAAAAAAAATTACTCAATATTAGCTATTTTTCCATATTTTGTAATAGGTTTTGTGGCAATGATAATTTTAAGAAATATTGGAGATCAATTTTTTTTAAACTCATATAATAATTTATGGCTAGAGACAGTTGACATTATTAAATCATCTTCAAAAGTATTTTTAACAATGGCAATGGCTGCTATTGGTTTATCTACAAATCTGAGAGATCTTAAAAGCATGGGTTACAAACCTTTTTTAGTCGGATTTATAGGGATGGCGACAGTAGGTTTGGTAAGTATTTTGAGTATAGAATTCTATATTAACTTTTTAAACTAAGACTTCTTCAGTAACATCTTTTTTTTGAAATTAGAGAAAATACGTCTAATAAGAGCAGCACCTACACCCAACAGAATTGCAAACATAATTGAAAATAACCCGTAAAAGAATGGCATGTCTTCTGAAAATTCTAAAATAAATAATGAGAAAAAATTCAAATCTGCATTTAAAACTTGTATTATTTCTTTTTCAGTTTGTTCTGCAAAAAAAGTTTCATAGGCAATAGCTATTCCAACTATCAATAATAAAATTGCCAGTAATGCTTTTAAACCAGAACTATCAATTTTTTCACCAAGTTTCTGTCCCGCTTGAACCCCTACAATTGATCCAATAACTAACATAAATACCAACATTAAATCTATAGAACCAAAATTAATTGAATGCAAAAAAGTAACTATGACACTGACAAAAATTGTAACAAACAAAGAAGTTCCTGGAACTAATTTTGTTGGCATTTTAATTATATAAATCATTGCGGGTACTAATATAAAAGCACCACCTATCCCCATTATAGCGGCAATAAATCCTACAACTAAACCAATTATAATTGGAGTAAAAATACTTTCGTATAATTTTGATTTTGGAAACCTCATTCTTAATGGAAGACCATGTATCCAATAATGAACGTGTAATTTTTTTTTAACTACAAGATTTCTTTTTGCTCTGTCTATTTCTCTAAGACTTTCAACCAACATTAATGTACCAATAATTGCAAGGATATACATGTAGGCTAAAGAAATAACCGTATCAATTTTTCCAATACCTTTAAAATATGTAAAAGTATAAATACCTAAAGATGTTCCAATTGTTCCACCAATTACAATCATAAGACCCATTTTGTAATCTAAAGTATTTTTTAAATAATGAGTTGTTGATCCTGATACTGATGTTGCAAGAATATTGTTAGCTTCATTTGCAACCGCATATGCAGGTGGCACGCCTAAAAAAATTAAGAATGGTGTCATTAAAAAACCACCACCAACACCAAATAAACCAGAAAGTACTCCAACGATTGCACTCAATAAAAGTATTTCAATCGGGTTAACAAATACTTGAGCTATTGGTAAAAATACATCCATAAAAAATTATTAGTTGTTAAAAAACAAACTAATTAAATGTGATAAAAGTTCCAACTAAAATAACACCCCAATAAGCAGCTAAGCTAACAAAGATACCTGTTTTGATAATAGTTGCCTTAAAATCTAAAATTTTTTTTAATATTTTTATATTGGAAATTGACATTACAACCGTCAATACACCCAGTTAATTATTTGTCAAATAAATATTTAATATAAAGTGATTTTTTTTATTAGTAGATTGTTGCTCCAAAAACCTTAACATCATCACCCTCGATACCAAGAACCAATCTACCTAGGAACTCACCTTCAATCTCTTTACTTCTTTGTTTAAATAGAACGGTGATGTTTTGACCTCGTCTTAAACAACCAAATGCTTGGTAGTCTTCTTTTAGGCTTGTTAAAAGTTTATTATTAGCCCACTGTTTTCCAAGCTCTACTTCATTTGCTCCAAATAACATTTGAGTTCCAAAATCTTTAGTAAAACCACCATAATCTTTCATATTGGAAGTTTTAACAAGATTATCCCAAATAGGATTAGCAATTACTATAATCTCATCATCAGATTTCTCTAAAAGATTCATAATTTAAGTTTAACTGTTTTAAGAAGCTTTTTTCTTCTCGTTCTCGTCAACTATGTGGTAAACCGGCACTTTTTCAAGAGAGAATTTACCAGTTTTAGGATCACGTCTAGAAACTGTTAAACAATGCCAATTATCATCATCAAGTTTCATATGATCACCTCTATAATAGTAACCAGGCCAACGTGTTTCTTCTCTAAACATAGTGTGTTCAGTTACACATTGAGAAGTTAAAGCTCTGTGTTTTAATTCCCAAGCTCTCATAAGTTGGTGCAAATCTTCAGCTCCTACTTTTTCTAAATCTTCCTCTAACCAAGCAAGTAATTCTAGGCCTCTTTTAAGCATATTACCATTTGTCATGTAGTTAGTTGCAATACCACCAACATATTCGTCCATAATTCTTTGTAAACGTTGAAGACCTTGAATAGGAGAAATATAACTTGGTGAAACTGTTCCACCTGTGATCTCATTTTGAGCTACTTGGTATGTCTCTAAAGGTTTGAATACAGCAGTTTTAAAGTCTTCACATTGTTTATCAGTAACTTTAATACCTTCTGCTTTTTGATCTTGAATATATTTAACAGCAGCTTTTGCAGCTAAACGACCTTCAGTAAATGATCCAGAAGAAAACTTATGGGCACTTCCACCTACAGTATCACCTGCACCAAAAAGACCATCAATTGTTAACATTCTGTTATAACCCCAGAAATATTCTGGTGGAGATAAATCTTCAGGTCCACTAACCCAAGCTCCAGAGCATGTTGCATGAGAACCCATAACATATGGCTCAGATGTAGTTAATTCTGGATTTGTGTATTTAGGATCTATGTTTTGAGATGCCCAAACAACAGCTTGACCAACGGTCATACCTAAAAAGTTTTCCCAACCAACTGTTTCTAAATGTGGATCTTGGAATGCTTCAGTAGTCACCATATGAATAGGTCCACCGCCTGCAATAGTTTCTTGTATGAAGGCATGGTTTCTTAAACATGTTGGTGTTGGATGGTGATCAATATACTCACCAACTAATTCTTTAGTTTGGTCATACCATTTCTTTTCATAATTCTCTCCATTTGCATTTTGAGTATATGTTTTAAGGTGTAAGAAATATGCTCCAACTGGACCATAACCATCTTTGAATCTACATAACACAATTCTGTTTTCCATTTGTGTCATTTTAGCTCCAACAGCGATAGGTAATGCATAAGCTGAACCATTACTCCATGGTGCATACCAAGTTCTTCCCATTCCTTCTCCGACTGCTCTTGGTTTGAAAATGTGAGACGCTCCACCTGCTGCAACGATTACAGTTTTTGCTCTAAATACATGGAAATCACCAGTTCTCATATTAAAACCAACAGCTCCACCTACTCTATTTTCTTGAGCCTCATCCATTAAAAGATGAGTAATCATTATTCTGTTATAAATTTTATCAGCTGATTTTTTTGCAGCCTCTGCAACGATTGGTTTATAACTTTCACCATGAATCATGATCTGCCATTTACCTTCTCTAAGGTAACGACCTGTTTTTTCATTCTTCATCATTGGTAGACCCCACTCATCAAACATATGAACAGTTGAATCAACGTGACGAGCCATGTCATAACCTAAATCTTCTCTAACCATACCCATCAAATCATTACGTGCATATCTTACGTGATCTTCAGGTTGGTTTTCACCCCACTGCATACCCATATAACAGTTAATAGCGTATAAACCTTGAGCAACTGCTCCACTTCTATCGATGTTAGCTTTTTCAACACAAATAATTTTCATGTCTCTTCCCCAGTGCCTAGCTTCAAAAGTAGCACCAGTTCCAGCCATTCCACCACCAACAACTAGAACATCGCAATCTTCAAAATGTGTTTTATGCTTAGCCATTAGTAGTAAACCCCTTTTTTAAATGAATCTTTTGGTACTACTGGTAATTTACCATCAATATTTAAACCATTAGGCTCAGTGTAAAGCATTTGAGAATTGATCTCACCTTGATTAGGTTTTTCACCTTCTGCTAATTTAGGAATAAATTTTCCCCAAGGTTTTGTTGTAATTGGAGATACAAAATCTTTTGTAGTTCCATTTCTAAATTTAATTTTCCAAGAAATAGTTCCTTTTTCTTCTTCACGTCTAACTCTTACACTGTGACCCATAGGAGCAAAGTCAGCATAACCACGAACATCAATTGCATGATTAGGACAAGCTTTTACACAAGAATAACATTCCCAACAAAAATTTGGTTCAATATTTACTGCTCTTCTAATATTTTCATCGATGTGCATTATATCTGATGGACAAATATCCACACAGTGACCACATCCATCACATCTCGTCATGTATACAAAAGTTGACATATTATTTTACCTCTCTCTTTTTAATAATGTTTTGGTTGTTCTCTTTTAATTCCTAGTCCAAATTGTTTTGGTGCATCTGCAAGTGGAGGAAGATTGTCTCTTGATCCATCTGCTTCTGCTAAGTTTTTTTGGATTGCTGCACCAGGTTTATAAAACATATGTGCAAATTTTGACCAATAAACTCCCCCAAATAAAACAATGTTTGAGGTAATAAATAAAATTAAAAATAAATATCCTAATCCAGCTGATCCAGAAGATTGAAAGTATGACCAAGCTAGTCCAGTAGTAGCACATGCAAGAAGTGCTAAAACAAATAAGTCAGCTTTAATAATTCTATACCAAGGATGAGCTTCGGCTAACACATCCACTCTTAAAAATAACCAAAACCAGTATCCACCTACACAAGTCATAATTGCTCCGACATGCCAAATTATAGGCCAAACTGTCGGTGTGGTAGTTCCTTGTGCTGTATAACAAAAAACCATTACAACAGATGCTACCCAAAATAAAATAGTTCCATACATTCCCATAACGTGTGCAACTCTTCTTTTACCAGCTCCAAGCTCTGCAGTAGTTGCGATATCATGAGCTACAGTTTTTAAAATAATTGATGTTTTTTCTCCAGCTCCTAATTCTCTTTCAGCTGCTAATTTTGCTTTTTTTGCATTATTAAAAAAGTAAGTTACATTTTTATGATGGATCATCTGAACTATTGTTCCAATAATAATTAAAGCAATCATAGCTAAAACAAAAAATTGTATGGCTGCAGGAGATATTGTTTCAGCTAAAACTGAAAAAGGGTTAATTGACATCATAATTAGTAATACCTTTATTTAGAATCTATGTTAATTGTGATTATTTAGTACAGATGAAATAATAGATCAACCGTTTTGTATGGGTTATTTTACCATATAAGATTTTACAGCTTACGCTTGTAATGCTGTTTCTTTGGTATAACCGACCTAACTCCTCCTTGTGGGTTATCAACATCGTCTTCTCTACGAGGAATTAAATGAATATGACAATGCAAGATTGATTGTCCAGCAATAACTCCAGCATTTGTTCCAATATTAAAACCTTTAACTGCCGGATCTTTTAACAATATTTCCTCTTTAATTTGTTTGATTAAGTTATTGCAAGCAATCACTTCATCGTCATTTAAATCAAAATAATCCACAACATGCCGTTTTGGAATAATTAAACAATGGAATTCGGACACTGGATATGTGTCATAACTAGCATAAGCCAAATCATTTTCAGCAGCTAGTCCACTTTGTTTGGAGTTGCAGAATAAACAAGGATTATTTGGGTCAAACATAATTTTATCTATAGATAGAGCATTTGTTAACTTCATTTTTATAAAAATTAGATAGTTTTTTATAAAATTTAAAACTTTTTCTCTTCCACTTGATTTCATTAATATTTTTTATTGAAGCAACACCTTTTCCAGAACCAATGAGAAGAATTTCACTAAATTCAGATAAAGTTTTTATCAATATATCTTTGTTAATAATCTTACCTAATTTTTTATTAAAAAATTTATAAGTAATGCCCTTATAAATATTATTAATTGGAGAGTACACTTTATCATCTTTTATAAACAGCATATTTGAAGTTCCACTTTCTAAAATTGTATTCTTGTAACAAAGACCAACATCTGAAGTGGTATTATCCATTTTAGATAAATGCTTTAATATAAAGTTATATTTAAGATTTTTAAATTTAGGGTCAAATCGTTTGTGACGGATAAGCTTTAAATTAAAATTTAATTTAGGAGTTTTTCTGTTTCTCAAAGAAATTGATATCATCTTTTTATTCACTGCAACTCTAAGAAGATGATTATAAGATCTTTTTTTATCAATATTCAGTTTGATTAATTTAAGAATATTTTTTTTAAGATTTGGGTTATTTAATTTATAAACTTTTAAAGATTTTATTAAATTTTTAATATGTTTTTTAAAAAAAAGTATTTTAGCAGGTTTTCCAAAAATCCACATTGTAGTGAATACACCATTATCCCCCCAAAGATCTTTAAAATTAATCTCTTTGTAAGTTTTATGCTGATAAGATTTTTTTAATAAGTAAGTTACCATTTTCAGTTAAAAAAGATTCAGGATGAAATTGAAAGCCAAATATTTTCTCTTTATTATTTTCTATTGTCATTGCTGTATTTGAAATAGCACACCTCATTGTAATTTCAAAATTTTTTGCAGCAAACGGCTCTTTTAATTTTAGAGAGTGATATCTACCTACAGTAAATTGACTATTTTTTTTAAACAATGAATTTTTGCTAGTTACTTTTATTTTAGATTGGAAACCATGGTAAATCTTTTTTTGTTCAACTATTTTTCCATTTTCACAATGAAGAATTTGTTGAAACCCAAGACAAATTCCAATAATTTTTTTTTTACCTTTAAATTTTTTATAAATCTCAGAACTAATTGGATAATCTTTTGGAGCACCTGGACCTGGTGAAAAAACAATAATATCTGCTTTTTTTAATTTATTTTGATTTATTTCATTAAAATTAGTGCAAACAACTTCATCAAAATTTTGAAATTGATGTACTACGTTTTGAGTAAAAGAGTCATGATGATCGATAATGTATATCATTTATAAAGATCCATTAATGACTTTGCTTTAATATAATTTTCATTAAATTCATGAGCTGCATTACTGTCAATTACAACACCAGATGCCACAGAAATTTCCGATTTACCTTTAAAATTTAATATTGATCTAATAATGATATTAAACCTCATATCTCCATTGAACTTTAAGTAACCAAAGCTACCTGTATAAATATTTCTACTTTGTTTTTCCTGTTTGTTTAACAAATTTAATGTACTAATTTTAGGACATCCTATTACAGATCCTCCCGGCATCATTGCCTTTATAATCTCTAATGAGGTAACTCTATTTTTGAGTTGTCCTCCAATTAAACTCACATAATGATAAAGATCTTTATATTCTTCAACTATCTTTTTTTTTAAAATTTTTACTGAACCTGGTTTACAAATTTTAGATAAGTCATTTCTTTCCATATCAACAATCATGTTGTGTTCTTTGGATTCTTTTAAATTTTTTCTAAAAAAAGTAAGGGCTTTATTTTTATTTAATTTTTTAGTTTTCTTTAAAGTGCCTGCAATTGGTTTTGTTGTTATAAAATTATTTTTTTTTGTTATCAAATTTTCAGGAGAACAACTTATTATTGAATAATTTTTATCCTTAATCATAAATGCTTCAGGCGCCATATTGCTTTTTACAAGTCTACTAAAAAAATCTAAAGCATCTATTTTTGATTTATTACTATATTTAGTACAAATTTTAATCTGATATGTTTCTCCAGATTTTATTTTCTTTTTAAATTTATCAAATATTACCTTATAGGATTTTTTATTAATATTTATTTTGAATAAATCATTAGAATTTAATGATCTTGTTTTTTTATACTCAAGGTTGTTTGGAAGTTTTATTTTTGTTTCAGGTTTATAAAATATGCCTTTAGGGAAATTTATTGTTTTTTGTTTTTTTATTTTTACTTCAATTAAATTATTTAATATTTCATAGCCAAAAAAACCAATAAACAGATCAGTTTCTTTATAAGGAAGTTTTAACCTATTATTTTCGTTAATAAATTTTTCAATATTATTATTGTTTAAAATAATCTTTTTTGAAAAGTCTGTATAAAGATCAAACCCTTTATCTGATTTATAGATTATAAAGGGTTTCTTTGAATTATTTAAATCTAGTAAGTAGTTTTTCTTATTCAATTTTTATTCTGTTTTTAGTCTTAGAACTGCTTCTTCTTTAATTGGTAGATGTATTATTGCTGCAAAAATAGATAAAACAATTGCTAAATACCAAGCATAATCATAAGAGCCATATAAATCATGAAATAGTCCTCCAAGAAATGCTCCAAAAAATGAGCCTACTTGATGACTTAAAAAAACTATTCCATAAAGAATACCAAGATATTTTGTTCCAAAAATATGAGCAACTATTCCACTTGTAGCAGGCACTGTTGATAGCCATAAAAAACCAAAACTTGCACCAAAGATAAATGCATTAATGTTACTTGCGGGTAAAAATATAAATAAGATAATTGAAATTCCTCTTAATGCGTAAATAGAGCTTAAGATAATTTTTTTACTAATTTTCGTAGATAAGTATCCACTTAATAAAGAACCAAATATATTAAATAATCCAATTAATGACAATATTGCAGCAGCCGTCCAGCTTTCTAAGCCTCTATCTATTACGTATTTTGGAACGTGTGTTCCAACTAAAGTTATATGAAAACCACATACAAAAAATCCAGAGACTAGAAGTATATAACTTTTGTTTTTGAAAGCTTCCTTAAATGCCTCTATGGCGCTTTGGTTGTTTGGTTTTTCAATAGACTGAGCAGCAGATGGAGATCTTACAAAAAAAGCTATTATAAGCCCGATAAATAAGAATATTGTGAATACAAAAAGTGTATCCACCCATCCATTTTTAATTAATGAATAGCTCGTATAAAGTGGAGAGATAAAATAGCCCAAAGAACCAACAGCTGTAACAATGCTCATTGCTATTGTTCTATTTGATAATGGAAAATGCTTTCCAACAATTGACATTGGAATACTAATTGCAGTTCCACCTAAACCAATTCCAACTAAAAGTCCTAAATCGATTTGAAAAAAAATTCCAGTATTTGGACCAGCATACAAAAAATAAATTCCCAAAATATAAAAAACAAAAGCTAAACAAATTGCTTTGTGTCCACCATATTTATCTGCAATGGCTCCAAATATAGGACCTGTTAAACCCCACATTAACATTTGAATGCCTATTGCTAATCCAGATTGAGTTATTGAAATATCTAGGTCATTTTTAAAATCCATGAAAAACAAACCAAAAGTTTGCCTAACACCAAGAGAAATTAAAACTACAATACAAGCTGCGATCAGCGTTATTAAGGCTGTTTTATTTTGAATAAATTTTTCTGAACTCATTTTATATATTTAAGAGATTTTTTTAAATCATCAATGAGGTCTTTTGGGTCTTCTAAACCAATATGTAATCTTACTAAATGTTCATCTTTTGCTAATTTTAGATATTCTCTATTACCTTGTTCACGTTTATCTTGATATAAAGCAAGGCTTTCAAATCCACCCCAACTATATCCATAACCAAATAATTTTAAAGAATTAACAAACTTAATTACAGAGTTTTTGTTTTTTGATTTAATTTTCAGACCCATCAATCCTGAGGCACCAGAATAATATTTTTTCCACATTCTAAAATTAAAGGAATCTTTTTTATGCGGGTATAATAGTTTTATATTTTTATAATTAGATAAAAACTCAGCTACTTGTTTTGAGCTTTTTTCATGTTTGTCTAATCTAACATCTAAAGTTCTAAGTCCTCTTGTTATTAAATACGCATCATCAGGACCAAGTCTTAAACCTGTTATCTTATACGCTTTATCAACTTGTTTAAAAACTTTTTTATTAACAGCTAAACTTCCACCCATAACATCTGAGTGACCTGAATAATATTTGGTAGCAGATACAATTGACATATCAAAACCAAGCTTAATTGGTTTTAAAAAATAAGGAGTTCCCCATGTATTATCAATTACAGAAAAAATTTTATTCCTTTTTGCAATTGATACTATTTTACCTAAATCTTGAAAATCAAACGTATTGCTTCCAGGATTTTCAACAAAAATTAATTTTGTTTTTTTTGTAATTGCTTTTTCTAAAGTTTTCAAATCATGTGGGTCATAAAACACAGATTTTACATTAAATTCTTTTAAGAAATCTTGAGTTAAAATTCTCGTAGGTGAATATGTTGGATCTGCCACAATAATCTCATCACCAGGACGAACAATACTAAATATAGATAAGAAAACTGATCCAAATCCAGTTGGTGTTAAAAATACGTGATAGCACTCCTCCATTTCTTTAAGTATTTGTGACAAAACATGAGTTGTTGATGTTCCTTGTCTTCCATAATCAAAATGTCCACCTGTTGGATCTTTTTTGCTCTTATCCTGCATTTTTCTAATATCTTGCATGGATTTGAAGATAATAGTCGACGCTCTTACCACAGGGGGGTTAACTGACTGATTATGGTAATCTTTTGCAGTATGTTTAAGAAAAGTCTTGAATGATTTAGTCATAAAAAATTTGATAAGTTAAAGGGAGAATGCTATATCCCTCCAATAACGTCAATAAAATTATAAATAGGATAGTATGGGTTACCCAAAAAAACATAGAGGTCGAAGAAAACAGGGCTCTAAAAAAAGAAGAGCTAAAAGAAAAAATAAGAAAAAATAGTCTCTTAACTTTTATATCTCAATAATACCTAACTTTTTATCCAACCACCACCAAGAACCTTATAGCCATTATTGTTTTTTGCATAAAACACACACGCTTGACCAGGCGCAATACCGTGCTCCTCTTCCAATAAATTAACGTTTGCATTAGTATCATTGATATCTATCTTGGCTTTAATTAATCTTCCAGTAGACCTTACCTTTACGAACAATTCATTTTTAAAATCATTTTGATCGTTTGTAATAATATTCAAATCTTTTAAATTTATTTTTGTTTTAACAAGGTGTTCCTTGGCTCCAACAATAATTTCATTTTTATCAGCAATAATCTTTACTACATACAATGGGTTCTTATCAGAAACTCCAATTCCTTTTCTTTGACCAATTGTATAATTAATAATGCCGTCATGAACTCCTATCACTTCACCATTCATATTTTTAATATTACCTTTACTAAATGAGTTTGGTCTAAATTTTTCTATAACTGAAGCATAGTCTCCATTTGGAACAAAACAAATATCTTGACTGTCAGGTTTGTCTGCAACATTAAGATCAAGTTCTCTTGCAATATTTCTTGTTTCATCTTTAAGAAGATTGCCTAAAGGAAATCTTAAAAAATTTAATTGATCTTTTGTGGTATTGAATAAAAAATAACTTTGATCTCTATTTAAATCAATTCCTCTGTACATATCTGTATTATCTTTTTCAGTAATACTTTTAACGTAGTGTCCTGTTACTAAAGCATCAGCGTTAAGTCTTTTGGCTTCTTCAAATAAATCTGTAAATTTAACTGTCTTATTACATTGCACACATGGAATAGGTGTTTCTCCATTTAAATAGCTATCAATAAAATTATCAATAACTCCTTCTTTAAATTTATTTTGATAATATAAAATCTTATGTTCGATCTTTAATTTATCAGCTACTCTTTTTGCATCCATAATATCTTGACCTGCACAACATTGTTTTGAAGAAGCTGTCTCTTTACTGTCATTATAAAGTTTAAGAGTAATACCGATGACATTGTAACCTTCATTTTTCATCATAGCTGCAACTGTTGAAGAATCTACTCCACCTGACATTGCAACAATAACTAAGGTGTCTTTTGGGTCTTTAGCTATTCCAATAGAATTCAATTTTGTCATATTTAATGATATTTATTAGTATATTAACTATAAGTAAATTAATGATTTTAGATTTTGAACCAGGTGACAAAGTTATCAATCCGAACAACAAAGAATGGGGAACTGGACAAGTTCAATCAATAATTAATGGTAAAGTTACTGTAAATTTTGAAAACGTTGGAAAAAAAGTTATTAATTCAAAAGTAATTCAATTAGAAAAATTATATAAATGAACATTGAAGAAAAGAAGAAAATTACTCTTTCACTGATAGAAACTTTTAATAAAGCAAGTCAGGTAGCCTTAGATTTAAGAGGAGCTGGTTTAAAAAAAGAAATTAAGTCAGACAATACTCCTGTAAGTAACGGAGATATTGAAGTTAATAAAATTTTAACCAGTAAGATCCAAAAAATAACTCCAAATATCCCTATTGTTTCAGAAGAGAGTACAAACCATAAGATGGATAATGATTTAAATACCTTTTGGTTAATCGATCCAATAGATGGCACCAAAGATTATATTAATAACCGTGATGAATTTACTTTAAATGCAGCATTAATATTGGATAAAAAACCCGCTATTGGGATCATAACAGTTCCAGCAAAAAAAAGAGTTTTTTATTCTTACGGTTTGTCTCACAGTTACGAGTTAATTAACAATCAAGAAATTTCATTAATGAATAAAGAGAAAAACTATGTTGGACATACAGCAGTAAGTTATTCTAACGATCTTAAACCTGAAATTTTAGAAATCCATAAAAAATATAAAATAAGTTCTTTTCAAAAAATGAAAAGCTCACTAAAATTTTGTGTTATTGCAGCGGGTGAATTTGATATGTATGTCGCTGAACCAAGAGCTTGTGAATGGGATATTGCAGCTGGTCATGCAATCCTTGAGCACTCAGGAGGGAAAGTGACTGACTTTAATTATAATGAAATACTCTATGGAAAAACTGAATTTAAAAACCCAAGTTTAATTTTAAAAAGTAAAAATATGTTATAATGGATGAGCAATTAAGAATAATTTTAATAATTATAGTATCAGTTTCTATCTTTGGTTTATTAGTATTTGTATTTGTCAAAAATGTTATTAGAAATAGAATTCAGTCTCTTGTTGAAGAAGAAGAGAAAGAAAAAAAATTAAAGTAATCTAATTATTTTTATATAGTCAGCTTGATCAATATCCATGATCCTTTTAGAGGTTTCAAAATCAAAACCATTTCTTGCTAGTAAAGCAATATCCTTTTTATAAAATAGGGCTCTATTATCCTCTATTCTCGCTGGTCCAATTCTCTTTTTTTTACATATTTTTATTCCAGAAAAAAAATCTTGGTCAGAGTTATCCTCTTTAATCTTATCTATTGTTTCTTTAATGTAGCGATCATTAATTCCTTTGGTCATTAAATAGTTTCTAATTTTATTAACCGAACTACCTCTTTGGATTAAGCTTCTAGATTTACTTTCAGAATAGAATTTATCATTAATAAACTTAGTTTTTTCAAGATCTTGCAAAACAACATCTATTAAATCTGTAATATCTTGTTTTTTGATATTTTCTAAATTAGCTTTTAGATACTTCTTTAATAGATAGGTTCTAAGCTGTTGTTTAGATGGTGCATATCTTTCGATATAGGCAAATGAGAAATTTCTCATTTCCTCTACCGTCACTTGTAATGTTTTTTTTCTATTTCTCATATGAATCTTAATTGCTTATTGTATAATACACTAAAAAATGATCGATCAAATCTATACATATTTTACAATTGAAATGATTTTTCTTTGGTTAAATCTGGGTGTCTTACCTTTTTGGTTAATATTAGTCCTCTTTCCGCAGTCACAAATATGTAGAGTTTTTATCACATCAATTTTTCCTTTTATTATTTTAAGTTTCACCTACGGTTACTTAACATATTTGCTGTTTAACGAAGGCTATGACTTTGTTAGAAATTTTGAGCTATATTTAGGCTTAGATTCAATTAGTTATTTGTTTAACAATAAATCCTTCTTAATTCTATTTTGGACTCATTTTCTGTCTATTAATCTATTTTGTGGTGGATGGATTGTTAAGGACTCACAAAAATTTGGTATCAATAAAATAATAATGTCTTTTCCGTTATTAATAACATATTTTATTGGTCCTATTGGACTTACTCTTTATTGGATTATAAGAATTTTTTACGCAAAAAGAATTAATCTATATGATTAAGGAAATAGATTTCTATTTTGATTTTATTAGTCCTTACGCGTATTTAGCTTACAAAAAAATCCAAAAGTTACCAAAAGATATTCTAATAAATTATAAGCCAATTTTATTAGGTGGTCTTCATAATTTAGAAGGTATAACAGCACCAGCATTTATCAAACCTAAATTAAAACATATGATTAATGACTGTTTGTTAATTGCAAAAAAAAATAATTTTGATTTTAAATGGAACTCTAAATTTCCTTTAAACTCATTGAATATTATGCGTGGCTATTTAGATATTAGCTCATCAAATCAAGCACAATATATTAAAACAATGTTTGACGCTTATTGGAAAGATGATTTGGATATCTCTAAAGAAGAAATTTTAATATCACTACTTGAGCAATGTAAGATTGATAAAGATATTTTTTTTAAAACAATTAAAGATCCTGCTATTAAAGAAAAGTTAAAAGATGCAACAAAAAATGCCCATGAAAAAGAAGTTTTTGGAGCACCTACTTTTATTGTTAATAATAAAATATTTTGGGGACAAGATCGATTGGAATTTGCTTTAGATGAATATAATAAAGTAGATTAAACTATTTTAAAATCACTTTGACTAATTGCTGCAAAGCCACCATCAATGTGTGAAACATTTTCAAAGCCCATTTCTTTTAATGATTTAGCTGCAAGTGCAGATCTTAATCCACCAGCACAAAACAAAACCATCTCTTTAGTCATGTCAAGCTTTCCACTTTTAAAATAAGGACCTTCTGGATCTAACCAAAATTCTAACATTCCGCGAGGAATGTGATTTGAATTTTCAACTCTACCTGTCTTATCTAATTCACCTTTTTCTCTAATATCAATGAGATTACAATTGCCTGCTTTAGCTTGTTTTAATGCTTGTTCTACAGAAATAGTTTTGATTTCTTTTAATGCTTCTAAAACTAGTGTTTGTGAAGATTTAATAGTCATAATATAAACTTATATAACATGAAATCTCAAAATAATAATTCTAAATCTAATTTTCTTAAAAAAATATTTGTTAAAATTTGTAGACTTTTCAATTTTGAAATTATTGATCAATCCAGTCTATATTTTCCAGTATCAAATAAATACATTAACGATGAACTTAGTATTATCGGTGAAAAATCTATAACCATTCCAATGGGTATTCTTAAAACATCAAGACCCGTAAGATCACTAGATATTATCTTAAGAACTTGTGCTTCGGTAAATATGCTCTCTCAATCCAAAAAAAGATTATTTGATGCAGACAAATCTGAATACACTTTGAGAACTTTAAACTCGATTATAAAATCTATCAACAATTCATCAAAAATTTTTAATAAAATTAATCTAAAAATTACTATTATTGATCATAACTCGGAGACTAAAGTTATCAATCAAATGAAAACTCTCTTAAATAATCAATTTTTTAAAAGCGAAATAATAGATTTAAAAGTTGAAAATTTTAAAAATGAAATACAGAGTATAAATCAAAAAGGTGAAAAAGTTACAGATAATCAAATTTCAAACATGTCTAATATTCATCAATCTTTATTAATAGCAAGAAACTGCGAAGATTTGATTTATTTTGTTGAAGATGACTATTTACATTCAATTAATTCAATTAAAGAAATGATTCTTTCATATGAAAAACTATCATCTCTATTAAAGCAAGAATTAATTCTTTGTCCAACAGATTATCCTTATTTATATAACAAAGCTGAAAACTCAAAAATTTTTTTGGGCAATAATTTTCATTGGCGTCAGATAGAGGAATCGTTATGTACCTTTTTAACAAGCAATTTGATTGTTAAAAAATACTGGGAGGATTTAATTAGTATTTGTAAATTTGAACATCAACCATTTGAAAAACCATTTCATGATGTTTATAAAAAAGAATTTTGCTTAAGTCCAATACCGTCGTTAGCAATTCATTGTACAAACATAAATTCTGTCTATGGCTTGTCTCCTTTTATAAATTATAAAAAAATCTGGGAAGAAAATGAAATAATTAATGATTAAACCAAATACTAAGGCACCTTTGTTTAAATTAAACTCAACTGATAATGAGATTTATTCTTTAAAAGATTCACTTGGTAAATATGTGGTTCTTTATTTTTACCCTAAAGATGACACTCCAGGATGCACAATTGAGACTAATGATTTTAACAAATTATTACCTAAATTTAAAAAACTGAATTGTGAAATATTTGGGATTTCTAAAGATGATCTAAAGAGCCACCATAAATTTAAGGAAAAATTTAAGATCAAATTTGATCTTTTGTCTGATATCGAGCTTAATATTTTAAAAAAATACAAAGTTTGGGCTAAGAAGAAATTTATGGGTAGAGAGTTTATGGGAATAGTGAGAACAACTTTCTTAATTGATCCAAATGGTAAAATAGTAAAAATTTGGGATAATGTAAAAGTTAAGGATCATGCTAAAGAAGTGTTTGATACCCTAAAAAATTCTATAAGTTAAAAAGGCCCCAATTAAGGGGCCTATTTTCTAACTATAAGAGAGATAGTTTTTTATTAGTCTCTGATTGCGTAAGCAATAACTCCTGTTTCAGTAACATCTGTACCTTTGGCTTGAGCTTCTTTACTCAATCTAATTCCAAAGAGACTATTCATAATCGACCAGACTATGTAAGCCACTACAAAAACAAAAATATTAATTGATAAAACACCAATTAACTGTGCTCCGAATGTTGCATCTGCATTTGTGATCGGTACTACTAAAGTTCCAAATATACCTGCAAACATGTGAGCTGGAATTGCACCCACTACATCATCAAGTTTAAATGAAAACAGTAGTTTAGTTCCAAATACAACTATCACACCACCAACAGCACCAATTAATATTGCTGCTAATGGAGATGGTGCTAATGGTTCAGCTGTTATTGCAACTAACCCACCAATTGCACCGTTTAACATTTGTATTACATCAGTTTTACCAAACAATAATCTTGTAACTACGGCTGCAGCTAATACACCACCACATGCTGCTAAATTAGTGTTAATAAAGATTGTTGAAATAGCTACTGCATCCGCAAATGAACCTAATGCTAGTTGAGAACCACCATTAAATCCAAACCAACCTAACCATAATACAAACACACCAATAGTTACTAATGGAATTGATGATGCTGCAAATGGTTGAATGGCTTTTGGATTACCTTTGCTATCAAATCTTCCAAATCTTGGACCAAGTATTATAATACCAGCAAGTGCAGCAGCACCCCCAGTTGAGTGAACTAGAGTTGATCCAGCAAAATCAGAAAATCCGATAGTTGCTAACCAGCCTCCACCCCATTGCCATCCCATTACTATAGGATAAATAACACCAGATAAAATTGCTGCAAATAAAAAGAATGGCCACAACTTAATTCTTTCAGCCATTGCTCCTGAACAAATTGAAACTGTTGTTGCACAAAATACCATTTGGAAAAACCAGTCTGATCCAGCAGAGTAACCTGCCTCCAGTGAACTAGAGTCTGACCAAGGTGTAAATGTACCTATATATCCACCTTCTGGTATACCGTATGCCAAGTTGTAACCAACTAACCAAAACATAATTCCTGAAATTGCATACAAACCAATATTCTTTGCACAAATTACAGAAACACTTTTAGAAGTAACCATTCCTGACTCAAGCATTGCAAAGCCTGCCGCCATGAACATTACTAAAAAACCACAAATTAAAAATAGGAGTGTATTAAATACAAACCCTACTTCGGCAGAAATAGTTGTTTCTGCTATTCCAGCACTACTCATGTTTATTAAAAAAAATAAACTAATAAGTGGAACTGATATTTTTTTTATTATTTTTATCATTAAGACCTCCATGTTTAAGTTTTCACTTATATTTTAGATGAACTTAAAAACTAATGTTGATTGGGAAATTTAGGTATGCAGTGATTGCATATAGTAACAGCCTTATTACATTTCTGTAAAAGGCTGTTAATGAATTTACTATTTAATTACTTATTAAATATTTCTTTAAGTGCCTTAGCTGGTAAGAACTTAACTTTTTGAGAAGCACCGATTTGGATTTGCTCTCCAGTTCTAGGATTTCTTCCAACTCTAGCTTTTCTTTTTGCTACTTTGTAAGTTCCAAATCCAGCAATTTTCACTGTATCGTCACCTTTTAAAGCATCTAGAATAGTGTTTGTAATAGTATCAAAAGTACGCTCAGCATCAGCTTTACTTAGGTTTAAAGAACCTGAAAGTTGTGCTATTAATTGTTTTTTGTTCATTTATTTAGCTCCGGTTTTATTGGTTATTTTCACATAATTGACATTAAACCTCATAAATCAAGCTTTTTATTAGTGTCTACTAAAATAAAAACCTCAATATATAGTGATTTGTTAAATAAATGTTGATTTTAAAGGATTATTTAAGAAATATAATTATTAAAAAACTTAAATAAACCAACGTCTTTTAGATCATTAAACGTTGTAAAAAACATCAATGATAGCAATAAAAACATTCCGATTCGAAAAAAACCTTCTTGAGTTTTTTGTGATAATGGACGCCCTAATACCTTTTCAATTCCATAAAACATTAAGTGCCCGCCATCTAACATTGGAATTGGGAACAAGTTTATTAACCCTAAACTAATAGAAATATAAGCCATAAGGCTTATAAAAGGTAAAATTCCAAATTCTGCAACTTGTCCGCTAATTTTTGCTATTCGAATTGGCCCACCCAACTGTGAAGTATCACCATTTCCAGTGAGCATGCTTCCAATATATTTAAGAGAAGAAGTGCTTACATAATAAACTTCATTAACCGCATAAAACAGCGCTTTGGTAGGACCGAGTTTAACGTGATTTACCTCATTGTTATAAGCACCAAGTTTAATACCAACCATACGTTTGCTGATTTTGTTTCCAAGATTATCTTCGCCTTCAACAATATTCGGTTTTACTCTAAAGGTTAAATCTTGATCAAATCTATTTACTGTAAAATTGATAAATTCATCAGTAGACATCATAATATATTTTGAAACATCCATAATGCTTGTAACCTCGTTGCCATCAATAGAGACCACAATATCATTGTCTTTAAGACCAGCTACCATTGCAGGACTATCCTTTTGAACTTCGTTAATTACAGCTGGTGTAAAATCTTTTCCAAAAAAGGTATAAACTGAAAAAAATATCAGAATTGCTAATAAAAAGTTAGCTAAAGGACCACCAAATACAATTAAAGCTCGTTGATATAAAGGCTTTAGTACAAACAGTTTATCCTGATCTTCTTTACTATATTCTTTTATAATTTTGTCATTATCAGCTTGGCTATAAACATTTCTATCACCAAAAAACTTAACATATCCCCCAAGAGGTATGACACAAACCTTCCAACGAGTTCCTGATTTATCATTCCAACCAAACATTTCTTTGCCAAAACCAATTGAAAAATCAGTAACTCCTACACCGTATCGTTTAGCAAAATAATAATGTCCATATTCATGGATAAATACCACCACAACAATTAAAGCAATAAAAGGCAATATATAAGATAGCATAATAATTACACTCTAACTGACTTTAAGGCTGTTCTCAATAGTCAATTCATTTAAAAAATAAACAAATTAATGACAAATAAAAAAAAATTTTGTATTTAAATTTTATTAATTAATTTTTATGCAAAAAAAATTTAAAGCAATGGTTCTTTCTTGTATGGATCCAAGGTTCCAATCCCTAGTCTATAAATTTACCAAAAAAAAGAACTTAACTGGAAAGTATAGCTCATTTACTATTGCAGGTGGAGCCATTGGTGTTACTCATAATAAATTTAAAAAATGGCATCAAACTTTTATTGATAATTTATCAGCTTCAATTGAGCTTCACAAAATAAGCAAACTCATTGTTATAAATCATGAAGACTGTGGGGCGATTAAAATTGCCGAAGGTAAAAAAGATTTAGATGAGGATGAAATTCACAAAACTTCTTATCAAAAACTAAAACAACTATTAAATAAAAAATTTCCTAAGCTACGATTAGAATTTCATATCATGAAATTAAATCAAACGATTATAAAACTTTAGTAGTTATTAATCTTAAAATGAAAGCGAGTTAACTTTTAATATTGTAGCCTTTTTTAAGCAAGATAGACACAAGGGTAATACAAACCATTAAAAAGAAAACCATCGAACTAATACTAATCCAAATATCAAAATCAGAGACGCCGTAGAAAGAAAATCTTAAGCCATCAATTAGATAAACTACTGGATTAAAATATGAAATTGTTTGCCAAAATGGTGGCAGCATATCAAGAGAGTATAAGCTTCCTCCTAAAAATACCATTGGAGTAATGACTAATGATGGAATAATCGACATCTGCTCAAAGTTTTTACTAACTACACCAATTAAAAATCCAAATAAAGCAAAAGTAAAAGAAACTAATACTAATAAAAATATCATTAACATTGGATGCATAACACTCACATCAGCAAAAAAAGAGGCGGTTGCATAAATTACAGCACCAACGACTAAAGTTTTAGTGGCTCCTGCCCCCACAAAAGCTAGAACGGTTTCAAGTGTTGAAATGGGTGCTGCTAAAATTTCATTAATAGTTCCATTAAATTTTGGAAAAAAGATTCCAAACGAAGTGTTACTAATTGATTGAGTAAGGAGTGTTAACATTAATAAACCTGGTACAATGTAAGACCCATAACTAACCCCATCAATTTTTTGAATATAATTTCCAATAACTGAACCAAAAACAACAAAGTATAATGATGTAGATATTACAGGTGAGAGAAGAGATTGACCTATAGTTCTTATAAATCTATTCATCTCATGAACATAAATAGCTTTAAAGCCGTAATAGTTAAATTTCATTATTCTCCTTTACTAAATCAACAAATATTTTCTCTAATGTACTTTGTTCTGTTTTTAAATCTTTTAACTTTAAGCCAGTATCTTTTATATCTTGCAATAAATCAGTAATACCCGTTTTTTCAGCCTGAACATTATAAGTATAAATTAATGACATCTGCTCTTCACTTATTTCAAGATTGTACTTAGATAAATCTTCTGGAATTTCTGTAATTTTTTTCTGTAATTCAATGGTTAGTTTTTTGTGTCCCATTTTCTTAATTAATTCTTTTTTATCCTCAACTACAATAATTTCACCTTGATTAATTACAGCTACACGGTCCGCTATGGCCTCAGCCTCCTCAATGTAATGAGTAGTTAAAATAATTGTGACCCCTTTTTTTCTAAGGTCATCAACAACCATCCACATATCTCTTCTAAGCTCAACATCAACTCCGGCTGTTGGTTCATCAAGAAATAATATTTTAGGTTCATGAGATAAAGCTTTTGCAATTAAAACTCTTCTTTTCATTCCGCCTGATAATTGTCTTAATCTTTGATCTTTTTTATCCCACAAACTTAAATCTTTTAAAATTTTTTCAATGTGTTCTGGTTTAGGTGCTTTTCCATACAGTCCTCTTGAATAAGATACGGTATCAAAAACAGTTTCAAAAGATTCTAAATTTAATTCTTGAGGAACAAGCCCTATTCTTGATCTTGTCTCTCTATAATCTTTTATAATATCATAATTATCAATTGTGACAGTTCCTGAAGTAGGTTTAACAATTCCACAAATAATACTGATTAAACTAGTTTTGCCCGCACCATTTGGTCCAAGCATTGCAAGAATTTCACCTTGTTTTACTTTAAGGCTAACATTATTAAGGGCTTTAAAGCCATTATCATAAACTTTTGATAAGTTGTTAATGGATATTTGAATCTCTGACATTTGTTAAGGTGTATATAGTTACTTATACACCTTTTACAAATTATTAGGTCTATTTTTTAGATCCTTTTATTTTCCAAAATATTATGGGCAAAAAAGTTGCAATAATAAAAGATAAAAACAATAATGATTGAGAGACAAAGGCTGGAAAAGTATTTGCTGGTAAAATTATACCAACTAATAAGCTCTTTGAAAAATCAGGAGCTGGGAATAAAAGAAACCCTCCAATTAATCCAATAATAATTGAAATATATGCCGTTTTTTCATTCAACTTTTTATTATAGAAACTATAAAAAACAGTAAGCACAAATGCACAACAAAATAAATCAGCAAGCAGGAATAAATACAAAACACTAAAACCTTTTGAAGCAATTGCAAAAGCTACAATTGAAAGCAATACTATAAAATATTTTGAAAGAGTTAAATAATTAGTTTTTTTATTTAAATTTAAAGTTGCTTTACCATCAACCACTATTAAGCTTGATATTGCATTGACCAATGTATCAACAGTACTAATTGTCAATGATAAACCAAGGATCACAATTATTAATGATAAAAATTCTGTCTGTTCACTTAATAATAAAGAAAAGAAACCAAGATCTGGAATAACTTTTGGATTAGCTGATACTGCAACTAAACCACTAAAGCCCATAAAAAAAACAATTGGAATAATAACGATGAACGCTACTATTAAACTTTTCTTTAAAACTTCATTATTTTTTGCCGCATAAACTCTTTGCCAATTTCCTTGATGAAAAAGATTGGTTGCAGCAACCGCGATAAAGAACGTTAATCCTGCAGTATAGTTTGGAATATAACTCGCACTTAATAAGTGAGGACTTTTTTCTCTAATAAATGAGAAAGAAAACTGATCCCCTGTAAATGATGTTAAATAAAATACTGAAATTAATAATAAAGCTACAATTACTATCATTTGAATATTATCTGTAAAAATTGAAGCTCTTAATCCACCGTATAAGGTGTAAGCAAGCGTTGCGATCAGAATAATTAAAGAGGTGACCCAAAGTTCAGTTCCTGAAATATAATTGATCAATATGGCAACTGCAGTAACTTCAGCACATAAAAAGACAAACATGTAAAATACGGTCATAAGCAAAATAAGTTTAAATAAACTCTTTCCAAATCTTTTTCTTAAAAATTCAATTAACGTTGAACCTTTTGGAAAGTCAGTTCTTATTTTTTTTCCAAGTGAAATTAAAAAGATCATAGGAAATGCTGTTCCTAATGCGTAACCAATCACAGCTCCTATTCCACCCCATGTTGCAGCAGATGCTGGACCAAATAAAATCCAAGCCCCTAGCGCAGATGCAATTAGACTTGTTGTTAGTGAAAAGAAACCAATGTTTCTATTCGCAGTTAGATAATTGTTAATCCCTTGATATTTTTTAGAGTAAATTAATCCAACAATTGTAAAGATTAAGCTTATAGTTATGACAAGTGTTAATGATGTTGATTGACTTATAAAGTATGTTTTATCCATTGTTCTCCCTTTCTGAATTACCGGACAGGTTATTAGGGTTTAATCTCAGTCAGTTACGACACCCCTTTCCCAATACATACATCAGTTGATTAAAAAACAAAACACAAATATCTATTTGATATAATTTATAATTAAGCATAAATTTAATCATTCATGAAAAATGTTGGTTTCATTGGTGTTGGGTATATGGGTTATGGAATAGCCAAAAATATTCTAAAAAATAATAATAATTTATTTGTTATTGCTAATAAAAATAGATCTCCAATAGAAAAAATAGTTAATGAAGGTGCAGTTGAAGTTAAATCATATGACGAATTATGTTCAAAAGATTTAGACTGTCTTTTTTTATGTGTAACCAATACTCCTATTGCTCATTCAATTATTGAAAAAATATTACCTCTATTAAATTCAGATACTCTTATTATTGATATTACTACTCATGACCAAAATGGATCCATCGAAGCTAATAAAATTTTTAAAAGTAAAAATATAAACTACATAGAATGTCCTGTAATGGGAGGCCCCGTTCAAGCTGAAGAAGGTGTCTTAGGTGGTATTATTGGTGGCAGTGAAGAAAATTTTAAGAAAGCTGAAGTATTTTTAAAAGCATTTTGCAAAGATTACTTTTATTTTGGAGAAGTTGGCATGGGAACTAAATCAAAACTTTTAAATAATTTTTTAACACTGGGTAATGCTACTTTAATTGTTCACATGATAAAAGGTGCAAAAAAATTTGATATTGATTTAAAGAAATTATACGATGTTGCTAAACTTGGCTCTGGAAATTCTGCAGCCTTAAGTAGAATTTTTGATAACCTTTTAAAAGACGATTATACAGGGTTTAAGTTTACTGCAAAAAATTCGCATAAAGATATGTCCTACATTCAAGATTTACTAAAAGATATGCCTAATGCTGAAAAATTAGCCAAAGATACAAAAGATTTTTATAAAGATGCCATGGATAGTGGTAATGGCGAGCTTTTTATTAGTGAATTAATTAAAAAATAAAATTAATTTTTATTATAAAATTTCTAAAGGCAATGGAGCTTCAGGGTACTTTTGCTTACACAATTTTTCATAATTTTTGCAAAGAATACTTACCGTGTCATGTGCTTCATCTTTTGAAGTTAAAAATTTAATTAAAGTATCTCTCTCGAGTTCGATTTCTTTAATATCTGCTCCTCTTAAATATTCACCAGTTTCAACTTCCCAGTAAGTATCATTTAATTCACCAATATCTAAAGTATTAAGTTTATTCTGAAGTTCAATAATAATCTCATCGTCCGTTTTACTATCTTTCATTGGAGAGTTAACTAATTTTCCTAAACATTTGTCTTTAAGATCATCTAAAAAAGTATTGTAGGGTTTACCTTCAGCTAAACCTTGAAAGTGATTGCTTTCAAAGTACTTACTGATTGCTGCATTAGTTGAAATTTTATTTTTACCCTTAGCAACGGCTACTTGAACGTAAACTTCCTGGCTAATGTATTCGTTTAAATAATCTTTAATTTTATCCGATAACATTAGTTAAAAAAATTACAGAGTTTTTAAAGGATCAACATAATCATACCCAAAAACATCAGCCACTGCTTTGTATGTTACTTGACCTTTACAAACGTTTAGTCCTGCAAGCAAATGTTTATCATCGCTTAGTGCTTTAGCGTAACCGTTATTTGCAATTTTTACTAGATGTGGAAGTGTTGCATTGTTCAACGCAATTGTTGAAGTTCTTGGAACTCCACCTGGCATATTTGCTACACAGTAATGAATAACATCATCAATAATATAAGTTGGATCACCGTGAGTTGTTGGTTTACTTGTTTCAACGCAACCCCCTTGGTCAATTGCAACATCAACAATAACTGATCCTCTTTGCATTAGTTTTAACATTGGTTTAGTAATTAATTTTGGAGCTTCTGCACCTGGTATTAAAACACCCCCAATTAAAAGATCAGCTTTTGCAACTAATTTATTTAAATCAATTTTATCACTTTGTTCTGGAATAATTTTATCACCAAACATTTCAACCAATTGTTTCAATCTTGCTTCAGACTTGTCAACGATATGAACTTTAGCACCCATTCCAGTTGCAATCACAGCAGCATTTTCACCAACAACACCACCACCTAAAATAACAACAGTACCTCCTTCAACTCCAGGAGCTCCTCCTAATAAAAGACCTCTACCATTTTGGTTTTTTTCCAAGCAATGTGCTCCAGCTTGAACTGACATACGTCCAGCAACTGCACTCATTGGTGCAAGTAATGGCAATCTGCCATTATCATCTGTAACCGTTTCATAGGCTATACAAACACCTTTAGATTTAACTAAACCTTCTGTTAATTCTTTAGCTGCTGCTAAGTGTAGATAAGTGTAGACGATTTGATTTTCTCTAATCATCTTAACTTCACCTGCTTGGGGCTCTTTTACTTTAACAATTATATCTGCATCATTGAAAATATCTTCAGCTTTATCAACAATTTTAGCACCTACACTTGTGTATTGATCATTTTCAAAACCAGCTTCAAATCCACCATTATTTTCAACTAAAACCTCATGACCTTCTGATATTAAAGTTTTAACACTTTCAGGGGTTAATCCAATACGATGCTCTTGTGGTTTGATTTCTTTAGGTACGCCGATCTTCATAACACTCTCTCCCTTTTCAGTACTTTAAATTTTATTAAAGTTTTTAGTTTTTTTGATTTTTTTGATAGTTAGTAATACCAGTTCTTAACTTTTCAATAATCTCATCAATGTGTTTTTCTTCACAAATGAATTGAGGAGCTATAATTAAACAATCTCCTGTAGCTTTAAAGTTAACACCAGCTTCATAACATGCTTTAAAACATTCATAGCCAGCTTTACCAGGTTTAGTGTTTAGCTTCATGTCTATTCCACCCATCATTCCATATCCTCTAATATTATCCACAGACTCTAGATCTTGAAGAGAGAATAATCCTTTTTGGAAATAAGGAGCTAAATTTTTTGCTCTATTAAAAATATCATCTTTTTCAAAAATGTCTTGCACCGCAAGAGCAGCTGCTACTGCAACTGGAATTCCTGAATAAGTATAACCATGAAATAATTCAACTGCACCCGTTGGTGAAGCATCCATTACCGCATCATAAATATAATCACTACAAGCAACAACACCCATTGGCACAACACCATTAGTTGTAGCTTTAGCCATTGTCATAATGTCTGGAGTTACTCCAAATTCATCAGCGCCAAATTTAGAACCTGTTCTGCCCCATCCTGTAATTACTTCATCAAAAATTAAAAGTATTCCATGCTTGTCACAGATCTCTCTTAGTTTTTGTAAATAACCTTTGGGTGGAACCAGTGTTCCAGTTGATCCAGCAATCGGTTCAACAATACAAGCAGCAATGTTTTCACCACCAAAATTTTGACAAATAGTTTCTAAATCATTTGCTAAATAGTCTCCAGTTTCTGGTTGACCACTCACAAACTTATGTTCTGGTAAATGTGTATGTCTAATGTGTTGGACCCCTGGCATTAAAACGCTTGCAAACGTTTTAACATTATTTACCATTCCACCCACTGAAATACAACCAATGTTCATTCCATGATAACCACGCTCACGTCCAACAAATCTAAATCTTTCTGCATGTCCTTTTGCTCTGTGATATGCAACAGCAATTTTAATTGCAGTTTCTACAGCTGTAGATCCACAAATTGTAAAAAACATTTTATTTAAATCACCTGGTGTGTGTTTTGAAATTTTTGTAGCTAATTCAAATGAACCACCAAAACCTTGTTGAAATGGTTGTGCGTAATCTAAAGTTTCTAATTGCTTTGTAACAGCTTCTGTGATTTCTCTTCTTCCATGGCCTAGTGGGTTACAAAATAACCCTGAGCTCGCATCTATTTGTGTTTTTCCATGGTGAGTTTTTAAGTAAACCCCCTTAGCTTCTGTAATTAGTCTTGGGTTTGCTTTGAAATCTTTATTAGATGTAAACGGCATCCAATGTTCATTTAATGAATTAGGTACTGAAGTTCTGTTTTCTGAGCTCATAAATATTCTCTCTCTAAGTATGTAGTGTTATAATTTTATTCCTAACTATTAGACTAAATCAAAAGGTTTTCTATAATTATTTTTTTCTTTAAGGTTTATAATTTTACAACTTATAGGTGTATAAAAATTAAAATTTGTTTTACATCAATTCCAAATTCCATTTAAATACAGATAATTTAATTAAATTACTAACAAAGGAATAATAATGAAAAAAATAATTAGTTTTATTCTTGGTGCTGTAGTTGCTCTTAACTTATCAATGTCAGTTGCTAACGCTGCTGCTAAAGAAGTTAGAGTTGCATTCTTTTTAGAATGGCCTACTCCAAACCAAGAAGACAAAGTTAAAAAGATGTTTGATAAAGCTCTAGGTGTTCCAGTTAAATGGACTAACTTTTCAAACGGTGGTGCTATGACTGATGCTATGTTAGCTGGAGATATTGATATTTCTTACTCACAAGGCTTAGTGCCATTCATCAATGCTGTTAAATCAAAAGCTCCGCTAAAACTTGTAGATATTGCTATGGAATACGGAATGGGTGGAACAACTTGTGTTACATCTAATGCTTCTGGAATTACAAAAGCTAACGCTTCTGAATTAGAAGGTAAAAAAGTTGCTGTTCCTCTAGGAACAATGGCTGAGTATGTTTTTGATGAAAGTATGAAAGTTGTTGGCGCTGATAAAAGTAAAATGACAGTTATTCAAATGGATCCTGAAGAAGGTGCTGCTGCACTAGTTTCTGGTGATGTTGTAATGGCATGTTTATTTGGTGGAAATTCTATTAAAGCTGCAACTGCAGTTGGAAGTAGATTACTAACAGTTCAAGAAGCGCGTGATGCTGGTATCTTAGGTATTGACATTACATCTGTTACTGACAAATTTATGAAAGAGAACCCAGGTATGCTGAGAACTTTCATAGAAGTAACTCATGAAGCAAATGCTAGATATGCAGCAGGTAAAAGTGATTTAAATGTTATCGCTAAAGATGCTGAGATGAAGCTTGGTGATATGAAAGAAACTTTAAGCGGATTTAAATTTCTTACACCTGCAGAGACTGAAAAATCTATGACTTCTGGAAATCTAAGTGGATTTTTAAAAGGAATGGGTACTCCTAACGGAGCAGTTGATACAAGCTTTTTACCTCTTTAATTTAGAGAGTTAAATAAATTTAAATAGGCGCCAATTTAATAAATTGGTGCCTATTTTTTTAAAAAAATTCTAATATAGTATTATCTTATGAGTGATTTAATTTCTCAGAATTTAAACATGATCTTTAAAACTCCTAAAGGAGAAACAGTTCATGCATTAAAAGATGTAAACTTTACACTTAAAAAAGGTGAACTTTTAACTGTACTTGGTCCTTCGGGCTGTGGAAAAACAACTTTATTAAACATTACTGCTGGATTTCTACGACCTACTTCTGGAGTTCTAACTCTTAACGGAAATGAAATTAATGGCCCTGGTGTTGAACGGGGAATGGTCTTTCAACAAGGTGCTTTATTTGAATGGCTAACGGTTGCAGAGAATGTTGACTTTGGTTTAAGAATGAAAAAAGAAGACCCAGTTAAAACTGCTAAGAAAGTTGAAGAATGGTTAAATATAGTAGGCCTACAAGGTTTTGGAAACACTCCTACTTATCAATTATCTGGAGGTATGCAGCAAAGAGTTGCTCTTGCTAGATGTTTAATTAATGACCCTGATTTAATTTTAATGGATGAACCGTTAGGAGCATTAGATGCATTAACCAGAGAGAAGATGCAGTCTTTAGTTTTAAAAATTTGGAAAGAAACAGGAAAAACAATTATCTTAATCACCCACTCAGTTGAAGAAGCTTTACTACTAGGTGAAAGATTATATGTAATGGCACCAAGACCAGGTCGTATCCATAAAGAATATAATCTTCCTTTTGCATCAATGGGTATTGATGGTGATTTAAGAGAGATAAAAAAAACACCTGACTTTGTAAGCACTAGAGAAGAAATTCTAACTATGATTTGGAATATGGAAGAAGAAATTATGGGTAAAGATATTTAGTATGCTAACAGGTATTATAACATTCGTAGTAATTTTTGCAGTTATTGGATCTATTTTGTATGGAAGAAAATTAGCAAAAACTGAAAAATTAGATGCTGTATTTGGTAACCCTGAAAGAGCTAAAGGTGGAGTTCATTGGGTTATTGTTGGTAGTAGTTTTTTACTATTAACTTGGCTTTACTATTCTTGGGATATGGCGAAATCATTTTATCCTCAGTCTGCAAATGAACTTTGTCAGGTTGCAAAAGTAAACGACTCTTTACTTTCATTAAAATATTTATTTCCAATTGAGGAACGTGAATTTAAGAGTACTTCAATAATTAAAGGTGAAAATAAAAATATACAAAAACTAGCTAATGAAATTAAAAATTCACCTAATATAAGAGAACAAGACAAAACTACTCTTTTAAAATTTATTGCAAAAACTCAACAATCAATTCCATTGTTAACCAATATTGATCTTTTAGAAGAAGAAACAAAAAGTCAAATTCGAGATTTAACAAATAGAATTACTTGGTTAACAGAAGATTTTCAAAAAATAAGCTATCCACCAATTAAAAGTATTGAAGAAGAGAACGCAAGAATTGAAGCTTTAAAAAAACAAGGGAAATGGGGAGCCTCTGCAACCGCTGTAGAAAATACAGTTGAAATACCAACAATTCCTGAAACAAAAATGGGTTTAAAATTTGATGCAGCTGCAAAAGAATTAACTCTTATTAGTAATGACTTTTTCAAATTAAGAAATCATAACTATAAATATAAGCAGTTAATGAAAGAGATTAAGGATGAGATTAAAGCTTATCGATCTAATTTAGATGATACCCAAGAAGTAGCTTCTGCATTAGCAAAAGATGTTTTAAAAATTGCTCGAAGAATCGAATACGCAAGTATTTTCCCACCTAATACTCTTGATGATATGCAAAAATCAATAATAGAGTTTGATGAAGTTCAAAAGAAAGAACAAGGTGTTTTAAGACTAGTTGATATTTTTTTATTTCCTGCAGGTACAATTGTTTCAAGTGGACCAAATTGTTCTGAGCAAGGATCTGGAAGATGGTTACCAAAACCGTCTGATACCTTTAATAAATTTGTGCTACTCCTTAAACCCAGTATTGGATTTAAAAACGTACCTCTAATTTGGTATGAAATGATGGATGTAAGTAAAATAGTTGGTTTTATATTACCTGATTGGATTGCAGATGCTATGCCTGGGGCATATCCAATTCATAATGCTGATGGAACTGTTACTCCAAACTTTAAGAGTAAAGTCTTAAGTGTTGTTACAGGTGAGTTTAAATTATTTAAGATACCAGTTCCGATGGGTCATATCTGGGATTCTTTTTTAAGAGTTCTCCTAGGTTTAGTACTTGGAATTATTTTTGGTGTGCCACTAGGATTGTTTATGGGTTTAAACAGATTTGCTAAAGGATTTTTTGATCCATTAATTGAACTATATAGACCGGTACCCCCATTAGCTTGGGCTCCTCTAGTTATTACTGTATTTGGAATTGATAATGTTGGGAAAGTTTTCTTATTATTTATGGTTTCATTTTCAATTATGATCATCTCTGCTAGAGCAGGAGCTGCTGGTACGCAGTTGTCTAAAATTCATGCTTCACACTCACTTGGTGCATCTAAATGGCAAATATTAAGACATGTAATATTTCCAAACTCATTACCAGAAATTTTAACAGGGGTTAGAGTTGCTGTTGGAATGTGTTGGGGAACTTTGGTTGCAGCTGAATTTTTAGCCGGTACTACAGGTATTGGATTTGTTGAAAACGTTGCTAAAAAATACTTCCAATATGAAGTTATTTGGATCACTATTTTTGTAATGGGTATGTTAGGTTTATTATTTGATGTTGCTTTAAGAAAAATAATTGACAAAACAATTCCATGGCATGGTAAAGGTTAATCAAACTTTTATTAAACTATGAAATCTTCGAAATTAAAAAGAATTATTAAAGATATCTTTATTAAGTATAAATTAAACAAAGATCATGCCACTATTTGTGCTGAAGCCTTAATCAATGCAGAATTAGTTGGTGCTCCATCACATGGTTTATCTAGACTTAAGATGTACTGTGACCGTATTTCTAAAAAAGTTATTAATCCAAAAGCTAAAATTAAAGTTAAAAAAATTTCTCAATCCATTGCCCATGTTGATGGTAACAATAGTATTGGCTTTGTTGCAGCAGATACCGCTATTAAAACTGCTATAAACAATGCTAAAAAAACTGGAATTGGCTTAGTTGCAGTTAAGAATAGTGGTCATTATGGTTTATCTGGTTATTACGCAGAGCAAGCAGTTAAAAAAGGTTTAATGGTAATGATATTTACTAATGCACCTCCAGCAGTTGCACCTCATGGAGCTTTAAAAAGTTTATTTGGAACAAACCCTATTTGTTTTGGAACACCTACTGGATCAAAGGTTCCTTTTATTTTAGACACTTCAATCTCAATGATTAATAGAGGAAAAATTAGAGTTGCAGCAAGAGAAGGAACTAAAATTCCTGAAGGAGTTGCTTTAGATAAATTTGGTAAACCAACAACGGATCCTAAAAAAGCATTAGAGGGTGTTCAATTACCAATAGCTGGTTTTAGGGGCTCTGGATTAGCTTGGATGGTTGATATTTTAAGTGGTGTATTAACAGGTGGTAATCATGCAGGTAGAGTTAAAGATCCATTTACCGATTTTAGTGGTCCACAAAATATTGGTCACCTATTTTTTGTTTTAAAGCCTAATTTATTTGTCGGAAATTCTTTCAATAAAAGAATAAAAGACAATATCAAAACTATAAAAAGACTTCCCAAGATAAAAGGTGTTAAAGAAATTCTTTACCCAGGACAAAGTAAGTTTAATAGGTTTAAAAGTAATCTTAAAAAAGAAATTAATATTTCAAAAGCTGTTTTAAAAGACTTGGAATATTTACAAAGTATCTAACTATCGTACAGATCTTGAAAACTTTACAAGATCATTAACAAGAAGTTCAGGTTCCTCAAGGGCTGCAAAATGTCCACCCCTCGGCATCTCTGTCCATTGAGTAATATTAAACATTCTATCTACATAAGATTTTGGTGGCCACTCAGACATTTCTGCTGGAAAAATTGCTGCAGCTGTTGGAATTTCTATTTTTTTAAAATCTTTAGGAAAAAAACGTCCACCCTCTTCTCTTCTTCCGTAATAAATCCAAGTAGCTGTGTTGAAAGTTTTTGTAACTACATAAACCATAATATTAGCTAAGAGTGTATCTTTTGAATAAACACTTTCAATATTGTTATCTTTTAAATCAGACCATGAGTACATTTTTTCAATAATCCATGCTGCAATTCCAACAGGACTGTCCATCATTCCATAACTTAAAGTTTGAGGTTTAGTTGCTTGTTGAGTTCTATATCCATCCTGCATTGTTTGGTCTGTATTAAATCTTTGTTGCCATTCTTCCTCTTGTTTTGTTTGTGGACCATCAGGGTGGCGCATTGTTAAACAATTAATGTGAATTGCCTTACATGATTTTGAATGATCATAACCAATCCAGTTTGCAATAGTTGCTCCCCAATCACCTCCTTGTGCTAAATATTTTTTATAACCAAGGTTTTCTGTCATCAATTTATTTAAAGTATTGGCTATTTTTCTTGGTCCCATGGGTCTTGAAGGTCTCCCAGAAAAACCAAAACCAGGTAATGATGGGACCACTACATCAAAGGCATCGTCAATGTTTCCACCAAATTTTTCAGGGTGTGCAAGTCTTTCTATAATATGTAAAAACTCAATTACCGATCCAGGCCATCCATGCATAAGAAGTAAAGGTGTTGGGTTGGACCCACTTCCCTTTTCATGAATAAAATGTATTTCGATATCATCTACAATAGTTGTGAAATTTGGAAATTGATTTATTTCTGCCTCATGTTTTCTCCAATCAAAATCTTTAATCCAATAATTTGAGATCTCTTTCATATAATCAAGATTACTTCCATATTTCCAGCCACCATCATCTGGCATTTCATGCCATGGGTAATTTTTTACTTTAGTGTATATTTCTTGAAGTACTTTATCGGGAATATCTAATTTAAAAGGCTTAATCATTATCAATTTACAGTATATACTTTTTAAAAATTCAGACTAAATATACCTCATGCTTTCAAATAAAGAAATTGTTTGTCCTAATAACCTTCTGGATCATGCACATAAGAAAAAAGGTGTTAATGCTGCAATCGTAAATGCAGGGTTGCCTTTACCAATGCTTTCAGTTCAAGATGCTGTTAATGAAAATTTAATAACACCTATCTTTATAGGGAATAAAAAAGAAATTCTTAAATGTGCTGAAGATTTAAAATGGGATATTTCAAAATTTGAAATCATTGATGAACCTATTGAAAATAATACTGCTGCTATTGCTGCAAAACTTGCTAGCCAAGATAAAGTAAAAATTATTGTTAAGGGTCATATTCATACAGATGTCTTAATGAAAGAAATTTTAAAAAGAGATTACAATTTACTTGGTAAAACTAGACTTAGTCACATATGGCATATGACAAATACTAAAGATGACAAGCCACTTATAATTACTGATGGTGCTTTAAATGTTTTACCCAATGTAAAAACAAAAATGCATATTTTAAGAAATGTAATTGATTTTTCAAACCGTATAGGAATTGAAAGGCCCAAAATTGCAGTTCTATCAGCAACAGAAGAAATTTTAGATAGTGTACCAAGCTCTATCGATGCAGATGAAATTACAAAACTTGCAAAAGAAGAAAATTTAAATGCTGATGTTTTTGGTCCCTTGGCATTTGATAATAGTATTTCAAAAAAATCTGCTGCTATAAAAGGTGTTAAAAATATTGTAGCTGGTGATGCAGATGTATTGCTAGTTCCAAGTGTTGAAACTGGAAATAGTTTGGTTAAAATGATGATTTATTTTATGGGAGCTTGTGCAGCTGGTGTGGTAGTGGGTGGTAAAGTTCCAATAGTAATTACTAGTAGATCTGATGAAGCACAAGCTAGATTAGCCTCTATTGCTGCAGCTGTTGTTGCTTTAGACTAATTCTTCATTGAAATAATTACATTAATGTTTTAAATAAAGCTTCAAAATTAGAGAGGGAAACAATGGCTATAACGTACTTAAAAAAATCACCAAAAACATCGTCAACAGACGATACTAAAACAACTGGAATTGTTCAGGATTTATTAAAAAATATCGAAACTACAAAAGAACAAGGTTGTATCGATCTTACAAAAAAATTTGATAAGTACGATGGAGAAATCATCGTTTCTAAAGAAAGAATTGAAGAAATTAAAAAAACATTAGATCAAAAAACAAAAGATGATGTTCAATTTTCATATGAAAGAGTTAGAAAATTTGCTGAAGCTCAATTAAAAAATTATGGTCAAGATTTTGAAGTAGAGCTTTCAGATGGACTTTTTGCTGGTCAAAAATTAATACCTGTTAATACTGCTGGATGTTATGTACCAGGAGGTCGTTATGCACACATTGCATCAGCTGTTATGAGTGTAACAACAGCAAAGGTTGCTGGTGTAAAAAACGTTATTGCCTGTAGTCCTCCAAAAGAAGGAGTGGGTGCACATCCAACAATTATTTATACAGCAGATCTTTGTGGTGCTGATGTAATTTTAAATTTAGGTGGTGTCCCTGCAATTGCAGCAATGACTAATGGCTTATTTAATAACCCTCCTGCAGATATTATCGTTGGTCCTGGAAATCAATTTGTTGCTGAAGCTAAAAGAATTTTATTTGGAAAAGTGGGTATTGATTTGTTTGCTGGTCCTACTGAGATTGGAATTATTGCTGACGCTAAAGCTGACCCTGAGATAGTTGCTGTAGATTTAGTGGGTCAAGCTGAGCATGGTTATAATTCACCTTGTTGGTTATACACAACGAGTAAAGAGCTTGCAGAAAAAGTAATGAAAAGAGTTCCAGAATTAATTGCTGAACTACCAGAAGTTCCAAGAACAAACGCAGATGCAGCGTGGAGAGATTATGGTGAAGTTATCCTTTGTGATACTGATGAAGAAATGGCAACTATTAGTGATGAGTATGCTCCAGAACACTTAGAAGTTCAAACAGAAAATTTAGAGTGGTTTCACAAAAGACTTACAAACTATGGTTCTTTATTTATTGGAGAAGAAACAACTGTTGCTTATGGAGATAAATGTTCAGGAACTAATCATATACTTCCAACTAAAGGTGCGGGAAGATATACGGGTGGATTATTCGTTGGTAAGTTTGTTAAAACTTTAAGTTTTCAAAGAATGACAAAAGAATCTACTGAATTAGTTGGTGCTGCAGCTGCAAGAATTTCTAGATACGAAGGAATGGAAGCACATGCAAGAACAGGCGACGTTAGGCTTAAAAAGTACGGTTATTCTAGTTAAATTATATAATTTCCATTAGCACTGTTAAAGCCAAAATAGACATAAAAAGAATAATCAAATAATTTATTCTTTTCCACACTGTTGCACTTTTAAGATATTTAGAAAAATATTTTGAAAGATATCCTATTATAAAAAAAAATAGGAATGAAGAAATGGCTGCCCCAGCACCAAAGTAATACTTATCCACTTGACTAAGGCTTTTAGAGAAGTTTCCTAGGAAAAACACAGTGTCTGAATAAACATGTGGATTAAGAAAAGTAAAACCTAAAGTTTTAACTACAATGTTAGATAAATTATTAGTTTTACTATCCACATCAAATGAAGTTTCTGAAACTTTAGTTTTAATTTTTCCCCAAATAAAATGTAATAAAAATATTAAAAGTAAAATATTAAAAACTAACTCAATAGTTGGAGTAAAAAAATGATTCAGATACTGAAATAAAAAAATTCCTAAAAAAATTAATAAAAAGTCTGAAATTGAACAAATTAAACATACAATAAAAATATATTGTTTTTTTAAGCCTTGTTCTATGACAAATATATTTTGAGCACCTATTGCAAGAATTAAACTTAACCCAGTTAAAAAACCTAATATTAAATAATCCATTAAGTTTTATTAAACTCTTTTTTTACCCTGAACAACCCTATCAAGTATTAATGCAACAAATAAAATAGCTATACCTGCAAGTATACCTTGTCCAACATTAGCATATTGCAATGCCTCGAGAACATCTTGACCTAAACCTTTTGCACCAATTAGGGATGCTACAACTACCATGGCTAAACTTAACATTACTGTTTGGTTCACACCTGCTAAAATTGAAGGTGTAGCTAGTGGCAGATCTACTTTTCTCAGCAAATACCATTTAGTTGCACCGTATGCGATAGCAGCTTCTCGAATTGTTTCTGGCACTCCACGTAACCCTAAAACTGTAAGTCTTACAACAGGTGTACCACCAAAAATCATTGTAATAATTACTGCTGCAACCTTTCCAGTTCCAAAAAACGCTATTACTGGAATCATAAATACAAAAGCTGGCATTGTTTGCATGAAATCCATTATCGGTCTAATTAATGAATAAAATCTTTGTCGTCTTGCACAGAAAATTCCAAGCGGAATTCCAATTGCTATACTTAAAACTGCAGCAGTTCCTAATAAGGCAAGTGTAGTCATTGCTTTAACCCAGAAACCTAAAAAACCCATGTAACATAAAAATCCTGTAGAATAAATTGCAGCCCTGGGTCCTGCAGATAACCCAGTTAAAGTTACAATTGCAGTTATAATTACAATCCAAGGAGTTTTAACAAACAATAATTCTAAGAAATCTAATACGGACCTAATACCAATTGTTATAGCTGTAAAAATTAAATCTCCTTTAACAACGGCATAATCAAAAACAATTTCTATCCATTTAATTGAAAATAATCTTATTTCAGGATGTGTTGGGAACGTATCCATTATCTGAAGTAAGCCCGGAAAACTGTAATGGATAACTGTAAAAATCATTATAACAGAGGTAAAAACACCACTTAAAATATAATTTTTCATCTGCATCCCTGGATGAATAGATTTATCGGATAACCATTCAGAATATTTCTTTTCTAAAATTGAATTTGCCAAAACACCCTGAACAATTTTAATTCCTATCAATAAAATAAAACCAAAAATTGCTATCCAAATTGCTGAAGCTTCTATTCTCGTAATTTCATCTAAATAACCTTGCATAGCATCCTCTAAGGATTTTATGTTTCTTTCAAAGACATCAATTTTGTCTGGATTATTTTCTATCGCAGCTTCTAATTGTTTATTTCTAAAGGCTATAGTGCTTTTTACTTGTTCAACTTTAGCAATGGCCTCTGCCGTAATATTACCAAATAAACCTCTGATTATTTGTACTACTGAAAAAGTTTCAATAATTAGAAAAGCTAAAGTCCAATTCCAAATATTACGCATTCCAAACCAAATTGGTCCAAATATGAATGCAAATAAATTAAATGAAAATGAGTAAGTAGGCTTGCTACCAATTTTTTTAAACTCTTTAATATAATAGTCTGGATTACTTTTTACAAAGTCAGTAATTAATTCATCTCTTGATGGGTTTCTGTTTGCTTTATTATCCATCACTACCCTCTACAACAGCTTTTAATAAGTCTGCCTGTGTTATTATACCAATATTTTTGTTTTCATTATTAATTACTAATATCGGCTCATCCTTAATAGAAGATTTTTCTATCAACTTATTTAGTAAATCATTTTCATGAACGCTTTCTAAATTTTTTGATATTAATCCAAATTCTTTTTCAAATTTCTCAACAGGCTGCATGATAGATTTTGCTTGAATAATTTTTAATCTAGATATTCCTTTTACAAAATCAGCAACATAATCATCTGCTGGTTTCATTACTATTTCTTCTGGTGTTCCTATTTGGATAACTTTTCCATCTCTCATGATAGCAATTCTATGACCCACTCTTACTGCTTCATCTAAATCATGAGTTATAAATACTGTAGTCTTTTTCATTTGTTTTGAAAGTTTGATAAATTCTGCTTGAAGCTGTCTTCTTATTAATGGGTCTAGTGCACTAAAAGGTTCATCCATTAATAAAACATCAGGATCCGCTGCCAAAGCTCTAGCTAATCCTACTCTTTGTTGCATTCCACCTGAAAGTTCATGGGCAAATTTATTTCCCCAACCTTGAAGTTCCACAATATCTAAAATCTTATTAGCAGCATCCAATCTATCATTTTTACTAATACCTCTTATTTCAAGCGGCATTGCTATATTGTCTAAAACTGATCGGTGAGGCATTAGAGCAAAGTTTTGAAAAACCATGCCTATCTTTTTATTCCTTAAATCTTGTAAACTTTTTGGATCAAACTTCATCACATCTTCATTATCGATCAAAATTTGTCCTGAAGTAGGTTCTAGTAATCTATTAATATGTCTCACTAAAGTGGATTTACCACTCCCTGAAAGACCCATTACACAAAATATTTCTCCTTTTTTAACGTCAAAAGAGACATCTGATACACCAATTACTGAATTATATTTTTCTAAAGCTTCTTGTTTTGAAATACGATTATTTTGAATGGCATTTAATGCTTCCACAGAAGTGTTGCCAAAAATCTTCCAAACATTTTTTATTTCTATAGCAGAGTCCATCAGATCCGTTCGAAAATTTAATAATTTTTTAAAGAAATATACCCGGCAACAAATTTGGTTGCCGGGTAAAATTTAGTTTAACTTAAAGGCCTAACCAACCATCAACTTTAGACTTATTGTTTTTCATCCATGTTCTGGCAACATCAGCTGGATCTTTTTTCTCAACTGAAATTTGAAAAGCCATTAATGAAACATCGTCTGCTGACAATTGAAAGTTCTTAAAGAAATCAACAATCGCTGGTGACTTTGCTTCTAAAGAAGTTCCCCAACCGATTTGGATTTGCTTAAGAGCATCTTTTGATGCAACATAAGATTTTTTGTACCAATCAGCATCTTCTTTAGGCTGAACCATTTTGTATTTTGCTTCATCGAACTTAGGTTCAGTTAACATAACTACATCAGCCATTCCCCAAATTGCATGTGGCTTGTAACAATAAAATGCATAACCTTCACCTTTTTTAATAGAGTCAAGCACTCTTGCATTTTTTACAGCTTCAGCAGCTCTGATTGCTTCAATGCCTGCATCGTATAAACCGTAATCTCTAAGTTTTACTTGGTTTACATTTGCAGAAGCCCATCCATCAGCACCAATCCAAAACTCACCTTTACCATTTCCGTCACTGTCCATTGCTTTAACAACTTCTGGTCTAGCTAAGTCTTCAATTGCTGTAATATTCATTTTTTTAGCAAATTGTTGAGACACACAATATCCTTGGTTTCCTTCGTAAGGTTTTGAACTTAACTTAAGAGTTCCTTTAGGAACTAGATCGTTAGTATAAGCCTGTTGATTAGGTAGCCAGATATCAGGGTGAACTTCTATCTCACCTTTGCTCCTATCAATTGCTGCGTAGATTGCAGTATTATTTCCTGGAACTAATTCTGCTTCTCCACCCATTTTGTCATTAACAACTGCTGCTAATAAATTTGCAATAGCTGTTGCACCTGTCCAACCTGGATCTCCAATTTTAACTTTCTCAGCAAATGTTGAAAAAGTAGCAAATAAAGAAATCAAACCAGCTACAAGTGTAGTTTTTATTATTTTCATTATATCCCTCTCGATTAATTTAAAAAAACTAGCATAACTTAAAACTTTTGAGCAAGTCAAAGAAAATTATCTACTTATAATCCCTAATATTATTTATCTTTTTATGAATGACTAATCCAAATAGTCTTGGTTTGAAGGTATTGGTCCAGAGCTTCTGTACCTTGATCTCTACTTAAAGATCCAGATTGTCTGTATCCACCAAAGGGCGTTTTAATATCTCCTTCAGAAAAAGTATTAACAGAGACAGTTCCACAAGGTAAACTTTTAGCCATATGAAAAGCCCTATCTATATCTTGAGTAAAAACACTTGCATGCAATCCATACTTTGAATTACTTGCAATTTTCAAAGCTTCTTCGTCACTATTAATTGTAAGAACACCTAAAACTGGTCCAAAAATTTCTTCTTGAGCAATTGTCATGTTTTCTTTTAAATCATCAAATAGAGTTGGTTTTGCAAAAAATCCTTTTTGATCACCACTTGATACGCCACCAAATAATAGTTTAGCTCCTTCATCAATTCCTTTTTGAATATAACCATCAACTGTTGCTAAATGTTTTTTAGAAATCATTGATCCCATATTACTTTCTGGATCTAATGGATCTCCAGCTTTAAGAGCTTTTACTTTTTTTGAAACTTTGTCTAAAAATTCATCTTTAACTTTGCTGTGAATTATTTGTCTCATATTTGCAGAGCAGTTCTGTCCACCATTCCAAAAGGCAGAATTAATTGCATTATCAATTAAATTATCTGTAATCTTTGCATCTTCTAAAACGATGAACGGACTTTTACCACCCATCTCTAAACCAATTGTCTTTAAATTACTTTCACCAGAATATTTCATGAACAGTCCTCCAACTTCTGTTGAGCCAGTAAATGAAACTGCATCAACATCATTGTGTCTACCCAGTGCTTCTCCCACATCTCCAAAGCCAGGTAATACATTTAAAACTCCATCTGGAATACCTGCTTCTTTAGCAATTTGAGCAACTCTAATTGCAGTTAAAGGTGTGTCTTCTGCTGGTTTGATTATAACAGAACATCCTGCAGCTAATGCTGGTGCCATTTTCCATACTGCCATCATTAAAGGGAAATTCCATGGAACAACTCCTGCAACAACACCTATTGGTTCTTTAATAATTAAACTAGTTAGTGATGGTTCTGTTGGTCCAACTTTACCAAATACTTTATCTATTAATTCTCCGTACCACTGAAAATGCATTGGCGCATCATTTGCAACCTCATTAATGCAGTCTCCAATTAATTTTCCAGTATCTACACATTCAAGAACAGAATTTTCTTCACCAGTTTGTCTTAATAATTCAGCAAACTTTAGTAAGACATCTTTTCTAAATTCTGGAGATGTTCTGGACCAAACACCACTATTAAAAGCTTTTCTTGATACTTTTACAGCTAAATCAACATCCTTATGATTACATTTTGCAACAGAGCAAAGAGTTTCACCCGATGCAGGGTTTATATTTTCAAACTTTTCACCATCAATAGCATCAACGTACTTACCATCAATAAAGGCTCTTCCTTCAAACTTTAAATTTTTAGCGATTGATTTGTAGTTAACAGCCATGATCTGTGTAGGCTATTACTTAAAAGATTAATTATCAATAATTAATTCATTGGTCCAAACCAGTCAAACTTATTAGTCCAGTTTCTCCAATTACAAGTTGGTCCAATTCTATTCTTGTACCACTTGTTTGATTTTTCAGCTTTAGACATAATTTTAACTAGCTTTGGATGTGTGTACTTTCCAAGATTTCTTTCACACATAATTTCATACGGATTATACGGATCTTTAGATGTTGGGATTAGATAAACACTATCAATTAACTGAGGACACCCTTCAATATCATGAGTATACAAATTTCTATTTAATTTAAAGCCAACACTTAGCATATGATCAGTGCCACCGTTATAATGATCTGAATAGTGAATTTTTTTCATACCTTTAATACATCTTATTCCCATTAGCTGAGTATGAAACAATTCATGAATATTAATCTGTGTTAATCTTTCTTCATTGTTATGACCATTGCTTCTGACAAAAATACCACCTATGCCAACTCCAGCATCTCCACCATGATTTCCAGCATTAACGTCGGTCCATAAAAAATATGTTTTCTTCTTATTTGTGAAACCACCAAATTGGTGAAAATAATGACCCATTTGGGTATTAACACTGTTATCTTTTAATTCTTTCCAGTTCTTACTCGTTCTAATAAAAGTGATATCTAGTTTTCCATCTTCTCTATAATCATATCTAAATTTTTTACCTTCGCCACCTGAACCTTTGTTTACTTTAGTAGCCTCAAGCATTGCATCATTAGCTTTTTCCAAAATATCCTGCATTTTACCATTGATATCTAGCTCTCTATCCTCAGCATCAGATGGCAGTAAATAAATAAAGTGTATTTGATGATCGTCAGTTATATCAGGCTGATCTTCAAAATATCTTCCAGGCTTTTGATCTTTAGATAAATCTATTTTTTTAAAATCTTTAATATCCTTAGCTGATAAAGAATTTGATAATGAAAATAAAAAAACTATTAGAATTAAAGATAAAAATTTAAACAAAATTTTTATTGACCTTGAATAGTAATTGTTGCTAAAGGAGGAGCAGCTTGAAATACTTTGCCGGTATCACTACAATTACTTGCACCTGTATTTATATTTTTCAAAGCTTGTGCAGTACTAAAAGCCATTGTAACAGTCGGTATTGCTGACGGATCTAGAATAAATGGTGCTGTCAAAGGGTCTCTAAATTGAAAATGTGAGTGAGATGCGGATACAACGTTAGAAGCTGCTGGATCAGATCCATCTGCATCAGCAACACTATTCAATTGCGGGTAACCATTTGAGGTTTGAGCAGCATTTAATGCGGGAACATAAACTGTAACTTCTGCAGGAGTTCCACTGGTTTTACCAGTTGCAGAGCCCGTAGTATTTGCAACATTAGTTGCTGCAGTTCCATTCTTGTCTGCTTTTGTTGTACAATCACCAACCGTTCCAGCAACTACAATTGCTCTGCTCATTGTAGTTTGAATGTATGTGTAAGCAGTTCCTGGTGTAGCTAATCCAAAATTTCCAATTGTTCCAGCTGTTTCTCCAGCTGTAACTGCTGCGATATCAAGGGCCGTTCCAATTCCTGGTAAACTTACAGTAATTGGATTTAAGCAATTAGCAGCTGTACTACCTGTTTCACAAAGTTCCATTTTAGTAATAGTAAGCTTGTAAGTAGTGGCTAATCCAGTTGCTACAGCAGAATAAGCTGAAATAGAATTTAAAGATGTAAAAGATAGTATAATTAACAATTTAAATAATAATTTTTTCATAATAATTTATTGTTTTGTTACAATTACTGAACCCTGAATTTCCATTACTAATTTATTTCTTCTTCTAACTTTTTCTTTTAATTTTTGTTCCATGTTGCTTTTTTCATACATGTCATTTGATAAGCCATCAGACATCACCATAGATTTTTCTTTTGGTGGATAAATATAATTAATACTTAAAGAAGTTTCATCATCTACACCATTTAGTGAAGATTTGTCTAAACTTGCAACAACTTCTATTGAGTTTGTTACATCTAGTTCTAGAGAATAAATATTACCTTTTTGATCAGAAGATCCTTTTTCAGCTTCCCATTTATAACCATTATAATTAATTCTAGCCCATGGTGCTCTTGGAATTTGAGATGTTAAGTTAAAATCCCAACCAGATAAAACTTGCTCTCTATCACCATTAACAACTTCAGAGTTTGAAATTTTTGTATAGCTATTTGCAGTTAAATCTAAAATTGAACCTTTAGCTTCAATACCAAGGCCTAATCTGTCTTGACCATCTGTCAAATCTCTATCGTAGAAAGTATTTGCGCCAAACATAAAATTTTTATCTTCAGATAGTTTTCTATAACCTAAGCCTATGTTTCCAATAATTCTTCCAGAGCTATTTATCTCTTGGTTCATTAAGCTAAATTGAGTAAAAAAGTTAGAATTATCTGTGGCTTCAATATCTCTTACCCCTAATATTGAAAAGTTAAGTTGATCCTCATCACCATCATTATAATCTAAAGATACTTCAGTAATTCCTTCACCAGGTATCAAATTTGATATTTTTTCAGATACTTTATTTAAAGCTTGAGAGGCTACATCTGCATTAGCTACAGTTGTGATTATTAAACAGAGTGATGTTAAAAATATTTTTATAAATTTCATTAAACAAATTATTATAAAAATAAAAAAAAATTGATAATAAAAAAAAACCCAATTTAGGTTTTATAGACCCAAAATAGGTTTTAAAAATATTATAAATATTTGAGATTTAAAACTGCATCTAAAGTGTTATTTTTTTTTAGATTTTTTAGAAATTTTGAAAGAGTTTTTAGTTCAATTTCAGCAAAAGGTTTCATTATTTCTTCGGTTTTGTTTGTTGGTAAAAGACCCATTTTAGTTGAATGACTTATTAATTTTTTTTTTTTAAAATTTCTATTTTTCTTCTAACGGTTTCTTTTGGTAAATTTAAAATATTTGCTACAGCATAAATTGTTAACTTACGTGCTATATAAAACTCCTCTATTGTTGATGTTCTTAAATTTTTCCATACATCTTCCCAATCTGATCCTAACTTATCCCTATGTTTTAAATAATGGGACCCCATAACAGAAAGTATCATGAAAGAATCGTAATCAATTCCTAACATCTTTTTTAATTGTTGGAATTGGTCTGTTCGAAAATTTATTAAATGATATAAAATTTCACTGTATGAAGCTACTTTTTTTGTCATTTAAAAGTTTAGCCAGGATTTGCAGTTAATGTTTTGATCTCTAAAATATTTTCATTAGGATCTTTAACAAAGAATGTTTCTTGCTCATATTTTGTTCCTTTAAATCTTAAATAAGGTTCGTCATAATATTTAGTATTTTTTTCTCTTAGTCTACTTTTAAGAGCATCAAAATTTTCTCTAGATAAATGTACACCGAAATGAGGAACAGAAACGTTACCCATATCAACATCATGTCTTTCGCTTTCAAGTTTATGCTCGCTTGCGTGAAGAGTTAATTCATTTCCCCAAAAATCTACATCTGCCCATTCTTGAGCCGAGTTATCTAATCGGCACCCTAATATTTCACTGTAAAAATGTTTTGCTTTCTCTAAATCGCCACAAGGTATTGCTAAATGAAAACAGTTGGTATTTTTGTACATGGATTTTCCTCTTTAAATTGCTTATTTAAAGCTTATATAAAGCAATATAAAATTATAATCAACACTAGCAAAAAAATGAACGACTTTTTACAATCTATAATTGACAGAGACCCTGCGGCAAAATCTAAACTAAGTTTAATTTTAACTTACCCTGGTGTTAAAGCAGTTTTTTTTCATAGAATTGCTAATTTTTTTCAACTTGCTAAATTTCATTTAGTTGCAAGAATAATTTCTCAACTCTCTAGGTTTTTTACTGGAATAGAAATTCATCCAGGAGCTAAGATTGGAAAAAATTTATTTATTGACCATGGTATGGGTGTTGTAATCGGTGAGACTTCAGAAATTGGAAATAATGTAACCATTTATCATATGGCAACTTTAGGTGGGATCGCACCAAGTATTAATTCAAACGAACAGAGACAAGTTAAGAGACACCCCACATTAGGTGATTGTGTAGTCGTTGGTTCTGGTGCACAAATATTAGGCCCTGTAATAATTGGTGCTAATGCTAAAATTGGAGCTAATGCAGTAGTTACAAAAGATGTTCCCGAAAATGCAGTAATGGTTGGAATACCTGCTAAAAATGTTGGTACAGCAACTGAAGAATTTAAACCTTATGCGGTAGAAGAGGTAGATAAAAATACTTCAAGTTAATGAAAAATATTCAAGACAACTTTATTTCTGGAATTGGTAATACTCCTTTAATCAAACTTAGAGCTGCATCAGAGATTACTGGTTGTAATATTTATGGTAAAGCAGAATTTATGAACCCTGGTGGTTCTGTAAAAGACAGAGCGGCACTTGCTTTAATTAGAGATGCAGAGACCAAAAAATTAATTTCTAAAGGTGGAACAATTGTTGAGGGTACTGCTGGAAATACCGGTATAGGCTTATGTCTACTTGGTAATTCACTTGGTTATAAAACAATCATAGTAATGAATGATAACCAAACCCAAGAAAAAAAAGATTTACTTAGAAATATTGGTGCTGATTTAAGGTTGGTTCCAGCTAAACCTTATAAAGATGATGCAAACTTTGTAAAAGTTGCAGCAAAACTTGCTGATGAATTAAGACCATCAAATAACAATGGAGTAGTTTGGGCCAATCAGTTTGACAATGTTGCAAATGCTAAGGGTCATTATGAAACAACAGGTAAAGAAATTTGGGAACAAACTGAAGGTAAAGTTGATGGTTTTGTCTGTTCATCTGGAACAGGTGGAACGATTTCAGGAGTAAGTAACGCTCTTAAAGAAAAGAATAAAGATATAAAAATATTTCTATCTGATCCAAAAGGATCTGCTCTTTACAATTATATAAAAAATGGAGAATTAAAATCTGAAGGTGGTTCAATTACTGAAGGAATTGGATCAAGTAGAGTAACAAAAAACTTTGAAAATGCTAAGATAGATGACGCCTACTCTATTGATGACCATGAAGCGCTTCCTATACTTTATGATTTAATTCAAAATGAAGGTTTAAGTCTTGGCACTAGCTGTGGAATTAATATTGCTGGTGCGATTAGAATGGGTAAAGAGTTGGGTCCTGGAAAAACTATTGTAACAATTCTTTGTGATAAAAGTGATAAATACGCTACCAAAATGTTTAATAAAAAATTTCTAGAAGAAAAAGGGTTGCCTTTTCCCAATTGGATTGATTAAATTTAGATAAAAATTATGACTGGTCAAAGACGTTGGTTAAAAATTTGGGCAAGAACAGTTGGGATGCCCATAGGTATTAATGACAAAGACAAACCTGAATTTTTACCTATAAAACAAAACGATGTTAAAAAAGCATTAGCCTTTAGAACATTTTGGATTCTACTTCATGTCCTAACTTGCCTATTGATTATAGCTGGTAATGGTCGCGTAATGGGTTGGTGGTAATATCTAAATAATTATATACCTCTAACAATATTTCATTTAAGATATTTAGATGAATCTTGCTAGTGGTTACATATTTCTAGTGTTAGCAATAATACTTGGTATTTCCTCTAATGGTTTCTTAAAAGCTACAGAGGGCTTTACAAATATTTACCCTACTCTTTTTTGCATTATTACAATTGTTGCATGTATCTTTTGTTTATCTAAGGCAATGAATGTTATACCTGTTGGCTTTACTTATGCTACTTACGGGGGGCTCACTATTACTGCTGTAACAATTTTTGGTGTTGTGAAATATAATCAAACACCAAACCTTTATGCTGTTCTTGGAATATCTTTAATTATTATTGGTGTTATATTATTAAATACAATGGGAAAAACTAATTAATGAATATGACAACTTCCTACTTATTTCTAGCTTTAGCAGTAGTACTAGGTGTTGCTTCAAATAGTTTTGCAAAAAGCGCTGAAGGTTTTACTCTACTTGTTCCAAGTATTATTACGGCAATTACTATAGTTTTATGCATGTATGCCTTATCAATGGTGATGAAAAATATTCCAATGGGAATTACTTACGCATCATTTGCGGGTCTTGCGATTATCTCAACTGTAGGTGTTGGCATAATCAAATATAATCAAGTTCCAAATCTTTATTCGATAGTTGGTTTGTGTTTTATTATTGTGGGTGTACTAATGGTAAATCTTTTAGGGAATAATTAATAAAATTATTTAAATAAAGCTAGTTAGGAGAGTTTCTAAAATTATCGAAATCCTACAGTTTTGCTAGGTTGCATTCAATAAATATATTTAACATAAAGTGAAATAAATATTTTGAATACAATATTCAAAAATGTTAATCTATAAATATCAATAAAGGAGGATGATTATGAACTTATCACCACCTGACACATAACTGGTGTGATTAAATAATCAAAGACTAGATAAGACCAATAAAATATGAATCTATTATTATAGATTTTAGCGTATACCGCTCACTTACAGGGGAACTCTTTTGGAGTTTACCGAAAGGGTGACCCCCTTAATAAAGCGGTCAAAAAATATCTGGCAACACATGATTGCCATCATCATTTAAAATAATATCAAATTCATCAACTACATTAGAAATATCTAGTGGCGAATATAAATGTGGAAACATATTTCCATCTGATGCTTGTTCCCAAACTAAATGATCTAACTTTAAAGTATCAACCTTTAATAAAATTAAATCATTTTGATTTTTGTAAAACTTTTGAAGAGTTCCGGCAACCTGATCATCACCTGAAAAATGAATGTAACCATCTTCTAAATCTTTTTTAGAACCAGTTAATTGACCTTTACTTTTAGCTTCTTGCCACTCAGATTTGGTGCATATTTTATAAACAAACTTAAAGTTCATTAAAAATTTATATTATTCAGGAGGGATATTGACAATAAGAAACTTCCCTCAAAAGAGGGAAGTTAATATTAACTATCTAATAGAGAGAGAAGATAATGTTAATTTTTTTTAATTTTATGAGCCCCTTATAGATAGTAAATTTCAATATTAAAATGACTATTTGTCACTAATAGAATGTAAATATTGAATATTTTATTTTATCTGTTCACTTAGTGAACAATTTACCAGGATGAGTTTGGTTGACCTAGGAACTCTATTTCCTCAGGAGTAGATTTTCTATCTAACACTATGTTTCGATGGGGATATCTATGAAATTTTTTAATTGCTAATGTGTGATATTTCCAAGATTTTTTTATAGAAACTAAATCTGGATGATCTTTTAAATATTTATCGAGTAAATAGTAGGCCATATCATGATCAGTTATCTCCTCACTATGAATGAGTGGTAGTAGCATAAATAATCGTTGATCCTGATCCATGTCATCTAAAAATCCAGCATAAACAGAATCATTAACTATTAATCTTGCTTTATGGTCTTGACTAAAAGCTTTTGAGTCGTCTCTAAACATGTTTCTTGAAAATTGATCAAACAAAATAACTAGTGCTAAGCTTCCCAATGGAGTGTCTTGCCAATCATCATATTCACTTGTACTTGCTAATTCAAAATCTTTTAAAAAAAATTTCTTAATAGAAGCATCAAGTTTTTCATCTCTTTTAAATCTTTTTTCAATTGGAGTTTCTTTAAACCAGAAATCAATTATTTCTTGAGCCTTGGTAGGTACTACAGACATTTATTTAGAAACTGGTTTTAAAAGTTTAAGCATTTTATTATGTATTAGCTGATTTGCAGATACTAAAATATTTCCTGCGTTAACTGCATCTCTATTATCCCAAGTAGTTACAACTCCACCTGCTGCTTTTATAATTGGCATTAGTGGATGAATATCCCAAATTTTATTTGTAGCCTGAAATACAACATCAATTTTTCCTTCACATAGATGAGAATAACTTAATGCATCTGCAGTTGGAAATTGCATTAATTTTAAAACTTTTGGGATCTTCATTTGTTGTTTAAGACTAACTGCTCCATGAAAAGCCCCAGAAACTTTTATGTTAGAAAAAAGTATATCTTTTGAAACTGAGATTTTTTTTCTCTTGTTATTCTCAAATACATAAGCTTTTTTATTATTAGTATTTAAATAGTATTTATTTAAAACAGGAAAATTTGCTAAACCTACAACAGGGTTTCCTTTATAATTAAGAGATATTAAATTACTCCATGTAGGGTTGCCTATTACATATGATCTTGTTCCATCAATTGGATCTATCACCCATGTAAAGTCACTAGTTGATTTTTTGTGGCCAAATTCTTCACCTATAACTTGATGACCTGGAAATTTTTGTTTAATTTTTAACCTAATAAATTTTTCAAATGCTTTGTCAGATGTGGTAACAGGATCATATCCTTTACCTTTAAGCTTATTAGATATCACAAAAGTTTTATTAAGTTTTGAATAATAAAATTTATTTAAATTCTTTGCTAAAGTATTTAAAAAGTTCGAATATAACTTGTACTCTTTCACACTTAATAAACTCATTATATTATGTTCTCAATTTGACTTTCTGCTTCTTTAATTGATTTTTCATAGTCTATAGCCAATTGATCTGCAGCAATAATATCTATTTTTTTTATACCAAAAAAATTTAAAACATGAGTTAGCCAAGGTGTTAAAAAATCATCCTTACTATTGATTTTTGTGCCACCAGAAGTGATTATGAGATAAACCTGTTTGTCTTCAAGCAAACCTACCCTGCTTCCGTCTTCATTATATTTAAATGTCTCTTTAACTCTTGCTGCTAAATCCGCCCAGGCTTTTAGTGTTGCTGGTGGCCCAAAATTATATATCGGTACAGAAATTATAATTGTGTCACTTTCTTTTAACTCCATGACTAGTTTATCTGACATTTCAAACATTTTCTTATGTTGCTCTGTTTGCTCACCATCAGGAATTTTCATTCCTGACTCAGTTAAATTAGAAATAAAGATCATTTCGTCATTAAGGTCTCGGTAAACAACTTGATCTTCTGGCTTTTTAATTTTGTCCAATAATTTTTTTGCTAAAGCTCTTGAGGTAGAACCTTCTTTTCTAGCACTGGTGTCAATTTGATATATTTTCATGAATTAATTATCTTTAGTAGTTTCTAACCGAAATTTTGTAAAAATGGTAAATAATTTAGAATATAATAGCCAAGAACTTGTAATTGGTTTGTTAAAATTAAAATTCCTGTAATTAAAAGTATTATACCCCCTCCTTTTGTAACCAAATTAATATTTCTTTTGAAATTTTTCGAAAATAGTAAAAACTTTTGCATCAAATAACCTGATAGAACAAAAGGTATCGCTAATCCAAGTGAGTAAAAACTTAACAGTAAAATTGCTTTATAAATAGTTTCTTCAGTAGAAGCTAAAGCAAGAATTGATCCTAAAATAGGGCCAATACACGGTGTCCATCCAAAGCCAAATGCCATTCCAATAATAAATACAAAGAAAATATTATTTGATTTTTTTGTATAAAATTTCTTTTCAACATTGAGAAATTTAATATTTAAAACACCAATTAATTGAAGAGAGAATATGATTATTATAACTCCAGCAATAGTTCTTAAAATTTGAGAATTTTGTAAAAGAATTTGTCCTAAGAAAGAAGCAGTTGCACCAAAGACAATGAATACAAAAGAAAAACCTAATGAAAAAACTATCAACGGCAATAAATCTATTTTCTTTTTTTCTAAAATTTCATTTAATGTACTGCCAGTAATAAATGAAACATAACCAGGAATTAGTGGTAAGACGCATGGGGATAAAAAGCTAATTAACCCTGCGCCAAATGCAATAAATAATTCTAACATTAAATATTATTCAGCTAACACTTTTAGGTTTTGTTTTCCAAGATTATCAATTGATAGCTCCATGTTATCACCATCTTTTAAAAAAACAGGAGGACTCATGCCAAGACCAACTCCAGGAGGAGTTCCTGTTGTAATTATATCACCAGGCATTAACGTTATAAAACTTGTAATATGAGCTACCAAGAAGTTAAAATTGAAAATCATCTGATTGGTGTTACCTGTTTGATGTCTGTGACCATTAACATCTAGCGTTAAATTTAAATTATTAACGTCTTGAATTTCATCTTTAGTTACTAAATAAGGCCCTAAAGGTCCAAATGTATCACCAGATTTACCCTTTACCCACTGACCTCCTTTTTCTTTTTGCCATTCACGTTCGCTGATATCGTTACAAATACAATAACCAAAAATATAATCTTGTGCATCTTTTTCTAAAACTCTTTTTGCTTTTTTTCCTATGACAAAAGCAATTTCAACTTCATGATCTAATTTTTTTGAAGTCTTAGGAATAATCACATTATCGTTTGGTCCAACTATAGAATGAACTGACTTATTAAATAGAACTGGGTTGTCAGGTGTTTTTGCTCCTGTTTCTTTTGCATGCTCAACATAATTTAAGCCAATTGCAAAAAAATTTCCTGGTTTAGAAATACAAGACCCTATTCTTTCATTTTGATTTACCTCTTCCAGGTTCTCTAAATTTATATCTTTAATTTTATCTAAAGTTTCAAAATTAATAGTTTCTGAATTTAAATCTTTAATAATCGATGATAGATTTCTATATTTTCCATTTCTATCTAGTGCTACAGGAATTTCTTGACCTGCCTTTCCAATTCTTAAAAATTTCATTTTTTATTTATTTTTTCTATTGCTTTATATAAAGAGCTATGATCTGTATTTCCCTGACCATCTGCTACTAAATCTTTATACATTTCTTTAACTAAACTAGAAATAGGCAAATGAGTTTCAGCTGCTTTTCCAGCATTAATAATGTTAGTCATATCTTTTAGTTGTGTTGTAGTTTTTCCTTTTGGGGTAAAATCTTTGTTGATCATTCTTTTTCCATGAGTTTGCAATATTTTACTATCAGCCCAACCCCCTGATAAAGCTTCAATCATTTTATTTGGGTTAGTGCCTGATTTCTCACATAATGTAACAGCTTCTGCTACAGCTCCAATGGTAACACCAACAATTATTTGATTTGCTAGTTTTGAAATTTGACCAGAGGAAACAGGTCCAACTAAAGTTGGGTTGCCTAATATTTTAAGAAGATCATAACATTGTTTAAATGTTTCTTCATCACCGCCTACCATAATAGCAAGAGAGGCTTCTTCTGCACCAATTGTTCCGCCAGATACAGGTGCATCTAAATAATTAATATTTTTTTCTTTTAAAATCTTAAAATATTTTTTTGTAATAACGGGGTTAACTGAGCTCATATCAATTACAGTCGCTCCCTCTTTAATATTAGATATAAACTCATCACTGCCCATTACCTTTTCTACTGCAGCATCATCTGTAAGCATCGTAATAATTACATCAGAATTTGTAACAACGTCTTTGATGGATGTGGATATTTCTGCTCCAAATTCTTTTAATCTATCTGCTTTATCTTGAGATCTATTATAAGCTCTTAAGTTAAAGCCTGATTTAAGAAGGTTTTTTGCCATTGGAAACCCCATAAGACCAATTCCAATAAAGCTAATATTCTGCATATGATTTATTATATCCTATAATATTTTTAAACTACACTTAATCACTTTGTAATTTTTATATTTTAAAGGATTTTGACTTAATCCCCTTAACATTTGTTTTAATTTTAAAAAAAGAGCCTGAAAGTTTATATTTCTTAATTTCATTTTTAGTCATACCCTTTAAGGCAGTTGATATATAAATTTCATTATTACTCAATCCACCAAACGTACAATTAGTAATATTTTTTGCTGGTAATTCAATTTTGTGAATTTTTTTACCTCTTGAATTATAAACAGAAATACATGCTCCACCATAATGACAAATCCAAACATTTTTTTTTGAATCAATTGTCATTCCATCGGGTGAGCCATCTATTTTTGAAAATTTTAAAAATTTTGTCTTTTTAATTATCTTGTGTTTTTTATTTATTCTAATTTTATAAATTGTTTTACTTCGACTATCAGTATGTAAGAAGTTTTCAGAGTTAATAAAAGCAGGACCATTTGTAATATAGTATTTTGTATCGACTTTATGAATATTAAGTTTTTTATCTAAGCAATATAAAGATCCATTTTTAATGTTTCTCTCAAGATTATCCATAGTACCAAACCACAATCTACCTTCAGGATCAATTTTTCCATCATTTATTCTATTTAGAGGTTTGTCTTCTTCAATTGGAATAGATCTAATAGTTTCTTTATTTTTTAGATTAACAATTCTAAGCTCTGATTGTAAACCAAGTATAAAGATATCTTTTTTAATGTGAGCTAGAAACCCAATTTCTTTATTAATCTTTATAATTCTTCTTTTATTAGTTTTAACATTTAAAGTAAAAATCTTTTTTTTCTTAATATCAACAAAGTAAATTGAATTATGTGATGGCACCCATAAGGTGCCTTCACCTAATATTGTTTTCGAATTCCATATAACTTTGGGCTTTGAAGTTATGATATTCAAATTATTCAGCTACAACTTTTGAGTTTTGTTCACCTAAATTATCAATTGATAATCTAATTGTGTCACCTGCTTTTAAAAATACCTGTGGTTTTTTTCCCATACCTACTCCTGGAGGTGTTCCAGTCGTAATGATATCACCCGCTTGTAACGTCATGTACTTACTTAAATATGAAACAATAAAGAACACATTAAAAATCATTTTATCTGTGTTTCCAGTTTGCATTCTTTGCCCATTAACATCTAAGCTTAAATTAAGACTGTTAATGTCGGAGATTTCATTCTTGGTAACTAAATAAGGTCCAATTGGTCCATAAGTATCATGTGATTTTCCTTTAACCCATTGTCCCATTTTTTTAAGTTGCCATTCTCTTTCACTCACATCGTTTACTAAACAATATCCAAGAATGTGATTTTCAGCCTCTTTTTCACTAATATTTTTAGTGTCTTTTCCGATAATTATTCCCAATTCTACTTCCCAATCAAGCTCTTTTGAATCTTTTGAAATTTCAATATCATCGTTAGGACCATTAATTGAGCTTGTCGCTTTCATGAATACAATAGGTTCTGATGGAGCATCCATACCAGATTCTGTTGCATGGTCAGAATAATTTAAACCAATTGCTACAAACTTTCCTGGCTTATTAATACAAGCTCCTATTCTCTCAGAATTTGAAATTTCAGTTAAACTTTCTAAATCTATACTTTCTAATTTTTTAATAGTTTCAAAATTTACAGTATCTGAATTTAAATCAGTAATATGAGAACTTAAATCTCTAAATTTTCCATTTTTATCTAATGCTGCTGGTTTTTCTTTTCCTTTAACACCTACTCTTAATAGTTTCATAATTTACCTTTTCTTAATTTATTAAATTGAAATTCCACCATCAACAGAAATTGTTGTTCCTGTAGTAAATGTTGCATCGTCTCCAGCTAAATAAACTGCTACAGCAGCTATTTCTTCTGCTGTTCCTAGTCTTCCCATTGGTTGTCTTGCTATAAAATCTTTCTTTGCTTGTACCGGGTCCGGGCTTTGATTAACTCTATCTTGCCAAGAAGGTGAAAATACTGTTCCTGGTGCAATAGAATTGCATCTAATATTTTGTTTTACAAAATCTGCAGCTATTGATTTAGTTAAGCCAATTACTGCTCCTTTTGTAGTTCCGTAAACAAATCTATTTGGAAAACCTTTAAGGCTAGAGGCGCATGACGAAACGTTAATTATACTTCCACCATTTTGCTTAACCATTAAAGGTAAAATTGCTTTACACATTTGATACATAGATTTGACATTTACATCAAAAGAAAAATCCCAATCTTTTTCTTCACATTCTAGAATAGTTCCATGATGAACAAAACCTACTGCGTTGAATAAAACATCAACTTTATCAACACTTTTCATAAATTCTGAAATAGCATTATTGTCTGTTGAATCTAAAGTTTGAACTTTAATTTTAGGATATTCTTTATTTAATTCAGCTAAAGTTTTATTATTTAAATCTGTTGCAGTTACATTTGCTCCTTCATTATGAAGTGCTATAGCCGTTGCTTTACCAATTCCCTGGCCTGCAGCTGTTACAATAATATTTTTATCTTCTAGTCGATTGCTCATGTTTTTCCTTTTTAATGTGAATGCCTGGGCATCCCTTTTGTGTTTGTTATATCTAAATATAAAGATTCAGTTTCTAGGCAAGCACCCGTTTCTAATTGACCTACCATTTTTCTGGAAATTTCCTGCCATGGTGTTTGGTTTGTTAATACTGGGATCTTGGTATTTTTTTTTCTATCTGAGATCTCAGTCTCTGATACTAATAAGTCAATTCTTCTATTGTTAAGATCAATCTTAATTTTATCTCCTGTTTGAACTATCAATAAATCCCCACCAATAGCCGATTCTGGTGAAACATTCAAAATAGATGGACTTTCTGAAGTGCCACTTTGTCTGCCATCTCCTAATGTTGGAAGAGTGTTAATCCCTTTTTTCAATAATCTATCTGGTGGCTGCATATTTACAACTTCAGCGGAACCTGGATAACCTACGGGTCCACAGCCTCTAATCATCAAAATTGATTTTTCATCTATATTTAACTTTTCGTCGTTTATTCTTGAATGGTAATCCTCTGGTCCTTCAAATACTACGGCATTAGCTTCAAATACATTTTTATTTTTTGGATCTGATAAATATCTTTTTCTAAACTCATCACTAATAACTGATGTTTTCATAACAGCAGAACTAAAAAAATTACTTCTCATAACGATATAACCTGCATTTTCTACTAGTGGATTTTCAAATGATTTAATAACATCACTATCTACATCTATTTTAATCTTTAAATTTTCTTCTACAGTTTTCCCTGATACTGTAAGTACGTTTTTGTGTAATTTATTATTTTTTAATAATTCTTGCATAATTGCAGGAACCCCTCCTGCTCTATAAAATCTTTCCATCAAATGTTCGCCAGCTGGCTGACAATTTACAAGTAATGGGATATCGTGACCTATTGTTTGCCAATTTTCTATATCTAATTCTAAACCCATATGTCTTGCTATTGCTGTGAGATGTGGTGGACAATTACTTGAAGCTCCTATTGCACTTGCAACTAATATTGCATTTTCGAATGCTTCTTTAGTCATGATTTTTGAAGGTGTTAAATCTTCATGAACCATATCAACAATTCTTTTTCCTGTTTCAAATGAAATTTGTGATCTTTCCCTGTATGGAGCAGGTATAACCGCACAGCCTGTTAAAGACATTCCTAATGCTTCTGCAATAGAGTTCATAGATGAAGCTGTTCCCATTGTATTACAATGACCTATGCTTGGTGCTGATGCAGCAACCATGTCCATAAATTCATCATATGTAATTTCTCCTTTTGCGTGCAGTTTTCTCGCTTCCCAAACTACAGTTCCAGAACCTACTTTTTTTCCTTTATAACTTCCATCAAGCATCGGACCACCTGATAAAACTATTGCTGGTATATTTACAGTTGCCGCAGCCATTAATGCTGCTGGCGTAGTTTTATCACAACCAGTTGTTAAAATTACTCCATCTATAGGATAGCCAAATAAAACTTCTACTAAAGACAAGTAAGATAAGTTTCTATCCAAACCAGCTGTAGGCCTTTTACCTGTTTCTTGAATAGGATGAGTTGGGAATTCAATGGGTATTCCTCCCGCCTGTCTAATCCCATCCTTAATTCTACTACTTAATTCTTGAAAATGTCTATTACATGGTGATAGATCACTACCAGATTGAGCAATTCCGATTATAGGCTTTCCAGATTGCAATTCTTGTCTTGTCATTCCATAATTTAGATATCTTTCTAAATATAGAGCAGTAAGAGCTGGATCATTTGGATTATCAAACCACTGTTTGCTTCTTAATTCTTTTTTTTTCATTTTTGTGAATTTTATTATAACCAACCTTTATCGACTACATAATCTTGATTAGTACATCCAGATGAAGCATCAGAACCAAAAAATAGAACTGTTTTAGCTATATCTGAGGGCATTAACTTATGTTTTAAACACTGTTTTTTTAACATATCTGCCTCAGACTCAGGTGTTAACCATTTCTCAACTTGTCTCTCTGTCATCACCCAACCAGGAACTACTGAATTTACTCTTATATCAAACTCACCAAGGTCTCTTGCAAAAGATCTCGTTAAACCCACAACGCCAGATTTAGCAGCAGTATAAGCAGCCATTCCACCTTGTCCAATCATCCATGAAACAGACCCAATATTTATAATGGAGCCACTTTTATTTGCTATCATTGCTTTTTTAACTGACTGAACTGTAAAAAAATAATGTCTTAAATTAATATTCATTCTTTCGTTCCAAAATTCCTCAGTTACTTCATCGATAGAATGTCTCTCATCATTTGCTGCATTATTTACCAAAACATCGATTGCTCCATTATTATCAATAATTTTTGATATAGTATTTTGTAAATCTTTTATATTTAATAGGTCACACTTTATAAAAGTAGGAACAGAAAAATTTTTATTTTTACATTCTAAAACTAATTTATTTGATGCTTTCTCATTTATATCTATAAAATATACTTCTGAACCTTGTTCACAGAAATGCTCTACGATAGAGGCACCAATACCAGAACCGCCTCCAGTTACAAAAACTCTTTTATTTTTTAAATCTTCATAAATAGCTGTCATTTAAATCCTCTTTTTTGAATCTTTATCAAATAAAGAAATTTGAGATGTATCAATATTTAATTTTAATTCTTTATTTATTTCTATATCAAATGTAGATGCAAACTTACCAAGAACTTGTTGTCCAAGATAATCAAACGTTACTATTTGCTCATGACCTGTGTATTCTAAAAGCTCCGACTTTAAATCAATTTCAAAACAATCAGGATTAATTTTATCAAAGTAAATGTGTTCTGGTCTAATTCCTAAATAAGTAGTTAGTTCAGTGTTTTCAAATTTATTTTTAAAAGAGTAGTTCCCAACTGGTATTTTAATACTATCATTTGAACCATTGGGCATAAAAATAATATTATTATCATGTTTCTTTAATTTACCTTCAATCAAATTCATTGATGGAGATCCAATAAAATCTGCAACAAAGACACTTTCAGGTTTATTGTAAATATTTTTAGGTGTATCACATTGTTGAATTAATCCATGATCCATAATTGCAATATTTGTACCTAAGCTCATAGCTTCCGTTTGATCATGTGTAACATAAACTATTGTAGTTCCAAGTTTTTGATGTAGTTTTTTTATTTCTCTTCTCATTTCAACTCTTAATTTTGCATCAAGATTTGATAACGGTTCATCAAATAGAAAAATTTTGGGGTCTCTTACTAACGCTCTACCCATTGCAACCCGTTGACGTTGACCACCAGATAATTGAGATGGTTTTCTGTCTAACAGTTGTGTTATTTGTAATAAATTAGAAACATCATTTAATGCTTTTTCTATTTTTTCTTTTGGAGTTTTTCTTTGTTCCAGTCCAAAGGTAACGTTTTTTCTAACAGTCATTGCTGGATAAAGAGCATAAGACTGGAACACTAAAGCAATATCTCTATCACTTGGCTCCATATTATTTACATTATGATCGTCTATCAAAATATCCCCGCTATTGGATGTTTCTAGACCTGCAATTGTATTTAACAATGTAGATTTTCCACACCCAGATGGTCCTAAAAGTACAAGAAATTCACTGTGTTTAATATCTAGATTAATTCCTTTTAAAACTTCAGTTTTTCCAAAGTTTTTATTGATGTCATTAATTTTTAAAGTTGCCATATTATCCTTTCACTGATCCTGCTGTTAGTCCTTTAATAAAATAATTTCCAGCAAGAATATAAACTATTAATGTTGGAACACCTGTAATAATTGCTGCTGCCATATCTACGTTATATCTTTTGACAGCTGTACTTGTTAATACCAAATTATTAAGGGCTACTTGAATTGGTGCTGCTTCCCCAAATGAAAAAGTAGCTCCAAATAAAAAATCATTCCATACTTGTGTGAATTGCCAAATGACAGTTACAACTAGTATAGGAATAGAAATTGGTAGGATAATTTTAAAAAATATTTTAAAGAATCCTGCTCCATCAATTCTTGCAGCTCTTACCATTTCATCTGAAATAGATACATAATAATTTCTGCAGAATAATGTTGTAAAACAAACTCCATATACTACATGAACTAATATTAGCCCACTTATTGAATTTGACATTCCTAGGACACCTAGAGTTCTAGCCATTGGTAATAATATTGCTTGATAGGGTATAAAAGTTCCAAATAAAAATAATAGAAATATATATGAATCTCCTTTAAATCTCCATTTTGTTAAAGCGTAACCGTTAATAGCTCCAAGTAAAGTTGATATTATAACTGCTGGGACTACTAACTTAATAGAATTCCAAAAATAAGGTTTAAGGACAACATCACCTCCTGTAAATCCAGCTCCATCCCAGGCCTGTTTCCAAGCATCAAACTTAATAGATTCTGGTAAAGAAAATAAATTACCCTGTCTAATTTCTGGCATAGTTTTAAATGATGTTACAATCATTACATATAGTGGAGTTAAATAATAAAATACAAAAATTCCTAATATAAAATATAAAATCCATCTATAGATAATATTTTTTCTTTTAGAATTTGCTTCTAATCTATTAAGATTTAATTTTTCTTTATCTTGCATTTTCCCTCTTTAATTCTGAATACAAATACGGCACAACAATTGCAGATACTGTTAAAAACATCATTATCGCACTTGCAGATGCTAGTCCCACTTCACTTCTATGAAAAGCCATAGCAGTCATAAACACTGCGGGCATATCTGATGAAATTCCTGGCCCACCTGAGGTTAGTGCTATAATTAAATCATAACTCTTGATTGATAAATGAACCAAAATTACTATTGCACTCATAAAAACTGGTCTCATCATTGGAAGAATAATTTTACTATAAATTGAAAAAATTCCTGCACCATCTATTTTTGCAGCTTTAATAATTTCATCATCAACCGATCTCAGGCCTGCTAAAAAAATTGCCATAATAAATCCGGAAGATTGCCATACACCGGCTATTACTATCGTGTAGATTGACATTTCTGGTGTTACTAACCAATCAAATTTAAAGGTTTCAAAACCCATATCATTAACAAACTTTTCAATGCCTAGTGTTGGATTTAGAACCCATTTCCAAGCTGTTCCTGTCACTATGAACGATAAAGCCATAGGGTATAAATAAATTGTTCTTAAAAAACCTTCTGCTCTAATCTTTTGGTCCAGTAATATTGAAAGAAGAATTCCAATAGCAATACATAAGATTATAAATAACACTGTAAATATTAGTAAATTTTCAACTGCTACATGCCATCTTGGCATATTCCATAATCTAATATACTGATCTATCCCCCAAATTTCGTACCTTGGTAGCATCTTAGATTTTGTAAAAGAAATATAAATCGTCCAAAAAATAAAACCATACACAAACCAAGATAAAATTCCAAGTGATGGTACTAGAACTAATTTAGGTAAATTTTTTTTTAACCAAAACATATTTTTAATTAGATCTGCGCTATCATTTTTATGAAAGCGCAGATTTTAACGTACTTTTTTTTATTATAGCGAAGCCTTAACTGCTGCAGCTAGTTTTTTAGCAGCATCAGATGAAGACATATTTGAATTGAAATGCTCAGTAACTACATCTTGAATAGCACCTTTTTGTGCAAGTCTTAATGCCATACCGTGAGCAAAACTTGGTAGTAATCCACCCTTAGAACCAGCAGTTTTTAAGTCTGCGTTTGATTTTTTAGCACACATATCAAACTCATCCATAGAAACATCTAATCTTGCAGGTATCGAACCTTTATAGATGTTGAAAACTTTTTGGAAGTTTTTTCCCATCATTAAGCTAGCAAGTAGTTTTTGACCTTCAACTTTATCTTTACCTTTAACTTTGTAGAAAATAAATGAGTCTACATTGTAAAGATATCCATTGTTAGATGGAGTTGGCGCACAGATATAATCTTTTCCTGGTGCCATGTTGTTAGCAGCAAATTCACCTTTTGCCCAATCACCCATGATTTGAAAAGCAGCTTTGCCTTCCATTACCATACCAGTAGCAACGTTCCAGTCTCTACCTGGAGAACCAGCATCAGTGTAACCTTTAAGTTTTCTCATTTGATCAAACACTTTAGTCATAGTTGATCCACCTAACGTAGCAGCATCTAAATCTACAAAAGCTTTTCTGTAGAAATCATTACCACCGACACCAAGAGCTACAGCTTCAAATACTGTTGCATCTTGCCAAGGTTGACTACCATGAGCTAAAGGAATAATTCCATTTGCTTGTAGTTTATCCGCAGCAGCATTAAACTCTGCCCAAGTAGAAGGCATTTTAATACCATTAGAATCTAGAACTTTTTTATTAGCCCAGATCCAGTCAATTCTGTGAATGTTTACAGGTGCAGCACAATACGCTTTACCATCATCACATTTCATATGACTAGCAACTTGCTTACTTAAAAGATTGTCCCAACCCTCTTTTTTTGCAACAGCATCAATATTGTAAGGTGCAACTACACCCTCTTCATCGTACTCTTGAATTGTAGGACCTTTAATTTGAGCTGCTGCTGGTGCATCGTTAGCAACTATTCTAGCTTTTAGTGTTTGCATTGCTGCATCTCCACCACCACCAGAAACAGGCATGTCTAACCAAACTCCATTTTGTGCAGCAAACTCATCTTGTAATACTTTTAAAGCTTTTGCTTCACCACCACCTGTCCACCAGTGCAATACCTCAGCCTTAGGTGCTGCAAATGAAACACTTGGAGTAAGAGCTAGAGCTATTAAAGCAACTATCAGTTTCTTCATTTTCATTTTATTTTCCTCTTTTTAGTTAATATAATTAATCGATTAATTAATTTAAAAAATTAACTTATTAAAAAAACAAAAAAACCTAAACAAAAAACTTTTTCTACAACCTAAGATTGATTTAATTATTTTTAAATTAAACTATGTTTTATTTGAATAAAAAATTTTATAAAAAAAATTTTTTCACTTTTTAATAGATATAAAATTTAATAGCTTGATTTTCTACCTAATCTTGCCGCACCCCTAACTCCACTGGCATCTCCATATTTGGGTTTTAAGAAAACACCTTCATATTCTTTGCCTATAACATATTTTTTAGTTAAGTTTTCTATCTCATCAAAAAAATCTATTTCATTTGTAACACCACCACCAAATATAAAAACATCTGGGTCAAGAATATTAACTATAGTAGCTAAAGACATTGCAAGATTAGTCTTAAATTCCTCTATCATTTTTTCTGCATCTAATTCATGTCTTCTATAGAGTTCAAATATTTCATTAGCTTTCAAATTTTTTTTATACTTTTTATTAAATCTTTTAGCCAACCCTAATCCTGATACAAAACTTTCAACCTCTGCATCTCTTAGATTTAATGTCTTAAGCTCCTCTTTTTGGGCAGCCATAAATGGTAGCTGATTGTGACCCCATTCCCCAGCAACACCATTAGGTCCTGAAACAATCTGTTTATCTATAACCAATCCACCTCCCGCACCAGATCCAAGAATAATTCCATATACAATTTTATAATGTTTGCCAGCACCATCTATTGCTTCAGATAATGCAAAACAATTTCCATCATTTTCACAAAAAACTTCTCTATTTAGAGCTTCACGAAGACTTTTTTGAAAAGGTTGTTTTTCAATCCAAACACAGTTAGGCGCATTTTTAACTAGTCCTGTTTGTGGAGAATGAACGCCTGGATGACATACACCAACTGGTAATGTTTTATTATGTTTTTTTTCTAGCTCAACTACAACATCTTTTATGGTTTGAACTATTGAAAGGTAATCTTTTGGACAGTCTCTTCTACTTCTGTCAACTTCTTCACCGTTATCTTTTAAAATGACACTTTCTATTTTTGTGGCACCAACGTCAAATCCAATTTGCATAACTTAATAAGTTGCTCTTCCACCACTTAAATCAAAAACTGCAGCAGTTGAAAAAGAATTCTCTTCTGCAGCTAACCAAGTAACTAATGACGCTAACTCATCAACTTTAGCAAATCTATTTCTTGGAATTTTAGAGAGCATATAATTTATATGTTCCTCAGTCATTTGATCGAAAATTCTAGTCTTAGCTGCTGCTGGCGTTACAGCATTAACGGCAATATTTTTATCAGCTAATTCTTTACCTAACGATTTTGTAAGTCCTATAACACCCGCTTTTGCGGTGCTATATGCACTAGCATTCGGATTACCCTCTTTTCCTGCAATAGATGCAATATTTACTATTCTTCCATAATTATTCTTAATCATGTGAGGTGCTATTGCTTTACAGCAATAAAAGACTGAATTTAAATCTAAGTTCATTACTTTTAACCATTCATCATTTGGATAATTCCAAACTTGTGTATTTTTACCGGCCATACCCGCATTATTTACAAAAATATCTACATTTTTTTCTTTAGTACTTAGTTCAATATTTTTTGTTATGTCACCGAAGTTAGTGACATCAACTATTTGATGGCTACATTTTTCAGATGAAAGCTCTTTTAATGCTTCATCAACAGCTTTTTGATCAATATCCCAAATTATAACTTCAGCACCAGATTCTAAAAATCTTTTTGTAATTGCAAAACCAAAACCTTGTGCGCCACCTGTTACTATTGCTCTTCTACCCTTTAAATTATAATTATTCATAAATAAAACTTTTAATTTAGGATTTATTTAATTCAACCTTATTTACTAGCCCTTAATACCCATATGAGTATATTTAACATTTAGATAATCTTTAATTGCGTTAGAGCCACCTTCTCTACCATAGCCAGTTTGTTTTATTCCACCAAATGGAGCTTCTGCAACTGCTACAACACCAGTATTCACACAAGCAATGCCTGCTTCCATTAATTCAGAGGCTCTATAAGCTTTATCCATTGAATTAGTACAAATATAACTACAAAGACCTAAATCATTATCATTTGCTCTTTCAATAACTTCATCAAAAGATTTAAATGACAGCATTGGAACTAATGGCCCAAATGGTTCTTGTTTCATGATCGTAAAGTCATCTTTAACATCATCAAAAACAGTTGGCTCATAATAAAAACCTTTATTAAATCCTGCAGGCCTCTTACCTCCCAATAAAACTTTAGCTCCTTCTTGTTTCGTTTTTTCAACTAGCTCTTCAACTTCATTTAGTCTTTTTTGCGTTGTTAACGGTCCTAGTTGTGTATCTGGATCCATACCATTACCAATCTTAAGTTTTTTAGTTTTTTCAATAAATAAACCAACGAACTCATCTTTTTTACTTTCCTGAATGTAAAATCTATTAGGTGAAATACAAACTTGACCATTATTTCTAAATTTAGCAGCAATAGCTATGTCCGTTGCTTTATTTAAATCAGCATCATCAAATACAATGAAAGGAGAATGACCACTTAACTCCATTGTTACTCTTTGTAATTTATCTGCAGCTTGTTTTAAAATTATTTTACCAACTCTAGTTGAGCCTGTAACTGAGATTTTTTTAATAATATCAGATGAAATTAATTGTGACGCAATTGCAGGTGGATCACCTGACAAAAGATTAACTACACCAGCGGGTATTCCGCATTCCCTACAAATATCGACTAATTCCATAACCACACCTGGTGTAATTGTGTCTGGCTTGATAATTACTGAACAGCCCGCAGCTAATGCTGTAGAAATTTTTCTAGCAGCTAATACAAGTGGAAAATTCCAAGGTGACAAAGCAGCCACTACTCCAATCGGTTGATAATAAACATGCACTCTCGTGTCTTCAAATCTACTTTCTACAATTTGTCCATAAATTCTTTTTGTCTCTTCAGCATTCCATTCAAAAATATCTGCAGCACCATTCGTTTCACCAACACCTTCTGCTAAAGGTTTTCCATTTTCTAAAGTCATCCATTTAGCAAGTACATCTTTTTTTTCTCTTACCATGTCAGCAATTTTTCTAAGCGTATAAGCTCTTTGCCATGGTGGAGTTTTTCTCCAAATAGCTAATCCCTTTTCTGCAGATTTTAATGCTCTATCCACATCAACAGGTGTTGCTTTTGAAGCGTGGCCTAAAACTTCTTCTGTTGCAGGATTGATAACTTTATAAGTTTCCTTGTTAGAAGAGGGCGACCAATTGCCATCGATAAATTGTCCAAATTTTTCGTACATAATTTGCTAAACCTTGAGTTGATTTTTAAAAAATAAATTTTTAAATTTTTAACAAATATGATTAGATCTTACAAATTAATAAAGGAGAAAGTTATGAAAAAATATATTGTAATGGGTAATTATACAGCAAAGGCCTTCCAAGGTTTTATGAAGGACCCTAAGCAAGATAGATCAACTGCGGTAAAAGCATTAACTGAAGCAGTAGGAGGGAAATTTGAATCTTTTTATATTACGAGAGGTCCTTATGATTTTGTTGCTGTCACTTCAGGAGATATGCCTTATGAAAATTTTGCTGGTATAAAATTAGCTGTGGAAGCAAGCGGAACAGTAGAGAATATGGTTATTCTTGAAGAGATGAATATGAATAAAGCTGCCGAGATTGCCGCTAAAGCTATGGCTGGCTACAAACCTGCTGGTTAATTATTTATGTTAACTTCCAGTGTAAAAAGCTTGAAGTTAGCTAGTTTCAAATAAAGTTGGAAACATTTTTCCAGATAAATCTTCACCATTTTTATAACCATTATCTTCCATAATAACTCTTTCTTCTCTGGCCCAATCTCCTCTATAAATAATTCTAGAATTTTCTTTTGCCATTCTTAGTGTGTATCTATGAATATCTTTTTTGGGTGTGACAGTATTTAATCCTCCATGTAGTGTTCTAATATCAAAATAAATACAGTCACCAACTTCCAGATCCCATTGTAGAAATTCATAATTATCTTTATTTTCTAATATGTTAGGAGTTAATTCATATTTTTTTCCATTAACAATCCCTGGTTCACCATCAACTTCATGGCCGTCATTAAACCGCGTTCTTAGGAATAATTTATCCCATAAATGTGAACCTTTAACCCATGCTATACCATCCTCTTTTTTTATTGGTTCAAGTGGTAACCACAATACACACATAGATCCTTCAAAATCGAAATATGATATATCATGATGAAAAGGTGGTGATGACTTCGACCCAGCTTCCCTGAAAAACCAATTATCCATCACTAAGTTAATCTTTTGTGCTTCTAAAAGTTCTGCTGCAATTTTTGGAGTTGGTGAATTAAATATAAAATCTTTGAATTCTTCATGTAAATTCCAGGTCCAAAAATCCTCATAATATCCTGGTAATTTTTGATCTTTTGTATGATTTACAAATCTTGGACTAGGACTTTCTTTACCTTTTTTGATTCCTTTTTTTAACTTTTCAATCCATGCGTTATCAAATTTACCTTTGATTAAGACAGCTCCGTCTTTTTTAAATAGATCCAGTTCCGATTTGGTAATAATTTTGCTCATATATTATTATTATAATATAATATAATAAATATAAGATGAAATTACTAAGTGATACTTTTGGAAGAAAATTTCCCTACATAAGACTATCGATCACAGACGTCTGTAATTATAAGTGCTCCTACTGTTTGCCACAAGGTTATAAAAAAACGCCTGGAGACACGAGAAGTTTTATGTCTGCTCAAGAAATATCCAGATTAACAAAAGCATTGTCTGAATTAGGTGTTTGTAAAATTAGATTAACTGGTGGAGAACCAACAGTTAGAAAAGACTTTTTTGATATCTTAAAAGATATGAAGCAAAATTCCAATATACCCAAAGTAACAATGACAACTAATGGTTATCGTTTGGACAAAATTGCAGAACAATTATTTGAAGCTGGTTTAGATGGAATAAATATTAGTATTGACAGTTTAAATAGAGAAACTTTTAAAAAACTAACAGGACATGACAGGCTTAATGAAATTTTAGAAGGCATAAAGATTTTACAAAAACTAGATTTTAAAAATATAAAAATTAATGCCGTTTTACTCAAAGGTATTAATGATACCCATGAAGAGTTTAAAAAATTTGGAAATTTCATAAAAGATAACAATATTGATTTTAGATTTATAGAATTGATGCAAACTGGTGATAATTTAGAATATTTTAAAAAAAATCATGTTTCCTCTAAATTATTCAAAGATTATTTAGAGAAAAATAACTGGATACCGCAAACTTATGGGAAAGATGCGGGTCCTTCATTAAATTTTATACATCCAAATTTTAAGGGTAAATTTGGATTAATTGCTCCTTATACTAAAGATTTTTGCCAAACTTGTAATAGATTAAGAGTTACCTCTAGAGGTGATTTAAGATTATGTTTGTTTGGTAATACCGGAATTAGCATCAGGCATTTATTGCAAGATGATGCTCAAAAAGATGAACTTGTAGATCTTATCATAAAACAATTGCATCTTAAAAAAGAGTCACATTATTTAGAACTTGGAGATACTGGAATTACTCCAAATTTATCTAGTACTGGAGGATAAATGGCAAACTTAAAAGTGATAAACGAAGAAAAATTAAAAGACTGGGCTAAAGAAATTTTTAAAAAAAATTCTTTTAACATGATTGATGTTTCATCAAAAAAAGAAACATTTAGAAGAGCGTTAGCTTCTGGTAAAATTTATGTAGGAAAAGAAGTTTTTAATCTAATTAGAAATAAAGAAATGCCTAAAGGTGATCCGATCACTTTAGCTGAAGTTTCAGCAATTTTAGGTGTTAAAAAAACTAGTGAATTAATTCCATTATGTCACCCACTTCCAATAGATCATACTGCAACAAAAATTATCATGCATGAAGATGATAGCTCTTTAGAGGTTTTTTGTGTTGTGTCAGCTGTTGCAAAAACTGGTGTTGAAATGGAAGCTATTATGGGAGTTAATGCTGCATTAATTACAATCTATGATCTTAGTAAAATTGTAAACCCACATCTTAGAATTGATAATGTGAAATTATTAATTAAAGAAGGTGGAAAAAGTGGTCTATGGATCAATCCTGATGGACTACCAGAGTTTTTAAAAGATATTTTTTAAACATGAAAATTAAACTTGAGTTATTTGGAGCAAGTAGAGATTTTAGCAATAAAGATTACTTAGAATTTGATCTTAAAGAAAAAATTGAAATCAAAGATTTAAGAAGAGAAATCATCGATTACTTGGATATTAATTTTAAAGGTAATGAAGATTTTATAAAAATAGTTAAAAGCTCTGCTTTTTGCTCTGAAGATAATAATATTGTTAATGATAATTTTAAAATTACAAAAGATCAAAAAATTGGGATTATACCTCCAATAGGCGGTGGCTGATGTTACATGCAAAAATTATAGATATTGAAAAAAATAAAATAAAAACTTCTGAAGCAGAAGCATTTATCAAATCATCTACATACGGAGCTTCAATTATTTTTACAGGAAATGTAAGAAATATTAATGAAAATAAAGAAGTTATTGGTATAGCTTATGATAGTCATGACGAACTAGTACTAAAAAGTTTTGAAGAAATTTATAAAGAGACTACAGAAAAACTTAAAATTATAGATAAAGCAGTCTTTATAGAGCATATAAAGGGCTATGTGGGGCTTGGAGAAACTAGTATAATTATCGCAGTTGCCTGCAAACATAGAGATGAAGCTTACGTATTATCTAGGTATATAATTGAAGAAATCAAAAAAAGATCACCTATTTGGAAAAAAGAACATTATAAAAATGATGAAAGTGAATGGTTAAAAGGTAATCCTATTAAAAAATGAAAAAATATAAACATTCAGAAATTACACCAGAATTAATTTACAATAAAAGAAGAAAATTTATTAAATCAATTGGGCTTGGTGTTGGTTCAATATCTTTGAGCAGTATACCATTCTTAAACAATGCTTATTCACAAAATAAAACTAAGCTAACATCATATGAAGATATTACGACGTATAACAATTATTATGAATTTGGTACCAGTAAAAGTGATCCTTATAGAAATTCACAAGAATTTATTACTAAACCTTGGAGTGTAACTATTGAGGGGGAAGTAGAAAATCCAGTTACGATTTCAGCTGAAGAAATAATTTCTTTATTTCCTTCGGAAGAAAGAATCTACAAACTAAGGTGTGTTGAGGGTTGGTCAATGGTTATTCCTTGGATGGGATTTTCTCTAAGTAGGTTACTTAGTAAAGTATCTATTAAAAATACTGCAAAATTTGTTGAATTTGAAAGTGTTTATGACCCTGAACAAATGAATGGCCAAAGATACCCTGTTCTAAATTGGCCTTATAGAGAAGGATTAAGAATTGATGAAGCTATGCATCCTATAACAACAGTTGTTACTGGGCTTTATGGAAAAACATTGCCTAATCAAAATGGAGCTCCATTAAGAATTTTTGTTCCTTGGAAGTATGGTTTTAAAAGTGCAAAAGCAATTGTTAAAATAAAATTAGTTGAAAATATGCCTACATCATCTTGGATGAGATCGTCCCCAAGAGAATATGGATTTTATTCAAATGTTAACCCAAATGTTTCTCATCCAAGATGGTCACAAGCAACAGAACGTGTCATAGGTGAAGGTATTTTAGCTCCTAGGATTGAGACTGAAATGTTTAATGGGTATGGTGATGAAGTTGCACATTTATATTCAGGTATGGATTTAAAGAAAAACTTTTAGATACATAAATTTGTTTTATAAAACATGCAGAAATATATAAAAATACCAATTTTCTTTTTTTGTTTACTGCCAATATTAATCATTGTTTATCAAATTATTTTTAATCAATTAGGTCCAGAACCTGTGAAAAAAATAACACATGTAACTGGTGAGTGGACACTTCGTTTTATCATAATAACTCTTGCAATGACTCCTTTACAAAAATTTACTGAATTAAATTTTTGGATTAGCTATAGGAGAATGTTTGGGTTGTTTGTTTTTTTTTATGCATCAGCACACATGATGACATATGTTGGCATAGATTATCGTTTTGATTGGTCTAGTATTGGAGATGATATTATAAAAAAAAAATTTATATTTGCTGGATTTTTAGCTTGGCTTTTATTAGTGCCACTTGCTCTTACTTCATCTAAACGAATGATAAGGTTGTTGAGAGATAAATGGAAAAAACTACACAAGCTTGTTTATATAATTTCTTTATTAGGAATTATTCACTACTTATGGTTAGTTAAAGTAGTTACAGTTGAACCCTTAATCTATCTTATTATTATAGTAATTTTACTTACACTAAGAGTTAAAATGAAATTTAATTAATTAATTGATTTTTTTTCAGGAACGCAAATCTCAGATCTTGTTAAAAATCTTCTGCCAGTTCCATTGTCTAAAGAAAACATTCCACCCATACCTTGAATGCAATCAATAATTAAATCTGTATTTTTCCATGCTTCATGTTGAGTTTCACTTATGTAAAAAGGAATACCACCAATTTTTCCAACTAAAACATCGTCATCACTTACTAAAAATTCTTTAACAGGGTAACACATTGGAGCACTTCCATCACAACATCCACCAGATTGATGAAAGAGTAATTCTTTACCATGATCTTTCTTTAGATCTTCAATTAGTTCTAAAGCTGAAGGGGTTGCTGAAACTTTCATAGTTATATGGCCTGTAGTTTAATACAGGCCATTATAATATATCTGTTAAAAGAAGCCTAATTTTTTCTCACTGTAAGACACGTGTAAGTTTTTCACCTGTCTATAATGATTAAGCATCATTTTATGTGTTTCTCTACCGATTCCAGATTGTTTGTATCCTCCAAAAGCAGCATGAGCTGGATAAGCATGGTAACAGTTAGTCCAAACTCTACCAGCCTGGATTCCTCTTCCCATTCTATAAGCAATATTCCCATTTCTAGTCCAAACACCTGCTCCTAAACCATAAAGAGTATCATTAGCTATTTCTAATGCATGAGCTTCATCTTTAAATTTAGTAACAGATACAACTGGTCCAAAAATTTCTTCTTGGAAAACTCTCATAGAGTTATTGCCTTCAAAAATAGTAGGTTGGATATAATTTCCTTTTTCCAAACCACTGTTTAAGTTAGCAACTTCACCACCACATAGAACTTTGGCACCTTCTTTCTTACCTAAATCTAAGTAAGATTTTATTTTTTCCATTTGTTCTAATGATACTTGAGCACCAATCATAGTTTCCATTTTTAGAGGATTGTCCTGCTTGACTGCTTTCGTTCTAGCAACTGCTCTTTCCATGAACTTATCATAGATAGATTCTTGGATTAACACTCTACTAGGACAAGTACAAACTTCACCCTGATTAAGAGTAAACATTGCAAAACCTTCAAGACATTTATCAAAGAAATCATCATCTTGATCCATAACATCTTCAAAGAAAACATTTGGAGATTTTCCACCTAATTCTAAAGTTATTGGAATTAAGTTTTGTGATGCATATTGCATGATCAAACGTCCAGTTGTAGTCTCACCAGTAAAAGCAATCTTTCTAATTCTTTTAGATGAGGCTAATGGTTTACCTGCTTCAAGACCAAAACCACTTACAACATTAACAACTCCTGGAGGCAATAAGTCTCCAATAAGTTCCATTAATAGTAAGATTGATGCCGGTGTTTGCTCAGCTGGTTTTAAAACTACACAGTTACCTGCAGCAAGTGCTGGTGCAAGTTTCCATGTTGCCATTAATAATGGAAAGTTCCATGGTATAATCTGTCCAACTACACCAAGTGGTTCAGGTATATGATAAGAATATTCACTATTACTTATCTCTGAAACCGAACCTTCTTCTGCTCTGATTACTCCAGCAAAATATCTCCAATGATCAACAACTAATGGTAAGTCAGCTGCCATACACTCTCTAATTGGTTTTCCATTATCTAAACATTCAGCAGTAGCTAATAGTTCAAGATTTTTTTCAATAACATCAGCTATTTTAAGTAGTATGTTAGATCTTTCAGTTATTGACGTAACTCCCCAAGTAGGAAAGGCAGCGTGTGCAGCATCTAATGCAGCCTCAACATCTTTTGCATCTGACCTTGGAACGGAACATATAACTTCATTATTGATTGGACTTACGTTGTCAAAATATTTACCTGATTTTGGTTCAACGAATTTTCCTCCTATAAAATTTCCATATTTTTCTTTAAATGGAAATTTGACATTTAAGTGAGACGTATCTAGTAACGGAGATCGTCCACCTTTTACTGTTTCTGTGCTCATTTTTATCCTCTCTCTTTTATTATTATTCTTAAGCTTATTTTTTTTGATTGGTTTGTGTAACTTCTTTTTAGTCACACTCTTTTTAACTTTTTTAATAATTTTAGATTTTTTTTTAACTTTAGGTTTTGACTTTTTGGCTGTTTTCTTTTTTTTACCAGCCATCTTTTTTTTAATAGCCATAAAATATTTAAACAAAAAAAGATGATAATATCTATATTTTAAACATTAATTTTTCTACTTAAGATTGAATGCAGCCTACATCTTGTGCTTAATTGAAATGTGTCTAATATTTTAATTATGAGAGAAGATAAAAAACAAGAATTACAGTCTGCTACATTTGAAAGATTGCTCAAACATCTAGATAAACGAAAAGATGTTCAAAATATAGATATTATGAACCTTGCTGGCTTTTGCAGAAACTGTTTATCAAAATGGTATCGAGAAGAAGCAGAGAAAAAAGGTATTGAAATTTCAGACTTAGATGCACGTGAGCATGTTTATGGTATGCCTTATTCTGAGTGGAAAGAAAAATATCAAAAATAATTATTTTTCCTTAAGTCTTGGAAATAGTTCTACAAAATTACAAGGTTTATGATTTATATCTAACTGATGTTTTAAAATTCCATCCCAGGCATCCGTTACTCCCCCTGAAGAACCTGGCAAAGCAAATACATATTTGCCATTAGCTAGTACTGCACAAGCCCTAGATTGAATGGTCGATGTACCAACTGTTTTTAAACTTATTGTTCTAAACACCTCTCCAAAACCTGGTATATGTTTGTCAGCTATCTCGTTTACTGCCTCTGGTGTAATATCTCGACCTGTAAGCCCAGTGCCCCCTGTTGTAATTACAACATCTATTTCAGATTGATTAATCCAATCTTTAAGGATTTTAATAATGTCATCTTTGTTATCTTTACAAATTTTTCTATCTATTAATTTATGTTTAGCCTCCTCTATTTTTTTTACTAAGATCGCACCAGACTTATCGTTCTCAAAAGTTCTGGTGTCCGTAACAGTTAAAAGTGCTATATTTACAATCATAAATTTAAAATAATTTTCATGATTATATTATCATTTTTATTTCTTCTAACAGCAACTTTATATTCAAGTGTTGGCTTTGGTGGTGGCTCTACCTATCTAGCCCTTCTATTAATTTGGGATATTCCTTACTTGATCTTTCCTGTAATTGCTCTCTTTTGTAATATTATTGTCGTATCAGGAAATTGTATAAATTATATTAAAGCTGGAAATATCAATTTTAAGATCCTTACCCCATATTTGATATCATCTGTGCCACTTGCATTCATAGGAGGATCTTTATCAGTAGATAAAGAAATTTTTGAAATTTTACTTTTTTTAGTCTTAGCACTAGCAGGAGTTCTACTTCTCATGAAATTTCAATCTTTTGATCAAAAAATTGAAGTTTATAAAAAGATACCAAAAATATTATCAATATTAATTGGTGCATCTATTGGATTTGTGTCTGGTGTAGTTGGAATTGGTGGTGGAATTTTCTTAAGCCCTATATTGTTATTAATTAGAGTAGATAAAGCAAAAAACATTGCAACAGCAGCATCATTATTCATACTGATTAATTCTTTATCAGGACTTGCTGGCCAATTTACAAAGGCATCAACAATAAATGGAATTTATGATTATTGGCCATTATTTTTTTTTGTTTTAATAGGCGGCCAGCTTGGAAACTATTTAAATCTTAAAATTTTTCCTGCAAGAATATTAGCTCTAGTGACATCAGGACTTGTCATATTTGTCGCTATTCGAATGGGACTGAAGTTGTTTGCATAACAGAAGTATTAAATTATTATAGAAAGATTATGAAAACATTTAGAGCATTTGGACCCACTATAGGAAAAACAAAGTTATCCAAAAAAATTATTACTATATTAAATAATCACATTGATAAGTCTCAATTATCTAAAAAAAATGATTATAGCTCTAAACTTGCAAGTCAAATTAGGAATGAAATTAAGATACCCAAAACTTTAATTAATAAGAGTTTGTCTAAAGAATTACTAAAAAATATTAAAGTTTACCTTGATAAGTCAGGCGTTAAAAAAATTAAAGAAATTAAGATAATAAATCTATGGGTGGTTAGGCAATTAAAAAATGAATATAATCCAATTCATTATCATGAAGGACAACTGTCAGGTGTTGGATATCTTAAAATCCCAAAAGATATGAATCAAAATAAATTAGTTAAGAATAAAAAGATTAAAACTAATGGAACTATTGATTTTATTAATGGTCAAAAAAACTTTTTAAGTAAAAGTATCTATAATTTAAACCCTAAATTAGGAGACCTATTGATTTTTCCAAATTATTTAATGCACACAGCTTATCCATTTAACGTTGATGGTGAGAGAAGATCCTTCTCATTTAATGCTAAAATATTATTCAAGAAGTGATTTACTAATCAGTCTAATAGATATATAAATATTTTACCGATTTGATCCATATTGCAGGTGCTAACTGCTAAAAAGGAAATCATTATATAATTGGTAAAGGTAGTTGAACTGTATTGTGCACCTTGCATAGAGCTAAAGCACTAAAAAAGTAAGGAATAAAAATGGATATTAATTTTTTTAAAACAACACGAATTTTAGATGGTGGTATGGGACAAGAATTGTTAGCTCGTGGTATGAAGCCAAACGGCACATTGTGGAGTGCAAATGCTGTTTTAAAAGAAGAATACCATCAACTCTTACTAGACACACATTTAGACTTTATTAAAGCGGGTGCTGAAGTTATTGTTACAGCAACCTTTACTACTAGACGAATAAGATTACGTGATAATAAAATTGAAGATAAGTTTGAATACTTAAACAAAAAAGCTGGTGAAATAGCTCAGAAAGCTAAAGAACAACATCCTAACGTGTTAATTGCAGGCGGTCTTCCACCTCAATATTTAACATACGAAGAAGATACAAGACCAGATGATGAAATTAAGCAAAATTTTTATGATCAAGCAAAATTATTAGATCCTTATATTGATTTTTTTTACTTAGATGTTTTGTCTAGTGTAAAAGAGTTTAAATTAGCAATTGAAGCAATTGAAGAATTTAATAAGCCATACTTAATAGGTGCTCACATTTCTGAAGGAATAAATCTTCCAAGTGGTGAAAAAATATCAGATATTATTAACAATATTAAACATAATAATTTACTAGGATTAATTTTATCCTGTGTTTCACCTGAAAACTTTTATGAAAATTTAGAAGAAGTAAAAAATTTAGGTGTTCCGTTTGGATTTAAGCTTAATGCTTTTGTGACAACTAATCCTAAAGATGGTTATACTAATAGTTATAATGTCAGTAAAACTGGTAACCCAAATGAATTTTTGGGTCAAAGAAAAGATTTAACACCCGAATTGATGGCAAATTTTGTTAAAAAATTTAAAAATGCTGGTGCTACTATTTTAGGTGGATGTTGCGAAACAAGACCATCTCATATTAAAGAAATGGTTCAGTTTAAGTAGTTTTTTTTTGATCTGCTTTTTTAACAAAGTAAATTCCAACAACAACTGCTAATAAAGATAATAAAATTTTAGGTGTTATTATTTCTTTTAAAAAAATATAACTCAATATAGTACCGAATATTGGAATTAAGTAAGAGACTTGTGATTGAAATATAAGACCATTATCTTTTAGAATTTTAAATCTTAGTAACCAAGCAACACCTGTTGAAACCATTCCTAGATAAACTACTGATATTGTAGACTCAACGCTTGGAACCGAGTTCCATGGTTTTTCAATAAAATAAACAAATGGTATTAAGATTAGGACAGCCCAAATTAATATAGAGCCTGTTACATTTTCATTCTTTTTCTTACTAATTTTAAGAGTTAAAACTCCTCCAATAACATAACAAGTTGACCCAAGTAATATTAATAACGCAGAAATAAAATTACTATCATTTATTAATAGATTATCTGAAAACAAATAAATAATTCCTGAAAAACCAATTAGTATTCCAAAAGTTTTAACTAAATTGAACTTTTCATTTTTTGTATAAAAGTGACCCAATATTGTTGAACTCAAGGGTGTTGTTGACATTAAGATTGCTGCCAAATTACTTTGTACAGATTTTACACCGTAAGCTATTAAGAAAAAAGGTAATACTAGATTGACAAATCCTATTATAGCAAACCAATACCAATCTTTAGAAAAGGCTTCTATCTTAATTTTTTTATAAAAGCATAATAATAATACTGGAATTGATCCAAAAAAAACTCTCAAGAATGCAATTGTAATTGGTCCAAAAGATTCTGTTGCAATTTTGATATTAAAAAAAGCTGATGCCCATATTAAAGCTAAGATTACTAATAATGTATAATCAATTAATCTAGGTTGTCTCATTCAATTATATCTTCAACTTTTCCATTCGTAATCTTCTGAATATCGTTATAGTTTGTTTTGAATACACAGTTTGGATGTCCTGCTGCTGCAAACAATTCATTAAACCTTTCTAAAGAATTGTCTATTATAATTTCAATTTCCTCTAAATGACCAACAGGTGAGACACCCCCTATTGTATAGCCAGTTTGTGTCTTAACTTCTTCTGGTGATGCCATTGAAATATCTTTTTTATCTTTAATTTTTTTTAATTTATTTAATGAACATCTCTTATCACCTGCTACTAAGCATAATATAAAAGTATTTTCTGCTTTAAATAATAAGCTTTTGACAATTGCACCTACATCACAAGCTAAAGCTGTTGCTGCATCCTGAGCTGTTCTTGCTGAATTTTCTAAAACTATTACCTCTAAGGATTGGTCAAAGTTTTTAAGAAATTTTTCAGCTCTTTTAACAGGTTCTTTATCTAATAAGCTCATATTTCAACTAATAATTGATTGATAATTTAACAAATAATGTTGTAATTCATATGTAAAAAACGCATAGGTGATATTTATTATTCAAGCAATATTATTAAAGAAACATTTGTTATTAATTGACCACAAAATTTAAAAAAGGAGAAACTATGACTGCTGCCAATGTTCTAAAATTTATGAAGGAAAAAGAAGTTGAATTTGTTGATTTAAGATTTACTGACCCTCGAGGAAAACTTCAACATTTAACAATGGATCACACTATCGTTGATGAAGAAATGTTAAATGAAGGTGTATTCTTTGATGGTTCATCTATTGCCGGTTGGAAGGCAATTAACGAGTCTGACATGATTTTAATACCTGATACTTCTAGAATGATTATGGACCCTTTTACATCTCATAATACCCTAATCCTTTTTTGTGATATTTTAGATGCTGTTAAAAGATCTCCTTATGAGAGAGACCCAAGAGGAACAGCTAAAAAGGCAGAAGCATATTTAAAGAAATCTGGCATTGGTGATAAAGCTTTTTTTGGTCCTGAACCTGAATTTTTTGTTTTTGATGATGTTAGAATTAATAATGATCCAAACAACACTGGTTTTAAAATAGATAGTAAAGAAGGTCCTTATAATTCTGGAACAGAGTATGCAAATGGAAATATGGGTCATAGACCTCCAGTAAAAGGTGGTTACTTTCCAGTCCCTCCAGTTGATAGTGAACAAGACATGAGAGGTGAATACTTAAAAAGTTTAAAAGAAGTAGGTATTAAAGTTGAAAAACATCACCATGAAGTAGCACCAAGTCAACATGAACTTGGTATGTACTTTGGAACTCTTGTTGATCAAGCTGATAATGTTCAATTATATAAATATGTAGTTCAAATGGTTACACATTCATTTGGAAAAACAGCAACTTTTATGCCAAAGCCGATTGCAGGAGATAACGGTTCAGGTATGCACATTCACCAATCAATTTGGAAAGACGACAAACCAGTTTTTTCTGGTGATGCTTATGCAGGGTTATCTGAAACAGCACTTCACTATATTGGTGGAATTTTAAAACATGCAAAAGCAATTAATGCTTTTTCAAATGCTACAACAAATAGTTATAAAAGATTAATTCCAGGTTTTGAAGCCCCTGTTCTGCTTGCTTACTCTGCAAGAAATAGATCTGCTTCATGTCGTATACCAATTTCATTAAGTAAAAATGGTGCAAGATGTGAAATAAGATTTCCTGATGCTTCAGGAAATCCATATTTAACTTTTGCTGCTATGCTTATGGCTGGTTTAGACGGAATTAAAAATAAAATACATCCAGGCGAATCTTTTGATAAAGATCTTTATGAATTACCTCCCGAAGAAGTTAAAAACATTCCAACTGTTTGTGGATCATTAAGAGAAGCAATGGAAAGTTTAGATAAAGATAGAGAATTTTTAACTGAAGGTGGTGTATTTACTGATGATCAAATTGATGCTTACATTGCATTAAAATTTGAAGAGATACATAGATTTGAACACGCACCTCATCCTGTAGAGTTTGAGATGTATTACAGCAGCTAAGACTAATTACTGTCTAGTTGTTGCGATTGTATCTTTGTTAATTCCTTTTTTAACAACGTAATCCTGTGTGCCATTAGCACCAGTGTTTACTTCTTTTCTAAGAGTCTTGAAAAAAGTTCTTTCTTTCAGTGACTTTTCTAGAGATTTAACAAGATTTTTAAATTCAAATTTATTCATAACTATTTAATACCATAGATATGTGATATTTGCAATACTGATATGCGTTTAGGTAATGTTATACTTTAAATGACTCGCCACAACCACAACGTTCAGATTCATTGGGGTTATTGAATACGAATGATGATGAAAATTCTTCTTTTTTATAGTCCATTTCAGTGCCTAATAAGTACATAACAGCTGCAGCATCAACAAAAACCTTAACACCCTTATCTTCAATTATTTCATCTGAAGGATTTATTTCTTTTGCATATTCCATTACATAAGACATGCCAGCACAACCACCAGATTTAACTGCAACTCTAACACCAATTGAATTCGACTCAACTCCAGACATAATTTCTTTAATACGACTTGCAGCATTATCACTTAATTTAATGATAGGGTTCATTATAGATTTAACTCCAATTTAGCAGCTTCAGACATCATTGATTTTTCCCAAGGTGGTTCAAAAACTAAATCTAGATCAACCTCTTCAATGCCTTCTACTTGCATTGCACTATCCTTAACTTCCTGAGGTAAACTTTCTGCAACAGGACAATTTGGTGTAGTCAAGGTCATTATAATTTTAGCTTTAGACTCGTTTACTTTAACATCATAAATTAAACCTAATTCATAAATATTGACCGGTATCTCTGGGTCATAAATTTTTCTAATTTCAGCTATTACTTGTTCTCTTAAATCCATAATTTAATCTAATTTTTCAGTATTAATTTCTTCTTGAGTATTGTCAATTGCAGAAATTAAAGTATGCCATGATAAAGTCGCACATTTTACTCTCATTGGATATTGTTTTACTCCAGACAAGCACATTAATTTAGTTTTTTCATCTTCTTCTAGGTTTTTTGATTTTAATTCAGGATTCTCCTTAATCATACCTAAGAAGTCATTTACAATTTCTTTAACTTCTACTTCTTCTTTGCCTTTAATTAAATCAGTCATAATTGATGCTGAGGCCATTGAAATTGCACAGCCACTACCTTCAAATGAAATATCTTCTACTTTTTTATTTTCATCAAGTTTTAAAAATATATGTACATTATCACCACATAATGGATTCTTACCCATTGCATCTTTATTAAAATTTTCAGTTTTTCTTAAGTTGCGTGGATTTTTACCATGCTCTAAAATTATTTCTTGATAAAGTTCTTTTATATTCATTAGAGATTAAAAATTTTCTTACAGTTATTGATAGAATTATTAAGTTGATCTAAATCATCTTTTGTATTGTAAACACCTAATGAAGCACGTGCACTTGCAGGTATTCCTAATTTGTCATGTAGGATTTGACAACAATGATGACCTGCTCTAATAGCAACACCATCTTCATCCAATATTGTAGCTATGTCATGTGGATGAACACCTTCTATAGTAAAAGACAAAACTGCTGATCTATGTTTTGGGTTACCAATTAATTTAACTGAATTATTTTTTCTTAAAATTTCTTGACCATATTCGATTAATTCTTGCTCATGTTTAATCATGTTTTCAATTCCGATTTTTTCTAAAAATTTTATAGATTGATCAAATGCTATAACTTGTGCTGTAGCCATTGTTCCGGCTTCATATTTATTGGGTAAATCACCATATGAAATACTATCTTTTTTTACATCTTGAATCATTCCACCACCACCTTGATAGGGTGGTAATTCCTCTAGCCACTTTTTCTTTGCATATAAAACACCAAGACCTGTTGGCCCGTACATTTTATGGCAAGAAATAGCATAAAAATCACAGTCTATGTCTTGCATATCAAGTTTTAAATGAGGAGCACCTTGGCATCCATCTACTAAAACCGCAATACCTTTTGAATGAGCAAGTTCTGTTATTTCTTTAACTGGTAAAACTGATCCCGTTACATTTGATAAGTGTGTAATAGCAATTAATTTTGTTTTTGATGTAGTTTTTTTTTCAATGCTTTCTAAAGTAATCTCTCCATCATCATTAATTTCTGCAAACTCAATCTTTATACCTTTAGATTGTCTTAAAAAATGCCAGGGCACGTAATTAGAATGATGTTCAAGTTCTGTTATAAGTATTTCATCCCCTTCATTTAAAAATTTTTGACCATAGGTATTAGCTACAAGATTAATTGCCTCAGTCGCACCTTTAGTGAATACAATTTCATTTTTATCTTTAGCATTAATATATTTTTGAACAGAAGATCTTGTATTTTCATAAAGATTAGTTGCAGCTACCGCTAAGTAATGAACGCTTCTACCTGTGTTTGAAAATTCATTTGTATAAAAATCATTAACTCTATCAATTACAGATTGTGGTTTTTGAGATGAGTTAGCACTATCAAGATATACAAGATCATTATTATGAACTTTATTATTAAATATTGGAAATTCTTTTTTAATATTTTCTATACTCACTCTACAACTCCCATCATCTCTTTGATTAAATTTTTGATTTCTAAATCAGTAATTTTTTCAACTGCATCCATTAGAAAACCATTAATCAATAATTCTTTTGATTGCTGATAACTTAGACCTCGAGACATTAGATAAAATATCAAGTCTTCGTCTAGGTTACCTGAAGTTGATCCATGCGAGCATTTTACATCATCTGCATAAATTTCAAGTTCAGGTTTACCATCGAATTCTGTATTTTCATTTAAAAGTAAAGCTTTACTTAGTTGGTACCCATTTGTTTTCTGTGCTTTTTGATCAACAAAAATTTTACCTTGATAGATACCTTTAGAATTGTCATTTAAAACCGTTTTGATTAATTGATAGCTTTTTGTATTTTCTGCTAAATGATTTATGTTCGTTTTAATTTCATGATGTTGTAAGTTTTTTAAATTTATCACACCATTAATAAATGCTGAACTGTATTGATCATTTAAATTACAATTTACTTCATTTTTGATAAATTTAGATCCTGTTGAAAAAATAAAATTTTCAGAAATACTATTTTTTTCAAGATTAATATTATTATAAAAATATTTAATATTAGAATTGGTTTTATGATCAATTTTGTAGCTTTTAAGGATTGCATCTTGAGCAATATCAAAATTTTGATTTATATTAATGAAATTATTTTGAGACTGATCATCGAATATAGTAACTAATTTCAAGTTACTATTTTTTTCTAACTTAATATCTGTTCTTAAATTGAGTGCAGTTGAATTAACATTCTCAGTAGTTATATTGTATAAAACTAGAGGTTTATTTAATGAATAATTCTCTTTAACGGTAATACCTATATGTGCGCTAGCAAGAGCATGATTTAATGATACTAATGGATTAATTCCATTGATATTATTACTTAAATCTAAACCATTATTAATTAATACTTTAGTGTCATCCTCGTACTTAATGTCTACTTTTGAAATAACTCCATTAATAAAAATTATCTTATTATGTTCAAACTTATTAATTAAAGATAATTGATCTTTAGGTTCGTAAGTTTTATCGTTATAAAAACTTAAATTTTTAATATTAGATGATATTATTTGATTTAAATCTGAAAATTTCCAATCTTCAATTCTTTTATTTGGAAAGCCTTTATCAATAAAATTTGTTAAATTTTTTTTTCTAAACTCAATATTGCTTTCAGAAAATTTTAAATTTTCTGTCATCTTATTGAAATCTGATTTTAGTTGTTCAATCATTTAACTAAGAGTTTCGTAACCTTTGCTTTCTAATTCCATTGCTAATTCAGATCCTCCAGATTTAACAATTTGACCATTAATTAAAACATGAACAAAATCTGGTTTAATATAATCAAGTAATCTTTGATAGTGGGTAATGATTAAAAAAGAACTATCTTTACTTCTTAATGCATTCACACCCTCAGATACTATTTTTAAAGCATCAATATCAAGCCCAGAATCTGTTTCGTCTAAAATAGACAGCTTAGGATTTAGGATAGACATTTGAAGTATTTCATTTTTTTTCTTTTCTCCACCAGAAAACCCTACATTTAATTGTCTGCTTAATATTTTTTCATCAAATTTTAATTCTCCAGCTTTTTGTTTAACTAATTTTAAGAATTCAATAGCATCTAGTTCTTTTTCACCTTTAGCTTTTTTAATTGCATTTAAAGATGTTTTTAAGAATATATTAGTATTAACCCCTGGTATTTCTAATGGATATTGGAATGCTAAAAATATTCCTTTATGAGCTCTTTCTTCAATCTCTAATTCTAAAAGATTTTCATTAAAATACTTTACTTCACCAGTTACAGTGTATCCTTTTTTCCCTGAAAGAACATTTGATAGAGTGCTTTTTCCAGATCCATTAGGCCCCATAATTGCATGCACCTCTCCTGGTTTAATTTCTAAATTTAAACCTTTTAAAATTTCTTTATTATCAATATTCGCTTTAAGATTTTTAATTGTTAACATTAACCAACACTCCCTTCTAAACTTATTCCTACTAATTTTTGAGCTTCAACAGCAAATTCCATTGGCAATTGTTGCAGAACCTCTTTGCAAAAACCGTTAACAATTAAACTAACAGCCTCTTCTTGATTTAAACCTCTTTGATTACAATAGAATAATTGTTCATCGCTAATTTTAGATGTGGTTGCTTCATGCTCAATATTTGAGCTAGAATTTTTATTCTTTATGTATGGAACAGTATGCGCTCCACACTTATTACCCATCAAAAGAGAGTCGCATTGAGTAAAATTCCTTGCATTGTCAGCATTTTTTGCAATATCCACTAAGCCTCTATAAGTATTATCTGCAAATCCAGCTGAAATACCTTTTGATATTATTTTGCTTTTTGTATTTTTACCCAAATGAATCATTTTAGTACCTGTATCTGCTTTTTGATGATTGTTTGTTATTGCTATTGAGTAAAATTCTCCTACAGAATTATCACCCATCAATATACAGCTTGGATATTTCCATGTAATTGCTGAACCTGTTTCAACTTGTGTCCAAGAAATTTTTGAATTTTTTCCTTTGCACAAACCTCTTTTAGTTACAAAATTATAAATTCCACCTTTTCCATCTTTGTCTCCAGGATACCAATTTTGTACAGTTGAATATTTTATTTCAGCATCATCTAGTGCAACTAATTCTACATTTGCTGCATGTAATTGATTTTCATCTCTCATTGGTGCTGTGCATCCTTCTAGATAACTTACATAACTTCCTTTATCTGCAATGATTAAAGTTCTTTCAAATTGACCTGTTTCAGTAGCATTAATTCTAAAATAAGTTGACAGTTCCATTGGACACCTTACTCCTTCAGGAATATATACAAATGAACCATCAGTAAACACTGCAGAGTTAAGTGTTGCAAAATAATGATCTGATATTGGAATTACAGACCCTAAATATTTTTTTACTAATTCAGGATGATCTTGTATAGCTTCTGACATAGAGCAAAAAATAATTCCTTTTTTATTTAACTCACCCTTAAACGTGGTTGCAACAGAAACAGAATCAAATACAGCATCAACTGCTATTCCATTAAGTCTTGCTTGTTCTTGAAGAGGTATTCCAAGTTTATTATAAGTTTCTAATAATTTTGGATCTAGCTCGTCTAAACTTTTTGGTTTATCATCCATACTTTTTGGTGCTGAATAATAATAAAGATCTTGATAATCTATTTTGGGATATTTAGGTTTTTGCCAATTAGGTTCTTTTAATTGCTTTAATCTTTCAAAGGCTTTCAATCTCCAATCAAGCATCCATTGTGGTTCTTTTTTAATATTTGAAATAAACTTAATTACTTCCTCATTTAAACCCTTGGGTGCTCTAGTATTTTCAATATCAGTTGAAAATCCATATTTATAATCTTTTAATTTTTCTATTTCTTTTTCTCTTGCATCCATTTTAATTTCTACTTTCTGAAGAATTGCTTATAAGATCTTTTAAATTTTTTTGTTCGAAAAAATGATTGATATGAACTTCAAGTTCGTCCCATAAATTATGAGTGATACATTTCGTAGTCTTACTATTGCATCCTTTTTTAGATTCCTTCTTGCATTGAACAGTTTTAACTTCTTCATCTACGGCACTAAGTATGTTTGCTAATTTAATTTCTTCTGGTTCTTTGTTTAAGATATAACCTCCATTAGTACCCCTAATACTTTTTACGATATTATATTTTTTTAACTTAGAAAAAATTTGTTCTAAAAAATCCAAAGAGATACCTTGTCTTAACGATATATCTCTTAAAGATACTGGATTAACACTATTGAACTTAGCTAGATCAGCTAAAGCCATTACTGCGTATCTACCTTTTGAAGTTAATTTCATATTATCCTTATTTAAGAGGGCTTTTTATACAAACCTGACTAAATTAGTCAAGTATACAATACATAAAAAAGATAACATATTGTCGCTTAGTTATGATATGTGTATTTTTTTTTGAGAATAATAATCAATATCATTTATGGACAATAAAATAGTTGAAGTTTTTATACCTGGGCCTGCTGGAAGAATGGAGGCAAAGTATTACAAAAGTGAAAAAATTACATCACCAATAGCGTTAGTATTACAACCTCATCCTCAATATGGAGGAACAATGAATAATAAAGTTGTGGTTGATACATTTCATACTTTTATGGAAAATGGATTTTCTGTATGTAGAGTAAATTTTAGAGGTGTTGGAAAAAGTGATGGTGAATTTGATAATGGTCAAGGTGAACTAGCTGATGCAGCTGCAGCACTAGATTGGTTAGAGCGTGAAAATTTTGATAACTCACAATGTTGGGTTTCAGGGTTTTCCTTTGGATCTTTAATTGCAATGCAATTGTTAATGAGAAGACCAGAAATAAATAGATTTATTGCAATATCACCACAACCAAATGTTTATGACTTTTCATTCTTATCTCCATGTCCTACTTCAGGTTTAATGATTTATGGAAAAAAGGATGAGTTAGTTCCCTTAGAACATATTACAGATCTAGATAAAAGATTGAGTGCCCAAAAAGGTATTAAAGTTGACTTTCAGGCTATAAATGATGCTAATCATTTTTTTACTAAAACAGAAGACGTATTAGTAAAATGTTTAGATAAATATATCAAAAAAGAATCTGCTTTATTTTAATCTTAATAGTTTTTAACTAAAACTCCACCTATTGACGGTTTTTTGACATTTGTAGTATTGGGGAATGAAATTACTTTTTTAAGTGCAGACCTAATTGCAAGATAAGCAAAAGCTTGTGACTCGATGAAATCACCATCAATTTTATAATCATCAATTATTTTTAAATAAATATTTTTTGGTAGTCTTTTTCTTATGCTCTCCATTAATGAAAGGTTTTTTCTTCCACCACCACAAACTATTATTAATAACTTTTTATTTTCTTCACTGTTGATTGATTTTAAAATTGATTGATAAATTATTATTGCTGTAAAATCTACTAATGTAGATAAGCCATCCTCATATGTGAGACCTTTTACAAAACTTAAATCAAAATCTTTTATATCAAATGAAAGTTTTTTTTGATTACTTATATTGTCAAAATTATCAATCGCTTGATTTAGAATAACTTCACTTGTTTTTCCTATATTTGATGCTTTTCCATTTTCATCATATTTCATTTGTGTGTGTCTTCTAACCCATTCATCTAAAAGACAATTACCAGGACCTACATCAAAACTTTTTAAATCTTCATTATTTTTTGAGATAACAAGAGTAATATTTGCGATACCTCCTATGTTTAAAACACAAGCAGGTTTCTCTATTTTATTCTGGTTTATAAGTAAGTTGTGAAAGATTGGAGCTAATGGAGCTCCTTGGCCTCCATTATGAATGTCATTTTCTCTAAAGTTATAAACTACATTTTTTTTTAAAAGACTTGATAGTAAATTGCCATCTCCTATTTGTTTTGATATTTTTTCCTGAGCATTGTGAAAAATTGTTTGACCGTGAAACCCAACTATATCTACATCTACTCCTGCATTCTTTATAATTTCTTTGCTAATTTTTGCATGAAATAAGGTAATTTTTCTCTCGAGCTCGTTAATTTGATAAGAATTATCTTGTAAATCTTTTATTGAATTTATTTTATCTCTTAGATTTAGTAAGTTTGAGTAAATTAACCCATCATACTCAAAATATTTATCAAATATAGGCTCATAGTTACTTTCACCATCTGATTTAATAATTGATGCATCAACCCCATCCATAGATGTGCCACTCATTAACCCTAAAGAAGTATAAAATTTTTCCATTCTTATTTTTAAAGTAAATATTGTATATTCTAGATAGCATATTTATGAATAAATTTTTAAAAGAATTTAAAGATCGTGGTTTCTTTTACCAGTGTACAGGTGAAGAAAATCTATCTCAATTATTAGATAAAGAAAAAATCAGAGCTTATATTGGTTTTGATTGTACAGCTGAAAGTCTTCACGTTGGTAGCTTACTTCAAATTATGTGTCTTAGATTGCTCCAAAAACATGGCCACCAACCAATTGTTTTATTAGGAGGGGGTACTACTAGAATAGGTGATCCATCCGGAAAAGATAAAACTAGGACAATTTTATCTGAAAAAGAAATAGAAAAAAATATAAACAATATTGAAAAAATTCTAAAAAATTTTTTAGATGATAAAGATCCAGAGACAAAACCTATATTTGTTAATAACTACACATGGCTTAAAAATTTAAATTATATTTCTTTTCTAAGAGATGTTGGAAAACATTTTACTATTAACAAAATGTTGAGTTTTGATAGTGTCAAAATTAGATTAGAGAGAGAGCAGTCATTAAGTTATATGGAATTTAACTATATGATTTTACAAGCATACGATTTTTTAGAATTAAACAAAAAAGAAAAATGTATGCTTCAAATTGGTGGCTCTGATCAATGGGGTAATATTGTTAATGGAGTTGATCTTATAAAAAGATATTCAAATAATCATGTTTACGGTTTAACGACACCTCTTATTACATTAGCCTCAGGTGCAAAAATGGGTAAAACTGAATCTGGAGCTGTTTGGCTAGATAAAAAATTTCTTTCATCATATGACTACTGGCAATTTTGGAGAAATATTGATGATCGAGATGTCTTAAAGTTTTTAAAAATTTTTACAGATATTAATGTTGATGAAATTGAAAATATTAAAGATGACAATATTAATGAGTTAAAAATTTTACTTGCCAACAAAGCTACTTCTATGTTGCATGGAGAAGATGAGGCAAGAAAATGCCAAGAAACAGCCAAACAAACATTTTCTGAAAATTCATTAGGTGAAAATCTACCAACCACTCAAATTAATAAAAAAATGTTAGATGATAATATAAGTATTCTAGATTTGGTAATTTTATCAAAATTAGAAAGTTCTAAAAGTGAAATTCGAAGATTAATTAAAGGGAATGGAATTAAAATAAATGGTCAGGCTATTTCTGATGAAAAGTTTTTAATTACTGAAGATTTATTTAAGAGTAGTTTAATTAAACTTTCACTTGGCAAGAAAAAACATATTAAAGTTGAGTTAATTTAGTTCTTTTTAATTTTTTCTAAAGTTCTTGTTATAAATCTAGGTGTTAGTGTTTTAATTGGATTAACTGTTGTTGATAAATTCTTTGGAGGTCCTTTTATTTTAAAACTTACACCAAAAACACCTTCACCAGTTTTTTCTCCTATTAGTATTTTACCCAGTAGTGGAATTGAAGCTATAGATCTATTTATAGTTGTTGCAGGAACCAATGTTCCTCTCAAGCTAACCAATTCCTTTGATTCAATATAACCATCCATTAATATAGAAATAGCAGGTCCAATAGCATACATTTCTTCAATATTAGTAAGACCTTTTTGACTTGAATATCTCATTTCAAAATCGGTAAATCTTATTCCCTCACCCGTTAAAAGATCTGCAATACCCTGAAGTGACGCTAGGCTTAAAAGCTTAGCAAAAACAGGTACCTCTTTAACTTTAAAGTTATCAATAATTAATACAGAATTAGAAACACCATCTTTTTTTATAGAATTAAAATTTAGATAACCCTCTTCAAATCCTTTAATAAAGTCATATCTTTTAATCAAAGGTTTTGGATAGTCTGAAGAGAATTTTGTAACAGTTTCATTTTGGTTATTAGTTTCAATAGATAAGTTCATTTTTTTATTGTTAGAAAAAGTAGATGCTAGATTTAATTTATCTAATTTGTTATTTTTAAAAGTGAAGTATCCAGCTAAATTTTTAGTATAATCATTTTTATTTATATAAGTTGTGCCTATTTTAATATCAAATTTAGAATTAAAATTTTCAAAAATTGTAGTACTTTCATCATCACTCATACTATTGCTAATTAACTGTGTTGCATCAAAACTTTTACCATTTATGGAAAAATTAGATTTATTTTTTTTTAGCTCTAAATTGTTAAGAAGATCATTTTTATTTCGATAATTAAGTTTAATGTAAGTTAAATCTTTAACTTTAAAATTTTTACTAAACATTAAATCTTTAATTAAAATTCGATTATTTTTTTCTGTTATAGAAATATCTTTTAATATCAATTCTTTATTTTTTTTGTAAATACCTTTTAATAAAATTTCTGAACTGTTTCCTTTTTTCTTCTTATAATCTAAAAAATTTATTGTTAATGGATTATTTTTAATATTAAGGTTTGTATCAAATGTTATTTTTCTATCATCTTTAATAACGCTGTAAGATAATTGTTCAGACTCGTCTCCAATATTGATATCTCCATCACCCCTAATATCCAATATACCTTTTATTAATTTAATTTTAATTTTATGATCTTTAAATTTAATTTGCTCTGTATAATTAGGTAAAAATTTTTTTAAATTAAGGGGATTTTTAACTATTTGAAAATTTTCTAAGCTTAAGTTGGTCTCTAGTTTTAAATCTTTTAATTTTAATTTTTTGTTAACATTGAAAGAAAAAATATTTACAGAATTAAAGTCAATTTTTTCTATCTCTATATTGTTTGGTAAATTACCAAGTATAGGTTTTAATTTGTTTATATCAAAATTTTGTTCTTTATTCGCCACCTCTCCATCAATAAAAAATATATCTTTCTTTTTTTCAATTGTGATTAAGGGTGATTTTAATTTTATACTATTAAGATTTGTTTCTATCTTTTTTAATGTTAGCTGATTGTTGCTTATATTAAATGAAAGGTTTAAATCATCAATTTCAACCTTGTTAAAAATATTAAATTTTGCTTTTTTGACAGTCCCAGTTATTTGATAGTTGTTTTTTATTTCTCCATCTAAATCAAATTTAAGATTTATATCTGCAGAAATTAATCCCTCTTTAGTGATGTTATCTAAAACAAAAAGTTGTGGTGAGCCTTCAACTGCTCTTGTTATTGAGATTAAATCTTTGATTTTAATTTCTTTTGTTGAAATTTTTAAATCATCAATAGAAAACTGATTACTTATAAAAGATTTTAATGAAATATTGCTAGTAATGTCTTTTAAATCAAGACTTTTATCTTCTAATAATATTTTAGGATTTTTTGTTGAAATATTGATACTAAAATTCAGTGGGTTTAATAGATAATTAACCTCATTTAATGAAAGGTTAATTTTTTTATTAATTTTTGAAACATTCTTTATAATTTCTTTATTAAACTTGTCAGTTTTTACTCCATAGAAGCTCAAGTAAATAACAATTGTTGCAAGCGTTATTATTAATATTACAAGAATTTTAAATATTCTTTTCATTATTTCACTTTATATAACGAACTTTCTAAAAAATCATCAATCTCACCATCTAAGATTTTATCAGGATTTGAGCTTTCAAAGTTAGTTCTATTATCTTTTACCATTCTGTATGGGTGAAGTACGTAAGATCTAATTTGATGACCCCAGCCAATTTCTGACTTGGAAGACTCTACTGTTTGGCTTTCTTGTTCTTTTTTTTTTAATTCAAAATCATATAGTCTTGCCTTAAGCATATTCATACAGGTATCTTTATTTTTATGCTGAGATCTTTCATTTTGACATTGAACTACTATTTTAGAAGGTAGATGGGTTATTCTTACTGCGCTATCTGTAGTATTCACATGTTGCCCTCCTGCTCCACTTGATCGATAGGTATCAATACGTAAATCTTTTTCATTAATTTCTATTTCAATATTTTCATCTACGACTGGATAAATCCAGATACTTGCAAAACTGGTATGTCGTCTAGCTCCAGAATCAAAAGGAGATATTCTAACCAACCTATGAATTCCAGACTCAGCTTTTAACCATCCGAAAACATAATCACCCTCAATTTTAATAGTTGATGATTTTATGCCTGCTTCCTCTCCCTTATGTTCGCTAATTAATTCTGATTTAAAATTCTTAATATCTGACCATTTTAAATACATTCTTCTTAACATTTCTGCCCAATCCTGGCTCTCCGTTCCACCAGCACCAGCGTGAATTTCTATATAGCAATCTAAACTGTCAGTTTCATTTGACAAAAAACATTTAGTTTCATTTTTTTTAGCTAATTTTTTTAAATCTTTAATACTCTCAAGAACTTCGTTTATGACAGATTGATTTTTTTCTTCTAAAGCAAGTTCGTTTAATTCATCAAGGTCAATTATTGTTTTAGATGAATTTTCATATGAATTTATTAATTCTTCATATAATTTTTTTTCTTTAATAACTTTCTGAGAATTTGCTTTATCTTGCCAAAAATTAGTTTCTAATATTTTTTGGTTATTCTTTTCTAATTTTTTATGAATATCATTTTTTTCAAAGGTACTCCTTAACTCTTTGATTGATTTTTTCTATTTCAGATTTGTAATTTAAATATTCATTGTCCATTAGTAGAACCTTAATATATTATTATTTTTTAATCTATTATTAATATCTTTATTTAATAAATTTTCCACTTTCACTTCTTTATAAGCTTCAATAATTGTTCTTCTTGTCCCAATTTCAGCTTTTTCTCCGGTAATAGGATCAATAACTTTCATTAAAATATTTTTTGCAACTTTAAACGGTCTTGCTTCTTCTTTTTTTACAGCTTTTTTTACAAAGCTTTTAAAAATTGGTAATGCTGTTTTTGCTCCTGTTTCATACCTTCCAAGTGATCTTGGATTGTCTGAACCTACATAAACTCCTATTACTAATTTTGAAGTAAATCCTATAAACCATGTATCTGTATTTCCGTTTGTTGTGCCTGTTTTTCCAGCCAAATCCAAATTTAAATCTTTTAAATTTTTTCCTGTTCCATTTTGAACAGTTCCCTCCAATATCGAGGTCATTTGATATGCTGTTTCTGGGGAAAATATTTGCTCAAAACTGTCCTTTATATTTGGATAATTGTCACTTAAATGTGATATTTGATCACAATTTATACACTCTCTCATTTCATTATTAAAAATTGTAACCCCTTCACTGTCTTGAATTCTATCTATCATTATTGGTTTAACTAATTTTCCTCCATTAATAAATGAAGAGTATGCCGATGTTAGTTTCAATAAAGTTGTCTCTGCAGAGCCTAATGAAATTGATAAAAGCTCACTGGGATTTTCATAAATACCGAGTTTTTTTGAAAAATTAACAATTTTTTTAACTCCAAGATCTTGTGCAATTCTGACAGTCATCAAGTTTCTAGATTTTTCTAACCCCATTCTAAGTGTTGATGGTCCATAAAATTTTTTACCGTAGTTTTCAGGTTTCCACATTTTTAAATCAGATCCTTGCTCTAAAACTAGTGGTGCATCTAGAATTAAAGTTGATGGTGTATACCCATTCTCAAGAGCTAAAGCATAAACAAAAGGTTTGAAAGCAGAACCTGGTTGCCTTAGTGCTTGTGTGGCTCTATTAAATTCACTTTTTTTAAAGCTAAATCCACCGCTTAGAGCTAATACCCGTCCAGTAAAAGGGTCCATAACAACAATTCCTCCATTAACTACTGGTAGTTGCCTTAAGGCAAATATGTTTTTATTTATGTTTTCAACATAAATAATATCTCCAATTTTCAATATTTCTTTAAAGTCTTTTTTGATCCAAGAGATGTTTTCATACTTAATAATTCCTTTTTTTTCATCTTCTGTTTCAATTTCTATTGAAAATTTATCTATTTTTTTAATTATTGCTAAATCCCAATTAATTGATCTTTCTAATCTAAATTTATCTAAATCTTTATTCCATTTTTCTAAATTTTTAATATTAGTCAATGGACCACGCCACCCTTTTCGTTTATCGTATTCAATAAGTCCTTGTCTCAATGAGTCCGTTGCAATTTTTTGCAAGCTAATATTAATAGGTGTACTTATATTTAATCCTTGTTTGTAGACTTTATCAAATCCTAATTTTTCAACCACATTTTTTCTAATATCTTCTACGTAGTAACTCGTATCTTCTGTAAAAATTTTTTTTCTTTTTTTTAATATTATTTTTTTTGACAAAAGTTCTTTTTGATTTTGTTTGCTTATATAATTATTTTCAAACAAATTGTTTATAACTAAATCTCTTCTAAATTTTGCAAGTTCTATATTTTTATACGGGTTATATCTACTTGGAGCCTTTGGCAGAGCTGCTAATAAAGCTGCTTCTTCATAATTCAATTCACTAATTGATTTGTCAAAATATTCTAAGCTAGCAGATGCAACGCCATAAGTACCTTCACCCAGATATATTTGATTTAAGTATAGTTCTAATATTCTTTCTTTTGAAAGGGCTCTTTCTATTCTAAAGGCAAGAATTGCCTCTTTAATTTTTCTATTTAAACTTACTTCGTTAGTTAATAAAAAATTTTTTGCTACTTGTTGAGTTATCGTTGATGCGCCCTCTAATCTTCTTGATGCAACTACATTGGAAATGTTATTAATTATTGCTCTTAACACTCCTTTGGCATCTACTCCTGGATGCGAATAGAAATTTTTATCTTCTGCAGATAAGAAAGCATTAATCACTTTTTCTGGTATTGATTTATAGGGTACAAATATTCGTTTTTCTGATGAAAAATCATTCACCAACTCACCATCCCCTGAGTAAACTTTACTAGAAACTGATGGTTTATAATTTTTGAGGAATTTATAATCTGGTAAATTGTTAGAAAAAGCCCACAAAACAGCTAATACAGAAAATGCAGATAACAAACCAACACTTAAAACTACTATAAATATATTTTTAATTATCTGATGCATTTTAGTTTAATATATATAAGAATTTGTTAAAGTTAAGGCATCAGAATTCAAACAAAATTTAAAATTATTTAAATATAAAATGAAACAATTAATCAAAAATATATGGAAAAAAATTTATACATTGATGCTTCGCATCCAAATGAAACAAGAGTTGTACTTAAGTCAGGTGAAAACATTGAAGACTACGAGTACGAAGGCTTAAAAAACAATTTAATAAAAAATAATATCTACCTTGGCAAGGTAAGTCGAGTAGAGCCATCTTTACAAGCTGCATTTATTGATTTTGGAAGAGATAGACACGGTTTTCTATCCTTTAACGATATTCAATCTGACTATTATCAAATACCTCAGAGTGATTTAGCAAAAATAAAAGAAGAAGAAGAAAAAGCCAGAGAAGAACTATTAAAAAAAAGTGAGTTAGAAGAACAAAAAAATATTAACGAGGGTAATCTTGATATTAATGATCCAGTTGAAGTAAAACTTGAGTCTGAATTTGAAACCAATGATCAGATAACAGAAGGGAGTGATACTCCAATTACAGATACCACTCAAGTAGATGAAGATAAAGAGCAACCTTCGCCTGTATTACACGGTAGAAAACCTGAAACAAGATTTAGATCTAAAAGATATAAGATTCAAGAAGTTATAAAACCTAATCAAGTAATTTTAATACAAGTTTTAAAAGATGAAAGAGGACAAAAAGGTGCTGCGTTGAGTACTTTTATTTCTATAGCAGGTAAATATATTGTCCTAATGCCCAATACACCAAAAGGTGGTGGCATATCTCGTAAAATATTTAACCCAGGAGAAAGAAAAAAAATTAGAACTATTTTAAACGATATAGTTATTCCAAAAGAAATGGGGCTTATTGTAAGAACTGCAGGATCAAACAAAACAAAAAATGATATTGATCATGATCTTCAAACTTTGATTAAAACTTGGAATGAAATTAAAGAAAATGCATTAAACTCTATAGCTCCATCATTAATCCATCAAGAAAGTGATATTATAAAAAGAACTTTGAGAGATATGTATGATGAAAGCACAAATAGCATCGTCATTGAAGGTAATGAAGGTTACAAAAAAGCCCAAAACTTTATGAAGTTAATGATGCCCTCTCATGTAAAAAAAATAAAAAAATATAGAGAAAAAGTTCCTTTATTTTTTAAAGAGAACATTGAAGAAAAATTAAATCAAATTTATGACTCAGAAATAAAACTAAAATCAGGAGGTTACCTAGTTATAAATCCAACTGAGGCACTAGTTTCAATTGACATAAATTCAGGAAGCTCTATTAAACAAAAAAATGTAGAAAGTACTGCTTTAGACACTAATCTTGAGGCAGCAGAAGAGATATCTCGACAAATAAAAATAAGAGATCTGTCTGGTCTAATTATTATTGATTTTATTGATATGTTGAGTTTTGGAAATAGAAGGTTGGTTGAGAGAAAACTTAAAGAACAATGCAGAACTGATAGGGCAAGAATTCAAATTGGAAGAATTAGTACATTTGGACTTTTAGAAATGTCTAGACAAAGATTAAGGGAAAGTGCTGTAAAATGGAAAGTTACACTTACAGATGAGTCTTTTGCGATGAAGATTCTTAAATTAGTTGAGGTTAAAGCTGTTTTAACAAAAGCAAAATTTGTAGAACTTAAGATTTGCGAAAAGATATCGGACTTTATGAAAGAAAACTTTATTGAAGATTTAAAGTATTTTGAAGAAAAAAACTTAATTAAGATCGATATAATTGCAGATAACAGTCTTATTATTCCTGAATACATAATTGATCTTCAAAACAAAACTAAAAAAACAATAGAAATAGTTCAACATATAGAAAAGTTAAAAAACCTAGAAGAGCAAAAAAAAGAAGTTAAATCTTTTGAAAGTCCTATTAAAAAAAAGCCTTATAAAAAAAAACCTTTTTTTAAAAAGAAATTTTTTAAAAAACCAGTAGCCTAGATAATTCCAGTTTTTGGAGAAGATGCGCTTCCATATATAGATTTTTCTATACGACCTGCTAAATAAGATTGTCTTCCTGCAATTACTCCATTTTTAAATGCCAGTGCCATTTGAAATGGTTTTTTAGCTTTAGCGATTGCAGTATTAGCCAACACTCCATCACAACCTAACTCCATGGCAATAGCTGCGTCAGACGCTTGTCCTAAACCAGCATCAATTATCAAAGGAAGCTTTGTTTGGCTTCTTATTATTTTTATGTTTGTTGTATTTTGAATCCCAAGTCCAGATCCTATGGGTGCCGCGAGAGGCATAATTGCACAAGCTCCTACATTCTCTAATCTTTTAGCCATTAAAGGATCATCATTACAATAAACCATTACTCTAAATCCTTCTCTAGTTAAAACTTCTGTAGATTTTAATGTTTCAATCATATCTGGAAATAAATTTTTTTTATCTCCTAAAACCTCAAGTTTTACCAGTTTCCATCCACCAATTTCTCTTGCTAAACGTAATGTTCTAAGAGCCTCTTCAGAATTAAAGCAGCCAGCAGTGTTTGGTAAGTAAGTTATTTTTTTTGGATCAATGTAGTCCATCAATAAAGGTTTTTTTTTATCAGAAATGTTTACTCTTCTCACAGCAACAGTAACAATTTCTGCTCCAGATAATTTAATAGCTTTTGCACATTCTGCCATACTTTTATATTTTCCAGTTCCAACTATTAATCTGGAATTAAATTTTTTTTTATCAATTATTAATTTATCGTTAACCAATTTTATCCACCTCCAATAAAATGAACAATTTCTATTTTGTCATTATTTTTTAGTTTTATAGTTTTTAAATTATTTTTATCTATTATTTCTTGATTTAATTCAATTGCTACTTTTTTAAGAGGTATTTTTAGTTCTTTTAAAAAAATTAAGAGGCTTAAATTTTCATTTATTGTTAAAAATTTACCATTTAGTTTAATTTTTATTTTTTTTATTTTTTTCATAATGTATAAGAATTTGATGAGTAATAATATTATAATTATTAATGGTCCTAATCTTAATCTATTAGGTGAAAGAGAACAATCACAATATGGATCAATAACGTTTGATAAGTTAAAAGAAAATTGTTTAGATAAAGCTAAAGATTTAAATATTAATTTAGAATTTTACCAGTCAAATATAGAAGGCGAAATAGTTACAACCATCCAAGAGGCTAAAAGTAAATTTGATGGTATAATTATTAATGCTGCAGGTTTTACACATACATCTGTAGCTATCAGGGATGCTTTAGATATTTATAAAAAACCAATTATTGAACTTCACATATCAAATATATATAAAAGAGAAGAATTTAGACACAAATCTTTAATCAGCGATATTGCTACTGGTGGAATTTTTGGTTTAGGTGATATTGGTTATATTTTAGCCATAATTGCAATGCAAAACATGTTACAGAAATGAAAATAGATAAAAATATCATTAAAGAATTAACAGACTACTTAAATGAATTCAATTTAACTGAAATTGAATACACTGATAAAGATACTAAAATAAAAGTATCAAAATCGAATCCAGCTAGTTCAAATCAAACTGTAAGTGTTTCTGCTTCAACACCAGCCCTTGATACAGTTAAGTCAACTGTTGTATCTGGAACTGAAGTTAAATCTCCTATTATTGGTACAGCTTATCTTGCGGCAGAACCTGGTGGTAAAAAGTTTGTAGAAGTTGGTAAAAAAATTAAAAAAGGTGAAACGGTTATGATAGTTGAGGCTATGAAAACTATGAACCACGTTCCATCAACAGCAGATGGAATTATAAAAGAAATCTGTGTAGAAGATGGCCAACCTGTTGAATACGGCCAAACTATTATCATCGTAGAGTAATGTTTAAAAAAATTCTAATTGCAAACCGAGGGGAAATTGCAGTCAGAGTTATAAGAGCTTGCAAAGAATGGGGTATAGCAACTGTCGCTGTTCATTCTGATGTTGATAAAGATAGTATGCATGTAAGACTGGCAGATGAAAGTGTATGCATTGGCTCACACCAACCTGCAAATAGTTATTTAAATATCCCAGCTTTGATGTCAGCAATAGAACTTACAAAAGCAGAAGCGGTTCACCCTGGATATGGTTTTTTATCTGAAAATGCAAATTTTGCTAAAGTACTAGAGGAAAATAATATTAAATTTATTGGTGCTTCTTCAAAACTCATAGAAATGATGGGAGATAAAATTCAAGCAAAAAAAATTGCTAAAGAACATGGTCTTCCTGTTATTGAGGGTTCTGAAGGCGGAATAACAGACATAAAGGCAGCCAAAGAACTTTGTAAAAAAATAGGCTTTCCAGTTCTGATTAAAGCATCCGCAGGTGGTGGTGGCAAGGGAATGAAAATCGTTCGTAAAGAAGAAGAATTTGAAACATTATTTTCAACAGCAAAGTCTGAAGCACAAAAATATTTTGGCAATGATGAAATTTATATTGAGAAATTTTTCCAAAATCCAAGACATATTGAAGTTCAGGTATTATCTGGAAAAAATAGAACAGTACATTTACATGAAAGAGACTGCTCAGTTCAAAGAAGACATCAAAAATTAATAGAAGAAACTCCTAGTCCAGTTTTAACAGATCAGATCAGAAAAGATCTTTTTGAAAGAACTGTAAATATGGTTAGTAAAATTGGTTATGAGGGGGCTGGAACTGTTGAATTTATATATGAAGATGGAAAATTTTATTTTCTAGAAATGAATACCCGAGTTCAAGTGGAGCATCCTGTAACTGAAATGGTAACTGGTATTGATATTATTAAAGAGCAAATTTGGATAGCATACACTGGTGAAACAGCTTTAAAACAAAGTGACATTAATCCTAGGGGGCATGCAATAGAATGTAGAATTAATGCAGAGGATGCGAGTAAAAATTTTCAACCTTCACCTGGAACTATAGGAATGTGTCACCAACCATCAGGTTTTAGAACAAGAGTAGATGGTGCAATTTTTCAAGGTTATAAAGTTACACCATTTTACGATAGTATGATTTGTAAAGTCATCACTCATGGTAGAAATAGAACTGAAGCAATACAAAGAATGAATCGATCTTTAGATGAATTTGTCATTGAAGGAATAACAACAACGATACCTCTTCATAAAATTTTACTAAATCATAAAAAATTTATTGAGTCAGACTTTAATGTTAGCTGGCTAGATAATGAAAAAGTATTCTAATAACATCTTGTTAACCAAATATCATACACTGGGTGATCAAAAGGATTTACCGCAGGACTAGATGAAAAAGTCCACCCATTAAATATAAACACTTCGTTGTTATCATTTTTAATCGTGTCTTTAACTTGAATATAAGCTGTAATTTCTGGGTTGTCATCAAATTCAGAGTTTTTGCATTTGAGACTTTTTATTAACAAACTTTTAAATCTTAGCTCCTCTCCTATCTTTAATTTTAAAAGATCGGTCTTTGAACTTACTTTATCTAAAATTTTTATTTCAACAAATTTTCCTTCGTTATTTTCATTAGCTATTAGGGGTGATGATAAGCTTGTTAAAAAAAAATAAATTAAAAGAAATAAGAAACTAACTTTTCCAGATTGTATATTTTTTTTTAATAGGATCATTATTTTTATTAGGATGATAGGCATTCTCAGTACCCGTTTGATTTGATTGATGCGGTTTTTGCCAATCATATTTTTTCAATTCATGATTGTTTTCAATTCTATTATTAGTGAAATGCATCCAAGAGAACCATTCATTAGGGATTTTCGATGCATCAATTTCATCATTGTAAATCACCCATCGTTTTCCAGATTTACTTTCGTAATATTTGTTGCCACTAGAATCTTTTCCAGCAAGTTTTCCGTAAAAAATAGTTTTTAATTTTGTACCTAGTGTTTCTTGGTTCCACCAAATGAAAATTTTTTTTAAAAGTGTCAACATATTATTTTATTAATTCTTCAATCCTAAATTGTATTATTTAAATTAGACTAAAGTAAGGATTTGTATATAAATTAATTATCTTACGATTCAAAATAAAAAATTAATTAAAGGAAAAATGGCAAAATATTTAGTAGAAACTTATTATACTTGTAGCTTTAAAGTTAATCATTATCTGGATGATATTAATGAAACAGAGTTGGCAAATCTTGAAAAGCGGGACGATGGAAAATTTGAAGTTTTAGACGTTAAACTTGATACAAGAAAAACAAAAAGTTTAGATGCAAATAATAAAGTAACTGAAACTAAAAAAATAGATATTATTACCGAACAAAGCAAACCTAAGGTCATTTCAAAAGAAAATAATACTAATTTTGTTAAAAAAATTAACGAAGGTGTCAGTAAAAGATTTAGTATGCCTGATAGAAGAAAAGGTTACATCCAAAAAGCGACAATTGGTGACCATAAAGTTTATCTCCACACTGGTGAATATGAAGATGGTAAAATTGGAGAAATTTTCATAGACACAAGTAAAGAGGGTGAACTGGTAAAAGCTTTGATGAACAATTTTGCAATAGCAATTTCACTTGGTCTTCAATATGGCGTTCCTTTAGATGAGTTCATCAGTGCTTATGTTGATACTAAATTTGAACCATCTGGAAAAGTACACGGTAATGACAGAATAATGAGTGCTTCTTCAATACTTGATTATATTTTTAGAGAATTAGCAATTTCATATCAAAATAGAGAAGATCTTGCTCACACTCCATCAATTGGTGGATCAGATAGATCTTTACCTGAGGAAGAAAATACTGAGGATCAAAATCAATTACTTAAAATTATAAAAGATGTTACCAGCAAAGGTTTTGTTAGAAATAACTACAAAAAAAATCTTGTTGATTTATCTGACGTTAAGATAAGCTTAAAAGGTAAAAAGTAATATTATTTTTTCAGTTTTAAAGCTAAACCAAGCTCTTTAAGTTGCTCTTCGTTAACGTTTGATGGAGCATTCATCATTAAGTCTTGAGCATTTTGATTCATTGGAAACATTGTAACTTCTCTAATATTCTTTTCATTTGCTAATAACATTACAATTCTATCGATACCAGGTGCTATACCACCATGAGGTGGGGCTCCATAACTTAAAGCATTGATCATTCCACTAAATTTTTCATCAACTTGTTCTTTTTGATATCCAGCAATCGAGAAAAGCTTATACATCAATTCAGGCACGTGATTCCTAATTGCACCAGAAGATAGCTCTATCCCATTGCAAACAATATCGTATTGGTAGGCTTTAATATTAAGAGGATTATCAAAATCAATATCTTTTAAGTCTCCTTGAGGCATTGAAAATGGATTGTGACTAAATTCGATTTTATTTGTTACTTCATTTTTTTCAAACATTGGATAATCAACAACCCAACAAAATGCGAAAGTATTTTCATCAATTAATTTTAAATCTTTAGCAATTTTATCTCTAGCTAGAGAGGTTATTTTTTCAACATCATTTATTTTGCCACAAGCAAAAAATATACTATCCCCTATCTCAGCTCCAGTGATTTTCATAATTTCCTCTAGGGCTTCTTTAGAAAAAAATTTTCCCACCGGTCCTTTTGCTGAAATATTTTCTTCTTTTTCAATTGTAAAATAAGCAAGACCAGACGCCCCTTGTTCTTTTGCCCACTTATCAATATTATCAAAAAAACTTCTAGGTTTATCTTTTGTATTTTTTGTTACTATACATCTCACTTTAGAACCAGATTTTACAAGCTTTTTAAATATCTCAAACGTAACATCATCACGTGTAAAAATATTTGATAAATCTGAAATTATTAATGGGTTTCTTAAATCTGGCTTATCTGATCCATACTTAAGCATAGATTCCTCATAAGGTATTTTTGGAAATTTTTCATACATCAATTTTTTTTCAGAAAATTTCTTAAAAACATTGACTATTAGTTTTTCAACAACTTGAAAGACATCTTCTTGTTCAACAAAAGACATTTCTAGATCAAGCTGATAAAATTCACCTGGACTTCTATCTGCCCTTGCATCTTCGTCTCTAAAGCATGGAGCTATTTGAAAATATTTATCAAAACCAGAAACCATTATAAGTTGTTTAAATTGTTGTGGCGCTTGTGGCAGTGCATAAAATTTTCCAGGATTTAGTCTACTTGGTACTAAAAAATCTCTTGCACCTTCAGGGCTAGAGGATGTTAATATTGGTGTTTGGAATTCCAAAAACCCAAGTTTAGACATCTCGCTTCTAATAAAAGAGATAACTTTTGACCTTAAGATAATATTGTCATGAATTTTTTTTCTTCTTAGATCTAAGAATCTATACTTGAGTCTAATTTCTTCAGCATACTCTTGATCACTAAAAACTGGCATTGGTAACTCCTTGCAAGTACCCAACACTTCAAATGAATTTATATTAACTTCAATCTCTCCAGTTTGAAGATCGGTGTTAATAGTTTCTTTTGTTCTCTCTACAACCTTACCATTTATCTTAATTACGCTTTCTAATTGAATTTTTTCTAATGAATTAAAATTTTCATTTCTTTTATCTATGATGCATTGAGTCATTCCATAATTGTCTCTTAAATCTATGAATAGTAAATTTCCATGATCTCTTTTTTTGTTTATCCAGCCTGATAAAACAACATCTTTACCACTACTATCTATTGTTAACTCACTACATGTATGTGTTCTATATTTATTCACTTATTCCTCAAGAGCTTCATTAATAATTTTAAAATCGATAGATTTCTTTTTTTTTAAACTAATCTTGTCAATTTTATATATGAATTCAAATATTTTGCCATACGATCTCTCAATTCTTTTAATAATAAAGTTAATCAGCTTTTTATCTAAAGTAATTTGTCTATCTGATAAATTTTTTAATATTAATGCAAACATTAGCTCGTCATCTGGGTTTTGAATATTTGCAAAAAGACAGTTCTTTGTTCTAGATCGAAGATCTTCAAGTTTAAAATTAATCTCTGATATTGGTTTTATTGATGTGACTATTAAAAATTTGTTATCTTGATCTATTATATTAAAAAGTGAATAAATCAGCTTTTCATTTATATTTAAATTTAAATCCTCTAGAACAATATTTTGGTAAGGTTTAATGGATTTAATGTTTTCGTCATTTAATGAATTAACATCAATCCTAATGCCATTAAATTTTTTCAAAAAAATATTAACCAGGTGACTTTTTCCTGAAAATTTTTCACCATTAATGTTTAAAAAATTTTTTTCCCACTTTGGCCATTTGTTAATCATTTCAAATGCATAGAAATTACTCTTTCCAACATAAAAATCATCATCTTTAAAGTTTTGTTCATAATTAAAATCTAATAATAATTGATTTAAATTTTTCATTTTAATATCCACATGTTATTCTTCATTTCTAATTCAAGGTCCTTTTCTCTCATGTCATTTAAAAATATATTAGGTGTGCCATTATAAGTAATTTTATATTGAATAATCTCACTATTAAAATTCAAAATACTAAAGTCAGAAACTAGATCTAAACTATAAAGCACCTGTTCCAACTCTATAATTTTTTTAGTTTTTTTGGAATTAATAGATATTGTTATAGGAAGTTTTATGGAAGTATTAATTTCATTATTTTTTTTCCATTGATCTTCATAAAGCTGTTTTAAATTTTCAACAATATTAGAAAAGTCATTATTATTCAAAATATCTAATTTGGGATAGTTCTTATTTTGAATTTTCAAGTTGTTATTTAAATTAATTTTTGAAAGTGTTCTTATTCTGTTGCTTTCTTTATATATTATTAAAATTATATTATCTTTAATATCATATTTATTAATTAGATTTAAAAAATCATAAGTTTCAATATCTTTTGAGATTTTTTGTAACTCTATCAAATCTTCAATATCTTCACTTGGTAATAAATAATCTAACAAATCATAAGAGTTTTTTTGTTCATTCCATTTATCGTAAAAAACATTGTTGTTAAAAAGATATATATTGTTATTTTTAGTTTCTATAAGGATAGGAAATAATAGGACCTTATTTCTTTGGGGTATTGATGGAAAAATATTTTTATTTTCTAAAAATTTAAGAATTTTTTTTTTATTAAATGTTGTTTCTAAATTTGCAAAATACTCATTATTTATAAATTTTTCATCACTAATGGTGAAAGAATCGATCATCCCCTTAATTTCTTTTATAGAAACATTTTTAATCTTTTTTCTATCACCAGAGGTTGTAATCATTGAAATCAAATCAGAGAAGGAAGTTTGAAATCCTTTGTCAATAACGTTATTTTTTTCAAAATTTAATTCAAATGGAGAGGATATTTCAATTTTAGATACCCTAAATGCATTTGCATTTGAATAAGTTGTGGAAAAAAATACTATTAATAGAGAGAATGAAATAAAATAAATATATACATTCAGAAATTTATAAAATTTATTAATTATTTGCATATACTATACTAATGAAAAAAGAAAAATTTACCTATGAAAAAAGTGGTGTAAACATAAATGCTGCTGATAATTTTGTTAAATTTATATCGTCAATATCATCAAACAAAAAAGGCCAAAAAAAGTTTAATAATATTGGTGGCTTCGGCTCTATAACTAATATTCCAAAAAATCTTAAAAATCCTAAAATTGTAGCTTGCACTGATGGTGTTGGTACAAAAGTAGAGATTGCTAATTTACTCAATAAATATGATACAATTGGCATTGATTTAGTTGCTATGAGTGTAAATGACCTAATTGTTCAAGGAGCAAGACCACTTTTATTTTTGGATTATATTTCTATTAATAAAATTGATTTAAATAAATTAAAATTGATCCTCAAAGGAATAGTAAGAGGCTGTAAAGTTTCAAACTGTGAATTGGTTGGTGGCGAGACAGCAGAAATGCCAGGTACCTATGAAAAAGGTAAATTCGATATAGCAGGTTTTGCAGTAGGTTTGGTTGATGAAAAGAAAATACTATCAAAGAAGAATATAAAAAAAAATGACTTAGTGCTGGCCATACCATCTAGTGGTGTTCACTCAAATGGTTATTCTTTAGTTAGACATGTGCTTAATAAAAAAAAGATTAATTTAAAAAATAATTCATTTTTAAAAAAAGAATTACTAAGACCTACAAAAATTTATGTCAAAGAAGTTCTAAATTTAATTGATAACAATCTTTTAAATGGATGTGCAAACATTACTGGAGGTGGCCTAGCAGATAATATTAAGAGAGTTATTCCAGATAAATTAGTTGCTGATATAGATTTAAATAAAGTTAGAACTAAAAAAATTTTTAAATGGTTGAAGCAAAATAACATTGATGATGAGGAAATGTTAAAAACATTCAACTGTGGAGTTGGTTTTTGTTTAATAGTTAATCCTAAAAACTTAAATAAAATTACTAAATTTTTTACAAAAGAATTTAAACCCTATGTTATTGGAAAAATAACTGCAGGAAAATATAAAGTTAAACTTAATGGTAAAATTGACTGGTCCTAAAAAGATTAAAACAGCAGTATTTATATCTGGAACTGGAAGTAATTTAAAAAATTTAATAAAATTTTCTAAAATAAAAAATTCACCTATATCCATAGATTTAATTTTTTCAAATACTTCAAAAGCTAAAGGTTTAAAATTTTCAAGTCAATTTAATATTAAAAAATATGTATCAAGCTTTAAAAACTATAAAATAGCTGAAACAAAAATATTAAATTTATTAAAAAAAGAAAATATAAATTTTATTTGCCTTGCAGGCTTTATGAGGATTTTATCTAAAAGTTTTATTAAAAAATTTAATGGAAAAATAGTTAATATACATCCTTCTTTACTACCAAAATATAAGGGGCTTGATACTCATTTTAAAGCAATACAAAATAAAGATAAGATAGCTGGTTGTACTGTTCATTTTGTAACAGCAAAACTTGATTCAGGAAAAATAATTCTGCAAAAGAAAGTTAAAATTTCAAAAAATGATACCTCTATTTCTTTAGCTAAAAAAGTTTTAAAACAAGAGCACAAGCTCTATCCAGCGGCTATAAAAAAATTATTTAATTAATCTTTAAAGAAAAAATTAATTTCAATTTTAGCGTTTTCAACACTATCAGAACCATGAACAGAGTTTTTATCAATAGAAATTCCATATTTTTTTCTTATAGTTCCTTCTGCAGCATCTTCTGGTTTAGTTGCACCCATTAATTCTCTGTTTCCTAAAACTGCATTTTCTTTTTCAAGTATCATCACGACAATCGGGCCTGAAGACAAATAAGCACATAAATCATTATAAAAAGGTTTAGTTTCATGAACTTTATAAAATTGTTCCGCTTCTGCTTTTGTTATCTGGATTTTTTTATCTTTGATAATTTTAAAACCTTTATCTGTAAACATTTCTTTGATTTCATTATCTAAATTTCTTTCAACAGCATCAGGTTTAATGATTGATAGTGTTTGTTCTATATTACTCATAATTATCCTCTATTAGTTGGTTTAATAATCTTACTCCATAGCTAGTTGCACCACCTGAATTTAAAGCACCACCATATTTTGAAAATGCCATACCAGCTATATCTAAGTGAGCCCAAGGTGTTTTATTTAAAATAAATCTTTGTAAAAATTGTGCTGCAGTTGTAGATCCTGCACCACCTACATAATTAATATTTTGCATATCTGCATTTTTTGAGTCTATAAGTTTGTCAAAGTTTTTATGCAATGGCATTCTCCATAATTTTTCTTCAACTTTATCACCCGCTTCTAATAATTGTTTTGACAATTTATCATCATTTGAAAATAGACCCGCATATTCAGAGCCTAATGAAACTATAATAGCACCTGTTAAAGTTGCTAGATCAACCATAAACTTAGGTTTAAATTTTTTCTCAGTAAAAGTTAAAGCATCAGCCAAAACTAATCTACCTTCAGCATCTGTATTTAATACTTCTATTGTTTTGCCACTATAAGATTTTACAATGTCACCAGGTCTTTGAGCGTTTCCACTGACCATATTTTCAACAAGCCCTACAACACCAACGGCATTTATTTTTGCTTTTCTTATTGCTAAATTTTTCATTAAACCCACCACAGTAGCTGAGCCTGCCATATCATAAGTCATATCTTCCATAAACTTTGCTGGTTTTAAAGAGTAACCTCCAGTGTCAAAACAAACACCTTTTCCAACAAAAGCTAAAGGATTAGAATTATTTTTTGCACCATTCCATTCCATTGTTACAAGATATGATCCTCTAATACTACCTTGCCCTACACCAAGTAAGGCGTTCATTCCAAGTTTTTTTAATTTTTTTTCATCGTAGATATTTATTTTTAATCCAAATTTTTTAAGTGTACTTATTCTCTTTGCATATTCATCAGGGTGCAAAACATTTCCTGGTTCAGACACAAGGTCTCTTGCAAAAAAACTTCCTTCTTCTAAAGCTTTAAATCTTAAATGATCTTGAGTAGATAATTTATTTTTGTTTCCTATAACATTTATGGAAACAGTTTCTTTGTTTTTTTTAGATTTATAAATATTAAATTCATATGATTTTAATTTAAGTCCATGCAGAAAGTAACCAACAAAATTTTTAATTTTATTATTAATTGTATCTGAATTTACAAAGTATTCTTTTTTCTTATCATTATTAATATAACTATGAAATTTAGCTCCTAAATTTTCTATATCTGATATTTTTATATCTTTCTTAATGGATACTAAAAATATTTTTTTTTCTGAATTAACCTCAAAAGAAAGTAAATCTTTTTTCAAATCACTATTTTTTAATAAATCGGATATGTAAGAAAATTCTAAATTTGATAGATATTTTTTTAAATTGTTAATATTGAATTTTTCATCAACAAATAAGACAAGGTTGGCTAAGTCTTTTTTTGAACTTATTTTTTTGTAATTAATTTGAATAGTCATAAATTTTAAATACACTCTATGCGAGTTAGTGGTATATAAGAGCTAATTTACTGTATTTCAATGAAAAAAATTGTTTATAAAAAATTATCTAAAGATTGTGTAAATTTTTTCTTATTAGTTATATTTACCATCAGTATAATTATTTGGGTATTGCAGGCAGTTAATTATCTCGATTTTGTTATAGAGGACGGTCATGGTTTTCTTGTATATTTTAAATATACATTGTTTAGCTTTCCTAAAATAATTAGTAGAATTTTTCCCATTGCCATATTTTTAGCGTTTTCATACATATTATTAAAGTATGAGAATAAAAATGAACTAGTTATATTTTGGAATTTTGGAATAAAAAAAATTGATTTTATAAATTTTTTTATAAAATTTTCTCTTTGGTTTGTACTTGTTAGTTTATTATTTAATGCTGTAATAACTCCTTTTTCTCAAGATAAAGCAAGATCCTTTATAAGATCATCTAACTTAGATTTTTTTGAAAGTATTCTCAAACCTAAAAAGTTTATAGATGTTATTAGAAATTTGACAATTTACTTTGATGAAAAAAATAAAAATGGTGAATTAATAAATATACTCTTACATGAAAAAACAGGTGCTAATAATTCGCAAACTACTTTTGCTAAAATTGCAACTACAAATATTGAAAATAATAAAAAGATATTAACGTTATATGAAGGTAAATCTATCAATATCATAAATGAGAAAGTTTCAGAATTTAAATTCTCAAAAACTGATTATAATATTTCAAAATTTAGTGCTAATATAATTACCCAACAAAAAACACAAGAAGGAAAAACAATAGATTTAATTAAATGTTCTTTATTTTTTAACAGTTCAATAATAAATTCTAAAAATACAAAAATAGAAAATATTATAAACTGTAATTTAGATAATTTAGAGAATATCTATAAAGAGCTATACTCAAGACTGGTAAAGCCTTTATATATAACTTTTCTAATTTCAATTTCACTTTTAATTATATTAAAATCTAAAAGTGACCATTCATTTAATATTAATAAATTTAAGATTTATTTATTTGCTTTTCTTTTTATTATTTTTTTAGAATCATCTTCAAAATTAATAAGTACAAATTTAATACAGAACATATTTCTTTCAATTTTTCCATTAATCTTAACATTAATTATTTATCTCTATTTTTTAATAAAATTAAAAGTTAATAAAACATGAAAACCTATATTAAATTTCTAATTAATCTTTTTAATATTTCATTATTAAAAATTTTTATTATTTTTTTTATTATCATTTTGATTACAAATATCCTTGAACAAATTGAATTTTTTAAAAATACAGATTTAAGTTTTTCTTATCTTTTCTTTTTATCTTTATTAAATACACCTTCGGTCTTATTTGAAATACTTCCTTTTATTTTTTTGTTGGGCACTCAAGTATTTTTTATTCATCTTATTGACAAAAATGAACTACAGGTCTTTAAGTACTCTGGTTTAAATAATATAAAAATCATAAAAATTTTAGGCTTATATTCATTCATTCTTGGCATTATTATGGTTATTTTTTTTTATAACGGATCATCTATTTTAAAAAACTCATATCTATTGATTAAAAATAACTATTCAGATGATAATAAGTATTTAGCTGTTATCACTGAAAATGGTCTTTGGATCAAAGATGAAATAAATGACAATATAAACATAATTAATGCCAGCAAAGTCAACAATGAATTTTTACTTAATGTTTCCATAACAAAGTTTGATCAAAATTTTGATTTAGTTGAAGTATTACAAAGTGAAAGAGTTGATATTACATCAAAAAAATGGAAAATATTTAATCCAATAACTCTAAAAGGTAATTCACAAAGTACTTTGAATGAATTGATATTACATTCAAATTTTGACTTACAAAAAATAAATAGCTTATTTTCAAACCTTTCTTCTTTAAGTATAATTGATTTAATTGCATTAAGAAAAAGTTATATGTCTTTAAATTATTCTATAACTGATATAGATTCTCACTTATTGAAAATTGTCTCTTATCCGGTTTACTTAACTCTAATTACAATTTTTTCTGCTATTATTATGTTTAACATTGGCTACCAAAAAAATACCTTTTTTAAGATTACATTAGGAATTTTTTTGTCTGTAATTATTTACTATATTAATAATTTTTTAAGTGTCCTAGGCACAAATGAAAAAATTCCAGTAACACTTTCATTTCTTTTGCCTTTAATTATATTATCAATAATAAATTTCATCTCTATAATAAAGTTAAATGAAAAATAAATTTATAACTTTTTTTCTTGTGATTTTATTTACTCTATCTAACTTTAGTAGAGTTCTTGGAGAAGAATTTATTTTTGAAATTTCTGATTTAGAAATTACTGAAAATGGAAATATATATAAAGGCAATAACAGAGGTACAATTAGAACTGATAGTCAGCTTAAATTAATATCAGACAACTTTGAGTATTTAAAAGAAATCAATAGACTGGAAGCAAATGGTGATGTTCAGCTTTTTGACTTAAATAACAACATAACTATTAATGCTCAACAAATTTTTTATCTTAAGAATGAAGAAAAAATTTTTACAGTAGGTAAAACATTAATTAAAATTTCAAATAGATACAATATTGAAGGTTTTGATTTAACTCTTTTTAAAAATAAGATGATTTTATCATCTAAAAAAAATGCAATTATTACCGATAATGAATCTAATACTTATAAACTTGAACAATTTCAATACTCTATTAATCAAGAAATTCTTAAGGGTAAAAATATAATAGCTATAACAAATGATAAAGAAAATAAAAGTGATGAATTCTTTTTTAAAACTGGTTTTTTTGATTTAAAAAAAAATGAATTTTTAGGAAAAGACATTGCTGCAAAGTTTCACAAAGATTTATTCGGGGATAACGAGAATGATCCAAGAATAAGTGCAGTTTCAGTATATGGAAATAAGATTAGTACCTACTTTAAAAAAGGTGTTTTTACATCATGTAAAAAAACAGATAAATGTCCCCCCTGGAAAATTACATCTGATGAGATTCACCATGATAAAATTAAAAAACAAATTAATTATAAAAATGCTTGGTTAGAAATATATGATTTTCCGGTTATTTACTTTCCTAAATTTTTTCATCCAGACCCATCAGTAAAAAGACAATCTGGTCTTTTAAAACCTGAATTTGGTAGCTCAAATAATCTAGGTAGTTCAGTTTATGTGCCATATTTTTTGGCTATATCTGAAGATAAAGACCTAACAATAAAACCAAGGCTCTTTGAAGATAATAAATTTTTATTACAAAATGAGTATAGACAAAAAACAAGGAATTCACTTACAATTGCAGATTTTAGCTTTGTTAATGGGCATGACTCTAATGCTCAAGACAAGGGAGGTACAAGGTCTCATCTTTTCACTAATACGTTAGTAGATTTGTCGTTGGACAACTTCAAAAAAAGTATGCTTCAAATTAACTATCAAAAAGTATCAAATGATAACTATTTAAAGCTATTTGATTTACAATCCCCTCTTCTAATAGATGACAACACTGTGCTTGAATCTAAAATTCAATTTGATCTAGAACATGAAAGCTATGATCTAACAACCGCATTTGAAATGTACGAAACTTTAAATGGCTCCAATAGCGATAGATATCAATATGTGCTACCTAGTTATGATTTTTCAAAAAATTTTAGTTTGAATAATATTGATGGCAGTTTTAATCTCAATTCATATGGAAATAATACTTTAACTGATACGAATGTTGTTGGATCTACAATTTCAAATGATTTAATTTACTCTGCTTTAGATAAATTCTTTGATAATGGAATTAAAACAAATTTTGAAATTGCTTTGAAAAATATCAATACTGTTGGTAAAAATAACCCTACATATAAAAATAGTCCACAATCAGAATTAATGAGCGCATATACATACAATGCTTCATTGCCACTAATTAAAAAAAATTCCACAACACTCAATACTCTAGAACCAAAGCTGTCTTTAAGGTTTGGCCCCCATGAAATGAAAAACAATAGCAACGAGTCTAGAAGAATTGATATTAGTAATGTTTTTTCTTCTAATCGATTAAGTTTAGGAAACTCATTTGAGTCCGGTGAGTCTGTTACATTAGGTTTAAACTTCAAAAACGAAAAAGTTAATGTTGATAATAAAATGGATAAAATTGAAAAATATATTGATTTTAAACTTGCATCAGTTTTTAGATTAAATGAAGAAAAGAATATACCTGCAAGTAGTACTTTAAATAAAAAAAACTCCAATATATTTGGGGAATTTAATTTTAAACCTACTAGAAATATTTCATTAGGCTATAATTTTTCTTTAACAGATGATTTGAATACTTTTGAATATAATTCATTAATAACTAAAATGGAATTTGGAAATTTTATTACTCAGTTTGATTATTTGGAGGAAAGGGGTGCTGTTGGCAGCACCAATATAATTCAAAATACAACAAAATATAACTTTGATGATCAAAATTCTATATCATTTAATACAAGAAGAAATCGAAAGCTTGATTTAACAGAGTACTATGATTTGGTGTATGAGTATAAAAATGATTGTTTGGTTGCAGGTATAAAATATAAGAAGAATTATTATAATGATGCTGATATTAAACCAGTTGAAGAATTATTTTTCTCTATAACAATTGTTCCACTTGGAACTTTTTCACCAGATAAAATGGCTTTAAAATAGGATTATATGAAAAAGAAAATTTTAATATTTTTATTTATCATAATTTGTGTGCATGCTCAATCAATTGAAACAAAAATAATTCATAATATTCAAGACGAAATTATAACTAACATTGATATTAAAAATGAATTTAAATATCTTGTGGCTCTTAATAATTCTTTAAAAGAGTTAGATCAAGAAAAGATATTAAATATTTCTAACGAATCAATAATAAGAGAGAAGATAAAAAAAATAGAAATATCAAAAAATTTTAAAGAGATAAAACTAAATGAAGACTATTTAGTACTTTTACTAAAAAATATTTACTCAAGATTAAGTCTAAAATCAATAAATGAATTTGAAATTTATTTAAAAGATTATGATTTAAAAATAAGTGATATCGAAAAAAAAATTACTATTGATGCTTTGTGGAATGAACTGATTATAAAAAAATATTCATCTAAAGTTGTAATTAATGAGACTGTATTAAAAGAAGAGCTTCTAAAAAATAGCAAAATTGAATCAAAAGAATATCAATTATCTGAAATTATCTTTGAAGTTAAAAACAAAGAAGAGATCGAAAAAAAATATAAAGAAGTTGTTAAAAGCATAAATGAAATAGGTTTTGAAAATAGTGCTGCAACATATAGTTTTTCTGATTCGGCTAAAATTGGTGGTGATATTGGTTGGATCAATGAAAATTCACTTAATAATAATATTAGAAAAAATATAAGCAGCTTAAAAGTGGGAGAATTTACAAAACCTATAATTTTATCAAATGGTATATTGATATTAAAATTAATAAATATAAAAAATTCTGAAACTACTACTGATATTGAAAATGAATTAAAAAAAGCAATTAACTATGAACGTAATAGACAGTTGAATCAATATTCAAAAATTTATTATAACAAGATCAAAAAAAATCTAGATTTTAATGGGTAAGGAACCAATAATAATAGTGGGTGGTGAGCCCAACAGTGTTTTTTTAGAAATTTTTTTTAAAAGTTTAAAAACTAATATTTATAAATCACCCTTAATAATCATTATTTCTAAAAAATTACTTCAAGAACAGATGAAAAAATTAGATTTTAATTTCAAAATAAATGATATTGGGAAAGAGTTAAAAGATTTCTCTAAACTGACTAATAAAAAAATTAATTTAATTAATGTTGATTATAAGTTTAAAAAATGCTTTGAAAAAATTACTAGTAAATCAAATAAGTACATAGATGAAACTTTTAAAGTTGCTTTAAATTTTATGAAACAAAATAATTTATCCAAATTTATTAATGGTCCTGTTTCCAAAAAGTCTTTTTTAAAAGGAAAAACTTTAGGTATCACTGAATATCTTGCAAAGAAAACCAAAACAAAAGATGTTGCAATGTTAATATTTAACAAAAATTTATCTGTTAGTCCTCTTACGACCCATCTTGCTTTAAAAGATGTTTATAAAAAAATAACAAAACATAAAATATACACTCAAGTTAATCTGATTAATAAATTTTATAAAACAAAATTTAATATAATGCCAAGGATTGCAATAACTGGGCTAAACCCCCACTGTGAAAGCAATTTTAAAAATTCTGAAGAAGATAAAGTGATAATTCCAGCTATTAAGAAATTACGATTAAAAAATAATAAAATTAATGGTCCATTTCCAGCTGATACTATCTTTACAAAATTTTTATTAAATAAATATGATGTAATTATTGGTATGTATCATGATCAAGTACTTTCTCCTATGAAGGCTTTATTTGGTTTTGATGCAATTAATATTACTTTAGGCCTACCTTTTATTCGTATTTCTCCAGATCATGGACCAAATTATTCAATGCTAGGTAAAAATTTATCTGATCCAAAAAGCTTAATTCAGGCCTTAAAGTTTTTGGATAAATAAGTGTTCGTAAAAGCAAAAAAAAGCCTTGGTCAAAACTTCTTAATAGATAGAGAGGTGCTTGAAAAAATTGTATCCATAACCGATATTACTAACAAGGAAGTCTTGGAAATTGGACCAGGTAGTGGAAATCTAACAACATACATTTTAAAAAAAAAACCAAAGAAACTCTATGTTGTAGAAAAAGATGATGATTTAGCCATATTACTAAAGGAAAAGTTTGATACGGAAATTAAAATCATCAATGATGATATCTTAAAAGTATCTGAAAGTACTATCTCGGATCAAAAACTATCTGTCTTTGGTAATTTACCTTATAACATATCAACAGAAATCTTATCTAAATGGATTCTTAATATTGGCTCAAATTTTTGGTTCGATAGTCTCGTTTTAATGTTCCAAAAAGAAGTTGCTGATAGAATTATATCTGAATTTAATAACTCTAATTATGGCAGACTATCAATTTTATCTAGCTGGAAATTAAATGTAAAAAAAATATTAGACATTAAACCACAAAGTTTTTCACCAAGACCTAAAATAGATAGTTCTTTACTTTTATTCACTCCCAAAGAAAATTTTTTTAAATTAAAAGATCCTAAAAACCTTGAAAAAATTACTAGAATATTCTTCAGCCAAAGAAGAAAAATGTTAAAAAAACCTTTTAACCAAGTTTTTGATAATGGAAAAAAAGTTGCAGAAAAATTCGGTATTGATCTTAATCTTAGACCTCAAAACCTTGAGCCAGAAGTATATTTTAAACTTGTAAAAGAATATGAAGATTTAAGAGGTTAGTTTTTCAACATGTTTTCTAATGAAATCTTTATCGTAGTCTTTCGAACCATTGTTAATTTCGGCATCAATTAAACTGCTAATTTTAGAATAACATTCTTCTAGATTGTCATTAATAATTACGTAATCATAATTAATCCAATGCAAAACATCTCTGCTAAACTCTTTCATGCGTTCTTCTACTATCAGTTTATCTTTCATGTCTCTATTTGATAGTCTTTCAAATAGTATCTCTTTACTAGGAGGTAAAATAAAAAAAGTGATTAATTTATAATTTAATTTTTTATTCTTGATTTGATCAGCTCCTTGCCAATCAATATCAAATATTACATTTTCACTTTTTTCTAATTTTTCAATAACTGGTGTTCTAGTTGTCCCGTAAAGGTGATTAAATACTTTTGCATACTCTAAAAATTCTTCATTTTTTATTAAATTTTCGAATTTATCATGATCAACAAAGTAGTAATCTTTGTCTGCGATTTCGTTTAGTCTAGGTTTTCTTGTGGTATGAGAAATAGAAATATGAAAATTTTTATTCTTAGAGAGGAGTTTTACTAAAGTTGTTTTACCTGCCCCAGATGGGGATGATAAAATTACCATTATCCCATCTTTTTTTATGGACATTTAATTTCTAGTTTGCTTTTCCTGCTATAAAGTTAACAGCGTCACCTACAGTAAGAATTTTTTCAGCTTCACTATCTGAAATTTCTGAACCAAATTCCTCTTCAAAAGCCATTACTAACTCAACTGTATCTAAACTATCTGCTCCAAGGTCATCTATGAAGCTTGAATCGTCTAATACTTTAGCTTCATCAATACCTAAGTGATCTGCTACAATTTTTTTAACTTTGCTTGAAATATCTTCTGACATAATGTTCCTTTTTGTTATATTTCGTTAATAGTTCAAAAAGTAGTTTTGTCAACCCAAATACATGCCTCCATTAACATGTAATGTTTCTCCATTAATATAGTCTGACTGATCTGAGCTTAAGAAATTAACTGCATTAGCAATATCTTCAGGTTTACCCAGTCTATTAGATGGAATTTTAGCAATTATTGTTTCTTTAAATTTTTCATCTATTTGATCTGTCATAGCAGTGCTTATAAAGCCTGGGGATATGCAATTAACATTAATATTTTTTTTTGCATATTCAATAGCTAAGCTTTTTGACATTGCAACTATACCTGCTTTAGATGCAGTATAGTTTGCTTGTCCAACATTACCAGTATGCCCAACAACAGAGGTTATATTGATAATTTTTCCAGATTTATTTTTAAGCATTTTTTTAATCGAATATTTACACATTAGAAATGTAGAGGTTAAATTAATATTTATCACTTTTGACCACTCCTCTAAGCTCATTCTAATAGTTAAATTATCTTTTGTAATACCTGCATTATTGACAATGCAATCTAAAGATCCACCTAGTTCTTTGGTAGCATTTTCTATAAATTCTTCGATTTTATCATGTTGAGAAATATCAAATTTAAGTATTTTTATATTACTAAATTTTTCTTTTAACTCTTCTAGTTTCTCAATTCTTGTACCCGTGGCTAAAATATTTGCACCATTTTGGTTTAACTTCTCAACTATTGAATTGCCAATTCCACCTGAAGCACCTGTAACTATAATATTTTTATCTTTTAAACTACTCATTGATATTAATTAACTTTATATCCTCTTCTGAATTTATTGCACTAACTTTAACATTTTTGTCAATTCTCTTTATTAATCCAGATAAAACTTTGCCTGGTCCTATTTCAATAAACTCTGTAACACCCTTCTCAATCATTAACAAAACACTCTCACGCCAACGAACACTACTTTCAATTTGCTTAACTAGTAATTCTTTTAGTTCATTCGAATTAGATATTTCTTTTCCTGTTACATTTGAAATAAGGATGTTTTTAGGTTCATTAAAATTTAATTTTGCTATTTCTTCTTTCATTACAAGTGTTGCGTTATTCATCAATTTACAATGAAACGGAGCACTAACTGGTAATTTAATATTTTTAATATTTGAAGCTTTCAAATCAACCATAATTTTCTCCAGGTCTTCAATTTTTCCACTTAAAACGATCTGACCTACAGAATTGTCATTTGCAATAAAGCATTCGTATTTATCTTTATTCTCATCAATAATTTTTTTTATTATTTCAATTTCAGAACCCAAAACTGCAACCATTCCACCTACTCCTTTTGGAACAGAGTTTTGCATCGCATTACCTCTAATTTTTAAAATTTTTAAAGTATCAGAAAATGACAATGACCCAGCTGCAGTTAACGCCGAATATTCTCCTAAAGAATGTCCTGCATAAAATTTTGCTTTATCTAAATCAATTTTAAACTCTTCTTTAATTAACCTAAATATTGAATAACTGAGCAAAAATATTGCTGGCTGTGTATTTTCAGTTAAGTCTAATTCTTCTTTAGGACCATTTAAGATAAGGTTTGATAGCGAGAAACCAAGGGTATCATCTGCTTCCTTGAATAGATCTTGAACTAGGCTATATTTAGCATGTAGGTCTTTACCCATTCCTACTAATTGTGAGCCTTGACCTGGAAAAATAACAGAAAACATTTAAATATCTAAATTTTATTATGGTTTTAAGTGTTGTAATTCAATAATTATAATAGTATATCCTCACTTTTTATTAAAGAACAATTATGAATTTATACGAACACACAATAGTTGCTAGACAAGATACTAGCCCAGCTCAAGTTAAGCAATTAACTGAAAAATATTCTAAAATAGTTGAAAAAAATGAAGGAGAAATAGTACAAACTGAAGATTGGGGTTTGTTAAATTTAGCTTACATTATTAAAAAGAATAAAAAGGGCATCTATATGCACTTTAAGATTAAAGGTCCTGGAAAAATTATTGATGAATTAGAAAAAAATGAAGCAATTGATAAAAATCTTCTAAGATATATGACGGTTAAGGTTAAAAAATTTAATTTAGAGGCTAAGTATTTTTCAAAGAAAGATGAATATGAAAAAAAAGAATATAAAAAAGAATATAATAGAGACTAATTATGCCATCAAAAAAAAGAGCAGGAAATAAAAAAAAAGGTAGTCAAAGTAACTTTGCAAAATTAAGTATTTTTCAACCTAATAAATACAAATTTAAAAAAACTTGCCCTTTATCTGCAAAAGGTGCTCCAGAAGTTGATTATAAAAACATTAGATTGTTAAAAAAATATATGTCTGAAAATGGTAAAATTTTACCATCAAGAATTACGAATGTTTCACAAAAAAAACAAAGAGAGCTTTCTCTATCTATTAAGAGAGCTAGAAATTTAGCGTTAATTTAAATGAAAGTTATACTCTTAGAAAATTTAAGAAGAATTGGATCTATTGGAGAAATCATAGATGTTAAAAGAGGGTTTGCTAGAAACTTCTTAATATCAAATAAAAAGGCTCTTTATGCTTCAAAAGAAAATATTGCAGAAGTTGAAAAAATTAAATCTGAGCTAAGCAAAAAAGATACTGAAAAGAAAAAAGAAGCTCAAAAAATTTCTGAACAAATTAACAATAAAGAATACGAAATTAAAAAATTAAGTACTGAAAATAAAGAATTGTATGGATCAGTTAAACCAACTGAAATTTCAAAACTGATATTAGAAAATGACAAACTAGATATTAAACCTTCGATGATACAACCAATAACTGAAATTAAATCAATTGGTAAATTTAAGGTTAAAATTATTCTACACTCTGAAGTAGATTCTGAAATTACTATTAATGTAGTTACAGCTGATACTATTCAATAATTATACAATTTTTTCCCCAGCATATATTTGTTATTTTTTTAAATCTGAATTGAGATAAGATTTCTTCATGGAAAATAACCTCAGCTTAGTTAAAGATACTTTTAAAGAACTTCCAAACAATATTGAAGCAGAACAGGCTGTAATTGGATCTATATTAGTTCAAAATGAAACGTTTGATGAAATAAATACTATTGTTTCAAGTGTTAACTTTTATGACCCGATGCATCAAAGTATTTTTTCGGCAATTGAAAGCCTAATTTACAAAGGGATGCTTGCAAACCCTATAACTTTAAAAAATTATTTTGAAAATGAAAAGGACGAATTAAATGTTCCTGAGTATTTAGTAAAAGTTACAAAATTTTCTACTCCTCCAAGGCAAGCAATAGAATATTCAAGAATTATTTATGATATGTTTGTAAGACGTGAACTAATTAAGATATCTGAAAATACTATTGATGCTGCAAAACTAAATGCACTTGATGTTAATGGCCAAAATATAATTGAAAATTCAGAAAGATTATTATTTGATCTTGCTGAAAAAGGTTCTTTCAATTCATCACTTATTAAATTTGATGAAGCAATGAAACAAACTATTGAGATGGCTTCAGCTGCTTATCAAAATGATGAAGGGATCGTTGGTGTTCCTACTGGTCTAAGAGACTTAGATGATAGACTGGGTGGGCTTCATAATTCAGATTTAATTATTATTGCAGGTAGACCTTCAATGGGTAAAACTGCTTTAGCTACAAACATAGCTTTTAATGCTGCTCAAAAACTACAAGAAAGTGGAAAAAAATCTGCAGTAGCTTTCTTCTCACTAGAGATGTCTTCTGAGCAATTATCAACTAGAATTTTAGCAGAACAATCTAGAATTAAATCAAACGATATAAGACGGGGAAGAATTTCTGATGAGCAATTTGATAAATTTATTGAGACTTCAAAGAATATTTCTGAACTTCCTTTATATATAGATGAAACACCAGCTATAAGTATCGCTGCTATGAGCAACAGAGCAAGACGTATTAAAAGATTATTTGGTTTAGATTTGATTGTTGTAGATTACATTCAATTGATGAGAGGATCAGGGAATAATAGAGATGGTAGAGTTCAAGAAATTTCTGAAATCACTCAAGGCCTTAAGGCAATGGCAAAAGAACTTAAACTTCCAGTGATAGCTCTATCACAGCTATCAAGAGCGGTAGAACAAAGAGATGATCATAAACCTCAGTTATCAGATTTAAGAGAATCTGGATCAATTGAACAAGATGCTGACGTTGTAATGTTTGTATATAGAGAGGCCTATTACTTAGAGAGAAAAGAGCCTAGACCTGCAACTGTTGAGCATGCTGAATGGCAAGCAAAAATGAATGAGGTGTCAAATCTAGCAGAGCTTATTATTGGAAAACAAAGACACGGCCCAACGGGTAATGTTATGGTAGAATTTGAAGCAATGTTTACCAAATTTAAAGATACTCAAATTAACTAATATCCAATATATTAGCTGTGAATGCTGTCTCTATTTTATCAAAATATTGTTTTAAAAAATCCTAAATCAATTTTTATATTACTGTTAATTACCCTCTTAAGTTTTGGGTATTTTTCTAAAGATTTTAGACTAGATGCCTCATCTGATACTTTGTTAATTGAAGGGGATCCTGATCTTGAATACTTGAAAGAAGTCACTGAAAGATATGGTTCTAAAGAGTTTTTAATCTTAACTTATTCTCCCGATGAGGGAATGGTTACCGAATCTTCTATTAATAATCTTTTAAGTTTAAAATATAAAATCCAAAGTCTAGATTGGGTTCATAGTGTTATTACACTACTTGATATCCCTTTATTAAATAATTCAGAAGCACCTCTTCAAGAAAGACTAGAAAGTTTTAAAACTTTAAAAGATGAAGGTGTTGATACTGAAAGAGGATTTAATGAAATATTAAATAGTCCAGTTTTTAGAAATTTTGTAATAAGTGAGGATGGTAAAACAAGTGGCATTATTGTTTATATAAAAAAAGATGAACTAAAAGATATTGAAAATAAATCAGCTCAAGAAATTGAAGAATATAAAGATACTTTAAAAAAGAAAAATCATGAAAATATCACCCAAATAAGAGAGGTTATTAAGTCCTATGGAGATGTTGGAAAAATATACTTAGGAGGTATTCCAATGATCACTGATGACATGATGTCATTTATTAAAAGTGATATTATTGTTTTTGGTCTAGGAGTTCTTTTATTTATTATTGCTACTCTGTGGTTTATATTTAGAAAACTAATATGGATTATTGTTCCAATTAGTAGTTGCTTTTTTTCAGTTTTAATTATGACAGGTCTACTTGGCCTTCTAGGCTGGAAGGTTACCGTTATATCCTCAAACTTTATTGCTTTAATGTTAATTCTAACTATGGCAATGAATATTCATATGAGTACCCGGTTTCTACAATTAAGAGAAGATTTTCCAAATTTAGATAATTTAAAAATTATTATAATGACAACTAGCAAGATGTTTTGGCCTATTATTTATACAGTTCTTACAACTATATGCGCTTTTCTATCTTTAGTTTTTAGTGGCATAAAACCTATTATTGATTTTGGGTGGATGATGACTTTAGGATTAATAACTTCTTTTATAATCACATTTACTTTACTCCCTACTCTATTGAGCTTTATGTCTAGCAATAAAGTAAAAATTAAAGAAGATGCAGATTCTAAAATTACTTCTTTTTTTGGTAAAATTTCTATTAATAATAAAAGTATAATTTTTTTAGTAACAGGTTTGGTTGTCGTCTTAAGTGTTGTTGGAATAAGTAAGCTTGAAGTTGAAAATAGTTTTATAAATTACTTTAATAAAAATACTGAGATTTATAAAGGCATGAAACTTATTGATGAAAAACTAGGTGGCACGACACCTTTAGAAGTTATATTAAAATTTCCTGAAAATATCATAGTAGAGACTACCGAAGATGACGAATTTGAAAGCTGGGATGATGAAGACAGTAAAGATGATGAAAAATACTGGTTTACAAAAGACAAAATTGAAAAAATTCAAAATGTTCATAATTATTTAGATAATCTTCCTGCAGTTGGAAAGGTTTTATCATTTAGTTCAATAATTGAAGTTGCTACACAGTTAAATAATAACAAGCCCCTTGGAACCTTAGAAATGGGTGTGCTTTATTCAAAAATTCCAGAAACTATAAAAAAAGATATTATCGATCCTTATATATCCATAAAAGATAATGAGGCTAGGATAAGTCTTAGAATTATTGACTCACAGGATGGTTTAAGAAGAAATGATTTAATAAACCAAATAAATTATGACCTTGAAAATGAATTAAAACTTAGCAAAGAAGAGTTTAAACTAGCTGGTGTTTTAATTTTGTTTAATAATTTACTCCAAAGCCTTTTTAAATCTCAAATACTCACATTAGGTTTAGTAATGATTGGAATTTTTGCAATGTTTATGATTTTATTTAGAAATTTTAAACTATCTCTTATTGGTGTTGTTCCTAATTTTATTGCAGCTTTCTTTATTTTAGGAATTATTGGCCTGCTTGGAATACCCCTTGATATGATGACTATTACTATTGCTGCAATTACAATAGGGATCGCAGTAGATAATAGTATTCACTACATTTATAGGTTTAAAGAAGAGTTTTTAAAAATTAAAGACTATAATAAAACACTAAAAGTTTGTCACTCAACAGTGGGTGTTGCAATTCTTAATACTTCAATAACCATTGTCTTTGGTTTTTCAATTTTAGTTTTCTCTAAATTTATACCAACAATCTATTTTGGTGTGTTTACTGGTTTAGCAATGTTACTTGCAATGATTTCAGTATTAACTTTACTGCCCTCTCTTATTTTAATAAGTAAACCCTTCGGAAAATAACATTATTATGCTTGATGCTTTAAAAGATTTTTATCAAGCGGTGTCTTTAATAGATCTAATATTTCTAATCATTACAATTTTTTCAGTTATCAAGTGTTATAGTAAAGGTTTTGTTTTAAGTTTATTGTCAGCTTCAAAATGGGTATTGGCTTATGTTGTAACTTTACTTCTTTTTCCAAAAGCTAAGCCTTATTTTAAAAATATAATTGATAGTGAATATGTTTTAGATATTGCGCTCGGCATAACTATCTTTATTTTAGTGATCTTTGTTATTCTTATTACAAATAAGGCTATTAGTAAGACGGTAAAATTTGTTGGTCTTGGAAGACTCGATTCCTTATTTGGGTTATTTTTTGGATTTATCCGAAGTTATGTAATCTGCATTTGTTTATTTTCAGCTGTAGATATTGTGTATAATTATAGTAAATGGCCAATTAATACTGATAAATCATACGCCTTCCCATATATTGAAAAAGGTAGTAATTATTTGTTGAAAGAGTTTCCAAATGAAAAAAACTATCAAGATTCCAAAGAAAAAATTCAAGATTTATAATCCCAAATTAAAAGAAGAATGTGGTGTCTTTGGCGTAAGTAACAATAAAGATTCAGCCGCACTAACCGCTTTAGGATTACATGCTCTGCAACATAGAGGTCAAGAAGGCTGTGGAATAGTAACATTTGATGGAAAAAAATATTACTCTGAAAAAAGATTTGGCTTAGTTGGAGATAATTTTAATAAAGAGAAAGTGTTAAATAGTTTACCTGGTGATTATGCTATTGGTCATAACAGATATAGTACAACTGGTGAAAACACTTTAAGAAATATACAGCCTTTTTTTGCAGATACAAATGCTGGAGGTATCGGTGTAGCTCATAATGGAAATTTAACTAATTCAATAACTCTTCGAAATAGATTGGTTCAAGATGGTGCAATATTTCATACTACATCTGACACAGAAACAATTGTTCAATTAATTGCTAAATCAAAAAGAAACAAAACAATTGATAAAGTTATAGATGCCATATTCCAAATACAAGGTGGTTACGCGCTTGTCATGCTAACACAAAATACTTTAATTGGTGTAAGAGATCCTCATGGTATCAGACCATTAGTAATTGGGAAAATCAAAGATAGCTATGTCTTTGCTTCTGAAACATGTGCACTAGATATAATTGGTGCAAAATATATTCGAGATGTAGAAAACGGTGAGGTTGTTTATATCGAAAATAATGAACTAAAAAGCATCAAACCCTTCCCTGCTAGAAAAGTTCGTCCGTGCGTTTTTGAGTATATTTATTTTGCAAGACCAGACAGTTTACTAAATGGTAAATCTGCTTATGAACATAGAAAGCAATTTGGGATTGAACTTGCAAAAGAAAACAAAATCAAAGCAGATATTGTAGTTCCTGTACCAGACTCTGGTAATGCAGCAGCCCTTGGTTTTGCTCAACACTTAGGAATTAACTTTGAATTAGGTTTGATTAGAAATCATTATGTTGGTCGAACCTTTATTGAACCTAGTCAAAAAATTAGAAGTCTTGGTGTGAAATTAAAATTAAATGCAAATCAATCAACTATTAAAAATAAAATAATTATTTTAATAGATGACTCGCTTGTAAGAGGGACAACTTCTCATAAAATTGTGAAAATGTTATATGATGCAGGAGCCAAAGAAGTTCATGTAAAAATTGCCTGTCCAGAAATTAGATTTCCTGATTTTTATGGTGTAGATACTCCTACTAAAAAAGAGTTACTTGCTGCAAATAAAACTAATGATGAAATTTGTGAATATATTGGTGCTAAATCATTAGATTTTTTATCTTTAGAAGGTGTTTATAGAGCAATGGGTTTTAACAAAAGAGATAATAATTATCCTCAATTAACAGATCATTATTTTACAGGTGAATATCCTGTTAAACCTATAGATGAATTAGGGGATGATAAAATTACTCAATTATCATTACTAAGCACCGCTTCAAACAACTAAAGCAACCAATACAAAATTTTCAAACAGAAGAGTTAAACATAAAGACTTTAAAATGAACTTTAAATCCTTATATATAAATCAATGATCACTCATAAAGAACATATAATCAAATATTTTGAGTCTGGAATTAAAGATGTTAAAAATTTTAAAATTGGCATTGAACATGAAAAATTTTTATTTGATGAAAAAACAAACAAAAGAGTAGATTACCCTACTATCCTTAAAATGTTTTCACTACTAAGCGAATTTGGCTGGAAGCCAATAATGGAAAAAGAAAATATTATAGGATTACAGAAACAAGGAAAAAGTATTACTCTTGAACCTGGAAATCAAATTGAGTTATCAGGTGATAAACTAAATAATATCCATGAAGCATGTGCTGAATCTCATGATTATTTATTTGAGTTACAGCAAGTAACAAAAAAATTAAATTTAAAAATTGTTAGTGCTGGTTTTGATCCAATTTCAACCCTTAGTGAAGTTCCTAATAATCCAAAACAAAGATATCAAGTAATGACTAAGGATATGCCCAATGGTGGTTCTTTAAGCTTAGATATGATGTATAGAACTTGTGGTACACAACTTAACTTGGATTACGATTCTGAAAAAGATTTTATTAAGAAGTTTAAAATAGTTAACTCTATAGTGCCAATATCTATTGCACTATTTGCAAATTCTTCAATAGTTGAAAAAAAAAATAGTGGTTACAGCTCTTATCGATCTAAAGTTTGGCAAGAAACATCAAGAGGGGGTTTACCTGAAGTTTTTTTTGATAATATGGATTTTGAAAAATATGCAGATTTTTCAATAAACTTTCCTTTATTATTTATTCAAAACAAAAAAGAATATTTATCAGGAAGCAATTATTCATTTTCAGATTTCATGAATGGAAAAATTAATGAAATTAACAACCGACTTCCAACTGAAGACGATTTAACCACTCACCTAAGTACAATTTTTACAGAAAATAGACTTAAGAAATATATAGAGTTAAGATCAATGGACACTTGTGGTTGGGACTGTTTGTGTTCTGGACCTGCTTTTAATACTGGAATATTATATGGAAATTTAGATGAGGCTTACGAATTGGTTTCTAAGTGGGATAAGAATAAAATAATTAATGCCTACCTAGAGGCACCAAAAAAAGGGTTTAGCACTGAGTTGATGGGAAAAGACCTATTACATTGGGCGTCATTGCTGCTTGGGATTTCTAGAAAAGGATTATTAAACAGAGACATTTTGAGTAAATCTAATGATAATGAGGCTAAGTTTTTAAATCACTTAGATAAACTGATTGATAATAAGACAACAAACGCAGATCATATGATAGATAAATTTTCTAAGAATGAAAATTTAAACGATTTATATGACAAATAAGATAGTTGCAATTCAAGGTGATCATCCTTCAAAACTAAGGCCTCTAACGGATACTAGTATATTTCTAGCCATTGAAGCACAAAGGTTAAAATACAAAATTTTTTATTATGAACCTAAAGATCTTTCAATAATTAACAATAAGGTCGTAGCGAATGGATTTTACGTAGAGTTTAATTATTCAAATAAGCGTTTTTTTAAAATATTAAACCAACAAAAACTAGAACTTACACAATGTAAGTATATTTTGATACGGCAAGATCCTCCTTTCAATTTAGAATATATTTCAACAACTTACATTTTAGATAAAATAAAAAATAAAGTTAAAATTATTAATAATCCAACCTCTATTAGAAATATCTCTGAAAAATTATACTCAACATCTTTTCAAAAATATATGCCAGATACAATTTTCACAAAAGATATAAATGAAATTAATAAGTTTTTTTCTAAAAACAAAAAAATGATTATAAAACCTATTCATAGTTTTAGTGGAAATGATATTCACTTATTTCAAAATAAAATAAATACAAAATTGATTACAAATTTCATAAAAAAACATGGACATATTATGTGTCAAAAGTTTTTACCTAAAATTAAGTTTGGAGATAAAAGAGTTTTTATAATTAATGGTAAAGTTTGCGGTGCGATCTCTAGAGTTCCAAAAAAAGGATCTTTCTTAAGCAACATGAGTAAAGGAGCGATACCTATCTCGGTTAAATTAACAAAATTAGAAAATAAAATTTCAAATATAATTGGTAAAGATCTTAAAAAAAATGACATCTATTTTTCTGGTATTGATTTTATCGACCAAAAATTAAATGGAGATATTAATGTAACCTCTCCTACAGGATTAAAATCTTTTTATGATCTTACAAGCATTAATCTTGCAAAAACATTTTGGAAAGGATTAAAAGCTTGAACAAATTATCCGACCAGCAAAAAGGATCTTTACTCGCATTTGTTGCAGTAATGTTTATTACTCCCGATAGTTTATTTATAAGACTTTCTAATGTTGATACTTGGGGGCTTGTTTTTTATCGAGGCCTTATTCCTTTCATCACTGTATTTTTAGGAATGTTATTAATTTATAAATTAAATTTCTTTAAAATGCTTTTTTCAAGTGGCTATCATGGCTTACTTTATATTGGCACTTTCTCTGTAACCAATATTACCTTTGTTGTTTCAATACAAAATACCAATGTTGCAAACACATTAGTTATGATTGCAATGGCTCCTATGTTATCTGCAGTGCTTGGTGCAATATTTTTAAAAGAATTACCTGATAGAAAAACATGGATTACAATATTTGTAACTTTTACTGCTGCTATTTATATATTCTACGATTCAATACAATTAGGTAACTTTTTTGGAGATATATTAGGCCTAATAACTGCTTTAGGTTTGGCAGTTGGAGCAGTTACTATTAGATCCGCAAAGGATAAAAACTTAATCCCAGCAGCTGTTGTTGGAAAATTAATTGTAGCAATGTTTGCACTTCTGTTCATTGAAAGCTTTGCACTAGTTGATAGTGATCTAATTATTGTTCCTTTAATGTGTGTTATGTGTGTTGCTATACCTTTTGTGCTAGTGACTATAGCTCCAAGGTTCATACCCGCAGCTGAAGTGAACCTATTCTTCTTACTAGAGACTATAATTGGTCCTATTTGGGTATGGTTGATTATTAAGGAACAACCCAGCCTTGAGACTATCCAGGGTGGTGCCGTTATCATCACAGCGATTGCCATTCACTCTTTTATTAAACTAAGAAATTCATAATTTTATCATAATAAAGACTTGATTTACATCTAGATCGCAAATAAGTACGGTCAGTTTTATGAATAAAGTTTTAAAGAACTCTTGGGCATTGTTTTTAGGTATTGGGTTCTTAATGATGGCCTATGGATTTCAAGGGTCCCTATTAGGTGTAAGGGCTGTTCAAGAACAATTTAGTCTAACGGCAACTGGGTTTATGATGTCAGGTTATTTTGTTGGGTACTTTATAGGTGCAATGACAATTTCTAATCTTATTTCCAAAGTAGGTCATATTAGAGTTTTTGCAGCTTTTGCGTCTTTAGCATCTTTGGTTATCTTGGTTCACTCAATATTTATTAATCCTTATGTATGGTTTATTCTAAGAGTTTTAACAGGAATAAGTATGGTTTGTATTTATACTGTTGCTGAAAGTTGGTTGAATGACAGATCAAGCAATAAAAATAGAGGAAGTATTTTATCGATTTATATGGTTATTTTATATGGATCAATGGGTATAGGAATGTTTTTATTGAACTTTAGTAGACCTGAAAATTATCAACCCTTTATATTGGTTTCAATTATTACGTCTCTTGCCCTTATACCTATTCTCTTAACTAAAAAAAAACCACCTACATTTAAAAAAATTCAAGGTATGCCTTTAAAAGAACTTTATGAAACTTCACCATTTGGAATGGTAAGTGCTCTTTTTTATGGAACAATCCAGTCTGCACTATTTACATTGTTAGCAGTATATGCGGCCTCAATGAATTTTACTATTTTTCAAATATCACTTGTGACTTTTCTTTTAGCAATTTCTGGTGCTATCTCTCAATATCCTATTGGAAAACTTTCTGATAAATATGATAGGAGAAAAGTAATAATAATTTCAACATTTGGTGCATCTTTATTTGCTTTACTTGCTATTCTATCATCAGGTCAGATGTACTTACCTGGTGAACTTGCCACAAGTAAAGTATGGTTTTTTATTTTTTTAATTTTATTTTCAATTTGTAGCTTACCAATGTTCTCTTTGATTTGTGCGCACACTAATGACTATATACCAAAAGAAAAATTTGTAGCAGCTGGAGCTGGTATACAATTTACATTTGGCTTGGGTGCTATGAGTGGTCCATTCCTTTGTTCAATATTTATGAATATTGTTGGCTCTAATGGTTTTTTTGTATTTTTACTTTTCTTTCATGCTTTAATAGGTGTGTTTGGTATCTACAGAATGAGGGTTAGAGAAACAGTTGAAAATCCTGATTCTCAGTTCGTTGCTATGCCATCTACTATCACGCCAGCCGGAATCGAATTAAATCCTACTACCGAACATATTGATGAACCTTATTCTGATAAAGTAAAAGAAATACTGGATAGAAAAGGTGTTGAATATAAAAAAAACTGAGATAATTCCACCAATAACTAGTCTTTAAGCATATTGACCTGCCACATATCCAGAAGACCAAGCCCATTGAAAATTATAACCACCTAAATGACCAGTAACATCTACAACTTCTCCGATAAAAAATAATCCAGGGTGTTTATTGGACATCATTGTTTTAGAAGAAATTTCTTCAGTATCAATACCACCCAAAGTTACTTCAGCAGTTCTATAACCTTCGGTTCCTATTGGATTTATCACCCACGCGTTTATAGAATTACTCAAACTAGTTAATACTTTGTTGGATAATTCACATATATTTCCATTAACATTATTTTCATTACAAATTATATGAGCTAACCGTTTAGGGAGAATTTCAGAAACTATAATGCCTATATCTTGTTTAGGACTAGAGATCTTTCTATCATTTAGAAATTTATCTACATCAAGTTTTGGTGATAAATTAACTTTGATATTATCTCCTAATTTCCAATAAGAAGAGATCTGCAATATAGAAGGTCCGCTCAAACCTCTGTGAGTAAATAACATCCCTTCCTCAAAAAAAGTTTTTTTAAATGAAACAACTGCTTCAACAGATAAGCCGGTAAGCTCCTTACAAATTGCAAGTATTTTTTCACTAAAAGTTAAAGGAACTAGTGCAGGTAATGTTTCAATAACTTTTAAATTAAATTTTTGAGCAATATCATAACCAAATTTACTTGCTCCAATTTTTGGAATAGACAGACCACCTGTTGCAACAATTAATGACTGGCAGAAATATTTATCACTTCCTACAACTATAAAATATTTATCATCTTGTTTGTCTATATCATTAATAGTTGTATCTTTTTTTAAAACTACTTTTGCCATCTCACACTCTAAAAGTAGCATATCTATAATTTGTTGAGCACTTTCATCACAAAAGAGTTGTCCTAATTTTTTTTCATGAAATTTAATATTATGTTTCTTTATTAAATCTATGAAGTTATTTTGCGTGTATTGTTTTAAAGCTGATATTACAAATTTTGGATTGTTTGAAATAAACTTACTAGGGTGTGTGTGTATGTTTGTAAAATTACATCTTCCACCACCCGATATTCTAATTTTTTCTCCTATCTTTTTTGCATGATCAACTAAAAGTACTTTGCGTCCACGTTTACCAGCTTCTATTGCACTCATCATGCCTGCGGCACCCGCACCTACTACAATAACATCAAATTGTTCTGTCATGGATTAATAATAAAGTTTAATAATGTGGGGGTTTTTTATCAATCATAACCATACCCGCTTCATCATTGCTCTCTAATTCGTTAATTCTTTTTTCAAGATTTGAAACTTGTTTTTTTAAAACTGATACTTCTTTTTGTTGAGAATACAGTTCATCACTCATTTGCGATATTTCATTTTGAAGAAAGCTGATCTGTTCTTCTAATTTTTTGACTAAATCTTCCATATAACTGCAACTTAAAAGAGTTTCAAAATAAATCAAATAGTCAATTATGAAAATTTTTGTTAAGGTTAATTCATTAGATAATAAAAAATTATGCCTTCATTTGATGTAATCAGTAAAGTTAGTTACCCAGAATTTGATAACGCTCTTGCAAATTGCCTAAGAGAAATTGGTAATCGATTTGACTTTAAAGGACTTGATATTTCAATTGAAAGAAAAGATAAGATTATCACCACATTAGCACCCGATGCATTAAAGTTAAAACAAGTAAATGAATTATTACAAGTCCATCTTATACGACGAAAAGTAGATCCAAGAGTATTAGCAATTAAAAACTCAGAAAATGCTGCTGGTTCATCAATCAGACAAGTTAGTGAACTAGAAGAAGGTATTAGCCAAGAAAATGCAAAAAAAATTATTGCTGAAATAAAAAAACTAAAACTTAAAATTCAGATTAAAATTCAAGGAGAAGAGTTACGCGCTGAAGGAAAAAAAAGAGATGACCTTCAAGAAGCAATGTCGGCAATAACTGCTATTGATATTGGTCTTCCCGTAGAATTTGTAAACTTTAGAGATTAATCTCACTTTGATGAACAAAGAAAACACAAGTAAACTCTGGAAAATGATACAGGAAGCTGGCGATTATTTACTAGGTCAGTTACCCAGCCATCCAAATCATCCTAAAGGAAGAAACCCCTACGCTCATGTTGCTTTATGTGTCAAAGAGAAGTTTGAGAACTCTTATAAAGATATACCTGACGAACAATTTGATGAAGTTGTTAAATATATTGAATTTTTAAAACAAAATCCTAGTTAGATTTTTTTAAGGTCTCTAATAATTGATCCACATCGCTCTCTTGAGTATTCCAGGCAGCAATTAATCTAACTGCTTGTCCATCAAGCTCATCTTCATTCATTTTGTAGCCTTCAGAATTTAAATGCTCAATCATATTTCTTGGAAATTTTACAAAAACTTCGTTCGCTTCTGTTGGATATGCTAGTTTAATACTATTATGTTTTGCTAATCCTTCACTTAATTTTTTTCCCATCTTATTTGCATGTCTTGCATTCCTTAACCAGACATCATTTGAAATATATGCATCAAGCTGAGCAGATACAAAACGCATCTTAGATAATAAATGCCCTGCTCTTTTCATTAAAAAAGCAATATTACCAACTAGATCTTTATTAAAAAAAATTATTGCTTCAGCTGCAAGACAACCATTCTTTGTTGCTCCAAATGATAAAACATCAATGCCTGATTTCCAGGTCATCTCAGCAGGAGTACAATTTAATGCAGTTAAAGCGTTAGCAAATCGTGCTCCATCCATATGCATATTTAAGTTATGCTTATGTGTAATTTCAGAAATCTTTTTAATCTCATCTAATTGGTATACTTCTCCTGTTTCACAAACTTGAGTAATGCTTACTGAAGCAGGTTGAGTATGATGCACAATGCCTTTACCGGTAATAGCTTTGTCTAATTCTTCAGGTGTTATTTTTCCATTAATCCCATTTAAAGTAACTAATTTTCCACCCCCTGTATAAAACTCAGGTGCCCCACATTCATCTGTATTAATATGAGAAAGTTTATGACAATAAATATTACCATATGACGGTGTCATTGTTGCTAAAGCTAAAGCATTAGCAGCTGTTCCTGATGCAGTTGGAAAAACAATTACATCTTTTTCAAATAGTTCTGAAAACTTCTTTTGTAATTCAGCTGATATTTGGTCATTACCGTATGGAGTACTATCACCATCATTAGCTTTCAATACCGCATCTAACACCTCAGGACAAGCACCCGCTACATTATCAGAAGCAAATTTTATTCGCTCTCTTTTTGTTTTAACTGTTGCCATATTTATTGTTTTGGAAAATAATCTTTTAATTCACCTTCACGGTACACATCTGCTGTACAACAATGAAGACCTCCACCAAATGCATAAGCATCTCTTAATTCAACAGGGATTACTTCCATTCCTAATTTATCTAATTGTTCTGCCTGATATACCTCACTTTTTTCAACACAAACAGTTTTTGGATCCAATACTAGGACGTTCATTGATAACCAAGTTGAAGAATAACATAATGGTGGTGGCTCATTATGTGCGGGTTGTGCGCTATCAATAATTTCCCATCCATTATTTTCAAATAATTTTCTTTGTTCTTTTGGCAATCTTCTTTGAGGATTATTAATGATTAATCCTTCTTTAATAGGAGTAAAGGTTGCATCGATATGAATTGGATAAGGATCACCTGGAAAGTTAACAGCATGAACTCTATGATCTTTAAAATGTCTTTTAAGCCAATCAATTCCTTTAAGATTAGTAGTAAATCCATGCTGAACTACTAAATCTTTTCCAAACCTTAAAACATCTGCTGCATCAAATAATGGCTCTTCTTCAGTTGTTACAAAAAACTTGTCTTCTGTCCACTCTAATCTTTTTTGAATACCAATTTTATCTGATAAATAATCTTTCCTATAATCTGCATCAGTTAACCTTGGTTTTGGAGCAGACTCGTGTCTCATATTAGGGTCATCATTATAATATTTCTGTAATAATGGTCGGTAACAAAGGTACTCGAACCATCTACATCTATAACTCATTGTCGCCTCTAAAATTTCACTACCCACAGTTAACAACACATCTCGTGGTGGCATGCAGCCAAACATTGTTTCTGCTTCCCAGTCTGGTGTAGATGTTTTTTGACTAAAATCTATTGGGTCTGGTCTATCTACCTTGATACCTCTTTTTTCAAGCAGGTTTGAAAAATTGTCTAAAAGTTCATTTGCCTTATCAACTGTATCTTTTGTTCTTGGTCCAAACTGACCTCGCATATCACTGTCTTCTGGAACCTTAGCGTCTAAAGCTGGCTCTGGTGCTGGAATACAAGTGCCATCAGCTTTGCCAACAATTACATGTTTTAAAGGATCCCATTCATTCCAACTATTTACTACAGTTTTTTCACTCATAATTTATGATTTAATAATATTATGTTCTGGACCAAAAGGAAACTTAGTAATGTTTTCAGCATTATCTTTTCCTATAACCAAGATATCATGCTCTCTATATCCACCAGCTCCTGGTTTACCCTCTGGTATCATGATCATTGGTTCCATAGAAACCACCATGTTTTCCTCTAATACGGTATCTATATCTTCACGAAGTTCTAATCCTGCTTCTCTTCCATAGAAATGAGATAGGACACCAAATGAATGACCATAACCAAATGTTCGATAATGAAGATAACCAAGTTCAGCAAATAGTTCATTCAACTCATGACAAATATCAGAACATTTTACACCTGGTTTAATTAGCTCTAATCCTCTTTTATGAACTTTAACATTTGCTTCCCAAGCTTTTAAGGATGCATCATCAATTTTATCTAAAAAAAGAGTTCTCTCTAAAGCTGTGTAGTACCCTGAGATCATAGGGAAAGTATTTAAAGAAAGAATATCTCCTGATTTTAATTTTCTGTTGGTTTTTGGGTTATGAGCACCATCCGTATTAAGTCCTGATTGAAACCAAACCCAGGTATCCATATATTCAGCATCTGGATACGTTTTTGCAATTTCACGCTCCATTCTATCTCTACCGGCTATTGCAATTTCAAGCTCGCTTTCTCCAACCTTAATATTTTTGACAATCTCTTCGCCCCCAAGATCAGCAATTCTTGCACCATTTTTAATAATTTCTATTTCTTCGGCAGATTTAATCATTCTAAGTTGCATTAAATCTTTTGAAACATCACTGAAAACTGAAAAAGTAAAAATAGACGTAAGCTTTTCTTTAACATCTAAGGTTACATGATCATTTTCAATACCAATATTCTTAGGAGGTTCGTCTCTTCCAATAATTGAAACAATTGCTTTTAAAAAATTATCTCTTTTCCAATCAGTATAAATAACATTATTACTATGAGATCTACGCCAAGGTTGACTAGCATCAATGTTTGCTGAAATTGTTGAAATTTTATTAGCAGTTACTACACAGCCATAAGGTCTACCAAAAGAACAATAAATAAATCCTGTATAGTAAGCAATGTTGTGCATTGAAGTTAAAATAATCATATCAAGATTATTTTTACTCATTGTGGTTCTTAATTTAGTTAATCGACTTTGATATTCTTGATCTGTAAAAGGTAGTTTAGCCTTTTCACCATTCTTTAGAGTAAAAAAATTTGGTCTTTCCATTTTTGATTAGTTTAGAGCAATAAACCGTCTATTAGTTTTAATTGTAAGACTATAATAAATGATAGACATAAAAAGAAAGAAGCCACCTATTATCGTATTAGTCGATGGGATCTCATTAATTCCTAAAATTGGAACCCATACCCAAAATATTCCCCCTATAACCTCAGTAAGTGACAATAAAGTAAGTTCTGCAGCGGGGATTGCTTTTGATCCAATAGAATATAAAATTAAACCCATACAAACTAACGTTCCATGTATAGAAAATAATGCTCCGTTATAACTTGAAGACAAGAAAACCATATCATTAGATAAAATAACTATTGCAGCAACTACAAAGCAAAATAAACCTGCAAAAGCTACTGTTGTAAATTTTGGTGTTTCTTTTTTCCATCTCAAAGTCACTGAAAAAACAGAAAACCCAATTGAAGAAGTCATCCCAAAAATAAGCCCTAATAAAGAATTTTTTTCAGTATTACCAATGGCTATAATTATTATTCCAACGGTTGCAATAAATATAGCTATCCAAACATTAAGTGAAATTTTTTCTTTTAAAAATAAGAAACCTAATAAAGCTGTAAAAAATGGCATTGCAGCTAAACAGAGTAAAGTAACAGCCGCACTAGTATTTGTTATTGAATAAATAAAGGTAATCATTGCAATACCTAGTCCAGTTCCACCAATAACACCCGACATTCCGATTTTTAAATAATTCTTATAAAAATCTTTTCCTTCTTCAAAAAAAAGATAAAGATTTAAAATCAAAAAAATTGTTAAGCCTCTTGCAAAAATATATTGCCATGGAACTAAATTGGGTTGATCCATGTATCTTACAACCAAAGGTCCAAAGGACCAAATAAGACCTGCTAATAAAACTACTGGAATTGCAATTTTTTCATTTTTTAGCTCAATCATAATTCGATACTTAATGCTTATTAATTGGCACTACAATAAAAATGAGATCTATTTAAAAATATTAATATTTGAACCAATTGGTGAATAGCAATCAATAAGTTCGCTCTTTTTAAAATTTGACTGACCATGTTTAAATAGGCCCCAAATATTAGACTCTACAAAAGATTTTATTCTAAAAGATTCCTGACCTTTGAGTACCTTAATTTCTAAATTTCCATTATGAGTTGTAGTAAGCCTTGCTTTTATAAATCTAGTAAAATTTTTTTTCTTAAAGAAAGAATTTTTTAACTTAGCTTTAAAAGGTTTTTCCTCCTTAACTCCAAGGATATTTAAAATATAGGGATATACAAAAAATCTAAAGCAGGCGGAAGAAGAAATAGGATTACCTGGAAGCCCAAAGAAAGCCTTTTCACTTCCTTTAAATTTAGCAAATAAAATTGGTTTACCCGGTCTAATAGCCACCCCTTTGAAAAAATTTGATAAATTAAATTTTTTTACTACAGAGGGGATAAAATCATGTTTACCTGCTGAAACAGCACCTGAGGTAATTATGATATCTATTTTTGATCTAAGATTTTTATCAATTTGTTTTTTAAAAAAATGTTCATCTTTATCTCTCAAAATTCCACCTTCTATATAATTAAACAAAAAATTATTAGATAAAGATTTTATATAATGACTGTTTGAATTTCTAACCTTCCAATCAGCAATATCTACGTTATTTGAAATTTCATTTCCTGTTGAAAAAAATAAAATATTAAGCTTCTTTTTAACCTTAATGCTTTTAATACCTAATGTTTTAAAGGCTAAGATATGCGATGGCTGAATAATAGTTCCTTTATTAATAACTAATTCCTTTTTTTTATAATCAGATCCCACATGTCTTATATGTTGATTAGTTTTAATCTTTTCATTTATTACGATAGACTTTTTATTGTTAGTAAACACAATTTTTTCTATGGGAATAATGGTGTCAAAATATTTAGGAATTAGAGCACCCGTCATAACTTCAACAGCTTGAAATTTTTTTACTTTATTTAATTTAGGATTATCACCTGCTGATATTGATTTTAAAATTTTAAATTCTTTAGGATTTTTTTTATTAATCGTAGATGTATCTTTAGAATTAATGGCAAAACCGTCAAATGCAGCATTAGTTCCTGCAGGATAATTCACAGGACAATAAATATCTTGAACATTAATTCTATTTAATGATTTTGATGTGGTTATGACTTCATCTTTAATGTTTATTTTTGATTTTATTAAAATATTTTTTGCTTTTTTGTAATCAATCATTTTTATCAAGATTTAAAATAGTTTGAGCAACATCAAGGTCTTCTTTGGTATTTATATTAAAAAAAGGATCGTAATTTTTTATTTTAATATCAATTGTACTCACACCAACTTTATTAGCCCATTCCTCAACTTTTCGATAATTATTTATTATTAAATCTTCTTCTAATTTTTCCATTAAATCAATTGACCATAAACCAAAAATATTATGTCTTTTTTCGTTAGATTTAACAAAATATAAACTGCTTTTACTTTGTTCAATTCTTGCTTTGTATTCTTCAATAATAATTGGATCAAAAAATGGAGTATCAGATGGAAAAGTTGCAATCCATTTGTATGATTTTTTATTTTCTTTTACCCACTTCATGGAACTTAGCACTCCTGCTAAAGGTCCTAGATCATTAAAACAATCTGGAATTACTGTGGTATTTTTTGCTTCTTCTATCTTCAATGGATTACTTGAGACAATCAATATTTCTTCAAATTTATTGCTAATTTTGAACAAAACATGCTCTAGCAATGTTTTGGATCCAAGTTTTACGCAATTTTTATCTTGCCCAAATCTTTTTGATTTTCCACCTGCTAGTACAACAGCTAAAATATTGTTATCATTCATAAATCAAAATATAAAACATTAATCTCTTAATTAAAGAATTATAATGGACCTAAGAATTCTCGAAATTGCATCTAACACAGCAAATCACAAAATAGTTAAAAATCATACCCATCACTCAAAAAATAAAAACCCCTTGTGTGGTGACGAAATGGAAATCAGATTAATTGTGAAAAATGATAAAATTAAGGATATGGGTTACCAGTGCCGTTCATGTGTATATTGTCAGGCATCAGTTAGTATGCTGTCTCAAAAGATTATTGATCAAAATATAAGTGATATTAAGTCTCTTATTATTTCAATTGAAGGTTTGTTTAATGAAACAGATATTAAAATTGAAAAAAAATGGAATGATTTCAAAGAAATTATGAATAAAGATAATATCTCAAGAAAAGAATGTCTTTTATTACCGTTTAAAACAATATCGAAGGCATTGAAGTTTTAATCATGATTAACATTACTAAAGAAAAACTTTTAAAAGCATCTATCGCAGGAGTTTTATCAACTATTACTATTGGGTTTCTTACGCTGCTCACATATAAAACTACAATGGGGTTATTTTTGGCGGCCTCTTTTGGTTCTTCAATGGTATTACTATATGGATTTCCTGAAAGCCCATTCGCTCAACCTAAAAATATATTCTTTGGTCATTTCTTAACTGCACTAATAGGAATTTTGTTTATAAACTATGTTGATCTGCCAATATTTATAAATATTGCCTTGGCAGTTGGGTTCGGTATTTTTTTTATGATTGTGTTAGATGTTGTTCATCCACCAGCAGGTGGAAACCCTATTATGGTCATCATTGGAGGTGTTTCATTTGAATATTTAATAAATCCTATAATTTTTGGTTGTCTAATAATTTTAATTTTTGGAATAATCTTAAATAAATTTATTTTAAAAAAGAACTACCCCTTAAGTTAATCCAATGAACTCAAAATATAAAATACAAAAATATAAGTCTAATAATTTAAATAATGTAGAAGACTTAATCTCTATTGAAGAACCTTTAGAAATTTCAATCAAATTTAAAACTAAAGAAACTTGGATACAAAATATAATCTCTATAACAATGAGAACGCCAGGTAATGATGAAGACCTAGTTAGAGGTTTTCTTTTCAACGAAAAAATTATTGAAAAAAATGAATATATTGAGAAAATTGAGAGTGTCGGAGATTATGTAGGTGAATATAAACTTCAAAATAAAATTGTTGTCACATTAAACAATTCTGAAAACATAGATATTGATAAGATTAAAAGAAATTTTTTAACAAATTCATCTTGTGGTGTTTGTGGTAAAACCTCTTTAGATTCATTAGAGATTATCAAAAAAGATAAGGTCTTAAAATCTTTACCTAAAATCTCTAAAGAAATAATTATCAAATCTCCTTCTGTGCTAAGGGATAATCAATCAGAGTTTTCTAAGACAGGTGGTATTCATGCTAGCGGTCTATTTACAAGCGATGGTGGAATAGTGTGTATAAAAGAGGATGTTGGTCGACATAATGCTCTTGATAAATTAATTGGTTATTCATTAAATAAGGGATTATTAACCCCCTCTTCCCAATTTATAACGTGCTCTGGAAGACTAAATTTTGAGCTAGTTCAAAAGGTTTTAATGACCAATATTGGTATTCTAATTGGAGTTGGTGCGCCAACAAGTCTAGCGATCGATTTAGCTAATAAGTTTGACATTACATTGATAGGTTTTGTAAAAGAAGATAGTTTTAATATTTATAGTAACGAAGACAGAGTGATAATTAAAGGTTAATAAGTGTCAAAAAATATAAGTAATTTATCCGGCAGAATAGGTTTAAAGAATAATCTGTTCGAAAAAATATCTGAACGATCATTAAAATCAAATAATGCTGATGGTATTAAGGAAATTGCAAAAGAATATAACATGGGTGTCTCAACTATTCATGGTGCAGAAAGTTTTTATGAATTTTTAAGACCCTCTCATAGAGAAAAAAAAGCTTTTGTTTGCAATGGAAGCGCTTGCATGTGTGCTGGTACTCAAGAGCCGCTTAAAAAAAAATTACAAGAAAAATTAGGTGACGATAAAGTTGGTGAAATGTTTTGCCTTGGTCACTGCTATGAAAATAATGCTTTTCATTATGATGGTGAGAATTATGCCGGAAACGATATTAATAAGATTGATCAAATAATTAAAGGTGAAGACATAGTTCAAGAAAAATTCTTTTCTAAAAGTTATGCCTCAACTAGTTTTTTAATGGATGACAAACTTTCTAATTTAGATCAATTTAAGGAACTGTTAAAAAAATTTATTGCTACTGACAAACAAGAGATAACTAAATCCCTTCTAGACTCTAATTTAACTGGCAGAGGTGGTGCTGGTTTTCCTACTGGTATGAAATGGGATTTTTGTAGAAAAGCTCCTTCTGAAAAAAAATATGTTATATGCAATGCCGATGAAGGTGACTCAGGTGCTTTCTCTGATAGATATTTATTAGAAGATCAACCATTAAAAGTTTTATTTGGAATGGTTATTTGTGGTTATGTTATTGGTAGTGATGAAGGTGTTTTATATATAAGAGGAGAGTACCCAAAATCTATAGAAGCAATAAATGGAGCAATTAATTCTTTAAAAAAAGCAGGCTTACTTGGTGAAAATATTTTAGGAACTAAATTTTCTTTTGATTTAAATATTTGTATTGGTCAAGGTGCTTATATTTGTGGAGAAGAAACAGCATTGATTGCATCAATTGAAGGAAGAAGAGCTGAAGTAGATGTAAGACCTCCCTTCCCTGTCACTGAAGGTCTTTACAAGAAACCAACAGTTGTAAATAATGTTGAAACATTAGCTGCAGCTACGGGTATACTTATCAATGGAGCTGATAAGTTTTCTGCAATTGGAAATAAAAAATCTGCTGGAACCAAATTAGTTTGCTTTGATAGTTTTTTCAATAATCCAGGTGTTTATGAAGTTGAAATGGGAACACCAATGAAAAAAGTTTTAAATGATATTGGTGGTGGTTTTAAAGAGCCCATTAAAGCATTACAAATTGGAGGTCCATTAGGAGGTGTAATTCCTATTACCGAGATTGAAAAATTAAATTTAGATTTTCAAGAATTTACTGCTGCAGGTTTTATGTTAGGACACGCAAGTATAGTAAGTATTCCAAAAGACTTTCCTATGATTGAATATATCCATCATTTATTTGAGTTTTCTGCCGAAGAATCATGTGGAAAATGCTTTCCTGGAAGACTTGGTTCTTACAGAGGTAAGGAAATGTTTGATCAAGCAAAAAATAAAACTGCTAAGATTCCATTAAAATTACTAAATGAGCTGCTTGTAACTATGCAAAAAGGCTGTTTATGTGCTTTGTGTGGAGCAATTCCTACTCCCATCATGAATATATTAAAATATTTTGGTGATGAAATGAAGGATGATATGGTGAAGGATAATTAATGAGCTCAGAAAAAAGAAAAATCGCCTACATAGATGGAAAGCCATATGAAATTGGTCCAAACCATACTTCTGTTTTAAATTTTGTAAAAAGTTACTTGGGTGAAAAAAAAGTTCCAACTCTTTGTGATGATCCAAACTTAGCCCCTTATGGTGCTTGTAGAGTTTGTTCTGTAGAGGTGGCTCTTGTAAAAGATGGTCCAACTAAAGTTGTAGCATCATGCCATACACCAGTTGGTGAAAACCAATACATCTTTACAGATAATGAAAATTTAACGGCTTTAAGAAAAAATATTGTCGAACTAGTTTTAACTGACCACCCAATGGAATGTGGAACTTGTGAAGTAAATAATAATTGTGAACTACAAGATGTTGCAAATGATTTAGGCATATCAGATCATAGATATAACAGTCCAAAGCAACACAAGGGCATTGCTAAAGATACATCTCACGATTATATGAGAATGAATTTAGATAACTGTATTAACTGTGGAAGATGTGTTCGTGCTTGTGACGAAATTCAAGGATCTTTTGTTTTAACAATGAGTGGTCGAGGATTTGAATCTAAAATCACAACTGACAACGATGCATTGTTTGGAGATTCGTCTTGTGTATCTTGTGGTGCTTGTGCACACACATGTCCAACAGATGCTATCTCTGATGTTTACCAATCAAAATCTGTTGCAGTAGATAAAAAAGTTAGAACAACTTGCTCTTACTGTGGTGTTGGATGTAATTTAGAAGCATCAATTAAAGATAATAAAGTTGTTGCAATATCTACGCCTAAAGAATCTGAAGTTAATGCAGGTCACACTTGTATTAAAGGAAGATATGCATTTGGATTTTACGATCATCCAGATAGGTTAAAAACTCCTCTGATTAAAAGAAATGGAAAATTTGAAGAAGCATCATGGGATGAAGCATATGACTTTATTAAAAAAGAATTAAATAGAATTACAAAAGAAAGTGGTCCTGATGCTGTAGCTGGAATTTCTTCTGCAAGATGTACTAATGAAGAAAATTATGTATTTCAAAAAATGATTAGAGCTGCAATTGGAACTAATAATATTGATTGTTGTGCAAGAATTTGTCACTCACCAACAGCTTGGGGAATGCAACAAACTTTTGGAACTGGTGCTGCAACTAATTCTACAGAAGATATTTATCACGCAGATTTATTTATGGTTATAGGAGCAAATCCTACAAATGCTCACCCAGTTACCGGAGCAAAAATTAAACAACAAGTAATGAAAGGAAAAAAACTAATAGTTTTAGATCCAATTACTACTGAGCTTGCTAAACTTGCTGATTATCATATTAAACTTAGACCAGGAACAAATGTGGCTGTTTTAAATATGATGTTACATTTTATATTAAAAGCAAACCTTTATGATAAAGATTTTGTTAGAGATAGAACTGAAGGTTTTGCGAATTTCATTAAAGAAATTGAGAGACAAGATATGGATCATCTAGCGAAAGTCGCTGGTGTTGATAAACAGTTAGTTAAAGAAGCAGCAATTGCTTATGCGACAGCTAAAAACTCTATGGAATTCCACGGTTTAGGAGTTACTGAACAAGAACAAGGATCTAAGACGGTGATGTTAATTGCTGATCTTGCAATGATTACTGGAAATATTGGTAGAAAAGGTGTTGGAGTTAACCCATTAAGAGGACAAAATAATGTCCAAGGTGCAGCTGATATGGGTTGTCAACCTCATCAAGGTGCAGGTTATTTTGAAGTAGCTGATGAAAAAGTTCAAAATTTCTACACTGAAAAATATGGAGTGGTTCACCCAACCAAAGCAGGATTAAAAATTCCAGAAATGTTTGATGGTGCTATTAATAAAGAAGTTAAAGCAGTCTGGATTATTGGAGAAGATATTGTTCAAACAGATCCAAATAGTGCACATGTGGTTCAGGCAATGAACTCGTTAGAATTATTAGTTGTTCAAGAAATTTTTATGAGTGAAACAGCAAAACTTGCAACAGTAGTATTACCTGGAACAACTTTCTTAGAAAAAAATGGAACCTTTACTAATACCGAAAGAAGAATTCAAAGAGTTAATCGAGCTGTTCCTCCATTACCTGGTACTAAAACTGATGGAACAATTGTAACAGACATGATGCAAAAATTAGGCTTTGACCAACCTGAATATGACGCTGATCAAGTTCTAGCAGAAATAGCAGATGTTGTTCCATTCTTTAAAGGTGTAACAAGAGAAAGACTTGGTAAAATGGGATTACAGTGGCCAGTTCAAGAAGATGGAACAGACACTCAAATTTTACACCAAGAAACTTTCAAACTTGGAAAAGGACGTCTTAAAAACTTTGATTGGAAAGAGTCTACAGAAATTGAAACTAATAAAAAAGAATATCCATTAATTTTAACAACTAGTAGAGTTCTACAACATTACAATGCTGCAACAATGACAAGACGTACAAGTAACATCAATATAGTTTCTGAAGACTTATTATTAGTTCACCCAAATGATGCTAACAAAAGAGAGTTAAATACAGGTGACATAGCAAGACTTTATTCTGGACGAGGAGAAGTTGCTCTAAAAGTAGAGGTTACAGATAAAGTTAAAGAAGGCATAGTATTTACAACATTCCATTTTCCAGAACATATGGTCAATATGGTAACCGGTCATGGTAAAGATGAAGAAACAATGTGTGCAGAATATAAAGTGTCAGCAGTTGAAGTTCAAAAAATCTCAAACCAATTTAAAACTGAAATCAAGCCAAAAGAAAATCAAGCAGAAGTTAACTAATCGATAAAATGACAATTGGTTGGCATTTCGACAATAGTTATTCAAGATTACCAAAAACATTCAAAGAAAATATCAATCCTGTTACAGTAAATGCACCAGAAATATTAATATTAAATAAAGATCTGGCAAATAAATTAGATCTAGATTTTTCAAATATTAATGATGACGACTTATCAAAAATTTTTTCAGGAAATCTATTACCTGAAGGGTCTAACTCTATAGCGCAAGCTTATGCTGGTCACCAATTTGGTCATTTTACAATGCTTGGTGATGGAAGAGCTGTTTTAATCGGCGAACACCTGACCAAAAATAATGAACGATTTGATGTACAATTCAAAGGTTCTGGTAGAACTCCATTCTCACGAAGTGGTGACGGTAGGGCTGTTTTAGGCCCAATGTTGAGAGAATATATAATAAGTGAAGCAATGCATTTTTTAAAAATACCTACTACTAGAAGTTTAGCGGTAGTTAAAACTGGTGAAGATGTGGTTAGGGAACAAATTTCACAAGGTGCAATTCTTACAAGGGTGGCCTTAGGCCATCTAAGAGTTGGAACATTTCAATACATTGCTGCAAAACAAAATATTAGTGATTTAGAAATCTTAATTAATTACACAATTGAAAAGTACTACCCCAATATAAAATCATCAAAGAAAAAAGCATTAGACTTACTAAATGTTTTAATCGAAAAACAAACCCAACTTGTAATTGATTGGATGCGTGTTGGTTTTATTCATGGAGTTATGAATACTGACAATATGTCTATCTCTGGTGAAACAATAGATTATGGTCCTTGCGCCTTTATGGATGTTTATGATCCTAAAACAGTTTTTAGTTCAATAGATCAACTAGGAAGGTATGCCTATGAAAATCAACCAAAAATTACCAAATGGAATTTAACAAGGTTTGCTGAATGTCTAATTCCTCTTATTAGTGCCAATGAAGATGAAGCGATTAAATTAGCCACAGAAGCTTTAGATAAATTTGAACAAAATTATGAAACAAAATGGTTAAATATGATGAGAGATAAACTTGGGTTATATGGTGAAGATAAAGAAGATAAAAATTTAATTATGGAATTATTAAATTGGATGAAAGAAAAAAAAGCAGATTATACAAATACTTTTATTTTTTTGATGAATAAGACAATTAAAAATTCTGAAGTTTATGATAATGCGGACTTTGATTTATGGAAAACTAAATGGATGAAAAGATTAGTAATGTTTGGTAATACTCATGATAAATCTATGGACTTAATGAGTTCTTGTAACCCGATGGTAATACCTCGTAATCACAAAATTGAAGAGGCTTTAATGTTAGCTAATAATGGTGATTTAACCTTGTTTAATAAATTGACTGAAATTTTGAAAAATCCATATCAGGTTAATGAAAATGATTTAGAATTAATGTCCCCTGCTCCTCATAGTCATGTGAAGTATCAAACTTTTTGTGGAACTTAAATTATTTATAAAACGTAAGGTTCTGGTCTAGCATTATTATCAAGAACTCTTTCAACAGAAAAATCACTAATATCAATCGTTTGATAAGATCCTGTAGAAATTAATTCAGTTAATGCTCTTCCTATTCCAGGGGCTTGCATTAATCCTCTACCGGTAAAACCTGAAGCCATATATACATTTTCGTATTTAGGGTGTTTACCAACTACAGCATTGTTGTCTAATTTATTGCAATCATAATAACCAGCCCATCCACCAGTTAATTTTAATTCTTCAAAAGCAGGAATTCTTTGTGCTAATGCAGGCCATACTAATTCTTCAAAATCATTCCAAGCTGGTTCTAGATCAGTAGCATCAAATACTGAATTAGGTGAACCTGCTAAATACTCTCCACCCTCAGGTCTCCAGTAAACGCCCGTTGTTAAATCTCCTGTTAATGGCATTTCTTTAATATATTTAGGACATTTAACTCTAAAAACTGTGTGTTTTTGTGGAACTACCGGAATATCTTTTAATAATTCTTTAGTCCAACATCCTGCTGCCGATATAATTGTTTTAGCTTTGATATCAGAAATATTTTTTACTTCGCCTTTAATAAATTCAGCACCTAATTCAATTGCCTTACTTTTTAAGGCGCTATGAAACATGAAAGGATCAATCCATCCCTCACTTTGGTTGTCAGTATAAGTTGCTGTTTCAATACCTTCACTATTTATATAAGGAAATATTTTTGATAGTTCAGAACCTTTGATATTTTTAGTTCCAGCTTCACAAGCTTCATGATTTTTTAAGGCTTCATATTGTTCCTCAGCATGCTCTGGACCAAACATTAACAAGTATCCATTTGTAACCATGCTTGCTGTAGGATTTGGATTTTTTTCAGTTTTAAGTAATTCTGGTATTTGAAAAATAAATTCTCTAGCAAACTTTCCAAGTAATATGTTTTCTTTTTGAAAAAACTGTCTTCTAAATCCACCAAGGGACAATGGAAATGAAGCTGTTTTATAAGTTGGGTCTCTTTCTATAACTTTTACTTTTCTACCTTCTTTAGATAAAAAATAAGCTGTAGCAGTTCCAATTATTCCACCACCTACTATTACAACATCATCCATAATTTATTTTAATTTAATATGATTAAACTTATATTAAGAAGTAAAGCAAAGAGACACCAAAGTAAATAAGGAATCATTAAATAATAACTATACAAGTTGACACGCTTAAATCTAATTATGAGAATAATTATTAATAAGATTAAAATTACTAATACAATCATAGCTAAAACTATTTTATGAAAAACAAAAAAAACTATACTCCAAGTTGTATTAAAAATTAAATGAATGAAATAAAGGTAAATAGTGTTCATGTCTCTATTTTTACTGTGCCAAAATTTCCAGATAGCAATTGTCATAAAAAAATAGAGTGTTGTCCAAACTGGTGCAAAAATCCAATCTGGTGGATTAAATGAAGGTTTGATGATTAAAGAATACCAAGGCTCTTTAAAACCTACAGTAGCTAAACCTCCTATTGCAGATGCAGAAAAAGTTACAAGAGCAAACAATAAAAAAGATAAGAATTTGTTTTTTAACATATTTCTATTATACAATAGAATATGGAAGATAAAAAAGTTATTTGGATAACGGGTGCAAGTAGTGGAATTGGTAAGGCTCTTGCAATCAAATTTGCAGAAAATGGGTGGATGGTTGCTGCATCTGCAAGACGTGAAAATTTATTAAATGAACTTAAAAAAATTAATCAAAATATATTTCCTTTTCCTTTGGATGTTACTGAAGTAGATGCATGTAAATTAGTCGCAAAAGACATAATCAAACAATTTAACAATATTGATATCTGTGTGTTCGGTACTGGCATGCATGATCCAAAATCAGAGAAAAAATTTAATTTAGACAAGATAAGAGAAATAATGGAAGTTAATTATTTTGGAACCATGAATTCAATTAATTCAATCTATGATTATTTTTCTGAGAAAAAAAATGGCCAAATATCTATAATTTCTTCAGTTGCGGGCTATAGAGGATTACCTGCAGCTGGTGCATATTGTGCTTCAAAATCAGCACTTACTAGCTTTGCTGAAAGCTTAAACTTTGATATGAGAATGAAGAATGTGCGTGTTTCGTTAATCAGCCCCGGTTTCATAAAAACGCCTATGACTGATCAAAATGATTTTCCAATGCCCATGATCAAAACTCCAGAATTTGCTGCAGATGAAATTTATAAAGGATTAGTAATCAAAAAAAGTTTTGAAATACATTTCCCAAAAGCCTTTACCTATTTTTTAAAATTCCTTCAAATGCTACCTAGTAGTTTATATTTTAAACTAGTCGCTAGAGGTATGAAAAAAATTGATTATTAATTTTTTTTAAAGAAAACTGTCAATTCACCGACTTTAAATCCAAACTTTGTAAGTGTGGCTCGATTAATTGCAACATCTTCATCCTGTTTAAAAATCCAATCATCAAAAGAAACTTTAATATTCTTTCCTTTAAATGGGACCATTAAATCGTACTCAAATTTAAAAGCTGATCCATATTGATAACCTTTAGCTGTACCCACGACATCGGGTGCCGTTCCCTCGTAATAATTTTGATCAATCTTTTTGATTTTCCATATACGATTTTGTTTTTCCCCGTCTGTCCAATAAAAATCTTCTTTAAGAGTTAAAATATCTCCCTCAAAACTACCTGTCATATCAGCTTTAAACTGTCTAGTAACTTTACCACTACGGTCTTGTAATAGACCCCATGCTTTAACCGGACCATTAAAATATTGCTCTATAGTCATAGTTGGTTCAGTGTTTTTAAAATCTGTCGGTTTCATAGAGTTATTGTTTATACAACTTGCTGTAAAGAATAAAGCAAATATTAATACTGTTAATCTAATTATCTTTAAGTTTATCATGTAGCTCCTATAGTTATTTATTTTGTAGTGAAAATTGAATTAAGTCTATGTTTTTTGATTTAAAACCAGCTTCACAATATGAAAGGTAAAATTCCCACATTTTTTTAAATTTTAAATCAAAGCCTTGTTTTTTAATTAAGTCCCATTTTTTATTAAATATTTCTCTCCAAATAATCAAAGTCTCGGAGTAATGATTGGCATATGAATTATACTCACCAAATTTTAATCCATTTTTATCAACATAATTTTGTAATTCACTTTTTGAGGGTAAAAAACCACCTGGGAAAATATATTGTTGTATAAAATCTTTTTTATTTTTATATCTATTAAATAAACTATCATCGATAGTTATGGCTTGAATGCCCACGGTACCCGAGGGTGTTAGATTATTTTTAATCGTATTAAAATAACTGTCTAAATAGTTTTGACCTACAGCCTCAATCATTTCTATTGATGCAATATGATCATATTTATCCTTTAAATCTCTATAATCTTTAATTTGAATATTTACTTTTTCATTAAGTCCACATCGATGAATTCTCTCTTTAGCAAATTCATATTGTTTTTTGGAAATAGTAATACAATCTAATTTAACATCATAATTAGTACCTAAATACTCAGCAAAACCACCCCAACCACAACCAATTTCTAAAATTTTATTACCACTTGAGGGTCTTATAAGATCAATTAGTTTTTGATATTTATTGTTCTGAGCTTCAAAAAGTTCTTGTTTGGGGCTTTCAAATATAGCACTGGAATAGGTTAAAGTTTTATCAAGCCATAATGAAAAAAAATCATTTCCTAAATCATAATGTTTAGCAATATTTTCTTTACTTCTATTTTTAGTATTTTTTATAATTTTATTTTTAATAAAATTGATAAAAGGCAAATCGAAGATTCCAGAAAATTTATAAATAGTTTTTATATTCTTTGCTGTTAACTCAATCAAATCAGAAAGATTATTTGTTATAAAAAGATCTTTCATATAAGACTCTCCCAAACCAATACTTCCACTTTTAATCAAATTATAATTTAGGCTTTCATCTTTAATTTCTAAAAAAACTTTTAAATTTTCATCAGGGTTGCCAAACTTTAAAACTTCACCATTTACTTTTTTAATTTCAAGAAAACCATGCTTAATATTTTTTAATGCACTAAACACAATCAAATCTGAAATTTTGTAAATTAACATTAGTTTTCGATAGTAATATTATTCTTAATATTTAATTTTTTTTTTATAAATTTAATTCCTTTTGTCCATAATTTAAATGCCTCATAATGTATCGCTATAATGATTTTGAATGTCATTAATGGATGTTTTAAATAAGATTTAAGTAGGTTTCTATTGGTCAATTCACTTTTAATACCATCTTGTGAAGCATATAATACTTTGCCAACTGGATCATTCAGATCAATTATTACAGATATTTTATTACCAGGTTTCAATAGTCTAAAAAAATAAATACAATTCATTTCTATAAATGGAGATACATGAAATTTCTTCTTACACATATGTTGAATCAGATTTTGGTCTTTTTCAGTTTTAAAAACATAAACATGTTGCTCGCCAAATGTGTTTTTTACTTCATATAATATAGATATTAGATCAAAATTTTTGTCGTAGACATAAAAAACACTTAATGGATTAAATACATATCCAAATATTCTTGGGTAACATAAAAGTTTAATATGAACATCGTTAGTATCAATATTATTTTTTCTAAGATTATCTAAAACCCATTCCTTAAGAGAGCTCCCATCTCTTGCTCCATGGTCTTTATCAAAGAAACTAATAATATTTAGTTTATTGTATGAAAATATCTTTAAAGTTTTGTGTAGTAAATCTATTTCTGATAAATCTATAAGAAGTGAAAATACATTGTAATTAAAACTATGAATTTTGGGCTTAAATCTTTTATGAATTACATTTCCTGTATAAATATAAGAATTTTTAATCATTAAGTGTTTTTAGCATATCAATAGAGGACTTTATTCCATCCTCGTGAAAACCATAACCAAAATAACTACCACAAAATAAAATATGTTTTTTATTTTGAATTTTATGCAGGTTACTTTGATTGGTTAATGCTTCTGTATCGTAATAAGGGTGAGTAAATGCTACTTTTTTAAATATCTTATCATTTGGAATTTCTTTAAATGGATTAATTGTTAAAAAAATATTTCTATCTATCTTTAAATTTTGTAACTGATTTATCCAATATGTTACAGCTGTCTTTTCATTATTATTTGAGTCCATTGAAGAATTCCAAGCACACCATGCTTTTTTATTTTTAGGCATAACACTTTCATCAAAATGTATTACTGCAGTGTTTGCTCTATATTTAAATTTTCTTAATATTGTCTTCTCGTCTAGTGTTGGATTATCAATTATCTTTAATGCTTCGTCTGCATGAGTTGCTATTACAACTTTATCATATTCAAAGAACTCATTTTCCTCCCCATAAAAAATTTTAGCACCTAAATCATTTCTGGTGATTTTATTTATATTGTAATTCTTAAAATGTTCACCACTAACTTGGCCTATTATCTTATCGACATAAGTTTTGCTCCGATTTGTAACTGTAAACCATTGAGGTCTATCTTTAATTTTAAACAGCCCATGATTCTTGAAAAAACTTAAAAAAAAAGATAATGGCATTTGTTTTGCTTCATATGGAGGCATCGACCATATAGCAGATACCATTGGTATAATATGATAATTAATAAAATATTCTGAAATTTTTATTTCTGTTAAATACTCCCCTAATGTTATTGAACTAATTTTTTTAATTTCTATTTTTTCACAGTTTTTATAAAAGCTTAAAATTTCAAAAAACATTTTTAAGAATTTTGGATTAAATAAATTTTTTTTATTAGAAAAAATTCCCCCTAATCCTTTTCCACAATATTCTAATCCACTATTTTCTACAGTAACAGAAAATGACATATCACTTTTTTCAATCTCTATTTTATTTTCTAAAAAAAAATTAATTAAATTTGGATATGTTTGTTTATTAAAAACCATAAATCCAATATCTATTGGAATTTCTTTGTTAGGGTTGTAAGCAACCTTTATTGTATTTGCGTGACCCCCAAATTGATTTTCTTTTTCAAATAAATCAACTTTATGTTTTTTAGATAGGTAATAAGCAGCACTTAATCCTGATATACCAGCACCTACTACAGCAATTTTCATCTTAGTAAATATCTAAGCTGCTGTGTCTTCGTACTCTTCCATAGATGGACATGTGCAAAACAAGTTTTTATCTCCATAAACATTATCTACTCTACCAACTGGAGGCCAATATTTATTTGTTCTTAAAAACTCTGAAGGATAAGCAGCCTCTTCTCTTTCATACTTATGATCCCACTTATTGGATGTTAATTCAACGTGAGTATGTGGCGCATTCTTCAATGGGTTGTCAGTCTTATCATATTCACCAGACTGAATTTTATCTATTTCTTCTTTTATCTTTATAAGAGTAGAACAAAATTTATCAATTTCACTCAAACTTTCACTTTCTGTAGGTTCAATCATCATTGTACCAGCAACAGGCCAAGACATTGTTGGAGCATGGTAGCCAAAATCAATCAATCGCTTTGCAATATCTTCTTCCGTGATCCCTGTTTCACTTTTTATCGTTCTAATATCAATGATACATTCATGAGCTACATTGCCATTTTTACCCTTATATAAAATTGGAAAAGAGTCTTTTAATTTATGGGCAATATAATTTGCATTTAGTATTGCAACTTGTGATGCTTTTCTTAAGCCTTCAGACCCCATCATCTTTATATACATCCATGAAATCGATAAGATACTTGAGCTACCCCAAGGAGCTGCAGATACCGCTCCCATTCCAGTCACTGGACCACAATCTTTTATCACAGAATGTTTTGGCAAAAATATTTCTAAATGTTTTTTACACGCTATTGGTCCCATACCAGGTCCACCACCACCATGAGGTATACAAAATGTTTTATGCAAATTTATATGACAAACATCTGGTCCAAAATTTCCTGGTTTAGCAATACCTACTAATGCATTTAAGTTAGCTCCATCCATGTAAACTTGTCCACCATGATTATGAATTAACTCACATATGTCAGTTATTTTTTCTTCAAATACACCATGTGTTGATGGATAAGTGACCATAAGGGCAGCTAAATTTTTGGAATATTCTTCAGCTTTATTTTTTAAATCTTCATAGTCTACGTTTCCATGTTGATCACATTTAATAACAACTACTTTCATACCAACCATTTGAGCACTAGCCGGGTTTGTGCCATGCGCTGAGCTTGGAATTAAACAAACATTACGATTTGTTTCGCCATTTTTTTCATGAAATTTACGTATTACCATTAGACCAGCAAACTCTCCTTGAGCGCCAGCATTTGGTTGCAATGAAACTCCAGAAAATCCAGTAATTGATCTCAACCAGTTTTTCAAATCTGTAAATAATTCTCTATAACCATCCATTTGCTCTACAGGAGAAAAAGGATGTGGCTGTGAAAATTCTTTCCAGGTAACTGGTATCATTTCTGCAACTGCATTAAGTTTCATAGTGCAAGAGCCTAAGGCAATCATAGATTTATTTAAAGCAATATCAGAATCTTCTAATTTTTTTAAATATCTAAGCATTTCTGTTTCCGAATGATAACTATTAAAAACTGGATGATCTAAATAAGTTGAAGTTCTTAATAGGTTTTTTGGAATATTAGATAAACTTTCATTCATAGACTCTTTAATTGTTTCTGAACAATTAAAGATTTTTAATAACTGATTTGCTCTATAAAGATTTTTTCTCTCATCAAAAGATACTGCTAACATTTCAGAATTCACTTTTCTGATGTTTACTCCTTGATCTAAAGCATTTTTGTATATCTTCTCTGTTTTATCTAGAGTTTTTATTGTTACCGTATCAAAAAATTCATTTGAATAAAGTTCATAACCAGATTGCTTTAATTTATCTGCAAAATTTTTAGTTAATTGAGAGACACTTTCTGCAATTTTTTTAATTCCTTGTGGACCATGATAGACAGCATAAGCTGCAGAAACTATTGCCAATAATGCCTGTGCAGTACAAATATTACTTGTAGCTTTGTCTCTTCTTATATGTTGTTCTCTTGTTTGAAGGGCAAGTCTATATGCTTTTTTCCCATGTCTATCTACTGATACACCTACTATTCTGCCTGGCATTGATCTTTTATATTCATCTTTTGTAGCAAAAAATGCTGCATGGGGACCACCATAACCCATTGGAATTCCGAAACGTTGTGAGCTACCGACAGCAATATCGGCACCTAACTCAGCAGGTGTTTTTAGTTTAGCGAGTGCTAACAAATCACATGCTAAAACTGCTTTTCCATTAAATTTATGTATTTTACTAATAGCCTCACTTGGGTCTTTAATATCTCCAAGGGTTCCTGGATATTGAATGATACCGCATATAATATCTTCTTTAATATCTTTATCTTCGTCACCAACTATTATTTCTAGGCCTAAAGGTTCAGCTCTTGTTTTAATAACATCAATTGTTTGAGGATGACAATTTTTTGAAACAAAAACTTTTTTAGATTCAGACTTGGATATTCTATAACTCAATCCCATAGCTTCCGCTGCAGCTGTTCCTTCATCTAAAAGAGAGGCATTAGCAATATCCATTCCGGTAAAGTCAATTATCATTTGTTGAAAATTTAATAACATTTCCAATCTTCCTTGTGCTACTTCTGGCTGATAAGGGGTATAAGAAGTATACCATCCTGGATTTTCTAAAATATTTCTAAGTATTACATAGGGAGTATAAGTTCCATAATAACCCATTCCTATAAAACTAGAATAAATCTTATTTTTTTTAGAAATATCTTTTAATTTTCTAAGTGCTTTATATTCAGAATTTGGATCACCAATATCTAAATCATCTTTAAGAAGAATTTTTTCTGGTACAGTATCTTTTATTAAATCATCAAGATTTTGGTATCCCAACTCTTTAAGCATAACATTTTGTTCATCAATAGATGGACCTATATGTCTTTGTATAAAATCTTTTTGAGCATTCTTTAACATTTAACTACCACTTTCTTTTGAAAATTTTTCGTATTCTTCTTTATTCATTAATGAATCCATTTCAGACTTATCAGTAATTTTTAATTTAAAAAACCATGCTTCATTTTCTGGATCAGAATTAACTTTTGCAGGATCGTCAACAATGGCTTGGTTATTTTCGATAATTTCTCCAGATACAGGAGTATAAATATCACTTGCAGCCTTTGTAGATTCTACAACTCCAGCATTGCCATCTTTAACTACAGAAGATCCTATTTCTGGTAACTCTACGAAAACAATATCTCCTAGCATTTCGGTTGCATGTTGTGTAATTCCTACAACAGCAGTGTCTCCATCTAACTTTATCCACTCGTGTTCTTTAGAATATTTTACTTCACTCATTTACTAGCTCCTTTCACATAACTTTTTTTATAAAATGGCAAATTACTTATAATTGCCGGATATTTTTTTCCTCTCACTTCTAAAAAAACCTTAGTATCAATTTTAGAAAATGAATTTTCTACATAACCCATTGCAACTGGGGCCTGAACGCTGGGTCCAAAAGTTCCACTTGTAATTTCCCCAATATTTTTATCATCCTCACTAAATATTGAAGTTTTTTCACGGGCTATAATTCTTCCTTCTGGCTTAATACCTACGCGGATTTTGCTTACTCCTTTCTCGATTTGAGATTTAATTTTTTCACATCCAATAAACCCACCCTCAAGAATTCTATTTTTTGATATCGCCCATTTTAAATTTGCTTCTACTGGGCTTTTATTAATATCCATGTCATGACCATACAAACAAAGTCCCGCCTCTAGTCTCAAGGTATCTCTGGCACCTAATCCAATTAAATTAGCCCCTTCATCTATGAGTTTTTGCACAAACGCTTCTGCGTTCTCATTTTTGATCGATATCTCAAATCCATCTTCACCGGTATACCCTGATCTTGTGATATAAATATCCTCTTTAAGATAATTAAACGTATCACCATTCATAAATTTTAGATCTGATACTCCATTGATTATCTTTTTTAGTATTTGGACTGCTTTAGGGCCTTGAATTGCTATAAGCGATAGCTCTTCACTTAAAATCATTTCATACTTATCTTCTAACAATTTAGTTAAAAGTTTAAAATCTGTATTCTTACAAGCAGCATTTAATACAATGTTAAAACCACCTTCAACTTTTGTGATAATTAAATCATCATAAATTCCTGCTTCATCATTCATTAAAAAACTATATTTGGATTGATTTAATTTAGCCTTACTCAATTCAGCTGGAAAAATTTTTTCAAGATCTTTTGCCAACTTATCATCTCCTTTGATGAATAACTGACCCATATGGGACACATCAAAAATACCTGCATTTTCTCTTGTACTTTTGTGTTCCTCAATAATTCCTTTAGAATATTGAATTGGCATTTGATACCCAGCAAATGGAACAAACTTAGCTCCATGCTTTTGATGTAAATTGTAAAGTGCGGTTTTTAAAATTTCCATATTAACTCACTGTACCCATCTGTATGTTTGCCTGAGAGTTTTATTCCGTCGGCGAGAACTTAATCTCTTTCCAGAGTTAATATGTTACGGTCCTTTTGCCTGAGAGATTCCTGGGTGGTTGCTCCTTCGGCGCTACGATTGTTTGTAGTCTCTCCCGTATATAAGAATAATCTACCAGATATGTAACAGAGTCAATTAATAATTTTTTCTTTTTTATTTGAAAAAAGTAGTGAGTAAAATTGCAATAATACTGCAAAAAGAATTACTCCTCCTCCGATTAAAGTAAATAAAGAAGGTCGTTCAGCTGCAAATAAAAAGGCCCACATTGGCCCCAACACAGATTCGGATAACATGATTATACCAACCATTGCAGATGGTGTACTACGTGCACCCATAGTTATAAATATAAAACCAAATCCTACTTGAAAAAAACCTGCTGTAAAACCTAAAAATATATCATGTGAAGAAATCATAAGCTTCTCAGATAATAAAAATCCAATAAAGCATGAACTCACACCAGCTATAAATTGAGCTGGCACCATGTCAACTGTAGGAAATTTTCTAACAATTATAATTAAGACTGCAAATGTAATTGGCATGCTAAAAGCCGCTAAGTTTCCAGACATCTCTCCTGGTGATAAAGAATTACCTACCATTAATAGGACACCCGTAATTGCTAAAATAATTGAAGCTAAAGTAATAGATGAAATTGTTTCTTTTAAAAATAAATAACCAAATATTGCTAAAAAGAGTATTTGCGTCGAAATAATAAAATTAGTATTGGCAACAGTTGTATTATACATCGCAAAGACGTACCCACAAAAACCAAATGATAAAATAACTCCACCAAAAAGTCCCGGTAAACCTGAATCGTAAAACGCTTTAAATAATTTTTTTTTATAAGTAATTATTAAAAAAAGTAAGACTGTAAGCGAAAAGAATAAAGATCTCCAAAATAATATTTGCCATAATGTTGATCCTTCAAATGATTTAACAATTAAGCCTCCAAAGCTTAAGCAGCAAGCTCCCATAAAAACTAATATAGGACCTGGAATTTTATTAATTACATTCATTTAAATATTTATTTGTATCTTCTATGTATGCTTTAAATATATTCTGAGCTTCTTCAAGACTTACTTCCTTAAAGTTTATAATAGTGCCTGGTGTTAATTGACCTACTCGATCTAAGTCTGCTGAAATAACAACACCTATTTTTGGATATCCACCTATAGTTCCGTGATCAGACAACATAACAATAGGGTTTCCATCAGCAGGTACTTGTATTACTCCTTTTACAAGACCTTCAGATTTTATATTAGAGCTAACGATATTTTCTAACTTAGGACCACTTAGTCTAATACCCATTCTATCTGCTAATTTTGTAACTGAAAATTCTTTGTTAAAAAAATTATTTTGAGCCTCTGTTGAAAAATAATCAAAATTGGTACCTTTAATAACTCTAATTATATTATCTGGAACTTCTTTATAATTAATTTCTATTTCTTCAATTTTTTTAAAATCTGAATTTTTTATAAAAATTTTATCTTTTATAGAATATTTTTTTCCATTATTTGGACCAACATTTGCCTTGGTATTTATAGAATAACTATTCCAAGTTTTGTTCAATTCTAAACCCCCACTAATTGATAAATATCCATAAGCAGTATTTTTTGTTGATATTAAATCAATTTGATCTTCGTCTTCTAAAATATAGTTTTTATAACAAACACCATTTTCAATGTTTGAATTTTTTCTAATTATCTTGAAAAGCACATCCCCAGTAACACTAAGATTAATTTTCCCATTTTTTAATTTTAGAAGTGGACCCTGATAAGCAAATTCAATAACAGCTTCATCTAAATTATTACCAACTAACTTATTGCTTAGTTTATAATTTCTTTGATCAATTGCCCCACTTACAGTAATACCCACATAATACATGTGATTTCTTCCTCTATCCTGAATGGTTGTGTTAACTCCTGATCTTATAATTTCAAAATATGAATTACTCATTCCAGTCTAGATACTCCTCCTTAGAAATTTGATAAAAGATCACTTTGTTACCTGGTTTAATTAAGGTTGGATCTAATAAATTTGATTTATCAAAAACCTTTTTTGGCGTGTTGCCAATAATATTCCAGCCACCAGGGCTTTCAAAAGTGTAAATATTTGTAAATTGTTCGGTTATGGCCACAGAACCTTTTGGAACTTTTACTCTTGGTGTTTCCAATCTATCGCATCTGATACCTTTATTAATATCTCCTAGAAAAGGCATACCAGCAATAAATCCTGTCATGTAGCAAAAATATTCTTTACCAAAATATAGTTCTAATATTTTATCTTTATCTATATTCAATTTTTTAGTTAGCCTCAAAAAATCTAGTCCATACTCATCATCACAACAAACAGGTATTCTAATTTTTTGATTATTATCTTTAATATCTCTACTAATAGTTAAACCTTCTATAAAATTTTTGATTTTTTTATAGTTGGTTATAGATAAATCAAAATTAATGATTAATTTATTATAAGAGGGTGTTAAATTAATTATTCCTTCAATTTTTTTATCTTTTATTAATTTTGATGTATGGTGAAAATAATCTATGACATTTGCATTTATTTTTTCATTAACCTCTGAGCCAAAATCACAATATACTGCCGCATCACCAAGATTTGATATATTTTTAACCATGCCATGTTATACTAGAGAGTAAAGAGTATGGAAATTAATATCAATTGTGATTTAGGAGAAAAATCTAAGTTTCATTCTATCGAGAATGATCCAGAATTACTCAATATTGTAAATTCTGCCAACATTGCATGTGGTTACCATGCAGGTGATGAACAAACAATGGAGATGGTTATTCAAATTTCAAAAAGAAATGGTGTTAGCTTGGGTGCCCATCCATCATTTAAAGATCCTGAAAACTTTGGAAGAAAAAGAATGAATTTAAGTTCCTTAGAAATAAAAAAACTAATTTTCGATCAATATGAAATATTACAAAAAATTGCTCAGAAATATAATGAAAATGTTACTCATATTAAACCCCATGGAGCTCTTAATAATATGGCTTGTGAAGACCTGGAATTAGCCACAACTCTAGCTGTGGCCATTAAAGAGATTAATAAAGATATTATTTATCTGGTACCAACGGGTTCACAAATGGAAGTTGCTGCTAAGAAAAATGGTTTGAAAATAGCTTGTGAAATTTTTGCAGATAGAAATTATGAAGATAATGGAAATTTAATTTCTAGAAGTAAACCAAACGCTTTAATCACTGACCCTCAATTAGCAAAAAACCATGTGTTGAACATGGTTAAAAATCAGGCAATAAATTGTCTCAGTGGTAAACAGATACCTTGTGAGATTGACTCGGTTTGTATACATGGTGATAATGAAAGCTCATTGGCAACTGCAAAATCTATCAGAGATAATTTAGTTGATAATGGCTTAGAACTAAAACCTTTAAATAAAATGGATAAATTTAATTAAAATATGAAAAAACTTATTTATACTTTACTAATAATTATAGCACTCACTAATAATTCTTTTTCAGCTGGTACAGATTCCACTGATGGTTCTTCAAATTATACCAAAGCAAAAAATTTAATTAAAGCTGCTAAAAAAGATGAAAAAAAAGGTAAAATTGAAAAAGCACAAAAAAAATATGCCAAAGCGCAAACGCTTCTTATAAAATCTAATGAAAAAAAACCACTTCAAGCTGATACTTTAAATTATTTAGGTTTCACAACTAGAAAACTTGGAGATTATGAAAAAGGTGAAAAATTTTACCTTCTAGGTCTGCAAATTGATCCCAATCATAATGGAATAAATGAGTACCTTGGTGAACTTTACGTGGCTACAAATAGACTGGATATGGCTAAAGAAAGATTAGAAGTTTTAAAAACTTGTAATTGTGAAGAATATGAGGAGCTAAAAGAAATTATCGACGGTTCAAAGAAGTCTAAATATTAAAACATTGAATTAAAATAATTATTTAATATTATAAAAAAATCTTGATCGAAGAATTCATAATTTTAACTCAAATCATCTTTATTGATATCATCTTAGCAGCTGATAATGCTATTATCATTGGATTAATTGCTGCTAACTTTGTACCAAAAAATAGAAAGCAAATAATTCTCTGGGGTGTAGCTGGAGCTTTAGTTTTTAAAATTATTTTTGCTCTTTTTGCTACTTACTTATTTGAATTTTATTATATTAAAATTTTAGGTGGACTACTTCTAATTTGGATTGTTAATGATTTAAGGAAAGATTTAGTTGAAATGAAGAATAAGATTAAATCACCAGTAAAAAAATCAACAGAACCTTCATTTGTAAAAAGTATTTATAAAGTTTTATTTGCAGATATTACAATAAGTTTTGATAACGTTATTGGGGTAGTTGGTGCTGCAAAAGGTCATTTTGGTTTCATGATATTTGGTCTTGTTTTATCTGTAGTATTAACTGGAGCATTAGCTACTTATTTAGCTAATTATATTCAAAAAAACTTATGGATAGCCTATGTAGGGTTAGGTTTTATTTTAATTGTAGCTCTTCAACTAATAATTGGTGGTTTAAATGATTATGGCGTCTTATCAATTAACGAAACATTCAAACAATATTTTTAATTTAGTATGAATGTTTTTTAGTAGGAAACTTACTTCTAATTACATCTTTCTTAAACTTTAGTGCAGCATCATTTATTTGTTTTTCAATATTTGAATACCTTTTCACAAATCTAGCTTTAATTTTATTCAGACCTATCAAGTCGTCAGTAACTAAAACTTGACCATCACAATGTACTGATGCCCCAATTCCAATTGTAGGAACTTTAACAGTTTTAGTAATTTCTTTTGCTAATGAGCTTTCAACACACTCTAAAACTATTGAAAATACACCAGCATCTTCTAAAAGTTTAGAATCTCTTAAAATAATTTTTCTTTCTGCTATTTCTTTTCCTTTAAATTTAAAATTTGTTGCAGATTGTGGCAGAACACCAAGATGTCCCATCACTGGAATTTTATTCTTAATTAAAGTTTTAATTATTTGAATTACTTTTTTACCCCCCTCAAGCTTGATTGCATCACACCTCGTTGTAGAGATTATTTTTTTTGCATTACTTAAGGCTTCCTTTGAGTTACGGTAAGTATTATGAGGCATGTCTACTACCATTAAACTTTTTTTAACACCCATTCTTACACTTTTAGAATGTTCAATCATCATATCCAATGTCACTTTTTTTGTAGAAGAAAAACTATAAAGTACAGAGCCAAGGGAGTCGCCTACCAATACAAGGTCACAGTGTCTATCTATTATTGATGCTATATTTTTAGAGTAAGCAGTAAGACTTATAATTTTAGTTTTATTTTTTTTTTTAATAAAGTTTAAGATTTTTTTATTCATTTTTTACCAAACACCTTCATTTTTCATTGAGGCCCAAGGTTCTTTAATTTCTAAATTACCCTCTTGTAAGATTTCTATAGAAATATTGTCTGGAGATCTGACAAATGCCATATGACCATCTCTAGGTGGTCTATTAATTGTATATCCCATATCTTGAAGTCTCTCACAAGTTTGATAAATATTTTCAACACGGTATGCTAAGTGACCAAAATTACGAGATCCATCACCTAACTCATCACCATCCCAATTGTAGGTTAGCTCTAGTTCGGCTTTTTCATCGCCAGGTGCTGCTAGAAAAATTAAGGTAAATCTACCTTGCTCATTTTCTATTCTTCTAGTTTCAATTAAACCTAATCCCTTACAGTAGAAATCTAATGATTTTTCCACGTCTGAGATTCTGATCATGGTGTGTAAATATTTCATAATATTATGTACTCTATAGTAAAGTATTACTCTAATTCAATGGTACTAGGTGGTTTTGAAGTAACATCATAAACAACTCTGTTTATACCTCTAATATTATTAATAATTTGATTAGAGATTGATTGCATAAAACCCTTAGGGAAATCAAAAAAATCAGCAGTCATTCCATCTTCAGAGGTAATTGCTCTTAACAAACAAATATGTTCGTAAGTTCGATTATCACCCATAACACCCACAGTTTTTACTGGTAGGAGTGCAGCATATGCTTGCCAAATTTTATCATATAACCCATGCTCTCTTAAAGCTTTTATAAAATAGAAATCAGCCTCTTTTAAAATTTTAATTTTTTCATTGGTTATAATACCAGGCATTCTAATAGCTAGACCAGGACCGGGAAATGGATGTCTAGAGATTATGTCATTAGATAAATTAAGTTCTAATCCTAATTTTCTAACTTCATCTTTAAATAAAAATTTAAGAGGTTCTACTAATTTTAATTTCATTCTTTTAGGAAGGCCCCCTACATTGTGATGTGATTTTATTTTTGAAGTTTGACTACCGGTCACAGATTTACTTTCAATTAAGTCTGGATAAAGAGTGCCCTGAGCAAGAAATTTAACATTCTTAATTCTATTTGCATATCTTTCAAATATTTTAATAAATAGATTACCAATGATTTTTCGTTTTTTTTCAGGATCAGATACATTTGTTAATTTTCTAATAAATTCCTTTTCAGCATTAACATAAATCAAATTAATTTTTAATTTTTTCTTAAAAGTATTAACTACTTGTATTTCTTCATTTTTTCTTAAGAGACCGTTATTAACAAAAATACAAGTTAAATTTTTTCCAATTGCTTTGCTTAATAATTGTGCAACCACACTACTATCCACACCACCCGACAATCCACAAATTACTTTGTTGTCACCTACTTGGTCTTTAATTTCATTAATTAATTTTAATTTTTGATCTTTTGATGACCAGTTTTTTTTAATTTTACAAATAAGAAAAACAAAATTTCTTAATAAAATTTTACCTTTATTAGTGTGTGTTACTTCAGGGTGAAATTGTACACCATAAAAATTTTCTTTAATATTTTCAATAATTGTTAATTTAGAGTTTTTTGTAGAAGCTATAATTTTAAAATTTTTTGGCATTTTTGATACTTGATCAGCATGGCTCATCCAAACATCACTTCTATTATTTTTATTAAAAAAATTCTTAGTTAAAGTACTATTGGATACTTTGTTTATAGTGGCTAAACCAAATTCTCTATGTTTTGATTTTTTAACTTTGCCACCTAATAGTTTTGACAATATCTGATGTCCAAAACATATACCCAGGATTGGAATTCCAAGTTTTAATATCTTCTTATCAAATTTAAATTTATCATTTTCATAAACATTAAGAGGCCCACCAGACAGTATTATTCCAGCAATATTATCTTTTGTAATTTGAGCTATTTTTATTTTTTTATGACTTACAATTTCTGAAAAAACCCCTAATTCCCTTACTCTTCTTGCAATTAATTGTGTAAATTGAGAACCAAAATCGATTATTAAGATTTTACTTAAATTATTACTAAGACTCATTTTTAGGTTCCAAATTCTTTAAGGATTCTAAAATAGAATTTTTCTTATCACACAATTTATTGCAAATTTTTGAAAAATTATCTGCTAGTTCTTTTACTTTGGAATAATTAGATCTTTTTAACTCTATTTCCATAAGCATGTAGTTTGCTTCTTCATTTTTTGGATCAAGTAATAACACTGTATCTATATTTTTTTGTTCTTCTCTTTTGTTCTCTTCAAAATTATAAATTTTTGCTAAATACAAATATGAATCTTTGTCCTTAGGGTTAAAAACAATACTTCTTTGAAATAAAAATTTAGATTCTTCATATTTTTGTTCATCGTATTTATTTTTTCCTTCTTCAAAAAAGTTATTTTCTGCAAAAGAAGAACTTCCAAAATTTAAAATTATAAATAGGACAATTATTAATTTATTTATTGTTCTCATTAATACTTGCTCTCATTTTTAACTTGATCAACATTATGAACCATACTTTCATAAAAACCAGCCTTAGTTATTTTTACAAAATTTGGTTTATTTTTAAGGTTTGGTACTTTTTTTGCACCTAGATATCCCATAGATGATTTTAATCCTCCAATTAATTTATAAATTATACTTTTCACATCACCTTTATATTTCACAAAACCTTCTACTCCTTCTGGAACATATTTAGATATATCTTTTTGTTTGGTTTGAAAATATCTATCAGCTGATCCTTTATTCATCGCACCAACTGATCCCATTCCTCTAAAACTTTTAAATAACTTACCATTTTTTTTAATTAGTTTTCCAGGTGTTTCTAAGCTTCCTGCAAACAAAGATCCAATCATTATAGCATCGGCACCTGCTGACAATGCTTTAGCTAAATCACCTGAATATTTAATTCCACCATCTGAAATTATTTTTACTTTATTGTTTTTAACACCTTTTTTAACTGCAAGGATCGCACTTAATTGTGGTACACCAATGCCTGCGACTAGCCTAGTTGTACAAATTGATCCTGGCCCTATTCCAACTTTAATAATATCTACTCCTAATTTTATTAAAAATTTTGCTGCTTCAGCTGTTGCAATATTTCCAGCACATAGAGTTGTTTTGTTTGTTTTTAATTTTTTTATAGCTTTAATAATTTCAGCTACTTTTTTGCTATGTCCATGAGCTGTATCCACAACAATTAAATCAACTTTTTCTTTTAAAATTGCTTTTGCTCTTTTAAGTTCTAAAGGACCAGCTCCAACTGCCGCACCAACTAATAAGTTTAATTTTTTAACTTTTTTAATTTCTTCAACTTGTTTTTTAATATCCAAATTTCTATGAATTACACCAATGCCTCCTGCTTTAGCTATTGCTATAGCCATTTTACTCTCAGTAACTGTATCCATTGCAGAGGATAATAAAGGTATTTTTAATGTTAAATTAGATGATAATTTAGTGCTGGTATCAACTTCAGAAGGTAAAACTTCTGAGTATTTTGGTGCCATTGTAACATCGTCAAAAGTGAGAGCTTCTTTTATAGGATCCATAATCATTTATATATGATTCCCCTCAAAAAAAAAGTCCCTATCTTAAGATTTTACAAATAATAAAACTTTCCTTAGATTCTTTTCTGCTAGACTTGGGTTTAAACACCTTCACTTCTTTAAATAATTTTTTGCCCAAAGCAACAATTTCGTTAAATGATGAGCCTAGAAAAATCTTAGAGACAAATCGTCCTTCTTTAACCAACATTTCTTTGGAAAAATTCATAGCCTCCATTGCAAGTTCACCAGTATAAATTGCATCTATATCTTTTATACCCGTTGTATTTACAGCCATATCAGAGACAACAACATCCACTTTTGATTTGAATAAAGCTTTTATTTTTTCTTGAGATTCTAAATCAGTAAAATCACCTTTGATTTGGATTGTATTCTCAATTTCTTCCATACCTTTTAAGTCGATTGAAACCAACCTTCCACTTTTTACTGTTCTTGAAATATATTGAGACCAGCTACCAGGTGATGCCCCTAAATCGATTACAGATATTCCATTTTTAAATATCTTAAATTTTTCATCTATTTCTATTAATTTATATGCTGATCTGGCTCGATACCCGTCTACCTGAGATTGTCTAACATAAATATCTCTTTTTTGTTTATTAATCCAGTTTTTAGAAATTCTATTTTTTTTCAATTAACGACCAAACCTTAAGCTTTTTAATAAAATTTTACCCTCTAAAGTTTTTATATCTATCTTTACTTCTCTATGTAATCTCATGTCTTTATCTCCATCCCAAATACCTGATGCAAGATGTATTATACCCAGTTTATGATTGGGCAAGTAAGGCTCCACAAAGCTTTTTTCTTTTTCATTAAATTTTGGTAAAAGATTACTAACTAACCAATTGCAATTATGAGGTAGGAACTCTGTTTCTAAATCGTCAATGTAAACTGACATGTTAATAGCCAATTGTTCTGAACCAAAAATATTTCCAGCTTTAAGTGTTTGTTCTAAATTTTTTTGCCAAGTCGTCCAGCCATCTGAATTTTTTTCTAAGGAAAAAACACCAATATTAATATGTGGAGCAAAAGCAAGCTTCCGCGCTTTATCTATTCCAATTTTTGACTTTATTGCATGTTTAAAATTTTGAGATTTAATTATTGCTAATTGTCCAAATATCCATTTAACTTTAGACATTATTTTATATCCTGGTGTAAAGGTTTGAGTAATTCCTAATTTTCCATTTTCACAGGCCTTAAAATAAAGCTCTATTGAATTCCAATCCCCTACCCAAGCGTCACAATCTATCCATAAGAATTTTTCATAACTAGGAAAATATTTTGGTAAGAAAGCTCTAGATACCTGACTCTTTAGCCATTCTCTTCCTTTAACTTTAAATGCTGGAACATCAATATCCCATTCAGCTGATTTAATTTCATCTACTTTTTTAGATAATATATTTCTTTGTTGCTCGGATAAACCTGCATCTAAAATGCAAATTGCTGTATCTTTGCTTTGTTCAAAACTTTTAATAGAATCGACCAATTCATTAAGTAATTCAAAGTAATTTGAGTCTGCCAGAGATACAATTACATTTTTTTTCATCTATAGAATGTCTTCAAGGTCTTCTTTAGTGTCACTTTCACCATTTAAAATTTTCTGTTTATAAATTTTTTGATAACTAAAGTAACCAATCGGTATTAAGCAAATATAGATTAATCCACAAATTACCAAAACTTTAAATGTGTATATTAACAGAAGTCCAAAAAATAAAACAACACCAAACAATGCAAAAATTGTCAAGTGACGAGGAATAGAAATTTTTTTAAATGCAAATGTAGGTACTTTACTGATCAATAAAAATGATATCAAAATAAACAGTATTGGTACTACTATATCGTAATTAATTTTGACTAAATTTATTTCGCTTAGACTTAATATTAAAGGCATCAATACCAAAATTCCACCTGCAGGTGACGGCACACCCTCAAAGTAATTATCTTTCCATGATGGCTCAGAGTTTGAACTTACATTAAATCTTGCAAGTCTAAGAGCAACACAAACTACAAAAATCATTGTGAGTAACCAGCCAAATTTACCTAAATTATTTAAAGACCAAAAATACATTATAAAAGCTGGAGCTACTCCAAAGCTAATTAAATCTGCTAATGAGTCTAATTCTTTTCCAACTAAAGAAGTTCCTTTTAACATCCTTGCAACTCTGCCATCTAATGCATCAAAAATTGCGGCAAAAATAATAGCTATAATAGATAATTCAAACTTTTCATCTAATGCAAATTTAATGGAACTTAATCCAATACACACATTTATTAATGTCAGTGCATTAGGCAAAAGCATTCTAGCTTTTTTATCTGATACTATTTTAAAATTATTTTTTGGTTGTTCCATAAGCTACTTTTTAGCTAATAGTGTTTCACCAGCAATTGTTTTTTGTCCAACTTTAACTAACGATTCATAATTCTCAAAATAAACGTCAGCTCTACTTCCAAATCTAATCATACCAATTCTTTCACCTTGTTGTAATTGTTGATCCTTTGAAGATTCGCAAACAATTCTTCTGGCAATTAAACCGGCGATTTGAACAACTATTATTTCTTCGCCATGAGTATTTGTTATCTTGTAATAGTTTCTTTCATTGTCTTCACTTGCTTTATCAAGTGATGCATTTAAAAATTTTCCAGGCTTATAAAGTATTTCTGAAATTTTACCTTCACAAGGAGTTCGATTTACGTGACAGTCAAATACGTTCATAAAGATACTAATCTTAGTAAATTTTCTATCTTCTAAACCTAATTCTTTTGGACCATCTACTTCATGGACCATCAAAACTTCACCGTCAGCAGGACTGGTTAGATAGTTTTCATCATTTATTGAAATTCGCTCTGGATCTCTAAAAAAATAATAAACCCATATCGATAACACTAGACCAATTAATCCTAGAAAAGTGCTCAGGACATATAAAAATATTGTTACAATGATAGCTATCGCTAAAAATTTGTAACCTTCAGAATGAATTTTTGGGAAAATTTTCTCTAGCATAAGCTTCTATTTGATAATTTTTTATTAATATGTATATAAAGCACTAAATTACAATTACTAATATATATTATTCATTTATGGCTAAAATAAAGGTTAAAAATCCAGTTGTTGAACTAGACGGTGATGAGATGACTAGAGTCATTTGGGAATTCATCAAAAGTAAACTGATTTTGCCTTATTTAGATTTGGATATTAAATACTACGATCTTGGTATGAAAAGTCGTGACGATACAGATGATCAAATAACAATAGATTCTGCTAACGCAATTAAAGAACATAGTGTTGGTATAAAATGTGCAACAATTACTCCGGATGAAGCACGAGTTGAAGAGTTTAAATTAAAAAAAATGTGGAGATCTCCAAACGGAACGATACGAAATATTCTTGGAGGCACAGTTTTTAGAGAGCCTATAATTTGTAAAAATATTCCAAAACTTGTTCCAACTTGGACAGACCCCTTAATTATTGGAAGACATGCTTTTGGCGATCAATATAGAGCAACAGATTTTAAAGTACCCGGTAAAGGTAAAATGGAAATAAAATGGACTGCAGAAGATGGCAGTGATGAAATTAAATATGAGGTCTTTAACTTTCCTGGACCAGGAATTGCTTTATCGATGTACAATTTAGATAAATCTATAGAAGACTTTGCAAGATCTTGCTTTAACTATGGAATAATTAAAAAATGGCCCGTTTATCTTTCTACTAAAAATACTATTTTAAAAATTTATGATGGTAGGTTCAAAGATATCTTCCAAGATATTTTTGATAAAGAGTTTAAATCTGATTTTGATAAACTTAACATTACTTATGAGCATAGACTAATTGATGACATGGTTGCTTGTGCTATGAAATGGAGTGGTAAATATATTTGGGCTTGTAAGAATTATGATGGAGATGTTCAATCTGATACTGTGGCTCAAGGTTATGGATCATTAGGGCTAATGACAAGTGTTCTTCTTGCACCAGATGGAAAAACTATGGAAGCAGAAGCGGCTCACGGAACTGTAACTAGACACTACAGAATGCATCAAGAAGGTAAAGAGACTTCTACAAATCCAATTGCTTCAATTTTTGCTTGGACTAGAGGTTTGGCACATAGAGGAAAATTAGATGGTAATGAAGATTTGATTAAATTTTCAACTACATTAGAAAAAGTTTGTATTGATTGTGTTGAAAATGGATCAATGACAAAAGATTTGGCAATTTTAATTGGGCCCTCAAGTAATTATCTAACGACTAATCAATTTTTAGATGAATTAGATGGTCAGCTTAAGAAAAAGCTTAATTAATTAATTTTTTAATATTTTCGAAAGACTCTTCAATTTTATCTGGCAAAGTTCCACCAGCTTGTGCAAAGTCAGCTCTGCCACCACCGCCTTTACCCCCAATAACTTCTGAACCAGCTCTAACAATTTTAACAGCATCAAACTTTTCTTCTAATGTTTTGGTAACACCTACAGCTAAGCCAACTTTATTATCATTGATTGCATAAATTATAACTAACCCTTCACCAATTTCTTTTTTGCCTTCATCGATTAGCTTACGTAAATCCTTAAATGGTAAATCCATAATATTTTGAAATCTAACTTTAAATCCATTAATAGTTTGATCGTTGATTTTATTTTTATCTTTATCTTTTAATATTGAGATAACTGAAAGTTGATCAAATTGTCTATTAAGGTCTTTTATTAAAGTTACTTGATCCTTGTTTTGAAGATTAGGTTTTCCTCCTAATTTAATAATCTTTGTCTCTAATTCTTTTATAACTGCCTCATTTTTTTGATCCGACAAATTGGATTGGTTTTCTTTTTCTTTTAAAAAATCAGTTAACTGCACATCTCTTAATGCTTCAACTCTTCTTACGCCTGCAGCAATAGATGATTGGCTAATAATCTTAAATTTTCCAATATCAGCTGTGTTTACAACGTGAGTTCCTCCACATAATTCAGTTGAGAAAAATTTACCTTCTTCATCTCCCATAGACAAAACTCTAACTTCATCGCCATATTTTTCTCCAAATAAAGCTAAGGCACCATTTTCAACAGCTTCTTTAGGTGTCATTATTCTTGTTTTCACCTCTGACTTTTTTTCAATTATTGAGTTTACATAATGTTCAATTTTTCTAATCTCTTCGTCTGAAATAGGTTTCATGTGACTGAAATCAAATCTTAATCGATCAGATTGAACTAAAGATCCTTTTTGGGTTACATGCTCACCCAAAACCCTTCTTAATGCTTCGTGCAACAAATGAGTGGCAGAATGGTAAGCTCTAATATTATTTCTTCTCTGTGTATCTATTTTTAATTCAACACTGTCTTTTAGTTTAACTGAACCTTTTTTAACTTTTCCGTAATGAGCAAATAAATCCCCTAATTTTTTTTGAACATCAGACACTTCAAATTCAAAAATCTCTTTAGAGATTATTCCAGTATCTGCAACTTGTCCTCCTGACTCTCCATAAAATGGTGTTTGATTTGTTATTATAATGCCTTCATCGTTTTCTTGTAGATCTTGAACCTCTTTATTATTTTTAAGAATTAAAGTGACTACACCTTCTGCTTTATCTGTAGAATATCCTAAAAAATCAGTTGCCCCTAAACGATCTTTTATATCAAACCAAATTTGATCTACCGAACTATCCCCTGATCCTTTCCAATTTTTTTTTGCTAATTTTTTACTTTCTTTCATTAATAAATCAAACTTCTCCCCATCGACAGTCATTGATTTATTTTTCAAAATATCTTCTGTTAAATCTAATGGAAAACCAAATGTATCATAAAGCTTAAATGCCACTTCACCAGGCAATATCTTTTCTACTTTCTTTAGCTCATCATTTAATATTTTTATCCCTCTATCTAATAAAACCAAAAACTTTTCTTCTTCTGTTTTTAATGTTTCTTTTATTAAAGATTGTGCTCTTTCAAGTTCTGGATAATTATTAGACATTTCTTCTAGAAGCGTTTTAAAAATATTATAGAAAACTGGTTTTTTAGAACCAAGTAAATGTGAGTGTCTCATTCCACGTCTCATAATTCTTCTTAGAACATAACCTCTTCCTTCATTAGAAGGTAAAACTCCTTCTGCTAATAAAAATGAACTTGCTCGTAAATGATCTGCTATTACTCTAAAGCTTGATTGATTGTCATCAGTTACTTTAACGTTTAATGTGTCAGATGCAGATAGTATTAGTTTTTTAAAATGATCTGTTTCGTAGTTATCGTGTGTTCCCTGTAATAGTGCCGCTATTCTCTCAAGACCCATACCCGTATCCACAGATGGTTTTGGTAAATTTATTCTCTTATCTTTTGAAATTTGCTCATATTGCATGAATACTAAATTCCATATTTCTATAAACCTATTACCATCTTCATTTTTAGTGCCAGGTAAACCACCCTCTAGATGATCACCGTGATCATAAAATATTTCAGAACATGGTCCACAAGGCCCTGTATCACCCATTGACCAAAAGTTATCTGACGTTGCTATCTTGATTATTCTATCATCACTAAAACCAGCTATTTTCTTCCAAAAGTTAAATGTTTCTTCATCGTCATGATAAACTGTTACATACAGGCGATTTTTATCAATTCCGAACTTTTTAGTTATTAAATTCCATGCGTAACTAATTGCCTCTTCTTTAAAATAATCTCCAAATGAAAAATTTCCAAGCATTTCAAAAAATGTATGGTGTCTTGGTGTATAGCCTACATTTTCAAGGTCGTTATGCTTACCACCTGCCCTTACACATTTTTGCGAAGTTGTTGCTCTTACATAGTCTCTTTTTTCTAATCCAGTAAATACATTTTTAAATTGTACCATTCCTGAATTTGCAAACATTAATGTCGGATCATTATTTGGAACTAAATTACTAGATTCGACAATCTTGTGATCATTTTTTTCAAAATAATCTAAAAAAGTTGTTCTGATTTGATTTAACGTTTTGTCAGCCATATAATTAAAATACAGCTTTTTTATTTGATGTCTAGATAAGTGTAGGGAAAAAAGGCGCTTAAATTAAGCGCCTTTTAATAATTAAAGATGACTTTAACTAATTCTTTTTAGATGGAGGTGTTACTTCTTCCTTTGTTTCCAGTTTAGGCTCCTCTATTTGATCTTTTGCTGCTTTTTCTGGATCTAGTGGATTACCTTCAATTTTTTTTGCTATCACTCCAGCCTTTTCTCTAATTGCCATTTCAATTTCTGCTGCAATTTTAGGATTTTGCTCTAAATAAGTTTTAGCATTTTCTCTTCCTTGGCCAATTTTTTCACCTTTATAAGCATACCAAGCTCCAGCTTTTTCAACAATGTCAGCTTTTGCACCAAGGTCAACTAATTCACCTACTTTACTAATACCTTTGCCGTACATTAGGTCAAATTCAACAACTTTAAATGGTGGTGCTACTTTATTTTTAACCACTTTAACTCTTGTTGAGTTACCAATAATTTCATCTCCATTTTTAATGGCACCAATTCTTCTAATATCCATTCTAACAGATGAATAAAACTTAAGTGCATTTCCACCAGATGTAGTCTCTGGACTTCCAAACATAACTCCAATTTTCATTCTAATTTGGTTAATAAAAATCATCATTGTGTTCGTGCTTGAGATTGAACCTGTTAGTTTTCTTAAAGCTTGACTCATTAATCTTGATTGAAGTCCTACATGGTGATCTCCCATTTCTCCTTCAATTTCAGCTCTAGGTGTTAGTGCTGCAACAGAGTCAATTACGATAACAGAAATCGATCCTGATTTAACTAAAGTATCAGCTATTTCTAAAGCTTGTTCGCCAGTATCAGGTTGTGAAATTAATAATTCTTCAGTATCTACACCAAGTTTTTTTGCATAAATTGGATCTAAGGCATGCTCTGCATCTATAAACGCACAAATTCCTCCAGCTTTTTGGGCTTCTGCTAATACTTGCAATGCTAAAGTTGTTTTACCAGATGATTCTGGTCCATAGACTTCAATAACTCTTCCTTTTGGTAAGCCTCCTATTCCAAGCGCTACATCTAAACTTAATGATCCAGTTGAAACAGACTCGACGTCCATCGCTCTTCTTTGGCCAAGTTTCATTACCGATCCTTTTCCAAAATTATCGATAATTTGGCTCATTGCTGCGTCCAAAGCTTTATTTTTTTCGTTGCCTTCTGATTGTTGCGCTTTTGTAGATTTAACTACTTTTAGGTTGTTTTTAGTCATTTTATGCCTTTTTTATTAAATAATTAGTGTTCGAATCGTCTCTTAAATGTACACATTTTGTTCTTATTTTCAATAGTTATTTTTTTTATAATAAAATGGCTTAATTACTGTATTTTTAAGTAATTACTATTCAACAAACCAATGGCTTGAAGAAGTTTAAATTGTGAAAGTAAATAATTTCTTTCAGAATTTGCTAGGCTTATTTTTGAGTTTAATAAAATTGAGTTTGACTGAATAACATCAAGTGTAGATCTTCCAAGACCTGTTTCATATTCAACTGTTATTCCTTCGTTTGCCGTTTCTGCAGCTTTAACTTGCGCAGTAACTGAATTCAATAAACTTTTTGATACTTGAAAGCTTGACCATGCACTTGCAATATTTGCATCATTTGTTTTTAAGGTATTATCTAATAATAATTTTTTTCTATTTTTCAAATTTTTACTTTTATTTAATGAGGCAGTATTTTTTCCACCATTAAAAATTGGCCATGAAATAGTTGCTTTTAATATTTCTTTATCACGCTCTCCAATACTTGAACTTACATTGTCTGATTTTGAACTATTAAAGGATAAAGATGCAGACGGTGATAGATCAGATCTGGCTATAGTTACATCTTGTTCAGATTGTTCATACTCTAACCTTGAAATAATTAAATTTGGATTAGTTGTTTTTGAAATTTCAATTGCTTCATTTAAATCTTTTGGTAATTCAAAGTTTAAATCTGAATTCTTACTTAAAGTATTAGTATTTACAATTGGGCCTATAATTTTTTCATAGGTTAGCTTAGCTGTAATTGTTTCATTTTTTGCTTGTAAAAATTGTGCTTGCGCACCTGCAAGTGAAGACTCAGATTGTGCTAAATCAGATATAGTAATTTGACCTCTTTCTAATCTTGCTTGATTGGTCTCAACTTGCCTCTTTAACAGGTTAACGTTATCTTGATTAATCTTAAGTTTTTCATCAGAAAAAACTAAACCTGAATAAGCTTCAATAGCTTGGTACAAAATCTCCTGTTCAGTTTTTAAAAGTTTTGCCTCAGCTAAAGTTAATCCAATTTTACTTTTTTCCATGCTGGCTATACCTGCAAATCCTTGGAATAATTTTTGCTCAATATTTATTGATTGAGTTTTTGGATCGACATCAGTAAAAGATGAATTAGCACCTGTTCCATCAGTTAACTTTTCTGTATTTTCTTGGCTCTTAGAACCTGACAGTGTTACACTTGGTAAAAATTCACTTCTTGATATTTTTACATCTTCTCTAGAAACTTGAATATTTTCACGTTCTGCATTTAATACTGGGTTTTCATTGTACGCTTGTAACAATGCTTTTGATAAAGGTACTGAAAAAGCTTTTCCATTAAAAAGAATAATAGCTAAGGATATTAATATTATTTTTTTCATTATTTTTTAAATTTTATTTTTTCAATCTGATGATTACTATTTAAATTCATTATAACTGATGAGCTTTTTATCGCATCTTTAAACATTTGTTGAGTAATTCTTTGATAAGTCTGCATAAAGTTTATCACATCTCCACTGCTCATAATCTTTAGGTTTTTCTTGTTTTTTGTTTGAACCCAGAGCTTTCGCTCCTGTTTTAATCTCCATTCTCTTAATAAGTTAAAGTTTTTAGCCTTTAGATACAGTAATCCATCTAATTGTTTGAATAAGGTTTTATATTTAGTTTTTAATTGATTGTTAACATGGGTTCTCCATTTAGTTCCTTGATCATAAACTTTTTCAAGTGAGTTAATTGGTTTTTTAAGTTGGCTACTTGATTGAGCTCTTGCTCCAACACACCAACCTTCAAAAATAACCACATCAGGCTTTGTTTTGATTTTATACCATAAACTCTTTTGGCACCTATCATCTATTGCTTTATCAAATGTTGGAATTTGTAAACTTTTAAAGTTTTTATCTTTAATCTGTTTAAAAAAATTTAACATTAAATCTACATCGTGAGTTCCTGGTACTCCTCTTGTCATTAATAAAGGGTGTTTATTTTTAGACAATAATATTCTGTCTTTTCTTGTTTTATAAAAATCATCAATAGAAACTTTAAAAACATTTAACTTAAAATATTTTTTTAAAATTAAAGTTAAAATTGATGAGATAGTTGTTTTGCCTGACCCTTGTCCTCCAGCTAAACCTATCATTAATGGTTTTTTTTTATTAACTTTTTTTGCTATCCAAAAACTAACAGGTATTAAAAAAGATTTGATCATCTTATCTTTATTTTTAAATTTATCCTTCTTTGTTTCTTGAGAAGAGATAAATTTAAAACAATCTTTTTTTACTTTTTTAAAACAATCATTAATTGCTTGCATAAAAAATTACTTATTGTCTAGAGGATGATTTTGCCCATCGTTGACCGCAACATTTTCTAATTCAAAAGTATTTATCTCATCTACGCATCCAAGATTAAATCCTGTCATAGCTGGATTGGCTCTTGGATTATGATGTGTATAAATTCCGCAGTTCGAACAAAAATAGTGTTTCGCAATTTTTGAATGAAATTGATAAAGTTTTAACTTATCCTCACCTTTAATTATTTTAAAATCTTCGTTCTTAACCATAGACATTATTGCTCCTTTTCTTTTACAAATAGAACAATTACATTTTAAAACTTTTTCTAAGTTATCAGGCACGTTTATTTCTGCTTCTACTTCTCCACAGTGACATGTTAGTTTTTTCATTTATATTTCTCCTTTATTTTTTATATTTATTTCAAACATTGCTTCATTTCTTCTGTTCATGGGTAGCGTGAAAGGTCCATCGTAAGTTGCTTTAATAGGTGGGCTCAAAATTATCATATTATCTTTTTTTAATTCATTTTCTAAAATGCTTTTATGTTTAATAAAATTTTTATCAGAAGCCCTTCCTGAGTATCTAATAACTGCATAATAACCACCTTTAATATTTAATATTTTAACATCTGGATTAGACGGGCTCGGTATGTTTTCTTTATTAAATCTTGAAGGTAAATAAAATTGCATGGTCATATTTCCTTTTTTCTCTACCTGAGTGACTGGTGTTGTCATCTTAATCTCTTCATTTTTATCATTGTTGCCTGATATGTAGTTAAATAATTTTCTAAAACTGTTGCCTTCATTTGATATATCTGTTTCAATTGCTAAACGATCAGAATATTTTCTGATTTCATAAACTTCATTTTTTTTCACTACTTCATAGTTTGCTTCTTCATATGACATACTGTTAGAAGTTATAATTAAGCTAAGAAACACAATTGATAGAAATTTTTTCATTTTAATATGAAGCTTAAACTATCTCTGGTTGAAGTTATCCACAAGAGCACAAAATGTAGTTTCAATGTTCACGTTTTGATTCACCTTTGATTCAGTTACAGACTCAAAATACAACCTATTGCGTGTACTGTATAACTAGTCTATAGATTAGAACAAAACAAGAACATGAAATTAACTATTCCCTTTTACTTGCATAAAGCTGGAGCTGGCTTTCCCTCTCCTGCAACAGATTACATTGAAGAAGATGTAGATCTTAATGTTCACTTAATCAAAAATGTTCCTGCAACTTTTATCATTAGAGTTCAGGGAAAATCGATGACTGATGTTGGTATTTATGATGGTGACTTATTAGTTATTGATAGAAGCTTAAAACCTAAAAATTTTTCAACAGTGGTTGCAAATGTTCATGATGAGTTAGTTGTTAAAAGTTTTGTTAAATCAAAAGATGGTCAATTTTTAACATCAGGTTCAAAAAATATTGAAGATAAAATAATTATTGGAGATGAAACTGAAGTGTTTATTTGGGGGGTTGTGACTTATGTCATCCATTCAACGTACTAAGAAAATAGCATTAGTAGATTGTAATTCATTTTATGTTTCCTGTGAAAGATTATTTAATCCTAAGATTAGAAATAAGCCAGTTGTCGTATTGTCGAATAATGATGGCTGTATTATTGCAAGATCGAATGAAGCAAAGTTTCTTGGTATTAAAATGGGTGAGCCTTACTTTAAAGCTAAAGAAATAATACTTAAAAATAAAGTTTATGTATTTTCTTCAAATTATTCTTTGTATGGAGATTTATCTAGAAGAGTGATGAGAACTTTAAAAAGATTTAATCCTGAATTAGAAATATATTCAGTAGATGAGGCCTTTTTAGATTTGAGTAATTATCCAGATGATGAAGTAGAAGATGTGGGAAAAGAAATTAGAAGCATTGTTTTACAATGGACAGGAATTCCAACTAGTATTGGTATTGCTAAAACAAAAACACTAAGCAAAATTGCAAATCATATAGCAAAGAAAAAACAATCTGGTGTTACAAACTTGATAGGAATTGAAAATATTGATCCACTATTAGAAAAAATAGATATCAACGATGTGTGGGGAGTTGGTAAACAGATGACAAAATTTTATCATCAAAATGGAATTTATAATGCCAAACAATTAAAGAATATGTCAAATACTTGGATTAAAAAAAGTTCTAACGTTTTAAGTTCTAGAACAGCATTAGAACTTAGAGGTATTCCTTGTATCCCACTAGAAACTAAAACTTCCAAAAGAAAAAGTTGTGTAGTATCAAGGTCATTTGGTACAAGGGTTGAAAAGTTTCAAGAGTTAGAAGAGGCAGTTGCAAGTTATTGTTTAAATGCTTCAGAAAAAATTAGATCAGAATCTTTAATAGCAAAATCAATAACCGTGTCTGTTAGAACAAGCCCTTTTCAAAATAGAGGGGTGTATTATTCAAATGCTAAAACTATAGATTTTCCAATAGCTACCAATAATAGTATTGAAATAGTTAAAACTGCTTTGATTGCATTAAATGAAATCTTTATTAATGGATACAGATATCAAAAAGCAGGAATAACATTGACTGGTTTAGTTAATTCAAGTGGCAGTACAAATCTATTTTCCACTGAAAAAGATGAGAAAATTAAAGGCTTAATGAGATCTATTGATAGCACAAATTATAAGTATGGACGATCAACATTAAGTTTAGCTAGCGCTGGAGTAAATAAAAAATGGAATATGAGAAGAGATCACTCTTCAAAGATAGATACAGCTGATTTTCATTCGCTACCAATAATAAAAGCTATTTAAGTTGATCTATGCTGCTAATATTTTCTAAAGAGTTTTCAAATTCTAAAATACTTTCTCTCTGAGAAAGTATAATTACTGAAATCATCATAATAATAACTCCTATAACAGGCAATAATGTAATCCATGATAGATTACCGGCAACTAAAAATAAGTAAGCAATTAAAAAAAATATAGATCTAATCAATAGTGTCATTTTAAAAACAGCTATAATTGATAGTGAGTGTTTTAATAAGTTAATAAAACTCATTTTCGATGGACCAAAAAATCTTTTACCTCTTATTGATGGGATAGATTTTCTATCTTTAAATAGTTTAGCAACAGCACCTGAAAAACTACTCCATGTTGCTTTATCTTTTATCATTTTATTAACTGCAAATTTAGGTAAGCAAATAAAATTACCAAACTTAATAGACTGTCCGGTGAAAACAAAAGTTAAATATTTGTGTAAAAGGTAACAAAGTTTAAAGAAAGAACCTTCAGATCTTTTTACTCTATTAGCTGTAATAACTTTATCAGGATAGTTATTTATCTTATTAATAAGAAGAGTTATTTCTTCCGGTCTATCTTCACCATCTCCATCCATTGGAATTATATAATCGTAATCTTCATGCTCAGCAATATATCTTAAGCCAGACGCATTACATCTAGCATGTCCCTTATTTGTTTTCATGTTGATTATTTTTATAGACTTAAGGTTATTAAAATTAAAATCATTGGTAGGTTTTTCTTCCGTAGAGCAATCGTTTACAATTATAATTGAGAATTCATGCTTTAAATCATTAACTTGTAAGTCTATATCTTCTAAAAGTTTAAAAGCTGACTGCCAATCATTATATATAGGGATTAAAATTTTTATCTTGCTCATCTATTTCCTACACAAATATTATCAATGCAAATATATTTCGACAATGAATTAAGCTTATCTTTTGTAATCACCCCTTCCCAAACGGGTCTAGAATTTAGGTGATATGATAAATTTCCAGCATGCCATTCATCGCCAAGGACAACATTAATTGGCAATGTATAATTTTGCTTCCATAAGTATTCAGTTTTAATTGCTATTTCTTTACCTAAATAATCTGTTCTTTTGTCAGTTTCAGTAATTGAAATATAGGCATAAGTAAAGGGTGAAAAAATAAACAAGATCAAAAATATTGATATAAACCCATTTAACTTTTTAAGATTTATTTGTGCTTGAAAAATATAGATAATGAATACACCAAAAAATAAATAAAATGGGGTCATCCACATTGTTCTTAATTTAGACCCTGTTAACATGGAGGTTAAGAACATTAATCCAATTGGAATTAGATTAATAAATATTAAGAACAATAGCTTCTTATCTTTTAAAGTTACTTTTAACTTAATTTTTTTTATTATAAAAAATGACATTAAAAAAAATGGAATTAGTATTCCCATTTGTTTACCTAAAAATATTAAAGGGTAAGTTATATGATCTAATAAACTTGAAGTCTCAAGCCCTGTTCTGGCTAGCCCGTATGTAATCGTAATGTAATCATTATTAGTTAACCAAATTAAATGAGGAATTAATAAAACAATAAAGACCTCAAAAGATATTAGATATTTAAAATCAAATTTTTGATATTTTTTTACAAAAATTATATAAAAAAATAATAGGACTATTGATATTAGAAGGTAAACAAAAAGATATTTTGATAAAAAACCTATGGCTGCAAAAACTCCAAGCAAAAAACAATCCTTAAAGTTTATTGCTTTTTTATCAAATATTTTCCAAGAATAATAAACACACAACGACCAAAAAGGTAATTGGCAAACATTCACATTAAATTCGGGTGTTGTAAAATTATAGAAATAAATACCCTCTAAAAGAAGTACCGATATTAAACTTAAAGTTTTATTCTTAAAAAGTTCTTCAGCAAATTTAAAAACAATAATAAATGCAGTTACTACAAACAATTGACTTAACAAGTAATAAAACCAGTCCTGCGAACCAAATGCTTGATAAATAACTTCTGGAAAAAATGCACTCGCTGGTGGATGTTTATTAAATCCCCAATCTAAATTACTTCCCCAAGCCAAGGCTTCAATTGTATCAAGTGGTAAATTGTTATTTGTTAATGTTGGAATCAATGTCCATAAAATTAAATGAATTATAAGAAAACTATAAAACAATTTATTTATATTGTTTTTATTGATTAACATTTCATTGATTTTATATGAATTAAGCTTGCTTGACACGTATTAATTGCTGAATATACTCCGGCCACTAAATTTATACATATGCCTAAAATCTCAAAATCATCTACTAAAAAGACAATAGTTAAAACAAAAAAAGTTGCTGCTGTAGTCAAAAAAGCTACTAAAGTAATAAAAAAAAATAGTACACCTGAAATCAAAGTAAAGGCACCAATTAAAATTTCAAAAACATATATCCCAAAAGAAACAGAAAAATATATGTGCGATAAACATTTATCTTTTTTTAAGATAAAACTTACTGAATGGAAAAAAGAATTGGTAAAAGCAAATAATGAAGCTCTTTACAATGGGTCAATGGATGACAATAGTGTTTCAGCAGATATTGTTGATCAAGCAAGTTCTTACACGGATAAAACTGTAGAAATGAAAGCAATTAATAGACAAATCAAATTAATTTCTAAAATTGACCAAGCTTTAATAAGAATAAAAGATAAAACTTTTGGATTTTGTGCAGAAACTGCTGAACCAATTGGATTAAAAAGATTGATGGCTAGACCAGTTGCCCATCTTTGTATTGCAGCACAAGAAAAGCATGAAAAAGATGAAAAGGTATACGCTGATGATTAAACTTAGAAATTGATAGCTAAAACCTCTTTATTATTAACATTCCACTATATTTCCTGCTTCTACTTTGCCTTCATCTAAAGACCTCAAGTAAACACCCATATCACAATGATCGTAGTTTTTTTTTAATAACTTCAGCAAACTCTTATCACTAATATCTGTTTCAGGTTTTAAATTAACTGCAGTACAACGTGGAATATTTTTTTCTATTTTAAAAGAAATATTATTAATTTTTATAATCTTTCCAATCCATTTACGCTCTTCCCAAGCTTTAAGTCCTTCAATGTAAAAATTTCCTCTAAATCTCTCTAATTCAATTTTTTGATTAATTTTTTTTTCAAAATCTTTAATACTATTTAAATTGATAAGGGATATGGAATTAAAGATCTTATTTGAATGAGATGTATCAAAGAAAGGAGCAATATTACTTTGTAATAAGAAAATTGGTTTGGTTAATGAATTTTCTAATTCTAGTATTTTATTTACAAGTATAGATTTTTGCTCTGGATCATCTGCTATTATTGATAATAGCTGCTTGTCACCAAGTTTTAAAATTAATTTATTATTTTTGTATTCAAAATTATATTTATTTAAAACTGGTGAATTTTTTAATGTTAAGAAATTATTAAGCTTTCTTTCACTTGGGTTTTTCTCAATTATAAGTGCTTTTTTTAAGTCAATAATTCTGGAAAATGCAAAACTCCTATCATTTACAATTCCCAAATCTTTTTTAATGATGCATGATTTGATATTTGTAAAAGATAAAGATTTTACGGGACTAAAGTATATTGATGAAATCAAAACACTCATAAAGATTATTATGGTTGTGGAATCTTAGAGTTGTTTTTTAATAAATCGTACCCTTTTACAACAGCTTCTCTTTTTGCAATATCTAAATACCATCTAGTTAAGTTGTTATAATTTTTAAGACCAATATCATGCCATTCATGTCTTGCAATCCATGGCCAAGTTGCAATATCTGCAATCGTATATTCGTTTCCAGCTAAGTATTTTGATGAAGATAATCTTTCATCCAATTCGCCATAAATTCTTTTTGTAATTTTAAAATATCTTTCTTCTCCAAATTCACTTTTACCAGGATTATAATGATGAAATTGATGATGTTGCCCGATCATTGGTCCAATAATTCCCATCTGTGCCATCAACCATTGATTTATAACATTTCGATCTTTTACTTCATAAAATTTATTATATTTTTCTGCTAAATATATAAGTATTGCTCCAGACTCGAATAATGACTGTCCATTTTCGTGATCTATAATTACTGGTATTTTTCCAAACGGGCTTATCTTTTTAAAATCTGTTTTAAATTGTTCATCTTTTGACAGATCAATTTTAGTAATTTTAAAATCACAACCTATTTCCTCTAACATTATTGTAATTTTTTTTCCGTTTGGAGTATCTGCTGTAAATAACTCTATCACTCTTTAACACCTAGTCTGCCTTTTACCGTCTTAGAGGAAGTGGTAAACTCGAATCTGTATTTTTCATCTGGCTTAGCATACTTAAAGCAACCTCTCGCAGCTAATGCTCCTTCATGAAATCCTGAAAGTATTAATTTTAGTTTTCCAGGATAGGTACAAATATCTCCGATTGCAAATATACCATTTAGGTTTGTTTCAAAATTTTCTGTGTTAACGGGAATTGTTTTTTTATCTAAGTTTAAACCCCAGTCTACAATAGGACCAAGCTTCATAATCAGTCCAAAAAAGCCCAAAACATAATTTGTTTCTAACTCTTTTAAACTTTCGTCGTCATGTTTTATTTCTATTGATTTAATATTTTGCTCTCCCTTAACTGAGTTTAATTGGTATTTAGTATAAATTTTTAGTTTTCCAGATTTTTCTAATTCTTTAATTTTATCTATGCTCAATTGAGCTCCTGTAAATTCATCTCTTCTGTGTATTAAGTTTACATATGAGCTTTTTGATAATTCAATTGCCCAATCTAATGCTGAATCTCCTCCTCCAAATATTGAAATTGTTTTATCCTGAAAAATTGTTTTATCTTTAATTGAGTAAAATAAAGATCGATTTTCATATTTTTCACATTCTTTTGGCGAAAATTTTCTTGGCTCAAACGATCCCACACCACCAGCAATAATTATATTTGGTGTTTCAAACTCTTTATTTTTATTTGTTTTTACAATCCACTTATTATTAACTTTATTAACTTCTTCTACTCTTTCATTAAGATGAAATTTAATATTAAAAGGCTTTATTTGTTTGATTAAATTATTAGTTAATTCCTCTCCAGTACATTCTGGAACTGCTGGAATATCATAAATTGGTTTGTCTGGATAAAGTTCAATACATTGGCCTCCAATTTTATCTAAATTATCAACTATCTCACAATTCAATCCAATTAAACCTAGTTGATGAGCACAAAATAATCCTGTTGGACCTGCGCCAATTATTAATGCATCTGTTTTAATCATTTAACCTTGTTTTGATGGAATGCTAACTGTTAGTCCATCTAATTCATCTGAAACTAATATTTGACAACTCAATCTACTGTTTTGTTTTGGTTCAAACGCCATATCTAACATGTCTTCTTCTCCGTCTTCTTTTTTTGGAAGTTTATCAAACCATTCTTCTTTGACATAAACATGACAAGTAGCACAAGCCATTCCACCACCACAATCAGCATCAATTCCAGGAATGTCGTTTTGAACCGCGCCCTCCATTACACTCAATCCATTGGAAACTTCTATGGTATGAGACTTTCCATTATCTTCTAAGTATGTAATCTTTGGCATATATCTAAATATAATGAGATAAAAAAAAAGGGCAAGTATGTAAAAACATACCTGCCCTTCTTCTAATTATTTAACGAGTAAAACTACTTAGCTCTACCAGGTTGAGACATTGCTGCTGCCCAAATGATTAGACCAAAAGCGATCTTGTTCAAAAAGTCAGCTGCGTTGTAAATCACGTTTAGTGAGTTTGCGTCCATTCCACCAGTCATGTAACCAAATACATAACCTAATGGGTAGATAGCCCAACCAACTGTAACGATCATTCTCATTGCACCAAATGCAGTAACAAGAGCCTTGTTTCCACTTTTCGCTGCATTTTTTCCTGCTTCGCCTGAGAATACTTCATAAAGAATGTAGAACCATCCAGCCATACCGATTACAAAACCAAGTGTAGTGTTGATGTATCCTGCTTCTCCTAAGTATCCACCGATTAACATTACTAAAGTACCAATCATCAATCTCCAGAATATTCCAGAGTTTGCTTTATTTACTGCTGCAAGAACAAAATAGAATTCTAACATCAATAATGGAACTGTAATTAACCAGTCGATATATCTGTATACTGTTGGTGACTCACCAGTCGTAACCCATACATCTCTCATGTACATGTAATGAATAAATGCAATACCAGTAACTAGTCCTGCAACAGTGATTGAAACTCTCCAGTTAGCTGGAACTGATGCTCTTTCAATAAAAAAGAATGCAGTTGACGCTAATAACGCCATTGACACAAGCCAGAACGAAATTCCGACAAAGTCATCAGATGCTAACATCGCAGTTTCTGCGTTTGCTACACCTGAAACACCCATTAGGGCTACAGCTGTAAGAGCAAACAATTTTAGTTTTTTCATAAAAAACTCCCTCTTTTGTTAGTTTTTAACTTTTAGTTTATATAAACTAGACTTAAACAAACGCTTAAGTCATGTTGGGGTGTAACTATCAAAGTTATTTAGTTTTTAGAAGTCCTAATTACATCTAATTTGTATTGATTTTACTTACTTTTTAAATTTAAATACAATTTTTAATTTAATAATCTTAAAAAAATAACAAAATAGAATCAAATAATATGTCAAAAAAATTTAATGATATTTACCAAAATTCTTTAAAAAATCCTGAAGATTTTTGGCAAGAAGTCTCTAATGATATTTTTTGGTTTAAAAAACCCACTAAAATTTTAAATAAATCTAATCCACCTTTTTATAAATGGTTTGAGGATGGTGTTACCAACACTTGTTATAATGCTTTAGACATTCATATCGATCAAGGTAGAGGTGACAAGCTAGCTTTAATCTATGACAGCCCAATAACTGGCAACAAAAAGCAGTTTACCTATAAAGAATTAAGAGAAAAAGTTTCAAAATTTGCAGGAGCTTTAAAAAACCAAGGGGTTAATAAGGGAGATAGGGTTATAATCTATATGCCCATGATCCCAGAGGCCGTTATTGCAATGTTGGCTTGTGGAAGAATTGGAGCAATTCACTCTGTGGTATTTGGTGGTTTTGCATCCAGTGAATTAGCAAGCAGAATCGATGATAGTAAAGCAAAAATATTAGTTACGGCTTCGTGTGGCTTTGAACCTGGAAGAACTGTTGAGTACAAACCTCTAGTGGATGAAGCCATAAAAATGGCATCTCATAAGATAGAAAAAATAATCCTATTTCAAAGATCTGGAAATGAAGCAAATATAAATGCTCCAAAAGAAATCAGTTGGGATGAAGCACTTTCAAATGCAAAAGAAGTAGATTGTGTTGAAATGAATTCAAATGATTTAGCTTATATTTTATATACCTCAGGAACTACGGGTGTGCCAAAAGGAATAGTTAGAGATATTGGTGGTCATATAGTTGCTTTAAAATGGACTATGAAAAATATTTATAACATTGATGCTGATGATGTTTGGTGGTCAGCAAGTGATATTGGATGGATTGTTGGTCACTCTTATATTGTTTATGCCCCTTTATTTAAAGGTTGCACTACGGTATTATTTGAAGGAAAGCCCGTTGGCACTCCTGATGCCGGTGCTTTTTGGAAAATAATTTCTGATTATAAAGTAAAATCACTTTTTACTGCACCAACTGCTTTTAGAGCTATTAAAAAAGAAGACCCTGAGGGAAAATTTTTTTCCAAGTATGATTTAAGTAAATTTGAGTCATTGTTTTTAGCTGGTGAAAGAGCAGACCCAGATACCATTAAGTGGGCAGAAAATTTATTAAAAGTTCCTGTAATTGATCATTGGTGGCAAACTGAAACTAGTTGGGCAATTAGTTCTAATTGTACAGGAATTGAAATGATGAAAACAAAGTATGGCTCAGCTTGTAAGGCTGTTCCTGGTTATGACGTTCAAATTATGAAGCCAGATCAAACTTTAGCAAAACCTAATGAGATGGGAGATATAGTTATAAAATTACCTTTGCCTCCTGGGACTTTTCCAACATTATGGAATGCAGATAAAAGATACAAAGATAATTACATGACCAACTATGACGGTTACTATGAAACTTATGATGCAGGTCATATAGATGAAGATGGTTACATTTGGATTATGTCTAGAACAGATGACATTATTAATGTTGCAGGTCATAGATTATCTACAGGCGCTATAGAAGAAGTTTTATCAGAACACCAATCAGTTGCTGAGTGTGCAGTATTAGGTGTTGCAGATAAATTAAAAGGACAATTGCCAATTGGTTTGGTCGTTCTTAAATCTGGTGTTGAAAAAGATCACACAACAATTTCAAAAGAGTGCGTTCAGATGGTTAGAGATAAAATTGGTCCTGTTGCTGCATTTAAGATTGTAATTGTTATTAAAAGATTGCCAAAAACAAGATCTGGAAAAATATTAAGAGGAACAATAAGAAAAATTGCTGATGGGGAAGATTATAAAATGCCAGCAACTATTGATGATCCTGTAATTTTAACTGAGATAAAAGAAGACTTAATGAAAAATAGTATTCTTAAATAATGATAAAGACATATTTATTTTTAACTATTGCAATTTTTTGTGAGGTAGGTGGAACAATGTTATTACCCGTGTCACAAAATTTTACCAAAATAATTCCAACCACAACACTTGCAATTTTGTATCTATCTTCATTTTACCTTTTAACATTTGTGGTTGATAAACTTCCTATCGCTATTGTTTATGCAACATGGAGTGGCCTTGGCATATTTACAATTGCAATATTAGGATATATTTTCTTCAAACAATCACTATCATGGCAGGCTGTTTTAGGGTTATTCTTTATTGTTACTGGTGTTGTTCTGGTAAATAGCTTTACTATAAAAACTATTTAAAATTTTAAAGGCTTACCGTCAGGTTCTCCCAATATCTTACCATCTCTCATTTTGATTTGGCCAGCAATAATTGTTGACACGGGAGTTCCTTTAAATTCATATCCATCAAAAGGTGACCAAGCACATTTACTTTCAATATTTTCATTTTTAATTGTAATTTTTTTATTCATATCAACAATTGTAAAGTCTGCATCAAATCCTTCTTTAATAAAACCTTTATCTTGAATGCCAAAAATTTTTACTGGATTTTCACATATAGAATTCATTAATTGTTCTAAACTTAATTTTCCATCATTAACATGGTTTAACATAACTGGTAAAAGTGTCTGAACACCTGGCATTCCAGATGGTGAATTGGGATATTTTTTTTCTTTATTTTCTTTTAAATGTGGAGCATGATCAGACCCAATTGTGTCATTAAGATTATTTTTTACTCCATACCATAACCTGTCATAGTGAGACTTATCTCTTATTGGTGGGTTCATTTGAGCATATGTTCCAAGTTTATCATAACAATCTGGAGCATAGATTGTTAGATGTTGAGGTGTTATCTCAAATGTGATGTTACCTTTGTGCTGCGATAAAAAATCAATTTCTTGTTTGGTTGTTACATGAAGGATGTGTGCTTTTTTTTTATATCGCTCAGCTATTCTTACAATTCTTCTAGTCGATGAAATTGCACATTCTTCACTTCTCCAAATTGGATGTGAGTGAACATCTCCATCTTTAATTAATTTTTTATTCCTATTTAAAATTTCTTCATCTTCAGAGTGAACTGAAACAACTTTAGAACTACTTTTAAATACTTTTTCAATATCTTCTTCAAATTGAACTAATAGATTTCCCGTCGAAGAACCGGCAAAAAGCTTAATTCCACAACATCCTTCTAAGTTTTTTAAGTCTGCTAACTCATCAGCGTTATCTGGTGTTGCACCAAAATAAAAAGCATAGTTGCAATACATTCTATTTTTTGCAAGATCTAATTTCTTTTGAAATTCAACTTTATTAGAAGTTGGTGGATTAGTATTTGGCATTTCAAAAACACTCGTTATTCCTCCAACAATTGCTGCCCTACTTCCTGAATGAAGATCTTCTGTGTCAGTTGATCCGGGTTCCCTAAAATGAGTTTGAGTATCAATACATCCTGGTAAAACAGTTAATCCCTTGGCATCAAAAACTTCTTTTGCTTCACTATCAATTTTACCAATTTCTATGATTTTACCATCTTTGATTGCTATATCTTGATCTTTAAGATCTTTATCTATGTAGCAAGAACCGTTTTTAATTATTAGATCTAACATTTATGAAAAAAGTAATTATATTATATTAAGACATCAATCAATTATGAATAATCAAAATGTATACATTTTAGAAGATAGAGGAATTCTGTATATAAACGGTGCAGATGCTAAAGAATTTTTACAGAATATGATTAGTAATGACATTAATAAAGTAAGTGAAGACAGTAGTTGTTTTGCATCACTATTAACTCCTCAAGGAAAATTTCTTTTTGCTTTTATTATCATAAAACACAAGTCTGGCTACTTCATTGACTGTGAAAAATCTCAAACAGAAGCACTTTTCAAACAACTTAGTGTCTATAAACTTAGATCAAAAGTTGAAATTATGAATCTTAGTAACGAATTTGTTGTAGCTGCGTTTAATAAAGAAAAATTTTTAGAATTTGAAGGATCAAAAGATATTGCTGGGAATACAATTAAATATAGAGAAGATTCCATCTTGTTAGACCCAAGAAATAAAGATTTAGGTGCAAGGCTTATCATCAATTTAGAAAAGCTTTATCTGTCTTTAAAAAAATTAGAGCTAAAAGATTCTCCAATTACTGAATATTATAAATTGAGTCATCAATTAGGAATTCCTCAAAAAAACATGAATGAATTACAGAATAAGCTATTTGGAATTGAATGTAACTTTGAAGAATTGAATGGAATAGACTTTAAAAAAGGCTGTTATGTTGGGCAAGAGAATACCGCAAGAATTAAATTAAAAAATAAACTTTCAAAAAGATTATTACCTATTTATTTAATTGAAGGAGAAATAAATCAAGATGATTTAATCTATAATGGTGATTTTGAGATAGGAAAAGTTTTAATAAGTAATGAATATCCTTTTGCTTTAATTAAATATTTGGATGATAATTTTAATCAAGAAAATGAGTTTAAAAGCAAAAACGCTAAGTTAAAAATCAAAATTCCTAGTTGGATTAATTAGTGCGTCAGAATAAATGCATGACAAGATTGTATCAAATTGATAGGTTTTAATATGGAGTTTACTGAAGAAGTAAAAAAAGCAACCGATCCAATTTATCAAAAAATCTCTAAGGTTTTACCTGAGATTGAATGGTCAGTTCATGCTCCCTATATTCATAGAATTAATCAATTAAAAAAAGAAAAAAATGCGGTTATTCTTGCGCATAATTATCAAACACCAGAAATTTATCACGGTGTAGCAGATTTTGCAGCTGACTCTTTGGCTCTAGCAGTAGAAGCTTCAAAAACTTCAGCAGATATTATTGTAATGGCTGGTGTACACTTTATGGCAGAGACAGCAAAATTAATGAGTCCACAAAAAAAAGTTTTGTTACCCGATATGCTTGCAGGATGCTCCTTGTCATCCTCTATTACAGGTAAGGATGTAAGATTATTAAAAGAAAAATATCCAGGGGTACCTGTTGTCTCATATGTAAATACTTCGGCAGATGTTAAAGCTGAAACTGACATTTGCTGTACATCAGCTAATGCCGTTAAGATTGTTAATTCTCTTGGTGTTAAAAAAGTTATATTTCTACCTGATGATTATTTAGCTAAATATGTAGCTTCTCAGACAGATGTTGAAATTATTGCTTGGAAAGGAATTTGCATTGTTCATGACCAATTTAACGAAAAAGAAATCCACGATATAAGAAAAAATAATCCAGGAATAAAGATTATTGCACATCCTGAATGTCCACCCGATGTAATTAAAGCAAGTGACTTTGCTGGTTCAACTTCAGGAATGATCAAATATGTAGAGGACAATCAACCTAAAAAGGTAATGATGGTTACGGAATGTTCTATGAGTGATAATATTCAGGTAGAAAATCCTAATGTTGAATTTATTAAACCATGCAACCTATGTCCTCATATGAAAAGAATTACTCTACCAAAAATTTTGGCCTGTTTAGAAAATGAAACTGGTGAGATAATTATGGATAATGAAACTATCAACAAAGCAAGAATACCCGTTGAAAGAATGACTGCTATTGGCAGATAATAAATGTGCCTAAAATTAAATTAAGCAAATATTATATCAAGAATAAAGTTAAGCTTGCATTAAATGAGGATCTTTATCCAAATGGAGATATTACTTCAAGTTTAGTTAAGAATAGTAAAGTTATAAAAATCAAATTAATTTCAAATCAACAAGCTGTAATTGCTGGCTTAGAGTTTGCTAAACAAACCTTCAAATTAATTGATAATAAAATTAAATTTATTATTAAAAAAAAAGAAGGTTCAATAGTCAAAAAGAACGACGTAGTGGCAACAATTGAGGGTAGGGCTGAAAATATTTTAATTGGTGAGAGGGTTGCTTTAAATTTTTTAAGTCATATCTCTGGAATTGCTACTAAGACTAATCAATTTGTTAAATTAGCTAATAAAAAAACTAAAATTTGCTGTACTAGAAAAACAATTCCAACCTTAAGAGTAATACAAAAATATGCCGTTTCGTTAGGTGGTGGTACAAACCATAGGTTTAATTTAAGTGATGAATTTCTTATTAAAGACAATCATATTGCAAGCTCTGATATTAAAACTTTAGTATCTCTTGCAATCAAAAATAAAAAAGGAAGAAAAATTACAGTAGAAGTTGATAATTTAAATCAGCTCAAAAAAATAATGGGTTTAAAATTTAATACTGTTTTGTTTGATAATATGAAAAATAAAACACTCAAGGCAGGTGTTAGAATGGCTAAAAAACATTATGAAACAGAAGCTTCTGGGAACGTTAATTTTAAATCTATTAAAAAAATTGTAGCAACGGGTGTCGATAGAGTTTCAATTGGAAGTATCACTCATAGTGTACCAGCTATAGATTTTAAATTTGAAATCTAATTTTTTTTAGAAAGTTCAGCTTGTGCAGCAGCTAATCTTGCTACTGGAACTCTATATGGTGAGCAAGAAACATAATCCAAACCTGCATTAGCACAAAAGTGAATACTTTTAGGGTCTCCACCATGTTCTCCACAAATTCCAAGTTTAATTTTTTTATTAGTTTTTCTTCCTTTTTCAACTGCAATTTCTATTAAATCACCTACTCCGTCATCTATAGAGATAAATGGATCTATAGAAAAAATCTTATTCTCAAGGTAATCATTTAAAAATTTACCACTATCGTCTCTACTTAAACCGAATGTTGTTTGAGTTAAGTCATTAGTTCCAAAACTAAAGAACTCAGCGTGTTTAGCTATATCATCAGCTTTAATTGCTGCTCTTGGTAATTCAATCATTGTACCAACTAAATAATCTATTTTAATTTTTTTATCCTTTTGAACTTCTTTTGCAACTCTGACTACTAAATCTTTCATTATTCTAATCTCAGCTTCAGTTGATACTAAAGGGATCATAATTTCTGGAAATGCCGACTTAATTTTTTTTATCTTAAGTTCAGATAAAGCCTCAAAGATTGCTCTACATTGCATTTCATAAATTTCTGGAAAAGAAACTCCCAATCGACACCCTCTATGACCAAGCATCGGGTTTTGTTCATGTAACTCGTTAATTCGAGACTCAATTTCTTTTAATGGTAACCCTACAACTTTTGCTACATCATTAATTTCTTTTTCTGTTTTTGGAAGAAACTCGTGTAATGGTGGATCTAACAGTCTCACTGTGACAGGAAGACCATTCATAATTTTGAATATTTGTACAAAATCTTTTTTTTGATGTGGTAAAAGTTTTGCTAGCGCCCTGTTTCTATCTTCTACTGTTTTTGATAAAATCATTTCTCTAACAGATAAAATTCTCTCTTCATCAAAAAACATATGTTCAGTTCTACAAAGTCCTATGCCTTCTGCTCCAAAGTCTCTTGCAGTTTTTGTATCTGATGGTGTTTCTGAATTCGTTCTTACTTTTAGTTTTCTAAAATTATCTGCCCAGCTCATTAATTTGGAAAAGTCTCCTGAAATTTCTGGTTTAACCGTTGGCACTTCTCCTAGAATAATTCTTCCTGTTGAACCATCAATTGTAATAATGTCTCCCTCTTTAATTTCAATAGAAGAAGTTTTAAAGGTTTTCGCTTCATAGTTAATATCAATCTCACTAGAGCCAGAAACACATGGTCTTCCCATTCCTCTTGCAACCACTGCAGCATGACTGGTCATCCCACCCCTTGCTGTTAAAATTCCTTTTGCAGCGTGCATTCCATGAATATCTTCAGGTGAAGTTTCCACACGTACCAAAATAGTATCCTGCATAACATTATTTAATCTTTCTGCTTCCTCTGATGTAAAAACAACCTTACCACTTGCAGCGCCTGGAGATGCTGGCAAACCGTTTGCTATAACGTTTAGTGTGCTTTTTTCATCTAATGTAGGGTGTAACAATGTATCTAAAGAAGCTGGATCTATTCTCATTACTGCTTCTTTTTTAGAAATCAACTTTTCTTTAACCATATCAACTGCAATTCTAACTGCAGATTTTGAAGTTCTCTTTCCAGATCTTGTTTGTAGCATCCACAATTTATTATTTTCAACTGTAAATTCTACGTCTTGCATATCTTTATAGTGTTTTTCTAAAATTTTTAAAATCTTATCCAATTGTTTAAATACTTTTGGCATAGATTCTTCCATAGAAGCTTCTTTTACCTTTGCATCTTTTCTTGCTTTTTTTGTTATATACTGAGGAGTTCTTGTTCCCGCTACAACATCTTCTCCTTGAGCATTAATTAAATATTCACCATAAACTTCATTAACGCCATCTGATGGATTTCTTGTAAAGACAACACCAGTTGCACAATCATCACCCATGTTACCAAACACCATAGACTGAACATTAACTGCTGTTCCCCATTCTGAAGAGATCTGGTTTAATTTTCTGTAGACTTTTGCTCTATTGCTTTCCCAAGATAAAAATACCGCACTAATTGCACCAAGTAATTGGTCATATACATTTTGAGGAAAATCTTTTTTAGCCTGATCCTTAACAACTTTTTTAAAATCATTAATTAGCCCTTCCCAATCATTTTCATCTAAATCAGTGTCAAGTAGAACACCTTTAGTTAGTTTGTAGTTTTCAATTAATTCTTCAAAATGATAACCTTCAACTCCCATTACAACATTTCCATACATTTGGATGAATCTTCTGTAGCTGTCCTTTGCAAATCTCATATTGGAAGTTTTATTTGCAAGTGCAATTACTGTTTTATCATTCAAACCTAAATTTAAAATTGTGTCCATCATACCAGGCATAGAAACTCTAGCACCAGATCTAACAGATAATAATAATGGATTTTTTAAATCACCAAATTTTTTCCCAACTTCTTTTTCAATAATTTTTAATTCCTTTTTTATAGTACTAACTATTTGTGGATTTAATTTTTTCTTATCTTTATAAAATAATTCACACACTTTAGTTGAGATAGTAAATCCCGGTGGAACAGGCAAGCCTATTCTCCCCATTTCAGAAAGGTTTGCACCTTTTCCACCCAAAAAGTTTTTTGGATTTTTTATTTTTTTTGAGTCCTTAGACTTGAAATTTAAAATTAATTTATTCACTATTTGGTCTCAATATTTGAAAAGTTTATGTAGTTATCAAAGGTTCTACATAACATTTGCAAAAGTTCCAATCTGTTTTTTTTGATACTTTTATCATCGTCGTTAACTTTTACATTGTTAAAAAAATCAAAAATCACTTTTTTGGCACCTGCTAAATTCGTAAGTGATTCCATGTAATTTTCATCTTTATTTATATTCGTAAAATATTTCCTTAATTCATTAATCTTTTTTAATAAATTTTTCTCATAATCATTTTTAAAAATACCAGGATCAGTTGTATTTGATAATTCAAGATCACTATTTTTTAATTCACTTTCCAGTATACTTGAAGCTCTTTTGTAACTTGCCATTACATCTTCACCAATTTCTTTTTTTATTAAATTATTTAAAGTTATGGCTTTTTTATATATTTTATTCATATGGTCTATTCCATATGAGTTAATGCTAGCTTCAGCAATATCTGTTCTAATTTTCTTTTCTTTCATATAATATTTTAATCTGTCCATTAAGAACTCTGCTAATTCTTTTTGAGATAAATCATTTGAAAGTTCAAAGCCTTGGTCCCTATGTAGAGAAGTTGAATAACTAATAAGATCTTTAATTTTAAATTCTTTATTATTATCAATTAATAATTTTATAACACCTAATGCTGATCTTCTCAGTGCAAAAGGATCTTTTGAGCTTGTTGGTTTTTGGTTAATTCCAAAAAACCCAACCAAGGTATCAATTTTGTCAGTTAAAGCTAAAGCAATACTAAATGGTTTTTTTGGTGTCTTACTATCAAGTCCTATTGGTAGATAATGTTCACTTACAGCTAGGGCTATTTCTTTATCAAAACCTTGCACTTCAGCGAAATGTCCGCCCATAATTCCTTGAAGCTCAGGGAATTCACCAACGATATCAGAAACTAAATCAACTTTACAAATTGATGCTGATAGTTCAACTTGATCTTTACTAATCAATAGTTCATCAGAGATCATTCCTCCAAGTTTTCTCATTCTTTGAATCTTATCAAAATAAGTTCCAAGACCTTTAAAATAATTCATATTTTTTAATTTTGAAACTTGCTTAACTAAATTTTGAGATTTATTTTTTTCCCAAAAGAATTGAGCATCACTTAATCTTGCCTCTACAACTCTTTCATTGCCCAGTTTAATATAACCTTTTTCATCATTGCTATTTGCTACAACTAAAAATTCATTGGTAATTTTTCCTTTTTTATCAAATGTTGGAAAATATTTTTGATGGTATTGCATTGTAATTATCAAAATTTCTTTTGGAATATTCAAAAATTTCTGATCAAATTTGCATACTATAATATTCGGTTGCTCTACTATATCTGTGACCTCATCCAAAAGTTTATTGTTAGATTCAACAGTAAAATTATTTTTTCTTGATATTTTCTCAATTTCTTTAACAATAAACTCTTTTCTTAATACGTGGTCTATAATTATACCTGATTGATTGAAAAAATCTTTATAGCTTTTAAAAGTCTTAAATATTTTTTTTTTATCTTCAAACTCTTTATCAGTAAATGTTGTGTTGGAAGATATTAAATGATGAAATTTAAAATCTAAACTTTTATTATCAAAAACTGCTAAAATAGATTTTAATGGTCTCGCCCATTTAAGATTATAATTTCCCCAAATCATAGATTTTTTCCATTGTAATTTATCAAGGATTAAAGGTGTATATTCTTGTAGTAAATCTATTGTATTAGTTTTATTTGATGGTTTCTTAAAAAAATAAAATTCTCCTTTTTCTATTTTTTTTATAAAGAGATCCTTTTTATCTATTAGATTTGATCTTAAAAAGCCCTCTACAGCTTTTTCTGGAGCATTAACATTTGGTCCTTTTATTTCTTCGGCTTTTTGTATTATTTCTTTAGATAGGCCCTCAAATAAAATTATAAGACGATTTGGTGTTGAAAATGAAGAACTTTTTTTGAACAGAATTTTTTTTTCTTCAAATAAATTTTGAAAATTTTCTAGTAAAACATTACGTGAGTTACGCTGCAAACCAGCTGGTATTTCCTCACTAAATAACTCTATAAAAAAATCTGACATTAATCTGTTTGACTGCTTAACCAACTTTCGGCAACTGCTTTTGTAATGTCTCTAATACGCCCTATATAACCTGCTCTTTGGGCAACACTTATAACTCCTCTTGCATCCAAGATATTAAAAACATGACTTGCTTTTAAACATTGATCATATGCAGGTAGTGAAATTTTTTTTTCTACCAATGCTTTTGCTTCAAGCTCAAGCATATCAAACATTTTGAATAGATTATCTGTATTAGCGTGTTCAAAATTATATGCTGAAAATTCTTTTTCTGCTTGAAGAAATACATCCCCATATTTTATACCTTCATTATTCCATAATAAATCATAAACATTTTTCATTTGTTGAGTAAACATGCAAATTCTTTCAAGGCCATAAGTAATTTCAACTGAAACAGGTTTACATTCAAATCCAGCCATCTGTTGGAAATATGTAAATTGGGTAATCTCCATTCCATCACACCAAACTTCCCATCCTAAACCTGCCGCGCCTAGTGTTGGACTTTCCCAGTCATCTTCAACAAATCTAATGTCATGTTCTTTATGATTAATACCGATAACAGCCAAACTATTTAAATAAAGTTTTTTGATATTATCTGGTGATGGCTTTATTAAAACTTGAAATTGATAATAATGCTGCAATCTATTTGGGTTCTCTCCATACCTTCCATCAGTAGGTCTTCTTGATGGCTGAACATAAGCTGCCTTCCATGGCTTAGGCCCTAATGATCTTAAAGTTGTAGCAGGGTGAAAAGTTCCAGCCCCTACTTCAATATCGTAAGGTTGAAGAATAATACAACCATGTTTACCCCAATATTTTTGAAGATTCAAAATAGTATCTTGAAATGATTGAAATTTAGGTTTTATAATTTTTTCTTTAGAAGCCATATCTTTGCCAGATAGATCTTTCCTCTAAAATATTTGCTAATTGATCCATTTGATTACTTGATGAAGAAAGTTTTTTGCTTAACCAGCCCTTAGGTTTTTCAAATTTTTTAATAACAACATCTTCACCAAATTTTTCTTTTAAAATTTCATTAGCATTACCCAATCCATCAATCAAGCCTAGCTCTTTTGATTTACTGCCCGCCCAAAACTCTCCTGAAAACAATTCAATACCATCTTTTTTAAGTTTAGATCCTCTGCTTTCTTCTACTACTCTAATAAAATCCTTATGTAGATCTAATTGAATGTTCTTAAGTCTCTCAATATCTTCAGACTTTTCTTCTTGAAATGGATCTAGTGAGCTTTTATTTTTTCCTGCAGTATGAACTCTTCTTTCAACGCCAATTTTTTTAATCAATTCTGTAAATCCAAATGATGAATAAATAACTCCTATAGATCCAATAATTGAGCTTGAATTTGCGTATATTTCATCTCCTGCGCAAGCTATTAAGTATCCACCAGAAGCCGCAACATCTTCTGCAAACACTATTACTTTTATTTTATTTTTCTTAGCTTGAGCTCGAATAAATTTGTAGATTAAATGTGATTGTACAGGCGATCCACCTGGTGAATTTATAGTAATTGCTACTGCTTTTGCTTTTTTTAGTGAAAAAGCTTTTTCTATAATTTCTTCTTGTCCTGCAAAATCTATACCCTGTTTAAACTTTCCAGCATTACCAATCACACCATTTAGCTTGATATGAGCTACTATTTTTTTCTTTTTAAAAAAAGAGAACATTGTTAATCCTTACAGAGTTTTTGATATAATATAAAGCCTACTTATAGTTGAAGATTAAGGTGCGTCAATTGATAAGTAATAAATATAACTTAATTATACTAACTTATTTTTTATGGGAACTGTAGTTCAGCTAAGAAACCAAATAAACAATTCATATTATCAACTAAAGGATTCCGTTGATGAAAAATTAGTTTTAGTTGAAGAAAAAATTAAATCAAAACTCTTGAGTGAAGTTGATCTAGTTCAGAAAATGACTGAATATCATATCGACACCGGTGGAAAAAGATTAAGAGCCCTACTAACTCTTGGATCGGCTAAGTTGTGTGGCTATACTAAAGGAGGTCGAGATATTAATTTAGCAGCATGTGTAGAAATGATACATGGAGCAACTTTAATGCATGATGATGTTATTGATCTTGGAAATATTAGAAGAGGTAAAAAAACATTAAATTCAATTTGGGGAAATCACTCCTCTGTATTAATTGGAGACTATCTTTTAAGTAGATGTTTTGAGATGATGGTAGAAGATGGAAACATAGAAGTCTTAAAACTTTTGTCCTCAACCTCATCAAAGATTGCTCAGGGAGAAGTATTGCAACTACAACACAAAGGTGAAGTTGATATGTTAGAGGAAACCTATTTCAAAATTATTACAGCAAAAACAGCTGAGCTTTTCTCTGCAGCAACTAAAGTTGGTGCAATTTTATCAAATGCAGAAACAAAAGAAAAAGAAGCACTAGAGTTTTATGGAAAAAACTTAGGCTTAACATTTCAAATTGCTGATGACACCTTAGATTATAATTCTGATCTAAATTTTTTTGGCAAAAAAATTGGTAAAGATTTTCTTGAAGGTAAAATTACCCTACCTGTTATTTTATTATTTCAAAATGTATCAACAACAGAAAAAGATAAATTAAAAAATATTTTTCAACAAGAAACAAGATCAAATGAAGATTTAAATTTTACTTTAGAGCTTATTAAGAAATACAACGTAATCAATGAATGCTACAAAAAAGCTGAACATTTTATTAACCTTGCATCGAATTCTTTAACAGTCTTCAAAGATAGTAATGAAAAAAAGATTTTGGAAAGTCTCACCTCGTTTAGTCTACAAAGAACTTTTTAAGGACTTAATAAAGATTTAGCCCAGTTACCCTTATTATCCTTAGTGTATTTTAATCTTTCGTGAATTCTACTATCTCCATCCAACCAAAATTCTATACTTGCAGGTATTAAATTCCAACCTGACCAATGCTCTGGTCTTGGAACATCATCTTTATTACTATATTTATTCTTATATTCTTCTATTGAGTTTAAAAGCTCATCTCTATTATTTAATATCGTGCTTTGTTTTGAGGCCCATGCTCCAATTCTGCTCTCATAACCTCTACTGTTATAATATTCATCTGCCACTTCATTAGAAACTTTTTGCACCATTCCATTAATTCTTACTTGTCTTAGAAGGCTTTTCCAATGAAAACACATGGATGCTTTTGGATTTTTTTTTAATTCATTTCCCTTTTGACTATTTAGATTGGTATAAAAAACAAATCCATCTTTGTTAAAATCTTTTAATAAGACCATTCTAATTGATGGAAAATTATTTTGATCTGATGTGGCTAAAGCTAGTGCATTTGGATCATTTAACTCTGTTTTTTTTGCTTCATTCATCCAAACTTCAAATAAATCTATTGGATCAATTTTATCTAAAAAGCATTTATTAAGGCCTAATGAGTTTTTTTGATTCATAATTTTAACAAAATAATCTATATACTATAGATAATGTCATTTAATACTTTTGGAAAGCAATTTCGTTTCACAACATGGGGAGAATCTCATGGACCAGCATTAGGCTGTGTCGTTGATGGTTGTCCACCAAATATAAACTTGAAAGAGCAAGATATTCAAGTTGAACTAGATAAAAGAAAACCAGGACAATCAAAATTTACAACACAGAGAAAAGAAGATGATAAAGTGCAAATTTTATCTGGTGTATTTGAGGGCAAAACGACTGGAACACCTATTTCTTTAATTATTTACAATCAAGATATGAGGTCGAAAGATTATGGAGATATCAAAGATAAATTTAGACCTGGACACGCTGATTTTACGTACTTTAAGAAATATGGAATAAGAGATTACCGTGGCGGTGGAAGATCCTCTGCAAGAGAAACAGCTGCAAGAGTTGCTGCGGGTGCAATTGCTAAAAAAGTTTTAGAGAATAAATTAGGTAAAAAATTTAAAGTTGTAGGGGCTGTTACTCAATTAGGAATATTGGGATGTGATACTAGAAAATGGAACGATCTAACAATTAACAAAAATCCCTTTTTTTGTCCTGATAAGAATATGCTGAAACTTTGGGAAAAATATTTGTTAGATATAAGAAAGTCTGGATCATCTTGTGGAGCAGTTATTGAAGTAAGAGCCAGAGGAATTCCAGTTGGTTTAGGTGCTCCAATTTATTCTAAATTAGATATGGATATTGCCTCTGCAATGATGAGTATTAATGCTGTTAAGGGTGTTAATATTGGCTCAGGAATGAACTCTGCTCAATTAAGTGGAGAGCAGAACTCAGACGAAATTTCACAAAAAGGTAAAAAATTAAAATTTAACTCTAATAATGCAGGTGGAATTCTTGGTGGTATTTCAACAGGACAAGAAATTGTTGTTTCATTTGCTGTTAAGCCAACATCATCGATTTTAACAACTAGAAAAACTATAGATAAGTTTGGAAAAAATACTACAATTTCTGTTAAAGGTCGACATGATCCTTGTGTTGGCATTCGTGCTGTTCCAGTAGGGGAAGCAATGATGAATTGTGTTTTATTAGACCATTATCTAATGAACAAAGCTCAGTGTAGCTAATTTTTTAAATTTAATTTTTAACTACTTTTATCGACTCTTTTGTAAATAAAATATCTAGTATTTTTTTTGATATTTGAGATGCATTAAGACCAGCAACATCATACATTTTCTTCGGACTATCTTGTTCAATAAAAATGTCAGGTAATATCATGGTTCTAAATTTTAAACCTTTATCGAATATACCTTTTTCTGATAATAAATTTTCCACATGAGAGCCAAAACCTCCAATGGACCCCTCTTCTACAGTAATCATAACCTCATGTTCTCTCGCACACTTTAAAATAAGTTCTTGATCCAAAGGTTTAGCAAAACGTGCATCAACTATCGTTGAATCAATTCCTTTATTCTTTAATTCTGCAGCTGCAATTTTACATTCTTCTAATCTAGTTCCTATGCTTAAAATACAAACCTGTTTCCCTTCTTGAATAACCCTTCCTTTTCCTATTTCTATTTTTTCATCTATTGATGGTAATTCCACTCCAATACCAGTTCCTCTTGGGTATCTAATAGCACAAGGTTTGTCATTAATAATTGTCGAGGTATTTATCATTTTAACTAGTTCTGATTCATCACTTGGTGCCATTACTATAAAATTAGGAAGAGTAGAAAGATAAGTAATATCGAATGAGCCAGCATGAGTTGATCCATCAGCGCCTACTAGACCTGCTCTATCTATTATAAATCTCACAGGTAAACTTTGAATAGCCACATCATGAACCACTTGATCATAAGCTCTTTGTAAAAAAGTCGAATAGATTGCTACATATGGCTTATAACCTTCAGTAGCTAATCCTGCAGCAAAAGTAACACCATGCTGTTCAGCAATTCCAACATCAAACATTCTTTTTGGAAAATCTTTAGCAAAAATATCCATGCCTGTTCCACCTGGCATAGCAGCAGTAACTCCTACAACCTTGCTGTCTCTTTCTGCGTGCTTAACCAGTGTGTTTGCAAAAACTTTTGTATAAGCTGGAAGATTTGTTCCACTTTTTACCTGTTCACCAGTTACAACATTAAATTTTGAAACACCATGATAATGATCACTAGCTTTTTCAGCATAAGAATAGCCTTTACCTTTTTGAGTTTTTACATGAATCATAATTGGACCTTGATGCTTTGAGTCTCTTGCATTTTTTAGAATTGGTATGAGTGTGGACAAATCATGTCCATCTATTGGACCAACATAATAAAAACCTAAAGAATTAAAAAGAGTACCACCAGTTACAACTGATCTTAAAAAATCCTCAGCTTTTCCAGCTTTTGCACTAAATCTTTTGGAAAAAGCAGAAACTATTAATTTGAACGTTTCTCTTAAACTAAAATAAATTTTTCCTGTTAAAAGTTTAGCTAAATAGGCTCTCATAGCTCCTACTGGTTTTGCAATCGACATATCGTTATCATTTAAAATAACAATCATTTTAGTTTTTGAAGCACCAGCGTTATTCATTGCCTCATATGCCATACCAGCACTAATTGCACCATCTCCTATGACTGCAATTATATTGTTTAATTTATTAGATAATTTGTTTGCTTCTGCCATACCTAGAGCAGATGATATTGATGTTGAGCTGTGTGCTGCACCAAATGGATCATACTCACTCTCAGATCTTTTTGTAAAACCAGACAATCCATTACCTTGTCTCAAAGTTTTAATTTTTGACTTTCTTCCAGTCAATATTTTATGTGGATAAGTTTGATGGCCCACATCCCAAATCAACCTGTCATTTGGAGTGTCAAATACGTAATGCAAGGCAACAGTTAGCTCAACAACCCCAAGACCTGCACCTAAATGTCCTCCCGTTTCAGATACTGCATCAATCATTTCTTTTCTAACTTCGTTAGAAACTTCTTGAAGATCACCCTCTGATAATTTTCTTAAATCAGAAGGAAAATTAATATCTTTTAAAAATTTGTAGTCTTGCATCATTTATTTCTTTTTAAAATGTAGTCTAAGGTTTCATTTAAACTATTAGTTTTTAAACTATATTTATTTAAATCTTTAATTATTTTAGACTTAATTTTATCAGCATATTTAATAGCATTTTGATATCCTAGTAAATTAATTAAAGTAGCTTTACCTTTTTTCTTGTCTTTACCTGTTATTTTACCAGCAATGACTGTAGAGCCTTTAAAATCTATTAAATCGTCAGCAATTTGAAATAAAAGTCCAATATTTGATCCTATATTTTCAAAAAACTTTATTTGTTTATTGCTTTTTCTCTTAATAATAACTGGAGCAGCACAACAAAAGCTAAAAAGCTTACCAGTTTTTTTTATTTCCATGTCTATTATTTTATTTTTAGAAACTTTTTTTTTTTCAAAATTAAGATCTAAATATTGGCCACCAGCTATTCCTAGATGTCCAGAAGACACAGATAGTTTTTTTACCAGATCTACTTTTATTTTTTCATTTATCTTTAAGTTCGAACTAACTAAGATTTCAAAAGCCATTGTTAAAAGTGAGTTTCCCGCAAGTACCGCCGTTGATTCTCCAAATTTAATATGTGTAGAAATTTTTCCTCTTCGCATTTTATCATCATCCATGCACGGTAAATCATCATGTATTAAGGAATAAGCATGAATGCACTCAACTGCAGCACCAATAGAAATTAATGTTTTATAATTAATTTTAAATATAGCTCCTATATCAATTAAAATTTTTGATCTAATTTTTTTTCCACCTGGAAATAACCCATATTCCATAGCAGCTATTAATTCTGTTCTTTTTTGTCTTTTAATAAATCGCTTTAAAAATAAGTTTGTATCTTTTGCTATTCTAGCAAGTTTATTTTGCATTTTTTTTTGAACTTATATTATTAATTTTTTTTTTTGTTTCTTCATTGATCATTTTTGAAGTTTTATAGAATTTTTTTTCAATAATATTATTTAATTTTAATAATTGCTGGTATGAATCAATTGAATTCTGCAAGTCTTTCTCTGACTCTAAAGATTCAATAATATTATTTGCCTCTTTTGTTAACTCCTCAAGAGACAGTGTGTTATTATCAAGTGGTAAATTTTTATCTTTCATATAATAATAATTATTAATACATGAAATCTAATCAATCAAATATCAAAAAAGCAAAAAAATACCTTGATAAAAATTACTGTATTGGCGTACCTACTGAAACCGTTTATGGTCTAGCCGCGAATGCATACAAGAATTCAGCAGTAAATAAGATTTATAATTTAAAAAAGAGACCAAAAAACAACCCTTTAATCGTACATTATCACGATATCGATTCTCTTAAAAAAGATTGCTTGATAAATGATAATTTTATTAAACTTTATAAAAAATTTTCACCTGGCCCAATAACATACGTATTACAATTAAAAAAAAACTCTAAGATTTCAAAATATGTAACTAATAATAAGAAAAGTTTAGCAGTAAGATTTCCAAAACACACAATATTTAAAAATTTACTAAAACAGCTAGATTATCCATTAGCTGCACCTAGTGCTAATATTACAACTAAAGTAAGTGCTGTTAATGCAAAAGATGTTAAAGAAGAATTCGGTAATAAAATTAAATATATTTTAGACGGAGGTACTTGCGCTATTGGAATAGAGTCTACAATAGTTAATCTTACAGCTAGACCAACTATACTGAGATTAGGAGGTCTAGATATTTCAAAAATTCAAACAGCTTTAGGTTTCAAGATGAATATATCTACCAATCCTAAGAAAAAAATAGCCCCTGGTCAATCACGGCTACATTACTCTCCTGGTATTCCTTTAAGAATGAACGTCACAAAACCAAAAAATGATGAAGCTTTCATATTAATTAAGAAAAAGAAAACTAAACCCAAAAATTATTTTTATTTAACTTCGAAAAGTAATTTAGATGAAGCAGCAAAAAACCTTTATTCGTGTCTAAGAAAAATAAAAAATGAGGGTTATAAATCGATTGCTGTGGAAAAGATTCCTAATATAGGGCTTGGTAAAGCTATAAATGATAGATTGCGGAGGGCATCAAAGTATTAGACATTTTGTTTGGTTATGGTGCGCCTGCTAGGAGTCGAACCCAGAACCTCCTGATCCGAAGTCAGGCGCTCTATCCAGTTGAGCTACAAGCGCATATAGTATTAATATTACATTTTATGGAAAAAAACATTAATTTAATAGTTGGTGAAGATGAGAATAATCTCAGGCTTGATGTATTCATTAATAAAAGAGAAAACTTAATTAGCAGATCCAGAATTAAGAATTTAATTCTTAAAGAAAAATTAAAAATAAATGATCAAATTATTAATAGTCCCTCAAAAAAAGTACTGAGTGGAGATGAGATAAATCTTCAAATTCCAGAACCTAAAGAAGCATCATTAAAGCCATATAATTTTAAGTTACAAATTGTTTATGAAGATGATGATTTGCTAATAATCAACAAGCCGGCAGGTATAATCATGCATCCAGGTGCAGGAAATTATGATGAAACAATTGTTAACGCCTTAATGCATTATAACAAGGACTCGTTATCCACAATAGGTGATGAACTAAGGCCTGGCATAGTTCATAGGATTGACAAGGATACTTCAGGATTAATAGTTATTGCTAAAAATAATGAAACACACGAAAACTTATCACATCAATTTAGTGAGCACACAATTACGAGAGTTTATCAGCTTTTAATTTGGGGGAAACTTAGACCATCCTCTGGAAAAATTGATACGTTTATAACTAGAAGCTCAAAAAATAGACAGATGATGGAAGTTAGCAATTCTAAAGGCAAAAGAGCAATCACTAATTACAAAACAATTGAGATTTTTGAAAATGATAAAACTCCTACATTAAGCTTAGTGGAATGCAGATTGGAAACTGGAAGAACGCATCAAATAAGAGTTCACATGACACATATGGGTAATAGTATTATGGGTGATGGAAAATATAAAAAAAAATATAAAAAACTTAAAAATATCGATACTAGTTTAGAAAATTTAATTTATAAATTAGATAGACAATTTTTGCATGCTCAAACATTGGGGTTTATTCACCCAAGAACTAATGAGGAAATGGTTTTTACCTCAATTTTGCCACAAGAACTTGAAAATATTTTAGTATTGCTTAGAAATACTGGCAAATAAAACCTTGAAATAATACTATAGTCAATTAAATAAATACAACTTATGAGTACTACAATGAATAGTAATCTTCCCGCACTTTCTAATGAAGGTGGTTTATCAGCTTATCTGGAACAAATTAAAAAATTTCCTATGCTGGCAGCAGAAGAAGAATATATGCTTGCAAAAAATTGGAAGGCAACAGGGAATGTTAAAGCTGCAGAAAAACTTGTTACTAGTCATCTAAGACTCGTTGCAAAAATTGCGATGGGTTACAGGGGATACGGTCTTCCAGTAAATGAAATGATTTCAGAAGGAAATGTTGGGCTAATGCAAGCTGTTAAAAAATTTGAACCTGAGAAAGGATTTAGATTAGCAACTTATGCAATGTGGTGGATTAGAGCTTCTATACAAGAATATATTCTAAGATCTTGGAGCTTAGTAAAAATAGGAACAACAACTGCACAAAAAAAATTATTTTTCAATTTAAAGAAAATTAAAAATCAAATCGCTCCTCAATCTGAAGGTGATTTAAGACCTGAGCATGTAACTGAAATTGCAAACAAGTTAGATGTCAACAAAGATGAAGTAATTTCAATGAACAGAAGACTATCTGGCAAAGAATTTTCTTTAAATGCGCAAGTTGGAGAAGATGGTGATGAGTGGCAAGACTGGTTGGTAGATAAAGAGCTTGATCATGATCTGAAATTTGCACATCAAGAAGAAATGGGACAAAGACAAAGCTTACTTAAAGATTCTATAAAAATTCTTAATGAAAGAGAAAAAGAGATTTTATACTCTAGAAGATTAAATGATGAACCTACAACACTTGAAGATTTAAGTAAAAAATACAAAATTAGTAGAGAAAGAGTTAGACAAATTGAAAATAAAGCATTTGAGAAGCTTCAAAAACACATGTTATTATCTGCTAAATCTAAAAATCTACTTCCAGCGAACTAAACCTCAAAAGGATTTTCTAAAAGAATAGTATCTTCTCGTTCAGGGCTTGTTGAAATACTTGAAACTTTTGTTCCAATAAAATCTTCTAATGCGTAAATATAATTTTTTGCATTTTCTGGTAAATTTTCAATATTTTTTATTCCTTGTGTGGAACTTTTCCATCCAGGAAAAGTTTTATAAATTGGTTTAATTTTTAGCTGATCCTCAACTGCAGCTGGTAAGTAATCCATTTTTTTACAATCAAGCTCATACTCAACACACATCTTAATTTCATCTAATTCATCTAAAACATCTAATTTAGTTAATGCTATTCCGTCTATACCTGAAATTTTAATTGTTTGTCTAACCAAAACACCATCAAACCAACCACACCTTCTTTTTCTACTAGTGACAGTCCCAAATTCTTTGCCTCTTGAACCAAGCAATTCTCCGATATCATTTGTTAACTCAGTTGGAAAAGGTCCTTCGCCAACTCTGGTGGTGTAAGCTTTTGTTATTCCAAGAACATAATGAATAGAATTAGGACCACAACCAGTTCCTGTTGCAGCCGCAGATGCAACAGTATTGGATGATGTTACAAAAGGGTACGTTCCATGATCCACATCTAGTAGTATTCCTTGTGCACCTTCAAATAATATTCTTTTTTTTTGTTTCTTAAATTCATCAATTCTAAGCCAAACAGGTTGAGAAAACTTTAATATTTCTGGAGCAATTTTTAAGAGTTCTTCTTTAAGATTATCTTTTTCAAAAATTTTTTTACCTAACCCTTTTCTAATTGCATTATGATGAAGAAGCACTGTTTCCAATCTATGGTCTAGATTAGTCTCAGATCTTAGATCCATAACACGGATTGATCTTCTTCCCACTTTATCTTCATAGGCTGGCCCAATTCCTCTTCTTGTTGTTCCAATTTTTCCTTTTCCAGCAGCATCTTCTCTTATTTCATCCATCTCTCTATGAAATGGTAAAATAAGATTTGCAGATTCTGAAATTATAAAATTATCCACATTAACCTCAACACCCTTAGATTTAATTTCCTCTATTTCCTCTAATAGTGCCCAAGGGTCAACAACAACTCCATTTCCTATAATAGAAATTTTATTTTTTCTTACAATTCCAGAAGGTAGTAATCTTAATTTATAAGTTGTTCCATCAATTACTAATGTGTGTCCAGCATTGTGTCCTCCTTGAAAACGAATAACAACATCTGCTTGGTCTGATAGCCAGTCGACTATTTTACCTTTTCCTTCGTCACCCCATTGAGATCCAACAACTACAACATTTTTCATTATCTAAATTTTTTTTCTATTGTTACTGAACTTAAATGGTTGATAGGCCCATGACCTTTACCGAATTTAAGGTTTGAATTTATTGAATTGTGTACATACTTAGTTGCAAGCTCACAAGATCTCTTTAAGGTTTTTCCACATGAAAAAAATGTAGAAATAGCAGAAGAAAGGGTGCAACCAGTGCCATGTGTATTCCTGGTTGTAATTCTTTTATTTTTTATAATGAAAATTTCATTTTTGTTTACAAAAATATCTTGGACGATTTTAGATTCTAAATGACCACCTTTTATAAAAACATTTTTTGCTCCTAATTTTATTAGTATGCTGGCAGCAAAAATCATATCTTCTTTTGTTCTTATTTTAGTTTTAGTTAATATTTCAGCTTCTGGAATATTTGGAGTAATTAGGCTAACTTTTTTAATTAGTTCATTTTTTAATAACTGAATTGCCTTATCATCAATAAGTTTTGCACCACCTTTAGCTACCATAACAGGATCTAAAATTATTTTTTTAACTTTAATAAGATTTAATGAATGAATTACTGATTTTATTACTTTTGTAGAATGCAACATTCCAATTTTTATGGCATCAGGTTTAATGTCTTTTGAGGTAAATTCTATTTGATTTGAAATTTCCTTAGGATCAATTGGTACTATTGATTTTACACCTGTTGTATTTTGGATTGTGACAGCTGTTATTGCTGTCATGGCATACGAACCTAAAGCTGTGATAGTTTTAATATCAGCTTGGATGCCAGCACCACCAGATGAATCTGATCCAGCAATAACTAATATTTTAGATTTTGGTTTCAATTTATTTAATTTTTCTTAAAATGATTTTCAAACATTTTTGAAGCAATTTAATATTATCACTCTCTCCCATTACTCTGATTTTAGACTCCGTTCCTGAGCTTCTAACTAATATTCTACCTTGACCTTTAATTAATTTTTCTGCTGATTTTATAGAATTTTTAATATCAATATTTTTAATTATATTTTTGTCTTTAACATCAATATTTTCTAATATTTGTGGAGTTTTCTTAAAGGTATTAAAAAAAATACTAGCTTTTTTTCCTTTTCTTAATGAAAATAAAACTTCTAAAGCAACTAATAAGCCATCTCCAGTGGTTGCAAATTTGCCTAGAATAATATGCCCAGATTGCTCACCACCTAAATTAAAATTATTTTTTTGCATTTTCTCTTTTACAAAGCGATCTCCTACATTTGATCTTAAGAATTTTATATTATGTAGTTTAAAAAACTTTTCTAATCCATAGTTAGACATTAACGTGCCAACTACACCTCCTTTTAACATTTTTTTTCTTTTCCATCTCATTGCTATTGCGGCAATTATTTGATCTCCATCAATTACAATACCTTTTTCATCACACATAATAATTCTGTCGGCATCTCCATCAAGTGAAATTCCTAAATGTGCTTTATATTTCTTTACTGCCAATCTGATTTTATTTGGAAAAGTAGATCCACAATTTTTATTAATATTAAGACCATTAGGATTTATTCCAATTGAAAATACTTTAGCACCTAAAGATTTTAATAATTCAGGTCCTGCCTTATATCCAGCCCCATTTGCGCAATCAATTACTATTCTTAAACCTCTTAGATTAAAATCTTTTGGTAAATTACTTTTTAAAATTTTTATATAATCTTTATTTGCAGTTTCTAACCTTTTTACACGACCCAATTTTTTTGGTTTTGATAAAGATTTTTCAATCTTTTGATCAATTAAAGTTTCAATTTTCTTTTCAATTTTATTTGACAGTTTTAACCCATCAGGTCCAAATAATTTTAACCCATTGTCATGATATGGGTTATGAGATGCTGTAATCATAATTCCCATATTAGCTTTCATACTTTTTGTGAGCATTGCTAAGCCATTGGTTGGAAGTGGGCCTAATGTATAAACATGCATACCAGCCGATGTAAGTCCTGATACTAACGCAGGTTCCAAACTATACCCTGAGAGTCTCGTATCTTTAGCAATTATTGCTATTTGTTTCTTTTTTTTTTGAGTTTTGAAGTAAGTTCCTGTTGCAAGAGCAAATTTAAAAAACATGTCTCCATTAATATTTTTACTATTAACGGCACCTCTTATTCCATCTGTTCCAAAATATTTTTTTGCCATTAGTTTTTAATTAATTCTTTAAACACCTTTATACTTTGTCTTAATTCATTCACATCATGAATTCTTAGAATTTGAACTCCTTGCATTATTGCATACATGGAAGAAGCTACTGTTCCACCTAATCTTTCCTTGCTATCATTTTTTCCAGATAAATCCTTAATAAATTTTTTCCTAGAAAGTCCAAGTAATATAGGAAAACCAAGAGTATGAAAAATAGAAACGCTTCTAATTAAATTCATATTATGTTTCAAATTTTTTCCAAAACCAATTCCTGGATCAATTACAATATTATTATGTTTTATACCCTTGGATCTTAAAAATTTAATCTTTTGTTCAAAAAAATCATAAATATCTAATAATTCATTTTTGTACTTAGGGTTTTTTTGCATTTTTTCTGGTGTACCTTGTGAATGTTGAATGACAAATGGAGTTTTGCTTTTTATCAATACCTTAACTGTTTTAGGGTCATAACTTAGACCTGACACGTCATTTATAAGTTTAACTCCTAACTGAATCCCTTTAATCATAATTTCTGATTTTCTTGTATCTAATGATAGTGGAATTTTTTTATTAACATCTTTTAATATTTCTTTTATTCTATTCCATTCCTCCTTTTTACTTACAGGTTTAGATCCAGGTCTTGTTGATTCTCCACCAACATCAATAATATCTGCTCCAGATTTAAATAAATTCTTTGCATGAGATATTCCTTTTTTCTTTTTATTAAATTTACCCCCATCAGAAAAACTATCTGGTGTTAAATTTAATATACCCATTATATTAGGTATTTTATTAAAATTTAAACTTGAAAAGTTTTTATTTTTTTTAACGATAGTCTTGAGATCTTTATTAATTTTTTTTTTCAGTAGTTTGGGTAATTTTTTTATATCTTTAAGATAAATTTTTTTGATAGAAGTTCGTGTAAGAATTTCAATTTGTCCAAAAGAAATTTTCTTATTACCATTTAGTGGGAGATTTTTTTTTTTCTAACTAATTCAATTGAAAATTGACCATAAGCAAAATTACACGCTCTTGTGTAATATTTTTTCATTTAGTATTAATGAACTATTTTCGGCTTAAGACCCATTGAACTTAAAGCTGAACCTTTATCTTCATCTTCAACTTTTAAATCCTCTTTATTGCTTGGATATATATTTTTATTAATCAGGTTTTCTATTTCTTCACCGGTAAGTGTTTCATATGTTAAGAGAGCTTTGGCTAATTTGTGCAGATCATCAATTTTTTCAGTTAAAACTGTTCTTGCTCTTTCATAACCTTTATCGACAATTTTTCTAATTTCTGAGTCTACTTTTTTTGCAGTTTCTTCAGACATATTTTGAGTTCTCGCAACAGACCTTCCTAAAAATACTTCTTCTTCATTCGAACCATAAGCAACTGGTCCCAACTCTTTGCTAAGGCCCGCTTGCATTACCATGGCTCTTGCTCTTTGAGTTGCTTGTTCAATATCACTAGATGCACCAGTTGTAACTTTATCTTCACCAAATATGATTTCTTCTGCTACTCTTCCACCCATAGCTATAGCTAATTGAGCATGAAGCTGCTCTCTTGTTTGAGATAGCTGATCTCTCTCAGGTAGTTGCATAACCATTCCTAAGGCTCTACCTCTTGGAATGATTGTTGCCTTATGAATTGGATGAGCTGCATCCTCATTGATAGTTACTATTGCATGTCCAGCTTCGTGGTAAGCTGTTAATGTTTTTTCTTCTTCTGTCATGACCATGGATCTTCTTTCTGATCCCATCATCACTTTATCTCTTGCTTCTTCAAACTCAGTTAGAGTAACTAGTCTTTTATTTTTTCTTGCAGCAAGTAATGCCGCTTCATTAACTATATTTGCTAAATCTGCACCTGAAAAACCTGGGGTTCCTCTAGCTACTGTTCTTAAATTTACATCAGGTGCCATTTTAATTTTTTTAACATGAACTTTTAATACTTTTTCTCTTCCTATTATATCTGGAAGTCCAACAACTACCTGTCTATCAAATCTACCTGGTCGTAATAATGCTGGGTCTAATACATCAGGTCTATTTGTAGCGGCAATAATTATTACACCTTCATTCGTATCAAAACCGTCCATTTCAACTAATAACTGGTTTAAAGTTTGCTCTCTTTCATCGTTACCTCCTCCAAGACCAGCACCTCTACTTCTTCCAACAGCATCTATCTCATCTATAAAAATAATACAGGGTGAATTTTTTTTACCTTGTTCAAACATGTCTCTAACTCTTGAGGCTCCAACACCCACAAACATTTCAACAAAATCTGATCCTGATATTGTAAAGAACGGAACTCCTGCTTCCCCAGCTATAGCTCTAGCAAGTAAAGTTTTACCTGTTCCAGGTTGGCCAACTAATAAACATCCTCTTGGTATTTTTCCACCAAGTCTACTAAACTTTTTAGGATCTTTTAAAAATTGAACAACTTCTTCTACTTCTTCTTTAGCCTCTTCTACTCCAGCGACATCATCAAAAGTAACTTTACCTTTTAATTCATTCATCATCTTTGCCTTAGATTTTCCAAAACCCATGGCTCCACCTTTGCCACCCTGCATCTGTCTCATAAAGAAAATCCAAACAGCGATTAGTAACAACATCGGAAACCACGACAATAAAACACCAAACAAAGACGGCATCTTATCTTCTAAAGGAGCAGCTGATATACTTACCCCTTTTTCAGATAGCTTCTCAATTAAATTTGGATAATTCGGTGAATAAGTAGAAAAAGTATTTCCATTAGCTAATACTCCTCTAATATTGTTTCCTTGAATATCAACTTTTATAACTCCACCATTATCAACTTCTGATAAAAATTCTGAAAATATAATAGAATTACCTTTGCCCACATTAGCTTGAGGGTTCTTAAACATATTATAAAGGCCTATTGTTAGAAAAACAATTACTGCCCACATTGCTAAATTCTTCATATTCATAGTTATAAGATAATAATTATTATTAATTAAACAAGTGTCAAATTGTTACAAAACCTTAACTTTATTAGTGTTTTCCCTTGAAATTAATATGGTCTCATTAACTCTTTCAACAAAACAACCTCCTAAAGTTATTTTTGAAAATGTCTTTAGGATAATTCGGTTAATCAGTTCGTTGATACTTTTTCCTCTAACAGGATAGTATTTTTTTCCTATTTTTTGAATAACAAATGTCAAAGATCTAAAAACAACTTCATGCGATTGATCAAAAAAATTATGACTTAAAATATAAGTATCTTTTGTTTTAATATGTGTAGAATTATCCTTCAAATTTTTGTTAACATAAAACTTAATTGATTTGTCTGAGTCTCTTAAATTATCAATGGTTAATTTTAGTTTTTTTAAGTCCAATCCCTCTCTTTCAAGAGATTCTAATAAAGTTCTAATTCTTGTTCTTTTATATATCTCGTTAATATTAGATGGATCTTTAATAAAAAATTTAAATACTATTTTAGAAATATTAATTAAATCATTTTTTTTTAAGTTTAGTAATGGTCTTAAAATATTTAGATCTTCATCTTTATATTTTACACTTTTGTTAAAAGATACCAATCCATTTAGTCCACTCCCTCTAACCACTCTAATTAAAAAATTTTCAACTAAATCATTTGAATGATGTCCTAATAATAAGTGCTTAATATTATTTTTTTTACATTCTTTTGATAGTAAAGAATATCTTGCTTCTCTTGCTAAAGACTGAATATTTCTAGAAGGTTTTTTACCTTTCCAGATTAATACTTTGCATGTGATACCAATTTTTTGTAAAATTTTTTTTACTATCGTTGCTTCCTTTGTCGACTCAGTTCTAAGTCTATGATCAACTAAAAAAAATTTAACTTTTATTTTATTTTTTATTGAATAACATTTAGCCAAGTAAGCCAGTGCCAAACTATCGGGTCCACCTGAAACTGCTACTGCAAAATTTTCCCCAGAATTTAAAGAGGAAGAGAATTCACTATAAACTTTAGAAATTTTTTGATTTTTTAAAAAACTAAGAATTTGTTTATGAGTTTTGTTTTGAACACTCAAACTTTTTTGATTCATATTTTGCTTTTTGAAGCACAGATTGATTTGCTTTAGGATATTGCTCTTCAACCCCCACAATCATTTTACAACCTTGCTCTTTTTCTCCTATTTGAACCATTGATACACCAAGTTTTAATAAATTTATAGGAGCCTTCTCACCTTTTGGATATTTTTGATATCCTTCAAGATAAGCAGTAGCTGCATCTGTATAAAGTTGTCTTATTCTAAACGTTTCAGCATACCAATATTGAGCATTGCCTGCCAATTTATGGTCTGAATTATTTATCACAAATTCCCTAAAAGCTCTTTCTGCAGTGCTGTAATCACCTACCTTTAAAAAACTAGTTGCAAATTCATATTGTTTTTCTGGAGTAGCATTTGGAAGTATATTTTTTTCTGATTCAAAGTTTTCTGTCACTATTGATGCAGTAGTTTCTACTGATTGTATTTGCTGACTAGTTTCTACATTTTCTGTATCTTTATATGAAATAGACCCCAAGTCTTGAGGTTGTGAAGAACCTGGTAAAGTTTTGTCTACTTGTTCCTTTGGTATCGAAGTTAATTTTTTTTCAATTTCTCCAGATGATAAAGCATTTTCCAGATCTTGAAATCTAATTTGGTTATCTGCTTGAACCTTAGAAAGCCTATTTGATAATTTATCTAACTTGAAATTAATTTCTTCAAACTTATTAGTCAGTTCTTGAAATTGTTTTTCAACATCAGACAATTTTAGAAGATGTCTTGTTAAAACATCCTCAGAGTTTTCGTTTGTGCTTGTTTGACTATTTGAATTAATTGACCCTGAGTAAACAGCTTTTTCTAGGGTTTTTAAATCTTTTTGAATTAACTCTAAAATTTCATTTACATTATGATTATCAGCAAAAATAATATTTGGAAAAAATATAAAGACTAATATTAATTTTAATCGAATTATTTTTTTATAATTAAACATAATAAATTCAGTAGTAATTATAATGATGGCAAAAAAAAGACCCTATTCACAAATGTGATAGGGTCCTTTTATAATTTATTAATTTGATTAGTTCGCTTTAACAGTAACTGATCTTCTATTTTTAGACCATGCTAAAGGGTTGGATCCAGAATCTACTGGTCTTTCTTTACCATAACTTAATACAGAAATTCTGTCTGAAGAAATTCCATACGTCATTAAATAGTCTTTTGCTGAATTAGCTCTTCTTTCACCTAATGCTAAGTTGTACTCTCTTGTACCTCTTTCATCAGCATGACCTTCCAATACAACATTAATATCTGAATTTTTTCTTAACCATGCAGCTTGTTTTCTTAAAGTTTCTCTTGAAGCTGTTGTAAGTATAGTTTCATTTGTTGCAAAGAAAACTCTATCTGGAACACCAGAAGCTAAATATTCTACAGAATCTGTTCCTGTATAAACATCACCTTGCATTTGTCCTGTTGTTGTTTTTTTTGTAGCACAAGCAGTTAATACTAAACTTGCTAAAACAATTAGAAATCCATTTTTTAAAATCTTGCTTAAGTTCATTGTTGCTCCTTGATCCTTGTTTTGTAATACTTTATTTTTTTCATATTTAATTAGACCTTTCAAGTTAAAAATCAAGTAAAATTAAGACTAATTGCTTAATAAAGACGACCAAGATGGGTCAGAAGCATCAGTTTCAGTTTCAACCATCTTTTCATTGTACCCTGTTAAATCAATAGACCATAATTTGGCTGAAAATCCCTCTCCTTTAGAGTTAGTCTTAGTTTCTCTATAAAAGATAAGAACCCTTCCATTTGGTGACCATGATGGAGCTTCTTGATAAAAGTTCTCTGTTAGTAGTCTTTCACCAGTTCCATCTGTTCTCATTACTCCAATATAAAATTTTCCTTTATGAAGCTTTGTAAATGCAATTAAATCACCTCTTGGAGACCAAACTGGAGTTCCATACAAGCCATTCCCAAATGAGATTCTCTTAACATTTTTTCCATTACTATCCATTACATAAATTTGTTGGTAGCCACTTCTGTCTGAGTTAAAAGTAATTTTTTTTCCATCTGGTGAGTAAGAGGGTGATGTATCAATTGATGGATGATTGGTAATTCTTTCAACAATTCTGTTTTCAAGATCCATAGTATAAATATCAGAATTGCCATCTTTAGCAAAACTCATTATAATTTTTTTTCCATCAGGTGAAAACCTTGGGGCAAATGTCATTCCAGGAAAATCTCCAACTACTTCTTGCATTCCAGTTTCAATATCTAATAAATATACCCTAGGTAAATTTCTAAAATAAGAAAGATATGTGACCATCTGATTTGTTGGGCTAAATCTTGGTGTTAAAACTAATTCATTTCCAAGTGTTAAATATTTATTATTAAAGCCATCTTGGTCCATTATTGCTAATTTTTTTATTCTTTTAGTTTTAGGACCTTCCTCAGAAACATATATTATTCTAGTATCAAAATAACCTTTTTCTCCAGTTAAGCGTTCATACACCTTATCTGTAATAATGTGACCTACTCTTCTCCAGTTACTAGGAACAGTGGTAAATGCTAAAGCCATCATTTCTTTTCCAGCTAAAACATCCCATAATCTAAATTCTACTCTTAGTTTTTCATCTACAAATGTAACCTTGCCTGTCACTAGAGCTTGTGCTTTAATTAAATTCCAATCTTCGAACCTTGGTTTTAAATTAGCCACATCTGGTTCTTGAAGAAATGCATTTTTGTCTAGTGGATTAAATAGACCAGATTGTCTTAAATTATTCTCAACAACTATTGAAATTTCTGATCCTAAATCTTCTTGTTTTAAAATTTTTTTAAAATTTTCTTTTGACTTATTATCTATTGATAAAGGGGATACAGCAACTGGCAAAGGATTTAAATTTCCTCTAGTAATATCAACTTCAATTAAAGCAAAAGCTTTAATGGGAATAATAATAAATAATATAAATAAATATCTTAATAACATTTTTATCCTTCTAACATTTCTCTAGCATCAAAGTTTAGCTGCATATCTTTCCATCTTTCATAACCTGTACTAGGTACTCTAAGAGGTTGGCAAAGCTTTATAGCTCTTAATGCACTTTCAGCTAATACTTTATAAAATCCCTGTCCAGGCCTATTCATTCTAGCATGATCAAGAATCTCTGTTTTTATAATAGAGCCATCTGGCTTTAATTGTAACTTAATTCTAACTAATAAATCTTCGTTAAACGGTAACCCTAGAGGAATACTCCAACAACCAAAAATTTGAGCTTTTAGAGCATCTTCTTCGCTTAAAGTTAATCCTGAAAAATCCATATCTTTATCTTGATCTTGAGTAACTTTATTGGATTTTTTATTTGTTTCTGCACTCTCAGTCTTAGATTTATCAATTAATGCAGCAATACTATTAGTGTCAAATAGTTCTTTTTTTTCAAATTCTGAAATTTGTTTAATTTCTGTTTCTTCTTTTTCAGGGTTTTGTTTTTCATCCTTAATTTTCTTTATTTTTTCTATTTTTTCATCTGGCAATGGCACAGCATCTGGCTTTTGTTTTTTTATTTTTTTTGGTGGTGCCTGTTCAGAAACTAATTTTTTTTCTTTTTCTTTAACTTTCTCTATTATTTTTTTTGCTTTTGGTGCAAAAGGAATATTAGTTTTGTCTGTGATTTGAATCAGCTCAACTGATATAATCGGTGGAAGATCAATCGGTTTTTTAGCAAGGAATGGTAAGCTCATAGCTGTGATTACCACAAGAAATATATGAAGCCCAAAAGAAATAACAATATTTCTATTCACTTTAGTTACCTCTCTTTATATGGCTCAGAAATTAATGCTACTTTAGTAAAGCCGGAGCCAGATAGCATTCCCATTATTTCTAAAACTCTACCATAGTTTATCGATTTGTCTCCTCGAACATAAATTCTAGTGTCTGTTCTATTTTTAGATACAGCTAAAATCTTAGCAATAATTTTATCATACTCAACTTTAGATTCTTGAATAAATATTTCACCTTTAGAATTTATAGATAATGTTAATGGTTCTAATTCTTCAGGTAATGAATCAGCAGAACTTTCGGGTAGATCAACTTGTATTCCAACTGTTAATAATGGTGCTGTTACCATAAATATAATTAATAACACCAACATTACATCAACAAATGGAGTGACATTTATTTCACTCATAGGCTCTTTTGATGAACGTTTGAGATTAAAAGCCATTTTATATTATTGATAAAAATCTTTTAGAAAAATTTTCTAATCTTTGTGAATATTTTTTTGAGTCGTTATTAAATTTATTATAAGCAACAACTGCAGGTATTGCGGCTAATAATCCAAGAGCAGTTGCAAATAAGGCTTCAGCTATTCCTGGCGCTACAATTGCCAAACTTGTGTTTCTTGAGATTGCTATAGATTGGAATGAGTTCATTATTCCCCATACAGTTCCAAACAAGCCTATAAAAGGTGCCGTCGAACCAACTGTTGCTAAAAAAGTAAAGCCTTTATCTATTTTTGAAATTTGTTTTTCAATATTAACCTCAAGTATGCTTGCCATTCTTTCATTTAGGTTAGTTTTACTTTTGGCTTTTAATAAACTTTGCATTGTATCTTTAAACAACAAGGCCGTAGGGTTTTCTACATCAGCTGGCAAACTATTGTAAAAAGTTTCGGCTGATTTTGATTTCCAAAATTTTTCTTCAAATTCCTCAGACTCTAAATTTATTTTTTTAAACAGTCTAAATTTTTCAATAATAACAGCCCATGAATATATAGAGCAGCCAATCAACATAAGTATTACTGATTTTACAATAAAATCTGCTCTTAAAAATAAACTCCACAAGGAAAAATCAGTATTTGAGGCAAGGCCTACTGCTTGAGATGTAATATCAGCTTCCATATTGAAGGTTTCACACTTAAATGTGTCATGAATTTGACTTTTAAAGTCTTTATTTATTCTTCTAGTTTATAAGTTTCGTAATAAAAGCTAGCAATCAATATCGCATCAGCTTTATTTGAGTCTTTTTTTCTCGATAACTCTGATGAAAAATAAGGAAATACCTCTATTGCTTTTGTTCTACTAGCGTCTTTTTCTGAATTAATAAGGTTAAAATATTTTTTCCATTTTGTCGGTCTTACAAAATACATCGGTAATTGCATTGCAGAACAAATTCCTTTTAAAATACCAAACGATTGTCCAAAATTAAACATACTAGTAACCCCTTGACCTGGCATAGCTGATACTTGTTCAATTATAACTTTGATATCTCCCTTATTTATGTCTTTAATTCTTGAAGAGATTTCATAATAAATTTGAGCACCATTAACTTGTTTTTTATTTTTTTTCCCTTCAGGCATATTGGGCATTTCAATAACATCAATTATTTTACCATCTTGAAAAAAACAAATAGAACCTGTTATGCCTGGGTCTATTCCAATAATAAGCATTAGTTATTCTTAAAATTTATATTTGAATAAACACTTTGAACATCATCATCATCTTCTAATGTTTCTAAAAACTCTATTGCCGTTTCCACTTTATCTTTTTCAACATCTACACTATTTAAAGGAACCCATTCAATCTCAGTTGAAATAAAATTTGCAATTGTTTTTTCTAAATTTTTTTTTACATTATAAATTTCACTCATAGGACATTGAATTTCATGAAATTCATCATTTGAAATACACTCATCTGCACCAGATTCAATTGCTAGTTCAAAAATTTGTTCATCTGATATTTCTTTTTTATCAATTTTAATAATCCCTAACTGATTAAAATTATGTGAAGCAGATCCCTGAGTTCCTAAATTGCCACCACTTTTTACAAATATAGATCTAACATTGGAAGCTGTTCTGTTTTTATTGTCAGTTAACGCCTCTACAATCACGGCTATTTTATCTGGACCAAATCCTTCATATCTTAAATTTTCATAATTTGTTTCAGAATTAACCGAAGATTTGGCAATAGCTCTTTCAATATTATCTTTTGGCATGTTGGCTGATTTTGCAGCTTGAATTGCAGATCTAAGTCTTGGGTTCATCGCAGGATCTTTATCACCTAGTTTTGCTGCTACACTTATCTCTTTAGATAATTTTGAAAATACTTTAGATCTTTGTTTGTCTGCTTTTCCTTTAGAGTGTTTTATACTTGCCCATTTTGAATGACCCGACATAATAATTATTGAGAATTTTTTAATTCTCCTCCATGTATAAAATTTTTTACAGTTTTTGCTAACCCTGTTTCTACATCACATTCAACAATCACACCACACAAACTAGCTTCACCAATTGCTGGAAAGTGCTTTGTGGACTTTTTTTTTAAAAACCTATTAATTGAATTATCTTTATTCATTCCAATAACTGAGTCATAATCACCACACATTCCTGCATCAGTTTGATAAGCAGTACCACCTTTTAATATTCTAGTATCATTTGTTGGAATATGCGTGTGAGTTCCAACAACCAATGTTGCCTTACCATCAAAAAAATGTCCCATAGCTGACTTTTCACTTGTTATTTCACCATGAAAATCAACTAATAAAAAATCATAATCTTCTTTAAGCTTATATTTTTTCATAAATTTTTCAGCTGCTTCAAATACATCTTCACATTTCTTCATAAAAACATTTCCCATCAAATTAAGCACTCCTACTCTCATTTCATTTTTAGCAGTAAATATTCCAAAGCCTTTTCCTGGAGATGGTTCAAATAAATTTTTAGGTCTAAGAAGTCGATTTTCTTTTTCAATATGAGACATTGTTTCTTTCTGATCCCACACATGGTTACCCGTTGTAATAACATCTACACCACAGTTAAAAAAATCTTTACATATTTCCTCTGTAAGACCAACACCTGAGTCAGCTGCATTCTCACCATTGACAACTACAAAATCGATTTTTTCATCTTTAATTTTTGATAGTAAATTATTCAAAACCATCGACCGTCCTGAAATGCCAACTACATCACCTAAAAAGAGTATTTTCATTTTATAATATTTTTATTTGTTACAATATAATCTAATTTTTGATCATACATATTAGTTGGTACTTTATCAATTTCTTGAATTGAAAAAGCTAAACCTATCTTTATGATATTTTTTTTTTTTGATAATTTTTCAATTAATCTATCGTAGTATCCACCACCATATCCAAGTCTGTTTAATTTTTTATCAAATGCTACCAAGGGAATTAATAAAACGTCAGGGTATACTATATTTTTAGCTTCTGGTTCAGGTATTCCATATTTATTTATTTTTAAAGGCTCAGAAAATGACCATGAATAAAAATCCATTTGAAAGTTTTTCCTAATTATGGGCAAAGAAATATTAAATTTATTCTTTTTAAATTTTCTTAGCAGTGTCAAGTCGTCTATCTCAAAGTTTACCGGATAGTATCCACCTATCATAATCTGATTGGTTATCTTTTCTTTTTTAAGAATTTTTAAAATTTGCTTAAAGTTGAGCTGAATATTTTTTTTATTAAATTTTTTTCTTACTTTAAGAATTTTTTTTCTTAATTCAGATTTTAACACAAATCTACTGAATTGGATTTTCTAAATTTGCTTTTTCAACAAAATTTTCAATTTCATCTGCTGCAGCTTCGATTATTTTTTCATAATCTTCTTTATTTTTTTCTATTTCTTTTTTAAAACTTTCATGATCTTGTTGAAGTTCCTTCATCTCTTCTTCTTTTCTATCTCTGTAATCATAAACTAATGACTTCAATTCTCTAAATTTATTTGATAAATTCTGTAATTCAGTTTTTTTTTGTTCTACTTTTTTTTTAGTTTCAAAATATTCATCCATTATTTGAACTGAAGTGATCAATAGAAGTTTATTTTCCCCTATGTTTCCAAGGTCATTCTTTAAATTGCTAAATTTTTCATTAATATGAGTTAACAATTCTTCTAAATGCTCTTCCTGTCCATCATCACAAGATAGAAGAAACTCTTTGCCATTAAATTTAATATTTACATTTGCCATTTGTCTATTTCTTCTAATAAAGTATCTGTTTCTTGATTTAATTCATCTATTTTTTCTGAAAATTCTGTCTCTTTTTTTTGTTCTTCTATTTTTTGCTGGTTAATATCTTCCAATTTTTGATTAAGTGCTTTGTATTCACTTTCTAAATTTTGATATTTTTCTTCTATTTGTTTTTTTTCAATTTCTAATTGATTTTTTTGAATGCTTAAGTTTTCTAAATTAGACTTTAGCATTGGGTTTTGTAAATTCAAACTCTTCAATTTATTAAGTGCAAAACTGAGCTTTTTTTCTTTTTCACTGTCTGTTTTCATATATATATATTTATATTATTAAATTGAGTCTTCTAAGTCTAGATAGGATATTTTTGAACAAATTACATAAAGATTTATCAAACGCAATAAGGTTTTTGTCTATAGATGCTGTACAAAAGGCAAATTCGGGTCATCCTGGAATGCCAATGGGTATGGCAGACGTAGCAACAGTTTTGTTTAAAAATTTTCTTAGATTTAATCCAAAAAATCCTAACTGGATAAATAGAGACAGATTTGTTTTATCTGCTGGTCATGGATCTATGCTTCTTTACTCTTTATTACATTTAACTGGGTACAAAAGTATTTCTTTGAATGATATTAAAAATTTTAGACAATTAAAATCTATTTGTGCGGGTCATCCTGAGTATCACCCTGGTACTGGTATTGAAACTACGACAGGTCCTCTTGGTCAAGGAATTGCTAATTCAGTTGGTTTCGCTATTGCAGAGGAAATTTTGAAAAAAAAACTTGGTAAAGAAATAATAAACCATAAAACTTATGTTTTAGCTGGAGATGGATGTTTAATGGAAGGCATTAGCCATGAGGCAATGAGTTTAGCGGGACACTTAAAGTTAAAAAATCTAGTTATGCTTTTTGATAATAATTCAATATCTATTGATGGACCAACTAGCTTGGCAGTTTCAGATAATTTCAAAAAGAGATTTGAAAGTTATGGTTGGGATTACATACTAATAAATGGTCATAACGAAAGAGAAATTTTTTCAGCATTAAAAAAAGTTCAAAATGCTAAAAGACCAACTGTTATTTCATGCAAAACAAAAATTGGTTATGGCTCACCTAATAAATCTGGTAAAGCCTCTTCGCACGGTAGTCCAATTGGTTTTGATGAAATCAAATTAGTTAGAAAAATATTAGATTGGAAGCACAAACCTTTTGAAATTCCTAAAAGTATTTTGAATGAATGGAGAAAAATTGGTAATAAGGGTGCAAAACTTAATTCTGCATGGAGTAAAATTTATAAAAGAAAAAAAAATTTAGTAGATAAAGTCTTTAAAAATAATTTCTCTAAAGCTTTAAAAAGTGAAAAACAAAATTCTCTTGCAGAAAACAAAAGTCTAGCCTCAAGAAAAGCTTCTGAATTAACTCTTAATGCTCTTACGAAAGAAAATAATACGTTAATTGGTGGTTCAGCTGACTTAGCGGGATCTAATAACACTAAAACCAAACATCATAATGCTATTAATTCTGGCAATTTTAAAGGTGATTATATTCACTATGGTGTTAGAGAGCACGCCATGGCTGGAATAATGAATGGTTTAGCACTTCATAGTAAATTTATTCCATATGGGGGAACCTTTTTAATATTTTCTGATTATTGCAAACCTTCCATTCGTTTATCTGCTTTGATGCAGCAACGTGTTATTTATGTAATGACCCACGACTCAATTGGTTTAGGGGAAGATGGACCAACACACCAACCTATAGAACAATTGTCTGGATTAAGATCTATTCCTAATTTAAATGTTTTTAGACCAGCAGACAGAATGGAAACTATCGAGTGTTGGGAACTAGCATTAAAAAATTCGAAGACACCAAGTGTGTTATCTTTAACTAGACAAAATCTTGAACCTATTAGAAAAAAATATTCAAATATAAATAAATGTTCTTTAGGTGCTTATGAGGTTTTAAGAACAAATAAAAAAATTAATTTAACAATATTTGCTAGTGGTTCTGAGGTTAATTTAGCAATTGAAACGAGCCATAAATTAGCCAAAGATAAAATATATTCTAAAGTTATATCAGTACCATGCCAAGATATTTTTAACTTGCAGTCAAAAGCATATAAGAAAAAAATTCTTAATGAAGCAAAATTTAAAATATCTATTGAAGCAGCTTCAACTGATTGCTGGAAAAAATATATTGGAACTAAGGGTTTAGCTTTTGGAATTGATACATTCGGTAAAAGTGCACCCTACAAAGAAATTTATAAATATTTTGGATTAACAGTTCAAAATATTTCACAAAAAGCAAAAAAACTAATAAAGAGTTAGATATGACAATAAAAGTTGGTATCAATGGAATGGGAAGAATTGGTAGAATGGTAATTAGAGCTATCATTGAAAGCCAAAACAATAACATAAAAATCAAACACATCAATAACCGATCAAATTCTGAAGCCAGCTGTTCTTTAATTAAGTACGATTCTATTCATGGTAAATTTAATGCAGATTTAGATTTTGATGAAAAACATTTGATTATTAATAATAATAAAATAACATTTTCACAAGAATCTAATATTGAAGATATTAACTGGAAAAAATTTGATGTTGATTATGTTTTTGAATGTACTGGAAAATTTAATTCAAAAGAAAAATTATTATCTCATATAAAAAATGGTGCCAAAAAAGTTATAGTTTCAGCTCCATGCAAAAATGCTGATAAGACAATTGTCTATGGCGTAAATGAAAATATTTTGACAAAAGATGATCAAATTATTTCTGCTGCTTCTTGTACAACTAACTGTCTTGCACCTGTTGCTAATATTTTAAATGAAACTTTTGAAATTGAAAAAGGGTTTATGACAACTATTCATGCTTTCACAAGTGACCAAAGAATTTTGGACAATTCCCATAAAGATCCTAGAAGAGCAAGATCTGCCAGTCAATCGATTGTGCCAACTTCCACAGGTGCTTCAAAAGCAATCGGTGAGATTATTCCTTCATTAAAAGGAAAACTTGAAGGCATTGCAATGAGAGTGCCAACTCCTAATGTTTCCCTTATAGAGCTAGTTTTTTGTACAAAAAAAGAGATGAGCAAAGAGACAATTAATGAGGCATTTACTATCGCCTCTAAAGAACAATCAAAGAAAGTTTTAGAAGTTACTTTAGAAAAATTAGTTTCAATCGATTTTAATCATAATTCAGCTTCAGCAATTGTTGATTTGTCTTTAACTAATGTGGTTGGTAAAAATATGGGAAAAATTTCAGCGTGGTATGATAACGAATGGGGCTTTTCAAATAGAATGTGTGACATAGCAGAACATCTTCATCAAGTCTCTTAATGAGAAATATTCAAGACGAGACTAATCTTAATCAAAAAAAAGTATTACTTAGGTTGGATTTAAATGTTCCATTAGATAATGGGAAAATTACTGACACTACTCGAATAGATAAAATTTTACCTACTATTAATTTTTTATTAAAAAGTGAAGCAAAGATAATTATACTATCTCATGTGGGTAGACCCAAAGGCAAAGTTGTAAATGAACTCTCCCTTAAACCAATATGTGAAGACCTAAAAAATAAACTAAACCAAAATATAAAATTAGTTTCAAAAAATATAAAAGAAATTAAATCTACTGATTTATTTAATGAACATGATGAAAAAATTGTAATACTTGAAAATCTTAGGTTTTATGAAGAGGAAGAAAAAAATGAAAATAGTTTTGCAAAACATTTAGCAAGTCTAGCAGATATTTATGTTAATGATGCTTTCTCATGTTCGCATAGAGCACATGCCTCAATTTTTGAAATCACTAAATTTATTACTTCATACGCTGGCCTTCAATTAAATTTAGAGATCGATGCACTAACTAAAATTACATCTGAAATTCAAAGACCTATAACATGCATCATAGGTGGTTCTAAAATATCTTCTAAAATTAATATCATTAAGAATTTAATTGCTAAATTTGATAATATTATAATAGTTGGTGGGATGGCTAATAATTTACTTAGATATAAAGGATATGAAATTGGAAAATCTATTCAAGAAGATAATTGTGATAAAATTATTGAAGAAATATTTTCTTTATCAAAAAAAGAAAACTGTAAGATAATTTACCCTGAAGATGTTGCTGTAGGGAAAAACTTAGATGGATCAGCTAAAATAAAGGAACTAAATAATATTTCTAAAGACGAGTTAATTTTAGATATTGGTCCCAAGACAATTAAAGCTATTAATTCATTAATTGAAGAAAGTAGTACTATCTTATGGAATGGGCCAGCTGGTTATTTTGAAAATCCAAACTTTGCTAAAGGAAGTATTGAAATAGCAAAAAAGATTATTGAAAAAAATAAGAGTAATACAATTTACTCAGTTGCAGGTGGTGGTGATACCGTTTCTCTTTTAAATGGTATTGGAGCAACTAATAATTTTAATTTTGTTTCAACTGCGGGTGGTGCATTTTTAGAATATCTTGAAGGAAAAGAACTTCCTGGTATAAAGGCTCTTAATTAACATGTCAGAACTTAATAAAATTGCATTAAAAATATTATCTAATGGCAAGGGAATTCTTGCGGCAGACGAAAGCAATGGAACCATGACTAAAAGATTAAAGTCCGTTAATGTTCCCTCCAGCCCAGAAAATAGACTTTTATTTAGAGAAACTCTTTTCTCATCAAGTGGAATGAAAGATTTTATTGGTGGTGTTATTTTATATGATGAAACCATCAACCAAACATCTAGCTTAAAGCAGACTATTCCAGAATTAATTTCTAAGTCTGGAGCAGTTCCAGGAATTAAAGTTGATACAGGTGCAAAAATTCTAGCAGGCTCTCATGAAGAAAAAATTACAGAAGGTTTGGATGGTTTAAGAGAAAGACTAAAGGGCTACTATAAACTTGGAGCAAGATTTACAAAATGGAGAGGTGTTTTTAACATTTCAGATAAATATCCAAGCAAATTATCCGTGCACTCTAATGCTCATGCACTTGCAAGATATTCAGCTTTAGTCCAAGAATGTGGAATGGTTCCAGTTGTAGAACCTGAAGTTTTAATGGATGGAGATCATTCTGCTGAAACTTGTTTTAATAAAACTTCTGAAGTTATTAAAAAATGCTTTGAAGAATTAATAATTAATAAGATAGATTTAACTGGAGTAATTTTAAAGCCTAATATGATTTTAGCAGGAACCACTTCTAATAAAAAAATATTAAGTGAAGAAGTTGCAAAGCTTACCCTAAAGTGCTTAAAAGAAAATGTACCAACTGACGTACCAGGAATTGCTTTTTTATCTGGTGGACAAACAGAAATAGAAGCAACAGAAAATTTAAACTTAATTAATAAGCATAATGACACAAATTTTATTATGACTTATTCATATGGTAGAGCCTTACAACAAAGTGCACTTAAATTTTGGTCAAAAGATATTAATAATACTAGTGGCACTCAAAAAGTCTTTAACCATAGAGCAAATATGTGCACACTTGCAGCTCAAGGTAAATGGTCAAAAGAACTTGAAGCAAAATAAAATAAATAAGAAATTTGTTTATCTAATTTCTCCAAATAAAATACCTGATACAAATTTTTACGATGATTTAGCTCTTGTATTAAGTTCAAAAAAAATAAGTTTTTTTCAACTAAGGCTTAAAAAAGAAACAATTTTAAATAAACTAATTATTGGAAAAAAAATTAAAAAAATTTGTAATAAGTACAAAGTTAAATTTTTAATCAACGATGACCCTCTGCTTGCTAAAAAACTAAATGCAGACGGTTGTCATTTAGGTCAAAAAGATATGAACTTAATAAAAGCTAGAAAAATATTGAAGAATAGAATTATTGGTGTGACCTGTCATAATTCTATTAATCTAGCAAAAAGAGCAATTAAAGATGGTGCTGATTATTTAGCTTTTGGTGCATTTTATGCAACCAAAACCAAGATAGTTAAATATAGGGCTAGTTTAACTGTATTAAAATCTATTAAAAAAATAACCTCCTTACCAATTGTAGCTATTGGTGGCATAAAACTAAATAATTATAAAAAACTTTTATTGAATAAAGCTAACTTTTTGGCTATTTCAAGCTACATTTGGAATAATAAAAAATACAAACCATTAGAAGCTATTAAAAAATTAAAATGAAATTATACGCAAGTGAAATTAGAGTTGGAATGTTAATTGAATACAAAAATGACCTTTGGCAAGTTTTAAAAACACAACATGTAAAACCTGGAAAAGGTGGTGCCTTTGCTCAAGTTGAAATGAAAAGTGTGAATAAAAATACAAAATTAAATGAAAGATTTAGATCAAGTGAGTCTGTTGAAAAAGCTTCATTAGATGAAACAAAATTTAATTATCTTTATAGCGATGAAACTGATTATTATTTCATGGATCCAAAATCTTATGAACAAATAAATATTAAAAAAGAAACAATTGGAGAAAAAGGTAAAATGTTAACTGAAAACTTAGAAGTCAGTATAAGTTTTTATAATGAAAAACCTTTAACAGTTGAATTGCCTAATCAGGTAACGTGCACAGTTGATACAACTGATGTTGCTTTAAAGGGGCAAACAGTTTCCTCTTCTTATAAACCCGCAACTTTAGATAATGGTGTAAATATTCAAGTCCCTCCATTTATTGAAAGCGGAGATAAAATCATAGTCGATACGAGAACTATGGAATATGTCAAAAAAATATAAATTATATGCAATCAATATCAGCCAATCTAAATGTTATGATAAAGGCTGCAGAAAAAGCGTCTAGAGCTTTAATTAGAGATTTTGGAGAAATAGAAAAACTACAAGTTTCAATCAAAGGGCCTACTGATTTTGTATCAAATGCTGATTTAAAAGCTGAGAAAATAATTATAGAAGAATTAAAAAAAGCAAGACCCTACTATTCTATTATTAGTGAAGAAGATGGTTCTGAAACTAATAAAGATAAAGAACATACATGGATAATAGATCCTATAGACGGCACTACTAATTTTTTACATGGCGTTCCTCACTTTGCAATTTCAATTGCTTTAAAATCTGGTGATGAAATAGTTTCGGGGTTAATTTATGACCCAATAAAAGATGAGATGTTTTATGCTGAAAAAGAAAGTGGAGCGTTCTTTAACAATCAAAGAATTAGAGTATCCAAAAAAAGAGAGCTTAATAGCTGCTTGTTTGCTACAGGCGGCATAACTAAAAATGAAGTTGATTTGCCTTTAAGAAAATCTGGAAGCGCAGCACTTGATATTGCCTATGTTGCAGCAGGTAGATACGATGGTTATTTTCAAAATAATCTAAATTTGTGGGATATAGCTGCTGGCATAATATTGGTAAAAGAGGCAGGTGGCTTAATTAATGAAATTGACCTCTCCCAAAATAAAAACATCAAAATAAGAGCTTCTAGTATGGCAATTAATGATAAAATGCTTGAAAAATTAAAGAACTTTTAATTGTTTTATAAAATTCTTTTGCTATAAGTCTCGATATGAAAAAAGACATACACCCAGACTACCACACAATTAAAGTAGAAATGACTGATGGAACTCAATTTGAGACAAGATCAACTTGGGGAAAAGAAGGAGAGGTTTTAAAATTAGAAATTGATCCAAAATCTCATGCTGCTTGGACAGGTGGAAAACAAAAATTGATGGACAAGGGTCGTGTGAGCAAATTCAATAAAAAATTCCAAAATTTCAGATCAGAAAAGAAAGATTAAATGTCAAACGTACCATTAATGCCAATGGCAACTGCTGTTTGGTTAGTAGAAAATACAACACTTACTTTCAAGCAAATTTCAAAGTTCTGTAATTTACATGAGGTTGAAGTGCAAGGTATTGCAGATGGTGAAGTTGCAAAAGGAATAATGGCTTACAACCCCATTATATCAGGTCAACTTACTAGAGAAGAAATTGAACTAGCTTCAAAAGATGAAAATAAAGAATTACAGATAAAAAATACTGATATTGAAATTTCAACTGAAGATAAAAAAATTAAAAAATATATTCCTTTATCTAAAAGACAAGACAAACCAGATTCAGCTTTATGGCTAATCAAACATCATTCGTTGCTAAAAGATTCACAAATAGCAAAACTAGTTGGAATAACTAAAGCTTCTGTTACTACAATTAAAAATAAAAGTTATTGGAATTATAATAATTTAAATCCTAAAGACCCTGTAGCATTAGGGTTGTTCTCTCAAAAAGATCTAATTGAGGCTATTGAAAAAGCCGAAAGAAGAATAAAAAGAGAAAAAAAAGAAAAAGAGAAAGCAAAACTAACAAGAGAAGTTTCAAACATTGAATAATTTTAATAGACACCAAAATTATATAATGGTAGTTAAACCTTCTTAAAAAATACTTATGAAAATAGAAGTTAAAGATAACAATATTGAACAAGCTCTTAGAGTTCTTAAAAGAAAATTGCAAAGAGATGGTTTTTTTAAAGTAGTAAAATTAAAAAGTGTTTACGAAAAACCTTCTGAAAAGAAAAAAAGAATTTTACAAGAAAATATTAAAAGAGTTAAAAAACTTAATAAGCTTAAAAATAGAATTTAAATATACCGCGGGGTGGAGCAGTCTGGTAGCTCGTCAGGCTCATAACCTGAAGGTCGGCGGTTCAAATCCGTCCCCCGCAACCAATTCTCTCAACAAATTAATTAAATTTTAAACCTAGATTTTTTACTATCAACTAAAAATGCTTTAACAGTTTCTTTTGTAAGTTGATCAAAAGTTTTGCCAAAGTTTTCAATTTTTTCAATAGTCGCTGGTGGAATAGTAATAATATGACATCCCAATTGTTTTGCTTGTAAATAATTATAGGGCTCTCTAACACTCGCCCAAAGTACCTCTACATTTTTAAATTTTTTTGCTAAAGCTATACTTTTTTTAAATTCTGGAACTGGATCTTTACCAGTATCCGCTGCTCTACCAGCAAATATTGAAATTATAACTTTAGTTTTTTTGTTAATTAATTTTAGAATTTTTTCTGTTTGTTTTGCACTATAAATTGCTGTGATATTAAGTTTAATATTTAAATTATTAAGTTCTTTGATAATTTTTCCCATAAAAATACCTTTAGAATTGGCAACTGGTACTTTTACATAAACATTCTTTCCCCAGGCATTAATCTGAAGAGCTTGCTTTTTCATTTCTTTATATTCATCAGCAAATACCTCAAGAGAGACTGGTTTATTGTTGCAAATTTTTAATATTTTCTTTGAATATGATTTGTAATCTTTTGCTCCAGCTTTTCTCATTAAACTAGGATTAGTTGTAAAGCCTTTAACTATCTTTTTCTTATTGAACTTCTTTATTAAATCTAATTCTGCAATGTCACAAAATATTTTTGTTGTCATTAATTTTTAAAGATTTTTAGTTATATCCTCAGTCATTTTTTTTGCATCTGCAAATAACATTAGTGTGTTATCTTTATAAAACAATTCATTATCAATTCCAGCATATCCAGGAGACAAACTTCTCTTTACAAATAATACTGATTTACATTTTTCAACATCTAAAACAGGCATCCCATAAATTGGACTTTGTGGATCTGTTTTTGCAACTGGATTTGTTACATCATTTGCCCCAATTACAAATGCAACATCTGCATTAGCAAAATCATTGTTAATTTCTTCAAGCTCAAAAACTTCATCATATGGAACATTAGCTTCGGCTAACAATACATTCATATGTCCTGGCATTCTTCCTGCAACAGGATGAATTGCATAAGTAACTTTAATATCATTTTTCTTTAACGTATCTACCATCTCTCTTAATGCGTGTTGTGCTTGAGCTACTGCCATACCATAACCTGGAACGATTATAACTGATGATGCATTTTTCATTAAGAAAGCTGCATCTTCCGCATTACCACTTTTAACTGGTCTTTGTTCTTTATTTCCAGTTGATGCCGACTGTTCTGTTGCACCAAATCCACCTAAAATTACATTAAAGAAAGAACGGTTCATACCTTTGCACATTATGTAGGATAAAATTGCACCAGAAGATCCAACAAGAGCACCTGTTATAATTAATGCAGTATTTTCTAAAGTAAAACCAATTCCAGCAGCAGCCCAACCAGAGTATGAATTTAACATTGAAATCACCACAGGCATATCTGCTCCACCAATTGGGATGATTAATAAAAATCCAATTAAAAATGAAACTGCTATTAGTATCCAAAAAAAGTTAGATGACTGCGATGAACAGAGTAAATAAGTTAAAACTAGAATTGAAATTAATAATAAAGCATTAAGAAAATGTTGTCCCTTAAAAGTAATTGGTGACCCTGACATAATTCCTTGAAGTTTTAAAAAAGCAATTATTGAGCCTGAGAATGTTATGGCACCAACTGCAGCTCCAATTGACATTTCAATTAAGCTTGCAAGTTTAATGGCACCAACTGATCCCAAGTTAAATACTTCCGGATTTAAGAAAGCTGATATTGCAACAAAAACTGCTGATAGTCCAACTAAGCTATGAAATCCTGCTACTAGCTCTGGCATAGCCGTCATTGGTATCTTATATGCTATGAATGCTCCTATGAGTCCACCTACTAGTAAAAAAATTAGTACATAAATTAGTCCACTAGAAAAATTTCCAACAGATAAAAAAGTAACTGTGATGGCTATCACCATCCCTAAAATTCCAAAGAAATTACCCTGTCTTGAGGTTTCAGGTGATGAAAGACCTCTTAATGCCAATATAAATAAAACTCCTGATACTAAATAAAATATTGCTGATAAATTTGCTGACATAACTATTTATCTTTCTTCTTTTTTTTATACATTTGAAGCATTCTTTGAGTGACCAAAAATCCACCAAATATATTAATGGCGGCAAGAGATATTGCTAAAAAACCAAGAATATTCGAGATTGTAAAAACATTATCTGTACTTCCTGCTAAACCTGCAATTATAGCACCAACAATAATTACTGATGATATAGCGTTAGTAACCGACATTAATGGTGTATGCAAAGATGGGGTCACACTCCATACAACATAATAACCAATAAAAATTGATAAAATAAATATGCTTAATCTAAATATAAAAGGGTCTATTTCCATAAATCTATTTTATTAAAGTTTTCTCAATTATCTCATCTTCTAAATTAATATTAATCTTTTTATTTTCTTTATCATATAAATTGGATACAAAATTAAATACATTTTTTGAATATAAGTTTGAAGAAGAAACAGGAAGCTTATTTAAAATATTTGTTTCACCCATAATCTTTACTCCATTTTTAACTACAACTTTATCAACTTCAGTAAATTCTGCATTTCCACCCTGAACTGCAGCTAAGTCATAAATAACTGATCCAGAATTCATATTATCAATCATAGAACCTTTAATAATTAATGGAGCTTTTTTGCCTGGAATTAAAGCAGTACATATTACAATATCAATTTTCTTTAAAGTTTCTGCTAAAAGATCCTCTTGTTTTTTTTTAAATTCTTCTGAGGCTTCTTTTGCATACCCCCCTTCAGTCTCTAAATTTTCAGATCCCTCAACAGTTAAAAATTTTCCACCTAAACTTTCAACTTGTTCTTTTGATGCCATTCTAACATCTGTTGCAAAAACTATTGCACCCATTCTTTTCGCAGTTGCAATAGCTTGAAGGCCAGCCACACCCGCACCAACCACCAATACTTTTGCTGCTGGAATAGTACCAGCTGCCGTCATCATCATGGGTATTGCTTTTTCAAAATTTGCAAAAGACTCTATTACTGCTTTATAACCAGCAAGGTTAGCTTGAGAAGAAAGTATATCCATTGATTGGGCTCTAGTAATTCTTGGTAACATTTCTAAAGAAAAAACATTAATATTTTTTTTAGACAAATTTTCTATTTTTTCTTTATTAGCATAAGGATTGAAGACTCCAATAAGTGTTTGGTTTTCTTTTAAATTTGAAAGATTTTCATCAGATAATAAGCCTAACTGAATAATAATATTAGCTTTACTTAATATTTCTGTTTCATTAGAAGAGATTTCAACACCCAACTCTTTGTAGTCACTATCCTTAAAACCTAGATGCTCACCATATTTCTCAACTAAAGTAATTTCAAATCCAAGAGCTACATATTTTTTTACAATCTCAGGAGTGATTGCAATTCTTTTCTCAATATTTTGATTTTCTAAAATTGAAACTATTCTCATAGGAGAACTCTATAGCAAGAATATTGCCATTAAAACTAAAACACCAATAACAGCGACAGTTCCCCACAACACAAACTTTGTGAAATTATTCCAGGTATTTTTATGGTCTTGATTATCCATAAAAATTACTTCTGTCTTGCTTTAAATTTTGGGTTTGTTTTATTAATTATATAAACTCTACCTCTTCTTCTAACTAATTTAGAATTCAGGTCTCTTTTTTTTAATGATTTTAACGAGCTTTTAATTTTCATAACATTTTTTTATAGCCGGCAATGTCCTACTCTTCCGTGTCTTAAGACAAAGTACCATTGGCGCTGAAGGGCTTGACTTCCGAGTTCGGAATGGGATCGGGTATAACCCCTTCGCAATAATCACCGGCAAAAGTGTTATACCTTTTTAATCTATAATGTAAACATAGAAATAATTAAGTTTTATCTGTTATTAACTATGTTTTTTATATATTTGTTTAGTTGAATAGAACCAAATAATTTATAAATTTTATTCGATAAATTCATATTTGCAAGAGCCGAAACATGCCTCTCACCAGGTCTAGCTGGTAAAAACTTTACTTTAGATTTAAACATTTTAGCCACCTGTATTATGCTATAACTCTTCTTATTGGATATGCTGTAATGCCTACATTTATTTTTTTTCCAAGCATGAAAACAAGCATCTACAGTGTCATTAATATGTGTAAATCTTCTTGTTTGCGTTCCAGGCTTTACAATAGTTAAAGGTTTCTTATTATTAAATTGGTTTTCAAAAATTCCTATTACTGTTGCCATATTTCCAGTACCAATCTGTTTTGGTCCATACACATTGTAAAAGTAAATAACTTCATATTTAAAATTAAACCATTTTTTTAAATTTTCTAACATTTCAAGATTTTTAGCTTTTGTAAAAGCATATGGTGATAGGTTTTGGTCTTTTCCTTTATTTCCTAAACTTGCAGATGTGGCTGAATAAATTAATTTAACTTTATTTTTTAGACAATAATTAAAAACTGCCTGAGTTCCTATAATGTTTGAGTCAATACAGTCATTAATGTGTGAAAAGCTTTGATATATTCTAGCAAACTCACCAAAATGAAAGATAGTTTTAATCTTATTTTTATAAGGTTGTAAAATTTTAAAAATATTTTTTGTGTGTTGATTTATATATTTAACTCTTTTATCTTTAATATGATTCTTTTTCTTGCCTGAGGTATAGTTATCAATACTTATTATTTGAAATTTAGTTTTATAAACCATTTGCTTTATTAAATTAGATCCTACAAATCCAGCACCCCCTGTTATAACAATATAATCTTTCACTATTAAATATTCTCTTTTTGTTTTTTTTCCCATTCTAGGGCTGATCTAATTATATTTTCTAAATCATTAAATCTAGGTTTCCATGAAAAATATTTTTTAAATTTACTTGAGTCTGCAACAACAGATTGGCTGTCCCCTGGTCTTCTTTTTCCAATTCTAGTTGTAATCTTAAGTTTTAAAATTGAATTTAAATTTTTTATTACTTCATTGACTGAAAATCCTCTACCATATCCACAATTAAAAATATTTGATTTTTGATTTTTGATTAAATCCTCAGCACACAAAAGGTGTATATCCGCTAAATCACTTACATGAATATAATCTCTCACTGGAGTACCGTCAATCGTATCATAATCATCTCCATTAATAATCAATTCATCTTTTATACCTAATGCCACCTCGCATGCAATTTTAATTAAATGAGTAGATTTTTTTGATATCAAGCCTGTTCTCATTTCTTGGTCAGCTCCAGCTACATTAAAATATCTAAGTATTACGTATTTAATTGGTAGTTCTAATGATTTCTCTTGTAAAAATTTTTCAATCTTTAATTTTGATAAAGCGTATGGATTTAATGGGTTTAGTTTGTCTCTCTCTGATACTTCATTTTTATTTGAAGAGCCGTACACTGAAGCTGTTGACGAAAAAATCACATTATTTAATCCATGCAAAAAGCATGTATTTAAAAATATCTTTGATTTATTAACATTGAAATCATTATATCTTTCAGGTTCATTTACAGATTCTTCGACACTAATTAAGCCAGCAAAATGCATTACTAAATCAAAATTGCCCTCTTGAATAATTTTAGATACCATTTTTTGGTCAGCAATATCGCAAATTATTAGTTTTGCTTCATTTGGAACCAGCTCTTTGTGCCCAGTAATTAAACTATCTATAACCGTGACTGAATGACCATTATCAAGCAATAAATTTACTACATGACTGCCTATATAACCTGCACCACCAGTAACTAGAAATCTATAATTTTTCATAACATTAGATATAATAATAAAACAAAATTTTCATACCTATTTATCTTTATACTTCAACAAGATCTATTAAATATAACAATATTTTCAAGATATGTTTTGTATTAAAGATTTAGTTGCTAGTTATAAAAAAAAACTTAGCTAAATTAACAAATAAACAAATATATAATAATTTTTATACATTATGATATTAATTAAATTAAACATTATATAGACTATCTATAAATTCTCATAAAAAAAATGAATTCCTTAAAAAAAAGCATTAGATCTAACAAATTTTTTATACTAGCCAATATCTTAATCTTAATATTTCTTTTTAGTAATGCTTGGAAATTTTATCCAATTTATGGATCAGATTTATTTATTGATTGGTTGTACATATTCGACTTTAAAAATTGTGAGGACAATACCATGATAACTCCCAAAAATTTATGTGCAAATATATTAGCGAGTGAATTCGTTTATCCAAAAATTTGGCTTATCCTATCAAAAATAACAGATAGTAGATCAAATTTTCAATTTTTAATTTTGCCATTTATATTTATGTACACTTATATTGTTGATTATATTATTCAGAATGAAAATATAATTATCAAAATACTATTTTTATCATCTTCTGCTTCTGTATTATTGCTACAAAGAGGTAATAATGATTTAATTATATTTGTACTAATTTTCATATTTTTTATCACAATGGAAAATAAAAAATATAATTTTTTTTTAGTACCTTTACTAGTTGCTATAAAAGCTAAAATATACCCAATAGCTCTTTTTCCTATTCTATTATTTAAAAAAAATATTAAAAATAAAAAAAGTTATTATTTATTTTTGGCTATTTTATTTTTTATAGTGCTTATATTTTCAGATTATTTTGAATTAAACCAAAATTATAACAGATCTGGTTCTGTATTAGCTTTTAGCTCTTCAATGATATTTAAAATTATTATATTTTTGACGAATATAAAGTTTAATTACACTCTAGTGAGTTTGTTTATATTATTTTTTATTATCATTATATCTTTCTTTGCTAAAATCAATTTGCCAATTATTCAAAACTTTAAAGAAATCAGTTTTTTGATTGGTTCATCGATAATAGTTTCTGGATTTTTTTTAAATGAAGGTTATATATATAAGTTAGTTTTTACAATATTTACGTTTCCACTAATTTTAGAATATAAGAAATTTATCAGTTATAAGTTATATTTATATTTATTATTCACAACTTTAATGGCATTGTGGGCTGAATTCCTGACATTCGGGGTAGAAAATTTATTAAACATAAATCATTCTCATCCAAAAGAATATCCTGGATATAATTTTAACAATATTGTCTATGGAATATCAATAATTTTAAAGAATTTAATTTATTGGGCCTTAAATGTTAATTTGATTTTAATTTCTACAAAAATTTTTATAAAAAAAATTAAAAGTTAAACTTGTATATTTTTTGAAGTATTTAAGTGCCTTGCAATGTCATATTCTTTCGTGTCTTAAGACCAAAGTACCATTGGTGTAGGGCTTGACTTCTGAGTTAGGAATGAGATCGGGTATAGTCCCTTCACAATATTTACCAAACACGTTTATCTATTTAGTTTAGTATCAAAAATAGGTAAAATAATTTTATCTACTTGAGTAATAAAACGTTAACTTTATGAAGAAGTAAGGTCTGTTTAAAGTAAATTTATATGTTTTTTTTTGATGAAATTTTTAGATAACACAAAGCAAGACCCATATTAAACCAAAAGAATGATGCATTAAATGTAGTAAAAAAACTACCTGAGGTTTTTATTGGCCACACATAGATCAATAATATTAAGATATTTCCGTAAAAGTGAAATAAAAAATTATTCTTAATGTAATCGTAGTTATAAATTTGGCTCAATTTAATAAGTAACAAAATAAAAAAAATATAAAACATTACCGTCCCTGTAATTCCTGTTTCGCTTAACATTTCTAGTAAGAAATTATGTGGATGTGTTGAGCAAAATTGTGCTGGGTGCTCAGGTCTAGGATCAATCTGATAGTCACAATCAACTCTATAGTTTTTTAATCCAACACCTGAAATAAAATTATCCATAAATAACATATGGCTAGACTCCCAAAGTCTTCCCCAGCTAGAGTCATGAACATCCATTAATATATTTCCCATATCATTTACTCTATTTTTAAAAATATTATTTGAATTATAGATAATTGTAAAAAAAGTTATAAAAAATAAAAAAAATAAAAAAAATTTTTTGTAGTCAAAAAAAAATAAAAACATTACAAGTGATGAGCCGATGAAAGCCAGTAAACTTATTCTCTCACTAGTCAAAACTATTGCAAGCAATATGATTATATAGACTAATAGATATATAGATTTTTTTTTGAAATTTATCTTATTAAAATTTTGTACATAATAGAAGAAAATGGGTATTGATATATAGGTAAGATATGCGCCAGAAACAACCTCTTCCCCAAAAAAGCTCGAGGGTCTAGATGAGATTGAAATGGGTAAACCAAACAAACTATAAGAAAAAAAATTTTGAAAAATAATATCAATTGCAATAAATAAAATTAGTAATAACCAAATTTTAATCATTGTATCTAAATTTTTTAAACTTTGAATATAATACAATAGAAATATAGAAAAAAAAATAAAACGGAATTGACCGATACTTCCTCTTAAAGCATTGTATTGGTCTGTAGAAAAAAAAGCATTCAATATATTGTAAAAAATAAATAGAATACAAACGAAAAACCATTTAGTCTTTACTAATTCTAAATTAATTTTTTTAAAAATAAAATCTTTTAACAATATAAAACTTGTTAATATTAAAACAAAATTTATTACAATTGGCCCAATGACTAATGCAAAGGGAAAAAATAGAATTAAAAGTTCATTAATTGAAAATTTTTTTAAATCTTTGTAAATACTCAAGCTTATCCTTTATTTGTAAATATTTTATATTTTACTAATTTTCAATAAATTAGACGCAACATATTCAGCCAAATTTGAATTTATTTTTGATGTGTGTAACCCTATGAAAAATCCTAAATTTTCTAACAACTGTGCATTTTTAAACTTTTCTTTTTTTTTATCTAGCCCATATAGTTTTATTGCAGGTTGATTCATAAAATTTCCACTTATGATGGGCCTTGTTTCTATACCTTTTTTTGCTAAATAATTAAGATATTTAAATTTTTGAGCTTTGTATTTATTATCAATAAATACCGCTAAACCAAACCAGCTTGGATACATATTTTTTTCAACATCCAAGAAACTAATTTGATTATTAAAGTTTTTATTTTTATAAGCTTTTTTTATTATTAAATTTCTATTAAATTCTCTATTTTCCTTAAAAATATTTTTTCTTTTAAATTGGCTTAATCCTATTGCTGCTTGAATTTCTGTAGGCCTTAAATTGTACCCTGAATTAACAAATAAAAATCTTGGGTCTAAATTAGCATAATTTTTTTTATATTTTTTCTGAATAAATTTTTCTCTTGCCCAACCATGTGATCTAAGAGAAAGTAAAATTTCATAATCTTGCTTATTGTGACATACAATCATTCCACCTTCCCCTGACGTAATTTGATGTGAATAATAAAATGAATATGTGCCTGCTTCACCAAATGTTCCTAAATATTTATCATTATATTTAGACCCAAATGACTCACAAGTATCTTCAATAATCATTAATTTTTTTTTTTGGGCGATATCTTTTATTTTACGCATGTTTGCAGATAGCCCTAAAACATGAACACAGAAAATAGCTTTTGTTTTTTTTGTAATTGATTTATTTAGTTTATCAATACTGATATTTATATTCTTTAAATCTATATCTACGAATACAGGTTTTAATCCATGCTGTATAATTGGCCACAACGATGTTGACCAACAAACAACAGGAATGATTACTTCATCCCCTGGTTTAAGTTTTTTTTTTCTTAGAGGATTTGTCAATAAGGATAAAGCTAATAAATTAGCAGATGATCCAGAATTAACCATTAATGCATATTTGCTACCAACATATTTTGCAAATTTTCTTTCAAATAATTTTGTTTTAACAGACATTGTTATCTGTTTACTTTTAAGAATTTTTTGTCCCTCTAAAATATCTTGTTTTGAAAAGGCATTTGAAAGTAAAGGATATTTCATATATTGAATAATTTAGTTTATAACAAATTTAATAATACACTAGTGCAATATTTACCTTAAGTAATTTGGTATGTGCTCTAAAAAAAATTCCATTGTGTTTTTAGCTTTTTTTCTTTCATTAATACCAATGTTGCAATCTCTTCTACTCTTAAAAACATCTATACTTTCTTTATTAAATGTTTTTTTATTCATTTTAATTAGTGTATTATTAAAATAATTCCAATAATAAATTTCTTCATAATCATTTAAATTAAATTGAAAAATATGAATTGACAGAATTTCGTTTTTATCGACAGATAATTTCCAGTCCTGAATTGGTAGAAAATTATTTTTTGATAATTCCGGATATAGAAACCTTATTGCAGAATTTAAATCCCAAGTTGCATTAAATATTTCAACTCCATTAAAATAGCATGGACCCTCAAAAAATATTATATAATCATTTTTTGCAACTAAAGCCCCCCACTCTTTGTGCATCACCTTTGCCTAAACCATTATCTAAAATAAATTTCACAGAATTAATCAAGCAAATTTCTTTGGTATTGTCTTTAGATCTACCATCTACAACTACTATATCGTTAGATTTTTCTTTTAATATAGGCAATATATTTTTTAAGTTTTGCGCTTCTTCTTTTGCCGAAACAATAATTGAGAGATTATTAAGCATAATTTTTATCTTAAATATTTTTGTAGGTAAAATTTTTTGAGTATTTTATTAATATCTGAATTCGGTTTCCAATTTATTATTTTTTTAATTTTAGTAATATTTGCTATTATATTATTATCATCATTTATTATATTATTAAGTATTATCTTTTTACTTTTGGTTATTTTATGTATTTTTAAAACAATATTTTTAAGTGATGCTGGTTTTCCTGATGCAATATTAAATATACCTTTACTTTTTTGCATATAAAGCATTCCAATTAGAGAAGTTATCTCATCTACAGATATAAAATCTCTTAACCCGTTATAGTTAGACAGATTAATATCTAATTGTTTGGTATTTAAAATTTTCCTAAATGTATTTGGTATAAAAAATGATTTATCTTGCTTTATGTCTGTAAAACTAAATATTCTACCGATACAAAAAGTGATTATTTTTTTACTCTTATTTTTAATATATTTTTCAGATAATAATTTAGTTTTTCCATAATAATTATGTGGTGACAGCTTATCATTTTCACTGAAAGGTCTTAAATTTTTCCTTACCCCATAAACATGTGATGTCGATGAATAAAAAAACCAAACATTTTTATTTTTATAAAAATTAATTGCATCAATTATATTTTTTGTACCATTAAAATTAATTTTTAAAGCTCTTTTTTTATTACCTTGAACTTTTTGAACTGGAACTATTGCTGCTAGATGAATAAAGGCATCAAATTCATTGTCCTTAATCCATTTAAAAACTTTTAGTCTATGTGTGATATCAATATTGCATTTTATAAATGTATTTTTTTTAAATTTATTTATAAAATTGGTTCCAATTATACCAGTGTGACCTGTTATAGCGATTTTTTTATTAATAATACCTTTTAAGAAATTATTTCTCATGGATAAAAATTTTATTTTTGATCAACCAATTGTCAAAAAAATTAGTGAGATAAACGCTACCTTCTTGACTTAAATGAATTTTATCTCTGAAATATAAAATATCATCATTGTGGCTATAAATACTACATGTATCATGAGGGCACAAATAATCTAAATAGTTATAAATATAAAGATTTTTAAATTTTTTTTCTAAACCCTCTAAATAAAATTTTTTATATTTATTATTTATTAAGATGTTTTCTTTTTTTATTTCACAGTACCTATTACTTATTATGCATGCTTCTGGCGTGTTTTCAAATTCAATATCTGGATATACAATAATGATTTTTATAGACCTATCTATTCTGGTAACTAATTTTTGTAAAAGTTTTTCATACCCAAAATTACTTTCAGAATAAAATGAAACAAATAAGATTTTACTTTCATAATTTTCCTTCATTATTTTTTCACTTATCTTTTTAAAATCACAGCTATCCAGAGTGAAAGAAGAGCAATATTCATTTTTTTCATTCACAATATACTCAACATTATCAGTCATATTGCTCTCATTAAGCATTGGTACATAGTGCAAAATTAGACTGTCTCCTATTAAATATATTTTTTTCTTACTTAGTTTATTAATTTTTTTAATTTCAATATCCATCTTAGATCTTTCACTTATTTTATATTTGTTTTCAAAAAGGTTAAAGTTACTTGAAAATAATTCAATTTTTTTATTAAAAATTGAGAGAACTATTACAATAATTATTGGGACCATGAAAAATGGAATAAGCTGATAAAAAGTTTTTTTTTGATAGGGGTGTTCAACAAATTTAAAGGTCAAATATGAAAAAATAATTGTAATTATAAATGATAATATTTCATACTGATAATTTCCTAAATAATAAAAACTAAAATATAAAACTGGTATGTGCCATAAATAAAAAGAATAAGAGATATTACCTAAACTACAAATTAATTTATTATGAATAATCTCATATATTAAATTTTGCTTTGCATTAATGTTTACTAATATTAAAAAAATTAAAATATTATTTAAAATAATTTTTAAATGAAAATTTAGATCTTCAAAACCTATCGCTACATTGAAGAATAGCAAAAAATATAATATATATAAAATATTATTATCTAGGATAATTTTTCCATGTTTGAATAAAAAAAAACTTAAAACACCTAATCCTAATTCCCAAAAACGTGTGATGATGCTATAAAAAATAAATTTTTCGCTATAAAAACTAGCACTAAAAAGACAAATTGAAATTATTGATAGAACAAGTACTGTTATAATAAAGCCTTTATTTTTTAATTTTAATATTTTAAATAATGAATAAATTAAAATTGCATAAATGAAATAAAATTGTTCTTCTACCCCTAAGGACCATGAGTGATAAAATGGATTTAGCATTTCAATATCAAAATAGTCATGTTTTGAAAAAAGCAAAAACCAATTTGATAATCCAAATAATGATGCTACATACGTTTTTATAACTCCTTTACCCTGAAATAAAAAACCGTATAAAAGATAAACAATAAGTGTAATCGTAAAGATAAAAATTAAAGCTGGCAACAATCGTTTTATTCTTCTTAGAAAAAAATTTTTGATATTAAAATTTATAATAGACTGATCATAGATAGATTTTGTAATTACAAAGCCTGATATTAGAAAAAAAATATCTACACCAAGAAATCCATTTAAGAATAGATCAAGATTTAAGTGGTACAAAAAAACAAATAAAACTGCATAACCTCTTAAAGACTGAATAAATAAAAAATGCTTATTTTTTTTCATTAAAATTTCATTTAATTACACTGTTTTCATATTTTTGGTGTTTGCAAACTTTTTATTGTAACTTATAAGCTGTATTTTATGCTTAAAAACAAATTACTAGTATTTATTGTAACTTACAATTCTTCGTTCAGATTAAAAATAATATTAAGCAAATTAAGAAAAATTCAAAGTCATACTAGTTTTGACATCTTAGTTAGTGATGATTGTTCTAATGATGATACAATTAAGTATTTCCCTACAATAAACAAACGTATTTTTACAAATATAAATAAAAAAAATTTAGGTTATGGTGGCAATGTTAAAAAATGTTTAAAATTTGCAATAAAAAAAAAATATTCTCATGCAGTAATGATACATGGTGATAATCAATATGATGCTCGCTATATTAAAGACCTCTATAACAAAATAAAAGATTCAAAGGTTGATGCTGTTACCGGGTCTAGAATGATCAATCCAATAGATGCTTTAGGGGGTAAAATGCCAATTTATAAATTGATTGGAAACCTAACCTTAACAAAAATTTTTAATTTACTATTTTCAACAAATTTTACTGATGCACATACAGGTTTATGGCTTTACAATATTGCTACAATTAAAAAGATAAATATAAAAAATATAGATAATAAATATAATTTTGATAATCAATTAAGAATTAAACTAATAAAACAAAAAAAAAAATAATTGAAATTCCAATAAAAACTTATTATCGTAATGAAAAATCTTCTTTTCATATAATGTATGCAATTAAATTCATACTAGATATTATAAAACAAAAATTTGTATGAAAAAAATACTAGTAACAGGTGGATCAGGCTTTATTGGAACAAATTTAGTAAATTTCTTGTTAAAAAAAAAAAATAAAGTGACAAATATTGATAAATTATCCAATTTATCAACACCTGAAAGATTTAAAAATAAAAGCGATAATTATAGTTTTCACAAATTTAATATTTCAAATGAAAAAAAGCTTAAGACTGTTCTTTTAAAAAATTTTGATACAATTGTTCATCTGGCAGCTGAAAGTCACGTAGATAGATCAATTGATACACCTAAAAAATTTTTCTTAGAAAATACAAAATCTACTATTTTTTTTTATGATCAAATAAAAAGCCTTGTAGTCAATAGAAAAATTAAGAGTCCTAATATAATTCACATTTCAACTGACGAAGTATATGGCTCAGTAAAAAAAGGTTCTTCAAAAGAAAATTCAAAAATTTATACTAGTTCACCTTATTCTGCCTCTAAGGCATCTAGTGAAAATATTGCTCAATTTTATACGGAAACATTTAAATTAAAGATATGCATATTGAGAATAACAAACAATTACGGTCCTTTTCAATTTCCAGAAAAGTTTGTACCTAAAACAATTCTAAGAATTTTTGAAAAAAAAAAGATACCCCTTTATGGTAATGGTTTAAATATTCGAGAATGGATGTACGTTGAAGATACCTGCGTAGCGATAAATATATTAATAAATAAATTCAAAAATAAAAAAATATATAATATTGGTAGCAATGAAAGACTAAATAATTTGAGTGTGCTTCATAAAATGTTTGAAAAATTGAATTATAAAAAAAATATGATAAGCCTTGTTAAAGACAGACCAGGTCATGATTTTAGATATGCCTTAAATTCTGACTTTTTTAGAAAAGAATTTAATTGGAAACCTATAAATGACTTTAATTCCGGTATAAACAAAACAATTGAATGGTATAAAACTAATCACTCATGGATTAATGAAATTAAAAAAAAATATAAGGACTATAGATTGGGTAATACGTGAAATTTAAAGGGATCATTTTAGCGGGCGGAAAAGGGACAAGGTTAAACCCATTAACAAAATCTGTAAATAAACACTTGCTCCCAATATATAATAAACCATTAATTTTCTATCCACTCTCTATCTTAATGTTGGCAAACATTAAGGAAATATTGATCATTGTTAACGAGGAGGATTATGATTCGTATAAAAAATTATTAGGCAATGGAAGCAGAATGGGTATTAAGATAACCTACAAGATTCAAGAAAAACCAAATGGAATACCTGAGGCTTTCACAATAGGTAAAGATTTCATTCAAAATTCAAATGTTGCCTTAATACTTGGAGATAATTTTTTTTATAGTCAAGGTTTAACTGAAACATTAATACAATCGCAAAAAAATTTTAATGGAGCTAAAATTTTTTGTTATAAAGTAAAAAATCCAAATGAATTTGGTATTGCTGAAATTAAAAATAAAAAGATTATTTCACTCAAAGAAAAACCAAATTATAGTAAATCTAATCTTGCTATCAGTGGCTTATACTTTTTTGACAAACATGTCTCCAGATTAGCCTTGAATTTAAAGAAATCTAAAAGAAAAGAAACAGAAATTATTGATTTAATTAAATCTTACCTAAAAACTAATAAACTAAAGTATCATTTACTTGGTAGGGGTGCGGCATGGCTAGATACAGGTACGCCCGAGGGAATTTTTGAAGCAGGAAACTTTGTATATAATGTAGAGAAAAGACAAGGCTTTAGTATTGCTTGCATTGAAGAAATTGCGTTTATAAAAGGTTGGATTAAAAAAGATGGTATAAAAGATGCGATTAGATTTTATGGAAAATCAAGTTATAGCAAGTATCTTGAAAGTCTAATTTAGTGAAAAATATTTTATTAACAGGAGGTACTGGGTTTATTGGAAAAAATTTTACTAATATTTTAAAAAATAAATATAAAATTTTTCTACTAGTAAATAAAACAAAAAAAAACTTATCTTTTAAAAATGAAAAAAATATCAATTATTTATTTTTTAATGATGTTAATGAAATTAAAAATATTCTTAAAAAAAAAGGATTACATACTTTGTTAATCTAGCAACTCATTACACTCTAGAGGATAAGGATAAAGATATAATTAAAATCATAAATGCTAATGTACTGCTACCAAGCATAGTAATAAGTTCATTGAATAAAAAATATTTAAAAAAAATAATAACTATCGGTACTATGATGGAACACTATAATAATAGTAAATACTATCCATCAAGTTTTTATGCAGCAAGCAAAAGATCATTTGAAGCCTTAATAAAATATTATAAATTGAGATATCCACTTTTAAAAGTCTTTAATCTCAAATTTTATGAAACCTTTTCAGATAAAGATGAAAGAAATAAGATAATACCAACTATAAAAAAAAATTATACAAATAATAAAATTACTAAAATTTCTTCAACTAAACTTTCACTTAACTTTTTGCATGTTGAAGATATCATTAATGCTATTGAAATTATTTTAACAAAAAAAATTATACCAGGAAATTATCAGATTAAAGCTAAGAAATTTACAAAAATTAAAGACCTAATTGAAAAATTTAATAAAAAAAATTTTAAAAAAATTAACTGTAAGTTTGGTAATGAAAAGCTTTTTCAAATCAATTATAATTTGAAAAAATTACCTTATTGGAGGCAAAAAACTTTTATAGAGATAAAGTTTAATAGTATTATTAATGGAAAAAATTAAAACTAATTTCAAGGATTTGTATATTATCAAAAGTGATAATCATGAAGACTCAAGGGGATATCTAAGAGAAATTTATAAAAAAAATTTATTTAAACATCAGTTTATTTTTGATTATTACTCATTTTCAAAAAAAAATGTTATAAGGGGAATGCATTTTCAAATAAGTGATCAGCAAGATAAACTAATAACTGTTATTAAAGGTCATATAAAAGATTTTTGTATAGACTTAAGAAAAAATTCAAAAACCTTTTTAAAAACTTTTGAATTAAATTTATCTGCAAAAAATGGGATGTCACTTTTGATACCTAAAGGCTTTGCTCATGGGTTTTTAGCTCTAAATAAAGAAAATATAGTGTTATATAAAAACTCAAAATACAGAAAATCAGCAAAAGAAATGGGTATAAATATATTTGATAAAGATTTGGGTTTAAGATTAAAAAAAATGAATTATATAGTATCGGACAAAGATAAAAAAAATTTAAATTTAAAAATATTTCTAAAAAAATATAAAAGTTTATGAGAAAAGTGTATTACGCTAAAGCTGTCTATGGTAAAAATGAAATAAATGCTGTCACTAATGTTTTAAAAAATAGTGCCTTATCTCTTATGGATGGCAAAAAAGTTAAGGAATTTGAAAAAAAAGTTTCTGATTTATTTGGAAAAAAATATGGATTAATGGTTAATTCAGGCTCTTCAGCTAATCTACTGGCTTTTGCTTCATTGAATTTAAAAAAGGGTTCTGAAATAATTACACCTACGTTAACTTTTTCAACCACAGTAGCACCTATTTATCAATTAGGATTAAAACCAAAATTTATTGATGTGCAACCAAATAAATATGTTGCTAATATTGATCATATAATTAAAGCGATTACTAATAAGACTAAAGCAATAATAATTCCTAATCTTTTAGGTAATATTCCAGATTGGAAAAAGATACATAATATTTGTAAAAATAAAAAAATTTTCTTGATTGAAGATTCTGCAGATACAATTGGATATAAAATACATGGTAAAACCACAGGACAATATTCAGATATAGTAACCACAAGTTTCTATGCCTCCCACATTGTTACAGGTGCTGGGTTTGGTGGTATGGTTTGTTTTAATGATAAAAACTTTTATAAAAAAGCTAAGATTTTAAGAGCTTGGGGAAGATCATCAGCCACATATAATGAGAGTGAAGATATTAAAAAAAGATTTAAAAAAGATAAGTTTAATTTTAATTATGATAAAAAATATGTTTTTTTAGACTTTGGCTATAATTTTATACCTTCTGAAATATCTGCTGCTTTTGCATTAGAACAAGTAAAAAACTTAAAAAAAAATTTTAGCAGTAGAGTAAAAAATTTTAAATATCTTAAAAAATTTTTATCTAAATATGAACATTATTTTGATCTTCCCATTCAAGATAAATTTGTTAAAACATGTTGGCTAGCATTTCCATTAATAATAAAAAAAAATAATTTTTTTAACCGAAATGATCTTCAAGTTTATCTAGAAAAAAATCAAATCCAGACCAGAGTGATATTTTCAGGAAATATTTTAAAACAACCATTAATGAGAAATAAAATTTATACTAAAATAAAAAATTGTGACATAGAAAGTAACCATGTGATGCAAAATGGGATATTAATTGGGTGTCACCATGGCTTAACTCTTAAAGATTTAGAATATATTACAAATACTTTTAAAAAATTTTTAAAAAGCAAAAAGATAAACTAATATTAACAAAATTTTGTTTAATCTAAAAAAAATAAGTACTAATAAAAATCTGTTAATTGTATTCTTTATTGTAGTTAGCTACAAAATTTTATTATTAGAAAGTCATAATGTAACTTACGACGAGTTGTATTCTTTAATAAACTATACTAATTATTACACATTATTTCTTAAAGATAATTTAAATAACCATATAATTAACTCAATATTTGGAACACTTATTGGCACTTTTTCTTTTGAAATTGTTAATTTAAGATTCATTTCATTTATATTTTTTATATTAGGTTTATTTTATTTAGATAAAACTACAAAAAGTAAGGCTACATTAATTATATTTTTATTATTATTTTTAATTGGAAACAATTTATATGTTTATTCATTTTTATACCGTGGATATCCTTATAATTTTTTTCTATTCGCACTAGCGTTTTATATTTTATTTCAAAAAAATACTAAAAATGATTATCTAGTATTATTAATATTTTCTGCTTTAACTTTTTTTGCTCCATCAAATATATTATTAATTTGGCCATTATTATTTGTTTACAAAAAACAATTTAATATAAAAAAAATATTTTTTTATTACCTTATCCCTGTAGGTATTTTATTAATGATTAATATATTAGTTACTGGCATCTATGAACTGAGGGGTGAAGTGCTTCTTGAAACTATCAATTATCATTTCTTATTCAATATTAATAATTTATGGTTAATTTTTACAAATGGACTAAGCGCTTATGTAAATTTGATATTTGGATTCTATGAAAAACAATCTTTACTAGATCATTATAACATCTTTCTAAGAGATGATAAAATTTTTTTATTAATAACTTTTTTGAATTTAATTTTTTTAATTTATAAATTTTATGAAAAAAAAATTGATAAGTTTGACAAGGTTTTTTTTCTTTTTTTGGTCTTATTTATTTTTTTATCTAACGCACCTTTTGCAAGAGTATACTATCCTTTTTATACATTTTATTTTTTATACTTGGATAAAATAATAAATGAATTAAAAATTGGATATCTCTACAAAAATAATTTTAAAATAATAAGTTTAATAGCAATTATAGTTTTTGTTACAAATATTAGTTTTGATACTAAATTAATAAATAATATTGACATTAATTATCATTATTCAAAAATGAAAAATATAACAGCTAAACATAATGATAGAATATCAAAAGATTGTTCTCTTGATTATTCAATTATCAGCCCTTTAGAAAAAGATTTATTTTATTATAATCGTCTAATAATATGTAATAAAAAACTTGATATTTTTGAAGTTAAAGAATTTCAAAAGCTAAGTGAATAATGTTTATTTAAAGATATTTAAAATTTTTGAAGCTGATTTATCGTTCATAATGTTCATTCTTTTTAATAAATCAAACAATCTCAGTAAATAATTTTCAAAATTAATTAATGCTTTAAACAAAATAGTGTCATTTTTTTTCGAAATATATTTTGTAGATTTACTGTTTATGATTTTTCTTGTATCAACGTAATAGTACAAAGCTAAAGATTTTCTACTAACATTTTTTGGTAATTTCAATTTTTTAGTATGTCCATGATAACTTGTGTTATTTGTAATAAAAATGACAGCTCGATTAAACTTTGGTGATATTGACTTTAAAATTTTTTTTCCATGTTTGTCATACAACTCTAAATTTCCTCCATATTGATCTTTCCAATCATTATTAAAATAAATCAATAAATTTATAACTCTTTTCCATTTTAAATTCTTATGATGAGAGGCAAAATCAGTATGAATATTTAAATAGCCTTTATTGTATACTTGATGTAGTCCAGCACCATCCAAATTATGATCTAGAAATAAATCATTTATATTTGTTATTTTAGTTAAAATTTTTAAAAATTTTTTTTCTCCTAGTTCGCCAATTGTTCTAAGGAGATCTTTTGACATTACACTTTTATCATTTAGTCCATATTTTTTATAGTTATTGATTAAACTATAATTGGTCCATTTTGAATTAAGCTTAAAATTAGATTCAATTTTTTTCGCGACGTCTTTTTTTAGAAAATTATCAATAACTACATACTTAAATTTAGATTCAGTCATGAAATTAGAGAGTTTACTTACTGAGGAATTGGTTAATTTCTTGTAATTAATTTTATTCATTTGTTAAACTTTATTTTATTATTGCTAAACCTTGCTTATAAATTTGTTTTAAAATGAATAAATAAAATATTATTTTATTTAAAAAATTTGTTTTAGGGTTTCTTTTGATCTTATTAATAAATAATTCCTTTAAAAAAGGAATATGCCAAATATTTAATTGTTCAAATTTTGCAATATCTTGCTTCTTAAAAAAGAGACTAAATTTTTTTTTCCAATATATGCTATTAACTTTATTTATCTCTTTTAAAAATTTAATATTAATATGTTTTTGCCACATGAACTTAATTTTCTTGGTTGATGGGTAATTTTCAAAATAAGTAAAAAAATGCATTCTATTAATTGCTGCTAATGATTTATTCTTATTATCAATGTCATTTTTTTCATTTGATATCGCTGAATGACACATATACCAAGCTTGTTTAAATTGATAATATTTCCAATTTACAAATTGAAAATGCATTACTGCACCTTCTTCTCTACTCAACTGTTTAAAGTTATTATTTAATTTTCCAGGTGTTCTACTATAATAAAGATAACTATTTAAAAATTTATCTTTTAAATTATCACAATATACGAAGTCTTTAGACAAATTACTCCAAATACTTTTTTTATCACATCTGTAATGATCAAATTTTTTCCACATTGAAATCCAATCCATAACTAATTTTTCACCTGGCTTCATATTGCTTACATATTTTCTTATATTTTTCATCAATGGATATGTGAAGGCCTCGTCTGAATCTAAAAAAATAAAATGTGTTCCCTTATGTTTTCTACCAAGTTTTAAAACTTCTGCCACAGGTGCATTTGTAATTTTTTTCTTTCTTTTTGAAAAATAAATTGAAATTTTTTTTTTCTTAAAATACTTTAGCAATCTATCATTTTTATTATTTGGAGTATCAAATAAAATTATAATCTCATCTACTGTGTCATATAAACTGGCAATACTAATCTTTAATAAATTAATATTTAATTTATCTTGAAGAGCGCCATATAGAGCGATTAATTTCATAATTTTTTAAATTGATATAACATTAAAGTAATTTTAATAATATATTAATAATTATTATAAAGTAGAAATTCTGAATGAGTCATATTAATGCAATTTTTTTAGATAGAGATGGAGTTTTAATCAAAGCTCCTTTATCAAAAGATCGAAAACCAATTTCAATCAAAAATGTAGAACAAATAACATTTATTAATGGTATTAAAAAGTTTTGTAAAACATTTAAAAAGAAATATCTTTTAATTATCATAACTAATCAGCCTGAATTTATAAGAAAAAAAAATTCTAAAAAAAATATTGAATCTATTAATAATTATATAAAAAATAAATTAAATATAGATGATATATTCACATGTTATTCAGATGATGAAAAAAATATTAATAGAAAACCAAATCCTGGAATGCTATTTGAAGCAACAAAAAAACATAATATTAATTTAAAAAAAAGTTACTTCATTGGAGACAGGTGGAGAGATGTTGATGCTGGTAACAAATCAGGCTGCAAAACTATTTTTATTAATAGGAATTACAACGAGAAATTAAATACAAAACCAGCGTTTATAGTTAAAAAAATATCAGAAATATATAAATGTATTAAGTGATATAACTTCTTCTAAATGACACTATATTTCCAAGATCATATTAAAATTTATTTGAAAAATCAGCATATGAATAATTTTAAAAAATTAATTAAATTTAAAAAATAGCTCATGTTAGCTATAAAAAATTATATCTTTAATTTTTTGTAGTTGAAATGAATTCTATTTTCATTTTATTTTCAATTTTAAATAAAACCCTCATAATTTTATAAGCTAAGTGAATATCATTTCTGTGGTATTTTTTTTTTAAACTTAAATAAAATAATCTTAATAAGTTTTCAAGAGAATCAATTTTACTATAAAAAACCCTCTTAAAATATTTATTATTATTTTTTTTTACAAATATTTCTCTTTTATATCCGTCATATAATAATATTGCTTTTGAACCTTTTATGATTACTCGTTTTTTAGGAATAAGATAACTGTTTGAAAATTTTATATTCACAACTTTATCTTTGCAATATAAATCTATATTGCTCTTTTGAAATAAATATTTTTTTTTTAAGGACAAATTATTTTTTAAGATTTTAATTTTTTTTGGTACTCCAGCTAGTCTAATGGCTATAGCGAGCGGGTGAGGCATCCAATCAAATGATGGTAAAAAAGAATTATTTTTATTAAGAGTATTAAATCCCTTAATTTCTTGATATTTGCCAAAAAACATTTCAATTTTTTTATATTTCCCAATTAATTTTATATTTTTTAAAAAAAATAAAAAAGCTGGATTATATAAATCTGAATGATTAATAAAAATTGATTGTTTGTAATTTTTACATTTCTTATAAAGCTTTTTTAATTCTACAAGATTTGCAACAAGTGGTTTTTCAATAACAAATGGTTTGTTTTGTTTTATAATTTTTCTAGCATATTCATAATGACTTTCTAAAGGTGTGGCTATTATATAGCCATCATTTTTTTTACTTTTTGTAAAAGTTTTAAAATTCGTAAAAAATTTAACATTTAACAATTTAAGATTAGTTATTTTTTTTTTTAGTATTTTATTAATAGAAAGATTTTTTTCTTTTAATGATTTATTAAAGATTTTTTTGCCAATATTGCCATAACCTATTAGAGAAATATTTTTCACTTTTTATTAATAATCTTAATTTTAGGGAAGGGTACTATAAATTTTCCTCCAGAATTAAAAAATTTGTTATGTATTTTAATTATATGATCTGAGTAATTCCAAGCTAAGATTATGATATAATCTGGTTTTGATAAATATATGTGGTTACTTGCTTTTATAGGAATATGAGTCCCTGGCGTAAATTTTTTTTGCTTTAGTGGGTTGTCATCAATTATTGTTTCAATTGAATTATTTTTTATATTAAAATAGTTTAATAAAGTTGTTGTTTTTGCAGCAGCACCATAACCAATTATTTTTTTTTTATCATTTTTTAACTTATCTAATAATTTATTTAATTCTTTTTTTACTTGTATGATCTTCTTTTCAAATATTATAAAAGTCTTGATATTAAAAAGTTTTAATTTATTTCTTTCAAATAATATTTGTTTATTAATCTTATTTTTATTTACTATATGTTTGCCAGTGTGACCAACATATATTCTAATTGAACCACCTTGAGCTTTGACAATTTTAAAATCAAATATTTCTAAATTAAATTTTTTTATAAATTTTATTAATGGGTATAAAGAATGATAATCAGCATGTTCATGATAAATAGTATCAAATGTTTTTTTCTTTATTACGCTTCCAAGATAAGATACTTCAAAAATAAACATTCCCTTTTTGTCTAATAAGTTTGGTATCCCTTTAAAAAAATCATTTAAATCATCAACATGAGCACAAACGTGATTTGCAGTAATAATATCAAATTGGCCATATTTTTTTTTTATTTTAATACTATTATCTAAAGTAAAATACATTACTTCCTGTTTTATTTTTAACTTTTTAGAATATTTTGATAAATTTTTAGCTGGATCTATACCTAACCTATCAAATTTTTTATTATTAAAAAAATTTAGAAAAGTACCATCGTTTGAGGCAATATCTAATATAGAAGCTTTTGACTTAGATATTTTTTTTTTTATCTGGTTCGCATATTCTTCAAAATGATCTCTATTTTGTTTTGATGTGTTTGTTAAATAAAGATAATTATCAAACATTTTTTTAGCTTTAACAATATGAGATAATTGTAGATGAAAGCAATTATTACAGAAGTTTACTTTTAAGGGATAATATTTTTCTTTTTTTGACAGTTCTGATTTTTTTAAAAAGGAATTAGCCAGAGGTGTTGAATTTAAATTTATGACTGTAGTGAGTTTTTTACTATTACATAATCTACACTTCTTTTGACTTCTGCAATCTTTAGTCATGTTTAAAATTACTTACTATACTTTAATATTGCTTTTCTGACATCTGGATAGTTTTCCATTTTAACTCTTATTAAATCATTCTCGTAATCGAATTGTGTTCTCTTTCTTGTACTAAATGCCAAAAAATGTGTTTTTTTTAAAAAGAATGCCATATGTTCTTGCATAGCAGGTGTGAAAAAAAGATCTCCTTTTTTCATTTTTTTAATTTTGACTTTTGAATTTTTTTTTCTATCTTTATATGAGTAAAGTAACTCTCCACTAATTATATACATAAAATGCTTATCTTTTTTATGGTAGTGATTTGCTCTTGTTGTACCTTTTTTTGAATGTACCTCAATACAAGAGGAAAATTCTCCTTCAAGAATTTTTTGCAAGGATCCTCTTTTATCTATAAAAATTTTACCCGTTTTATGTGTTAGTTTAAATTTTTTCATTCACAATTTTTATATAAGGTTAAATTATTCCTATACCATTCAATAATTTTTGGTAAATCTTTAAATAAATTATATTTTGGTTTCCACCCTAGATGTCTAATTTTTTTCGATGACACAGAATATCTTTTATCATTATAAGGTCTATCTTTAACGTAGCTGATAAATTTTTTTGGATCTTTTTTTAAATGTTTACAAATTAAATTTGCTATTTGTGCATTTGAATAAAATTCATTACTACCAACATTATATACACCTTTATTTTTTTTCTTAATTAATAAGACAACAGCTTTAGCAAAATCTATTGCAGATAAATAAAATCTCTCATTTTTACCGTTGCCATGAATTGGAATTTTTTTATTTCTTAATAAGTTAATTATACATCTTGGAATTAATTTTTCAGGATATTGTTTTATGCCGTACACATTATTGCCTCTAATGGTAATTATTTCTTTTTTATATGAGTATTTATAACTATTTATAAAAATCTCTGCTGCGGCTTTTGAAGCAGAGTACGGGTTTGTTGGTTGAATTTTTTGATTTTCATCACAACTGCCTTTTAATTTTTCACCATAAACCTCGTCAGAACTTATGTGGATTAATTTTTTTACTTTTAATTCGATACATTTTAATAAAAATGCATGAGCTCCCACTGTATTTGTAAGAGAAAATGAAAGTGGTGCCTCAAAAGAATTATCAACATGACTTTCTGCTGCAATATTTATTGCAAGGTCAACATTATTGAGTAATTTTGAATAAGTTTTAGGTTTTGTAATATCTACTTTGTAAAACTTAACTCTTTTTGAATGAAGTATGTTTTTTAGATATTTCTTATTTCCTGCATAAGTTAATTTATCAAGTATAATAATTTTGCTTGTAGGAAACATATTATAAATTTCCTCACATACGTGTGAGCCAATAAATCCTGCTCCACCTGTTATTACAATGCTTCTCATGCTCATAAATTATACTTATAGATTAAAAAAATATCAAAAATATAAATGTATTAAGTGACATAATCTCATCTAAATGCAACTATATTTCCAGAATCAAATTTATATTTTTTTTTTATTTTAGTAAAGTTTTCAATATTGAATATAGGACCAATATTATGAGTATAAATCCCAGTTCTACAAAATATAAAGATATGTTTAAACTTATATGTTTTTAGAAATTCAATAATTTGATTTACTACTATTTTATTTTTTACATCAAACTCAATCATGATAGAATTTATTAAAACTTTACTTTTAAGTACGCTTTTAAGCACAATAAAGTCATGCCCTTCAGTATCAATCTTCAAAAAATCAATAGGTTTATCAAGATCAAATTTAAATTTACTTGAGAAATCAACAAATGAATAAGTTGGAAAATTAATTTTTTTTTTTTAAAATTCTGAGGAAATTTTTTTAGCCACTTTTCATCATAAGAAACAAGAGTATCATGATTTCTTACAAAAAAAATTTTGTTATCTGTCTGAGATAAAATAGCTATATTAAATGCTTTTGCTGTAATATTACTAGGTAATTCTTTTATTTTTTTTTCTATTACAGAAAAATTTTTTTTGTACGGTTCTATAGAATAAATGTGATATTTTTGATTATATCTATACTCTTTAAAAATATCTAAAAATTCACCGTGATGCGCGCCTATATCTACTATCCTTAATTTTTTTTTATTTAAGTTTCTTGATACAAAAAAATCTACTTCCATTTTTTCAATAATTAGTGGATTTTTTGTGTTTATTATTTTTTTTAAAAAAAATTGATAAAGACATTATTTGTATATTCCTAATTTTTGATAAATTTTTAATAGCAATCTTTTATTATAATTCTCATTTTGATATTTGATAATTTTTTTAGTGATAATTTTTCGATAATCTCTGAAATAATATTCAATTGCATACTTTTTATTAAAAAAAGAATAGTTTGTATGATCGTAATTGATTAGTGTTGGTAAATAATAAATAGCTTTTGTTACTTTATTAAACATGCCATATCTAAAATGTATAAAATTACTTTCCTCTGCCTGCAAGGATGATGGTCTTGTGCTTGCTCCTTTTCCTTCATTTAAATAATATCCAAGTAATTTTTTTATAATGACTCCTTTAGTTGTGTAAGCAAGCCGTATAGCAAAATCAAAATCTGCACCTGAAAAAAGTTGTTCATCAAAAAAACCCATTTTTTTTACTAACTTTTTTTTAAACATAAAAAAGGGTCCTAATTTCATAGAGCTTTTTAAACTTTTTAAGCAACTTTTATCATGCTTTATAAGAACTCCATTGGTTGACCCAAAACTTTTTACTATTTTATAATCACCAAATGCAAATCCATAATTCTTATTATTTTTTAAGACATTGTATTGTAATTCTAAAGAATCATTAGTTCTGATATCATCAACATTCCATATTGCTAAATATTTTCCTTTTGAAAATTTAATACAATCATTCATTGAATTTCCAATGGGTTTTACTTTTTTTTTGATTATATGCTTAATTCTATTTGGATATTTTCTTTGAAAATGTTTGACTAATTTAATTTCCTTTTTTGTGGGCTCATTGTGATCTAAAATAACTTCTATCTTATTAAATATAGTTTGTTCTGGTAATTTTTTCAAAAAAAGATGAAGGTATTTTTCCATTTTATAACAAGGGGTAATTAAACTTATTTCTGGCTTCATTTTTTTATTTCAAATAAAAACTTATTATTTCAGAAATTCCTTCTTTTAGAGAATATTTTGGTTTCCAGTATTTTAAAAAAAATTTATTTGCTTTGTTTTGTTGATTAAATTGTAAAGTATCTTTTTTCTTAGATTTTATAATCTTAATATTAATTCCTTGTTTTAAAAATTTTTTTTTTATTATATTTGCAATTTCTATTATACTTGTAAAATTTGTTGTAGTTAAATGAATTTCCTTCTCTTTCTTATAGTAATTATAATTATCCATTATTAATTCTAATCCAGCACAACAGTCTTCAGAATATAAGAAATCTCTTTTTTCTTTTCCATCAGTTAGCATATTTATCTTCTTATATTTTTTAGCTTTAATGATAAAATCTGTTATTACATGAGATTTTTCTCTCTCTTTTTCAATTCCATAAACATTCCAAAATTTTACTGTAATTCCCCCCAAACTCTCTGAAAAGCTCTCACCAATCTTTTTTAAAACTCCATAATTTGAATGAATCATGTTTGACATAGTGCTACTGGCAAATACAAATTTTTTGTTATATTTTTTTATTAAACTAAAGACATTGTGCATAATCAAAATATTATTTTCAATAAAGTTGAATTTTTTTTGATTTTTATTTAAATATCTGGATCCACCAACATCAAATGCTAAAAAAAAAACAAAGTCTGAAGCTTTAACTAATTTATCTATTTTTTGATTTTTTTTTCTTAAATCTTCTAATGGACTATTAGCAATATCACACTCTAAAACTGTATATTTTTCTGATAGATAATTTTTTAACGCTCTACCTATCTGTCCTTCAGAGCCAAGAATTAATATTTTTTTCATTTTTTAAAATTACACATTATTTTTAATATAATTTTTTTTATACCAATTCATGGTTTTAATTAGACCCTTTTCTAAACTTGTCTTTGGTCTCCATCCAAGTTTTTCTATTTGTCTAACATCTAATAATTTTCTTGGTGTTCCATCTGGAAAATCTTTATTAAATTTTATTTTTCCATTAAATTTAAATAATTTCTTTAATTTATATGATAATTTTTTAATTGAAATATCCTCTCCAAATCCAACATTTATTGGCTTAATATCGTTGTATTTTTTATCTATTGTCAAAATTGCTTCTGCTAGATCATCTACAAATAAAAATTCCCTCTTAGGTTTTCCAGTTCCCCAAATTTCGACTTCATTTGCATTGCTTTCTTTTGCCTCAGCGAATTTTCTAATTAATGCTGGCATGACATGACTATCATACTTATCAAAATTGTCGTTTATACCATACAGATTGGTAGGCATTACTGAAATAAAATTACAACCATACTCTCTTCTATAAGCTTCGCACATCTTTATACCTGCAATTTTTGCAATAGCATATGGCTCATTTGTTTTTTCTAAATAACCACTTAACAAGTAATCTTCTTTTATTGGTTGTTTTGAATTTCTTGGATAAATACAAGATGATCCTAAAAAAATTAGCTTTTTGATTTTACCTTTATAAGCAGCATGTATTAAATTAGTTTGGATCACTAGATTATTGTAAATAAATTGTGCTGGTTTGGTATTATTGGAATGTACACCTCCCACCATTGCTGCACAATTTACTATGACATCTGGTTTAAATTTTTTTAAATATCTTACTATTTGATTAAATTTTTTTAAATCAAGTTTTTTTCTGTTTGGATTAAGTATTTTATAAATTCTTTTTTTTTTGCTATTCGTAATAGCGAAGAGCCTACCATCCCAGTTGAGCCAAGTATTAAAAGTTTTTTTTTCAATGTATAACTCTATTATAAATGTAAATCATAGCTCTAATAAACAAACTATAATACCTATCATCTAAGTAGATATTTTTGCCATTATTGATCTTATTATTTTTTATATTGCGTTTTTTATTACAAATAAATATTTCCTCTAATTTCTCCTCAACCTGCTTCTTAGCTTCAGATTCAACATAAAAATTTGTAAAGCTTTTACCATTTTGCTTATTATCTGCTTTAAGTAAAATAAATTTTGAATATCTATCTATATAAGCTTTTTTTATGTTGGGTTGATAAAAACTATCATTACAATATTTATCATCATTAATCTCCACAAAAACCTGATTCAAAAGGCTGACTTTATCAAAATAATCAAAGCTATTGTATGACATCAACTCATATATTTTTTCTCTATCCAAAACAATGAATATTATCACTTGATCATCTAATTTAATTTTAGATGATTGAGTATTGTTACTTTTAAATATCCTTTGTTGGACAAGATCATGAGTTAAAATAGCTTGAAATCTTTCTTTAATTAAGTTGTGCTGAAAAAATAAAAAATTAGAGATGAGTATAATAAATAAAATAAAACTCATATTTAAAAGCTGTTTTTTAAAATTATTTTTAATAAATTTTAATGATAGAATGATAATAAATGCAACTATAACTGAGATAGAGGTAAGAGCTCTATTATCATATTTAATGAATTCCATGCCGGTATCTGCAAGTGCGTGCATCAAAATATTTAAAAAGATAACAGAAAATATCATGAATAAATAAATAATAGATAATCTTTTTTTATTAGATTTATTAAATTTAATAAATTTAATTTTTTTATTAGAATTAACAAAAGCAAAATAAAATAAACTTAAAGTTGAAATATGTAATAACAACATGATGTCAAATTTCTTAATGCTATAAAAAATATTTTGAAAAAATATTTCAATTGAATGAAATATTATATTAAAAGTTAACATTATATTTATCAGAATAAGAAACATCAATTTCTTAATATCAAGAGATGAAAATTTAATTCTCGATAAATCAATATCAAATATAGCTGGGAAAACTTTTTTTTGTAAATATAAAATTAATAGCATAATAAAAATAATGATAATTGAATTAAATACAAATAATTTGTTTTTTTTAAATAATAATGGGAAAAAAAAACTAATACCTAATAAAGGAGAAGCACTCTCATAAGTTAAAAACATTATTAATACTAAAAAATAACTTAACGTCAAATACTTGTAACTTTTGTAATCAATATATTTTTTCAAAAAATACAAAGATAGAGACCATAATAATAAAGATAGTGCACCAATGCCTTGCATTGCAGGTGAATAAAAAATTGTGTAAGAAAAAAAAGGAAATATTAAAAAAATTACAAATAATTTTTTTAGAAAAATATCATCTATTAAAAAATTAAAAGTTTTTAACAATATGTGAATGAAGTAAAAGTATATTGTTATGATTAATAAAAAATAAATCCAAAAGACTGGCCAAATTCTTGTAATTAGTGAAAAGTAGGCACAAGATAATGGTCTATTATTATTTACAGTACACATCCATTCAGTAGCATGACCAATTTCTAAACTACGAAACATTACTATGCCAAAATCATCCTGAATAAAATAACCAAGAAATATAATTGGCACATAACCTAATATAAAGAGATAAGCTGTAAATTTAGTTAAGCTAAGATTGCTAATTTCTTCAATTAATTTTTTCATTTATTAAGAATTCTTTTTGAAGATCTATATATCGGTTTAGGCAGTAATAAAAAAGTAATTCTTAATAAAAAAGAAATTAAAGAAATTGGAAAAAAAAGATAATTTTTTTTAATAATTAGTTTGAGTATTAAAAACTCGGAAATTATTGAAGATATACTTTTACGTCTAGAAAACGTTTGATTGTCAATATGGCAACTAACTAAAGGCTCATTTAAGTTAAATATCTTATATTTTGAAAGTTTAGCAAGAAGCCAAAGTGCATAATCTTCTTTATATTTAATATCAGGATAACCACCTAATTTTAACATTTTACTTTTTTTGTACATTATTGACATATGATTTAAAGGATTAAAAAACAGGTAATTAAGCAAACTAGGTTCTACTAACATATTTTTTTTTAATTTCTTATTTTTATCGATCTCAAATATTCCTGTCCCTACAATATCAACTTTATTTTTTTTTAAAAATTTAATCTGTTTATAAAACCTTGAAGGGTCATTTATGTCATCAGAATCTGCTCTTGCTACAATTTCATACTTAGCAATATTCAATCCATAATTTAAAATTTTTGTAAGTCCTAATTTTTTTTTAAACACTAATTTAATTATGTTATTTTTTTTACAAAAATTTTTTAAAAAAAGTCTTTTTTTTTGTGAAATTGGTCCATCGATTAAAATTAAAAACTCATTTGGTAATAAAGTTGATAGCATAACTGAATCTAATGATTTTCTTAAAAGTTTAAATTTTACTTGATTGTGAACAGGCATTAACACAGTAAATTTCATTATATAATCTCTAAAATTTTTACAAAACTTTCTTGACAATTTTTTTTATTAAAGCTTTTTAAATAATTTAGTTTTGCGGTATACTCTAGTCTTTTATTAAAAAAATTATTGTTATTAAGACTTCTAATATTAAATATTATTTGATTCAAATTTTGGTTTATAATCCCCCCTTTTAGTTTATTTATACTACCCACATCATATGAGAGAAAAAATTTTCTCAATGAATTTCCCTCAATCAAACTGAGTGGTGAAACCTCAGTTATTGAAACGTTAATTAAACACCATGAACTAGTTATTTCGTCTACAATAGATACTTCTCCTTCATTAAATAATAAGATATTTTTTAGGTTGTTATCTTTAATTTTTTTTTTTAATAAATTTAAATATTTATGATCATACTTGTTAAAAATTATTTTAATTTCTATATCTAAATCTTTTATTCTTTTTGCTATTTCTACAAGTTCATTTTGATTTTTAATATGGTTTACATAACCTAAACATAAAATTGTTTTCTTATTTTTTTTTTGTTTAGCTTTCTTAAAGTCATAATTTTCAAATCTTGAAAAATTATTGTATGAAATTATTTTTTTTCTATATTTTTTAGCAACGTTAGTATCATAATGTCTATAATCTAAACTATTAAGATCTAACGACATTACAATATCACTATTTTTTAAAATTTTTTTTAAAATTGGAATGTAAATAAGCCAAGCTAAAGATCTTAAGATATATTTAATTTTTAATTTATATGGAAAAACTGAAATTCCATGGCTAATAATTACTGTTTTTATTTTTTTTTTTGAGCTTTCATTAAGAAAATTTCTGATATAATTGTTTGCAGTGATTCAACAATTATAATGTCTGGTTTAATCTTATTTATAATAGTGTCTGTCTTATTTAAGAAATAATTATAATTAGTTAAAAAATTTAGAAAATTTTTTACATCAAAACTAACATCTGTAGATTTATGATTAATACCAACGGTTGTTACATTGCAACCCATATCTTTTAGAATTTTTGCATGACTAAAAGATGAAAAACCTAGACCCGTTTTATTCTCTGGACTCCATTCTTTTGATATTATTAATATTTTTTTATAAATATTTCCAATATGCATTTTATTATTCCCTTAACCTTAAGTTCATTGATTAAATCTATATAACTGTTTTTTTTTAAATAGTGTTTTAAATTTTTTTCTCTAATTTTTTTTAAATTCTGGTTTGCTTCAGTTTTTTTTGAAAAAGAATTTTTTATATCATAATGGTTAATAGTTTTTTTTTTTACTAATTTATATTTATATCCACACCTATAATATTTAGACAAAGTACCATAGTCTTCTGGATGTTTGTCTATATTACAATATTTAAAATTCGTTAAAAGATTTTTATTAATTACCCATGAGCTATGTATCGTTGGATTATCTAAAATTAACGTTTCATCTGTGATACCTTTTGAAAAATATTTAGATGAATTTGAGTATATTAAATATTTATTATTCTGCTTATATTGTTCTATCATAAACCGACTATGATCTCTTTTCCAGGTATCATCTATATCAAGTCTAAAAATTAGGTTTGTCCTTATCTTTTTCAAACCTTTATTTAAAGATGTTAATATACCTAAATTTTTTTTATTTTTTATAAATATTAATTTAATTTTTTTATTTAAAGTTTTATTAATAATTTTTTTACTATTAATTTTTGATATTCCATCATCTACAAAAATAAGCTCATATGGTAATATTTTTTGCTTATTAATAGATTTTAAATATCTATTAATAAATATTAACGAATTTGAGTTTGAAGTGGTAAGTAAACTATATTTCATCTAATTATCGTACCCTCAATTTGCAAATTATGTTTAAAAATATTTTTTTTAGCTAACCATTTGTATGGTAAAATCCAATTTCTTGATTGGGAGATAAATACAGCCCACCAACAAAAAGTTGAATTAGAAGCAATACCACCTGATGCATTTTTAATAATATTAAAAGCGGTATACTCATTACATTCTATTAATTTAGCATTAACCCCAGTATCTTTTATAAACTTTTTAGCGATATCTTTATCATGAGACAAAACGTAAATAGGCTTATCATAAAATAATTCTACATTTTGAATATAATATGTATCTGATAGCACATGGTGAACTTTACTATCAATAAAATCTCCTCTACGTAGATGTATTATATAATATTCATGATCAATGACTTTTTCATAACAATTATTATTTAATACAATTTCATTTCTTAAAAATTCTGCAAAGAAAATATCTTGCCAATAACCATTAAAAGAACGGATAGGAAGACTCAAATTTTTCTTTAAAAGATTACTAATTATAAACTCAGTTCTATAAGCATAAATTCTATCAATTATTTTTGAATCAACATTTGTTATTGGATAATTAAAGTTATTTAAGAAATTATTTAATTCAAATTTTCTTAATTTTTGATTATGAAACCATGAAATATTAAGAGTTATATCAAAATTAAATTTTCTAGATAAAAAATTAGCAAATGCATATTGAAATAATTGATTTCCTAATCCTCCTTTAATATAAACGATTTTAGCTTTCTTATTATCCATTCAAGAGAAATAATTAACAGATAAAGCTTAATAATAAAGCCTAAGTTATGAATGAAATGACCTCTAAATAATGAAATTACCAAAAATATAAATATACATTTTCTAAATTCATGATTGATAGTTACTGTTTTGACTAACATTGTTACAATTAAAGAATATAACAAAAATACTATTGGATAATTAATAATTGAATCTATACCTCTGAGAGAATAAGTCGGTAATTCATTACTCACAAAATAGTTTTTGACTGTATATTTTAAATAGAAAAAATCTTTTAATAAAAAATTAAAATTATCTTTTAACAAAATTGAAAAATTATCAATTGTAAAATTGTTTAAAAATTTAATTGTACTTAAAAACAAGTGCAATGGGTCAACAAGTACATAAACTAATGTCTGGTTTGTATAATAAAATCTATAGAGTATAGAAAAAATTATTAATCCAAATATTATAAAAAATGTTAAATAATTTTTTTTTCTAATTTCTATAATAAATAGAAGCATACTAAAAATCAAAATAAGTTCTATTCTTGAAAGTGACAATAAGCTAAATATAATAATTAAAGATAAGCCAAGTAAAGATAGTTTTCTGTTATCATTATAAATACTTACTGATAACAAGAGCAAGATATTTATATGAGTATTTCTTTTATCTAACAAATCATTATATAGGGTTGCTCTATTAACTATCTCAGTATTTATATAATATTTAATTATATTAAAGATATCTATGATTATAAAAAACATACATATAAAAATCAAAAAATAGAAGGCTAAAATAAATTCTTTTCCCTTCACAGCTTTTATTTTTTGAAAAATAAAATAGTAATAATAAAAAATAATTATAACAGCCAGTATACTAAAAAAATTATATATAAGTAAATTAGTATCAAAATATTGATTTATAAAAGACACCTCACTTAAAAAAATACTATTAGTGGAAATATCATTTTCAAACAAGAATATACCTGGTGTAATAAAATAATAAAATAATAAAGGTAGAAATAAAATTAAATATCTATTTGTCATGTTTTTTTATTCTAATATAGTACATGCCTATCAATAAAAAATTAATAGCTTGTACTAAAATAAAAGATAAACATAATTCTAAGATGTTTTTAGAAAAAATAATCAAAATTATAAAAATAATAAGAGTAATTAAATTGATGTATAGAAGCTTATTTTTAGAAAAGTTTTTGTATATATAATCATATTTTAAACCAGAGATACTATTAATTAAAAAGGCAAGTGAAATAATTACAAACTCAAAGATATAATTTTCTATAATCACAAATAATGAATAAATTAATTCCATGTTCATTTGAATAAGTAATTGTTCTAATAAAAAAATATTCTTAATAAGCAGATAGACTATTCCAATAAAAAAAAGGCATGTAATAAATTTTAAAAATATATTTTTTTGATTAATATTTTTAATACCTGAGGTTATTTCAAATCTTTCTTTTCTATATATAACCTCTGTTAAATATTGAAAAAAAGAAGATATCTTAAATATTATAAAATAATCTGCAGAAAGACTGGATAAAAACTTATTACAATACAGTTTATCAATAGTAGTTAAACTTGTTCCTAAAAAATTATTCAACAAACTTATAATGGAGAATCCTCTTTTTTTTAAATGAAATTTTACAGTAAAAAAAAACATACCTATCATAGAAATAATATTGATTAAAATTATACTGTAGTAAAATCTTAAATCATAAATATAGACTACATATAGTGCGACTGTTTTTAGTAATATTAAAACAAACACATAGTAAGTATTGAGTCTTTGCAAATTAAATCTAGCAAAATATGCTGTGTTTAATAACATAGTTGCCATAGATCCAAGTGCAGTTATAAAAAATAAAAAAAATATGAAATTTTGAATTATATAAAAAAAACTAATTAAGATTATAATAATTGAAAATAAATAAAAAAAATTTTTTTGTATATTTATAATTTTTTGATTTTTATAACTCTCTATATAAAATTGAATTGAACCAAGTATTGATATTATAATTTGAGATAATACAGTAATTTCAATATACTTTAAAAACTCTTCATTAAATTCTTTAAGTATGGATAAAAAAATAAATTGTAAGACAATACTTATAAACGATAAAATATAAAATTCTATTGTTTTTATCATCTTTGCTAATATAAACTCATTTAAATTTTTTAATTATTATTAATATTTGATATGGTTTATATTTTTTTATCTTCATTAACAATCAGCATTATCTTATTCTATTTTTTCAAAAAAATAAGCTTTAAATTTAATCTTGTAGATAAGCCTGATGAGCTTAGTGTTCATAAAAATATAGTACCCACAGGTGCAGGCATTATTTTTTGTATAACTTTTGTCTGCTTGTTATTTTTTGCCAACTTTCTTTCTAATTATAATATTTTAGATATCATACCCCCTAAAAACTTTATTATTTTTCTGTCTTCTCTTTTACTCCTTACAATAATTTCTTTTTATGATGATTTAAAAAAAATACATCCAGTCATTAGATTGTTTTTTCAATTAACAATAATTTTTTTCTGTAGTTCTTTGTTTAATACAAGCATACCAAATATACCTTTAAAACTTTTAATTATTTTTATTGTTTATTTTTGGGTCTACACTATTAATATAATAAATTTTACTGATGGTGTTGATGGCTTTCTTGGCCTTAACTCTTTAAATTATTTTCTTTGTGCTTCAATTTTTTATGCTGTTACTTCTTCAAGTGATTTTGGCTATTTGGTTTCAGTGATATCCGTAGGTATAATGATCTCATATTTATATTTTAATAAGCCAAAAGCCACACTTTTTATGGGAGATACGGGTAGTATATTCTTGGGTTTTTTAATTGGCTATATTTCTATTAAACTTATATTTTTTGGTAGATACGATATTGTTATTTCCTTATTAGCTTATACTTATCTTGACTGTACTATTACAATATTTAAAAAAATACTAACAGGCAAAATGCCATGGGCCAGGTTATTTGATTATTATTTTCTTATACCTGTAAAAAATAATCAACCTCATAAAAAAGTATTTTTAGCAAATCTTGTTTATAATATTTTTATTTTTATTATAGTTTTAGTTCAGATATTATTTCAGATAAAAATTATTTGTATATTATCTTTGCTGTGCGCTATTATTTTGATCTATTATTTCAAGTCTTTTGAGAAAGCTCAATATCTGAAATAACCATATCTTTAATCATTTTTTTTAAAGAAATTTTTGGTTTCCAATTTAGATCTTTTTTAGCTTTAGAAGCATTACCCTCTAAATGATTAACCTCATTTGGTCTAAAATATTGACTGTTTATTTTTACCAAGATTTTATTATCCTTACTATTAAAACCAACTTCATTTAAACCTTTACCTCTCCACTTAATCTTAACATTTACAACATTAAAGGCTTCTTCAACAAATTTTTTCACTGTATAGCTTTTTCCAGTAGCTAAGACATAGTCTTTTGGAGTTTTTTTTTGTAACATTTTCCACATACCTTCCACATAGTCTCTTGCATCACCCCAATCTCTTAAGGCATTTATGTTTCCCAAGATTAAATTACATTTTCCTGTAACATGATATTTTGCTACTGCTAGTGTGATTTTTCTTGTAACAAATGTTTCGCCTCTTATTGGGCTTTCATGATTAAAAAGTATTCCGTTACAAGCAAATAAATTGTAGGCGTCCCTATAGTTCCTTGTTATCCAATAAGAAAATAGTTTTGACGTGCCATAAGGGCTCACAGGTGCAAAAACTGTTTTTTCACTTTGTGGAGCTGGGGTACTCCCATACATTTCAGATGTAGATGCTTGGTAGAATTTTATTTTCTTTTTACTGTTTTTTATCGATTCTAGAATTCTTAAAACACCTATTGCATCAGCATTTGCTGTATATTCTGGGGTTTCAAAGCTTACTTTAACATGTGACTGTGCAGCTAAATTATAAATTTCATCAGGAGATATTTTTTGTATCAATGATTGAACATTAAGAGAGTCAGTTACATCTCCATAGTGAAGATTAAATATTCCATTTTTTTGATGAGTATTATAAATTTTATCTATTCTGCTAGTATTAAAGGATGATGATCTTCTTTTAATACCATGAACTATGTAGTTTTTTTTGATAAGAAAATCACTTAAGTAAGCACCATCTTGTCCTGTAACTCCAAATATCAATGCTTTTTTTTTCATAATTACTTTATTACTTTAATATATATAACTGATTAAAAGACAATAATATTTTATCATTTTTTAATATAAATAGCATCACCCCAATATTCACTTTCTGGGGTAGATGTCATGCATCTATAAAAACCATATATTTCCAAAAAATTATCCAAGTCGTCTGCTAGCGCATAACCTTCATACATTTCTTTAAAATTAATTTCAGTATATATTAAATCAAAATTTTTGAGAATATTAGCTGATCCTTTCAAGACTAACAATTCAGAACCTTGAATATCCATGTTAAGCATGTTGTAATTTTTTATATTATATTTTAAATTGTGACAATAATTTTATAGTTTGTTTTTTCATGCTGTAATTGTCTATTAACCATTTTTTTGGATTTTTATTTTGTTTGATTAATATTTGGATGTTTCTTTTAAAGGTATTAAAATTTTCAAAACCTAGACCATTATATCTTTCATCTAAATACGGACATGGGACAGCCAAAGTAGATAAGCCTTTGGTATAAATTTTTTTTTTATTATAAACTAAAGAAGGTACATTAGCCGCCCACGACTCAAAATACATAATTCCTTGAGACTCGCTTTCAGAAAAAAAAACAGAATGTTTTGATTGAGCTAAAAGAGAATAAAAAAAGTTAATTTTGTATTTTCCATATAAAATAATTTTAATTTTATAATTTTTTTTAAGGTGTGAGAGGCATTTATTTAAAAGAATCTTATCTTTAAAAAATTTTATATAAACTAAAAAATCATATTTTTTATCAATTTTTTTTTTACTATCAAATTGATTAACATCAACAGCAGAGGGCCATACGTAAATTTTATTTTTTAAACTTTTTGATACTTCTATATACTTTTTTTTTACCCATTTTGATGGAACTATTACTCTATCAATACCTGGGGATAATAACAATTTAGAATAATCAGTTGGTAAAATTGAAATATTGGGACCTGCAAATAATTTAAACTTTTTAAATTTTTTAAATGAAATTAATTTTTTAAGAATTTCTTGATCATTTAAAACAATTACATTTTTGTTTAACATTTCAAATGAAGGATTAATATTAAATTTAATTTTATATCTTTTTAGTGGAGTTATTAAACTAGTAACAACCATATCTGGACCACTAATGAAATTTTTACCTAAAATAATTTCTTTTAACTTGTAATAAATAATTTTTATTAATGATTTTTTTTTATAAAAAATTGAATATTTCATTTAATTTTTTTGAATAGTTATATTGCCATTATTAAAATGGACTATTTTATCAAAGTTATCGAAATTATTTTTTTTATGAGATACTAGAATTATAAGTCTATCATCAAGACCATTTATACAATCAATTATTGCTTTTTCATTTTCCTCATCTAAAGCTGAAGTTGGTTCGTCTAAAATAATAATTTTTTTCTCATGATATAAAGCCCTTGCTATACATAATCTTTGTTTTTCACCACCAGAAATTTTATGTCCATTCTCACCTATTCTGGTATTTAAAGTATCTGGCAATGAATCTATGAGTTCTTTTATTTTTGTTTTTTTAATTGATTCATCTAGTCGTTGATAGTTAATATTTTCATCATCAAAACAAATATTTTTAATTATTGAGTCATCCATTATAAAATTATCTTGTTTTAAATAAGATATGTTGTCTTGCCATTGTCTTAAGCCTTGAAATATATCTTTCCCATTAATATTTATCAATCCAGAGCTTGGGTTTATTAAGCCTGAAAATATTTTTAAAAATGTAGTTTTTCCAGAACCGCTTGGTCCATATAAGCCAATCTTCTCTCCAATTTTAAAATTTAATCCAATGTTGTAAATAATTGTTTTTTTATCGATATTATAAGACAATTTTGATATAATAATTTCTGAGTTTTTATTTATTTCTAATGTTGAAATGTTATTGTTGTTATTATTATTAACAATTATTTTATTTTCTATTTTTTTCATTTGATTATTTAATAAAATAGACGTTTCTCTACCAAATCGTATGTTTTGAATTGAAACTGTAATTCTATTAAAGATTGGCATAAGTCTTAAAAGACATATTACAAACAGTGATATTTTTGGAAGCACAGACTGAATTTTGAAATCTCCATCAAACTGTTCATAAGTAAAATAAAAGATAATTATTATAACACTTATCAATTCAAAAAATATTCTTGGAACCGATTGCAAAAAACTATGTTTTCGCATTACCTCATTATTATTCCTATTATTTATTGAAAAGTTGTTTTTAAAAAACTTCTTTTTATTTAATAAATTAATTTCTATAAATGATCCCAATGTATTATTGAGAGTTTTATATATATTTTCTTCAAAAATATATCTCTTGTTGCCTAATTCTTTAAATCTTGTTTTAAAAAATTTATAATAAATAAGTGTTGCTATTACTAAAATAGAAAAAGCAATTAATGTAATATAAAAATCAACAAATAAAAGCATACAAAATACAAAGAAAAGAACAAAAAAATCTGAATAGAGGATAATAAGCATACCTATGCATTGAGTAATTTGACTCGTATCCCCAATTAAATTTTTTACATACGATGAAGAGTTTATTTCAACAAATGCATTATATGGTGATGAAATTATTTTACTAAAAATATTATCTGTAAGTTTAAATTTAAAATCAAAGAGAAATTTATTTTGATAGTATGTAATTAAGAGCAAATATATATTTTTAAATAATACAACACCAAGAAATAAAGTCATTACTTTGTATAAAAAAAAATTTTCACCCAACAGATCATATATAAAAATTAAATAGTCTGATTTAGTTTCTCTATAATTTAAAAGATTTTCTAAAATAGGTAATATTAAACTTAGGTTTAAAACTTCCAAAAGTGAAAAGAAACCGAACAAAAAGATCATTAAATAAAATAATTTTTTTTCTTTAGTGTTTAGTAATTTAAGCATATTGAAAGATAAGTATTTATTTTATATATTATAAAGTTAAATAATGTAAAAATACATCAAATAAAATTAAAACTTTTAAAAAAATTATAAAGTGAATAATCAAAAAAATAATTTTGAAGAATTTATACATAACTATTCATATAATTTTAATAAAACATTTAGAAAGATTGATTTTAAAAAAATAAAAAAAATTACTTTAATAATAGAAAAAACAATTTTTAAAAATAACCACATATTCCTAGCCGGAAACGGCGGCAGTGCTGCAGTAGCAAATCATTTTGTGACTGATTTCAATAAGGGCATCAAATTATCAAGTAAAAAAAAAATAGTTCCTAAGATTATTTCTTTATCTAATTCAGCTGAATGGATAACGGCAATAGCAAATGATATTAGTTTTAAAGAAGTATTCGTGCATCAATTAGAAAATTATGCAAAAAAAGGCGATTGTATAATAATTTTTAGCTGTTCTGGTAAATCTGAAAATATAAAAAAAATAATTAATTATGCTAACGAAAGAAATTTAACTTGTGTTTTTTTTACTGGTTTCTTATTCAAGGATCTTTCCTCAAAAAATATCATACATTATGATCTTGGAATAAAAAATTATGGTATTTCAGAAGACATATTCTCATGTATTATGCATATAATTTCGCAGTATATCAGAAATAAATATAAAAATAAAAATGAGATTTTATAATCTTCTTAATTAAGCTTTTTATTTCTTTTAAATAACTTTTTTTAAGTATCTAGGAGACAAGCATAAATGATTATCAAACAAACCTAAATGCATTTCATTAAGAATGCTTTTTGCTTTTTTATGATAAATAGTATTTTTTATAATTTTATTATTACTTAAATCACGCAAAAAAAAATTTAATTCCCTCATCTTATCTTGTGTTGGAACCAGTTTAGATTTCCAGTTACTAGTTTGCAGAGTTTCATAATTAAAAAAACTCTTATGGAAAATTAATTTATTAAGTTTTATGATTTTATTATTCTTTTTATTAAAAATAAGTTTTGGATAAACTCTTATTTTCGTATATTTCCAGTAATCCCATAAAGGTAATCCATCAAAAATTAACATTGGTACATCAAATGCTGAGGCCAAACTTGAAGGTCCACTAAAATTTCCAATAAAAAATCTACATTTATTTATTAATAATATATCATTTTCTAAATTTTGATATTTACTAAATTTATAATTAATAACTGAATCACTTAAAAGTTGATTTGTAATGGAACTATCAGAACTGGAGCCTAAAATAACTATTTGATAATTTAATTTAATTAAATAATTAATTAATATTTTATATGAAGAAATGTCATGAACAGTTCGTTCATCAGAATAGGACAATTTAGCATTCAATATATTGGTATTTCTAATATGAAGACAAATAAAATTATCATTTAATTTAAGTTTTTCTTTTAAATTTATCCAATTTTCTTCTTTATAACCAATGCATTTTTTTAAATTAATATAAGAAATATTTTTTCTTAAATAAAATAAATATTTAATATTTTCAAATTTATTATCATTTTTTCTTAATTTAACATAGGCACTAATAGCACTTTTCTTAAAAAAAAGTTTATTTTTTGACAAAAAAGAATCTTGATCCTGATTATAAATTTTATACATATTAAATTTAGAAAATCTTTTTAATAAACTTTCTAAGATTAAATGATCAAAAATCTTAATTAAATTTTTTTTTTTATAAATAGAGATAAATCTACAAATAAAAAGATAGAACTTTTCATCGTAGAAATAATAATTTTTTTTTTTAAATAAAAAAGGTAATAAATAATTACTAGGGAAAGAATTGGTTGATATAATTAAATAATTCTTTTTTTCCAAAATACTCTTTAATCTTATCAAGTCATAATGATTTATAGGATCTCCATAAGTATTTACAGCGGGAACCGTTACTAAATCAAATCTTAACCTATAAAAAGAAAAAATTTTTGTAGAAAATTTAGCAAAATTAGAGAGGATAAATAAAATAAATAATCTGAAGTTTTTATACATTAGAATATAAAATTATAATTTTTGAGGAAAAAAATTCATATTTAAAATATTTCTTAAAAGTAATTTTAGAAAAAAAAATACTCTTTTAAAATAATTCATAAATAAAATTATTGGTGCGAAAGTTAAAAATAAAATTTTATCAAATACGTACAAAGTTTGAATAATTTTATTTACTAAATATTTTTTATTATAGTTTTTAAATAAGCGGTAGACAAGATAATATAATTTTGTGTCTAATTTGTAAACTAAACTTGTCCATTTATAATTATAAAACAAATTATTACCATGATACCTCTTTATAATTTTTTGTATTTTTTTTGTTTCTATAAAAATTGAATTTTTAAATTTTTGAAGATTTTTTAAATTATAAAAAAATTTAAAACTCCATAATTCCCTGTTGAAAAAATAAAAAATTTTTAAACAGTATTCAAAATTTTTAAAGGTAGTGTATTTTTTATTAACTTTATAATAAAAATTATAAAAGTCTTTATAAATAAATTCTATTAATTCTTTTTCTTTTTCACTTAAAATTAATGAATAATTGATAAGATCATAAAATTTTTTAACAGAATGCTTTGAAATATCTTCTTTATAATAAGTAAAATTCCATTTTAACGAGCCAAAAGTAGGAGTGTTATTTATTTTTTTTTTATACGAAATGTCTAGAAATTTACAAATTTTCGGCATAATTTTTGATATATTATTTTTTAAGTCATTATACATTACTGCCCTGACATTTTTTGAACCAAAAATTTTTAGAGACTGCAAACCTTCAGTCATAAGATTAACATTTTGATAAAATGTATAAAAAATTGATATAATAAAATCTGAATAAAAAAACTTATTGAAATTAGGTCTTAAATATGAATTTTTGTCCCTTCGTAAAAAATGAGCAATTGGATCATCTATCATTACAATAATCTTTGGCTCATTAAATTTATTATAAATATATTTAGGAAAATATTTAAAAACATGCACGTGAGAAATTATTACTTTTTTATTAAAATTTTTTTTATTTGCAGAAAAATATGCAAAATGGATAGCTTTAAAAATCTCAGTAATATTTTTTTCTTTTTTTTTAAGTAAAAATTAAAATTATTTTTAAACTTTTTTTTATTAGTAATAAGAAAATTATTTTTATTTTTTCCTAGAGTATCTAGACTTTCGCTTCCTGGGTTCTTTCTGGTATCAAATATACTATCAAAATATTTATAGAAATTATTTAATATTTCATTTGAATCTGTTTTCTTTTTGTATTTTTCTAAAAATGGAAAAAAGTACATGCATGCATACCCAGGTAGCATTAAAACATCCTGCCCACCGTCTAAATGGGCTTGCAACAATTTGCTTCCTCTGCCATTGCCCTCATGAATAAAACACCAATCTAATTTATCAAAATCAATTATCTTATCTTCTGTCATAATAAATATAATTCAGGGACTAAAGTTATCATATTTGCTAAATAAGTTTTTTAAATATTTCTTCCACTGACTTAATTGAGTTTAATGAATCTGAGCAAGAAGAAATTGGTTTTTTTTTTAATTTTATTGATTTTAAAAAATCTATATGCTGATTATAAAATGACCATTTAGAACTGATATTTTTCAATTTTTTTTCTTCTAAAATTCCACTATTGCTAAAACTAGAAATTTTAATACTGGCATTAACGTTTCTTAAAAATGCAGGTGTCAATTCAACAAAAATATAACCTTTTTCAAAATAAATTGTAAATCCTTCGTACCAGTGATTTTTATCAATTTTTCTCCATTTAAAATTTATTAAATATTTATTTTTATTCTCGAATGTAATATTGCTTAATTTATATTTATTATAATTGACATTTTTAATTACTAAATCAGATCCCAAAACATATCTTATTAAATCAATAGTATGTATATTAGTATTTAGAAATTCTTCGTAATACTTTCTTAAGCTTTTTGACAACCATTCAGGATAACTTGTTGAAAGATTGTTAATTATTCTAGGCTCTTTTGTCTTAACATAATTGCCAATATTGCAATAATCTCCTCCTGCGTGACAAAAAAAATCTGCTCCAATAATATTTCCCAGTTTTCCATGTAACAAATTATTTTGAACAATATTTTTTACATACTTAATACCTTCATCATGTCTGCGCATAAGTCCGCTGCAATAAATTAAATTATTCTTTTTTGCTATATCAACTAAAGTTTTTGCTTGTTTATATGTTGACGCTTGTGGTTTTTCGGTAAAAAGATTCTTTTTTCTTAATAAAATATTTTTAGCATGGTAGGCGGTATCATTTCTATGAACAATAAGAACTACACCATCGAGTTCTTCTTGGTCTAACATTTGTAGATAATTATTATAAAATTTTTTTATATCGTATTTTTTTTGCACTCTAGTTGCAAGATTTTTTCTTAATTCTGATAAAGCAACTATATTTGCAATACTAATATCTTCATAAAGATTTAAGTGACCTACCTGACCAACAAACCCTGACCCAATCCATCCAATTTTTAAAGTAGACATATATATATTTATGTAATAATTTAACTTTGTATCATTAATAAATTTAACTTTATATCATTAATATAATTTATGTTCTTTAAAATAAAAAAATGTAGATCATGCAACTCTACCAAATTTATCAATAGGATTAATATTAAACCTATGCCACTCGGTGATAAATATTCAAAAAAAAAAAACCAATACAATAAACATGTAGATCTTAATGTCATAGAATGTAAAAATTGTAATCACCTACAAACTAATACTACTGTAAATCCTAAAATACTTTATTCTAATTACTTGTCTAGACCAGCGGCAGTGAATTCAAAATTATCTAAAGACTTCAGCTTATATGCGCAAGATCTGATTAGATATATCAATAAAAAAGATTCCATACTAGAGATTGGAAGTAATGATGGAAGTTTTTTAAAATACTTTAAAAACAAAGGCTATAAAAACATAACTGGCATTGAGCCGGCTAAAAATCTAGCAAAGATCTCTAATAATCAAAAAATAAATACTATAAATGATTATTTTTCAAAAAAATTAATAGAAAAATTATATTTAAAAAAAAAAAGTTCAAACTTATTATTAATAATCATTCACTATCAAACATTCATGATATTAATGAAGTTTTTGATGGAGTAAAATTTTCATTAGAAAAAAAGGGAGTGTACTCTATACAAACATTTTACGCAGCTGATGTTATAAAAAAAAAACTACTAGAAAATTTTAATCATGAACATATTCACTATTTTTATATAACTACGCTAAATAAATTAGTTAATCGACATGGACTTGAAATATTTAAAGCATTTCATGTTAAGGCAAAAGGTGGTTCCATTAGAGCTTACGTTTCGCACATTGGAGATTTTAAGATAGATAAATCTGTTAAAAAATTTTTTATGGAAGAAAAAAATTACATAAAAAATAAAAAATTATTATCTTCAGTAGAAAAATCTATTAAGAAAAACTCAAAATTAATTAATAAAATTATAAAAAAAAATCATTATAAAAAAATATATGCCTACGGAACTTCTATTGGAGCCACTGTATTTATTACGCAATATAATCTTAAAAATTCTATTAAATATCTCATAGATGACGACTCATACAGGCAAAATCTATATTCTCCTGGATATAATATTTTTGTTAAAAGCAACGATATAATCAAAAATAAACCAGATTTAATAATAATCTTAGCTCCACTTTATACTAGACAAATTATTGAAAAAGTTAAAGAAAAATTTGGAAATAAAAATTTCTTGAAAATATGGCCAAAAGTAGAGTTGATAAAATAAACATTATAAATGCAGATTATATAAATCTTCAAATAAAAAAATTTTCAAAAATAAAAGAAAATTTTTTTAGAATTAACCTCCATAAATCTGAAAAAGAAAAAATTCAATTTATGCTTATGTTTTATAAGAGGGGGTTTTTTTACCCCCCTCACTACTCTAATAATGTTACAGAATCATTTGCTCCAATAAAAGGTAGATTTAAAGTAATTTTTTTTAATAATAGGGGAAATATAAACAAAAAAATTTTATTAAGTGCCAATAAAAATATCTCTTATAAAATTAATAGTAAAATATTTCATATGATTATTCCAATTACTAAAATTGCACTAGCGATAGAGGCAATCGATGGCCCTTACAAAAAAAATTCTGTTAAAATACCTATATGGTATGTAAAAAATAAAAAAAGGTTTATTAACATGCACAAAAATGAATCATTTTAATAATTTAAAAAAAATTTTTATAGTAAATGAAGATACTATTAATAAATTAAAAATTAATTCGTTTAATAATACTAAAAGGTTTAGACAAAATTTACACTTAACAAAAAATTCTAAAATACAAGACATGATTATTTGTTTTAAAAAAAATTCAGAATTTGGACCTATTAAAGCTAAAAAGAAAACTGTTTTTAAATTGATAAATGGGGAAGGATTGGTTAATGTTTATGATAAAAAAAAATTATTATCAAAAAATAAATTAAACAAAAATAACTTTATAATTATAGTGAACAAGAATACATTATACAAAATTAAGGCAACCAGTAAATTCATGATAATTAATGAATTTATAGAAGGTCCCTATAAGCAAAAAAAAATTCTATAAATACAGATTTGCAAAATTATTTAGTTGATTTGTCACGTAAACAATTTCAGAATATTTTAAATTTTCATGAACTGGTATTGATAAAATTTCACTAGCAATTTTTTCGCCAATTTTAAAAAATTTATTATTGTACTTTTTAAAACCACTATGATGATTCAATAATCTTTTTTGTTGTATTTTAGTTTCTATTCCTTTCTTATTAAGAAAATTAATTAAATCTTTCCTTTTTGAACATCTAATTGAATAAGTATAATATACATTCTGAAAATTATTATAAAAAATTGGTTTTTTAAACTTATCACTTAAATTGATATTGTAGTAAGAAGCATTTTTAATTCTTTTTTCTATAACCTGACTTAAAGTTTTAAGCTTATTATTTATAATTAATGCCTGAAACGTGTCTAGTTTATGATTCAAATCAGGGTAAAAACATTCATCTTTCCTCATGTCAACTCCAGCGTATCTAAGGATTTTTAATTTTTGATATATTTCATAATCTGAGGTTGACACTGCTCCTGCATCACCAAATGCACCCAAAACTTTCATTGGATTCATACTAAAAGCAGCTAAATCTCCGAAAGATCCTGCTTTTTTATTATTATAAATAGCTCCAAAAGCTTGTGCGCAATCTTCTATTAAAAATATTTTTTTTTTCTTACAAAAATTACTTATCAGATCCATATTTTGTACTAAACCTGTAAAATGAACAACAATAATAGCTTTTGTTTTTTTTGTTACTTTCTTTTTAATATCATTGAAATTAATTAGATAATCTTCGCCAATATCTGCCCCGACAGGCTTAGCACCAGCCATCGTCACGGCTGTAAAAGTTGAATACCACGATAAGCAAGGAACAATAACTTCATCATCACTTTGAACATTCAAAGATTTTAAAGCTAAATATAAGGCATTTGTTCCTGATGAAACTCCTATTGTATATTTCTGACCAATATATCGGCTAATTTTTTTTTCAAGATTTTCAACTTCCTTTCCAAGAACAAAAGTACCATTAGACAAAAATTTTTCGAATAACTTTATATATTTATTTTTTTCAATTTTATTATTTATGGATAAATTTAAAAATCTAACTTTCATAAATTATTACTATTTAATCATATGACTTAGTGTTTTAAGCATTCCTTTAGAACTTATAAAAGCACTATTTGAAATATTCATTATAGAATTTGCTGCCGCAATAGAACCTAATACTAGAGTTAAGTCTAAATCTGATTTAACTTTAGTGAAAATAGACATTATTGATAACATACTATCTCCAGCTCCTACTTTATCAACAACTTTTTCGCAGTATCCTGGGCAATAGTAAAATTTATTATCTCTCGCATTAAACAATACTGCTCCATCTTTTCCTCGAGTAACTACAACTATTTTAATGCTGTTTAATTTTGATAATTTTTTTATTAAAAATTTTATATTATTATTTTTATCTCTAAATTCTTGTCTAATCTCACTTTCGTTGATTATTAAGAGATTGATCTTTTTGTACTTTTTAAAGCTGTGATAACCAATGCTTGAAGCATTAATTTGAGCATTTAAAGAAAGAAAATTAGATTTACTACAAATAACTTTTGCAATTTTTTCAGTTATAAGACCATGACTATAATCAGACACAATAACAAGATCATAATTAGAAATATTTTTATTAACCAATTTTAAAAATTGATTTTCTTCATTTTTATCTAAAAAATCATCATTTAAATCATAAACAGCAAAAAGTTTTATTTTATTTAATTGGTCAAAATATCTTTTTTTTACAATAGTACTTCCGTTTTTTTTTTTAATGTAATTTAAGATAATATTTTTTGATAATTTCTTTCTAATAAAATTTAGATATTCTTTTTTATTACCTAAGTAAGTTAATATTTTAATTTCAGAACAAAAATCTGATATATGCTGTGCTACGGCAAGACTGCCTCCTAAATACATATGTTCGCCATGATTTTTAAAAACTAGTAATGGTTCTTTGCCAGATTTTCCCATCGCAGTGCAATAGTGATAATTATCAATTATAGCTTCACCTATGACCAAAACTTTTAATTTTTTTACTTTTAAAAATTGCTGATATACTTTTTGTAGTCCATAATTAGTAATATTCTTTAAATTATTTTTTTGATTATCAGTAAAATTATTAGTATAGTTATTTATAAGATTGCTAGAACTGAAGGTTATATCTCTTGTATACTTAATAATTCCCCCTACCGATTTAACTTCTCGAATTTCTTTTAATATATTTCTGGTGATATCTTTATTATTTTCTTTATATTCAATGCCTTTACAATAAATATTTGGCTTTAAATTTTTTATGACTTCACAAGCATCTACTTTTTTAGAAATCACAACATAATCAACTGCACTAAAAGATGAAATTAATTCTGATCTAAATTTACTACTAAAGATGGGTCTTTTTGGTCCTTTGTTAATAAAAGAATCATCTGTTATTGATACAATTAATATATCGCCCAATTTTTTTGCTGACTCAAAATGTCTTACATGACCTATGTGGATTAAGTCAAAAACACCATGACATAAAATTATTTTTTTTTGTCTTCTTTTTTCTTGAGCAATAATGCTTTTAAGTTCTATTAAATCAAAAATTTTTTTCACAGGACAATTAAATTAAAAATAAATAAATTCATAATCGCCGTTATATCCAAACTCTTTAAATAACCAAAGCCATTGATCTATTGAAAAAAAAGATTTGCAAGTTAATGCCCAGCACTGTAAATTAAATAATTCTTGTTCGTTTCTATAGCTTTCCGTAGCTATATAAGAACTTTTTCCAACTCTTTCGCATTCTTGCAAAGCATTCTTTAATCCAGAAATTTCAAGATTATGCAAAGCATTAATTGAAATGACTAGATCAAATTCTTTTTTATCAAAAGGAAAAACATTTGCAGCATTGTGGATAAATAAATCTTTTTTTATTTCTCCTGGTGCATGATCTATGCCGTAAGACGATATATCAAAACCTTTAATGTATAAACTGGGAATTAGTAATTTTAATTCATATAACAAAAAAGCTTTTCCACACCCAACATCAAGAATCTTTGAATCTTTATTTAATTTGTAAGTTTCGATAATTTCTTCGGCAATTGGCTTCCATCTTCCTGCAATATATTTATAACCACCATAACCAAACCTTCTATCTCCATCCCAATATTTTTCTGAATATTGTGATGCAATTTTCATACACTCAATTTTATCATCATTCATTCTCGCGAGGTAATCTCTGTTCGTAGAAGTATGTAGTTTAGTAATGAATTGTCTAGGTTTTTTCATGTTTTTTTTATATTTTTAATAATATTTTTTAAAATAATACTCTCACTTATTCCGTGTTTTTTTAACAAATCATCTTGAGAACCATAGCACTTAATAAATTTATCTTGTAGTGAAAAAATTAATATTTTTTCATTATACGAAAAATCAAAAGCATTTGATTTAACAATGGAACTTAATCCTCCTATTATAGAGTGATCTTCTATCACTACTATCATGTCAAATTTTTCAAAAATTTTTTTTAAACCTAGGGTATCAAATGGTTTTAGGGTATGACAACTGTATATAGCAGCGGTAATTCCTAATAATTTTAATTTTTCTCTAATATTAAAAGCTTTATTAATAATAGGTCCAAAAGATAAAAAACATATGTTTTGTCCATCAGCAATCTTTCGTATTTTTCCAAATTCCCATTTTTTTACATTTTTATTATTTGTTAGTATTTTTTCCCCTACCTTGCCTATTCTTAAATAAACTGGGGATTTTGAAATATTACAACAATATTTAACTGCCGATTCTAATTCTAAAGGGTCACAAGGAGCTATTATATTTAAATTTGGAACTGATCTAGCTATAGATATATCTTCCTGGGTTAAATGAGTGCCTCCTAAATTTGAGTAAACAGTTCCAGCACCCATACCTACAACGGTTACAGGTAAATTTTGATAACACAAATCAACTCTTATCATTTCGAATGGCCGATATAATGCAAAAGTAGATATAGTATAAGCAAAAGGACGCATACCAACCATTGCAAGTCCCGCACACATTCCTATCATTGTTTGTTCCGAAACCCCCACGTTAAGAAATCTATTAGGAAACTGATTTTGAAATTGCAGCATTTTACCTGCGGGGGATATATCTGCTACCAAAACATAAATTTTATTATTTTTTTGTGATTCTTTAAAAATTGTCTCAGCAAAAGTATTTCTCATTGCTAAATTTCTTTTAATGCCAATAAAAACTCATCTTTATTAGGTGATCTATAATGCCATATAGGATTATTTTTCATAAAACTAACTGGAAAACCTTTTATGGTTTTGGCTACTAAAGCAAATGGTTTTCTTTTAGATCTTTTGGAAATATTTTCTAAAATTTTTTTGCTATTATGACCATTGCAAGAACCAACTTCCCAGCCAAAAGAAGAAAATTTTTCTTCTATTGGATAAAGAGTGGGATGAGTATCTTGAGTTCTTGTTGAGCTTTGAAAATCATTATTGTCAATAATTAACACAATGTTATTTAAAGACAGAGACGATATTATTAAAGCCGACTCCCATACTGAACCTTCTTGTAATTCTCCATCGCTTAACAAAATATAAATTTGATTTTTTTTGTAATTTGAAAAAGACATGCCTGCGGCTATAGCTAATCCATGTCCTAAAGATCCAGTGGAAGCCTCAATTCCTTTCACACCATAGTCAGGATGAACTCCTAAAAAACCATTTTTACTTGAATAGCCTCTCAAATCACTATCTTTAATTATGCCTAAGTCATTTAGCACAACATATTGAAGTATACCTGCGTGACCTTTTGAAAGAATAAATTTATCATTTTTTTTTAATAACAAATTATAAATACAATCAACAATTTCGACACTTGAGAAAGAGCCGCCTACATGCAAAGCTGAGACGGTTTGTGAAATCTCTAAGATTTTTTTCCTATATTTTGAGCATCTAAACTTTGAATTTTTTAATTTTATCATAGCACTCTATTTTTTATGAATATAAATTTGATCATTTTTGTTAAAATAATTTAAATTATTTTTAATCCAATTTATACAACTTAATAAACCTTTGTCTAAAGTTATTTTTGGCTTCCAATTAAATTCATCCATCATTTTTTTAGCTGACAAAGAATAAAATTTATCTTTCCCTTTTCTTTCAGATGACTCTATAACCAAGTTTGAATAAGAATAATTCATTTTGCTACAAATTTTTTTTACTAAATTTTTTATAGAAATCATTGTATTTCCGGCTACATGATAGATTTCTCCTGATCTACCTTTTTTCATTATTTTATAAGTGGCTGCTGAAACATCATCAATATGTAAAAAATTTCTCATAGAAGCACCACCACCATCTAATGTAAATTTAGTATTATTCAAAATTGAAAAAATTGTTTTAGGTATAATTCGATATAATCTTTGATATTCACCATAAACATTTGATGCTCGAATGGAACAAAAATTTATCTTATTTTGATTAAAAAGTATTCTTAAAAACTGATCCGCAGTAACTCTTGAAACGGCATAGGGAGTTGATGGTTTGTATAATTCATTTTCTTTAGTATTCTTTTTTAAACTACCATAAACTTCAGGGGTAGAAATATGTATTAATTTAAATTTAAAATTAAGTTTTGAAATATTATAATATAACTGAACTAAACCAAAAGAATTTGTACGAAACCAATCGATTGGGTTATCCCAGCTTTGTCCAACCATACTTTGAGAAGCATAATTAATTATATATTGCGGTTTTGTTTTTTTTAATAGAAAAAATATTTTTTTATGATCTTTATTTATATCTAATTTTCTAAATTTAAAATTAGTAGAATTATTATTAAATGCTAAAAAATGATTTTTATTAATTTTGGACCTCCCAACTCCAATTACTTGGTAACCTTTTTTTAATAAAAGCTTTATTAAAGATCCAGCTGAAAAACTGTTAGAACCGATAACTATGATTTTTTTATTTTTTTTTTTAACCATTGAATAGAATGAAAATTTGATTTTTCTATAAATTTACCTGTATTATAAAAATTTTTAAATTCTTGAATTGCATCTATAATTTTTTTCTTCGGAACAAAACCTAATTTTAGTAATTTACTAGAATCTAAGTTATAGCTTCTGGGGTCGTTAGTATTTCTAATAATTTTTATTTTAGATGTAATATTTGCAGATATTAACCTTGCAATGTTCAAGATTGATAAATTCTCAAAACCAGCATTATAAATACCGAATTTAACCTCCTTTTTTAAAAAAAATATATATAAGGAAATTACATCATCTATATGAATGTTAGGTCTAGTTTGTTTTCCTCCAAAAACTGTAATTATTTTTTTTGTTAAAGCTTGAAAAGTTAATGCATTTACAGTCACATCCAACCTCATTCGATGGGATAGGCCGCAAATTGTTGCTGGTCTAATAATAATGATGTCTAATAAATTTTTATAAGAAATCAAAACTCTCTCAGTAACCATCTTAACCTTATTATATGTGGAAATAGGATTTAAACTTAATTCTTCTGTAACTTTTTTTTCTTTTTTTATTCCATAAACAGATCCGGAAGATGCATATATAATTTTTTTTACTTTATTATTAATTAAATGTTCTATTAAAATTTTGGAACCCAATGCAGAAGTATTCCAGCTTAAAGAGGGATCTAAATCTGTCATTGGATCGTTAGCAATACTTGCTAAATGAATGCAAGCAAATACACCTTTAATGTTAATTTTCTTTATATCTAAAATATCTGACTTAATATTAATTAAATTCTTATGTTTTAAGTGAAAATTATTAAACAAATTCAAATCTACATTAATTACAGAATAATTTTCTTTTAATAACTTTTTAATTAATTCAGTGCCAACATAACCTGAGCCACCAGTAACTAAAATTTTTTGATTCATAAATTTATTTAAATTTAATTAAAGCTTTACCTATAATTTTTCTTTTTTTATAATCGTCAATTAGTGTATTAATATTCTGTAGATCATAAACTTTGTCTATATACTGATTAAAATTAAATTTACTTTTTAGTAAAATATTCAAGTATCTTACAAGATCTTTCTTCGGATTAAAATTTCCACCATACGATCCTAATAATTCAAGGCCATAATTAATTTTTAAAGAATTAAAACTAATTTTCTCATTTAACTTCGGGACGCCTAAAAAAGCAATTTTGCAAATGATTGGATAAGCCAATAAATGATTTAATAAATGAGAAGAGCCGGTTGTGTCTGCAATGTAATCATAAAAATTATTTTTTAGATTATTTATTAAATTTATATCATTGAGTGATAAGAAAATATTGTCTGCGCCAAATATATTTGCTTTTTTTATTACTTGAACATTCTTATCTAAAACGTCTATATTTTTAAGACCAATATATTGTGCATAATGTATCATTGGCAATCCCAATGCCCCCGCTCCAAGAATTAAAATATTTTTATTTTTTTTTATTTTTAAAATTTTCTCTAAAGTTGAAATGGCCACTGGGATTGAACATCCCATTAATGGTAAAGTTTTAATTTTGTATTTGTTTTTTATAACTCTGGTCAGTCTGTTTCTTGAAATAATTGAATATTCTGAAAAAGTAGTAATTTGACCAGAATTAATTACTTTATTAGAGTTCTTTTCCTTATATTCAATTTTATCACAATCTTTACCAGTAGATTTCATCCAATGAAGCACCACTAAATCATTTATTTTAAGATTCTTAACATGATGACCTATTCTTTTAACAATACCGCACGCTTCATGACCTAAACAATGAGGTAAAAAGTTATCTTTACCTTTAATACCAATTATTTCACCGTATTGAGAAGAGCAAAAACCAGAGTACAAAATTTTTACTAAAACTTGATTTTTTTTTAGTTGATCAAAAAATAAATTTTTTATCTTTAGGGGTCTATTATTTTTAATCAAAACTGCCGCTTTAAATGATTTCATCTAATTTTCGATCTCCCCATTTTTAAAAAAAGTGATTTAAATCTCATTATGCTATATCTATTACTTTATTTATTATCATAAAGTTAGTAAAATAATTAAATTAAAAAATTGACAAAGTATGAAAAAAAACCTCAATAACAAAGAAGGAATTCTATTCTGGATAACTGGACTTTCTGGATCTGGGAAAAGCACTATTGCTTCATCTATATATCGCAAAATAAATCAAATATACGGGCCGACAATCGTTTTGCATGGCGATGATATTAGGAAAATATTTAAGTTAAATTCTTATGACAAAGATTCCAGATTAAGAATTGGAAAAATGTATATCAATTTAGCAGAACTTATAATTAAAAAAAAAATTAATGTAATATTTGCAGTAGCATGTTTATTTGATGAGGCAAGAAAGATTAATAGATTAAAATTTAAAAATTATATTGAAATTTTTATAAAATCTGGAGTCAAAAATATTATAAAAAATAAAAAAAAAGGATTACTTTACACTAAAAAAAATGTATGGGGCATAGATATAAAACCTGAATTTCCTAAAAAACCAAACATAGTATTAAAAAATAACTTTAAAAAAGAAAAAAATAAATTAGCAGAAGAACTTATTAAAAAAATTGCAAATACTATTTGAGTAATAGAATTGCTCTACAAATATTTGGTCTTTGATTTTTGAATAAAGCAAAATTAAAGCTAGACATTATTTTAAGTATCTTAAATTTATTTTTAGAAATTTTTTTTTTAAAAGTATTTACATTAATAAACCTTCTATAATGCGTATACAATCTTTCATTCTTACTAATTTTTCTACCTTTATTTATTAAAGGATCTTTGTCAGTTCTAAATTCCAAAAAAATTTTAGAATCTTTGCTTGCCATTTTTTTTAAATTTTGAAAAAAAATATTCTCTTGTTTTTCATTTATTGTATGTAAAAAAAATCTTGCATAAATAACATTGTATTTTTTTCTAACAAAAAAATTTGTTTTACAAACGTCTTTTTTATGGAAGAAATCTGAAATTAATTTATTTTTTTTAATAGCGGTTCTGGAAATATCGATCCCCTCAGCTTCTATACCATTTTTTCTAAAATAAAATGTATCTCTTCCGTTTCCACAAGCAACATCTAATAATTTAACATTTTTTAGTTTGCTAATATCTTTATATACAAATCTAGCAAAGCCACTTTCTACACAGGTGTTAAATTTATTGTAAAAATTATCCCAGTATTCTTTATTTTTTATCATAATTTCTTATTTAATATTTTAAATATAAAAGGGTATATTGCTATGAAAAATTTATAACTGAATTCACTATTGGAGAATAAATATATTTCATAACTAAAAATTTAATATTTATTATCAGCATAAAAAGTTATTAAATTATTATTTAATAAAAATTAATAATAGTGTCTCTTTTCTTTTTAGCATTGTAATTTGAGAAAACATTTAATCTAAAAATTTTTTTCAGTGCATAAATCAAGCCAATTGAGCTATTAGTACTGGTCAGCTACACGCATTACTGCGCTTCCACATCCAGCCTATCAACGTGGTGGTCTACCACGGCTCTATAGGAAGAACTAGTTTTGAGGTGAGTTTCCCGCTTAGATGCTTTCAGCAGTTATCTCTTCCATACTTAGCTACCCTGCACTGCGGCTGGCGCCACAACAGGTCCACCAGTGGTATGTTCAACCCGGTCCTCTCGTACTAGGGTCAACTCCTCTCAATTCTTCTACACGCATAGCAGATAGGGACCGAACTGTCTCACGACGTTCTGAACCCAGCTCACGTACCACTTTAATTGGCGAACAGCCAAACCCTTGGGACCTGCTCCAGCCCCAGGATGTGATGAGCCGACATCGAGGTGCCAAACACTGCCGTCGATATGAGCTCTTGGGCAGTATCAGCCTGTTATCCCCGGCGTACCTTTTATCCGTTGAGCGATGCCCCTTCCACTCAGAAGCACCGGATCACTATGACCGACTTTCGTCTCTGCTCGACTTGTCAGTCTCACAGTCAGGCAGGCTTATGCCATTGCACTCTACGAACGATTTCTGACCGTTCTGAGCCTACCTTCGCACGCCTCCGTTACTATTTGGGAGGCGACCGCCCCAGTCAAACTACCCACCATACAATGTCTCGCTGCCGGATGACGGCTAGCGGTTAGATGTCAAGAAAAACAAAAGAGGTATTTCACTGGTGACTCCACAAAAGCTGACGCCTTTGCTTCAAAGTCTCCCTCCTATGCTAAATATGTTTTTCCTAACACCAATGTAAAGTTGCAGTAAAGGTGCACGGGGTCTTTCCGTCTAACTACGCGAACTCCGCATCTTCACGGAGAATTCAATTTCACTGAGTTGATGTTGGAGACAGCGGAGAAATCGTTACGCCATTCATGCAGGTCGGAACTTACCCGACAAGGAATTTCGCTACCTTAGGACCGTTATAGTTACGGCCGCCGTTTACTGGGGCTTCAGAAGTTAGCTTGCACCAACCGCATTAACCTTCCAGCACCGGGCAGGCGTCAGACCCTATACATCCACTTACGTGTTAGCAGAGCCCTGTGTTTTTGATAAACAGTCGCTTCTCCCTGGCTTGTGCCACCCTTCTATAGTTGCCTACAAAAGGGTCTTCCTTATCCCGAAGTTACGGAAGCATTTTGCCGAGTTCCTTCAACATCATTCTCTCAAGCGCCTAAATATACTCTATTAATCTACCTGTGTCGGTTTCGGGTACGGTCTTCATGATGGAGCTATTTCTTGGGACCCCTTCGCGGCAAGTTCAATCCATTAAGAACTCACAACTTACGGAATCCGTCACTACCATCAGGTCAAGGAATATTAACCTTGTTTCCATCGACTACGGCTTTCGCCCTCGCCTTAGGTGCCGACTAACTCTACGCGGATTAACCTTGCATAGAAACCCTTAGATTTTCGGCGACGAAGTTTTTCACTTCGTTTATCGTTACTTATGTCAGCATTCGCACTTCTGATACCTCCAGGATCCCTCACGGGTATCCCTTCACAGGCTTACAGAACGTTCCGCTACCCCTTACAAAGTTCGAAAACTTTGTAAAGCCACAGATTCGGTACATGATTTTAGCCCCGTTACATCTTCGGCGCAGAAACTCTATTAGACCGGTGAGCTGTTACGCTATCTTTAAAGGATGGCTGCTTCTAAGCCAACCTCCCGGCTGTTAAGGAATTTCCACATCCTTTCACACTTAATCATGATTTTGGGACCTTATCTGGTGGTCTGGGCTCTTTCCCTCTCGACCATGGACCTTAGCACCCACAGTCTGTCTGCCGAAGAACAATGTCTAGCATTCGGAGTTTTATTAGGTTTGGTAAGAATCTCTTCCCCCTAGCCCATTTAGTGCTCTACCTCTAAACATCTATTTATTCGACGCACTACCTAAATAGTTTTCGCGGAAAACCAGCTATCTACGAATTTGGTTGGCCTTTCACCCCTTACCACAAGTCATCCAAAGACTTTTCAACGTCAACTGGTTCGGTCCTCCGGTTGGTGTTACCCAACTTTCAACCTGCTCATGGTAAGCTCATTCGTTTTCGGGTCTAATTCATTAAACTAATCGCCCTATTAAGACTTGCTTTCGCTGCGCCTACACCTAGATGGCTTAAGCTTGCTTAATAAATTAAGTCACTGACCCATTATACAAAAGGTACGCCCTCACCCTAAAAAGGGCTCGGACTGATTGTAGGCATGCAGTTTCAGGTTCTATTTCACTCCCCTAATAGGGGTTCTTTTCACCTTTCCCTCACGGTACTAGTTCACTATCGGTCACTGAAGAGTATTTAGGCTTAGAGGGTGGTCCCCCTATATTCGAGCAGGATTTCTCGTGTCCCGCTTTACTCAAGAATTTTGTTAGACATTACTCATACGGGACTATCACCCTCTATGGTTAGCATTTCCAAACTATTCAAATTTTTCTAACAAAACTACTGGCCTACTCCGCGTTCGCTCGCCACTACTAACGGAATCTCAATTGATTTCTTTTCCTCTGGTTACTTAGATGTTTCAGTTCTCCAGGTTGTCTCTTTAAACCTATGTATTCAGTTTAAAGTACCACATAAAGTGGTGGGTTTCCCCATTCGGAAATTTTCGGATCAAAGCTTACATACAGCTCCCCGAAACTTATCGCAGTATATCACGTCCTTCATCGGCTTTCAGTGCCAAGGCATCCACTACACGCCCTTAAACGCTTGATTTATGCACAGAAAAAAATTCTTTTAACAGAAAATTTATCTATGTTGTGATCAAATTTTTATTTTGAACATTAAATAATAACTTTTAATGTTCGGATATAGATATTGATATAAATTATTTTTATTTACAGTTTTAATAACTAAATGTTTCCTGGTGGAGGATAGCGGGATCGAACCGCTGACCTCCTGAATGCAAATCAGGCGCTCTCCCAGCTGAGCTAATCCCCCAGTTAAGTATGGTGGGCCGAGAAAGACTCGAACTTTCGACCCCACCCTTATCAAGGGTGTGCTCTAACCAACTGAGCTACCGGCCCTACAAGAAGGAAACATTACTTTAAGAAGAGAAATGAGGACGGTCAACATTACCGATGTATATTATTTAGAGTGAAATTTTACTTTCACTCATCCTTAGAAAGGAGGTAATCCAGCCGCAGGTTCCCCTACGGCTACCTTGTTACGACTTCACCCCAGTCGCTGACTATACCGTGGTCAAGGGTTTGAAACCTTGCCTTAAGGTAGAACCAACTCCCATGGTGTGACGGGCGGTGTGTACAAGACCCGGGAACGCATTCACCGTGGCACGCTGATCCACGATTACTAGTAATTCCAGCTTCATGCACTCGAGTTGCAGAGTGCAATCCGAACTGAGGCATCTTTTCGGGATTTGCTTAACGTTGCCGTTTTGCTTCCTGTTGTAGATGCCATTGTAGCACGTGTGTAGCCCAACACGTAAGGGCCATGAGGACTTGACGTCATCCCCACCTTCCTCCAGCTTATCACTGGCAGTTCTTTCAGAGTGCCCAACTTAATGATGGCAACTAAAAGTGAGGGTTGCGCTCGTTGCGGGACTTAACCCAACATCTCACGACACGAGCTGACGACAGCCATGCAGCACCTGTGTTTCGTCCGGCCGAACCGAAAACTCTAATCTCTTAGAGTCGCGACGAACATGTCAAGTGTTGGTAAGGTTCTGCGCGTATCTTCGAATTAAACCACATGCTCCACTACTTGTGCGGGTCCCCGTCAATTCATTTGAGTTTTAACCTTGCGGTCGTACTCCCCAGGCGGTGTGTTTATCGGTTTCCCTGCGACACTGAAAATAAATTTCCAACGTCTAACACACATCGTTTACGGCATGGACTACGAGGGTATCTAATCCTCTTCGCTACCCATGCTTTCGTTCCTCAGTGTCAGTAATGATCCAGAAAGCTGCCTTCGCAATTGGTATTCTTTCTAATATCTACGAATTTCACCTCTACACTAGAAATTCTGCTTTCCTCTATCATACTCTAGCTGAAAAGTTTTGATGGCAGTTCCAGAGTTAAGCTCTGGGATTTCACCACCAACTTTTTCAACCACCTACGAACTCTTTAAGCCCAGTAATTCCGAACTACGCTAGGTCCCTTCGTATTACCGCGGCTGCTGGCACGAAGTTAGCCGGACCTTCTTATTCGGGTACAGTCATTTTCTTCCCCGACGAAAGAGCTTTACAACCCAAAGGCCTTCTTCACTCACGCGGCATCGCTGCATCAGAGTTTCCTCCATTGTGCAAGATTCCCCACTGCTGCCTCCCGTAGGAGTTTGGGCCGTGTCTCAGTCCCAATGTGGCTGATCATCCTCTCAAATCAGCTATTGATCATAGTCTTGGTAGGCCATTACCCTACCAACAAACTAATCAAGTGCGGGCTCATCCAATGGTGCATAAAGCTTTCTCCGTAAAGACTTATCCGGTATTAGCACAAGTTTCCTCGTGTTATTCCAGGCCAAAGGGTAGATACCCACATGTTACTCACCCGTCTGCCACTAAGTATTGCTACTTCGTTCGACTTGCATGTGTTAGGCGTGCCGCCAGCGTACGTTCTGAGCCATGATCAAACTCTCAAGTTAAAAAACGGCGCACACTAGCTTCATATATAAATTGTAAGAATACAATCCATACGATTTTGAAGTGTGTACGACAAATTTTGGTAACCTTAACCGTCCACACTTCTCTTCTTAAATTTTTACTTTTTAAATAGCTAATTGGGTCTAGAACGCCCAATAATCCTCACTAATCTATTGAGTAAACAATAATTTTACTGAGAAAGTGTGCTGCTTATAAGCTAAAATAAAAGTAAATCAAGCATTTAGCATTTAAATAAATGCTCAAATATATCAATAAATACTAGGTTTTTTTTGATTTTTAGTCATTACTAAATTAATAATTCAAAGTTCAAGATGATATTTAGTTCAAATAAAATAATAAAAATAATAAAAAAAAACATTGAGATTACTTTTCTTTTCTTACTATTGTTAATTACGATTTCAATCACCAACATCTATAACGAAAAAAAGGTATTAATAGATGAGAATTACAAAAATTTAATAAATAATATTTATTTCCAAAAAAGTATTAACCAAATTTTTGACAATCTAGTTCCAAGATATAAAAATATTGATCATAAAATTTCTAGCGGTGAAACCTTTGATAAAATTTTAAATAATTATTCAATACCTAATGAAGAAATTAATCAGATCAAAAAAAAATTAAATTCAGATTATAATATAAATAATCTTCAGTCAAATCTTGAAATAAAAATTACTATTGATCAATCAAATAATAAAAAAATTACTTCTTTTTTATTTCCGGTTTCTAGAACAGAAAAAATTCAATTAACAAGAAATCTAGATAATAACCTTTTTGAAAAAAAAATAATTATTACAAATTTAAATAAAAAAATTATTTTTAAAGAAGGAAAAATTACACAAAGTTTATATAAAACAGCTATTGATTTGAACGTTCAACCAAATGTGATTATTGAGTTTGCAAGAATTTATGGATTCCAAGTTGATTTTCAAAGAGATATTAGGAAAAATGATAATTTTCAAATCATGTATGAAGTGTTTGAAGATGATGATGGTAAAATATTTGAGACTGGTAATATAATTTTTGCAGATCTAAAGCTAAGTGGAAAAAATAATGCATTATATTATTTTGAAAAAAAAGGAAGTGAAGGACACTATGATGAAAATGGTAAGAGTGTTGAAAAAGCATTGATGAAAACCCCTATTAATGGTGCAAGACTTTCTTCTGCATTTGGCATGAGAAAACATCCTATAGATGGTTTTAATAAAATGCATAGAGGAACTGACTTTGCAGCCCCAATGGGCACTCCTATTATGGCATCTGGAAGTGGACTGATAACTAGAGCAAGATGGTGTGGTGGTGGTGGAAATTGTATTAAAATAAAACATAATTCAACTTATGAAACTATTTATGCTCATATGAAAAATTTTGCTAGAGGAATAAAAGAAGGAATAAGAGTAAAACAAGGTCAGATAATTGGTTATGTCGGGTCGACTGGAAAATCTACAGGTCCACATCTACATTATGAGGTAGTTGTAAATGGAAAAAAAGTTAACTCTCAAAAATTAAAGTTGCCTTCTGGTAAAACTCTTAAAGGAAAAGAAAGAGAAATATTTGAGGTAGAAAAAATTAAATTAGATGTTTTAAAATCAGAATTAATTATTGGATAAAATTAACTAGCAGCGACTTTCTTTTCAACCACTTTTTTATCTAGACTTTTTACAACTTTTTTAACTTCAGGTTCAGTCACTTCTTTTTTAATCGTCTCAGCTTCAGTTTTAATAGTTTCTTCAACTTTTTTTTCTGAATCTACTGGCTTAATAGTTGAAGTTGCAGATGAATTTACTCTAGCCATTCTAAGGCTTTCTTGCTCGTTTTGAACTCTTGTAAAGTGATCCGCATGTTGAAAATAATTTTCAGATAAAATTTTATCTTCATTAGCTAAGGCTTCTCTCGCTAAATCATTGTATTTTTCAATAAGTTTAACTGCATTATGATTATTTCTACCTGGAACTTTTCTTTGAAAATTATCATTGTTAGAAAATTTTGACCCTTCATTATTGCTTCTAAATGGAGGTCTTCTATTATTATTGCTTCTAAATGGAGGTCTTCTATTATTATTACTATTATTACTTCTAAATGTTACCATAATATTTTTTCAATTTAAATTTTAGTGCTGATTATACAGCGATCATTGTTGCCATAATCTTTTATGGCTTTGTTAACGTAAAAACCTTCTTCTTTTAATATTTTTATAACTTTATTTTTTTGATTAAAACCAATCTCTAAAATAAATTTACCATTTTTCTTAATCAGATTACTTGTCTTATTGATTACTTTTCTGATTTTTGAAAAACCATCAAACCCACCACTTAAAGCTAACTTTGGCTCAAAATTAACTACATCTTTTTCCAAATATTTTAAACTTAACTGTTCAATATATGGAGGGTTTGAAACAATGATATCATATTTGCCATTATTAAAATTGTCAACACTTGAGTGAAAAAACTTTACTCGATTAGTTAAGTTTAGTTGTTTTGCGTTAAATTTACTTACATTTATACTTTTTTTAGAAATATCTATTCCAGTGCCATAAAAATTAGATCTCTCTTTTAATATAGATAAAAGAATACATCCAGATCCAGTTCCAATATCAAGAATTTGTAGTTGATCATCTTTTGAATAAATTTTTAAAACCTGTTCTATTATTAATTCACTATCAGGTCTTGGAATTAGCACATCTTTATTGACAAAAAATTCATCTTTCCAAAACTCTTTTTTATTTATTAAATAAGCAATTGGTTCACCTTTTTTTCTTCTTTCAATTAAACTTTTAAATTTTCCTAATTGCTCTGAGTTCAAAACTTCTTTAGGGTTTAAAATAATATGCTTGTTATCTCTTTTAATCGAGTTGGATAATAATATCTCACTATCAAGTTGAGGATTGGCTATCTTATTTTTTTGTAGGATATCTATTCCTTCTTTCAGAATATTTTCTATATTCATTTTAATTAAGATTGCTCAATTTTTCTTCTTGTGCTTGTAGCGTTAAGCTTTCTACCATTTCATCAAAGGCTTCTCCTTCTAAAAAAGCTTCAAGTTTGTGTAAGGTTAGATTAATACGATGGTCTGTTACTCTTCCTTGTGGAAAATTGTATGTTCTAATTCTTTCAGAACGGTCTCCAGTTCCTATTTTGCTTTTTCTATCTTCAGATCTTTCGCCTTCTATTCTTGATCTTTCTAATTCATAAAGCCTTGATCTTAAAATTAACATCCCTTTTGCTTTATTTTTGTGTTGTGATTTTTGATCTTGTTGAGATACAGATAATCCAGTTGGAATATGAGTAATTCTCACGGCACTATCAGTTGTATTAACGGATTGTCCACCTGGGCCACCAGCTCTAAAAACATCAATTCTTAAGTCTGAATCATTTATTTTTATATCAACCTCTTCTGCTTCTGGTAGAACGGCCACTGTTGCTGCAGAAGTGTGAACTCTCCCTTGAGTTTCTGTATCTGGAACTCTTTGAACACGATGAACTCCACTTTCATATTTTAATGTTGAATAAATATTTTTCCCCCTAATTGATGCAATAACTTCTTTCAGTCCCCCTGCCTCACTCTGAGACATACTTATTAATTCTAATTCCCATTTTTTTTGATGACTAACTTTTTCATACATCTTAAAAAGATCTGCGGCAAACAAACTTGCCTCTAACCCTCCCGTACCTGCTCTTATTTCTATAATTGCATTTTTTTTATCTGCCTCATCTTTTGGTAATAAAAATAGTTTTAATTTTTTTTCTATGGATTCGTTTTCTAATTTTAAATCTTTTAATTCTACTTCAGCCATTTCTTTAAACTCATTATCACTATTTGAGTCGCTTAATATTTTCTCCAGATCTTTTTTTTCACCCTCATAAGAAAAATATTTTCTAGCATCATCAATTACTTCGTTTAAATCCGAGTATTCTTTTGATTTTTCGGCAAAAAGTTTTTTATCCACTTCACCTGATGATAACTCTTTCTCCAAAATAGAATGCTTAGATATTAAATCTTCAATAGTTTTTAGAGGTATCATTGTATTTATAATTTTTTATCAAGTTCAGCAGCTTTTTTTTCAACTTCACTTACAACTCTTGATATTATGTCTTCTGATAAAACTTTTTCACTTTGAATGCCAGATAAATAAAGCATATTATTACCCTTACCGCCTCCAGTAATTCCTATATCTGTCATCGCTGCTTCACCAGGTCCATTAACTACACAGCCAATAATCGATAATGTTAAAGGGGTTTTGATGTGAGCTAGTTTATCTTCTAATATTTTTACCGTGTCAATTACTTGAAATGCTTGTCTTGCACATGATGGACAAGATATAATTTTTACACCTCTATTTCTTAAATTAAGTGACTTTAATATTTCATTACCAATTTTAATTTCTTTAACTGGATCATCAGACAAAGAAATTCTTATAGTATCCCCTATTCCATCCATTAAAAGTGAGCCAAGACCTATTGATGACTTAACACTACCCGATACAAAACCTCCAGCTTCTGTGATCCCTAGGTGTAATGGATAATCTGTAACTTTTGATAGTTGACGATACGCTGCAATAGATAAAAATATATCTGAAGATTTTACACTTATCTTAAAATTAAAAAAATCTTGATCTTCTAAAATCTTAATATTCCTTTGTGCGCTTTCAACTAAAGCTTCTGGGCATGGCTCTTTATATTTTTCTAAAATATCTTTTTCAAGAGAGCCAGCGTTAACACCTATTCTAATAGAACAATCATTATTTTTAGCAGCACTAAGTACATCGTGTATTTTTAATTTATCACCAATATTTCCTGGATTAATTCTTAAACATTTTGCTCCATTTTCAGCTGCTTCTATTGCTCTTTTATAATGAAAATGAATATCAGCAATTATTGGAACAGATACATGTTTTGTAATTTCTTTAAGAGCTAATGAAGACTCTTCATCTGGGCAAGAAACTCTAACCAAATCTGCACCCTCTTCATGAATATCATTAATTTGTTTTATTGTGGCCTGAATATCGGTTGTTAAGGTATTGGTCATTGATTGAACAGAAATAGGATTGTCACCACCTATTTTTACATCACCAACATTTATTACTTTTGTTTTTTTTCTATGAATGTCTCTAAATGGTCTTAAGCTCATCAGTTAATCTAACTTAAATTCTTTGTGAAGCACTGCTACTGCTTTTTTTATCTGTTTATTTGAAATTAAAACTGAAATTTTAATTTCAGAAGTTGAAATAACCATTATGTTAATCTTTTTTGAAGCCAAAGCTTGGAACATTCTATAGGTAATTCCTGGTGTTGTAATCATACCCACACCAATAATAGATACTTTTGAAACATTATTATCATACGTAAGTTTTCTAAATGAAATTCTTTTATTTTGTTTAATTATTTTTTCTGTTTTTTTTACATCCTCAGATTTAATTGTAAAAGTTAAGTCTGTTTCTTTTCCATTTAAAGAAATATTTTGAACTACCATATCAACATTAATTTGATTAAGTGATAATGGTTTAAAAACAGCAGCTGCTACTCCTGGTCTGTCCTTAACACCTACAATCGTAACTTTAGAATCATTTTTTGTAGAAGTAATTCCAGTTATTATTTGATTACTGAAGGTTTTTTTTGTACCAGTTATTAATGTGCCTTTCTTTTTTTGAAATGAAGATTTAACTGAAAAATTAATATTATTTAGTTTTGCATCTTGCACAGATGTAGGTTGCATAACCTTTGCGCCTAATGATGCCATCTCTAACATTTCATCGTAGGAAATTTTATGAATTTTTTTAGCTTTAGGATGATTTCTTGGATCTGTAGTATAAACACCATCTACATCAGTGTAAATATCACACGCATCAGTATTAAAAAATTTTGCAAGCATTATTGCTGATGCATCAGTTCCACCTCTGCCCAGTGTTGTAAGTCTATTTTCTAAGTTAATGCCTTGAAAACCAGTTATGATAGGTATTCCACCTGATTTCATGAAACTAAGTATTTTTCCTTTATTGATTTTGCTAATTCTTGAAGAGCTATAAGGTCCTTCTGTAATAATTGGTAGCTGCCAAGACATCCATGATCTAGCTTTAAAACCAAGGTGTTTTAATCTACCAGCAATTAATGCACAAGTTGCTTGCTCTCCTGTTGCTAACAAAACATCATATTCTGCTGCATCAAAGGTATTACTTAATTCTTTTGTTTTTTTTATTAATTCATTGGTTGTGCCACTCATTGCAGATGAAACCACAATGACACCCATTTTCTTCTTTTTGTAAGAGGAAATAATTTTTGCTACGCTCTTTATTCTATCTATACTTCCAACGGAGGTTCCACCGAACTTTAATACAACAGTTTTCATTGATAATTTTGTAATTTATATTTGATAAAATACATCTTAATTGTTATGTCCACAAGTTATCTATTATGAATTCAATAAATAAAAAAGAAATTGAGAAATTTTCCAAAATTGCTGAAGAATGGTGGGATCCTAATGGTAAATTCAAACCATTGCATAATTTTAATCCAATAAGAATTAGATATATAAAAGAAAATATTATCAAAGATTTTAAAATTAGATCATCTGATAAGCCGTTAAAAAATATTAAATTACTTGATATTGGTTGTGGTGGAGGGTTATTATCTGAACCAATGTGCAGACTAGGAGCAAGTGTTGTTGGCATTGATGCATCAAAGAAAAATATTGAAGTTGCAAAATTTCATGCAAAAAAAAATAAACTTAAGATTGACTATAAAGTTGCATCTCCAGAGATGTTAAAAGATAAAAAAAAATTTGATGTAATTTTGAACATGGAAATAGTTGAACATGTTAATGATATAGACTTTTTTATTAAAGAAAGTTCAAAATTATTGAAAAAAAATGGAATAATGTTTATCGCAACTCTTAACAAAACATTAAAATCTTATGTATTTGCAATAGTGGGTGCTGAATATATTTTAAAATGGCTTCCAATTGGAACACATGATTGGGAAAAATTTGTTAAACCTAGTGAGCTAATAGATATAAGTAAAAAAAACAATCTATCTCTTAAAAAATTAGATGGAATGAATTTTAATATATTAGATAATAGCTGGAAAGTAACAAATGATACTTCTGTTAATTATATTACAAAATTTATAAAAAATTAGTTCGTAGTATCTTTTATCCAAGGCAGTATTTCTGCTTTTATACCCTCTTCCTTTAATTCGTTAAGATCTTTTTTTGTTGCAGTACCATAAATACCTTTGGCTTTTTTTTTGTCTTTATAATGTAGAGACCTTGCCTCATAAGCAAAATTTTCTCCCACATATTCAAAATTTTTTTTTATAAATTCTTGATATTTATAAATTGTTTTTTTTATTTCTTTATATTTTTCACTGGATGAATCAATGTCTGTTAAAATATTTTTTGAAGTACTCACATTAGGAGACATCAAGCCCTTTCCAACATTTAAAGAATTACAAAAATGACAATTTAAGAATTTTTTCTTTTTAAGTTTTTCATATTCCTTAGACGATGAAAACCAACTATCAAAAGTAGTTTCACAATCTTTACATATGAGCTTGTATTTGATCATGGTTTATAGTTAATAATTAATAAAGTTAATTCAATATCAAATTAGCTTCTATAATCAGCATTAATCTCAATATATTTTTTTGTTAAATCCATTGTGTAAGCAGTAAAACTTTTTGATCCCATATTTAAATTTACTGAAATATCTATTGATTGACTTTTCATATAGTTAGCCACTTCATTTTCTTTATAATATTTAAAAATTTGTCCTTTTTCTATAATCTTAATACCACCAAAGTTTATTGCTAATTTTTTTAAATCTATTTTCACTCCAGATTTTCCTATAGCCATTATTATTCTGCCCCAATTTGGATCTTCTCCTGCGATGGCTGTTTTAACAAGATTTGAATTCGCAATAGAAAAAGCTATTACTCTTGCTTCTTTCTCACTTTTTGATTTAGCTATATTGATTGTAATAAATTTAGTAGCTCCTTCACCATCTTTAACCACTCTTTTTGACAAATTTAATAATACTGAATGCAGTGCTTTATCAAAACTAAATATCTTTTTATCATTAATATTATTAATGATTGGGTTTTTTACTTTTCCTGTTGAAAAAATAGAAACCATATCATTTGTACTAGTATCGCCATCACAACTGATTGCATTAAAGGTTGTATTAATATTTTTCTTTAATAGTTTTTTTAAAACATCGTTTGAAAGATCTGCATCTGTGAAAACGTAACCTAATGTGGTCGCCATGTTTGGAAAAATCATTCCTGATCCTTTGGCAATTCCATGGATCTTAACTTTTTTATTTCCTATTTTGCATTCCTCCATGGTAATTTTTGGCTGTAGGTCTGTTGTCATTATGCCTAATGCAGCTTTCATCCAGGTAAATTTGTTTTGCGTATATTTAATTTTTTTGATTAATTCTGGAATATTCTTTTTAATTTTTTCAGTTGGATATTTTTCTCCAATTGTTCCTGTGCATCCAAAAAGAACTTGATTTGATGATATCTTCTTTGGAAAATCTTCATCTTCAGTTTGTTTTTTTGTTAATTGTAATGCTGCTTCTTCTGCTATTTCTTTTAAACCTTGGTAACCATCTGATCCTGTAAATGCATTAGCATTTCTAGTATTAATAATCAGAGAGCTTATTTTTTTACTTTTAATATTTAAATTCCACTTAATGTTCTCTGAAACTATTTTTGATTGTGTATAAACAGATGCATAGTTTGCCCCGTCTCTAAAATAAAACATAACCAAATCATCCCTAGGTTTGCTGTATAAATTTGCACAAACTGTGGATATTGAAACTCCATCTAGATGTTCTAAATCTTGAAAGTCACTATTTTTTGACTTTAAATTTAGTGAGTTTATAAAGTTTTTAACGTTTATTGGCATGTGTTTAAAATATTTATTTAATACTTATATTAAAAGTTATAATTAATTATATACCAGAAAATTAAATGCTTAATCCCTTAAATTTTATCACAAAGTTTATTAAATCTAGCAATCAAAAAGAGCTCGATAGAATAAACAAAATAGTTGTAAAAGTTAACTCCTTGGAAGCATCTGTTAAAAACCTTAGTGACGAAGACTTTCCTAAAAAAACTACAGAATTGAAAGATAGACTTAAAAATGGTGAAAATTTAAACACCCTATTGCCTGAAGCTTTTGCACTTGTGAGAGAGGCTTCTAAGAGAACAAGAAATGAGAGACATCATGATGTTCAAATACTTGGAGGTGTTGTGCTTCACGAGGGCAAAATTGCAGAAATGAGAACTGGTGAAGGTAAAACTTTAACAATAAGTCTTGCAGCTTATTTAAATGCTCTGACAGAAAAAGGGGTACATATAGTTACTGTAAATGACTATCTTGCAAAAAGAGACTCGCAAGAAATGGGGGAGATATATAAATTTTTAGGATTAACTTTTGGTTTTATAAATAATGACCAAGATGATCTTGAAAGAAAAAAAAATTATAATTTTGATATTACATATGCAACTAATAGTGAATTAGGGTTTGATTATCTTAGAGACAATATGAAATTTTCAAAAGAACAAATGGTTCAAAGAGGACATGTTTATACTATTGTTGATGAAATAGATTCTTGTTTGATTGATGAGGCTAGAACGCCACTTGTAATATCGGGAGCGGCTGAAGACAAAACAGAACAATATCTTGCGATTGATAAACTTATAAAAAGATTATTACCAGAACATTATGAGATTGATGAAAAAGATAAAAATATATTGCTTACGAATGAGGGAATAAATAATGTGGAAAAAATATTCTCTGATGCTGGAATTCTAAAAAATAATAACTTTTATGACCCTGAAAACTTAAGTTTAGTTCATCATGTAAATCAATCTTTAAGAGCTCATCATCTATTTGAAAAAGGAAGAGACTATATTGTTAAAGATGAAATATTAAAAATTATTGACGAACTTACTGGTAGAATATTAGAGGGAAGAAGATTTGGAGATGGCCTACACCAAGCACTTGAAGCCAAAGAAAGAATAGATGTTCAAGCTGAAAATCAAACTCTAGCATCGATAACTTATCAAAATTACTTCAAACTTTATAATAAAATTTCAGGATGTACTGGAACTGCAGCAACTGAATCTCAGGAGTTTTATGAAATATATAATTTAATTGTGGTTATCATTCCTACGAATAAAGAAATGATTAGAAAAGATTGGAATGATCAAATTTTTAGAACTGAAGAAGAAAAAAATAAAGCCATCATTGAAAAAGTTCTAGAGTGTCACCAGCAAGGTCAGCCTATATTGGTTTTCACTTCTAGCATTAATAAATCAGAAATTTATTCAAAATTACTTAATGATGAAAAAATTAAACATGTAGTTTTAAATGCAAAAAATCATGAAAATGAAGCTGAAATCATTGCAAATGCTGGAAAAATGAATTCAGTTATAATCACAACAAGTATCTCGGGTAGAGGTGTTGATATCCAGTTAGGTGGAAAAAAAGGAAGTCAACCTGATGATGAACTTTTAGAAAGTAAAAATAAAATAAAATCACTTGGTGGACTATTTGTTATTGGTACAGAAAGAATGGAGTCTAGAAGGGTTGATAACCAAGCCAGAGGAAGAGCTGGTAGACAGGGCGATGAAGGAAGTTCAATTTTTTATGTTAGTTTAGAAGATGACTTAATGAGAATTTTTGGTTCAGAATCTATGAATAATATTCTTCAAAAATTAGGCTTAAAAGATGGAGAAAGTATTGATCACCCTTGGATTAATAAAGCACTTGAGAGGGCGCAACAAAAAGTTGAGGCTAGAAATTTTGATATAAGAAAAAATTTATTAAAATTTGATGACGTGTTAAATGATCAAAGACATGTAATATTCTCTCAAAGAAATGGTGTGATGAACAGTGAAAAAGTTTTTGATTATTCAGATGAATTCTTATCTGAAATTATTAGTCATCTAATCACCTTAAAAACACAGAAACTATCAACAACTAAAAATAATGAATTTAACAATCAGTTAAAAACTTTACTAGGAAAAAGTGTTGATGATAATGAATTTAAAAATGTTACTGAATTAAAAGATGAAGAGTTCAAAAATAAAATTAATTCTAAATTTTTAGAAGCAAGAAATGAAAGAATTAAAATGTTGGATGAAGAAAAAGCAAAAGAAGTTGAAAAAAGAATTTTTCTTCAGTGTATAGATTTAAACTGGAAGTCACATATTCAATATCTTGAACAACTAAGACAAGTTATTGGCCTAAGATCTTATGGTCAAAGAGATCCATTAGTTGAGTATAAAAAAGAAGCCTTTTTTCTTTTCGAAAACTTATTGAATAAATTGAAAATGGATTTTGTTACAATTTTAATAAATTTAAAAATAGTTCAAGAACCTAGTGAAAGTATTTCAAGACCATTAAAAAAAGAAACATCTAACGATCCAAAATGTTTACTAATAAAAAGAAAAAATAAAAAAATTTCAAGAAATGAGAAATGTGAAGCTACAGGTAAAAAGTTTAAAAACTGTTGTGGGGCCTTATAAAGAAAATATAAAATAGCCCAATAAAACTATTACTCCAAATAAAACTGCTAAATTTAACTTTGATTTAAAGAAGTTTTTAATAAATAAATTAACCTTACTCTCTTTCATGCTGAGTGTACTTAGATCGTCTAGTTGATTTACGAAACCTTTAGATCTTCCAATAGTTAAAAATTTATTTTTTCTATGATTAAAAATTTCTTCTCCACTCATGTTAAAAAATTCATTCAAATTTTTTTCAATCGATTTTCTTACGTTATCTAATATTAGGTCTCTATCTCTGTGGGCACCACCAATTGGCTCTGGAATAATTTCATCAATTACTTTTAGTTCTAAAAGGTCTTTTGAAGACAATTTCATAGCTTTTGCTGCTTCTAAAGTTCTTTTAGGGTCTCTCCATAAAATGGTGGCACAGCCCTCTGGAGATATTACTGAGTAAATTGCATTTTCTAACATGATTACCTTGTTAGATGAAGCAAGTGCTATTGCCCCTCCTGATCCACCTTCTCCAATAACAATTGCAAGAGTTGGGACGTTTAAAGACATGCAGCACTCAATTGATTTTGCAATTGCCTCTGCTTGACCTCTTTCTTCTGCTCCTACACCAGGGTAGGCTCCGGGTGTGTCTATAAAAGAAATTATCGGAATGTTAAATTTATTTGCTAATTTCATTAATCTAATTGTTTTTCTGTAACCTTCAGGTCTCATCATTCCAAAATTTCTTTCAATTCTACTTTCAAGGCTGTCCCCTTTTTCTTGACCAATAACTAAGACAGATTTTTCATCAAATTTTGCAAATCCTGCTAATACGGATTTGTCTTCTCCATAATATCTATCACCTGACAATGGGATAAAATCCTCAAATAAATTATCGATAAAAAATTTTGCTTTAGGTCTGTCTTCATGTCTTGCAACTAGAGTAGTTTGCCAGGGGTCTAAGTTAGAGTAAATCTCTTGTAGCTTATTATCTATCTCTTTTTGAGACTCAGATATTTTTTTGGTATCTACTTCCGAAAGACCATCTTGATTATAAGGGTCTTTAAGTTTGTCTATTTCTATCTCTAAATTTTTAATATCTGTTTCAAAATTTAAATAATTTTTCATATGATTGTTTAATTATTAATTAATTGAGAAAAAAGGCAATAAAATGTTTTAAATAATTTATATTTGACATAATTCTATTAAAGGGTACTCTTAATTGATATCGGGAGAGACTATTAGATAATAGCGCCGAAGGAGCAACCACCCCGGAAACTCTCAGGCAAATGGACCGATAACAAACATAACACTCTGGAAAGAGATTTATCTCGCCGATGGAGCAAAACTCTCAGGCAAAAATACAGATGGGGTAAAATGGGTGCTATGAAAGAACAATATACAAAAATACACAATTTATCAGTTTCTAATAAATTGCTTAACTTCGTTAATGAAGAATTGCTTAAAGATACAAATATTTCTTCTGAAAAATTCTGGGAAGGCTTCGACCAAGTAGTTCATGAGCTAGCCCCAAAAAATGAAGAGCTATTAAAAATAAGAGAAGATTTACAAAAAAAAATAGACGATTGGCATATTGCTAATAAAGGTAATGAAATTAATCTTGAAGAGTATAAAAAATTTTTAAAAGAAATTGATTATTTAAAAGAAGTAGGCCCTGATTTTAAGATCAAAACAAATAATGTTGATGAAGAAATAACTAGTATTGCTGGACCTCAATTAGTAGTTCCAATCATGAATGAAAGGTATACACTGAATGCAGCTAATGCTAGATGGATGAGTTTATATGATAGTTTGTATGGTACAGATGTAATCGAACAATCTGAGGATAGTGCCACTCAAAGATACGATCCTTTAAGAGGAGAAATGGTTATAAAATATGGAAGAGACTTTTTAGAAAAATATTTTTCTCTAGAAAATTTTGAATGGCATAATATTACAGGCTTTAAAATTGATAATGGCTCGTTAACAGTATTAAAAGATAGTAATAAATCATCTTTAAAAAATAAAGATAAATATATTGGTCATAGAGGAGAGGCCAATGATCCATCAGCAATAATTTTAAAAAATAATAATCTTCATATAGAAATAATTATAGACCCAAATGCTTTTAGCGCTCAACAAGATCCTGCTAAAATTAGTGATATTATTGTTGAAGCTGCAGTTTCAACTATTTGTGATAATGAAGATAGTGTTGCTGCAGTAGATGCTGATGACAAAGTTATTTGTTATCGTAATTGGCTTGGACTTATGAAAGGTGATTTGAAATCAACTTTTGAAAAAAATGGAAAGACTTATGAGCGTAAATTAAATCCCGACAGAAGTTATATTTCTAAAGATGGAAAAGGATTAAAGCTACATGGAAGAAGTTTATTATTGGTAAGGAATGTTGGACACCTTATGACTAACTCAGCAATCACTTTAAAAGATGGATCTGAAATACCAGAAGGTATTATGGATGCCTTTATAACTTCAGCAGCTTGCCTTCATGATATTAAAAAAAAAGGTAATTCTAGAACTGGTTCCATTTATATTGTTAAACCAAAAATGCATGGTCCTGATGAAACCTCATTTACTGATTTAATTTTTACTAAAGTTGAAGAAGTTTTAGGATTGGAAAAATACACCTGTAAAATTGGAATTATGGATGAAGAGAGAAGAACCTCTTCTAATTTAAAAGAGTGCATTAGAACACTTCAAAATAGAGTATTTTTTATTAATACTGGTTTTTTAGATCGTACTGGTGATGAAATGCATACTTCAATGGAAGCTGGTCCTATGATTAAAAAAGGAGATATGAAATCTTCTAAATGGATTGGGGCATATGAAAATAACAATGTAGACATAGGTCTTCAATGTGGTCTTTCTGGTAAGGCTCAAATTGGCAAAGGGATGTGGGCTATGCCGGACAAAATGAAAGAAATGATGGAACAAAAAACTGGCCATCTAAATGCTGGTGCAAATTGTGCTTGGGTTCCCTCACCTACAGCAGCAGCTCTTCATGCTCTTCATTATCATGAGATAAATATTTTTGAGAAACAAAAAGAAATTCAAAAAAGGGAATCTGCAAAACTGGATGACTTGTTAACAATTCCTGTAGCAGATAGACCAAACTGGTCAATGGAAGAAATTAACTCCGAAATTTCCAATTCTGCACAAACTCTTTTAGGGTATGTCGTCAGATGGATAGATCATGGAGTTGGCTGTTCAAAAGTACCTGATATTAATAATGTTGGTTTGATGGAGGATAGAGCCACTTTAAGAATTTCTTCTCAACATATAGCTAATTGGATACATCACGATATTTGTACAAAATCACAAGTTATGGAAGTAATGAAAAAAATGGCAAAAATTGTTGATGATCAAAATAAAAATGATGGTGCCTATACTCGCTCCGGAAGAGGAAGCTACGAAATGATGTCTGAAAATTTTGAGCAATCAATTGCTTTTAAGACAGCTTGTGATTTAATCTTTAAAGGTAAAGAGCAACCTTCGGGTTACACAGAACCGTTATTACATCTAAATCGATTAATAAAGAAATCTAGTCAGAATTAGTTTTAATTCCAGTTCTGTTTTTAAAAGCTGAATATAAAGTTCCATCATCGAGACTTTCTATTTCACCACCAACAGGAAGTCCTTGAGCAAGTTTTGTAACCTTAGTAGAAGTTTTTTTTAAACTATCCTCTATGTAATAAGCAGTAGTTTGACCTTCTACTGTTGCACTTGTTGCTAGTATAACTTCTTCAATATTTTCTCTTGAAACTCTTTCTACTAATGAATTAATCAAAAGATCCTCTTTTCTCTGGCCGGCAGAAGAAATAGTGCCACCAAGAATATGAAAGTAGCCTTTATAGATATTTGAATTTTCAATTGACCATTGATCTGCAATGTCTTCAACTACACATATTTTATTATATTTTTCTTTTGAATTTTCACAATTGTTACAGCCTAATGAATTAGATTTTAAAGTACCACAAGATTGACACCTAATAACATTTTTATAAACTTGTGCCAACGTGTTTGCCATTGGCTTTACAAGTTCATCCCTATTATTAATAAGTTTTAATACAATTCTTTTTGCAGATTTAGGACCTAAGCCAGGAAGTTTAGAAATTAATTTAATTAACTCTTCTATCTCATTAATATTTTGCATATTCTTAAAGCGGCCATTTAAAACCAGGAATACCTAATCCACTTGTAGACTTAGAAATTTCTTCAGATGTCTTAGATTTTAATTCTAATTTTGCATTATTATGGGCAGCCACTATCAAATCTTCGATTATAATTTTATTTTCCTTTAATATTTCGTCTGAAAGGTCAATTTTGATCATTTCATTTTCACCATTTAAAGTAACCTTTACAGAATTTGAACCAGACGTTCCTTCTACCTGAATGTTCTTTATTTTTTCTTGGCTCTCTTTCATTTTAGCCTCTAATTCTTTTGCTTTATCTAAAATTTTTGTAAAATCAGTCATTCTTTAATCTTCTTTTCTAGGTTTAACATCAATAAGTTCTGCGTCAGAGAAACTTTTTAAAATATCTTTATAAATTGAGGAGTTCTTTACACTTTCTATCAGTTCTTTTTTTTGATTGATTTCTTCTTCTTTTTTAGATGGCTGTCCTTTAGTTTTGCTTAGACTTATAATCCATCTTTCATTGGTCCATTCAAAAAGTTTTGTTGAAAGATCTTTAATAAAATCTTTATCTAAATCTTCATTAAATGAAATTTCAATTCTTTTGTTCTCAAAACTTACAAGGTTAACATTTTTTTCTAATTCATATTTTAATTTAATCTCTTTTTTAGAAGAGCATGCTTTTAATAGATCATCAAATGAATTTATAAGACTGGTATTTGTTTCAATGTTATTATTTTCTTTTTCTTTGATATCTTTTTCCTGAACAATATTTTTCATTTGCCCTATTGTTTCAGATTTATCTTTTATTCCAAAAATATCTTCGTTTGTTTTTTTTGGGGAAAAAGATGTTTGGTTTTCACTTTCAGATAATAGTTTGCTATCGTCTTTATATTTGTCACTTTCCTGTTTAATGCTTTTTAAATGAATTAATCGAATTAAGAACATTTCCATTGATAAATGTTGATTAGAAACAATATCAAGCTCCTCAAGTGTTTTAATAGTAAATTGCCAAAATAATATTAGGGTCTCATTATTAACTTTTTCTGAAAGATCTTTAATTTTATTAAACTCTTCATCATTCAATAAAAAATTATTACCATCCAAATTGAGTGAATCAATATTTTTAAAATAATATAAGAGCTCTAAAAAATCATTAATAAAAATTTTTGGTTCAACACCCTGGTTATATATTTCTCTGTAAGTATTTAGAACTTCAGTTTCTTTACCTTCAAATATCAATTCAAATAAATCAATTAATTGAGACTTATCAAAATAACCAAATATTTTTTGTGCTGCTGCAAGATCTAATTCTTTGTCTTTATCCAAGGTAAGTAAAGCCCTATCAAGTAACGACAGCGCATCCCTAACTGAACCCTCAGAAATTTTAACAATTAATTTAAGAGCATCATCTGATGCATTACCATTTTCTTTTTCTTTAATTTTCTTAATAAAATCAAACAACTCTAACGATTTAATTCTAGATAAATCAAACCTTTGACAACGTGAGACTACTGTAATTGGAATTTTTTTTATTTCTGTTGTTGCAAAGATAAATTTTAAATATTCTGGTGGCTCCTCTAAGGTTTTTAACAATGCATTGAATGCTTGTTTGCTAAGCATGTGAACTTCATCAATTATAAATATTTTATATTTAGCAGTAGTTGGGCCATATCTAGAAAATTCAATAAGGTCTCTTACATCGTCCACCCCTGTTTTACTTGCTGCATCCATTTCCAATACATCAATATGATTTGAGTTAGAAATGGCATTACAATTTTCACAAAGTTCCTCTTTACACAAATTATCTATTCCATTTGAACAATTTAGAGATTTTGCAACGATCCTTGCTGTTGTCGTTTTTCCTATTCCTCTAATTCCAGTAAAAAGATAGGCATTAGGCACTTTATTAGCCTTAATAGAGTTAGAAATTGTTTCCGCAACAACATCTTGCCCTATAAGATCATTAAATGTCTGAGGTCTGTACTTTAAAGCTAAAACTTTTGTATTTTTATTCATTTTATATAAAGGAGACTAGAACCTGAATAACTGTCTCTACGACTGCTTCCGTTAAGATCTGGTCGGGTTCAAGCAGTATCCACCTCTAGCCTCCAAAACTATTATAACAGTAATGTTTTCTATTCTACAAGAAAAGTTTCTAAGTTATTTTTCTCTAAACTTATCAGCCTCAAAAACACCTAGTACGTGAAAATCTTGGCAATGAAGTCCTAATTCTTCTAAAGACTTTTGTATTTTTGGATTGTCGATGTGTCCCTCTAAATCACATAAGAAAAAATATGACTCAAAGGAATTTTGCTCTGGATAGCTTTGAAGTTTTGTAAGGTTAACTCCATTGATCGCAAAACCACCTAATGATTGATAGAGAGCTGCAGGCTTGCTTTTTAGCTTAAATAGAAAAGAAGTTATGTATTTCTTATCACCAAAATCAGGCTGTAAAACTTCATTACCCATTACCAAAAACCTCGTAGCATTCCCTTTTTCATTCTCAATATTTTTTGAAAGTATTTTTAGATCATAAATTTCAGCACTTAAAGTAGAAGCAATTGCTGCTTCAGTTTTAATTTTAGTCTTTGAAATTGTCTCAGCCGAACCAGCAGTGTCAGCACGAATATGTTCAACTAAATTATTTTTTTTAATAAATTTAGAGCACTGTGACAAAGCTTGAGCGTGAGAATAAACATCTTTGATATCACTTAAATTGCTATCTGGCTGTCCTAATAAATTATGTTCAATTTTCTGAAAATGTTCCGCATAAATATTAAGTCTATACTTAAAAATAAGATATTCGATTCCAATATTTCCTGTAATTCGATTTGATTCTGGAATTACCATTCTCGAATTTTTATCTTGTGATGTTTTTAAAAAACATTCATCAAATGTCTTACATGGAATTATTTCTACTTTAGGATCTATTTCTAGTGCTGCTAAATGTGAATAAGCACCGAATGTTCCTTGAAAATAAATTTTGGTCATTTTAGGATTTATATTCCATAATTTTTTTTATAGCTAGATAATCTTCTTTTGTATCTACACCAATGGGAGAAAAGTTTGCCAAAGCAACATTGATTTTCAGATTATTATCTAATGCTCTTAACTGTTCTAATCTATTTTTTTTTTCTTTTAATGTTTGGTCTAGACTAACAAATTTTTTTAATGTACTTGCTTTATACGAATAGATTCCAATATGATGATAAGTATTTTGATCATTTCTTGAAAAACCATCTCTAGTAAAATTTAATGCTATTGGAAAATTATTCTTTTCTAATTTTGTTTCTGTAATAACCTTAACTATATTTTGATCAATTAACATTTTATCATTTTTAATTTCTGCTGCTAGCGTTCCAATTCCAGAATTACTATTAATCATAAAGTTATTTAAATTTATAATATCATTTTTATCGATATTTGGTTCATCCCCTTGCAGGTTTAATATAAAATCAATGTCTTTAATATTAAGCTTTTCGTAAGCCTCAAAAATTCTATCTGTGCCGGTTTTGTGAGTGTTACTCGTCAAAACAGCTCTACCACCATTTTTTTCAACATCATCGAGTATTTCTTGATCTTCGGTTGCTACTACTACCTCGCCAATATTTGTTTCTTCTGCCTTTTTAAAAACATGAGAAATTATTGATAAATTATTAATTGTTAAAAGTGGTTTACCTGGCAATCTACTTGCTGACATTCTTGATGGAATTAATATTAATGTTTTAGCCATTATAAATTTACCAATTTATGCGTCTAACAGACGCAAAATTAAAAAATTAAAAATTAAGTATTTTTTTAATTATCATGTTATATCTGCAAAATAATAAAATTTATATGGATTCGTTCGAGCTTAATAAAATTATTGCTGCTATTTTAATGGTTGCGCTTCTTGTAATTGGTTTAGGAAAAGTTGCTGATGGTGTCTTTCATGTAAATAAACCAGAAAATCCAGGGTATCAAGTTGAAGTTGAAGGACAACCAGCTTCCACAATATCCCAAGTTGCTGAAGTTGAGCAAAAAGTAGACATTGCCGCTATAATGGCTCTAGGCGATGTAACTTCAGGTGAGAAAATTTTTAAAAAATGTGCAGCATGTCACTCTATTGAAAAAGGTGGTCCAAATAAAATTGGTCCTGCTCTTTATAACGTAGTAGGCAGTAAAGTAGGTGCTGTAGAAGACTACAAATATTCTAAAACTTTAGCCTCATATGGTAAAGACTGGACTTTTGAAGAACTTAATGGTTTTTTAACTAAACCTAGCTCATATTTGAAAGGAACAAAAATGTCTTACGCTGGCTTGAGAAAAGAAGCAGATAGAGCCTCGATTATTAAGTACCTAAATCAAAATAGTGATAGCCCTAAACAGCTACCTTAATTTACCAAAACAATATAATAAAATACTTTTTTGAACGTGCACTCTATTTAGAGCCTGCAGCCATACTTCAGAGTTTTTTCCCAAAAAAACATCTGTCGTAACTTCTTCTCCCCTTGGAAGACAGTGTAAAAAAGTTGTATCTTTTTTAGCAAAACTCATCAATTTTGAATTAATTTGAAAGTTTCTAAAATCTTTAATTTTTTTATTTTTATTAACTTTATCGTTCAATGAAATTACTTTATCTGAAAAAATTACATCAGCATTTTTAACTGCTTTTTTAGCATCATTAAAGATATGAATTTTTCTTTTATTTTTTTTTACCCAATCTAATACAAATTTTTTAGGCCCATAATTCTTGGGACAGCCAATATTTAAGTTGAATGAAAATTTAACTGAAGCAGCAATCAAACTATTTAGAACATTATTAGAATCTCCAATCCAGCAAATATTTAATTTGGAAATAGATTTTTTTTTAATCTCTTCAACTGTGAAAATATCTGATAGCACTTGTGTTGGATGAGACGATGGACTTAAACCATTTATTACTGGTATCTTTAAGTATCTGCTAAATTCTTCTATTTTTTTATCACTATCAGTTCTCAGCATAAAACCATCCCCATAAGTTGATAAGATTTTAGCAGTATCTGCTAGACTTTCGCCACCTTTTCCTAGGTGTAATTCATTAGCTCTAAGTGTTATAGTTCCTCCACCTAGTTGTTTTATTGCAAGGTAAAAACTTAATCGCGTTCTCAAACTTGCCTTTTCAAACATTTGAATGAGTAACTTGCCTTTTAAAGGTTTATCTTTATCAACTTCTAGAGTGTTATAATTTTTTCTTTTTTGTTTTCTATTCTTTGCATCAATGATGATTTTTTTAAGGTCTGCTGAAGGTATATCTTTAAGGTTGATGAAATGTTTCATATTTATTTATAAGTAGAACACACTTTTTTAATAATATTTATTGCTATATCTATCTCTTCTTTTTTAACATTAAGAGGAGGTAATATTCTAATAACATTTTCAGCCGCTCTAATTGTTAATAATTTATTATCCATTAGTTTCTGTATAAATTTTGTTTGATCATCATGAAGTTGTAATCCGATTAATAAACCAACGCCTCTTACTTCTTTAATTATTTTAGGAAACTTTTTTCTTAATTTATTTAATTCTGAATAAAAGTATTTTGATAATTTTTTAACATTTGAAAGAAATCCTTTTTTTAATATTTGATCTAAAACAGCATTTCCAACAGACATAGCTAGTGGGTTGCCACCAAATGTTGACCCATGAGTTCCAGCTGTCATTCCTGATGCTACCTTTTTATTCATTAAAACTGCACCTAACGGAAATCCACCTCCAATACCTTTTGCTATTGGGACAATATCAGGCTTAATTTTAGAATTTTCAAATGCAAAAAAATTTCCACTCCTTCCAATTCCACACTGAACTTCATCTAAAATTAATAAAATTTTTCTCTTATCACAAATCTTTCTTAATTCTTTTAAACACCAATTGGGTATAACTTTAATTCCTCCTTCTCCCATCACAGTTTCAACCATAATAGCAGCCGTTTTTTTTGTTATTTTTTTTTTAAAATCTTTATGATTTCCAAATTCAAAATGGTCAAATCCATCAACTTTTGGTCCAAAGCCCTCAGTCATCTTCTTTGATCCACTAGCATAAATTGTAGCTAATGTTCTTCCATGAAATGAATTTTTAACACACAGAATTCTATTTTTTGAAGGTTGTCCTATCGAATAAAAATATCTTCTAGCAACTTTAATTGCAGCCTCTGTGGCTTCTGCTCCACTATTTTGGAAAATAATAAAATCTGCAAAAGTTTTTTTTGCCAATCTTTTAGCCAATTTTTCTCCCTCTGGAATGATAAATGCATTAGAAACATGCCAAAGTTTTTTAGATTGTTTGTTAACTGCTTTTATTAAATATGGGTTTGCATGCCCCAAGGAATTTACTGCTATTCCCTGAACAAAGTCTAAATATTTTTTTCCATTAGTAGAATATAAAAAACTTCCTTTGCCATATTTAAAGGAAATTTTTCTTCTATTATAATTTTTTGCTAAAGCGCTCATTAACTAAGATTTAATTTTATAACCTTTTTTGTAAAGAAGAAAAGCAACATACCACATAACAATACTTAATATGGTTAGATAGATTAGGCCTATTGTTATTGGTCCATCTGATTTTCCTAAGAAGCCATATCTAAACCCATCGATCATATAAAAGAATGGATTTATGTGACTAATATTTTGAAATAATTCTGGCAGTTTATCTATAGAATAAAATACACCTGATAAAAAACTTAATGGAGTTATTATAAAATTTGTTACAGTTGCTGTATGATCAAATTTTTCAGCCCAAAGGCCAGTTATAAAACCAAGACTTCCAAGAATAAATGCACTTAAAAAACCAAAGACAAAAATATAAAAAATATTATAAATTGTGATATCAACTATTAATGAAAAGACAGCTATTGAAATTATAGCTATTAAAAAACTTCTTGTTAAGGCAGCCAATATTATTGCCATTGATACTTCAAGGGCTGATAATGGTGCATAGAGCATGTCAACAATATTTCCTTGAATTTTTCCTATCATTAGTGAAGAAACAGAGTGACTAAATGATTGTGTTAAGATGCTCATCGCAATTAAACCAGGAGCTAAAAAATTTATAAAAGAATAGCCAAGCACATCTCCTCTATTATTGCCTAAAGCTAGGGACAAAACTGATAAAAATAATAAACTTGAAACAAGTGGAGATAGCAAAGTTTGCTGCCAAACTGCCATGAACCTGTTGCACTCTTTAAGCCATAGGCTTTTAAAGCCAATCCAATTTACAAAGCCAAACTTTTTAACTCCGATATGATATTTTTTATCCAATTCAACCATAAGTAATCATATATAAATTTTAAAAAAAGATGTGTATAAAACAGAAAAATCCATTGTCTTTTTTTTATTCTTGTGTGATCTGTATATAGTTATAAAATTTAATTAACATACTAAATATAGAATATGAGCTGGAACGAAGAAAAAGTAGAAAAGTTAAAAGAACTTTGGGGCAAAGGAAGCACTGCAAGCCAAATAGCTGAAATAATCGGTGGTATTAGTAGAAATGCAGTAATTGGTAAAGCTCATAGATTAAATTTATCATCAAAAATTAAAACTAGAAATACATCTTCAAGCCAAAATTTTGATAATAGTTCAGAAGAAAATTCTTCTAAGCAAAAAAGAGGCCGAAAAAGTAAGTTTCAATCCCTAATTATTGAAAAAGACTTTGAACCAGAAAATCCTAAGAAATTAGAGGAACTAGACGAGAGCTCTTGTAAATGGCCTATAGGTCACCCTGAAGAACAATCATTTTATTTTTGTGGACGATCGTCTTTAAAAGATTTTTCATATTGCAAACTTCATTTACTATATGCCTATCAGCCAAAAGGAAGAAAAGAAGAGCCTGTAGCTGATAAAGATGAAGAGACACCTCAGTATATTGATAAAAAAATTAATACTGCTTAATAATTTTTTAATTTAATTAATCTTAATTTTTTATTTCTTATTCTTTCCATTAAACCCTCTAATCAGAGATTTTATGATTAGATAAATTAGGTAAGAGAAAATTGAGAATATTAAAAAATAAATAATATTAATTATCATAAATAATCATACAATTTTAGTATAGGAAATTCTATTAAGAATTAGCAGGGTTATATTTTTTTGTAGAAAATTGCCCACCTTCTCTCCACATATAGCAATATTTTTCTACTTCATTATCAAATACTCTTGTACTTGGAACCCCAATATCAGCATTAGTTTGATATTTACCTGAAGGAACATTGTCATATTTTAAAAGCGTAAGCTGATCTATTGTTAGGAGTGGTTTTGGAAATAATTGAAAAAATTTAGCAGATATAGTTGCTACAAAAAGAGGTAATGGTACTAATAATCTTTTTTTATCTATTAAATGTAATAATTTTTTTAAAATTTCTTTTAAGGATAAGATGTCAGGCCCAACACACTCTATAATTTTCGAGTAAATATTTTTAGAGACAACATGATAAATGGTATCAGTCAAATCCGAACAATGTATTGGAGCAAATTTAGTTGATCCATTATAATAAAGAGGGAAAAATGGAAGTCTACTGAGTAAAGTCATAAAAGACGTAGTAAAATTATCATCAACTGAATAAACTACAGAAGGCCTTAATATTGTTGCTAAAGGAAAATTTTTTTGAATATTAAGTTCACCATCTAATTTACTGTTTGCATACTCTGAGTCTGGTGCATTATTTATCCCTAATGCTGACAAATGAATAAATTGCTGAACTTTATATTCTTTACAAAGTTTAGATAAAATAGAAGGAAAAATAGAGTGAATATTTTTGAAAGTATCGCCCTTGCCACTTTCATATAAAATACCAATTAAATTTATACAAATATCAGTTTGGGAGAAAAGCTTTCTAATTTTTTTTTCATCAAAGATATTAGCTTCAACAATGTCTATGTAACCTGCATTAGCTTGAGTTTTTATTGCATATCCTTTTTGATGAAGGTTTCTAGTAACCACAGTTACTTTATAATTATTTTTAGTAAGCTTTCTTATTAAATGACGACCTATTTGACCACTACCGCCAAAAATTAGACAATTTTTTGCTTTCATATATATATAATTAAAAATGAATATTGATATTAAACTTCACAAGAGTGATCTACCAGAAGATTTAGATTTAGGCAATATTATAGCGGTTGATGGAGAGTTTATGGGTCTCAATGTTAAACGTGATCCTTTATGTCTTATTCAAATATCAACTGGTAATTCTGATGCTCATATTATCCAGCTTGATAGGGAAAAATATGATACTCCAAACTTAAATAAAGTTCTTTCAGACGAATCAATCACCAAAATATTTCACTATGGTAGGGCGGACATGGCTCACATTAAGCATTACCTGAAAACAGAAACTAATAATATTCTTGATACAAAAATAGCTTCAAAATTAGCTAGATCCTATTCTGATAGTCACTCCCTAAAAACATTAATTAAAGAATTTATGAACGTAGATGTAAGTAAACAATTTCAAAGTTCAGACTTTGGAGGAGAGCTATCTCCAGCACAATTAAAATATTGTGCTAATGATGTTATTTATTTGCATAAAATTCATGAAGAATTAAATAAAATTCTAGTAAGAGAAAAGCGAATTGATTTATATAAGAGCTGTTTAGCATTTTTAAAAACTAGAGTTGATCTTGATTTGGCTTTATTTAAAGACGATATATGGTCTCATTAAATGAAAAAAAGAAATTATAAAAAAATTGCAAAGAGTGTAATTGATCTTGAAATCAAAGCTTTAAAAAAACTAAAAAATTCAATTAATAATTCTTTTAGTGAAGCGGTAGAATCGTTGGCAAACTGTCAATCAAAAGTGATACTATGTGGGGTAGGCAAAAGTGGATTAATAGCAGCAAAAATTTCAGCAACACTTTCCTCTGTTGGCACACCTTCATTTTCACTATCTGCAAATGACTGTTCTCATGGTGATCTTGGTAGTATTTCAAAAAAAGATATTTTAATTTTGATAAGTTATTCTGGTTCCACAGAAGAGTTAAAAAATATTATTAAATATGCAAATCGAAATAAAATCACTCTAATAGGAATAATGTCTAAAAAAAATTCGATATTATACAAAGCGTCTGATATCAAAATACTCATTCCAGAAGTAACTGAGGCAGGTCTTGGTATCGTTCCAACTTCAAGCACAATTAATCAATTGAGCATAGGTGATGCGTTGGCAGTAGCAGTTTTAAATAAAAAAAATATTAATAAAAAAGATTTTAAAAAATTTCATCCCTCTGGAAATCTTGGCGCACAACTTAGAACTGTTGAAGAATTAATGATCACAGGAAACAAAATTCCATTCGTAAATGAAAGCTTAAATATGAAAAAAGCTTTACAAATTATTTCAAATAAAAAACTTGGTACTTTAATTGTTCAAAATAATAAGAAAATCACTACAGGAATAATTACTGATGGCCAAATTAGAAGAGTTAATGCAATGAGCAATAATCTCCAAGATCTATCTGTCAAAAAAGTTATGACCAAAAACCCTATAAGCATCAATCTAGACACTCTTGCTGAAAAAGCTTTATCTATAATGAATGCAAAGAAAATCACCTCCCTATGTATTCATAAAGATAAGAACAAAAAAAAGACTGTTGGTATTCTACATATTCACAACATACTTCAGTCAAACATTCACTAAATGAACAAAAAGACAGGCCTACAAGTTGTAATGGTTCTTATTATTATACTTATTTCATTATGGTTTTATTTAAAATATTTCACTAAGAATTTTGAAGATGTAAAGGAGACTCAAGTTAGAGAAAAAATTGATGAAAATCAAAATAGCAACTCAACCTATATTGATGATATTAATTATGTTTCTACTGATGCTAAAGGTAATAAATATCAGATCACTGCAAAAAAAGCTGAAATTAAAATTGAAAATCCTGATTTAATGTTTCTAAGCGACGTTGTAGCTTTTATTTTAATAAAAGATTCAGACACAGTTAAAATTACTTCTAATTTTGGCAAATATAATTCAAAAAATTATGATACTATTTTTTCTGAAAATGTAATAGTTATTTACCCAGGACATAAGATATCTGGAGAATACTTGGATTTTTCCTTTTTAAGTAATCTTGGCACATTTACTGAAAATGTCGTTTATACTGGAGAAAAAACAAATTTATATGCTGATAAAATTGAAATGAATCTTACTACTAAAGACACTAAAATTTTTATGAATGATACTGGAAAAAAAGTATTAATCGAAGGAACTAAGTAATATGGGTGTAATAAAAAAATTTAGAATTAAATCTTTTAAAAACCCTCAGCCCTTTATCTCTCTAGAAAATATATCATTATCATTTGGTAAGAGAAAAATTTTAGACAATGTAAGCTTTAAGATTAATCATGGACAAATTCTAGGAATGTTAGGACCAAATGGAGTTGGAAAATCAACAATTTTTAATTTAATCACAGGTTTAATTAAACCTGACTTTGGTAAAATTAAATTTGAAGGGATTGATGTTGTTGATTACCCAATTTATTTGAGAACAACAAAATTTAGAATTGGGTATGTTCCTCAATATGGTGGTTATTTTAGTGATCTTACTTTATTAGAAAATTTAAAAGCAATAGCAGAAATCGTAATCGACGATAAAAATTTAATTCATCATAAGATTGATATGCTTATAGCTAAATTTGAATTAGACGCTATCAGGGATATAAAAGCAAAGTTTCTATCTGGTGGACAAAAAAAGAAGCTAGTAATTGCTCTTGCCTTATTAAGTGACCCAAAGGTGCTTTTACTTGATGAGTGTTTCGCAGCACTAGATGTTCTTACTATTAAGATGCTACAGGAAATCATTGTTAATTTACAAACAGAAAGTAATATAACTATTTGTATTTGTGATCACCAAGCGCGAGATCTTCTTTCTTGTGTAGATGTAGCAGTCATTTTATCAAACTGTAAGATTGTAGCGCAAGGATCTCCAAATGAGTTGATTAATAACACTGAGGCCAAAAATGCTTATTTCGGTGACTCTTTTAAATTTAATTAAAGCATGTCAAAAACACTCATAATTAAGGATAAAATAAAAAAATTTAATAAACAAATAAGAGTTAGTGGAGACAAGAGTTTAAGCATAAGATGGGTTCTTTTAGCTTCTCAAGCAATTGGAAAATCAAAAGGTTACAACCTTTTAATGTCAGAAGATGTATTAGCTGCAATTGATAGCATCAAAAAACTTGGCATAAAAGTGCGGATACAAAAAAATTACTGTGAAATAGTAGGCAATGGGATTAATGGCTTTAAATACAATAAAAATTTAACAATTGATGCTAAAAATTCTGGAACACTTGGTAGATTAATTCTAGGTCTTTTAATTAAATCTACAAAAAAAATAAAGATAATTGGTGACAAAAGTTTATCTAAAAGAGATTTTTCAAGAGTAACCACACCTCTAAGAAAATTCGGGGTTAAATTTTCTTATAAAATAAAGAATAAACTACCTTTAACAATTCTTGGCACACAATCAGCAAAAGGTATTAAATATTTTGAGAACAAAGGTTCAGCTCAATGCAAAAGTAGCGTAATGCTTGCAGCACTAAATGCATCAGGAACAACCTCTATTAAAGCAAAGAAATCAAGAAATCACACAGAATTACTTTTTAAATATTTAAAAATTCCAATCAAGGTAAGAGAGACTAAAAAGTTTGATTTTATAGATATTAAAAAACCAAAAAAAATTAATGCCTTCAATTATCAAATTCCAGGAGACATAAGTTCCAGTGCTTTTTTTATGGTACTAACAACGCTTGCTGATAATTCAAAACTTTTAATTAAGAATGTAAATATCAATCCTTCTAGAATGGGAATTATTACAATCTTAAAAAAGATGGGAGCCAAAATAATAGTTAAAAACCAAAAAAATTATAGAGGAGAAAAAATTTCTGATATTTTAATAAAAAGTTCAAAAAAACTTAAAGCTATTAATTGTCCAGCAGAATTAAATAGTAGTGCCATTGATGAATTTTTGGTTATTTTTTTAATTGCAGCAAAAGCAAAAGGTATTTCTTATTTTAAAGACCTTTCAGAACTTAACCAAAAAGAAAGTCCAAGATTAATTTGGGGTTCTAAAATTTTAAATATGATGGGTATAAAAACAGATTTAACAAACGATTCTATTAAGATTTATGGACAACCTGATTTAGAAATAAAAAAACTAATAACTGTTAAAAACTATCTAAAGGATCACAGAGTTTTTATGATGAGCACAATTGCTGCTTTAACCTTTGGCGGAAAATGGAAAATTTACGATAAAGATTCTATCAACACTTCCTTTCCATCTTTTTTGAAGATAATTAAAAATATAAACCATTCATCACTATGAAACTTAAAAAAAAAATTAAAATCGCTATAGACTCACCTGCTGCTGCTGGTGCTGGCACTCAAGCAAAATTAATTTCTAAACATTTTAACTTATTTTATTTAGATACAGGAAAAATTTATAGATTAATTGCAAATATTAAACTTACTCAACCAAATAAGTATAGTCATAGTTTAATAAAAAAAAAGATGCTCAAATTAACTATGAAAGATTTGCAAAATAAAAAATTATTATCGGATGAAGTTGGAACAATGGCATCAATTATATCAAAAGATAAAAAAATAAGAAAACTTGTTCATGCATTTCAAATTAAAAGCGCTTATCATCCTCCCAAAAAGTATAATGGATCTTGTTTAGATGGAAGAGACATAACTTATAAGATAATTCCTGATGCTGATTTTAAATTTTTCATAACAGCAAATACTAAGACTAGAGCTTTAAGAAGGTATAAAGAGTTAAAAGGACTAAATAAGAAAATATCTTTTAATGAAGTCCTAAAAAGTATCAAAAACCGTGACAAAAGTGACTATAATAGAAAAGTTTCACCTCTTATGAGAACTCGAGATTCGGTCTTGATTAATACCACGAATTTAACTAAAAGATCATGCTTTTTAAAAATTAAACAAATTATGGATAGAAAACTCAAAGCTTAATGGAAATTTATAAAGACCTTTCAAACCCTGCCTCTAAAAAATTCGAACAATTACTAAATTCACAGTTTACTAAAACAGCAAATCTTGAAGAAGGAAAAATTATTACTGGTGTAGTAAACAAAGTTACTGATAACTTTGTATTTCTTGAAGTACCTGGTTTAAAATCAGAACCTATCTTAGATATTAATGAATTAAAAAGCATGGGTATGCTTGATAAAGCAAAAGTGGGTGAAAAAATTTCTGTTCTTCTTGAGAGATTAGAAGATAAAAAAGGTGAAGTACTAGTATCAGCTTCAAAAGCCCAAAAAATTCAAGGTTGGGACAAACTTGTTGAAGCGTATGAAAAAAATGAACCTATCATGGGTAAAATTACTGGACGTGTTAAAGGTGGATGTATAGTTGAGCACATCGATACTGGTTCTTTAATGTTTTTACCTGGATCTCAAATTTCAGATAAACCATTAAAAGATATTAGTCATTTAATGAATGAGCCTCAAAAATTTGCTCTAATAAAATTAGATAAAGTTAGAGGGAACGCATGTGTTTCTAGAAGAGAAATAATCTCATCATTTAAAAAAGAAGATAAAATTAAAATTGTCGAAAAATTCAAAGTTGGAGATATAATTAAAGGTGCTGAAGTAAAAGGCTATAGTTCATTTGGTTGTTTTTTTAGTGTTAATGGTGAGCTTGATGTTTTAGTTCACTTACAAGAAATTTCTTATTCAAGAGTTAATCATCCTGATGAAGTTTTTACAATTGGTGAGAAACATGACCTTAAAGTAATCAGTGTTGATCTTGAAAAGCTTCAGGTTGGTTGTTCAGTAAAACAGCTTACACCAGACCCTTTTGAAAACATTTCAAATTACGAACTAAACAAAATCTATAAAGTAAAAGTCGTTAAGCTTATGGACTTTGGAGCTTTTTGTGAGCTTGAAAAAGGATTATCAACTTTATTGCACTCAAGTGAATTAAGTTGGACTAAAAAAAATATTTCTGCAAAAAAAATGTTTAAAGTTGGAGATGAAATTGATTGTGTAATCACTGAAATTGATAAAGAAAAAAGAAGAGTGGCAATATCTCACCGTTTAACAACTGATAACCCTTTTGAAACATTTGAAAAAACTTACCAAATTGGATCTGAGGTTGAGGGTGAAGTTGCAAGTAAAAATGAATATTCTATTTTCTTAAAAGTTGATGGCTTAGATATTGATGCTTTCTTGCATTGTAATGATTTAACTTACCTAAATAATGGTGAAGAAGAATTAGCAAAATATAAAATTGGCGATAAATTAAAAGTTAAAGTGTTAGAAGTAAAAGCAGCAGAACAAAAAGTTAGAGTTGGCTTACGTCAAACTCAACCAGACCCTTTTGATTGGTTTAATGATAAAAAAGTTAAACAAACTATCACTGTTAAGATTATTTCAACTGACAACAAAGGTCTTGTTGTAAGACCTGAGGGCTGTGAAATGGACTTCATTATTAAAAAATCTGCAATAGCTATAAACGCAGCTGACGCAAGACCTGCTAGATTTACTGGTGGAGAAAGAATTGACTGTGCTATTCAAGAGTTAGATATAGATAAAAGAAAAGCAACATTAAGTATTAAACTTTTAGAAGAAATTGAACGTAAAGTTGCACTAGATACTTATGGTTCTGAAGCAAGTGGTAAAAACTTACCTTTCTCATCATTATCTGATGATTTAGAGAAAAAGAAAAAAGAAGACGAATAAAAATTGGCTATTGTAAAATCAAAGCTTCTAAAACAACTCGCTAATAACTACCCAAATTTTTTAAAAAAAGACCTAGAAAAGTTTACTGATATTATTCTTACTGAAATAAAGCAGGCCCTTAAACGAGGAGATCGTGTTGAATTAAGAGGTTTTGGAATGTTCTCTACTAATATTCAAAAAGCAAGAATATCAAGAAATCCCAAAACGGGAGAGAAAGTGAATACGCCTGAAAAAAAAACAATTCACTTTAAAATGTCTAAGGAAATGTTTAAAAAATTAAACAATGATGAATAAAAATATCTTTGTTGCTTGTGATACATCAAGCTTAAAAGAAATAAAAAAAATAATTAGCGATACGAAAACTAATAAACTTCAAATAATTCCAAAATTTGGCTTACAGTTTTTTTATTCAAAAAGTGGAAGAGTTTTTCTTCAAAATTTTAAGAAAGATTATTTCTTAGATTTGAAAATAAATGATATTCCACAAACGGCTTTATCTGCAATGGATAGTTTAAAAGATTTAAAGAAATGTAAATATATTACAGTTCATGTAAGTGGTGGTCTTGAAATGCTTAAAGCTATTACAAAAAAAGCTAAATCAATTAACAAAAATTTAAAAGTAATAGGAGTTACAATTTTAACAAGCCTTAACAAAAAATCTCTTAAAGAAATTGGTCACACCAAGACCGTAGAGCAGCTAGTATTAAAACAAGCTGGTCTTATAAAAAAATCAGGTGCAGCTGGAATTGTGTGTTCTGCACAAGAGGCAAAAATAGTTAGGAAAAAATATAAAAATTTATTTATTATTACACCAGGAATAAGGCTACCTGGAGATGATGCAAATGATCAATCTAGAGTAATGACTCCAAATGATGCTTTTAAAAATAAAGTTTCTGGTATTGTAATGGGAAGGTCATTAATAAAGGGTAATATCAAAAACAACATTAAAAGATTAATTAATCACTTAAATCAATGATCCAACCCTGCAAGATTTGTGGGATCTCCGACTCTAAAACTTTAGAATTTTTAACTTCCCATCCTACCCCACCTAAGATGATAGGGTTTATTTGTAATTGGCCTAAATCAAAAAGATTTGTTGAACACGACAAGCTTAAAAAGCTATTAAAAGTTGATAAAAAAAAATCAGAATATGTTGCTGTATTAGTTAAACCTAATGAAGATATATTAGAAAAAATAAAGGATTTACCATTCGATTATTATCAACTTTATGATTGTACACCTACTGAAGTTAAATCAGTTAAAGAAAAATATAATAAAAAAATTATTGTTGCAATAACTGTAAAAGATCAAAATGATACAGTTAAATATTTAGAATATAATGAACTTGCAGATATAATATTATTCGACAGTAAAGGTTATGAAAAAAGCATGTCCTTTGATCATCAATTGATTAAAAATATTAAAATTAATAAAGAATTGATGCTTGCTGGGAATATTCAAATTGAAGATAACCTTGAAAATTATAAAGAAATAGCAGACATTATAGATATTTCTGGAGGTCTAGAAACATCTGGATTAAAAGATATTTCAAAAATAAATATTTTTTTAAATAAAATTAAATTAATTAACAATGAAACTTAAAAAAAAGATTCCTTTAATCGATCAGCACAACAAAAATGGATTTTGGGGTGGTAAATTTGGTGGTAATTTTATACCTGAAACTTTAAAAAAGCCTATTGAAGATTTAACTGAAATTTTTGAAAAACTTAGATACGATAAGAAATTTCTTAAAGAAAGAGACTATTATTTCAAGAATTATATAGGCTCTCCTACTTCATTTGTTAAACTTCAAAACCTATCAGATCACTTAAGTGGAGCTCAAATATATGCCAAAATGGTGTCAGAGGCGAACGGAGGAGCTCATAAAATTTATAATGCAACAGTTCATTGCCTTATTGCTAAAAAAGCAGGGAAAAAATATGTCGTTGGTGATACGGGCGCAGGTTATGCTGGAAAGATGCTGAGTATGGCAGCTAAAAAATTTGGCCTTAAATGCAAAATATTCATGGGTGCAAAGGATATTAAAAGACAAAAGCCTAATGTAGATGCAATGAAAAAGAATGGTGCAGAAGTTGTACCCGTTTATTCAGGAAGCCAAACATTAGTAGATGCTGTCAGTGAATGCATGCGTTATTGGGTTTCAAATTGTGATAACACCCATATGTGTGTTGGATCAACAGTAGGCCCTAATATATTTGTTAAAATTTGTGGCTGGAGTACAGCTCAAATTTCAAGAGAATTGAAAGTTCAAATTCAGTCAGAATTTAAAAAGATGCCTAAAAAAATTAAACTCATTAATTGTGTTGGAGGTGGAAGTTCAGCTTATGGGTTTTGGAGTGAGTTTATTGATTATGACAAAAAACAGATTGAATTAATTGGTGTTGAAGCTGGTGGACCAAAAAATTCAAAACTACATGCAGCACCTCTAACTAATGGAGCTAAACTTGGGATATTGCATGGAGCTGCAGCTTATGTTTGTCAAAATAGTGAAGGACAAATTAACGATACCGCTTCTATTTCTGCTGGATTAGATTATCCTGGGGTATCCCCTATTCACTGCTTCTTAAAAGATACTAAAAGAGCAAGATATACATCTGCAACTGATGAGGCGGCTTTAAATGCATACAAACTAGTTACAAAACTTGAAAAAATAAACCCAAGTCTTGAACCTAGTCATGCTTTTGCTGAAGCTATAAAAATTGCTCCAAAATTAAACAAAGATACTATCATTATTGTTAATTCTTGTGGTGATGCCAAAAAGGATCGTGATATTTTAAAAGAAAGATTGGGAAAAATTAACTAAGATGTCAATAATCAACTTAGCATTTAAAAAAGTAAAAACTGAAAAGAGACCTGCATTACTAACTTACACGGTAGCTGGAGATAGTACTAAAAAGAAGTCTCTTGAGATATTAAAATCAATTGCAAAATATGCTGACATTTGCGAAATAGGATTTCCTCATAACACTCCAATTGCAGATGGTGGACAGATTCAATCAAGCGCTTATAGAGCTTTGAAAAATGGTATCAAAATTAAAGATGTTTTTTCAATAGTTAAAAATTTTAAAAAATCAAAACAATCAAAACCCGTAATATTGATGGGTTATTATAATATGATTTATCAATATGGAGATAATAACTTTATAAATATTTGTAAAAAAGTAGGAGTAGATGGATTAATTGTTGTTGACCTTCCTTATCCAGAAAATAAAGAATTTGCAAAAAAATGTAAGAAAAAAGATATTAGTTTTATTCAATTAGTATCTCCTACTACGTCTCTGGACAGAATGAAAAAAATTATAAGAGACTCACATGATATGGTCTATTATATCAGTATGCTCTCAACAACTGGTGGCAAGCTAAAGGTTTCGCCTAAAAAAATTTTAGAGCGTTACGGTAAAATTAAAAAACTTAACAAGAATAAGAATATTGTAATAGGCTTTGGGATCACTGAAAAAACCATAGCATCTTTAAGAAAGGCTGATGGATTAGTGGTTGGCAGTGCTTTATGTAAAGAAATATCAAATTCTATTAAAAAACGCCAAAATCCTGTCACAAATGTAACTAATATTGTGTTAAAGTTAAGAAAAAAAATAGCATGAATTGGATTAAAAAAACTTTAAGATTTGGTGAAAAGATTAAAACCATCATTAAAGCACGTGCAACCAAAACAGAGATAGCTAATAGTGACTGGACCTCATGTTGTAAGGGGCCAATCTTAAAAAAAGATTTAGAAGAAAACTTATGGGTTTGCCCATCTTGTAACAAACACCACAGAATAAACCCACGTCAGAGATTTGACATTATATTTGGCAAAAATAATTATGAAGTTCTAAAAACTCCAATTCCTCAAGATGACCCTTTAAATTGGAATGATGCAAAACCTTATAAAGATAGATTAAAAGCTGCTAGAAAAAAAACTGGCATGGATTGTGGAATGATGGTTGTTAATACTAATATTCTAAATTTAAAAATCACAGCAATTGCATCTGATTTTGATTTTGTAGGTGGCTCAATTGGTGCTGCAGAAGGTGAAGCTTTTTTATACGGAATTCAACATGCAATAGAAAATGAACAACCTTTTGTAGTGTTTACTTCTGGTGGCGGAATGAGAATGATGGAAAGTCTTATATCTTTAAGTCAAATGACAAGGACGACACTTGCAATTAATGAACTAAAGAAAAATAATTTACCCTATATTGTTGTTCTAACTGATCCAACTGCTGGTGGTATTACAGCGTCATATGCAATGTTAGGTGATCTGCACTTAGCAGAACCAGGAGCTCTTATAGCTTTTGCAGGAGCAAGAGTAATTCAAGGCACTGTAAGAGAAGAGTTACCAGAAGGCTTTCAAAGAAGTGAGTATGTAGAAAAAACTGGCTTTGTAGATTTAATTGTAGAGAGAAAAGACTTAAGAGAAAAAATTGGATCATTATTATCAATATTGTTAAAGAAAAATTCTGCTATAAATTCATCAGAAAATGAAACTTCAGAAGATAGTAGAGCGCTTACAAAAGCTGCATCCTAAAGAGATTGATCTAAGTCTAGATCGAACTAAAAATCTTTTAGAAAAATTAGGCAATCCTCAAGATCAAATTAGTTGTATTTCTATTGTTGGCACGAACGGAAAATTTTCAACTATCCAGGCACTTTATGCAATTTTAAAAGAGGCTGATTATAAATGTAATATTTATACCAGTCCTCACATTCAAAAAATTAATGAGAGATTTGTCTTTAACAATAAGCCTCTAACAGATGATGAATTAGCCAATCTTTTTTCTGAAGTAGAAGAAGCGAATAATCAAACACAAATCACTTTCTTTGAAATTTTAACTGTTGCTTATTTTCATTATGCAAAGAAATACCCTGAAAACATTAACTTAATTGAGTCAGGTCTATTTCATAGATTTGATGCAACCAATATTTTAAAAAAAAACTTAGCTACTATTGTAACAGCTATTGGTCTGGATCACTTAGACTGGCTTCCAAAAGAAGAGCAAACAGTTGAAAAAATAATATTTGAGAAAACATCCACTTTGTTAAACTCTAAAATAGTAGTTGCAAAACAAAGCTCAAATGAAATTAACAAAAGTATTGAGGATACAATTAAAGATAACTCTTCTAAAAAAATAATCTTTAATAAAAACTATAATTTTACCTTAAAAGAAAATAATTTTTTTTATTTTGAAGATGAATTTGGTTCTCTTAAACTTCGAAAACCCAATTTGCCTGGAGAATTTCAATTAGAAAATGTCTCTACAGCAATTGCAACTGTTAGACAATTAGCAGACTATAAAATAACTGATGAACATATTAAGAGTGGTATTACTAAAATAGAAAGTATCGCACGACTACAAGAGTTAAAATCTGGAAAATTAAAAGATTTAACTAGTAATAATTTATTATTTGTTGATGGATCTCATAACCCACTTGGCGCAAAGGTATTAAATGAATATCTTCAAAGTCTAAATTGTAACAAACATATTATTTTAGGAATGATGGCTAACAAAGACCACAATGAATATATGAGTTACTTTAAAGATATTAAATCTTTAACAACAATTGACATTCCAAATCAACCCAATGCTATTAAGGGAAGTGAACTTAAAGAGAAAATTAAAAATTTTGAAAATATTAATTATAAAGATTCTATTGAGGAAGCAATTGGCTCAATTGATCTTCAAGAAAATGATATTATTTTAATTACAGGGTCTTTGTATCTTGCGGGAGAAGTTTTAAACTTAAACTAGATATTCTTATCTAGAAATTCTTTCATTTGACTCTCAGCAACTCCACCAACTTTTCTGTCTACTTCAATACCTTTTTTGTAAACAATAACAGTTGGTACACCTCTTACACCAGCAGCTGAACCTGTGTTAATTCCACCATTTTCTATGTCGGCATAATAAAAGTTTGCTTTATCTTTGTAGCTATCTGAAAACTTATCCATGATGGGTTTAAGGCTCTTGCAAGGAGCACACCATTCTGCAGAAAATTGAACTACAGAGATATCTTCATTCTTAATTTTTGTTTCAAATTCTTCGTCTTTAAAATCAATAAGCATATTTCATATATAAATTCTTATTAGATTTATTCAATATGTAAAAAAGGATTTTTTTAGTTAATTAACAGAGACTTATTATGCTTGTTCGTATTTTTTTTGAATACCTTCAACGAACTCATTAATTTCGTCTAAAAACTTGAGCTTTTTCTCATCTTTTTCGTTGGTATATCTATCTCTTAAATTATCACACTCAAAATAAAACTCTTTGCATGTCCACCATTTTTCTTTTTCATCACTTAATATTCTTTCGGCTATTCCACGTTTAATGGTCTTAAACATATCAGGAGGAAGTGTCTCAGGTGATTCTTGATATATTATTTTTTTTCCAAAGCTTACCATTCTCTCGTCTTCAAATTTATCTAATAATATTAATTTATCTTTCCAAGAAGCTGCATGCCATTTTGGAAATAAAGCTGTATCTTTTTGAGGAGTAAATTTTTTATAAATTGTCTCTTCTGCCAGTAAATCAACTTGTGAATCGAATTGTGCTTTTTCTTCAGCTGTTTCTCGTAATGCGGTTAAAACATTTTGAGAAAATCTCTCATTACTGTTTACTAATTTTGCACGCTCTTTAATTAGATCAGGATCAAGATTGCTATATGGTTCAACTTGTAGTCCATAACTTGCGTCTAGAATTATAGGAGCTTTATTTGATCGTATAGTTCTTAAAAACTTTAATTTTTTAATAGCACTTTTAAGTTCAGAAATTGACATATCAAATAATGGGATCGGATCAATTTTAAGATCAAAAGCTTGGCCCCATTGATAGATTGGGTGAATACAATGTTTTGGGTGAAGTGGTGCAACTACAAATCTATAATTTTTACCAAAATGATATTCTGCTAATGTAAACATTTTTTCAGTTTTAAATATCGTCTCAGTATCACTCTTATTTGCTGTTCTTAAAAATGTATCCCAAGTCTGAGGTTGATTTTTTTTAATTAATCCTAAAACTTTAACAGTTAGTTCTGCATCAAATAAAGCTGAGTGAGCTCCACTTGATTCAAAGCCATTCATTCTAGCTAACGATTCTAGTTTCATGACCGCATTACCTTTTGCATTTGTTTCAGTTTTTATAACACTCTCATCAACTGCATGGGCACCTCTTGCAATGTTTAAACCATCATGTCTTTTGTTCGGGGTTGCATTGGTGATATAAGGATATCTAATTCCTCTAAAGAATTCGTTTCTTATCATCTCATCATCAAAGCCAATGTTTGACCAACCCATGAATATTGCTGGGCTCCATTTTTTAAATGTTGCTTCTAACTGAGATAACATTTGGTAATGACTTAAATTTCCTTTAGTTAATAAATCAACACTAGTTTTGTTAACTATCAAAGCCATTGCTTGAGGAACCTCTCCTTCTGGTAATCTACATCTAAAATTAAAACGATCTAATTCTTTAAAATTAGGGTCAACTAAAATACCACCTACTTCAATAATACTTCCCCATGAAGTATTGGCACTACTTGACTCAATGTCCCATATTGCTAAATTCATATTAGTTCATATTCCGTTGATGATAGTATTGTTCTACTTTTTCTAAAAACTTGTTTTGGTATTCTTCTAGTTTTTCACCTTGAATTCTAAAGTCTTGGAATAAATTATCTACAGTGCAAAGTAAAACAATTCCTTGGGTTATTTTTGAATTATGGACAACGTTATGAGCTAATGAATATGCCCCTAATTGAAGATAATAGTCCTCAATCCACTCTTCTTTTTTTGGTTTATTGGATTGTTTAAAATCAATGATAGTTTCTTGCCCTTCATACACACCGACTGCATCACATGTACCTGCGTATTTTCCAGGATAATACAATGTTGCTTCAGTACCATAAATTTCTGACAATTTTCCTTTAATACCTTGTTCGATAATTTCGTCTGCCATTTTTTTAGATTTGCTAGCCTCTTCTTCTAATAGCTCTAAATTTAATTGACCTAATAAATATTTTTCTAAATGAGAATGCATTGATGTGCCTCTGCTTGAAGCATCATTTTTAATTCTATTTGCTTCAGCAGCTCCCACTCTTGCCTTCCAATTTGCAAGGGATGCTTTTTTTTCTTCACTTTGTGTTGCTTGTAATATGGAAGTTACTGAAGGAAGCTTTTCTTGATTTACAGCATACATCCTTGAACCACTCACCATTGATCTCATAGATTTTGGATAAGTAAATTTATTATTCCACTGCATATAGTTTGTTATAAGCGGTATTGAAGAAAAAAAGAAATTAATTTTTTGCTTGTTTTGAATGGTCAACAAATTTTTCTACATTTTCTGTTTGAACGGCTTTATCAACTCGTTCAGGATCTTTAATATTTTCTAGGCTTCTGCTAATCGATCTTGCATCTGTTCCAAACTTATCAACAACAATCATTGCTTCTTCTAATTTTTTTCTAAGAGCAACTATATTTTCAAAATGTTTTCCAAATCTTGAGCTAATTGTTTTTAGATGATCGTAGATTTCTGTTGCACCTTTTTGAACTTTTAAAGATTGAAAGCCCATGTGTAATGATTGCAAATAAGCAGAAAGAGTATTTGGACCACAGATTACAACTTTATGTTTTTTCATTAATTCTTGAGTCAATAATTCTTTAGTAGTTGGATCTTGGTATTCAGTTAATTCTTTATATAAACTTTCAGTTGGCGCATAAACTATTGCAAAATCTGTAGTTTTTGGTGGAACAATATATTTTTCATTAACACTTTTAGCTTTTGCTTTAAATGCAGTAGCTAATTTTGCTCTTGCATCTGCAACAGCTCTTTTGTCATCCGCGTCATAACCATCGGTAATTGCTTTAAATTTTTCTACTGGGAAATGACTATCCACTGGAACTAGAACATCTCCTTGAAGCTTAATTGCAAATTCAACATTTTCGCTTGTGTCCTCTTTCATCTTAACGTTAGTCATGAATTGACTGGCAGGTAGCAAATCTCTTATTAAAGCATCCAAACTGAATTCTGCCAAAACACCATATTTTTTAACTCCAGCTAAAATTTTTGTTATACCTTCTTGGCTTTTATTTAATAACTCTACTTGGTTATTGAAGTTTCCTACTTTTTCATCAACTTTTGTTAAGGCCTCTGTCATATCTTTAGTTACCCCAGTTGATAGGTTGTTAAATGAAGTCGACATTGAACCAAGTGAAGTATTAATAGTAGTATTTAAAGTATCTTTTAATGAAGTAATTTCTGTCTTTAAATTGGCCATCTCTTCGGCTTCCTTATTTTCACTATCATCTTTTGGCTTAGACCTTAAGTTTAGATAAAGGATTGCTAAAGCAACTCCTAATAACAAGACTAATACGGTTAATAAAATTATGTCCATGATTCTAGGAGATATTTTATAGTAAAAATTTGATTTATATATGTAATTATTTAAAACTATCTCTATGGAATTAATCTTAATACTAAAAATACTACTTATTATTGGAGCTATTGTTACAGCTTACGCAGTGCTTAGAAACCTTGATATTATTAGGATTATTTTAATTTACGTAAAAGATACTTTACTTCGAAAGTAACTTAACTAGTTTTTTAACCAAACCATTTTTTAAAGAAGATTTTGAAGCCATCATGCAGGCTTCTGACTTTAAAATTTCACCATCTTTAAGAATTCGAAGATTATTTGCTCTTAGAGTTTCACCAGACGAAGTAATATCAGTTATAATTTCAGATGACTCTGTAAAAGGATACGCTTCAGTTGCACCTAAACTACTAACTAATTTAAATTGAGTAACTCCTTTTGAAAACAAAAACTCCCTTGTTAAATTGGGATATTTTGTTGCCACTCTTAATCTTTTTTTCTTTTTATCTTTAAATTCAAAAGCAATTTCTTCTAAATCAGCAACCGTTTGAACATCAATCCAAGGGTCTGGGATAGCCACAACCAATGTTGCTTTGCCAAATCCATAATTCTTAACAACACTTATCTTTTTTTGAATGTTAACTTCACTTTCTTTTAATAAATCATACCCAGAAAAGCCAAGATCTAAAGAGCCATCTCCAAGTCTTTCAACTATCTCTCTTGTATGAAGATATAATACTTTAACATTATTTAAGTTTTTAATAGATCCTAATAAATCTCTCTCACCTCTTTCTGAGATTAAATTTAATTTATTTTTTTTAAATATCTTTAAAATATCTTTTCTAAGACGACCTTTGCTTGGAATACCAATATTAATAATATTTTTTATCATTAGTAATTTAAATTTAAAGCAGCTCCTACTGCTGGAACTTGTTTTTTTGATCCAAGGTCTGAAATTAGATTGTCGTAACGTCCACCGTTAATGATGTTAATATTTTTAGATTTAGATTTAATATCAATTTTAAAGACCATACCTGTATAATATTCTAATTGACGCCCAAAAGACGCTGAGAACTCTACATTTAATTTTTGAATTTTATTTAATGAAGTTGGGAAATATTTTTGATCCACAACTAAATTAATTTTATTTTTTTTAAAAAAAATATTAAGGTTTTTAGCAGCTTGTCCTATTGGACAGTTAATTTTTAAAAACTCTTTAATAATTTTTGAAACGTTTTTACCTCTACTAGCTCTTCTTGGATCTTTAATCTTGTTATCAAATCTCTTTAAAATTTCTTCAATGGATCGTCCAGCAACTACTGTTTGCTGTTTATCTTTTAGCATTTTTTGATATCTCTTTTTATCAACCTCAACAATTGTTGGGTCCACATCAGAGTTTGTCTCTAACCTTTTTAATAAATCATTGAAGTATACTTCTCTCCAAAAGTGTCTTGAAAGCCTTAACTTCCATCTTTTTGGGATATCTAATTTTGAAATTAATAAATTGAAAATCTCAACATTACCAATTTTTAAAGTCCCTGATGAATATTGTAAATTAGATAAAGATTTTAGGGCTGTATTAATAATTTCTTTATCATCTTTTTTTTCATCTTTAGAACCAATGATCTCAAAGCCAACTTGATCTCTAATAATAGAATCTTTTTTATTATTTGATTTTCTATAAGCCTGACCGCTATAAAATATTTTCTCTTTTCCTTTAAGATTGTTTTCTAGGTATCTTAAACATGATGCTATTGTAAGATCTGGTCTTAGACAAAGCTCACTACCATTTTGATCAGTAAATGAAAAAATAAACTTTCTAAAATTTTCCCCAGATCGTTGAACGATATGATTGGCCTCAATTACTGAAGGTAAATCAATATATTTAAACCTTTTAGACTTAACAGATCTAAGAATTTTTTCAGATAAATTTTTTGATTTCATTAATTAAATTTTCTTTTGGGAACGTTAACTGATTGTTTTCACCTTTAACTCCTAAAAGGTTTTTTAAAGTAATCGTATTATCTTTAAATTCATTTTCACCACAAATAACAGCTATCGGGCATTGTTTTTTATTAGCATATGTTAATTGTTTTCCTAGATTTTTTTTACTATCTAAAAATATTTCAGAGTTAATATTATTGTCTCTTAAAACTTTTAAAATTTCATAATAATTTTTTAAATACTTTTCATCCATTACACAAATAATGACTGGTTTTTTCTCATCAACTTCAATTTGATCAAGTTGCATCATAGCAAATAATAATCGGTCAACACCAATACTCATTCCAGTTCCAGGAATATCAACTCCCTTAAATCTTGAAATTAATTTGTTATATTGTCCACCTGAACAAATACTTCCTATATCAACTTCTTTACCTTTGTTATTTGTTGTCTTAAAATTTAAATTTGTTTCAACACAAAATCCGTCATAATAAGCAAGACCTCTAACAATTGTAAAGTTTGTCTTTATTTGATCTAAATAATCTCCATAACTTGCTATTTCTAATAATTCCTCTAGTTCTTTAATTCCTTCTTGGGATAAAGAGTTTTTTAAATTTTCTTTTAATTCTTTTAAATCTTTTACTTTCAAGAAGTTGATTATTTGTGAAGCTTGATCATCAGTTAAGTTGGCACCCTTTGTAACAGCTCCACTTGCATCAACTCTTTCTTCTTTTAATAAATCTTCAACTCCTCTTAAGCCAAAGCCAGGCTTATCTAATTTATCTATTGCTCTCATAACCTTTATCTTCTTATCATCGGATATTTTAAGGTCTTCAATTAAACCTTGAACAATTTTTCTATTACTAATGTTAACAACGAACTGATCTTTTTTTAAACCACAGGCAAGAAGTGTACTTGCAATTAAATTACAAAGTTCGGCATTGGCTTGAGCTGGATTAACGTTACCAACGATATCTGCATCACATTGTAAAAAGCTTCTATAGCGAGCATTGCCTGCTTTTTCGTTTCTCCATACATCACCCATTTGATATCTTTTATAAGGTAAGGGTAATTCCTGATTATTTTGAGCAACAAATCTAGCTAATGGACTTGATAAATCATATCTAAGTGTAATATTTTTCTCCCCATCTTTGAATGAGAATACGTCAGACATAGGATTACTATCATCATCTGCAAGAAATGATCCTATGTTCTCTGAAATTTCAAATGAAGGCGTTTCAAGAGCGCCAAAACCAAATTTTACAAAATTAGCTTCAATAATATTAATTAACTTTTTCTTGAGAATTAATTTTTTGCCCCATCGATCTTCAAATCCTGAGGGTAACCCAGGAATTAGTTTATTTTCTTTATTCATCTTTTTGGTACCCGGGCTGAGAATCGAACTCAAACTTAAAGTTCCACAAACTTTCGTGCTAACCGTTACACCACCCAGGCATTCCTTGTGTTTATATTATTTTTGTGTGGATTTAAAATTATATTATAAATAAATAGCCTAAAGGCTATGGAAACAAAGTCTGTGAGTACTTCTTGATGTCTCTCTGTATGTAATATTTATAATCATGATCAGTCTTTTAGACAATTAAGAATAATTTTCAACACCTAAATATAAAAGGACGTTAAACTTATTTTTAAGGATAAAACGCCCTTTTAGATTTTTGAAGTTTAAGAACTAGTCTATTTTTTTTAAATTTACAGCTGAAGGGCCTTTCGGACCATCCTCCATCTCAAATTCTAGTTTATCACCTTCGTTTAGAAAACGCATACCTGCAGTTTTTACTGCTGATGCGTGAACGAATGCATCTTTTTCTTTATCTTCTCTTTCAATAAAGCCAAAACCTTTTTTACCGTTAAACCACTTTACTGTTCCTTTTAGTGTGCTCATTTTTACTTATCCTTTTATTATTTATATAAAAAATTATTTTATTTTTTTTATTTTTTCAATAATTTTTTGGATTTTTAAAGGAAGGTGGTGGTGGCCCCAACTGGACTCGAACCAGTGACACACGGATTTTCAATCCGATGCTCTACCAACTGAGCTACAGGGCCCCTTATTAACCTCTAAAAGTGATACGACCTTTGGTCAAATCGTAAGGTGTCATTTCAACTTGAACCTTATCACCTTGAAGTACTCTAATTCTGTTCTTACGCAATTTGCCTGCAGCATGAGCTGTAACAATATGGCCGTTTTCTAATTTTACTCTAAACATTGCATTTGGTAATAAATCCTCAACAATTCCTGAGAACGACAGCATTTCTTGTTTTGACAAATTTATTTTCTCCTAATTCTTTTTTCTACCGACTTAGCGTGTCCCACTAAACCCTCGTAGTTTGCAAGTGTTATAACTGATGGACCAAGGGTTTCAATCCCTTTTTTTGATAGGTTTATATATGAAATTCTTTTATAAAATTCATTAACACTAACTCCACTTGAATATCTTGCTGAGGAATTGGTTGGCAATACATGGTTAGAGCCAACATTATAATCTGTCATTGCCATTACAGCATATTTTCCTAAACAGATAGATCCTGCATTTTTAATCTTACTCACTACCTTTTTATAGTTCTTAGTATTAAGCTCTAAGTGCTCAGGAGCAATTTTATTTACTGTGTTAATAATTTTTTGGTCAGACGGCATATGAATTAAAATTCCATTATTAAGTAGACTATTTTTTGCAATCACTGCTCTAGGCAATTCTTTTAATTGATTGATAATTTCATAATTAACTTTTTTAATAATTGATTTGTCTTTTGAAATTAAAATACATTGAGCAAGGTTATCGTGTTCTGCTTGACCTATTAGATCGCTCGCTATCCATTCAGGATTTGAAAACTTATCACAAACAATTGTCACTTCAGAAGGACCTGCAATCATTCCTTCAATTCCAACATCTCCAAATACTTCTTTTTTTGCTGCAGCTACATAAGAATTTCCAGGGCCAATAATTTTGTCAACTTTTTTGATTTTCTTAGTACCATATGCAACAGCTGCAATAGCAGATGGTCCTCCAATTGAATAAATCTCTTTAATCTTACATTTTTTAGCAGCATATAATACCGCAGGATTTTGTTTACCTTTTTGACCTGGATTAACCATAACTAGTCTTTTCACTCCAGCAACAATTGCAGGTACTGCATTCATTAAAACACTGGAAGGATATGAAGCTGTTGAACCAGGTACATAAATTGCAACTGATTCAATAGGTACGTATTTATACTCTAATTTATTTTTTAGTTTGTCTGTATAAGAAATGTTTTTAAATTTTTGTAATGAATGGAATTTATAAATTCTATCATAAGCAAGATCTATTGCCTTTTTAACTTTTGGATCTAAAGACTGAATAGCTCTATTAATTTGTTTTATGCTTGGGGCAATAATACTATTTTTATTAAATCTCTTTTCATACTTTAAAATAGCTTTATCTCCATTTTTCTTAACATCTTTAATAATTTTAATAACTGAAACTGAATTAAGTTGGACTTTATTTTTTCGTTTAGACAGTAATGCGTCTAAAGTTTTGTCAAAGTTTTTATTTTTACTATCTAATATCTTAATCATTAATCAGCTTTGTTTTGGTCATCTAAAGTTACTTCAATTATTTCTGTCGATAATGTAATATATGCATTGTTTGTAAACATTAAGTTTATCTCATAATTGTCATTATTTTTTAAATAATCCATCCCAATTAACTCTAATTTTTCCTCAGGGTCGTTTTGTTTAATATTTTTAGATTTAACTCTATCTACAAATTCAAATTTGCAAATACTAGTAATTTTTTTATCTTGTTCTTCCGTTTCTACTTTAGATCTTTTTAATGATAATAGAAAAACTTTGTTTTTCTGAAGATACTTAATTTCATTAACTTTAACTTCAGCTCCAGAGCAACATGCTGAGATTACTTGTAATCCCTCATTATCTGTAGCTATAATTTTTGATAAATATTTTTTATCCATTAATTAATTCTCTTAATTTTAGCCCCTACTTTTTTTAATTTCTTCTCTATATCTTCATAGCCCCTATCAAGGTGATATATTCTATTAATTACTGATTTTCCTTTAGCTGCAAGAGCTGCAAGAATTAAAGATACAGAGGCTCTTAAATCTGTGGCCATTAATTCTGCTGCTTCAAATTTGATATTTCCTTCTATGCTTGCTTGATTTCCATTAATAGAAATTTTAGCTCCCATTCTATTAAGCTCTGCAACGTGCATAAACCTATTTTCAAATATTTCTTCTTTAATATGAGATCTTTTATTAGCCTTACATAATAATACCATCATTTGTGCCTGCAAATCTGTTGGAAACCCTGGATAAGGAGATGTTTTAATATTTATATTTTTAATCTTTTTACTTCCTTGAATAAGGATTTCATTTTTTTTTAAAGTAATTTTTGATCCTACTTTTTTTAAGATATTAATTTCAGTACTTATTATCTTAGGATCAATTCCAGTAATTTTCAAATTTCCTTCAGTTAATGCTGCAGCTATTAAATAAGTTCCAGCCTCTATTCTATCCGGCATTACTGAATAATCTAATTCTTTAAGATTGTTCACTCCTTCAATTCTAACCGTTCTCTTTGCAGTCCACTTAATATTACACCCCATATTAATTAAAAAATTAACTAAATCTTTAATCTCAGGTTCAATCGCACAATTTGATAAAGTTGTTTTTCCTTTAGCTAAACATGCGGCTATAATTAAATTTTCTGTAGCACCAACTGAAACTTTAGGAAATTTTATATTTGCTCCTATTAATCCTTTGGGTGCATTAGCATGCACATAACCTTGGATAATTTTATATTTAACTCCAAGTTTTGATAGAGCTTGTAAATGAATATCAACAGGTCTTGTCCCTATTGCGCAGCCGCCAGGTAATGAAACTTTTGCTTTACCAAATTTAGCAAGTAATGGTCCTAAAACTAATATTCCTGCTCTCATAGTTTTAACCAAACTATAAGCTGCAAAAGTTTTTGTTTGCTTGGTATTTTTGATAATCAATTCTTTTTTATTATCTTCAATAATTGAACCTAATGACTTTAATAAAAGTATCATTGTTTCAATATCTTTTACCCTTGGGAGGTTTGCTAAAGATATCTTTTTATTTGATAATAATGTTGCAGCTAAAATAGGAAGGGATGCATTTTTAGAACCTGAAATTCTAATTTGTCCCTTGAGCTTTGCTGCCCCAAAGACTTCCAATTTTTTCATGATTATACTTTTGGTAAAGTTACTCCAGTTTGACCCATATATTTTCCTTTACGGTCAGCGTATGAAGTTTCAGGAGACTGATCTCCTTTTAGAAATAAAAATTGCGCAACACCTTCATTTGCATAAATTTTTGCAGGTAGCGGTGTGGTATTAGAAAACTCAAGAGTAACTGTTCCAAAAAACTCAGATTCAATTGGAGTTACATTAACTATGATTCCTGTTCTTGCATATGTGCTCTTACCAACAACAATACACATAATATCTCTTGGTATTTTAAAGACTTCAATAGTAGTTCCAAGAGCGAAAGAATTAGGAGGAATGATAATATAATCAGAGCTTTTTTTGGTTACAAAATTATCTGAACTAAACTCCTTAGGGTCAACGATAGAAGAATTAACATTATGAAATATCTTAAATTCATCTCCTACTCTTGCATCATAGCCAAATGAACTAAGTCCATAAGAAATTTTACCATCCCTGACTTGCTTATCTATAAAAGGAGAAATCATTGACTGCTCAACTGCTAACTTCCTTATAGATTTATCAGAAAGTACTGACATTATTTACTTTTCTTCTTATTTTTTGTTTGAAAAATTTTTCTTTTTTTTAAATTTTTTCTAAGAGCCAGACTTAACTTCTCATTTTTTTCTTTATCATTCATTATTTGTCTGGATTAGTTAAAAAATCTAAAGTGATAGGCTTTGATGCATCTAAAGTTTTCTCTGGTTCTTCTTGAACTTTTGGTCCCTCTTTAGCTTCACGTTTTGCTTTTTTTTCAGCAAGCTTTTTTTCTCTCTTTGCCTGCTTCTCCATAAGCTTATTGCCTTTAGTAGATTTATAATCGTAATGAATGCCCATAAAATTTCCTCCGTAGGTATAAATCATTATATGAAAAAAATTAAGGCAATTTTTTGAAAAAATGATTTATTATAGAAATACTTCAATAAAATAACAAATTAGCCCCTATAGTTAAATGGCATAACATGTCCATGGTAAGGATAAATTTCAAGTTCGATTCTTGGTGGGGGCACCAGATTATTTTTTGTAGAATATTTTTCTAGCAACAATTGCAGCTACTAATAAAGCTCCAAAAGCAATCATTGGAATGTAGATATCTGGTGAATATATCAAATCAATGATTCTAGGAGCTTCTAAGTTTTGTTCTATGATTTTTTCAAGTCCACTTCCAATTGAAACAACTAAAAATAGTGGTGGAGTTAATCCTATTAATGTTGCCCAAAAAAAATTACTCACTCTAACATTAAAAATACAAGGTAACACATTTGATAATGCAAAAGGAATGCCTCCAATAAATCTATAAGCTAAAAGATAAATAAATTCTGATTTTTTAAATTTTACTTCTAAATTTTTAAATCTATTTAAAAACTTTTCTTTAATAATTTCTTTAAAAAAATAATTTCCAATGATGTATAAAATTGTTGCACCAATAGTCATTCCAATTATTAGAATAATCGTTCCAAGCCACTTGCCAAAAATAAACCCTGCTAAGAGTGCAACTGGCAAACCAAATCCAGCCATCACAACCCAGATAATTGTGGCTGTTAAAAATATTAAAGAAATTAAAAATAAATTAGTTTGTTTTAATCCAAAAAAATAATCTCTATTGTTTTTAATAAATTCATAGCTTGTTAATTCTTCGAGGGTGAATTTTGATAAAAAAAAGTATAAAAATGATGAAACAACTAGAAGATAAAATAAACCTAAAGTTATCTTAACTTTTTTTGATTTTTCCATAATTTATTGGTCGTATTATAAAATCTTCTATTTGCTATTTATACATATAATTACTATAAAGGGCGAAATTTAAAAAAACTTAAATAAATCCTATGAAAAGAACATATCAGCCCAAAGTTGGAAAACGTCTTAAGAAGCATGGCTTCAGATCAAAGATGACAACTAAAGGTGGGAAGAAACTTATTAAGAGAAGACGTGATAAGGGACGTAAAAACCTTACAGTGTCATCCACTCAAAAAAAACCTCAGGGTAAATAGTTCAAAATAAATGAAAAGCAAAATTGTTGCTCTTTCTAAAAACGAAGATTTTAAAAATTTACTTAAGAAAAAAAAAATCTCAAATAAATATATCACTCTCTTTTTTGGTCCTCTTGCAGATAAAGATAATAAAAAACTAAATATTAGCTTTGTAGCTAAAAAAAAACTAATCCGTAGTGCTGTAAAGAGAAATAAAATTAAAAGAAGATTAAGAAATATAATGAACGAAGCTATAAAAAAAGTGTCTATAAACTTTAATTATTCTTACCTTGTGATTGCGAAAATAACTATGCTAAACAATGAATATGCGATAATAAAAGATACTTTATTCCAAGACATAGAAAAGATTAAGTAATGAATATTATATCAAACATTTTAATTGGCCTGATCAAATTTTATAAAATGGTTATTAGCCCCTACTTAACTCCTTCGTGTAGATATCTTCCAACTTGCTCAGAGTATACAATTGAATGTTTAAGAACATATGGGCTCATTAAAGGGATATCAAAAAGCACTAAAAGAATATTTTCATGCCACCCCATTAAAATGTTAGGTGGTGGTGAAGGATTTGATCCAGTAAATAAAGAATTAAAGGCTAAGAAATAATGGATACTAGAAACGTAATCGCAGCAATATCCTTATCAGCAGCGGTAATTATTTTATACTCTCTTTTTTTTCAGCCTGACCCTGCAACTATTAAAAAAAATCTAGCTGAACAAAATAAAATTGAAAATAATGAAGACACTCCTAGCTTAGATAAAAATGAAAATTTTTCAAAACTTTCAAGAGCAGATGCTTTAAAAGAAAATGATAGAATTCAATTTGAAAATGGAAGTGTTGTTGGGTCAATTTCTTTAAAGGGTGCGGCGATAGATGATCTGACTTTTAAAGAGTACAATATTGAACTTAATAGAAATGAAAAAATAACCTTATTAAGCCCAAGAAATGTTGAAGATGGTTATTTAATTGAAAGTGGCTTTGTAAGCACTAATAAAAATATAGATATACCTGATGCTTCTACCGTCTGGGAAGTTTCAGGAAATAACAAATTAACTAATAATAATCCTGTAAAGCTAACATGGAGTAATACTCAAGGGATTACATTTGAAAAACATATAAGTCTAGATGATCAATTTTTATTTACTGTAAAAGAAAAAATAATTAACTCATCAGATAAATCTTATAATTTTTACTCCTATGGGCAAATAATTAGAAACGAATTACCAGAAATATCTGGTTTTTATATTTTGCATGAAGGGTTTTTATCTGTACTTGATGATGAATTAATTGAGGAAGATTACGACGATATCCAGGATAAAAAATTTACTCAAATCGCACAAGATGGATTTGTTGCTATTTCAGACAAGTTTTGGGTTACATCAGTTATACCACCAAAGGGTAAAGAATTTAAAACAACTTTTGACTATAAAAATAAATTCAGAGCAAATTACATATCTACCAAAGGTATTGAAGTTAAAGCAAACAGCTCTATAGAAGAAAAAATTCAAATTATAGTTGCTGCTAAAAGAGTAAATGTCATTGATGGTTATGCTGAAAATTTAAATATCAAAAAATTTGATCTAGCGATTGATTGGGGTTTTATGTATTTCATCACAAAACCTTTATTCTTTGTATTAGATTACTTCTTTAAATTGCTTGGTAATTACGGTTTAGCAATTATTACTGTCACTATTTGCATTAGATTGGCTTTCTTTCCTCTTGCCAACTTTAGTTTTAAGTCTATGGGTAAAATGAAGTTATTAGCACCTGAAATGGCTCGTCTGAAAGAATTGCACAAGGATGACAAAATGAAATTACAACAAGCAATGATGGCTCTTTATAAAAAAGAAAAAGTTAATCCTATGAGCGGTTGTCTGCCTATCCTAGTTCAAATTCCAGTTTTCTTTGCACTATATAAAGTATTATTTGTAACCATTGAAATGAGACACATGCCATTTTATGGATGGATACATGACTTAAGTGATAGAGATCCAACATCTTTATTCAATGTTTTTGGTTTAATTCCTTGGGATCCACCTTCTTTCTTATTAATAGGTGCGTGGCCTATTATCATGGGTATCACAATGTGGATACAGCAAAAGCTTAACCCAACGCCACCAGATCCTATACAGGCTAAAATATTTATGTTCTTTCCAGTATTTTTAACTGTAATTCTTGCACCATTTCCTGCAGGTCTTGTTATCTACTGGAGCTTCAACAACATCTTCACAATGATACAACAATATATTGTTCAAAGAAAAATGACTATCAAAACAACATAAATGTCATCGTTAAGAGAAGAAGAATTAATAAATATCCTACCCAAAGATGGCCCAACAGTTGAAGAAGTAAAAAAATATTTAGAAAAATATAATGATGAATTTATTATCATTAAGTGTGGTGGCAGTGTTTTAGTTGATCCAAAATTATTTAAAGTTTTTATTGAAGATGTAGTCGTTTTAAAAAAACTTGGTTTCAATCCTATAATTGTTCATGGAGGTGGAAAAAGAATTAATAATAAACTTTCAGAAGTTAATATTAAAAGCAATTTTATTAACGGACTAAGAGTTACTGATAAAGATACGATCAACATAGTTAAAGATGTATTAATTGAATTTAATAAAGAGATTGTTGAAGCTTTAAATGAGTTAGACTGCAAAGCAAAAAGAATTACCTCAAAAGAAAATAATATAATTACTGTTGAGCAAGAAGATAAAGATCTTGGATTTGTGGGAAAGCCTACTGGGATTAACAAAGAGTTCTTAACTGAAACAATAAAAGCAAACGAAGTACCAGTCATTGCACCCTTAGGTGTGGATAAAGATAATCAGACCTTTAATATAAATGCAGATACTACTGCAGGATCAATTGCAATTGAACTAAAAGCTAGAAGATTAATGATTATTAGTGATGTTGAGGGCGTATTAGACAGTGAAAAAAAACTAATCCCTGAAATTAATTCTAAAAAAGCTAATGAATTAATTGATCAAGAAGTAATTTCTGGTGGAATGATACCTAAAATTAAGAATTGTCTAGATGTTGCAAGTAATGGAGTTAAGGCAGTTGTAATAATTGATGGAAGAAAAAATCACTCACTCCTTTTTGAACTATTATCTGATAATGGTTCAGGAACTTTAATTAGAGAATGAAAAATTTAATTGATACTAAATACTGGCTATTCGACTTAGATAATACTTTGTATTCTGGACAAACAAAGGTTTTTTCTGAAGTTGATAAAAAGATGTCTTCTTTTATTTCAAAGAAATTTAATGTCGATTTAATTAAAGCAAGAGAAATTCAAAAAAAATACTTCTATGAATATGGAACGACATTATCTGGATTAATGAGTCACGATAAAATTGATCCACATGAATTTTTGGAATTTGTTCATGATATTGATATTAGCTGGCTTCCTAAAGATGAGATATTAAGAGAAGAATTAATTAAAATAAAAGAAAAGAAATATATTTTTACTAATGGTTCTCACGCTCATGTTGAAAATGTAACTAAACAACTAGGTATAGATGATTTGTTTGATGGAGCGTTTGATATTGTTGATGCTAATTTTATTCCAAAACCAAAAATTGAACCTTATAAAAAGATAATAGAAAAATTTGAGCTTGATCCAACAAAATCAATATTAATCGAAGATATTGCTCATAATTTAGAACAAGCGAAAAATTTAGGAATGAAAACTTGTTGGCTTGAGAATGATGAAGTATTTGCAAAAAAAGATGCCGATAAACCATATATTGATTATAAGATTAAGAACTTGCCTTCTTTTCTTCAAGAAATTAATATATTAAAAGCACAATAAAACTAACCTACTAAAGATAAAATGAAACTATGAAAGAATTTGAAAGCATTATTAATACAGCTTGGGAAAATAAAGATTCCATAAATGGTCAATCTGATAAATCTATATTAGATGCTATCAACCAAACAATTGAACTTGTTGATAAAGGTGAGCTAAGAGTTGCTGAAAAAAATGGCAATGAGTGGGTAGTTAATCAGTGGGTTAAAAAAGCAATAATGTTAAGTTTTAGAACTCATGATATGGATTCATTAAGCGGCCCGTATAGTAGTTGGTATGATAAATCTCATTTATTAAAAGGTAAAACAGCAAATTGGACTAAGGAAGATCATATAAAAGCTGGTTTTAGAATGGTTCCAAATTCTCCAGTTAGAAAAGGATCTTTTATTGGAAAGAATGCAGTACTAATGCCTTGCTTTGTAAATATTGGAGCTTATGTAGATGAAGGAACTATGGTGGATACTTGGGCTTCTGTAGGGTCTTGTGCACAAATAGGAAAGAACTGTCACATATCAGGTGGTGCTGGAATTGGAGGTGTATTAGAGCCAATGCAAGCTAACCCTACTATCATCGAAGACAATTGCTTTATTGGAGCTCGTTCAGAAATAGTTGAAGGAGTAATTGTTGGAGAAGGATCTGTATTATCTATGGGTGTATTTATTGGTCAATCTACAAAAATTGTTTATCGAGAAACTGGTGAAGTAATCTATGGAAAAATTCCACCATACTCAGTAATAGTTCCAGGTAGCATTCCTAGTAAAGATGGTAAAGGTCCTGCTTTATATTGTGCAGTAATTATTAAACAAGTTGATGAAAAAACTAGATCTAAAACTTCTATTAACGACTTATTAAGAGACTAAATGCCAACTTATAATGAAATCACATTAGCTAAAGAGCTAATAAGATTTCCAAGCATTACACCAATTGATGCTGGGGTAATGAAATTCTTAGCTAAAAAATTAACTACTATTGGATTTAAATGTAAGATTTTAGTGTTTAAAGATAAAAACTCTAAACCAGTTAAAAACCTATATGCAAGATTGGGTAATACTCAACCAAACTTTATGTTTGCTGGTCATTTGGATGTAGTGCCTCCCGGAAATATACAAGATTGGACGATTAAACCTTTTAGTCCAACTATTAAAAAAAATCATCTTATTGGTAGAGGTGCTAATGATATGAAAAGTGCAATTGCAAGCTGGGTTGTTGCTGTAAACAACTATGTATTAACTAATAAAAAAATTAATGGATCAATTAGTTTATTAATTACTGGTGATGAAGAAGGTGTTGCAATTAATGGTACTAAAAAAGTAGTTGATTACTTAAAAAAGAAAAAAGAAAAAATAGATTTTTGCTTAGTTGGTGAGCCAACAAACCCTAATAAACTTGGTGAAATGATTAAAATAGGTAGAAGAGGAAGTATTAATGTTGAATTAACGATAATTGGAACTCAAGGTCATGTTGCATATCCTCATCGTGCTAAAAATCCATCGACTTCATTAATAAAAATACTAAATGAAATAAAAGAAATAAAATTTGATAAAGGAACAAAAGACTTTCAGCCTACAAATTTAGAGGTAACCAAAATTAATATCAATAATACAGCTGATAATGTTATTCCAGGCCTTGCAAGAGCTACCCTTAACATAAGATTTAATAATAAACATACGTCTTCTAGCTTAAAGAATAGGTTGAATAAAATTTTCAAAAAAATTACTAAAAAAGATAAATCTAATTTTAAAGTTGAATACCGTGTATCAGGTGAAGCTTTTTTAACTAAGCCCAATAAAACAACTTATATGATTCGAGATGTAATAAAAAAAATTACAAAAATTAAACCTCAACTGTCTACAACAGGTGGAACTTCTGATGCAAGATTTATTAGAAAAATTGCCCCATGTTTAGAATTTGGTCTAGTAGGTAAAACAATGCACAAAGTAGATGAGGCAGTGTCTATTTCAGATCTAAAAAAATTGACTAAAATATATTATAATATTTTAGAAAATTATTTTAAATGAAAACTGGTTTAATAACCTCTGGCACTTATCAAAATCATAATACAGGCGACGGTCATCCAGAGAAAATTGATAGAGTTACAGTAGTTATCGATAACTTTAAAAAGTTAGATAATAAAGATTTAGTTTGGAAAAAACCTTCAAAATTTGACCGATCACTTTTAGAAATAACGCACAATTCTGATTATATAAATTTTGTAGAAAAATCTTTTCCTGAAAAAGGATTATCTTTTTTAGATGGAGATACGATTGTCTCCCCTGGGAGTAAGGATGCGACCTCAGATGCTGTAGGTTCAATTATAACAGCTATTGATGGTGTTCAAAATAAAGATTTTAAAAATGCTTTTTGTGCCGTTAGACCTCCAGGACATCATGCAGAGAAAAATAAAGCTATGGGTTTTTGCATTTATAATAATGTCGCTGTTGGAGCCAATTATCTTATAAATAAATATAAACTTAAAAAAATAGCAATTATTGATTTTGATGTACATCATGGAAACGGCACTCAAGATATTTTTTATGATAATGAAAAAGTTTTATATATTTCTACTCATCAATACCCTTATTACCCAGGCTCAGGCACTAAAGATGAAAAAGGAAAACATAACAATATATTAAATATTCCTTTACCAGCAGGAACAACTTCTGAAGAGTATTTAAATGCTTATGAATTTGTACTTAATAAAATTAAAGAGTTTAAACCTGAATTTATCTTACTTTCTGCAGGGTTTGATGCTCATAAAGATGATCCATTGGCACAACTTCAATTAGAGTCAAAAGATTTTTATAGTATTACCAAAAGAACACTCGAGTTATCAAAACAATATTGTGATGGAAAAGTAGTGTCAATTTTAGAAGGTGGATACGATCTACAAGCACTTCAAGAAAGCACTGAGATGCATGTAAAAGCTTTACTAGAATTTAATTGATAATTTCTCAATACGCATTAAAGAACTCACAATGAAACTTTACAAAATTAAAAAATCTGACATCGATAAAAAAGGTCGTGGCCTATATGCTGCAAAAGATATCAAAAAAGGTACTAGAATTATTGATTATGTGGGTAAAATTATCACTAAGAAACAAACAGAAGAATCACAAAAGTTTGATAATGCAAAGCCCATCTATTTATTTAATTTGAATAAAAAATATGACTTGGATGGAGATGTTTCTTGGAACACAGCACGTTTAATAAATCACTCATGTTCTAATAATTGCGATTATAACGGGACAGGTTTAAAGTTATGGGTGGTTGCTATAAAAGATATTAAAAAAGGTGAAGAAATTACAGCCGATTATGGTTTTGGTTATGATGAAGATTACAAACAATTTCCATGCAAATGTAAGTCAAAAAATTGTTGTGGTTATATTGTTAGAGCAGAATCTAGATGGAGAATTAATAAAAAATTTAGTATTGGCCGACAAAAAACTAGTAAATAACTTTTTCTAAGAATAATCCCTCAGCAGGTGCTGGTGGTGCACAAAGAATTCTTTTTTTTGATTTAATAACAAATTCAAATTTTTTTAAATCCCATTTATTTTCAGCTAAGTATTTTAAACTACCTACCATTGATCGTACTTGTTGTTGTAAAAATGATTGTGATTTAAATTGTATTTCAATTCTTCCATCTTTTGATTTAATCTTAACAGATTTCATAGTTTTGATTGGACTTTTTGCATTACAGCTTGATGCTCTAAAAGTAGAAAAATCTTTAGTACCTAAAAGTTTTTTTGCCCCTTTTTTCATTAACTCAATATCTAATTTTTTGATTATGTGCCAACCCCTTTCTTTTTCAAGAGAAGGCTTACTTAATCTATTAAAAATTATATATTTATAAATTCTTTGTTTGGCTGAATGTCGTGCATGAAATTTTAGACTTCTTTTTTTAATTGCTAAAACAGAAATACCTTTATCATTTATAAAATAATTAATTGATTTTAATAACTTATATAAATTTTGAATTTCTTTTTTGCTATCAAAATGGGCTGACTGCTCTATTGCATGAACGCCTGCGTCTGTTCTTCCAGATCCTATCAAAACCACTTTTTCTTTTAAAAATTTTGATAACTTGACTTGTATTTCTTTTTGAATTGATTTTCCTTTAGATTGTATTTGCCAACCAACAAAATTAGTTCCTATATATTCTATTAAGACTTGATATCTAAACATTTGTTATTCTTGAGCCTTTTGTAATTTGAGAACCAAGAACAAATTCATTAATATTTTGAGGCTTTTTTCCTTGTCTTTGAATTTCAATAATTTTGATAGATTTTTGGTTACCGCAGCTAATTTCTAAATCATTGGACATTACTTCACCTATCTCACCACTTTTATTTCCTAATTCTGCTTTTAAAATTTTGTATCTTTCATCTTTAAAAATAAAAAAGGCCCCAGGGCTTGGGTATAATCCGTTTATTTTTCCAATAATACTTTCTGCATTATCATTCCACTTAATTTCACCCTCTGATTTTTCAATTTTAGAAGCATAGGTTGCGCTTGTATCATCTTGTTCTTTAAATGTTAATTTATCTTCAAATATATTTTCTACATTTTCTATGATTTTTTCTGAAGCTAAAATTGAAAGTTTAGTTGATATTGTTTCTGCATTATCACTATCTTTAATTTTTATTCTATAACTATTGCCAACTGGACCAGTATCAAGTTTTTCTCCTATTTTCATAATACTAATTCCTGTTTCTTTCTCTAAATTCATAATAGACCTTTGAATGGGTGCAGCACCTCTCCACTTTGGCAGAAGGGAGGCGTGAATGTTTATAAAACCTTTTTTGGCAAGATTTAAATATTCTTTGGGTATTATTTGACCATAGGCCACAACAATTACCAAGTCTAAATCTAGTTGTTTTAAATATTCATATTCTTCTTTATTTGCTTTTAATGTGTCTGGTGTTCTACAATCTATATTATAATCTTCTGCTACAATTTGTATTGGCGACTTATTTATTTTTTGACCTCTTTGAGATTTTTTTGGTGGCTGTGTATATACAGCAGGTATTATATAATTTTTTTCATATAAAGATTTTAAAATTGGTACAGCAAAAAATGGTGTACCCATGAAGACAATTTTCTTTGTCATTTAAACGATTATTCTATTCGACTTAATCTTAGAGAGTTTTTTAATTATCATAGATTTTTTTAATTTAGATAAATAATCTATAAACAAAACTCCTTCTAAGTGATCCATTTCATGTTGAATACAAGTAGCCAATAATCCATCTGCTTTTAATAATTGTTTTTTTCCATTGTAATCTAAATATTCAACTTCACATTCATTTGGTCTTTCTATTTCAGCAAACTGATCAGGAACTGACAAACAACCCTCTTCATATTTTGACGTTATATCATTTTTATTTTTGATTACTGGATTAACAAAATATCTTGGCTCCTTTTTGTCTTCATCTCTACTTATATCCATTACTATAATTCTTTTTGGTACCCCTATTTGAATTGCTGCAAGACCTATTCCCGGTGCTGCATACATAGTATCCAACATATCATCCATAAGTCTTCTTTCTTCATCACCAACATTTTCAACTGGTTTAGAAATCTGCCTTAATAGTTTATTTGGTTCTGTTAAAATTGGTTTAACTGACATTATGGTTGATTATTTTAGTATAAATTTTAAACTTTTAAAGGAAGAACTTTAAAGAGTATTTTATTTCTTAGTGGATCCGCATTTAGCTGATTAAGTGTGCTTATAATAAAGTATAACGTATCCTCATCAATAGCATTTAAGCTGTCCTGCCCTATTACCTCAACAATTCTAAGCAATGCAGCAGCCATATCACCACTGTTAACAAATATTTGAATATCAGATGGTATTTCTGAATCGTTTATTTGGTATAAATCATCATACTTCTCTAAAATCTTGACACCATCGGACTTAAAGGTCTCAACTAAAATTACATCTTTTTTAGAAAAAAAATATTTTTTATCTTTTTTTATTTTTTTTAAGAAATCATTTATATCTTTTGTGGGATCATTTTTAGATTTTTCTAATTTTAAATAATTTATTAATTTTGATTGATGTAAAATTTTATTATTTATTTTAATATTTGCTTGTTCTGTCTCTTCATTACCTAAATTATTTTGATAAAATGTTGTAAAATTTGAAGGCACCTTGTTCTCTTCTATATTTTTTAAAAAATTTTTTAATTCTATATTAAATGCATTTTCAATACCGTCATTCTTGAAAGAATTTTTGAGAGCGTTCATTAACTGTAACTTATTCTCAATTTCAGTAGTAATTAAAATTCCTTGATAAATTAGCGCTCTTGTTTCTATTTTTGAGAGTACTTTTGTTGATTCTTTAATATTTAATAATTGATTAATATTAAATTGAAATCTCTTATAAAGTTCAAATAATTCTTTTTCTGCATAATTTCCCTCATGTGTTGCTTTTTCAATACTCGTAATTTTCTCTATATCTGTAAGCTCAATATCACTGATATCATCTAATAGATTTGAAGTTGATAGATATTTCCATATTTGCCTGGATGTGGTATTTTTTGGTTCAAATTTAAATTCTGGGTTCGTTCTGTGAGATAAATGGAAATCTAAAATTGTTTTTTCTGAAACTTCTGTTGCTGGTTCTGTATTATACCCCATTAAATAATCAATTTTTTTATTAAAAAACTTATCTGCAATGCCTAATTCTAATTGAAGATCGATAAGCAATTGAGCTTCATCTCTTTTATTATTATTAATTAAGCAATAAATGTTGAATTTAGATAAATATAAATCTTGTATCTGTTCATTAATTTTAGAAAAAATTTCACAAGCTTTTTCAACATCTGATTGAGACAAATAATGATCTACTAAGTGTTTGGTAAGTTTTGGATGTTCATTAATAATCTCATTATTCAATAAATATTTTTCAATCAAGTCAAAGTTTGAGCGCTTAATAAGCCACTTTGATTTAATTTCTAAAAACTGTTCTTTTGAAATATTCATTTCTGGATAATGTGCATTTGTTAATAATAAAACATCCAAAATCTCTGCAGCATCTCTTGAAAGTTCCAATTTATCTATTCTTTTAAAGATATTTAAAATTTGATCTCCGTTAGAATTGGACCACATATTAATATCCAACCCATTTTCTGCAGGGTCATAAATTCCGATTAATTTTTTTTCTTTTGAAATTAAAGTTTGCGTTTCTTCTATGCTTAATTCCCCTTCTTTTTGGGATTGCATATCATAAATACTATTCTGGGGAATATTTTTTTCTAATTCATCTTCTGTTAAGATTAAGTTTTCTTTAGGTTTTTTTTCTCCCACTTCCCAGATATCCACTGGTTCTTGTGAGTTGGTTGCAAAACCAAAAAATAAAGAAAATAATATAACTAAAAAATAGTTCTTACTTAACAATTTTAAGTTTTTCATTAGGGATGATTTTTTCAATGTCTTTATTTGGAGATGGAAATTCAATTTTACCAAGTAGTACTATGGCTCCAATAAAAATAATTAACACAAATACTATTTTGATTAATAAACTTTTACCACTCCGATTGCTTGTGTTTTTTGAAAATTGCATATATTCTTTAGTAATTTCAAATTAAGACATATTTGTGTTTTTTCAATAAAGAAAGCTTATGAATTCAAATAAAAACCTCGTTTTTTTAGGTATGATGGGGTCAGGCAAATCTTCTATTGGGGCTATGGTTTCCAAAAAATTGAATATTCCATTCATTGATATAGACAATTTAATTGAAGAACATGCTGGTATGACCATCTCAGAAATATTTAAAGTAAATGGCGAGGCATACTTTAGAAATTTAGAAGAAAGAATAACTATTAAGTCTTTAAAACATAAAAAAGTTGTTGTTTCTTTAGGTGGGGGCAGTTTTATTAATGACAAGATAAGAAAAGATATTTTAAAAAATCATTTTTCTTTTTGGCTCGATTGGGATGATTTAATTTTAATTAAAAGAATTAAAGGTAGTAAAAAAAGACCCTTAGCCTCAAATTCAACTGATCTTGAAATTAAAGCCATTATTAATAAAAGAAAGAAAGTATATTCAAAAGCTAATTTTAAAATAAACTGTAATAAATTAACAAAAAGTGAAATAGTTAAAACTATAATAAAAACATATGAGCTTAATTAAATTAAAAGTTAACACCAACAGTCAACAATATTCAATTATTATTGGAAATAATATTTTAAAAAAAGTAAATAAATTTTTGAAAGAAAATTCTATTGATTTTAATCAATGTCTTCTAGTAATTGACAAAAATATTCCAAAAAATTTAGTAAAAGATACTTTAAAATCTTTACCAAAAGGATTTGTTTCAATTCATTATTTTAATGCGAGTGAAAAAAATAAAAATCTAAAAAGTGTCAATGAAATCACATCAATTCTTTTAAAAAAAAGTTTTAATAGAAATGATTGTTTAATTTCTATTGGTGGTGGTATTACCGGTGATGTATCAGGCTTTGCAGCAAGTACTTTTAAGCGAGGCTTAAAGTTTGTAAATATACCAACTACACTACTTTCACAGGTCGACTCATCAATCGGAGGCAAAACAGGTGTAAACACCAAATATGGTAAAAACTTAATTGGCTCATTTTATCAACCTAGTCTAGTTATATCAGATACTAACTTTTTAAACTCTTTACCAAAAAGAGAAGTTGTATGTGGCTATGGTGAAATTTTAAAACACTCACTTATTAATGGAAAAAAATTTTTTTACTTTTTAAATAAAAATGGAAAAAAAATTATCCAATTAAAAAGTCCCTTTATACAAACAGCTATTCATCAAAGCTGCTTGATTAAAAAAAAAGTAGTTGAGGCTGATGAAAAAGAATTAGGTATAAGAAAAATACTAAACTTTGGACATACTTTTGCTCATGCCTTTGAAGCAACACTGCGTTATTCAGCAAAATTAAATCATGGTGAAGCAGTTATCCTCGGTGTTAAAACTGCTGCTAGATTTAGTTTATTAAATAAAATTTTAAATAAAAAAGAATTTGAATTAATTGATGGTCACTTAAATGACTTAAATCTTCCAAGAGATATTAATAAATTCTTTTCAATAAAAAATTTAAATACAATTTTATCTTTTATGAAAAAAGATAAAAAAAATAATACAAAGAAAATTAGTCTAGTTTTGATTAAAAGAATAGGTTCTCCAGTTTACAAATTACAGTTTAATGAAAAAACTATTAATCTCTTTTTAAAAAAAGAATTAACTAAGTAGTATTTGGATAGAATGTATGTGTTCTTTCAGCTCATACTCTAAAATATTATAGATTTTCTTGGTTGATTCTATCTTATTTAATTTTTTAAGCTCTTCAGATTTAATAATTAATTTTAGATGGAACATTCCTTCTTGATTTCCTTTATGATTTTTATGTAAAAAACTTTTATCTTCGATTTTAAGATCTTGTATAATAATTTTTGCTTCAAGTTTATTTTTAACAATTTTAATTAATTCGTTTATATTCATAAATAATAATTTATTACTATACAGCATGAAAAATATTTGTGATTGGAATAATTGCTTTGATACTGGTGAATATAAGGCACCAATTGAGAAAGATAATAGCAAACGCTACAGATTGCTTTGCTTAGCTCATGTTAAAGAATTTAATAAAAATTGGAATTATTTTAAAGGAATGGATGATGAGCAGGTATTTGATTTTTTAAAGTCTGACATGACCTGGCATAAACCCACTCAAAGCTTTAGCTCTTCAGATAATTTTTTTAAAGTTCTATGGAACAATACGTTAAAAGATGAATTTGATAAAACCAAACTTAGAGGTGAGTATAACCACATGAATCAATTCAAATTTGATGCTAATGATATTAAAGCTTTTAGTATTCTGGGTGTTTCAGTTGGCCAAAAATGGGAACAAATACAAGATCAGTTCAAAACTCTTGTCAAAAAATTTCACCCTGATATTAATTTGGGAAATAAAGAATACGAAGAAAAACTTAAATTAATTACTTTAGCTTATACTCAGCTAAAAAATACTTATAAGGAAAAAATTGACACCTAATTTAAACATACAGCCAGACATTAAAATGTCTTTAAAGCAAAGCTTTGGAATTGATTCAGATATGGAAGTTGACGCTTTCTCTAAAAGAAGTGAATACGTTCCCGAAATAGATAAAAATTATAAGTTTGATAGAGATACTACCCTTGCTATCATATCAGGTTTTGCTTTTAATAAACGTGTCTTGGTTCAAGGCTATCATGGTACAGGAAAGTCTACTCACATTGAACAAATCGCAGCTAGATTAAACTGGCCTTGTATTAGAGTAAATTTAGACAGTCATGTAAGTAGAATTGATCTTATTGGAAAAGATGCAATTGTTGTAAAAGATGGAAAACAAATTACTGAGTTTAAAGAAGGTATTTTACCTTGGTCCATTCAAAACCCTGTTGCACTTGTTTTTGATGAGTATGATGCAGGAAGACCAGACGTGATGTTTGTTATTCAAAGAGTATTAGAAGCTGAAGGTAATTTTACTCTTTTAGATAAAAATAAAGTTATTAAACAAAATAAATTTTTTAGATTATTTGCGACTTCAAATACAGTTGGTCTAGGAGATACAACAGGATTGTACCATGGTACTCAACAAATTAACCAAGGGCAGATGGATAGATGGAATATTGTAACATCTTTAAACTATCTTAGTCTTGATAGAGAAATGGAAATCGTTCTTGCTAAAAATAAAAATTTAAACAATCCAAAAGGTAAAGAAAAAGTCTCTAACATGATTAAAGTTGCATCTTTAACTAGAAAGGGCTTTATAGCTGGAGATATATCAACTGTAATGAGTCCAAGGACGGTACTTCATTGGGCTGAAAATGCTGAAATTTTCAAAGACACAGGTTATGCTTTTAGGGTCACTTTTTTGAATAAGTGTGACGATATAGAAAAAAATACAATAGCTGAATATTATCAGAGATGTTTTGGAGAAGAATTACCAGAGTCGATGGTTAATATTCAGATCTAAATGAGCTCAAAAGAAAACAATTTTAAAGAGCAATTTAAACAAGCATTAATTTCTACAGCTAAAGTAATTTCTGAAGATTATAAATTAGATGTTAAAAAATTAGATAAAGATTTAAGTAATAAAAAAACTGATTTTTTTGATGTAACCAATTTATCAAATAAAAACGATTTTGTTAAACTAAGAGCAGAAACTGACTCTGGAGCCTTAAAGAAAAAATTTTCAAATAAAGAAATATTTAATAAAAACCTACCTAATAATCCTTCTTGTAAATCTTTATATAATATTGCCGAAAAAATCAGGTATGAACTTCTTGGCGGCAAAATGCTTAAAGGAGTTGGAAAAAATTTAAGTGAAAATTATAACCAAAAAATACTTTCTAATCGTAAAGAACAATTAAAAAATAAAGAAGATGTTCCTGTTAATGAAGCTTTTGAATTATATATGTTAAACAAATTCTTTAAATTAGAGCTCAATGATGTGTCTACAAAAATGTTAGATTTTTGGAAGAAAGAATTTGACGAATCTATTGATAAGCATTTTGATTTTTTAAGTAAAAATTTGGAAGATCAAAATAATTATAGTTTAAAATTTTCAGAAATTTTAGAGAATATGGATGTCTTTGCTTCAAATAATGAAGAAAATAATGAAGAAAACGATGAACAAGAAAATGAGCAAGATAATAAATCAGAGAACGATAATGACGGCCAGTCTGATGACAAAGAGGAAGAAAATAATCAAGATGATAGTCAGACTAGTTTAGATGCTGGCTTTGATCTAAGCGACCAGCAGATGGAAGAGCAATTAGAAGATTCAGATTCTTTAAAAGAGAGTGCAGAAAGTGTTTTACAAAAAACAAATATTGATAATATTGATCAAGATTACAAAGTATTCACCACAGAATTTGATGAAATTGCAAAAGCTGAAATATTAGAAGATATAAAAGAAACACAAAAATTAAGAAAAAATTTAGACCAACAACTTGTCGGGTTTCAAGATTTGATTACTAAGCTTGCTAACAAACTACAAAGGCAGCTCCTTGCAAAACAAAATAGAGCATGGGAGTTTGACTTAGAAGAAGGTTTATTAGATAGCTCAAAATTAACTAGAATAATTATGGATCCTTATAATTCTTTATCTTTTATGAAAGAAAAAGATCTTGATTTTAAGGACACAATCGTAACCTTGTTAATAGACAATTCTGGTTCCATGAGAGGTCGGCCAATAACAATTGCTGCACTTTGTGCAGATATATTATCTAGAACCTTAGAAAGATGCTCAGTAAAAGTAGAGGTTTTAGGCTTTACTACAAAAAATTGGAAAGGTGGTAAAAGCAGAGAGGCTTGGACTAAAAATGATAAGCCAAAAAATCCTGGAAGATTAAATGATTTAAGACATATAATTTATAAAGGTGCAGACACACAGTGGAGACAGGCAAAAAACAATATAGGCTTAATGCTTAAAGAAGGATTATTAAAAGAAAATATTGATGGGGAAGCTATTTCGTGGGCCTATAATAGAATTAAAAAAAGAAAAGAAGAACGGAAAATACTGATGGTTATTTCAGATGGTGCCCCAGTTGACGACTCTACTTTATCTGTTAATTCAGGAGATTTTTTAGAAAAACATTTAAAAAAAATGGTTAAATTTATAGAAACTAAGAGTGACGTTGAAATTTTAGCTATCGGTATTGGGCATGATGTTTCTAGATATTACAATAAAGCTATTAAAATAACAGATGTGCATGAACTTGGAGATGTTATGGTTTCACAATTGAGTGGCTTATTTGAAAATAAAAAAAAACTACATTAAAGTTTTAAAAGATCTTCATTTTTCCATTTAATACTTACTTCAGCCCCACTTCTTGTTTGGGAATTTCTGCATAAAATATTTGCATAATTTTTTTCAAGTAAAGTTTTGCCTATAAAAATTCCAAGACCTAATCCAGATTTAGATTTTATTGAAGACTTAAAAGATTTAATATAAGGCTCTCCAATTTTACTCAAAACATCTTTTGGGTATCCCTCTCCATCATCTTCAATCATAACTTCTGTGAAATCACTATCACTTTTTATATTAATAAAAATCTTATTTTCAGAAAACTTATTTGCATTACCGATAAAATTTCTTAGCCCATAAACAATTTCTATTGATTTAGTTATATTTAGTGGATTTGAATTTTGATCATAATTTACAATAAAATCTTTTTTACTTGTTTCTTGGAATGACTTGACTATTTCACTCACGTATTCTGCCATTGTTAAATCGCGATCAATAAAATTATCTTCGATTATTGGGTTTAATGTTAATTTTTTTAAAATTTCACTACATCTCTCTAATTGACTGGATAATAACTCAATATCTTTTTTAACATCTTCATTATCTTTAAATCGCTTCAATAAATCAGTGGAGATAATCTTCATTGTTGAAAACGGTGTACCTAATGAATGTGCAGCGGCAGCAGCCTGCCCCCCTAATGATAATAGCTCATGTTCTTTTGACATGATTTCTTCCATTTTATTTAGTGCCTCTTTCCTTATTCTAGATTCTGATCCGAAGGTTAATGCAAAATAATTTAAAAAAATTAAAGCAATAATTAATGCTATTGGAATTGAATAGTAATAATAGCTGTCTACGTGAAAATGTTCTTTAATTGGATAGGGCAAAGGTTGATTAAAAAAAGTAAGAAAAATAATCAATAAAACTGTGAAGCTAACTAACAATAAATTACTCCTCAAACCTAAATTAGATGATGAAAATATAGCCGGGATAATCAAAAAAATTGAAAAAGGATTTATAATTCCACCTGTTAAATAAATCAAACAACTCAGTTGTAAAATATCAATAGATAAAAAAAGAAATGCTATTTTATCTGACAGTTGTGTGTTTTTATTAATATAGATTAAATAAAGATTACTTAGCGCTCCAATCAAAATTATCAAATTTTCTAAAATTAGATTAAATCTAAAATCAAAAACAAAATAAATAATATTAACTGTTATAAGTTGGCCAATAATAGCAATCCATCTTAGATTGATGTAGGTCGATTTTTTTAATGAAAAATATTTAGAAGTTTCGAAAAACTTCATTATTAGATATCTAGATTTTGAACATTAATTGCATTTGAAACAATAAAATCTTTTCTCAATGCAACATCATTACCCATTAATGTGTGTATTAAATCTTGATCTTTTTTTATATCTTTTGAGTATTGTACTTGTAATAAATTTCTTGTTTCAGGATCTAACGTAGTATTCCATAGCTCTTCTGGGTTCATCTCTCCTAATCCCTTAAACCTTTGAATGCTCATTCTAGATTTTTCATCTTCATAAGCTTTAGTAAATTCTTTTGTTCCTTTTTTAATTTTTTGTAATTCTTTATTATTCTTTAAAATATAATCTTCTAACTCTTTTTCATCTTTTATATAAATGCCTTTTGTTCCTTTATTAATCTTGAATAAAGGTGGCTGTGCAAGATAAACATGTCCATTTTCAATTAGTTTATTAAATGGCTTGTTGTTAAAGAATGTTAGTAATAATGCTCGTATATGAGAACCATCAACATCAGCATCAGTCATGATAATAATTTTTCCATATCTTAAATCTTTCAAATCAATATCTTCAACTTTTGGATCAAGGCCAAGTGCATTAATTAAAGTCACAACCTCATTAGATGACATCATTTTTGCTAAAGATTTTGTTCTATGTTCGCTACCATCTCTATTACTATTTTTTTTAAGAATAATCTCTTCCACATAAGTATTAAGAATTTTTCCTCTAAGTGGTAAAACAGCTTGATTTGACCTATTTCTTCCTTGTTTAGCAGAACCACCTGCAGAATCTCCCTCAACAATAAACAATTCTGTTCCTTCTTGTTTGCCTATTTGACAATCTGCCAATTTTCCAGGTAATCCACTTAATTCTAAAGCGCCTTTACGTCTAACATTTTCTCTAGCTTTTCTAGCAACATCTCTTGCTAGAGCTGCCTGCATTACTTTAGCTAAAATAATCTTTGATAAAGTTGGGTTTTGATCAAACCATATTGAAAGTTTTTCACTAACAATACTTTCTACAATCATTCTAACTTCTGATGAAACAAGCTTATCTTTTGTTTGAGAAGAAAATTTAGGATCAGGTATCTTTGCTGAAATTACACATGTAAGACCCTCTTTAATATCATCTCCTGAAATAGTTAATTTATTTTTTTTTAATAAATTATGCTCTGTAGCATATTTATTAATAACTCTAGTAAGAGCACTCCTAAATCCTAATAAATGAGTACCACCATCTTTTTGATAAATGTTATTTGTATAAGGATAGATGTCTTCTCCATAACTTGCATTCCACTTTAAAGAACATTCAATTTCAATATTATCTTTTTTTCCTTCAATATAAATAGGCTTCTTAAATAAATCATTACCGGTTTTATTAACAAGTTTTTCTCTTTTTTCGTCTAAAAAATCAACAAATTCTAAAACTCCCCCATCAAACTTAAATACAATTATTTTTTCTTTTTTTTGATTTAAATCGTTAACGGTTATTTTTATTCCTTTATTCAAGAATGCAAGTTCACGCATTCTTTTAATAATTATACTTGGAGTAAATTTAATTGAAGAAAATATTTCTTTTGATGGTAAAAAAGTTATTTGTGTTCCAGTTTCTTTTGATTTTCCTATAACTTTAAGAGGTGCTTTTGAGGCTCCATCTTTAAATTCTATAAAATATCTATTTCCATCTCTATCGATTTCTAATTTTAATTTTTCTGATAATGCATTTACAACTGAAACTCCAACACCATGTAAACCACCTGATACTTTGTATGAATCATGATCAAATTTTCCTCCAGCATGAAGCTGAGTCATAATAACTTCCGCTGCAGACATTTTTTCACCCTTATGCATATCAACGGGTATTCCTCTTCCGTCATCTCTTACTGTAATAGTCCCATCAGAATTTATCTTAACATCTATATTTTTACAGTGTCCTGCTAAAGCTTCGTCTATTGAGTTATCAACAACCTCATAGACCATATGATGCAAACCTGTTCCATCATCGGTATCGCCAATATACATTCCTGGTCTTTTTCTAACAGCTTCAAGACCTTTTAAAACTTTGATAGAGTCTGCTTGATATGTTGAATTGTTTTTCATAATTTTGTAGTGGAAAATTACATAAATATAACATTTTTTTAATAAAAAAGATTAAATAAATATTTTAAATTCACATACCATAGTTGAATTAGTGTTGATTTTAAATGTTTTTATCCTTTTCAAGTTGATAAGAAAAAACTTATACATTGAAAAATATCTTCAACTAAATAATCAATGAATCACTATATCTTTCTTTATTTAATTTTACAAAATCGGGCATCTTTGAAAGAGGATAGACCTCATATCTCTCTTCCTCTGTAGTAAAAGGTAATCGGTTTTTAATAATATTGTTAATATCTGATTCACTGTAAGTGCTTAAAATATTTTCTCCACGTCCTATAGCTCTATTTTCCAACTCATGTTTTAAATTTTTTGAAGATCCAAAAAATCTAAAATGCCAACCACCGTAATTAATAATATTTAATCTGGGTTTATCAAATCTCCACCAACCATATTTTTTTGCCTTAAAGTTTCTAATTTTTTGAACATTATTTATTTTTTTAAATAATCTAAAATTTAACATTCTTGTGCCTGGCCATAATCCATCTCCACTATCATGATCAAAGTTTCTAACTCTGAGATTAAGCTTAAAATAAAACATAACTTGCTTAAAAACAGTTAAGTTTCCATTAAATAGCTTAAACTTATCTATATCAGGGAATTCATCTACATCAGAAATCAATATAATATCATTATCCAAACAATCTTTTAACCCTTTGCTGATTCCATTTCTTGTATAATAATCGTTTATAAAAGTACTATGAGTATCACCTAAGTGTTTAGGATATGAATCTTGAATAACATGGACAATTTTTTTTTCGTATTTTTTGAATAAAGATTTGTTTTCATCATAATATAATTTTTTTATTTTACCTTGATGACTGTGAGTTCCTTCGACTATAACAAATTTATCAACTACATTTTTAAGATAGTTCATTCTCATATCCAATAAAGATATTTCGTCAAAAAAAGGGAAGCAATCAAAAATTTTCATTTATAATTAATTATTTTAAACCGAACTAAGGAAATTTAAAGATAAATTATTGGCGGAGAGACAGGGATTCGAACCCTGGGTACCTTTAACAGTACACACACTTTCCAAGCGTGCGCTTTAAACCGCTCAGCCATCTCTCCAGCTACTGGTCTTTATTAATTTTAAGCACTCCTATAAATGCTTCTTGTGGTATTTCAACTTTTCCAAACTGTTTTCCTCTAGCTTTTCCTTTTTTCTGCTTATCTAGTAGTTTTCTTTTTCTATCTCTAGCTCCACCACCATGAATTTTTGTTAAAACATCTTTTTTAAAACCCTTAATAGTTTCTCTTGCTATAATTTTTCCTCCAATTGCTGCCTGCACTGGAATCATAAAATTATGACGTGGGATTAAATCTTTTAATTTTTCACATACCTCTCTTCCAACAGTTTGTGCAAAATCTTTATGAACCATCATTGATAAAGCATCAACTGGCTCAGCATTAACAAGTATTCCTAATTTTACTAAATCTCCCTCTCTATGACCTATGATCTCATAATCAAAACTTGCATAGCCACTAGTCATTGATTTAAGTCTATCATTAAAATCAAAAACAACTTCATTTAGAGGGATTTCATAATTTAAAACTGCTCTATTACCTGAATAACTTAAGTTTGTTTGTACTCCTCTTTTATCCTGACAAACTTTTATAATTGCTCCAAGATATTGATCTGGTGTAATAATTGTTGCTTTAATCCAAGGCTCTTCAATAAATTTGATTAGAGTGGGTTCTGGTAAACTTGAAGGGTTTTGTAACTCTATTATTTCCCCCTTGTTCATATGAACTTTATAAACAACCCCTGGTGTTGTGGTTAATAAATTTATATCAAATTCTCTTTCTAATCTTTCAGTTATAATTTCTAAATGCAGGAGACCTAGAAAACCACATCTAAAGCCAAGACCTAACGCAGATGAAGATTCTGCCTCATATGAAAAACTAGCATCATTTAATTGAAGTTTACCTAAACCATCTTTTAATTTTTGGTATTCAGAGCTGTCAACAGGAAACAAACCACAAAATACAACTGGCTTACTTGGTTTAAATCCAGGTAGTGCTTCTTGAGGTGGTTTAGTTGCATCACAAATAGTATCTCCCACTTTTGTTTCTGATAAAATTTTTATTCCTGTTGTTATAAAACCAATTTCTCCTGCATTTAATTCATTAACATCAGTTGCTTTTGGTGTAAATACACCTACTTTTTCAATTATATATTCTTGGTCAGTAGACATCATTTTAATCTTCATATTTTTTGAAATTTTTCCATTAATAACTCTAACTAGAATAACCACCCCTAAGTAAGTGTCATACCAACTATCAACTAATAAGCATTTTAAATCAGCATCTTTTTCTCCTTCTGGAGCTGGTAGTGACACAATAATTTGTTCTAGAATTTCTTCTATACCCTCACCTGTTTTTCCAGAGCAAGGTATGGCATTTTCAGTATCAATACCTATGACCTCTTCTATTTGCTTCTTTGTTTTTTCTAAGTCTGATGCAGGTAGATCAACTTTATTCAGTACAGGTACTATCTCATGCTTGGTGTCTAAAGCTTGATAAACATTAGCCAATGTTTGAGCTTCTACTCCTTGGGTACTATCAACAATTAAAATAGATCCCTCGCATGCATACAGAGATCTACTAACTTCATAGCTAAAATCTACGTGTCCTGGAGTATCAATTATGTTGAGAATGTACTCTTTACCATCTTTTGCTTTATAATTAAGTTTAACTGTTTGAGCTTTAATAGTTATGCCTCTTTCTCTCTCAATATCCATTGAGTCTAGAACTTGTGCCTTCATTTCTCTTTCGGTTAGACCACCACAACTATGAATTATCCTATCTGCAATTGTTGATTTACCGTGATCAATATGTGCAATGATTGCAAAGTTTCTGATGTGATCAATTTTTGTCATGATTATGATCTAATCTTAGCACCAGTTTTAGATTCAACAGCTGAAATAATAAGTTGATTAATTTTATTTAAATCATCCTCAGCCAAAGTTTTTTCTAAAGATTGAATAATTACATTTAATGCAATTGATTTTTTACCATCAGGAATATTCGCTCCTTCATAAACATCAAATACTTTGACAGATTTTATTAACTCTTTGTCTACATTAGAGATGGTTTCAATTAATTCTTGAACTTTAAAATTTTTATCTAAAACAAAAGCAAAATCTCTTTCTGATTTTTGAAAATCTGAATATTTATACTGAGTTTTTTGATCTTTTAATGATTTTTTTGGCTGTTTTAAATTGTCTAAAAATATTTCAAAACCCACTAAAGACTCAACTTTAATATCTAATTTTTTTAATATACCTGGGTGAATATCACCAAAAAAAGCAACTACTTTTTCTTTTCCTTTGTTAAGAAATATTCTTCCTGATTTTCCAGGGTGATAATAGCTTGGTGTTTCATCATCAATATAGAGCTTATCTTTATTATAACCTGCTTCAACTAAACTTTTGATAACATCACTTTTAACATCAAACACATCTATTAATCTTTCTTTTTCCAGCCAGCTCTGCCTAGCCAATTTTCCTGATCTTAATCCAGTAGCGACTGTCTGTTGCTCACCTGGCTCAGATCCTAAAAAAGTTGGACCTATTTCAAAAAATGACAAATCTTTAAATCCTCTTCCTAAATTCTTATTCAAATGAATTATCAAATTAGAAAAAATTGAACTTCGCAAAACGTTCAAATCAGAACTTATAGGATTAATTATTTTAATTTCTTTGTTGTTTTCAATGAATAGTTGATTGATTTTACTGTCGGTAAAAGACCATGTGATAGCTTCAAAATACCCCTTAGAAGCAATAGATCTTTGTAAAAAATGAAATAATTTTTGTTTTAAATTTAATGTTTGTTTTTTTCTAACTTTTTCTGGTTCAATAATTTTAATTTGATCATAGCCCTTAATTCTTACAAGTTCTTCTACCACATCAACTTCTTGTGAAATATCTGGTCTCCAAGATGGTATAACAACATCTAGCATTCTCTTGTTTTCTTTAATTTCAAATCCTAGGTTATCTAAGATTTTTATCATTTCTTTTATATCAATATTAAATCCAGTAATTTTTTGAAACAAAGAAGGATCAAATTTTAATGATTTTTTTTTAATATCTTCAATTTTTTGAATATCAAATTCACTAACTTCACCACCACATATTTCTTGTATTAAATTAGCTGCTCTTTCAAGTCCTTGATCAATTGATAATGGATCAATACCTCTTTCAAATCTAAATTTTGCATCCGTATCTATATTTAAGATTTTAGATGATTTTCTGATTGATCGTGGACTAAAGTAAGCAGACTCAATTAACACATTTTTTGTATCTAGTTCAGTTCCAGTTCTTGTGCCTCCTATTATGCCTCCAAGACCTAATACGCCTGACGCATCTGATATGACACACATCTCATCCTCTAATTTATATTCTTTATTATCTAATGCTTCGAATGTTTCACCTTTCTTAGAATTTCTAACAACTATTCCTTTATCTATTTTATCAACATCATATGCATGAAGTGGTCTATTCAAATCAAACATTACATAATTTGTAATATCAACTATTGCCGAAATAGGTTTTTGGCCTAGAGCAATTATTTTGTCTTTTAGCCACTCTGGACTTTCAGTATTGTTTACTCCTTTAATTAAACAACTGCCAAAGGATATGCATGCTTGATTTTTTTCATTTTCAATTTTTACACTAATTGTTTGTTTATTTTTTTTATCAAGTTTTTTTTCTTTTTGATTTATTAATCTTCCCGCGCCTGCAGCAGCTAAATCTCTTGCTATCCCTCTAACCCCTAAGCAATCTGCTCTATTTGGTGTAATAGAAATATCAATTACATTTAAATTTTTTTTTGGAAAATAATTTTCTCCTATTTTTTTGTTATATTTTTCTGGTAAAAGCTCTGTTATGCCATCACTTTCGTTTGATAGATTAAGTTCAGATTCTGAACAAAGCATTCCATATGAGGTTACACCTCTTATTTTGCTTACCACCAATTTCATTTGACTTTTTGGCACTACAGCGCCAGGAGGAGCATAAATTGTTAATAAACCCTCTTTAGCATTTGGAGCTCCACAAACAACTTTTACTGATTTGCCCGAACCTATATCAACATCACATACTCTAAGCCTATCTGCATCAGGATGCTTTTCAGCCTTCAAAATTTTGGCAATTACAAATTGATCAAGCTCTCCTGATTGACTATCAACACCCTCTACTTCTAAACCAATATCTGTAAGTTTATCGATGATTTGATTTTCATTAAGTTTGGTATCTAAATGATCTTTGAGCCATGCTGTTGTAATCTTCATCGGCTTAAGCCCCTATAGTTTGTTGGGACATCTATTGGATCAAATCCAAAATGATTTAGCCATCTATAGTCACAATCAAAAAAGGCTCTTAAATCATTAATGCCATATTTCAACATTGCGAGCCTATCTATTCCTATTCCAAATGCATAACCTTGGAATTCATCAGGGTTTACTTTCACATTTTTTAAAACATTGGGATGAACCATTCCACAACCTAAAACTTCTAGCCATTTATCACCTTCCCCAATTACTATTTTTCCATCTTTTATTTCATAACCAATATCAACTTCTGCAGATGGCTCTGTAAATGGGAAATGACTAGGTCTAAATCTCATTTTAATTTTATCAACCTCAAAAAACTCTTTAATAAAATAATTTAAGCATCCTTTTAAATGCCCCATATTTATATTTTTATCAATATGTAGCCCTTCAACTTGATGAAACATTGGAGTATGAGTTTGATCGCTGTCAGATCTATATGTTCGCCCTGGCGCTATTATTTTAAAAGGTGGTTTATCATTAAGCATTGTTCTAATTTGAACTGGTGAAGTATGTGTTCTTAAAAGTAGCTCTTTTGTATCATCTAGATAAAAAGTATCATGCATATCTCTAGCAGGATGGTTATCAGGTGTATTTAACGCAGTAAAATTATTATATTCATTTTCAACATCTGGTCCCTCTTCTACACTAAAACCAATTTCTGAAAAAATTGAAGAAATTTCATCTATAACTTGAGATACAGGATGAATTTTTCCCTGAACAAAAGGTCTCTCTGGTAAAGTTATATCTATTTTTTCTTTTTCTAATTTTTTGTTAATCTCTTTTTTTTCAATATCATCAATTTTTATAGTAATTAAATTTTCAAGTTCACTTTTGACTAAGTTTAAATCTGATGCAAATTTTTTTCTTTCTTCTTCTGCTAATTTTCCAAGCTGTTTAAATTGCGAGCTGATTAACCCAGTTTTACCAAATAGTTCTGTTTTAATTTGATTAACTTGATTTAAATCCAAATTTTCTTTTAACTTTAAAAGAAATTCATCTTTTATTTTTTTAATATCAGACATATTGAGAGATTATTTCTTCACCGAAGAAAAACAATAGTGAAGATTAATTTAGTGCCGATTGAGCTTTTTGAACGATCGTTTTAAAGGCTTCTGGACTATCGTATGCTATTTCAGCTAGTATTTTTCTATCTAACTTAATTCCACATTTAGTTAAACCATTAATAAATTTTGAATAAGTTATTCCTTCAGATCTAACACCTGCATTAATTCTTTGTATCCATAAAGATTTAAATTCTCTTTTTTTAGTTCTACGATCTCTGTATGCATATTGCATAGCTTTTTCCATAGCTTGCTTTGCAACTCTTATAGTGCTTTTTCTTCTGCCCCATTGACCTTTGACAGCTTTTAAAACTTTTTTATGTTTTGCGTGACTTGTTACGCCTCTTTTTACTCTAGCCATTTTATCCTCTTAAACTGTAAGGCATGTATGATTTAACTATTTTGCCATCTTGTTTTGACATAGCAGTCGTGCCTCTTAATTTTCTAATTTGTGAATTTGTTCTTTTTATCATACCATGTCTCTTTCCAGCTTGAGCCATCATAACTTTCCCTGTAGCTGAGATTTTAAATCTTTTTTTTGCTGAACTTTTAGTTTTTAATTTTGGCATAATTCTGCGGACTTATACAAATATTGGAATGGATTTACAACCTCTATTAAGCCTTATAAAGGCTGAATAACCATGATCATTTGCTTACCATCAAACTTTGGGTGCAATTCAACTTTGCCAATATCTTGCATATCAGCTTTTATTTTATCCATTAATTCTCTACCTAGGTGTGAGTGTTGTAGCTCTCTACCCTTAAATCGTATTGTAAATTTTACCTTGTCACCTTTTCCAATAAATTTTTTAGCATTTTTAACTTTAAAATCATAATCATGAGTTTCTGTGACTGGTCTCATTTTAATTTCTTTTAATAAAACTATTTTTTGTTTCTTTTTAGCAACATTTGCTTTTTTTTGAGCATCATATTTAAATTTACCCATATCAATAATTTTACATACAGGTGGTTTTGCGTTTGGAGCTATTTCAATTAAATCCAATCCTTGTTCTTTAGCCATTGATATGGCCTCATTTGTATTTATGATTCCTATATTTTCACCATCGCTTCCAATTACTTGAACCTCAGGTGAAGAAATTCTATTGTTAGATCTTGGACCTTTATCTTTAGTTCTTCTTTGAAAATAATTTTGTTTAAAATCTGCCACTTAGTTTGAGGATGCTTTGTTTAAAGCTGAGAAAGTTTCTAAGAATAAGTTTAATTCCATATTTTCTTGTTTGTTCGTATCCAATCTTCTAATCGTTACTGAGTTACTGTCAACTTCTTTTTTTCCACAAATCAATAAAAGTGGTATTTTTGATAGTGAATGTTCTCTAATTTTATAATTTAAGTTATGGTTTTTTAAATCTACCTCAGAGCTTATGCCTGCATTGTTAATTTTTTCATTTACTTCTTTTGCATAAGAATCAAATTCCTCTGAAATTGGAATTACAACAGCTTGTAAAGGAGCTATCCAAAATGGAAATTTGCCTGCATAATTTTCTATAAGAATTCCAATAAATCTTTCTAATGATCCAAATAACGCCCTGTGAAGCATTACAGGAATTTTTTTAGTTCCATCTTTATCAACAAAAGAAGCATCTAATCTTCCTGGTAAATTAAGGTCTACTTGTAAAGTTCCACATTGCCAATCCCTACCAATAGCATCTCGTAAAACAAATTCAATTTTTGGACCATAGAATGCTCCCTCTCCTTTATTAATTGTGTATTGAAGCTTTGAAGCTTTAACTGCATCTAATAAAGCTTTTTCAGCTTTGTCCCATACATTATCATCACCAACTCTTAAGTCTGGTCTATCTGAGTATTTTAATATTACATCTTCAAATCCAAGATCTTTATAGATATCTAAAATTAAATTAGTAACAATCAAACATTCTGATGTAATTTGATCTTCTGTGCAAAAAATATGAGCATCATCTTGAGTAAAAGCTCTAACTCTTAAAAGTCCATGTAAAGCACCTGAAGGCTCATATCTGTGTACTTTTCCAAATTCTGAAATTCTTAAAGGAAGATCTCGGTAACTTTTTAATCCTTGATTAAAAACTTGTACGTGACCTGGACAATTCATTGGTTTTATTGCAAATATTTTTTCATCTGGTGTTTGAGAAGTATACATATGCTCTCCATATTTTTCCCAGTGGCCAGATTTTTCCCAAAGAGATCTATCTAAAATTTCAGGAGTGTTCACTTCTTTGTAACCAGCTTTTTCTTGTCTAGCTCTCATATATGCAACTAATTTTTGAAATAACTTCCAACCTTTTTCATGCCAAAATACTGATCCTGGACTTTCTTCCCTAAAGTGAAATAAATCCATTTCTTTTCCAAGTTTTCTGTGGTCTCTTTTTTCTGCTTCTTCTATTCTTTTTAAATATTCATCTAAATCTTTTTGTGATGCCCAACTTGTTCCATAAATTCTTTGCAACATTTCATTATTTGAGTCACCTCTCCAATAAGCCCCTGATACCTTTGTTAATTTAAAGTACTTACCAATTTTTCCCGTTGAAGACAGATGAGGGCCTCTGCATAAATCATGCCAGTCTCCATGAAAATATATGGAAACATCTTCACCCTGTGGAATACTTTCAATAATTTCAGCCTTGTATATTTCCCCTTTATCTTTGAAATGAGATATAGCTTTATCTCTTTTCCAAACTTCTCTTGTAGTTGGAACATCTCTATCAACAATTTCTTTCATTTTATTTTCAATTTTATTTAAATCATCTTCTGTAAAAGGTTCTTTTCTTGAAAAATCATAATAAAATCCATTTTCTATAATTGGACCGATTGTAACTTGTGTTCCAGGAAAGAGTTCTTGAACAGCCATTGCAGTTATATGGGCCGTATCATGACGGATAGTTTCTAATCCTTCTTTATCTTTTGAAGTAAAAATTTTGACTGAGCAATCTTTATCTAAAACAAAACTTAAATCCTTAAGCTCTTCATTAACACTAATAATAGTTGCCTGCTTTGATAAGGATTTACTAATCTTTTCAGCAACCTCAAGTCCTGTTACTTTATTTGGAAATTCAATAGTGTTTCCATCTGGCAATTTTATTAATGGCATTTAATTCAATAATTTTTTGTATTCTGAATATGTAGAAAAACACATTTTTTCAACATTAAATTTTTTAATTATATTTTTTCTACCTTCTATACCAATAGATTTCAATCTAGATTCGTCTAATTGTAAGACTTCTATTATTTTTTTACTCAAAGCTTCTGCATTACCAGACTGAAATAAAAAACCTGTCACGTTATCAATAATAGTTTCGTTAGATCCCCCAATATCACTTGCTATTATTGGTTTTTCCATTGATTGAGCTTCAACTGCTACCCTTCCAAAAGCTTCAGGTTCTACTGAGGCTGAAACAACAATGTCTGATATTTTATAAGCTAACGGCATATTTTTACAATGTTCTATAAATTTTAACTGACTAGTTAGCCTATATTGCTCAGCCAATCTTTTAATTTTTTTAGTATAAATGTCTCTTCCTTGATCGCTACCCAAAATAATAGCATTAAAAGACTCATACCCCAGTTCTTTATTAACAAGATTTAATGCCTCAATAAATGTCTCCTGACCTTTCCAAGCAGTTAACCGACCTGGCATTAGGATCGTTTTTTTATTTCTATCAACATCCCAATCTGAAATAAGTCTGTTTTCTTCACTGTCTAAAATTGTTGATAATTCAAAATAATCGACATTAATTCCCCTAAAAATTACCAAGAATTTTTTTTTTAAATCTAAATATTTTGGATAATTTTGATTAATATGTGAAAAAATAAAATTTGATCCTGCTATTATTAAATCTGATCTAACCATTACTGAATTATAGAATTTTTTAATTGAGTTTTTAAAATTATAGGTACCATGAAAAGTTGTAACAAACTTTCTTCTTGTAATTTTTGTTGCAAACAAACAAGACCAAGCTGGAGCACGACTTCTTGCATGAACAATAGATATATTATTTAGTAAAATAATAAAAATCAAAGCTATTGAATTAAAGAGCATTAAAAATGGATTTTTACTATGGACGGGAAGTTTTATTACTTTTACTTTTTTTTTATCAATAAATTTTAATAACTCTCCTCCACTAGTTACTATATAAGAGCTACAATTATTTTCTGGTAAATAGTGTGCAAGATCGTAACAGCCTGTTTCCGCACCCCCATATCCAAGTTTAGGAATTACTTGCAGTACTTTTAATTCTGAAGACATTTGATAGAACTATATATTAAGAATTAATTCTAATAAACTTATATGAATAAATTTAAATATATTAAGGTCCTTAATAACAGGCAAATAAGATACTTAAGTAAGGATTATAGAGATAATCTTTATATTGTTTTTTTACATGGTTTTATGTCAAGCATTGAAGGTGAAAAACCTCAGGCAATACTAAAATTTGCAAAAAAAAATAAGCTTGGTTTTCTTGCTCTTGAATATTCTGGTCATGGAAAATCCTCAGGAAAATTTACCAAGGGAAATATCACACAATGGTCAAAAGAAGTTAAAATAGTAATAAAAAAAATAGTTAAAAAAAACAAATTTATCTTAGTTGGTTCAAGTATGGGAGCGTGGCTCTCCTTAAATCAATTTAAATATTTTAAAGATCAAATTAAAGGTTTTTTAGGAATTGGTTCAGCTCCAGAGTTTTTACAAAACCTAATGTGGAAAAAATTTACAAAAAAAATGAAAAATGAAACTATAAAGAAAGGAATTTATAACTTAAAACATGGTAATTATGAGTATCCAATCACTTATCAGTTAATAAAAGATGGTAGAAAAAATAAAATCTTGAATAAAAAGATTAAATCTAAAATCAATGTAACTATGATTCATGGAAGTAAAGATGAAGTTGTTCCAACAAGTTATTCTAGAAAAGTTCTTAAGTTATTTACTAAAGCTAATAAAAAATTAGTGATAATAAAAAATGGTGATCACAGCTTATCAAGTAAACGAGGTTTAAAAAAAATACTCTTAGAGCTAAATAAAATTACAACTAATATAGTTTAATCCTTCGATATAGCTTGGAAATTTTAAATTATAATCAAAATAACTTTTCATCTTTTTGTTGCTAACTTTTTTAGACTCATTATAAAAATTTTTCAACATCTCACTTTTAATTTGGTCAACTTCAATTTTTTCGATATTTTCAATATTTAATATCTTTGCTCCAAATAAAGTAACCTCTTCAGATGTAGAGGGTTTATCATCAGATAGATTGTATATTTCTCCTGACTTAAATTTTGATAAAGATTTAAATAATATATTTGAAATATCATCTACATGAATTCTAGAAAAAAAATGATTTTTTTTGTTGATCAATTTCACGCCTCCTGATTTTAGACGTATTAAAATATTTTTTTCATTAGAATAAATTCCAGATAACCTAAATATCTGAATTGGTATTTTCTTACTTTTTTCTAGAGAAAACCATGCATTTTCAGCTTTCAATCTTGCAATACCATTATTTGAAATTGGGTTTGTTTTGCTATTTTCATTAACCCACTCTCCCTTATGATCACCATAAATACTAGTGGCTGATAAATATGTTATCCATTTTACTTTGGAGCTTTCTATAAATTTAGAAAAATTTTTTATAACTAAATCTTCTTGATTTTCTGGTGGTATAGAAACTAAGATATGATCTGCTTCTTTTAATTTTACAACTAAATTTTGATCAAAGTTGTCTCTATTAAATAGATAGCTATTATAATTAATACCCTTGAATGTTTTTTTTGAAGACTCACTTCTAGAGGTTGCTGACAAATTAATATTATACTGCTCAACACTAAGCTTCTTTATAAAATTTTTTGCTACTTGGCCAAAACCAAAACAAAAAATATTTATATCCTTCATTTTAACTAACTTCTTTTATAATAGATTTTAAACTTATTGGGTTTTTTAGCTTATCAATCATTTCTTTTGGACAAACTTGAATAAAATTAGAAATTTCTCTATCAAAATTTTCTATAATCTTTTTAGAAAAATCTGAATTTGTCTCCTGATGATGCTCTTGAACTAAATTTTTTAAATAAGTTATCCAATAATCTGTTTCTGGCGTTTGCCATACTACAGTCTCTGGGTTTACTTTTTTATAAAATTTCTTATTTATATCGTAAATAAACGCCATTCCGCCAGTCATTCCAGCTCCAAAATTGTCTCCTACATCGCCTAGAATTACAACTGTACCACCAGTCATATATTCACAAGCATTAGAATCGCATCCTTCAATAACTGAAATTGATCCTGAGTTTCTTACAGCATATCTTTCTCCAGCTTGACCTGCTGCAAAAAGTTTTCCAGATGTTGCTCCATACAAAACTGTATTTCCTATTATGGTATTCTCATGTGAAACTAGATTACTTTCGTCTGGAAGTTTGACTACCACCGTTGCGCCTGATAAACCTTTACCAACATAATCATTAGCATCGCCTTTTAAAATAAGTTTTAATCCTTTTATTGCAAATGCACCAAATGACTGTCCAGCTGATCCTTTAAACTTTAAAGATAAAAAGCCATCATCTAGTTTTTCAGATCCATATTTTTCATAAAGATGATTAGAAATTCTTGTTCCAACTGTCCTATGAGTATTTTTAATAATATATTGCTTTTCAATAATTTTTACTTTTCCAATTTGTTCTTTAATTTCAGGTAAAATTTCTTGATCCAAAGTATCTGGAACAGAATTTATTTCTGGAACTGTACAGTATCTTGTGTTCTCACCAGCATCTGTTTGAACAAATAAAGGGTTAAGATCTAAATCATCTAAGTTTGGTGAAGCTTTACTTACCTGTCTTAATAAATCAGTCCTACCAATTATTTCATTTAATGATTTAAATCCTATTTGTGCTAAAATTTCTCTTACTTCCTCGGCTATAAATTTAAATAAGTTGACTACCTTTTCTGGCGTACCAGAAAATTTTTCTCTTAGTTTTTCATCTTGAGTACAAACTCCAACTGGACATGTGTTTGAGTGACACTGTCTAACCATTATACATCCCATGGCTACTAAAGCTGTCGTAGCTACTCCATATTCTTCTGCTCCCATCATGGCTGCAATAACAACATCTCTTCCTGTTTTAATTCCACCATCTGTTCTTAGAGTAACTTTATGCCTTAAATTATTTAAAGTTAAAACTTGATTAGCCTCAGTTAATCCCATCTCCCAAGGTATCCCCACATATTTAACACTTGTTTGCGGTGTAGCTCCTGTTCCTCCATTATGTCCAGAAATTAAAATTATATCTGCTTTAGCTTTAGCTACCCCAGCTGCGATTGTTCCTATCCCAGAAGATGCTACTAATTTTACACCAACTCTTGCTTTTGGATTGGCTTGTTTAAGATCGTAAATTAATTGAGCTAAATCCTCGATAGAATAAATATCATGGTGAGGTGGTGGTGATATTAGGGTTACACCCGGAGTTGAATGTCTTAATTTGGCAATTTCTTCCGTAACTTTAAACCCTGGTAATTGACCTCCCTCACCAGGTTTTGCTCCTTGTGCAATTTTAATCTCTATTTCGTTACAGTTATTTAGATATTTAAGTGTTACTCCAAATCTTGCTGAGGCTATTTGCTTAACTCTAGAATTAGCACTATCTCCGTTTTCCATCTTAATAAATCTTTTTTCATCTTCTCCACCTTCACCACTACAAGAGGCTCCTTTAATTCTATTCATTCCTATAGCTAATGTTTCGTGTGCTTCTTTCGATAATGCACCATGAGACATACTTCCACTTCCAAATCTTGTTAAAATATTTTCGATTGGTTCTACTTCTGAAATATCTAAGGATGGGTTTAAATTTTTATCTCTAAATCCAATCAAGTCTCTAAGGTGTATAGGAGGAAGATTATAAATACCTTCTGCATATTTTTTATAAGCTTCAAAAGAATTTGATGAAACTGCACTTTGCAAAAGATGAATGAGCTTACCTTGATATTGATGAGTTTCACCATCCTTTCTATATCTATAAATTCCTCCGATTGGTAAAACTGCATCCGTTCCTTCAAATGCTTCTTTGTGAATAGTTCTTAATTTTTTTTCTATTCCATTTAACCCTATGCCTGAAATCTTTGATAAAATTCCTGGAAAGTATTCTGATGCTACTGTTCTACTCAAACCAACTGTTTCAAAATTACATCCACCTCTATAAGAGCTTATGACCGAAATTCCCATTTTTGACATTATTTTCAGAAGTCCATAATTTACCGATTGTATATATCTAGCTATGCATTCATCGTACTCAAACTTTCCAAATAATTTTTTTTCAAACCTTTGATATAAACTATCCAGTGCTAAATAAGGATTAACAGTAGTTGCTCCAACACCTATAAGTGTTGCAAATGAATGCGTGTCTAATGCTTCTCCAGTTTGAGCATTGATTGATGCATAGCCTCTTAATTTTTTTTTAATAAGATAAGTATTTATTGCACCAACACATAATAGCATTGGGATGGGTAATCTTTTTTCAGAAATATTTTTATCACTTAAAACTAATTGCGTAAGGCCTTGTCGAACTGCAATTTCAGACTCTTTTCTAATTCTCTCAATAGAAGTTTCAAGATTTTCACTTTTATCAAAAGTACAATCAATTGTTATTGATTTTTCCCCAAAAAAATTAATAAATTTTTCTAATTGAGAATTTGATAATATGGGGCTGTCTAAAACGTATATGTTTTCTTCTGTTAAATTAGTAAAATCTAAAATATTTCCAAGATTACCAAAACGAGTTTTTAAACTCATAACCTTGTTTTCTCTTAAAGAATCAATTGGTGGATTTGTAACTTGACTAAAATTTTGTCTAAAAAAATGGTAAAGCGGTCTATAACGGTCAGACAATACTGCAAGTGGAGTGTCATCACCCATAGAGCCAATGGCTTCTTTCGCATCTTCTGCCATCGGATGAAGAATAAGCTCCAGATCTTCTAAACTATAACCAAATGTATGTTGTCTTTTTTTTAGCTCATCACCTGAAAAAGTAGATTTTTCATTCTTTATTGGGAATTTCTTTTCTAAATCAATTATTTGATTGTTAAAATGTTTAAACTCTTTTGCTAGATAGTCTTTTATTTCAACATTAGAAAATACTTTACCTTTAGCTATTCTAACTCCAAGAATTTCACCAGGTCCTAATCTGCCTTTTTTAAGAATTTGCTTCTCATCGATTTCAACCATTCCCGTTTCTGATCCTGCACACAATATTTTATCTTTTGAAATAGTATATCTCATTGGGCGTAACCCATTTCTATCAGCCGCTACAATGGCCCATTCATTATCGGTAGCTGCAATAGCAGCTGGTCCATCCCATGGCTCCATTGTGCTATTTAAAAAATTAAATAGTTGTTGGTGATCTTTTGATAATGTTTGACTTTTTTTAGACCATGCATCTGGAATTAACATTAATTTTGCAAGGGGTGCTGATTGGCCAGAAATATTTAAAAGTTCAAAAACACTATCTAGTGCAGCAGAATCTGATGATCCTGGTTGTATAACTGGTTTTAAATTTTCCATATTATCAAATAATGGACTATTCATTTCTTGCTCATGAACTTTCATCCAGTTTGTATTTCCTTTGAATGTATTTATTTCTCCATTATGAGCTAATGCTCTAAAAGGTTGTGCCAGATCCCAACTAGGTGCTGTGTTTGTTGAAAATCTTTGATGAAATATTGCAAATCGAGATATAAACCGCTCATCCTTTAAATCTAAATAAAAATCTGCAATAGACTCCGCTAAAAACATGCCCTTATAAATAACTGACTTAGAACTTATTGAACAAATATAAAAACCTTCTATCGCATCTTTAATAGCTTCTTTTTCAATTTTTCGTCTTGATTCATAAATTTTTCTTTCTAACTCTTTTTCTGTTAAATCTTTATTATTATGTTTAAATAATACTTGAGTAATTTCTGGTCTTGTAAGATTTGCCTTTTCACCTAAAACTTTTGGATTTACTGGAACCTGTCTCCATCCATAAATACTAAAATTACTTTTTGTTAATTCACTTTCAACTAAAGTTCTTGCATTTTCTTGTGCTTGATAATTATTTCTGGGTAAAAAAATCATACCCACACAAATTTCTGAGCCATCATGGTCGTGACCTGTGATTTCTATCTTTTCAGCAAAGAAGTCTGAGGGAATTTCTAAATGGATTCCGGCTCCATCACCTGTTTTTCCATCAGCATCAACTGCTCCTCTGTGCCAAACCGCTTTTAGGGCATTAATTCCATATTCTACTACTTTCCTTGATTTTTTACCTTCTGTAGAAGCAATTAACCCTACTCCACAAGCGTCATGCTCCATTTCTTTAGAATAAACATGACCATCTTCAAGAATTTTAAGATTTTTTTTATAATTTTTCATTAAGCAACCTTCTCTTTACTGAGTTCTTTGGTCTCTAAAAAATTTTTTATTGATACTGCTACATCTCTTCCGTCTTTTATGGCCCAGACAACTAAAGATGCACCCCTAATAATATCTCCTGCTGCAAACACACCTGGTAAATTTGTCTCCATAGTATCAAAATTAGTTTTTAATGTTCCCCATTTAGTAACTTGTAGATCCTCAGAACCAAATAGTTTTGGTAAATTTTCTGGATCAAAACCAAGAGCCTTAATTACTATGTCTGCTTTAATATTAAAGTGAGAATTGTTCTGAATTTCTGGTTTACGTCTTCCACTGTCATCAGGTTCCCCAAGTTTAATTTTATCCACCATCAAACCTTCAACTTTATTTGTTCCGATAAATTCTTTGGGACTAGATAGCCATACAAACTCTACTCCCTCTTCCTCTGCATTGGCTACCTCTCTTGCAGATCCAGGCATATTTTCTTTGTCTCTCCTGTAAAGACATTTAACTGATTTTGCTTTTTGTCTGATTGAAGTTCTAACACAGTCCATTGCAGTGTCACCTCCTCCAATTACTACAATATTTTTTCCTTCAGCATTTAAAGTTCCATTATCAAATAATTCTACCTTGTCTCCTAATCCTTTTTTATTTGAAGCTGTTAAAAATTCCATGGCTGGAAATATATTTCCTAAATCTTTTCCTGGAAGATCTATTTCTCGAGCTTTATAAACTCCAGTTGCAATTAAAAGAGCATCATGTTTTTTTCTTAATTGCTCTAATGTAGCATCTTTTCCAACTTCAAAATTTTGAACAAATTTAATTCCACCTTCTTCTAATAATTTGGTTCTTCTCTCTACAACAAATTTTTCTAATTTAAAATTTGGAATGCCATAAATCATTAAACCACCAGCTCTATCATATCGATCGTATACTGTAATTTGATAACCTGACTTACGTAACTGCTCCGCAGCAGCTAGACCAGCTGGGCCTGCTCCTATAATTCCAATACTTTGACTCTTTTCATTTTTAACCTTTATTGGATTTACCCATCCTTGTTCCCAAGCATTATCAGTAATATACTTCTCAACTGAACCTATAGTTACAGTTCCATGTCCAGATTGTTCAATTACACAATTTCCTTCACACAATCTATCTTGTGGACATATTCTTCCACACACCTCTGGCATGTTGTTAGTGCTTTGAGATAATTCGTAAGCCTCTTTTAATCGTCCTTCTGCGGTTAATTTTAGCCAATCTGGAATATTATTACTTAATGGACAATGGACCTGGCAAAAAGGAACTCCACATTGAGAACACCTGCTAGATTGTTCGCTTGCTTTATCGTTAATAAATTCCCTATAAATTTCGTTAAAGTCTTCTTTTCTATTTCCAACTTCTCTTTTAGGTGGAGTTTGTTGACCTATTTTAACAAATTTAAGCATATTTTCTGACATATTTAACCCTCAATAAATTTAGCATATATCAAGGTTTTATGTAATAAAAGACAAACAAGGTCAGCATATATGACCTTAAATTTGAAATAAATCCAATTAAATCTTAATATTTTAATTTATGCATATCTAATATGTTAAAATGGAATTGTTTAAATTATTGAATATTTAAGCTACGAAGCATTAAATGTTCTCAAATATTATTGAAATTATAATCTTATCAATAGTTCAGGGAATATCAGAATTTTTACCAATTAGTTCATCAGCTCACTTGAATATTGTTGAGATAATATTTGAGTTTAATTCTAACTCACTAATGATTGATGTTAGTCTCCATCTTGGCTCTTTACTTGCAATAGTCTTTTATTTTAGAAGAGAGTTATTAGACCTTAGAAATAATCAGAAGTTATTATCTTTATTAATTATTGGCTCAATACCAATTGTAATAGCTGGCTACGTAATCAGCTCCACAGGTCTAGTTAACCTATTAGAAAACAATTTAAAGATAATCGCTTGGACAACATTAATTTTTGGAATTATCTTATATCTCGCAGATAAAAGTAAATTTGATAAAAAAATATCATCTAATTTAAATTTTAAAACAATACTATATATTGGTTTGTTCCAAATACTTGCTTTAATACCTGGTGTGAGTAGGGCAGGTATTACAATAACGGCTGCAAGACTTTTTAGATTTAATAGATTTGATTCAAGTAAAATTTCTTTTTTACTAGCTATACCTGCTATAGCTGGAGCAAGTGTGCTGCAGTTAAAAAATGCCATTGGTCAAAGCTTTGAGCTTAACTATCTTGTACTAATATCAATCACTCTTTCTTTTTTATTTTCTTATTTTACAGTTAAGTTTTTCCTAGATTATATAAACAAATTTTCTTTGAATGTTTTTGTTATTTACAGAATAATTATTTCAATAATTCTGTTTATAATAATATATAATTAATTTTTTTTTAATATTGGTGCTAATTGTGAAAACAAAACACCAAATAAAATAAATAAACATCCAAATAAATTATTTATATCTAAAATTTGATCTAATAAAATCCAAGCAGCAATTGTCGCAAAAACACCCTCTAAAGAAAAGATTATTGCTGAGGGAGCAGGGGATATATTTTTTTGTGCATATATTTGTAAAACAAATGCAAGACCTCCAGACAAAATTCCAGCATATAAGATTTGAAATTTTTCTTTAAGAATATTGGACCAAATAAAATCTTCAAAAATTAATCCTATAATTAATGATAGCGAGGAAACAATTAAAGTTTGAATCGCACCAATTGTTAATGGAAGATTATATTTTTCTATAATTTTGCCAGTAAAAATAATGTGTGTACTCCAGAAAAATGCGCCTATTATTATAAGTGCATCACCATTTCTAACTGTTGCGCTATAAAAATTAGTTAACAAATAACCTCCCATCACACAAAGAAGAACAGAAGGCCAAATACTCCAGTGAATTGGCTTTTTATACATGAAAAAAATTATAAACGGAACCATTGGCACATAAAAAATCGTAAAGAATGCAGCATTAGCAACATCTGTATAGAGTAAAGCTACTTGTTGAAGTGCTGATCCCAAAAATAAAGATAGGCCTATTAAAATAGCCAAGTTGATAAATTCTTTTTGATTTTTTTGTACTGATTTTGATATTTTTTTTCTTTCAAAAATAAAAGCTAATGGAGCTACTACTAAAAAACCAACAAAAAACCTGACAGCATTAAAAGTGAAAGGGCCAATGTCGTCCATTCCAGTATCTTGAGCTATAAAAGTCGTTCCCCATATGAATGTACATAATAATGCACAAAATAATGATGATGTTTTTGACATTAATATCTATACAGCTAATTTATAAGCAAAATTTTTGCCTAAATTTTCTTTTAGATCATTATTAAATCTAGCTGCTTCAGCTCCATCAATTATTCTGTGATCATATGATAAAGAAAGCGGTAGCATTGTTCTTGTTTCAAATTTCCCATTAATAAAAATTTGTTTTTTTTGTGCCTTGCCTACTCCTAATATAGCAACTTCTGGATAATTTATTATTGGTGTAAAGAATGAACCTCCAATTCCTCCAAGACTCGTAATAGTCATAGATCCTCCAAAAAATTCTTTCTTATCTATTTTTAAATTTCTACATTGGTCACTTACTATTTTCAATTCATTGCTAATATATGAGATGCTTTTATTGTCAGCATTTCTAATTTTTGGCACCATTAAACCATGTGGAGTATCCACTGCAATCCCAACATGAAAATAGTTTTTCATTGTAATTTTTCCATTTTCAATATCATCTATTGAAGAGTTGAAACTAGGAAACTTTTTTAAAGATGCAACTAAAGCTTTAACAATAAAAGCTAATGGAGTAATTTTTTTTCTTTCCCCTGTATACATGTCAGTAAGTGAAGTTCTAAAATCTTCCATTTCAGTTATATCTGCTTCATCATGATTTGTGACATGAGGTATTGTAGTCCAAGAATTAACTAAATATGTAGAGGCTAATTTTTTAACTCTAGGCATATCTTTAACTTCAATTTCACCAAAATCAGAATGAGAATATTCACTAACAATTTTTTTTGGTTGAACTTCGGTCTTATCTGGAGCTTTATTAATTCTAGAGGATATAAAATTTTTTACATCATCTTCCACAATTCTTCCCTGTCTTTCACTACCAACTATTTCATTAATATTAACCCCAAGTTCTCTAGCAAATTTACGTACTTTTGGGCTTGAAGATGAAATTTCTGAATTATCTTTTTTTATTGTATTTTGTGCTGAATTGACTTTTACAATTTTTTCTACTTGATTTTGATTTGTAACTTGTTCTGCTTCTTTAATAGTTTTTTGTTCTATTTTTTTTTCTTCTTCTCCAGACTGTTCTATAGTTAATATTAAATCACCTTCTGAAACCCTATCTCCCACTTTAATTTTAACAGACTTAACCTTTCCATCAAAAGAAGCTGGTATTTCAACACTAGATTTGTCACTCTCAATTGTAATAAGTGGATCATTTTTAGAAACTGACTGGCCATTTGAAACTAGCACCTCAATTACCTCAACGTCTTTAAATTCACCAATATTTGGTACTTTAATCTCTTTATCTGACATCTTATAGTTTTGTTGGCATTGGTTTGCTGCCATCAATATTATACCTCTTTATGGCTTCTTTAGCGTATTTAGAAGCTATCAGTTGCTCTTTTGCTAACACACTCAGTCCATATGCAACAATATGCTCTTTATCAACTTCAAAAAATTTTCTAAGGTTTTTTCTAGTGTCACTTCTTCCATAACCATCTGTCCCTAAAGAATAAAAACTTTTATTAGTATAAGGTCTAATTTGGTCAGAATTCATTCTCATATAATCTGAGGCTGCCATAATCGGTCCTTCAGTTTTTCCTAAACACTGTTCTACAAATGAAACTTTTTGTTCTTTATCAGGGTTTAAGAGATTATATCTTTCAACTTCCATGCCATCTTTTCTCAACTCATTAAAGCTAGTAACACTCCAAATTTCACTATCTATCTGATATTCATTTTGAAGAATTTCTGCTGCAGACATCATTTCTCTCAATATTGTACCTGAGCCTAAAAGTTGAATTTTTGTTTTTCCATACCTATTAAATTCTTTAATCTTGTACATTCCTTTAAGAATTCCTTCTTCACAATTTTTATCTTTTGGCATTCCTGGATGTGAATAGTTTTCATTCATGGTTGTGATATAATAAAAAACATTTTCATTTTTTTCATGCATTCTTCTCAAGCCTTCTCTAAAAATAACAGCTAACTCATAATGAAAAGTTGGGTCATATGTTACACAATTTGGTATCGTTGAAGCTATCAAGTGACTGTGTCCATCTTGGTGTTGTAATCCTTCACCAGCCAAAGTAGTTCTTCCAGCTGTTGCTCCAATTAAAAAACCTCTGGCCTGACTATCTCCAGCAGCCCATGCAAGATCTCCTATTCTTTGAAAACCAAACATTGAGTAAAAAATATAAATTGGAATCATTTCAATATCATGATTCGTGTAAGCTGTTGCAGCTGCAATCCATGATGACATTGCTCCAGCTTCATTAATTCCTTCCTCTAATACTTGTCCACTTTTATCTTCTCTATAAGAGCTTAACTGTGCAGAGTCTTCAGGTTCATATTTTTGACCTTCATGAGCATATATTCCTATTTTTTGAAAAAATCCTTCCATGCCAAAAGTTCTTGCTTCATCAGGAATAATTGGGACTAACCTCGGTGAAACATTCTTGTCTCTTAGCAAATTTGTAAACATTCTAACTAATGCCATGGTTGTAGACATTTCTTTTTCACCTGTTGATACTTTCATAAAATCAAAAATATCTTTTGCTGGTGCTTTAATTGGCTTTGCGTAAGTTGTTCTCTCTGGCAAAGAACCCCCAAGGTTCATTCTTCTTTCTTTGATGTATTTAATTTCAGGAGATTTTTCGTCTGGCTTAAAATACTCTACATTTTTTACTTGATCGTCAGTCAAGGGCACATCAAAACGATCTCTATAATATAATAAATCGTCTACGTCTAATTTCTTAGTTTGATGAGTTGTGTTAACACTTTCGCCTGTTTTTCCCATGCCATAACCTTTAATGGTTTTAGCGATTATAACCGTTGGGCTGCCTTGATTTTTTGATGCCTGATCATATGCTGCATAAACTTTATGAGGATCATGACCACCTCTATTCAATCTCCAAATATCTTTATCTGACAAACTAGAAACTAGCTCTTGTGTCTCTGGATATTTTCCAAAAAATTTTTCTCTAACGTAAGCTCCATCTCTAGCCTTCATTGCTTGATACTCACCATCAACAGTTTCGTTCATAGCTTTAACTAAATGACCTGTTTTATCATTAGCAATCAGTGAGTCCCAGTAAGAACCCCAAATTACTTTAATTACATTCCAACCAGCTCCTCTAAAACTTCCTTCTAGCTCTTGAATAATTTTTCCATTACCTCTAACAGGTCCATCTAATCTTTGAAGATTACAGTTTATAACAAATATTAAATTATCCAGTTTTTCCCTAGAAGCTAACCCTATAGCACCTAAAGACTCAGGCTCATCCATTTCTCCATCACCAAGAAATGCCCAAACTTTTCTACCTTCATCTTTAATTAATCCTCTATTAATTAAATATTTCATATATCTCGCCTGGTAAATTGCAAGCATAGGTCCTAATCCCATTGATACAGTTGGAAACTGCCAAAACTTTGGCATCAACCAAGGGTGTGGATATGAAGAAAGTCCCCCTGGTTTTACTTCTTGTCTAAAACTATCTAATTGTTTTTCATTTAATCTGCCTTCTAAAAATGCTCTAGCATAGATGCCTGGTGCACTATGACCTTGAAAATAAACTAAATCACCACCAAATTTATTATTTTTAGCTCTCCAAAAATGATTCATTCCTACATCATAAAGTGTTGCTGCAGATGCGAATGTTCCTATATGGCCACCTAATTCAGGAAATTTTTTATTTGCTCTCACAACCATGGCTGCTGCATTCCATCTAATTAAAGATCTAATTCTTCTTTCAATGTTCTGATCTCCATTGGACTTGACTTCTGCCTCTGGTGGGATTGTATTTATGTAAGGAGTGTGTTGTGTATAAGGAATATTTGCACCTTCTTGATATGCTTTGTTGATTAATTCTTTTATCAAAAAATGAGCTCTTTGATTTCCATCTTTTTCAACAACTGCAGATAAAGACTCTAACCAATCTTGTGTCTCTAATGGATCAATATCATTTTCATTTGTAACTTGAATTATTGTTTGTTTTTTTTCTGGGGCTGGACTTTGTTGACTAGCTTCTTCTTTTTTTTCATTCTTTAAAACAGATTCTGCTTGTTTAATAATACTTTCTGTATCTTTAGGAATTGGCTTTTCTGAAGGGCTTTCTTTTGAAGACTCAATACTTAATAATATGTCTCCTTTAGAAACTTTATCACCCACTTTAATATTTACAGATTCTATCTTGCCAGAAACTGTTGATGGAATTTCAACACTAGATTTGTCACTCTCAATGGTAACAACAGGATCATTTAAGTTTATTTGATCTCCAACTTTTACTAAAAGTTCAATGACCTCAACTTTTTCAAATTCACCAATGTCCGGAACAAGTAATTTTTCACTCATTATTTTAAATCGATTTATACACTTAAAAAAAACTATATCTCATGTTATTTTAGCACAATAATAAGCCTTTTTGTGCAAACCTGTATTTTTATTGAACAAAAAACTTTAAAATTAACAAATAAATAAGAAGTTAATTTCTCTCAATGCACATGGCTATTCCCATTCCACCACCAATACAGAGGGTGGCACAACCTTTGCTTTTATTTCGTCTAATCATCTCATGAATAAGAGTTACTAAAATTCTGGTTCCTGAAGCTCCAATTGGATGTCCTAATGCAATTGCCCCACCATTAACATTTACAATCTCTTTAGGAATTTTAAGATCTCTAATTACAGCAATACTTTGAGCTGCAAATGCTTCATTTATTTCAAATAAATCGACATCTTCTCTCCTCCATTCAGCTTTTTCTAAAGCTATATTAACAGCTTGAATTGGACCTAACCCCATCAACGAGGGTTCAACACCACAAGTTGCCCAAGAGACTACTTTAGCTAAAGGCTCTATGTCTCTATGTTCTGCTTCATCTCTAGACATTAATATAGTTGCTGCCGCACCATCATTGATTCCTGATGAATTTCCTGCGGTGACTGTTCCATTTTCTTTGAAAACAGTTTTTAGTTTTTTTAGATCTTCTAAATTTAAATTGCTTCTTGGATGTTCATCTTTTTCAAAAAGAAAATTTTTATTATCTGTATCAATCTTTAATTTGATCAGCTCATTTTTGAATCTATTTTCATTTATAGCTTGTTGAGTTTTTTCTTGAGAATTTAATGCAAATAAATCTTGTTCATCTCTAGAAATTTTATATTTTTCTGCAACATTTTCAGCAGTTATTCCCATGTGATAATTGTTAAACGAGTCTATTAATCCATCATTGATCATCGTATCTACTAACTTATTTTCATCTAGTCTTTTATCTTCTCGATAAAATATAGCATGTGGTGCTCTAGACATATTTTCTTGTCCACCAGCAACTATAATTTTATTTTCACCTAGTTTAATAGACTGATATCCTGAAATTACAGATCTTAATCCAGATCCACATACTTGATTGATTATATGTGCAGGTTTTGAAACTGGAATTCCAGCATGAATAGAAGCTTGTCTTGCTGGGTTTTGTCCTAGTCCAGAAGTTAAAACATGTCCCATAATCACTTCATCAATATCGTCTGATTTTAATTTTGATTTATAGACAGCTTCTTTAATAGCTAATGCACCTAATTTATCAGCACTCAAATCTTTTAAAGATCCTTTATATGTGCCTATAGGTGTTCTTAATGCAGCTGTAATAACTACATCATCTAGTTTTTTGGTCATTGCTAATACAACATAATATTTTATAAGTTAAATTACATTAAAAACTTTGATATACTGAGTAAATTATTTAATTAAGGACCGCTGGCCAAATTGGATAAGGCGCTCGGCTACGAACCGGGAGATTCCAGATTCGAGTTCTGGGCGGTCCACCAAAAAGGATAAATAAAAAAATGTTAGATTGGCTACTAAAATCATCTCTACAAAAATCAGTTATATATTTTTTTATAATTGTTTTTATAATTTTATTAATTTTAACCTTCATATTATAAAAATTATGAGTAATGAATTTGAACAAATAAGTATTAAATCTGGTTTTATGAAACACAATGGTGGTGTTTTATTTAGAACTATGTCTGAAACAGAATATGAGTTTAAATCTATAATTAATGAAAACCATTTGAATAATGCAGGAATAACTCATGGTGGTTATTTATCAGCCTTAATTGATGCAGGTGCAGGAACTGCTGCACACAGAGCGTCAGGTAATGCACCTTGTGTAACCATTTCATTAGACTTAAAATTTATTGGTGCATCTAAAGTGGGAGATGAAATCACCGGTTTTACAAGAATTTTAAAAAAAACAAATTCACTAGTATTTTTGTTTTGTGAACTAAAATGTAACAATAAAATTATAACCTCTGCTTCAGGTATATGGAAAATTTTAAAAATAAAATCTTCTAACTTAGGTCCAGGTGGTTAATTTTTAATAATTTTATAAACTTTAAAATGAGAACTTTTCTCTAATGATTCGGTCATGTTTTAACCTATTTTTGTTCTTTATGGACAACAATATATGGTGGAGTAAAAATTTAAGGTACCATCAATAGAAATGTCTAAAAATAAAATTACAGCTGTTCTTGGTCCAACAAATACCGGCAAAACCTATCTTGCAATAGAAACAATGCTTTCTTTTGATTCGGGAATGATTGGATTTCCATTACGTTTACTTGCAAGAGAGGTATATGACAAAATTATAAAAAAAATAAGCTCTGATAAAGTTGCATTAATCACGGGTGAAGAAAAAATAATTCCTCCTAATGCAAAATATTTTCTTTGCACAGTAGAATCGATGCCAATCAATAAGCATTTAGATTTTGTGGGTATTGATGAAATACAAATGTGTGCAGATCATGAGAGAGGTCATATTTTTACTGATAGATTGTTAAATCTTCGTGGCGAAAAACTAACGATGTTTATGGGATCTAGCACTATTAAAAATATAGTTAATAAATTGAATGAAGACACTGAGTTTATAAATAGAGAAAGACTTTCAAAACTTACTTATGTAGGGCATAAAAAAATATCAAGAATAAATAGAAAAACTGCAATAATAGCTTTTTCAACTGAAGAAGTTTATGCAATTGCTGAACTTGTACGTAGACAAAAAGGTGGAGCAGCTATTGTTATGGGCTCTCTAAGTCCAAAAACCAGAAATGCGCAGGTTGAATTATATCAATCAGGGGATGTTGATTTCCTAGTTGCTACAGATGCAATTGGTATGGGAATTAATATGGATTTAGAAAATGTATATTTTTCAAACCTTAAAAAATTTGATGGTAAAAAATTAAGACGTCTTAATATGTCTGAGATTGGGCAAATTGCTGGAAGAGCAGGCAGATATTTAAATGATGGTAGTTTTGGAGTGACTGGAGACTGCAAAGATATTTCAGCTGAGGAAGTAGAATTACTTGAAAATCATAAATTTGAAGAAATTAGAATGTTATTTTGGAGAAATTCTAATTTAAATTTTAATAACGCTTTAAGTTTAATTAAATCACTTGAAGAAAAACCCAATAAAGATTGGTTAAGGAAAATACACGAGTGCGGAGATGAAAAAGTATTAAAATATTTTTTAAAAGATATGGAAGGTAACAAAATTGAAAACAACAGAGAAACACTTGAATTACTTTGGGAGTGTTGTCAAATTCCAGACTTTGTGAAAAAAACATATGGAAATCATATTGAAGTTGTTGGCAAGGTATTCAATTTTTTAAATAGTAATTATGGTAAAATTACCAATGATTATATGAGATTACAGTTGATGAAATTAGATAAATTAGAAGGAAATGTAGATTCTTTGTCAAATAGAATTGCAAATGTTAGAACTTGGTCTTATGTTTCCAATAAAATTAATTGGGTTGAAAACCAAGATTATTGGATAGAGAAAACAAAACTATTAGAAGATAGATTATCAGATAGACTACATGAAGAACTTACAAAAACATTTATTGATAAACGAGCCAGCGTACTTGCAAGAGGCTTAAACCAAGATATGGATTTTAAAACTGAAATAATGGAAAACGACAAAGTAATAATTGATGAGCAGTTTATTGGTGATTTAAAAGGTCTAAAATTTGAAATGGACTTAAAAGTTGGGGCTTTAGAAACTGACATTAAATCATTGAAAAAGGCAGCAAGACAGACTGTGGGGCCCGAGCTTCAAAAAAGAGTTCAGTTAATCATAGAAACAGGTCTAATTGAATTAAAAGATGATTTTAAAATCTATTGGAAAAATTTTCCTATTGCAAAATTAGTAACCGGAAAAGATTATTTAAATCCAGATATACTTTTAATAGTAGATGATCTTTTAGAAAATAATGACAAACAAAAATTATCAGAATTTATTGAAAAATGGGTTAATGAAAAAATTAATTTAATACTAAAAAGTTTAATTGATCTAAGAAATTTAAAAGAAAGTAACTCATCCATTAAAGCTTTAGCTTATCAATTGTATGAAAGCAATGGTGTAGTTAAAAGAGAAATGGTTACCGAATACTTAAAAAAACTTGGGCAAGATGAAAGAAAAATTTTAAGAGACTTAGGGGTGAAGTTTGGGCGTTATCATATTTTTTTATTCAAACTATTAAAACCTGAAGCAGTTTCTTTAAGAACTTTATTATGGAAAAATTTTAACCAAAAGTATTTTGAGTTGACGCCACCTACGTTTGGTTTAAATTTTTTAGATGACAAAAATAAAAGAAATAAAAAATTTATGCTTTTATGTGGATTTGAAAATTTTGATAATTATTTTGTTAGAATTGACATCTTAGAGAGATTATTTATGCTAATTATTAACGCTAGCCCCGAAAAGGATAAAGAAATTAAACTAGTACCAGAGATGCTTAATTTATTAGGATGTAGTAAAGATAACTTTAAGAAATTGATTGAAAAAATGAATTATAAAACTTTAGAAAAAGACAATGATATGTATTTTAGATATAATCCAAAAAAACAAATTAAAAAAACTTTTAAAAAAATAGATACTTCAAACAGCCCATTTAAAGTATTGAAAAACTTAAATTTGAATTAATGATTAGCTTTTTTAAAAATAAAGAAAAAAATGAACCTCAGGATAACTCTTATTCTAAAATTGCTGCCTTGCTAATTCATGCAGCAAAAATAGATGAGGCTTATGAAAAAAAAGAAGAAGATATTATTAAAGAAACGCTTATTGATTTAGGCGCACCGGTCTCTGAGATAGATAAAATTATGTCTGAAGCAATAATTGTTGAAGATAACTCAAATCAAATATTAGATTTTACAAGAGAAGTAAAAAATGTTCCAGATTCTGATAAAATTAAAATAATTGAGTCATTATGGAAAATAATCTATTCAAACGATAGTGCTGACATTTATGAAACAAACTTAATGAGAAGACTCTCAGGTTTACTATATGTGGATGCCAAGACAATGGGAGACTTGAAGTTAAAAGTAAAAAGTGAATTGGGAAAATGACATACGTTGTAAATGATAAATGTATTAAGTGTAAACTAATGGACTGCGTTGAAGTCTGTCCTGTTGATTGCTTTTATGAAGGCAAAAATATGCTTGTAATTAAACCGGAGGAGTGTATAGATTGTGGCGTTTGCGAGCCAGAATGTCCAGTAGATGCGATAGTAGCAGATACTGAGTCTGGGAGCGAAAAATGGCTTGAACTAAATACAAAGTATTCTGAAATTTGGCCAAATATAACTATTAAAAAAGATCCTCCAGAGGATAATGAAAAATATAAAAATGAAGAAAACAAGTACGACAAATATTTTAGCGAAAATCTTTAAAAAAACTCCTGAGAAAAAAGTAAAAAAAAAAACTAAAGCAAAGGTAGCAAAAAAGCCTACGCTTCCTAAAGCTAAAGTTGTAAAAAAAAAAATTCCAGTAAAAAAAACTAAAACAATAAAAGCAACTCCAACTAAAATTAAAAAAAATTTAAAAACAGTCTCTAAAAAAGCTGTTCCAGAAAAAGTAGAAATTAAAACTGATAATTTAAGAATTTCAAAAAGTAATGAAGTTAAGCCTGAAATTAAAAAGGTAAAAAAACAAGAAACAGAAAAAAGAGAATATAAAGTTAAAGATTACGTTGTTTATCCAAAACATGGCGTTGGCCAAATTACAGAGTTTAAAAAAATTAACATTGGTGGAATTGATGTTGAAACTTATGTTCTTAAATTTGAAAAAGACAAAGCCAATGGTATGGTTCCTGTAAATAAGCAATCTCATCTTAGACCTCTTGCAACAATAAATCAGGTCAATAAATGTATATCTATTTTAAAAAGCAAGCCAAAAATTAAAAGATCTATGTGGAGTAGAAGAGCACAGGAATATGAAGCAAAAATTTCTTCAGGCAAAATCTATGAGCTTGCAGAAGTTGTTAGAGATTTAAATAAAGGTGACGACTTAATGGTTGATCAATCATACAGTGAAAGACAGTTGTTTGAAAAAGCTTATGAAAGAATTTTATCTGAATTTCAAATAGTGATGGGTGTATCATTAGAAGATACCCAGAAAAAATTAGATAAGGCTTTAAAGAGAAATTTGGAGGGCCAAGCAAAAGCTGTGGCTGCACCAACTAAGATTAAAGAACCTATCACAGAATCTGACACAGACTCAGAGCCAATTACCGATACTGAGGATTAAAAATTAGGGCAAAAAAAAACGCCTCTCACACATAACGTTATGAGAAGCGTTTTTTGAAAAGTCTAAGATACTATCTTTTTCTTTTCTTCGCTTTTTTAGCTTTTTTAGCTTTTTTCTTAGTCTTCTTTTTAGCTTTTTTAGCTTTTTTCTTTGTAGCCATCTTTAGCTCCCTGTTTAAGTTAAACGAATCAAAGTGATTCGTTGTTAACTTATTTTTATTTTTTTATACAAGTGATGTCAATTCATTAATTAATTGGCAAATTATAAATTTATTTTTTAAAAAAAATTTTTATTTAAAATTTTTGTTATGTAAAAAACATTAACGTTTATGCGACTTATAATGTCTTTTATAAAAATTAATTAAAAAGTTTTTCTAACTCATTTTGATAAGTTTTTATAATTTTATATCTTTTTAATTTTAAAGTAGGGGTCATCATATTGTTTTCAATTGTAAATTGATTTTTAATTACAAAAAACTTTTTTATTTTTTCTATTTTACTTAAATTTTTATTTATTTTTTCTATTTCTATTTTAATTTCTTCATTCTTTATATTTTTATATTCTGAGCTTAAAACAATTAAACAAACTAGATAAGGTTTGTTGTCACCATAAACTAAACTTTGCTCTATGTAATTAGATTTATTTAAATCACTCTCTATTTTGATTGGAGAAATATTATCTCCACCTGGAGTTATAATTATATCTTTTTTTCTATCTGTTATTTTTAAAAACTCGCCATCAAACTCTCCAATGTCACCTGTAGATAACCATCCATTCTTTAAAACTTTATTTGTTTCTTGTTCATTATTCCAGTAACCCAACATCACATTTTCTCCTTTAACCAGAATCTCACCATCATTTGCAATTTTAACTAAATTTCCCCTAAATGGTTTGCCCACAGTTTCTACCCTAATTTCATTAATAGAATTACAGCTTACTACAGGAGATGTTTCGGTTAATCCGTACCCTTGTAACGTTGGGAGACCAATTGCATTTAAAAAGCAACCCACTTCTTTGTCTAACGCTCCTCCTCCTGAAATAAATGCCTTTAGATTTCCACCAAATTGTTCTTTGATTTTCTTTCGTACTAAAAGATCACAAACAAAATTTATTAAACTTTCTATTAATGAAAATTGCACTCTATTTAATTTCTTATTTCCAAGTTTGATGGTTTGATTGATTAAGAATTTTTTTATTCCTGTAGCTTTACTAAAATTAGTATTTATTTTTTGATGTAAATTTTGATAAAATCTAGGAACTGCTGTCATTATCTCAGGTGAACAATTTTCCATATTTTTTATAAGTTTTTCTATACTCTCAGCATAGAATACCTGTGCTCCCACGACTATTTGAACAAATTGGACTGTATGTTCATATGAATGAGAAAGGGGTAGCCATGTCAAAAATTTAGGTTTTTTTGAGACAAACTCTTTTAATAAACCAAGGGCTCCCTCACAATTGTTTAAAATTCCACCATGGCTTAATACAACTCCTTTTGGATTTCCCTGGGTACCAGATGTATAAATTATACAAGCAATATCTTTTCTTTGAATTTTTAATTCAGAAAAATTTAAGGAATTAAAGTTTTTATTAGCAAAAATTTGATTAATACTTACATGAAGTTCTTGGTCAAATTCTTCAATTACATCAAAAAAAATAATTTTTTTTATAAATTTTTTTTTAGGTATAATATTTTTTACTTTTAAATACTGTGTCTTATTAGAAATGATTAAAACAGTCGGAGTGCAATCATCAATTATATACTCATAGTCTCTTTCTACATAAGTTGTATAAGCCGGAACTGTTATGCCCTCCGAAAGCATAATAGATAAATCTGATATCATCCACTCTGGTCTATTTTCTGATATTAACAAGCATCTATCACCTTTTTTTATATATCTTGATATTTCCTCAGAAAGTTTAATGACATTTGAATATACATCCTCCCAAGAATATTTTTTTTCAACTTCTTTTAAGGACTGTAAAAACACACTTGTTTTATCTTGTGTAAGATACTGTTTATAAAATAGTTCTAATAAATTATTAATTTTGTTTATTTCCATAAAATATTGGTGGGCGAAGAGAGAATCGAACTCTCACTTCTTGCGAAACACGATTTTGAGTCGTGCGCGTCTACCAGTTCCGCCACTCGCCCTTTGTTTTCCTTATTATAACTATAAAATTAAATAGTATAAGAGCATAATTTATATTAAAAACAAAAAAATGCTTAATGAATTATATCAAAAAACTTTAAAACTTGCTGCCCACAAGAAGTCAAATACTTATCTTGCAATTTTATCTTTTACTGAAAGTTCTTTTTTTCCAATCCCACCTGACGTTATGATTGCTCCAATGGTTATTGCAAAAAAAAATGATTACTTAAAAATTTTTTTAATAGCTACTTTATTTTCTTCACTTGGAGGTATCCTTGGATATTTCATTGGATCTTATTTTTTTGATCTTGGAATGATTGTAGTAGAATTTTATAATTATGAAGAAAAGGTAATTAATCTTAAAAATAGCTTATCTGAGGGAAGTGGTCTTTATGTGTGGCTTGCTACATTATTTCTTGCTGGGTTTACACCTTTGCCCTTTAAAGTATTCACAATAACAAGTGGTATGATTGGTTTTAATTTGCCTATATTTTTCATTATTTGTCTATTTTCTAGAGGGTTAAGATTTTTTATCGTCTCATACCTATCATATAAATTTGGTGATATTTTTAGCAAGTTTATGAAAACTGATGCTGCAAAATGGTTTACAATTTTAGGTATTATAATTGTATTAATTTTTACCCTAATATATTTTGCAATTAAATAACACGTACATGATTAACCGAAAAACTACACTTCATCTTATATTATTATTCAGTATTTTTGCTCTTTTAACAGCCTATTTTATTGAATATATTTTAGGTCATCAACCGTGCAATCTTTGTTTAATTGAAAGAATACCTTACATTGTTTCAATAGTTATAATTTTACTTTTTATTTTTATTCAAAAGTTTGAAAGATTTTTTTTAATAATTTTAAGTATTACATTTATTATAGCATTCACTATTTCGTTTTATCATTTTGGAATAGAGCAAGGTTTTATAAAAGAGTCTTTAGTTTGTGACTTAAATTCTAATAACGCAGATTTGACTAAAGAAGCTCTTCTAAATCAGCTAAAAGAAGTTACAGTTAGCTGTAAAGATGCAACGTTTAAAATTTTAGGATTATCTCTTGCTACAATAAATATTTTTATCTCTTTAATAATCACAACTATAACTATAAAACTTTTCTTAACTTATGAAAAAAACAAATAAAGAAAAAGTAAAAGAATTTATTCGAGTTGATCACGCAGGTGAACGAGGCGCAATAAAAATTTATGAAGGCCAATTACTAGCTCTAAATACATTTGTTAAAGATGAAAACCTTAAAAAGAAAATTGAAGAAATGAAAATTCACGAAAAAGAACACTGTGAATATTTTGAAAATGAAATTAAAAAAAGAAATATAAAACCTACAAAGTTTTTACCTTTATGGGATTTGCTTGGTGTAGGACTTGGTTTTGGCTCAACAATGCTGGGGAAAAAAGCTGCTATGCTATGCACTGCCTCAGTGGAAGAAGTAATTGACGAACATTATCTAAATCAAATTAATGAATTAGAAAATGATGAGAAAAAATTAAAAGAAAAAATAATTAAATTTAGAGAAGATGAGCTGCATCATAAAGATATAGCCTATAAAGAAGGTGCAACTAAAAAAGGAATGTATTCTATTCTGGATAAATTAATTAAAACTGGATCAAAAATTGCTATTAATATTTCTGAGAAAATTTAATTAAGCTTCTAACTCAACATCCCAATACAAATAATCCATCCAGCTCTTGTGTAGGAAATTTGGTGGGAAATTTTTACCATTTTTATGTAGGTCTTCTGTAGATGGCTGATATGGCTTTTGATTTAAGCTCATATCCAAATTTTTTAATAACCTTCCACCTTTTTTTACATTGCATGAAGAACAAGCAGTTACAACATTATCCCAGTTGGTTTGTCCACCTTTGGATCTTGGAAGTAAATGATCAAAAGTAAGATCTTCACCACTTCCACAGTATTGACATGAAAATTTATCTCTTAAAAAAACATTAAATCTTGTGAAGCTAGGATTAGACTGTGGTTTTATAAAACTTTTTAATGCAATAACACTTGGTAATCTCATATTAAACGATGGGCTCCTAATAACTCTGTCATAATTACTAACTATAACCACTCTATCCAAAAAAACAGATTTTATAGAATCTTGCCAGCTCCATAAAGACAATGGATAATAACTTAAAGGCCTATAATCTGCATTTAACACTAGCGCAGGACATTTTTCTAAAGACAAATTCTGATCGTTAAAAATCATTATAAAAAACTCTAACTGAAAAAAAATAATTTATCAATAAATAGAATTTAATTATATTTGAAAGTTATTTTTAATATAATTTAAAGCCGCGCTTGATGCCTCAATAGGAATATGATGTTCACAATTCTTTATCATTTTGGTTTCAATTTCAATATTATTTCTAATTAGGAAATCTTTTGCCTCTAATAAAAATGTTGGTGACACAACTGCGTCTTGATCACCATGTATCAATAGCATTTTAGTAGTAGAAGATTTTCTCATACTAAGATCATCTTGATTAATTATCTTACCAGAAAAACCAACAATACAATTATAATTTTGATTGCTAGTTAAACCTAAATTAATAGACATCATGCATCCTTGACTAAATCCTGATAAGCAAATTTGAGAATTATTAAGATTATATTCACTTTTAACTTCTTCAATATATTTTTGGAGTTTATTTTCTGCTTTTTTAGATTCTTCTAGAATATAACTTGGATCATCTTTAGTTAAATCAAACCATTGAAAACCTGCTGGGTTAATTTTACATTCTTCATGACCATCTGGACATAAAAAAATAGTATTAGGCAAAAATCTTTTCCAATTTAAGGTCAACATACTTATGTCTTTCCCATCACCCCCATAGCCGTGCAGTAAAATAATAGCATTTTTAATTGGTATATCTTTTTCTGGCTTAATAATTGTAGTTGATAGACAAAGTGTCATAGATGTTTTTATTATGTTTTTTTTATTAAAAATTATTCTACAATAGTTTCATGATAACAGGAACATTAGTTAAAATTTTAGGTATTGTGCTTTTAATAGTTGTAGCAGTCGTCTTGATCTTAGGAATTGGAACTTTGTTCAAAGGTGGCGAAACTAGCAAAAAATATTCGAATAAACTGATGCAGCTAAGAGTGTTGCTGCAATTCATTGCTATAGTAGCATTGGTTAGTTTTGCTTATTTCTTTAAAGATTAATCGTATTGTTTTAGCCAATTAATAAAATCCAAATTATTAAAATCAATAGAGCCCATAATACGCCCAAACTCTTCACCTTTTTTATTAAATAAAATAGTTGTAGGAACTCCCCTTAAAGAAAATTTTTTAGCCAAAGTAATTGGCGCATCAAAATATATCTCTAGATTTTGAATATTTAGTTCTTTAAAAAAAGAGTCTGATTTAGAGAAATTTTCCTGACCAATATTAATAGGAAAAATTTTTAAGTTATCAAAATTACTATTTAACTGTAAGTCATCTAGAGATGGCATCTCCTCTCTGCATGGAGCACACCAAGTAGCCCAAAAATTCAATATTAACAATTTTCCTTTAAAATCATCTAAATTTACATCGTAATCGTTTGAGTCCTTAAAAACTACTTCCTCATATATTTTTGGATTTTTTGATAAAACTAAATTTTTTATATTAGGTTTTTCTAGTGCATAACTAATGTTGCTAGTTATTAGGTAGATAAATATTAATAATAATTTCATACTAAATATGTATAATTAATTATCATGGTAAAAAATAAAAACAATACGGCAATATGGGGATCGAGAATAAAAAAAGATGCCTCAACCTTGTTTCAAAAAGTTGGTAATTCAATAGATATTGATAAAAAGCTTTTTCAAGAAGATATTTTAGGATCAATCGTACATGTTGAGATGTTATTTAGACAAAAAATTATTTCTTTTAAAATTAAGAATAAAATAATTTTCGGGCTTAATAAAATTGAGAAAGAAATTTTAAAAAATAAATTTGAATATAATAGAAAGTATGAAGATATTCATATGAATATTGAAAAAAGATTATTTCAAATTATAGGAGAAGAGGCTGGATATGTTCACACGGCTAGATCTAGAAATGATCAGGTAATTACTGATTTTAAAATGTGGACGACTTCAGCAACTAAAGAAATTAATAAGAATTTAGACAATATTATTAAAACCATTCTCAAAATTTCAGAAAAAAATATTGAAACCATAATGCCTGGGTTTACTCATTTAAAAAATGCACAAGCTGTATCTTTTGCGCATTATTTAATGTCTTATGTAGAAATGTTTAATAGGGACAAAAAAAGATTTACCTATAATTTAGAAAGTTTATCAGAAAATCCTTTGGGTGTTGCCGCTTTAACAGGTACTTCTTTTAATATTGACAGAAATTTTACTTCAAAAAAACTAGGATTTAAAAGACCAACTAATAACTCAATTGATACTGTTGCAGATAGAGATTTTGTTTTGGATTTTTTATACAGTGCTTCTGTTTGTTCAATGCATATTTCAAGAATAGCTGAAGAACTAATTATTTGGAACTCTGATGGATTCAATTTAATCACACTTTCAGACAAAGTGGTAACTGGTTCTTCAATAATGCCTCAAAAGAAGAATCCTGATTTGTTAGAATACTTAAGAGGGAAAACTGGAACGGTTTATGGAAATTTGTTTTCAATGTTGACAATTCTTAAAGGGCTTCCCATATCTTATTTTAAAGATCTTCAAGATGACAAAGAAATACTCTTCAAATCTAATGAAATCCTTAATAATAGTATTGCTATTCTTAATGAGGTTTTAAAAAATCTAAAACCTAATAAACAACAAATGTTAGACCTTGCTAACTCAGGCTATATTACAGCTACTGACTTAGCTGACTATCTTGTTAAAAATCATTCAATGCCATTTAGAAAAGCGTATCAAACTACAGCTTCTATTGTGAATTATGCAGAGAAAAAAAAGAAAAAATTGAATGAATTAAATATTGACGAACTAAAGAAAATTGAACCAAGGCTTACAATTGAAGTTTTAAAGATATTTAATGTAATAAACTCTGTTAACTCTAAAAAATCTTATGGTGGAACGTCTTTTGATAATATCAAAAAAATGATAATGAAATATAAAAAAACGTAAAATGATAAAAAAACTAATTTTAATTTGTATAATTTGTTCTTTCTTGTTTTCATGTGGAAAAAAAAGAGACCCTCAATATGAGGGGAATGAAATGGTTTTTCCAAAGTCAGTAGATTGATGAAATATATAAATAAAAACTTAACAATTGAAAAAGTTAATGTTCAAAAAATAGCAAAAAAGTTTGGTACACCAACTTATTGTTATTCACACAAACGGCTAACAGAAAACATAAAAAATTTTAAAAAAAATTTTAGCTCTTTTTCTCCATTGATTTGTTTTGCTGTCAAATCCAATACTAATGTAAATCTGATAAGAGAAATTAGAAAATTAGGGCTAGGTGCTGATGTTGTTTCAATGGGTGAGTTAATGATGGCTCTAAAAGCAGGTATAAACCCAAAAAAAATTGTTTTTTCGGGCGTGGGTAAAACTTCAAAAGAAATAAGTTATGCAATTGATAAAAAAATTTTATTAATAAATGCTGAGTCTAAAAGTGAAATTATTGAAATTGAAAAAATTGCAAAATCAAAAAAAAAAATAGTTAATATAGGTATTAGACTTAATCCCAATACAGATGCTAAGACATTAAAACAAATTTCAACTGGAAAAAAAGAAAATAAATTTGGTGTAGATAAAAAAACTTTTTTTGAATTAGTAAATTTTACAAATCATTCTAAAAATATTAACCTTAAGTGCTTAAGTGTTCATATTGGTAGTCAAATTTTAGATCACAAACCATATGAAAAAATGCTCAATGTAGTGAATAAAATAATAAAAAAAAGTGGTCATATCTTTGAATTTATTGATCTAGGTGGGGGCATGGGTATTTCTTATGAGAAAAATAGTAAAAAACTTAACTATCAAAAATATAACATTGCTATACAAAAATTTTTAAAGGGCCAAAAAACAAAAATAATATTTGAACCTGGTCGATCTATAGTTGGTAATATTGGATTTTTAATTTCTCAAGTTATTTATATAAAAGAAAATACTAAAAAAGATTTCATCATATTAGATGCTGCAATGAATGATCTTATGAGACCTGCATTATATGGTGCAAATCACCAAACTATACCTGTAGTAAAAAATAATAGAATTTCAAACAAAACTTATGAATTTGTAGGACCAATTTGTGAAAGTACAGACAAATTTACAACTATAAAAGGTTTTCAGAAATTAAAAGAAAAAGATCTTGTGATAATGTGTGATGTTGGAGCTTATGGAATGTCACTAAGCTCAAATTACAATGTAAGGCCAAAGCCAGCAGAATTAATAATTAAAGGATCAAAGATTAATATTATTAAAAAAAGACAAAAACTAAAAGATTTGATTTAGTTTTTGATTAATATGATAAGAAATTTTTTATTTTCATTATTTTTTTTCTTAGGAATAGTTTTAATTTCCATAATTTTCTTGCCAGCAATTTTACTACCAAAAAAAATAGTTTTATTTGGTGGAAAAATTATGGGCTTTTGGACTTCTTTATGTTTAAAAATATTTTTATCAACAAAGATAATCATTAAAGGTAGGGAAAACATAATTAGAGGAAAAAAATTTTTTATAGCTGCTTCACACCAGTCAATGTTTGAAACTTTTTTTTTACAAACTATCTTTAATTCTCCTGTTTTTATTTTAAAAAAAGAATTGCTAATGATTCCTATATTTGGCTGGTATTTAAAAAAAATAGGGTCAATTTCAATTAAAAGAAATAAAATTTCTAAAGAAAACTTAGGTTTTTTCGATGATATTTCTAAACAAGTGAAATTATCTGAAAGACCTTTAATAATTTTTCCACAAGGAACAAGACTTTCTGCAGAAGATAGAACTCCTTTTAAAAAAGGATCTGGTAGAATTTATGAAGAATTAAATATTCCATGCCAACCAATCGCAATCAATTCTGGTAATACCTGGCCAAAACATGGTTGGAAAAAAATTAATACCACTCTAACTGTTTCAATTTTAAAACCTATTGAACCTGGACTAAGCAAGGAAATTTTTACAAAAGAATTGGAAAAAACTATTTACACTGAACTTGATACTTTAAGCTAGCCTTTCATAGGCATTACAACAAATATACTGTCAAAATCGCCTGGATCTTTAATTAATGCCGGAGACCCAGTATCATTGAAAAAAATTTCAATCTTATCTCCATCAAGTTGTGCTGCTACATCAATTAAATATCTAGAATTAAAACTTATTTCTAGATCATGATCAAACTTTACAGTTAAACTTTCTTTTCCATCACCACTATTTGTGTTGTTAACTGATAAGTTTAAAACGTCTTTTGACAAACTAAATTTAACTCCATCTTTTTTATCTAATGAAACTGAAGCAACTCGATCAACAGAGTCTAAAAATAATTTTAAATCTATTTCTAACTTCTTTTGATTATTCTTAGGTATTACCTGAATATAATTTGGAAATTTTCCATCAATTAACTTAGATATTAATATACTATTATTTAATTCAAATTTTATTTTAGATTTAATATTTGAAATTTTAACATCACCATCATAACTTTCTAACAATGAGCATAGTTGAAAAATTGTTTTTTTAGGAAGTATTATTGGTTCAAAATCTACTTGCTGGTCTAATCTTATTTTTGAAATAGACATTCTATGACTGTCTGTAGCTGCTGCTGTTAAAAAATTTTTATCTTCAGTTTGTGTTTGATGAAAAAAAATTCCACTTAAATAGTGTCTTGTTTCATCATTTGAAACTGAAAATTTACATTTATTCAATAATTTCAATAATTGTTTTGATTTTATAGAAAATTCATTTTGATTAAAGTTTTCATCTGTTAGTGGAAACTCAGATGCACTAATACAATTTAAATTAAAAACAGACTTTTCAGACTCAACTTGAAGTTTGCTAACGTCTGTTAAAGATAAATTAATTTTTTTTCCTGACGAAAATTTTCTTATGATGTCATACATAATAGATGACGTGGTAGTTGTGTTTCCTTCTTCTATAACTTCTACATTGTTAATTTGATGAATAAATATTAAATCTAAATCTGTTGCTGTAATTGTTAGGTTAGAATTACTCGCATTTAATAAAACATTTGACAAAATAGGGAGTGTGCTTCTTTTTTCAATTACGCCTTGGCAATAATTAAGTGCTTGTTGCAGATCTTGTTGATTAACGTTAAATTTCATTTTCTTTATTATACAATATCTGATTTTTTAGATTATTAATATTGTTTGTCATTTCTGGATCTTTTTCCTTCAATTTTTCAATGGTTTTAACTGAATGAATGATTGTTGTATGATCTCTATTAGAAAATTCTCTTCCAATTTCAGGTAATGACTTAGATGTCAAAATTTTTGTTAAATATATTGCTGTTTGTCTTGGTCTTACAAGATATCTAGATCTTCTTGAAGAAAGCATCTCACTTTTACTAATTTTGAAGAACTTACATACGGTTGATTGTATTAAATCTATTGTTACTTTGTTTTCTCCAATATTTAATAGATCTTTTAAAACTACTTTAACCTCTGATAAATTTGGAACTTTGTTGTAAATTCTTGAAAAAGAAACAACTCTATTAATTGCTCCTACTAACTCTCTAATACTTGTGGTTATTTCTGTGCTTATAAACTTTTGTATTTCTTCTGAAATATTTACTTGATTTGAGTAAAAAATGTTTAGTTCCTCTGTTTTTTGTTTAACAATTTTACTTCTAAGTTCATAGTCAGGTTTTTGTATATCCACAACAAGACCTCCAGCAAATCTTGATTTAATTCTATCTTGGATTCTTGATAATTTGTTCGGAGCTCTATCGGCAGAGATTATAACTTGTGAGCCTTTATCTAATAGTGCATTAAACGTATGAAAAAACTCTTCTTGCATTGCTTCTTTACCATTCATGAATTGAATATCGTCTATCAATAATATGTCAGTATTTCTAAAATACTCTTTAAACTTCACCATATCATTAGATTTGATTGATTTTACAAACTGATACATAAATCTCTCAGCAGAAATAAACATAACTTTGTTTTTTTCTTTTAATGAAAGACCAATTGAATTTAATAAATGTGTTTTTCCCATTCCAACTCCTCCATAAATATAAAGTGGATTATAATGAGAAATATTTTCTGAAACTTTCATGGATGCTTCATAGGCAAGTTTATTACTTGTTCCTGTTATAAAATTATCAAATCTTTTATTTGGGTCTATTCTGTTATATTGTAAGTATGTATCTTTAATGAATGATACGTTTTCATTATTTTCATTTTTAGTAAAATTATTTTCTATCTCATTTTCAGAATTTTTTTCAATAATCTTAAACTCTATTCTTGTTAAATCTTTCTTATACGTTTTTACTATTTGCAAAATTTGGTCTAAATATCTTGAAGTAATCCAGTCTCGAATAAATCTAGTAGAAACCGAAAGTAAGACATAGCTATTCATCTCTTCAACAAAGTCTATCTTTCTAAGCCAGCTTTCATATATATCGCTACCTAGTTTATTTTTCATATCCTTTTGAATTAAAGCCCAATCTAAAGCTTCAGATGAAACATCTTTTGTACTTTGTGTTGTGTTGTTGCTTGTCAT